>CAXXGZ010000002.1:0-1101039 GCA_963663595.2 Chloroflexota bacterium | reverse complement strand
GCCCGGCCGCCACGCGAATCGAGCTCTTCTCTCGTGGTGGCAATCAGTCTCATCCACACGTCGCCCAGGCCGACCCGAGGCATGTACCACCAGGTTCCGAGCGCAATCGGGATCGCTACCGTCACCACAACCGCCAAATAGTTCAGATCGCCGGTCCAGAAGTCCATGTCCGCGCATCCTTCCGCTCATCGAGGCATGTGCAATAGGCGCCACATTTGAAGAGCGCATGATTGTGCACCAGTCGCGGCATTGAGCTGGCCCTAGTCTATGTGCCGGAGCCCAGGTTCCAGCCGCGAAGACCGCCCGAGCTGCAAGCGTGAGATGCTCTCGATGTGCTTGATCTCATGGTGGCTGAAACGGGGTGCGAAGAAACCACTCGGCTGCGGTCATTCTGTACTCCTACCGCAGCCACTATCGAGTGATCGTAATGTCGGAAATGCGGGCAGAGCTTGACGGAGGTGGCCCCCGCCGGGAAATATAGTTCCGCGATTTCGAGTTTGTGGAGTTGGACGGTCGCGACGCCGGATCCTGATCGCGCCGCAGGCTCGAAGGATCGTATGCGGGATGGACCAGCGTCTGGCCCGCGCGGCGGATCCCCTGCCGGTCGGGGCGTGTCAGCATTAGCAGCTTAGGATTTCTATGAACGAGCATGAGCGATATCTGTTCGATCTGAACGGGTACATTACGATTCCGGGCGCGCTGGACGCGGCTGCGCTTCTCAGCCTGAACGCCGTCCTTGACGACCGCATCGCAGCCGAGGTTCCGCCGGACGCCGACACCTATCGATTCCTGGATGTGCACCCTTGGGGACGGCCGTACATTGACCTGGTCGACCGCGAGTCAGTCGTGCCGTTCCTCGAGGAGATTGTTGAGCCGAAGTTCCGGCTCGATCACACTTACATTGACATAATCCGCGCAGGCTTGAGTCCGATTGGCGCGACCCTGCACGGCGGGGCCGTTCCGTTCAATCCGACGAGCTACTTTAAGTTCAGCGATGGCCGATTTCACAACGGGCTGTGCGTCGTGGCATACAACCTCGCCGACGTGAATCCGGGCGATGGCGGATTCGCGTGCGTACCCGGTAGTCACAAAAGCAATTTCGCCTTCCCCGCCGATTGGAAGGATCTTACGCGGTCGCATCCGTCGGTCGAGAAGGTTACCGGCGCGGCTGGAACGGCCATTATTTTTACTGAGGCGCTTGCTCACGGAGCGCTTCCCTGGACCGCCGGCCACGAACGTCGGACGATTTTCTACAAGTACAGTCCGCATTCAATGAGCTGGTGGGGCGATTACCCGACCCCCGATGGAATAGCAGACCTTACCGATCGCCAGCGGTCCATCCTTGAGGAGCCGAACGCGCGCTATCAGGGGCGGCCGCGCGACCGTTGATCAAGGCTGTCCTGACCCGACGAAGTGGCGCCGCTTCTTCGTCAATGGGTCTTGACCATTGGGGCTCCGAAGACTAGCCCAGCCGCAGCGGACGCTAACGAGAGTCGACCTTGTCAGCGGCCTTCGAGCTCGCGGACGATGGGACGGTCGTGCAGAGGGGGGAAAACGCTCTCTTCGGTGCATGGATGCGCGTCAGCCACCGTTTCGTCAAGTTCGACGCCGATGCCAGGCTCGGTGGGCGGGATGATGTAGCCGTCCTGCCACTGGATCTGCTTCTTCACGATTTCCGCGTAAAAGCCGCCGAAGGTCTCGATGCTCTCCTGGATGAGAAAATTGGGTGTGCACGTCGCCAGCTGGATGTTGGCGGCGGCCTCGATCGGGCCGGCGTAGAGGTGGGGGGCCAACTGAGCGTAGTGGGCCTCGGCCATGCCGGCGATCTTCTTGGCCTCCAGGATCCCGCCGACCCTGGCAAGCGCGGGCTGAAGGATTGACGCAGCCTGCTTTGAAAGCACGTCGGCGAATTCATATTTGCTGACCAGGCGCTCGCCGGTGGCTACTGGAATACTGGTTGAGCGGGCCACGCGGGCCATCTCGTCGCGGTTCTCAGGCGGCGTGGGTTCTTCGAACCAAAGCGGGTCGAACTTTTCGAGCCGTCTGGCGAGGCGAATGGCGCTGGAAGTGGTCATCTGGCCGTGGGTCTTGATGAGGAGGTCGCAGCGGCTGCCGGCGACCTCGCGCATGTTCCTGGTGACCAGCTCGGCGTTATCCAGGGACTCGAGCGAGAGCTGACGCGGGTCGAATGACCCCATGGGCATAACCGGGTCGTACCCGACTGCGGTAAATCCCAGCCTGATGTAGTGCTCGGCCCGCTTGGGCGCGGCTTCGGGATCGCCGTGGAGTTCCGTGACGGCCAGCTCGCCGGCGGTCGGGTGGGGAGGATACAGGTAGGTGTAGGAGCGCAGCTTCTCGTTGACCTGGCCGCCCAGCAGATTGTAAACAGGCTGATCGAGCGCCTTGCCGATGATGTCCCAGCAGGCGATCTCGACGGCGCTCATGACGCCTCCCATAGTCATTTCCGGATGCTGGCCGTAACCGCTTGAGTAGATCAGCCGCCATATGGTCTCGATCTGGAACGGGCTCCGGCCGATGACGTGGCGTTGGACGACGTCCTCGATGAGGAGGCGGACCGTGCCCGGACCGAAGGGAACGCCGTACGCCTCGCCGTAACCGGAAATGCCGTCGTCGGTGGTCAGTTTCAGGAAGACCCAGGACGTGCCTCCGTAGTGCGGCGGGGGATTGGCCACGGCCCAGGTTTTTGCATCCACGATTCGCATTGTTGAACCCCCGCTGCTTTTCGGCGCTCTTGGGCATCGATCTGATCTCTGCGAAGACTACCTCGGCCAGCTTACCGCCACCTTGCAGCTGGCTTGGAATCGAAAGCGCTTGCCGCGGCAACTCATTGACCGTCGCGCGGCTTCGGGATTCCCGTTGGGACCGCCGGGTCGGGATCACTCGCCAACTAGCGTCACTGCCACCGAATACGCGCTCGAAGCTCCATCCAAAAGGGCCCAGCGGCCGCGGATCGTCACAGCAGCAATCCGGGCCGGCCGACTAAAACCTATTCGCAGACAGAGTTGACGAACATTGCTCGGGGTCGTATTCGAGCATTTGGGAGACGCGTATCTCGCAAGCTGTGCGCGTGGCTTCCGCCCTTGCTTACGGTTTCAGGCGATAGCTGAACGAGGGTCGCTCAATAGTCTCCGTGAAACATCACGGCGCTCAGTGCGAGATTCTTGGTAACAGCGAAGTCTCCGGATCGTCTCCGAGTGTGGGCTCCGATGGACCGATCACAGATTGAGTAGCCGCCCTGGGTGAAGAGGCGCGTACCTGAAGCCCAGTGTTACAGCCCCCGTTCACCCCATAAGTGTTGCTATCCTGCACGTCGCGGCTACCTGCGGGCAGGTCGCCGCTTAATTCAACGGTGGCTTTGATTCAATCAATTACATTTCCCGCCGCTGACTGCTGGAGCGCGTTCGGATCGGGAGGGCCGTCGATTTGCCGTTAACTTCCGCTGAATTTCTTAGGCAATTCACGCTCACAAATGAGCTTGTGGACAGGTTTCTCGACCCCGATGCCCCAAATTGGGCCGAGTTCGACCCCGAGCTGGGTTATATGCATCGAAGCAACTTCATGAAGGATGGAGTGGACGGCAGTTATACGATCAGCCGCTTCAGCGGCACCGGTGAGCGTCGACTCTTGAACTTTGCCGATATGCCCTGCCGAATCAACACCTACGGGGACAGCTTCACCGAATGCAACCAGGTCAGTGATGGTGAAACCTGGCAAGAATATTTAGCGGCCCACCTGGGAGAACCAATACGAAACTTCGGCGTCGGTGGTTACGGTGTGTATCAAGCCTATCTGCGTATGGTCCGGGAAGAATCTAAGGCCACTTCAGCGGATAACGTGATCCTCAATATCTGGTCCGACGATCACGTCCGGAGTATCTACAAATGGCGCTGGCTTCACATAGGCAAGAATTGGCGCAGTGTCGTGAGGAAGGGTCTGCCCGGCAGGGACGTTTCGATGTTTCACGTAAATCCGTGGGCCCATGTGCGGCTATCAGTAGAGAACGGTCAGTTCGAGGAACGTCCCAACCCCTATCGAACGCCGAGCTCCCTCTATCAACTGTGCGATGAGGATCACGTAGTCGATTCGTTTCGCAACGATTTCGAGGTTCAAGCCCTTTTTGCCACGAATGGCGTAACGGACGTGAACATTCGCGTTCTTCGGGATGTAGCCGGAACACTCGATATCCCTGGAGACTTCACAACGCCCGAGGCCACGTCACTGACCGCCAGCGAATTGCTTGAGAATTGCGCTCTCCGTTCGACCTTCTTCGTCTTAAAAAAGGCTCAGGAGTTCGCCACTTCAGAAGGCCGCCAGCTGATGATCCTGCTCAGCTACTCCTCCGACCAGGTGACTAATGCGATCCGCGGTGATACACGCTTCGATCAAGAACTCGTTCGCTTCCTCAAAGACAATAAGATCGCTTACGTGGACAGCCTTCAGAAGCACGTGGAAGACTACGCTTCTTTCGGATGCAGCCCCCAGGAATATGTGGACCGGTACTACATCGGCCACTACAACCCCAGAGGGAACCATTTCTTCGCGTTTGCCATCAAGGACGAAATTGTTGATTGGCTGGAGCCAAAGCCGCCCGCCTACTACTCCGGACCTTCGCCGACACTCGATGCGCTAGCCAATACGCTGACGTAGGCACCTCGCGAAATAGTTGATTGGGCCGAGACGCGCCGGGTCGTCGCCGACTCAGCGCGGTCAACACGGTTGTCAATAGGAACTTGGCCACATTAGCGCTAGCCGCAACCCCAAACCTATATCCTGATGGCAAACGACGAAATTGCAGCATCTTGCTTGTAATTAAGGAGCGTGCGATGACAGCGGAACTCGCGGGCAAGGTGGCTATTGTCACCGGGGGCAGCCGCGGAATCGGCTACGCCACCGCACATCGCCTCATCTCCGACGGCGCCGATTGCCTTATCTGCGCGCATCAAAAGTCCACCCTGGCTGAGGCCGCTGCTCGGATCGCGAACGAGACAGGCCGCCCCGTTGAGCACCACGCCGCTGACCTACGGACAGCCTCTGGATGCGAGTCGCTATTCGCCGCCGCCCGCAACGCCTTCGACGCGGTCGACATACTCGTCAACTGCGCCGGTGCCGCGCGCGGCGGGGCCTTCCTCGAACTCGCCGACGAGACCTGGGAAGACGGCTTCGCTTTGAAATTCTATTCCGCTGTGCGACTTTGCAGGCTCTTCTGGCCGCTACTCACCGATAGCCACGGCGCGGTTGTAAACGTCGTCGGCAGCCGCGCCCGCACGCCCGCCGCCGACGAGATGATCGCCGGCGCGGTCAACGCCGCTTTGGCCAATTTCAGCAAGGCCCTCGCCGCTGAGGGGTTGCGTAACGACGTCAACGTCAACATCGTTCATCCTGGAATGACTCGCACGAAACGGCTCCAGCAGATCTTCGAGGATCGCGCCCGCCGCTCCGGCGTCACGCCCGATGAATTTGAGAGGCAGCAGATCGAGTCGTCCGGTATTCGCCGCGTTGGGGAGCCCGAAGACGTGGCCGAGCTCATCTCCTTCCTCTGCTCGCCGAAAGCCCGTCACATCCAAGGTGCGGCTATCGCCGTCGACGGCGGCGCCACCACCAGTATCTAATGACGCGCCACAGCCCGTTGCTGCGCGGGATCGCGCCGCTCGTATGCACACGCGATCCCCACTCACGTTCTCGCGACCCGCTTGACACACTTCACGCAAACTCCTCTACGAAGGGCTTTTTGTTCCGCGAAGGGACTCTTGAAGTAGTCCGCGGTCCGGGCTGCTCAGGCGATATCGCGACCACGCTTGGCTTGAGCGCTATTTCCTAATAGCGTCCACGCCAATGTGCGACTGAATATGATCTTCGATGGGCTGCCGCCTTCTTCGTGGAATCAGGGACCCGAAAATACATTCGGCCAATGAATTCACAGTCAGAGTTCGAAGAGAAGCAGTTTGACGTCTTCCTGTGCCACGCAGCCGAGGAGGATGTACTCGCAGAAGGAGTCGGTTGCCTGCTTGGCGAATCCGGCATTCATTCCTTCACGACTCCGGGAAGGATTCCGAGCGGCAAATGCGATCCTCAGATCGAATCTGCTGTCCGAGGTTCTGAGCATCTTTGGCTCTTTCTGACGGAGGCTGCAACAGGCAGAAGCACTTACGTCCACCACGAGTCCGCATATTTCTTCGGCTCTCACCGCAGCAGGCTTGGTGAAACGCTGACCAAAGTTCCACTACTTCCAAACTGCAGGCGGTGATCGAGCGGCCGGCATGTATGAGCAATTCCAGGCCACGCCTGTGCAGTGCTTCGATGACCCGGTGGTTCTCGCCCGTATCATCGCCGATGACCTCGGAGCTGATTTCAAGGAACCCGACGATCCCGGTTCTTGGCTTGTTGCTACGCAACTAGATGTTCTTCAAGCACCAAGAGGCCTGGATTCCGTCCGCTTCGATTCCCCCAGTGGTTCCAGAAAGTCGCCACAAACGGGTTCCAAGTTTGAGTTCAACGTTTCAACCGGCGCGACCATCGCCTACCAGGTTATCGAGGGTTGGTCATTTCTCGATGCCCTTTTCATGGTCGCCATCACGTTGACAACGGTCGGTTTTGGCGAGGTCCATCCACTGACCGACGCCGGGCGCCTTATGACGCTTGTCCTCGTAGTATTTGGAGTGAGCGGTGCCCTCTACGCCATCGCGGCTCAAAAATGTGGAAGAGGAGGTCTTGCGTGAAATACAAGCGTCTTGTCGTCCAGAGGCGTGGCGGGCCGGACGTTCTGCAGGTCGTGGAAGAGGATCTTCCTGAACCGCAGCCAGGCGAGGCTAGGGTGAAAATCCTGGCCGCCGGAGTCTCCGCCGTCGATCTCATGATCCGCGCACGTTGGTTCCCCGGGTTTCCGCGCACGCCGTTCACCCTGGGCGGGGACATCGTTGGGGTGGTCGACACGCTGGGCGAGGGGGTGTCAACCGTTGAGCCGGGGCAGACGGTCGCCGGCATGACCTGGGGCGGCTGCTATGCGGAGTCCATCTGCCTGCCCGCCAGCGAGTTGGTGAGCGTCCCCTCGGGCCTGGATTCTGCCGAGGCCGTCTGCCTGGTGGCGAACTACCTCACCGCGCACCTGGCGATGCACCGAACCGCTAGCGTGCAGAGCGGCGAGCGGATCCTGGTCCACGGTGCGGCGGGAGGCGTTGGGACCGCTCTGCTCCAGCTCGGCAAGCTGGCCGGGCTGGAGATGTACGGCACGGCGTCCAAGCACAACCACGATCTGGTGTCTGCACTCGGAGCCAGGCCGATTGACTACCGCACCGAGGACTTCGTCGAGCGCATCCGCACTCTGACCGGCGACGGGGTTGATGCCGTGTTCGACCCGATCGGCGGCGCGCGACAACTCTGGCGTTCATATCGAGCCCTGCGCAAAGGGGGGCGGCTGGTGTGGTTCGGCGTGGCCGCGACATCCAAGGCAGGCATGCGGGTCATTCCCCTCAGCCTGTTGGCGGTTTTCCTGCTCAAGCTCATTCCGGGCAGTAGGCGGGCGCCGTTAGACTCGGACGTCGTGAAGTTTGCTCAGACGCACAACGCCTTGTACCGCGAAACGCTCACGGAGCTCCTCGCACTTCTGGCAGCGGGCACGATCAAGCCGGTGGTGGCGGAACGCATTCCGTTGGTTGAGGCGGCTCGTGCTCACGAGCTGCTAGAGCGCGGTGGACACGCTGGCAAGGTGGTTCTAGTTGCCAGCTGATAGTCAGGGGCTGGCGGGCGTAATGAATACGGCCTGCGTCCTGACCGCGACGAGATAAGTGCACAACGCGTGGGAATGATCTCGTTCCGGGCCTTGCCGTACGGGTACCGGTTACCACCTACTAGTGTTGCCAGCACAAGTCCTCTCGCCCCGACTTACTAGATCTGAGTAATACCACTCAAAGAGTGGCAGGGGTTTCGTGACCCTGCGCGATCCTGCAGCCCCCGAAATTCCCAGAACGCGAAGGAACGTCTAATTGCGCCAACTTCGAGGTCTCAAGAAGGAGGAGGCTCTTCGAGATCTTTCCGTCCATCACTGCCTGTCTTACCGCTTGATGAGGTTCAGGTCCAAGACAGAGTCCGGACTGTCCCAAACAGAAGCCGGTGACGGCAAGCTTCACGAGTCAAAAGGTGGCGTGTTTCGCTAGGCGCATGGCGCCTTCTGCTAGTGACAGGTCTCGTTCATCCTCCTAATCTTGGACCGTCACAGAATCGTATCGGATGCAGAGAAGAGGAGAACAGACATCCAAACGGTTCTACTAACGGGCGCTTCGTCGTCGCAGTCGATCTGCAGTGCGCACGCCTCGCTAGATTCTCCTTGGCGTGTCATGCAAAATGCGATCCTGCAACAGCAGGCTCAGAAATCTGACAGAACTCCGGTAGAGATCTCTTGAGGCTAGAGCCAGCCAGATCCCGGCCCGAACTCGCCTACCTGCTTCAACCCCCTTTTGCGGAGCCGCAGACGACGACCATCAAGGTTATGTCGTCAGACTGGGGAGCATTGCCCACGAAGTCAGCGACCTGCGCAATCACGCTAGCTTGTATGTCCTGAGCTGAACGCCCCAGGTTGGCGCGAATAATCTCTTGCAGCCTTTCTTCGTCGAAGAACGCCTTTTGGGCGTTCTGTGCCTCGGTAATGCCGTCTGTATACAGAAGCAGAACGTCGTCAGGCGCTAGCTGCACAATCCTCTGTTCCCATGTCCCGCCCTCGAGTATGCCCAGGGGCACGCCCGTTCTATCCAGCTCTCTGATCATGTTGCCGTCTTGGGCGCTAACGAGATAAGGGGGGTTGTGCCCGGCATTAGAGTACGTTAGCTCTCTTGAGGTTGGATCGAGGACACCATAGAAGACCGTGACGAACAGGCCGGCATGCGTATCAGCCAGGATCCGGCGATTGGCGGCGCCGAGCGCAAGCTCGGGGTGCGCATCGTACTCTACGGCATAAGTCCGGAGGAGGGTGCGACTAAGGGCCATGAACAGGGCTGCCCCCATCCCTTTGTCGGCCACATCAGCGATGAGTATTCCTAACCGCCCGCTCGGCAGCGGAATGCAGTCGTAGAAGTCTCCTGACGTCTCTCTGGCCGGCTGAAGCATTGCCGCCAGCTGCCATCCAGGAACCTCAGGCAGGGCGTCGGGAAGAAAATTCGCCTGTATTTGCCCGGCGAGCGCGAGCTCTCGAGAGACGCTCTCGTGGGCTAGCTGCTGGGCGTAGACTTTGGCCCCGTTAAGCGCCGAGGCAACTTGCGCCGCAAGGGACTGGACGGCCGGCAGCAGGCTCGAAGCGTCATGTGCGTCACCTGGTAGCGACAGATGGATTCCGCCTCTTGGCTCCTGCGTATCCATGGCGAGAATGGGCGCCACCACCAGGGCATCGTCTGCTGCCTGCGTGTCCCAGGGCGGTTGTTCTCCCGATGGAATGTGCTGCGCCTCAGACTGCCGGGCCACCCACTCCCAGGCCGACGCTGCGACCGGTTGCCTATCATCTGGATGGCGAAGGAGTGTCTGATCGGGAAAAATTCGGATCTCTATTTCGCTATCGGGAAACATAAGGGGAACATGCTTACCGAGGACTTCGGGTAGAGCCGACGCGTCGGGAGGACTGTTGAGGATCGCGCGCCCTAGCTCCTCCAGCTTCTTCAGCTCCCGCGTTCGGCCAGACACCTGTGTAGTCATCTGATTGAACGCGTTGGTCAAGACCTCCAGCTCGCCCTCCATGTCGGTAGGGTCTATATGAATGTCCAGGTTGCCGGCACCCACTTCCTCTGCCGCCCTGGTCAGTCGCTGGATAGGCCTAAAAACCACCCAGACGGCCATCCCGATCGCCCCGTTAATTACGAGCAAGCTGACAACCAGTTGGACTATCGCCGACCTCTCGATCCTCAGCATCGGTGCGGATACAACCGATTCATCCACCGCCAGAACGGCTTTGGTGAACGCCGCCGGCACGGTGGAGAATCCGACCAAACGTCCCGTGCCCTCCTCGACCACCACACCATGCGTTCCCCCAAGGACGTGCCGTACCACTTCCTCCGAGAAGCTGTCCGACATGACGCCGCCCACTCTGCCCTCGTTGCCGTGGGCCACGTACGCCCCGTCCTCAGCGATCAGAAACGCGACCTGTGTCTCGTTGGTCGCGTCTGCGATCAGCTCCTGCAGTTGCCGGTCGCCGATCGACGACGATATCTCTTTGGCCAACAACGCAACCTGGCTGCCGGTGTCTTCCTTCGCCAGATTGGTCAGCTCCTCTGACACGTCCTGCCGAACAAAGGGGGTTCCCCCTAAAGGTGTGTAAATAGCCTCAGGCGGCGACCTTTTCTCTCCTGCTCTTCAAAAAACGCTCCCCGTCGACGAAGACGGCTCCTTCCGCGACTTCGGCCACCAGATGCGGCGCATCGAGGCGCCGGAATCGCGATTCCGCCACCATCAGGGTCTTCCAGATCACCGCGGTGGCATTGGCGACCTTTTTGTAACGCTTGGCCGCGGCCGTCCGCAACCGCACCGCGGCAAACGGCGACTCGATGATGTTGGTGGTGCGCAGATGTTTCCAGTGGGCTTTGGGGAAGTCATAAAAGGTGCCCATGCGTTCCCAGTCGTACTCGATGAGCTCTGCGGCGCCTTCGAACCCCTTCCCTTTGCACCAGTCCTGGAACCTGCCCTTCAACCGCTCTACCTCCGCCCTGGTCTGCGCGTAGGGGATCGCGGTCAGCAGCAGCTTGCCTTCCGCCTGCCGCGACTTCGGCAGCTTGTCCAGCACGTTTACGATCCGGTGGTTCCAGCAGCGCTGCTCCTTTGCCTTCGGAAACACCTCTGCCAGCGCGCCCCAGATTCCCAGGTGCCCGTCTCCCACGACCACGGACGGGCAGTTCATGCCCCTCTCCTTCAGACCGCGCAGCATCCCGGCCCAGCTCTGCTTGGACTCGCGGTAGCCAGGTTCCACCGCAAGCACCAGCTTGCGCCCGTCGCGCACCCCGCCTATGGCCACCAGTAACGCCGCCTTCTCCTTCTCCAGGCCCGCCTTGACGTAGACGCCGTCAACCCACAGGTAGACGATCTCTGAGTCCAGCAGCGACCTCTTCTTGAACGCCTCGTACTCGGCCAGCCACCCCGCCTTCAGCCGCGCGATGGACGATGCCGACAGCGGCGCCCCTTCACCCAGCAGACCTCGTAATGCCAGATCGAAGTCACCCTCCGCCAACCCATGCAGATAGAGCTGCGGCAACAGCTCTCCTACCTCGCGCGTGCGCCGCTTGAACAAAGGCAGGATCCAGCTCTCAAACCGCTCCTCCAGCCCCCGCACCCGCGGCCGGCGCACCTCAACCGTCCCCGAAGTCAGTGACAGCTTCCTGAGCCTGCCGTACCCGTTGCGGTAGCCAGGGACCTCGTCGACGCCTCGGCGCCGTTGCCAGCGCCTGCGCCCCAGTAGCGCCGTCACCTCCTCTTCCAAGACCTCCTGTATGAAGCCCTGGACCTTCTGGCGTACGAACGCCTCCAGCCCTTCGTAGGCGGCGCTTGACGGCGCATCGCCCCCAATGGTCTCATTCCTCATGGCGGTGTCCTCCTTCCTGCGCCAGGCTTTGCCCGGCACCTAAAACTCAGCAGGAAGGTACACCGCCTTTAACTAAATTCCACACCTTTTGGGTAAAGCCCGAACAAAGAGCACAATCACCCCGATGGGAAGAAGGGACAGAAGGAGAAACCAAATGGTCAGTTTCCAGACGAGGGAGCGCTTTAGCAGAGGGAACTCACTTGGTACGCGTCATTCGCGGTCCAATCGAGGATTCGTTGACCCCTACCACAGCGGACGCCGGTACCGTCGCAGCAGCGCCAGATATGCAAGTGTGGTTATTAGGGTCGTAAGCAAGGCTTCCGGCAGGACGCCCGCCCCTCGTTCGCCATAGCCTATCCCAAGTTCGGCATATGCTCGAAAAAGTGACGCCCCTTCCCCGTACTCTTCAGCAAAGATAGCCGGATAAAACAGATCCAACCCGATGACAAAGCCAGGAATGACAATAACGTAATAGTAGGCCAGGACAATGGCGGCCCATCCGAGGATGCTCAGAGGCATCTGTGTGTGTTCGTGGACTAGCTTCTTATATGAGATACCCATCCAGAGCCCACCGGAAATATGCGCCAGAAGGCTGGCCAGCGCAATGCCACCCGGCTCGCGAATTCCGGCCAGTATGCCGATAAGTACGCCTCCAAAAGGGCCCGTGAGGGCCGCCCCGGTGGTCGTAAATATCTCGCGCGGGTCAGTGACAACGCCGGTGCCAGGAATGGGGATAGTCAGACCGGCCACGACGACAGCCAGTGCGGCCCCGCCGAACAGTGCCGCCACTACCAGGATCTTTGCGGACGGCAAAGGTATGCGTTTTAGAAGGGGTTGCACAACTGAAATGGAGTCGAATGCCATGAGTTGGATAGCAGGCTGACGGTTTTTCGCAGCGTCCGATGGACTGTCGGCCGTCCCACGCGCCGGGACCTAGCTGGACTTCTCAAGGGCTGCCTTGATCTTGTCATACGCATCCGGCGTGACCCAGGTCCGCCATCGGTCTTCGTTATTTCGCAAATAGTAGATCGCCGCCCGCTCCCAGTCCTCGACGGCGTTTTGAACGGCCCAAGCGACGGTGATGTTTAGAGGCTCCAGCCCAACCATCATCTTGTCGATCATGGTAAACACCTCCGGCGCTTTGCTCCGCAACCCAGCATGGGCCAGCTTGTCAATCGAGATAGACTCATAAGCACAGGCTGGCGCGGACGACGAACTGCCATCGCTCTCCGCTGCGCGCAACACCTGGCTCCAGCATTCGTCGCTGTACGGTGGCTCTTCTAGAACGTACCAGTCATAGGTCGCCATGAGCGCCGTTGGCGTCCAGTAGTAGCCGAAAACGGGCCGGCGCGCTTTCTGCGGGTCGGCTAGCGCCGCGTCCAGAGCTGCCGACGAGGCCGGCGATACCGCGTTGTAGTACTCACTGGGTCCATAGGCGTCTAGCTTGATCTTATTGATCTTGGCGCATTCCCAACCGGCGATACAGTTGTAGAAGGCCCCTTTCGATGGGTCCTGCGGATCTGTGAACAGCTCCCAATGATCTTTCATGTCGGGGACCGTCCTTATGTTGTAGTCCTGGGCCACCCAGCTTGGGATAACGAAGACCTGTGAGCTGGCCTCGTAGATCACGCCCAGGTTGAGTACGGTCCCCTTGGCTATTTCCTCCTCGTACCACTCGCTGATGTTCTGCTGCCATCCCTCCAGGTTGACGTCGATGTCGCCGACGGGAAGAGCGACCTGCATCTGTGGAGTGCTCTCGACTACTGACTCGACGGCGTAGCCATACCCCTCCTCGATGATGAATTTGGCGATGGCGTTGTTGAGCCACCCTGACTCAAACTGCGAGTCGTGGAGCCTGATCACAAGTTTCTCGGGATCGCCTTCGCCGCCAGTGCACGCCAGACTCAGGACCGCCGCCGCAACACACGCAGCAACAAATACCTGAGCCTGGAACACCCGAGAGGTGAGGAGCGATCTCATCGATATCAGTGGGATAGTCCTGGGAAGCGATTCCGCTTCGGTCCTTGCGCCTCAATGGCCAGTCTGTATCTAGCGCGCACGTCGATGCTCAGCATGTTTGGAAAGCACCAATACGTTCGGTCCGCCGAATGACGACGCCGTCTCACGCGCTACATCATCCATCAGCCAGTCAATAATGCGCAGCCCCATCCCGCCCCTGGCACGCGCCTCAACCGGCGCGTCAACGTCGAAAGGCCTCACGCTATCTGGATCGAAGGGAAGGCCCCAGTCAGTGAGCGTTATGTATACCGCGTCATCTGCGGCCTCTACCCGCACTAGTATCTCCCCCCATGATCGGGCCCGTAGGCGTGGCGTACGATGTTGGTCGACGCCTCTTCCACCGCGAGATCGATGTCAAAAAGCGTATCGTCCGTCAACGGCACGCGATGCCCAACTTCTCGAACGAAGTCCGAGATCCTGCGCACATTCTCGATGGTGGCCTCGACGCGCAATTCATCCTGCATGACTAGGTGTGACTCACGAGGTTTCAACACACGAGATGGCGCAAAAGACATACACCGGCGGGAAGAAAGTCCTACGTTCCCCTACGTGGGAAGGGCCGGGCTAGGTGGCGGTGCTCGACGAGAAATCGGCAACGGCGGCCTCGGGCGTGTCGTGGACCGACATAAGAAGGTCAAACCCGATGATATTGAATACACGGGTCACCCTCTCGTTCAGAGCGGCGAGCTTCATGTCGCCTCCCTCTGCCCTGCTCTTGACGAGCACGGCGGCGAGAGAGCGCAAACCGTTACTGCTGATGTACTCCACCCCGGACATGTCCACAACGATCTTGTGGCTGCCTCCCGTCACGGCGGCCTGCAGGGCCTGATCCATCTCGTCGGCGGCAATTGTGTCGATCCGCCCGTCCGGCACGAACACGGTTACATCGCCTTCGACTCGCTGCGTAATCTTCATTGATCCTGCCTTCTGATATTCGGTGGCTATCCTTTGGTGCCCGACGCGTGAATGGCAAAGGCTAATGGTAGCGATTGACTCATTCAGTCTCCGGCCACAAGCCGGGCGTCAACCTCCCCGGCGCCGACAATGCGCCCGTCGCGCACCTCTTCTACTCGCGGAATCCGGCTGGCAAGCTCGCGGTCGTGGGTCACCATGACGATCGTCTTGCCCTGCCGTACAAGCTCCTCGAAAAGCTCGAACACCAGGCCCGCCGAGATCGTGTCCAAGTTGCCTGTCGGCTCATCCCCCACGAGCAATTTGGGGTCGTTGACCAGCGCCCGCGCAATAGCCGACCGCTGCTGCTGGCCGCCCGAGATCTGGCTGGGGTAGCTGTCGGCGGTCTCTGGCACCTTGACAAGCTCCAGCATCTCCAAGGCGCGCTCGCGCCTCTGGCCCTTGTATGTGCGGCAATAGTGCATCGGCATCATCACGTTCTCCAGCACGGTCAAGGTCGGCAATAGCTGGAAGAACTGGAATACGACGCCCACGTTGCTGCCACGCCACTTGGCGACCTTGTTCTCGCTCATCCCGGTCAGTCGCTCGCCCGCCACGTGCACCTCGCCCGAGGTGGGCCGGTCGACGCCGGTGATCATGTTGATGAGGGTACTCTTTCCACTTCCCGACGGACCCACGATGGCGACGAACTCGCCTGCTTGGATCTGGAGATCAACACCACGAAGTGCAGTAAACGGGCCGGCCTTGGTCTTGAAGACCTTTTCGACGTTCTCAAGCCCGACAAGGTTGTCGTTCATCTCGTGTCCCTCGTTGTCTTCGTCACTGATACCTGAGGATCGACGACACCGTCCTGCGGGCAGCGCCCAGCGAGGGCCCCAGGCTGGCGAGGACGGTAATCACTATCAAGCCGATCAGGCCGATCACCAGGGCGATCGGTTCATATCCGATGCCTTCGATCGTTATGTCAAGGCTCTCAATTAGCCCCAGACCCAGCAGATAGCTCAGCGGAGCCGCTACGATAAATGCCGAGATGCCCACCAGCATTCCCTCCGTCAGGAACTGGCTGGCCACGGTAAACGAGCTGGCGCCGATGGAGCGCATTACTCCGATCTCTCTTTGCCGTTCAAATACGCTCATCGAAAGCGTGGATAGCAGCCCGATCGCGCCCACGGCAATCATCACGATTGCGGCGCTCTCAAAAATCAGACCAAATATCGCGATCAATCGTGCAATTTCTTCTGCGGCTGCAACCTGGTTGACCAGAGCGGCGGAAATTCCGTTGGATTGGAGGACCTCGTCAATTTCCTTGATGATGTCATCAACCTCGTCGGCGGAAGGGTCCTCTCCGGCCATCTGGACAAACAATGCCGTGGGCGCCGGATCACCTGACGCGAGAGTGGACCCGACCAGCCTGGCTAGAGCCTGCCACTCCATGAAACCCTGGTCCGCGGCAAACGAGGCAATACCGATGATCGGGAACTCGGCGCTCTCCCCCTGTGCCACGAGCACCACCGTATCGCCGGCGTCCTTGTCTATTTGGTCCGCCACACCTTGGCTCAGCACGATGCCTACGCGTGCCGGATCCTCTTTCCACGCCGCACCGGCCTTGATATCAAGATCTAGCGAGTCGGTTGCGGGGTCAATTCCGAGAATTTGTAATTGACTCGTATTAAAGTCCGGATCGACATAGCCTTCGAGCTCCACAGCCACGGTGACTCCTGGGAATATCTGGTTAATCCCGTCCACTCCGTCCGAAATAAATGCGCTCACCTGGTCGAAGTCCTGCCGTTCATTGGGGACGACGACTATTTCATAGCCAAACGCATCAAATAGTCCGCCGATCTTGTCGTTGATCGAAGCAAACACCGCGAAGATGCCCATAAATCCCGCAACCGCCAGCGTCAGCGTCAGCCAGGTCAACGCCAAACGGCCTTTTTTTGCGAGTCACGTTACTGAGGGCTTGTTTGGTATTCGTCGGCAGAGGCATGACACTGATTGCCCGAGCCCAGAGGCCCTTGCCGTAGTTGCCCGAGATGCCCACATCGGTCATGGCCTCCAGTATGGTGACGCGCGTACCGAGGAAGACCGGGATGATCGCCGCCACAACGGGGACGGCCAGTCCCATCACGACTCCTATGAGGATGCCGCTGGTGGATAGGGAGAACCCTTCAATGAAGGCGCCGAAGGGTTGGCCGATAGCTTGCGCCATCAGGAAGCCGAGGTAGGACCCAACTACAACGCCGGGGATCGTCCCGATCACGCCATACGTCATTGCGATGCCGACGTACATGACGAAGTTGTCCCACCGTGTGGCGCCCAGAGATTTCATCACGCCAATCTGCCGTTTTTGCTCCACCACGATGCTGTTGATGATGTTGACCACCAGCAGCCCGGAGACGACCATGGCGATTACACCGAGGAAGCTGAGAATGCCTGTAATCTCCCCAACCTCGGTGATCTGGGAGCTTTCCGCCGGGTCATCGATGAGGTTGAACACCGGTACGTAGGGGGTGTCTCGAGCGATCGAGGCATAGAACCGGTCCGACTGTTCCTTAGCAGTTGGAAAGTCGGTGTAGCGGACATAAAAGACGCTGAAGCCCACGAAACCCGCAATGGCCTGCGTGTCCTCAAACGTTGCGAATATGCTTGCGTCACTGGGAACCACCAGCCCGAACGCTCCGGCTCCGGTGTATGACGGATAGGGAGTGAAGACGATACCGGAGATGGTCCAGGCTTCCTCTCCAGCGTCGCCGCCCACGACACGCAACACGATCTGGTCGCCGACATTCAACGCGTGCTTGTCCGCCATTCGCTTTTCGATGGCGATCTCGTGCCGGCCGGTCGACGGGTATCGGCCCTGGCCCGTAACGTGCATTGGCTGCAGCCTGATCTGCTCGAAGGGCTCCCACGCGGCAATGATGAAGCCGTCCTCAAACTTGGCGTCGCCGGGCAGCTTCCAAGACAACGGCCGTACGGCGCGGCCCTCCACCAGTCTGACTCCAGGGAATGCCTCCAATGCCTCCAGGTAGCTCGCGTTCTCAAGTTGAGCACCCCCGGGCGCCGAGACGAATACCGACTGCATCGCCAGCTCTTCTTCTTTGAGATCCTGTTTCAGCTGGCTAATAAGCAGGTCGCCCGATGACGTGAGGGTAACCACCCCTAACACACCGACGAATATGGCGATCGAAGTCATGGCGGTGCGGGTCTTCCGCGCCCACACATCTCGGAAAACCTTGCGCCATCGTGATCTGAACATCTTTCTGCTCTCCTCGCCTACAGGTCCGCCGTACGCATGGCTTGCTGCTCACGGGTCTGACGCCCGGCAGCCGCTTCCAGAGACGTGGCCTCCACGAGGCCGTCCCGGAGCGTCAGCACGGTTTGCACGTCTTGCACAACGTGTCGATCGTGAGTCACGATGATGACGGTATGGCCCTGCTCTTGCAGCTCGTAGAAAGTCTCGAAGACGACGGCGGCACTCATATCGTCCAGGTTGCCCGTTGGTTCATCGCCGATGACAAGCACGGGATCGTTCGCCAGTGCGCGGGCAATGGAAACGCGCTGCTGCTGCCCACCGGAGGGCAGGTCCGGCGTCTTTTGCGCCTGGTCCGCAACGTCGAAACGCTCCAGCAATTCCATGGCCTTGTCGCGTCGGTCCTTCGGCCTGTGAACGCCGGCGAAGTCCATGGGCATCACCACGTTTTCCAGGACGGTCAGCGTGGGAAGCAGCTGGAAGAACTGGAACACGATACCCACGCTGCGCGCGCGCCAGCGCGTTAGCCTGCGCTCGCTTGTCGTCGAGACATCGACACCGTCGACGACGACCATGCCGGACGTCGGTCGATCAACGCCCGTAGTCATGTTCAGAAATGTGGTCTTTCCGCCGCCCGATGGACCAACGAGGGCGATGAAATCCCCTCTTCCGATCTCCAGGTCTATCCCCTGCAATACGCCGAGGGGACCGGCCGGTGTCTCGTAGGTCTTGACGAGGTTATTGATCTGGATCAGCGGCTCTGGCATCAGGCATCTCCGAAATCGATTTATCTGATCCTATTTTTCACATGTCAAGGTTCGGGCGCCCAATGAACCACAGTCCATTACGACGCCGTTGGTTCCCGCATTGCGAGCGGAGTTACCCGGCCTGTGGGGCCCACGCGCCACGGAGCGGTGGGCGGCTCGCGACAAGATCTCCCACGAGCCTGAGCCGCAATTCGCTAAGAATTCAACTCGCCTATCCCAACCTCACACGCGATATGCAAGGGGTTCCTGCTTCGTATGTCAAATCGTCAAAGAACGACAACGCTACTATGCGGCTGAGAGGGACGAAGTCTTCCCACGTATAAATGAGACCACCTCTTCGATCACACTGGAGTCTCGAAGCGCTCCCTGGTGGCCTAACCCGTCCGTGACTAGCAGGCGGGCCCCGGGCCACTGCGAGGCGAGATACTGCGTATCCTCAAATCTTGCCAAAGTGTCATTCCGATCGGCTATTACCATCCCGGAAGTGGTCACCGAATGGATATGACTCTTCAGCGAGAAATATTCGACTGGACGTCCGACTCGAGATTGGATGTTTCGTCGCAGGCCGTTCAACACGCTTTCAGGGAGTTTGAGCATATCGGCGAATATGTCGATCAATATGCTCAGCTGCGCTGGCGGGTTGTTGGCAACGGCGGCCTTGATGTCTAAGCCCGGCTGTTCGGCCAGCAGCTGCAGCATAGAGGTGGCGCCGAAGGAATGGGCGATCACACCGTCCACGGGGTTGTTCTGCTCGATGGCCACTCTAATGGCTTCTCCGTACTGCACTGCATCGGTCATCCTTCCTGGCGAGGCACCATGAGCCGGTGCGTCGAAGGCAAAAACCCGGAATCCAGCCTCCTGCAGCGGCGCGACGAAGTGATGCATCGAACCCGCGTTCGACGCCCATCCATGTAGGAGGATGACAGTGGGTCCGGCTCCCCAAGCGTAGGCCGCAAGGTCGCTCCCCCGGAAGGGAAGCGACATTCGCTCCGAGTTCGAGAGAGCACGCTGCTCGGCTGCCGAGGGCGGCCTTGAGAATGGCATATAGAAGAGCCTATTCACCACGAGGCTCGCCAACCGGGGATGGATTGAGGCAAGCGTTCTGACTACTCTGCCGGCAGTCCTCATTGCCTTTGAGTCTGAATATCGGCTCCGAACGGTGTTCGATTGCATATCACAACCTCTCACTGTCTCTATAACTAAGATGCCTCTTACTTTTCTCTGCTCTGCAAACTTCCATCCATGCATTGAAGTCTTAAACGCCACCTCCTACGCCTGAGAGCTCGCCAACTGGTGAGAGCGGTCCTTCCGGCTCTAGCTCTTGCGAATTGCTCTCGTCACTCTCGCTCACGCTAGTGCCGCGCGCCGGCATGAACCGAACAACGATCAGCAGGCCGACTAACGAGAACGCCGCGCCGATCAATAACGCCAGACCCAGCGCGTCGGTGAACGCCGACTTCGCCGCGGTGGATAGGGCGAGTGCCTCTTCTTGCGGCAGCGACGCCGCCAGTTGAACCGCCGCCCCGATTGAATCTCGGACGACCTCTCTCGCCTCGGCGGGTAGCGATGCCGCGGCGTCGCCGAGCCTGGCGGCGTAAACCGCAAACATCACGGATCCGACTACGGCGATACTGAATGCGCCCGCCAGCATTTGGGTCATGTCGTTCATCGCTGACCCAATTCCCGCCCTCGCCGACTCAACCGCGCCCATGACCGCTTCGGCTGCCGGAGCGAAAACCAAACCCACGCCCAGCGCGATGACAGCCACCACGGGCCCGATCACCAGGTAGGAAGTATCCGTCTCCCAGAGGAGGACGAGCGGCATCGCAGCCGTCATGATAAGCAGTCCACCTGCCACGACTTTGGTGGTGCCGAAGCGGCGCGCCAACTCCTCGCTGGCGATGGCTCCAACGGTGAAGCCTGCCGCTATAGGCAGGAATCGAATTCCCGCGGCCAGCGGACTGTATCCCTGAACGAACTGGAGGTACTGCGTGAAGCCGAAAATGAAGCCTGTGACCGAGAAGAACGCCACACTGACCGCCGCTACTCCAGTCGAAAAGCGCGGCAGCCGGAACAGCGCAAGGTCCAGCAACGGGTAGGCGGCCGTCCGCTCGCGCACGACGAAACCCACGCCCAAGACAATCGCTGCGGCGACGCGGCGCCCCACACGGGGCCCTGGATGATGGCGAAGATCAGCGCAGAGACCGACCCCATCGATAACAGGGCGCCCGGAATGTCAAGTGGCTTACTATCTGGGTCGCGGCTATCCGGTACGAGGAAGAGGCTTGCTACGATCGCGATCCCGGCGACCGGCAGGTTCACCAGAAACACCGACCCCCAGTAGAAGAAATTGAGCAGAGCCCCTCCAAGAATGGGTCCCAGGGCGACGCCGACCCCTGCCATCATCGCCCAAACCGCGATCGCTCTTGGCAGCTCCTTTTCTTCGAACACGTTCACGATGACGGCGAGGGTCGCCGGCATCATCATCGCTCCGCCCACTCCCATGATTGCCCGGGCGATAATCAGCTGCTCCGAAGATTGCGACAGCGCGGCGCCCAACGAAGCCAAAGCAAAGACTCCGAGCCCAAGACGCAGCATTCGGGCCCGTCCGAATCGGTCACCGACGCCGCCCATCGTTAAGAGCAAGCCGCCGAAGACCAGTATGTACGCGTTTACTATCCATTGCAGCGATGAGGCCGACGATCCTAGGTCTCGTTGGAGCGATGGGATCGCCACGTTGACGATCGTTTCGTCGATAGTTGCTAGCAGAACTGTGACCGAAACAACCACGAGCGTCCACCAGCGCAGCCGGTGAACGCGGGACCGTGAATTTTCGTGGGTGGCGACGCCTTCCATAATTGCCTCCTTTCGATGGTCGCGATTAGTCAACCCGGGCTCCTCAATCCAATGAACAGGGTTCCGGGATTGGACATGGCAAGGCACGTTGAGGCGCTCGCCGCAATGGAGGGGCAGTTGCTCGACGCAATCGAAGCTGGAGTCGCCGGCGGGCCGCATGACGAGTATGAGTGTCTGGCCGCCTGACGGTCCGGCGGACGGCGTTTTGTGGTACCACAGCCCGGCCTCCTTGGCGGTGAGAGAGGAGAGGGTCCTCCTATTGCTGCTTGCGTACGGCTAAGGCGTAGATGGACAGGAAGAGGGCCATCAGGCTCGTCAGGGCAATGGCCAGGTAGACGAAGACGAAGAAGACGCCTACGGCCTCGGTGGTGTAGGCAGCGAAGACGGCCTCCAGATCCGTCGTGCCCAAGCCGAGGATCTGGGCGAGGGCCCGCAAGAAGGCAACGGCGCCCCCCACGAGAACAATCACGTAGCCGAGCTTACGCTCTTTCCAAGTCCATCCGATGCCGAAGATGAAAAGGACCATCAGCAGGATTAAGCCAAGGACGGCCGCTCCGACTCCGACGCCCGCGTAATTCTGGGCGGCCTCGCCGCGCGCAATCTCTTCGGCGGCGTGAAGAAGCACCAGGAACACCGTCAGAGCGCCGAACAAGGCAATGCCCTTGGTCGTCAGTCTCATCTCCCCAATTGACTCCCCGAACTAAGGAAACTGGAGACCCGGATACTAACCTATACCGCGCCCATCTCGGGTGGCACCCAAACCCTCACCAGGGCGCTCAGCTCCCTCGAGTTCGAGGGGGTCAGACTGCGGAATGCAGGGTTGCGTCGACCGACACTCGACGACGTGTTCCTGTCCCTAGGTGGCCAACTAGCGCAGCACAAGGACGAGGACGAGCCCGACTATGAGCTCGAGACCATGAAGGAGGCCAGCTGATGGAAAGCATCAGTTACGCACTCGCCGACGGCGTGAAGATCGCCAGACGAAACGTCATCAAGGGTGACCTGCCCCGAGTCTTTGTACCCAGGGCTCACGTTAGGGAGTCGATAGGGGCCTCCCTTCGAGCGATCGGCGTTGCTGGGGTCGCCAGCCATGCCAACGTTCAGCGAGCAGTCATTGATGGTCGCGCTCTCCGACTTTTCAGCGGTCTACGGGAGTTTACGGCCCTACGAGCGGAAGGAATTCGTAAAGCTGATTGTGAACCGATTGGAGATCACGGATCGTGAGATAGCCCTGGAGGTTTACGAGGAGCCGACGATCGCGAAGGGCAGACCAAACGCGACTAAGTGCCTCTCACGCTTTGGGCCACCGATGCGGCTCCTCGGGCAGGACTTGAACCTGCAACAATACGGTTAACAGCCGTCCGCTCTACCATTGAGCTACCGAGGATCGTACAAGCACCATTATCGGATAACCGACGGTGTGCTCAAGCATATCGTTAGTCATGTAGATCGGAGATTAGCCCCAGATCAGCTCACCCGTCGTCGGGGTCGTCCTCAGCGCTCTACATCCCCTTAACGTGACCTTCAGGCGGGTTCAGTGAAGCCCGTAGTCTGTTTCGTAACCGGTCTCTTGCCAGACCTTACGAGCCGCCGCGACCTTTTCGGCGGAAGGCTCCACATTGCCCCGGATGCTGGGCGGCGGCTGGCCCGGCCCGCGATCCTCGGGATATGGGGACCACTCGTCATCTTCGTAACGCTTTAGGTTCGCTTCAATCCGCAGGTCTGGAATTTCGAATGGAGCCCCGTCGGCGAGACAGGAACGCCAGCCTTGAATCTCCACCATGGACATCGTTACGCCCTTGTGCACGTCCAGCCACGGCTGCTTGCTCTCTCTGATGGCTTCCGCAAAATAGTAGTTCGTAAACAGATCGCCTCCGTGGTGGCTGGCATTTTGCGCCAAGTCACTCAGCATCGGAAACTCCGGCAAGTAGACCCTTTCCTGTACGTCACCGTCATGCATGTCCCAGGCCTCATGCACTATGCGGATTCGGTCCTGCCGGCCCAGCTCCCTCAGGTTTTCCATGAGACCGCGTGTTCCATGCACGCGGTACCAGATCCCGTGTCCACGCAGCCAATGACCGTTGAGTGAAATCACGGACTCGTTGTCCATCCGGCACACCCGCACCGACGCCATGTCTGAGCGGCGAACGTGGAGATTTTCCGCATCACTTTCGAATTTGGGAATCGATTGGGCGTTTACGCTGACGGGCATCGTGTCGGTGATGTACATGAGCGGCCCGAGGGCGTGCGTGCAGTAGTAGGTCGATGGCATCTGATTGCGCCAATGATCCATTCCCGGGGAAAGCCGGGTCCACGCGTCGGCAGTCCAGGGACTCATATATTCCCCTTCCCCGAACTGCATTTCACCAATCTCACCTGACTGGTAGAGACGGCGCATTTCCTGGACGTACGCGAAGTAGATGTAGTTTTCGGCGAGCATGTAAACCTTGTCGGAGTCTTCTACCGCCCGTACAAGCGCGACGGCTTCGCCGATTGTCTTGCAAGCCGTGATCTCGGACATTACGTGTTTGCCAGACCGGAGGGCCTTGATCGCGAAGGGCGCGTGCTGATGAAAGAAGTTGGCGAGCACCACGGCGTCCATGTCGTGGGCGAGGAAGTCGTCGTAATCGGTGTAGGTCGAAACCTTTAGCGTCTCACCGGCCTTGCGCAGCGCATTTTCATGCGTGTCACAAATCGCGACGAGCTGCATCCCGACCGTCGGCGCCTGGGTTGCATGTGCCATACCTCGACTCACACCAACGACGCCGACCCGGATGGGTTTTTGGTTTCCCGCCGTCATCATCGTTGAATCCGTCCTTTACCAATGACAGGCCCCGAAGACTGCATAAATCAAACCGGTTTAGGGCCTTGCAAGTTTATTTCGCCGCGGTCCTTCTTCCACTATCTTGGTGTTGAAGGAGTACCCATTTGCCCACTAATTTAGCCACGGCTCACCACGCGCCTGCAACCGCGAGCAAAATGCGCGACGCCGCCATGCGATTTCTTGACTCGCTAGGCGCGCGGCAGCGTGAGTCCGCTACTTTCGACCTCGACGACGATGAGCGGTACCAGTGGAGCTTCCTGCCAGACCGCAAAATTCCCTTAAGCACCAGCGGTGACTCGGACGGCGGTGGTTCGGATCGATTGAAACCGTTGCCGGGTGAACTGCTGGTGCGCAACGGACTGCCGCTGAGAGACATGACACGGCCGCAGCGGAATGCTGCTTTGCAATTGATGACCAGCGGCCTCAGCGCTCGGGCGTCCGATCAGGCGAAGCGGATAATCGATCACGAAGACACGCTCAGGGAATGGGAGTCGATCGAGAACTTTGTCAGCGACTTCGCTCGCGATCCGGAGCGCTATTACTTCACCGTTTTCGGCGATCCCGCGGGTGACGAACCGTGGGCGTGGAGAGCCGGCGGGCATCATATTGGAATCCAATTTGCCATCATCGACCGCGAGGTCGTTTCGCCACTGCCTATGTTTTTCGGCGCAAATCCCGCTGAAGTCCGGCATGGCCCGACCAAAGGCCTCAGGATACTTTCGGATGAGGAGGACCTTGCGCGAGAACTGCTCTCAAGTCTCGACGACCCTGCCAAGGAACGGGCGATCGTCGATCCGGCCGCGCCGGATGAAATCCTCACCATGAATTTCCGGCGGGTGGACGCGACCATGCCGCTCACCGGCCTTCCGTTTTCGTCGATGTCGGGAGTGGGGCGGGAACGGCTCGTGAGGCTGATTCGGCATTACGTAAGCCGCGCCGCCGAGGACGTGGCCGTGAATGAATGGCGGCGGATTGAATCTGCGGGGCTTGAAACCGTCACATTTGCCTGGGCGGGACCTGAATCGCGAGGCCGGCAGCACTACTACTCGGTGATCGGGCCCAAATTCATGATCGAATACGACAACACGCAGAACGAAGGCAATCACATCCACTCGGTGTTGCGCGATTTCGAGCACGATTGGGGAGAGGACCTTCTCTCCGCTCATTACTCGAGCTCGGATCACCACTAGGGGGATCTCGAGGGTTCCGGCGAATCTCAGCCGCTGCGGCGCCCACTGTTGATGAAGGGTTGAATTCAATTAAGACCGGAGACCCGTCGTGCTGGGCATCACCTTGAGAGAGGAACCAGTAAAGCGGCGAGGGTGCCGCTAAGAACACCTCGCAAATAAGCGGAGCGCCGGTCGTAGGAGTTTTAGCTGACGCTTCCACGAACGATCTCCGATCTGAACGCTTGCCGCCAGCGTTGGCCCCGGCCGTGTCGGCTGCACACCCGGGCGATGTATCGATTGGCAGCAGCAGGCAGCGGGTGGCGTGGAAGCGGCAGATACTTATGGCGATGCTGAACGTGCTGGGTGGTTACCTTGATCGACGGGATCGCCTGGGAACCGTTGCCTCACGAAAGGGCGAATCATGGAATCGATCGTGGACGCTTCCTGGCGCATCTACCCAGCGGCGATCCTAGGCGGGATGGGCGTTGTTGTCGGCGTCTTCGGTGCGAGACGGATCGCCCGAATGGGACGCGCGCCGAACGGTGACCGTGAAAAGCCTGCCATTTACGCGAGCGGACTGCGGCTGTTCTTTATTGGGTTTGCCCTTGCTGGGCTGGCGGCGGGTTGGATCTTGCATCAGCCCGTCCTGGTGGCCATCGGGCTTGCCGTTGGAGGGGCAGAGATTCTCGAAACATCGGTGGTCCTGTGGACGCTCAGATCGCGTGAGCGGAGCTTCGCGCGCGAAGCCGGCAGCCGGACGCCCGATCGCTGATCGGCGAATCGCCGTCCCGCCGTCGCCGGTAAATCGTTTCCACTCCCGTCACGGCGGCCGTTCCGGCGATGGCCTGACTTCGATCACCTATACTCGATTCGTTGCCATAATTCGCGTGGAATCCCCTCCAAGTTCGACCGGGAAACATATGGTGCAACGATGACGGCGATCGCAACCATGTTGAGCGTTGATGAGGCGGCCGAACGCATATTGCGCGAATTCGACCCGCTCCAGACGACGCATGTGCCGCTCGACGAATGCATGGGGATGGTGGCTGCTGAGAATGTTCTGGCGGAGCACGATGTTCCCCTAACCGACAATTCCGCATTTGATGGATACGCGCTTCGCGCTGCCGATATTGAGTCCGCTTCAGAGGATTCGCCGGTGAGGCTCGAAGTGGTGTACGACCTTCAAGCCGGACGCGTCCCCGACGCGAGCGTCGGGCCTGGACAGGCCGTCCGGATAATGACCGGGGCTCCGGTCCCGACCGGGGCTGACACCGTGGTTGGTTTCGAGTCAACGGACCGGGAGGACTGGGGCAAGTTTGGCACCGATCCGCGCGGTGAGTCGGATCAGGATCGCGCCTTCGTCAACGTGGTGGAGGTCGAGGCTGAAGGGGAGAACGTCCGCCGGGCGGCCGAGGACATAGCGAAGGGCCAGGTCGCGATAGCACGCGGAACCGAACTGAGACCGGGCGCCATTGGCGTGCTGGCTTCAATCAGCGTCGATAGCGTTCCAGTTCATCGGCGGCCGGTGGTGGCGATAATTCCGACGGGCGATGAGATCATCGATGTGGGGGAGCCCATCTCGCCGGGGATGGTCCGCAACAGCCACGCCTGGGCCCTTGAAGCGCTTGTACGGAAGCACGGAGGCGATGCTCGCCGCTGGCGGATCGTTCCGGATGTTTTGGCCGACGTCCAGGAGAACCTGAAGCTGGCGGCCGAGACCGCAGATTTGATTCTGACCATCGGCGGCGTGTCGATGGGCGATTACGACCTGGTGAAAAACGTCGTCGGCGGCTCGGGCACGGTCGATTTCTGGCAGATCGCGATGCGGCCGGGGAAACCGCTTGTGTTCGGCAAGTTCGACGGCATTCCAATATTGGGTCTGCCCGGGAACCCCGTTTCAGGTCTCGTCGTATTCGAACAGTTTGGGCGCCCGGCCGTCCGCAAAATGCTCGGATTCACGAAGCTTCGCAAGCCGACTGTCGAGGCCGTGCTCAGGCAGGGCATCAAGGGCAAGCGCGGACGGCGCATCTTCGCCAGGGTGCGGGTGGATCGCGCTGGCGCGGGCTATGAATGCTGGCCGACCGGCGAACAGGGATCCGGGATCATGTCTTCAATGGCCAAGGCCGACGGCCTTGCGATAATCCTTGAGGATCGGGGCGGCGTAGCCGCCGGCGAGAGCGTCACGGTGCAGATGCTCGACTGGCCCGAGGTGGAGTAGGCGCCGGTTCTGCGCGCACGATCGGGCCGCGGTCGGAGCGATATACTCGAAAATCCGACCCCGGGCGTGTAGCTCAGCTGGTTAGAGCGCACGGTTCACATCCGTGAGGTCACAGGTTCGAGTCCTGTCACGCCCACCGTTCAAGGCGCTCTTGCGGTCCCCGCTACCGGCGCGCGGTTGCCTACGGAAGGAACTGCGCCTCGATCGATATGACCACGAGCACCGCCACGCCGCTGATGACGTTTGTGGACACGGCTTCAGCGGTTCGGATCTTCAGCGCATTCCGCATCGCGTACACACCGGCGAATAGCATAAGTCCGTACGCCGCCAGGAAGATCGCCACGCCAATTACCGGCACGAAGAGAAAGATCAGGAGAACCCCGGGCGAGAACGCGAACCCGGCGCAACGCAATACGGCGCCGAAGTTTCCCCTTGCCTTGAACACGCGCGTAGCTACGAAATAGGCGATGGCGGACCACAGCACCCACGCCGAAAGACCTATCAAGAGTCCCCTCACGAGCCCATTTATCAGCTCGCCAGACGGCTGCCCAAGCTGACCCAATCCGTTGGCAAGGCCATAGAGAATCACCACGAGCAGCGCTTCGTTCGTGGCCGTTCCGTCATCGGCGATCTCGGCGTAGAAAGCGGACTCGAGACGAGCCGCCCGGATCATTCTGCGGAAAATCAAACTCGATCGCCGATCGGAGGCGTTGCCGCGGATCGTCCAATCGCGGTCGCGTTGGATGAAGAGCCTATGCGCATTCGCCCATTTCTTGTCGATCCTTCCCGGGCTCGATCGCGAGACCGTGACCAAATCCCGAGTTATGTCCTAACACGCCAGCTTCAGAACTCACGTGACTAACCGCCGTAAGCGTAGACGAGAATCGTCCTGCCCGTGTCGTCGAGAAGGATGAGCTCATCGCCATCGTTGTTCCAGATTGGTAATCCCGAATCCCAGTGGAAAACGCCGCCCTGGCTGAAGCCCGGGCCGGTTCGCAGGGTTATCCGCGTGCCGGTGCGCCACTTATGCGACCGGAAACGATACAGGTGGCCTGCACGGTCGCCCACGGTCCAGCCCTCGATCTGAAGATCCTCTCCGAGGTTGATCATGATCACATACTCATCGTTCAAGTTATCGGCGTCGTTGCCTCCGGCGTTGTAGTTGAACCGCTCGACGATGATTCTTTCAGCCGGTGTGGGACTCGGTGTGGCTTGTTCGAGTGCGCGCTTTTCCGCGGCGATGAGGTCCGGGTCCCACAGGCAGCCCGTGCCGTTTTTTCTGGCGGTCGAGGCGGCGCTGGTCATCTCCTGGGAGTGGGCGTCGTTCGGCAAGATCCTAAGCGGGCGAGCCAGTCCGGCCTCGACCAAGCTGAGATTCACGAACCGATCGCCCGCATAGACGTATCGCAGCAGCCGCCCGTAGATATCCCTATCCTCCGCGTCAGGGACGAGTCTTACGTCCGTTCCGCTTACGAATGACCCGTTGGCGTCGGTTGCTTCGGCGGCGCAGCGCTCCCCGATCTCGGGCGTGTCCATGCCAATGTACCGAACCCGTTCGGCGCGCCCGTCGATCTCGACTTCAATCGTGTCGCCGTCAATCACATCAAGCACCGCCGCGAGTATCTCGGGTCGCGGCGAACTTGCGGTGAAATCGGGGTCGATCGTGCCGGACGACTGACATCCCAACATGAAAATCAGAAGGGCGCCAATCAGCGCGGGGAGGGCGATCTGGCCAAGTCGCCCTCCACTCGGATGCTCGCGACCATGGCCGCCGATCACCCGACCGCCGGTGGGCTTCACCCTGGCGCCGACCGAACGATGCAGCGACGAACGAATAGGTCCAGGTCGGACAGGCATGAACGATGTAGGCCTCGCGTTGGCTCCTAGGTAAGCTTCCGCTATGCCTCGCTTGGCGTCAGGACCCCAGTTCGTCGTCCACCAAGTCCTTAAGGCGTCCCAGAAGATCCAGGCTCTCGGCGAGCGGACGCCCGTCCACCTTCACCTCGTTTTTTCCTGAGAAACCGTCCACCGCCCCCATCTGGACGATCCGGCGGATTCGGGCCGATTCGATTTCAAGCTCGGGCAGCAGATCTCGCCCTCGGTGCATGGAGAGATAAGCGACTATTCCGTAAGCGCCCCAGTTGGAAACACTGGCGGCGACCAGTTCATCCGCCGCGGTCGCGCTTGGATTCTCGTTGATGCCCTCGCTGCGCAGCTGAGTCGCGTATCTCCCCATTCCCGCCTCGTTACCGCCGTCCCCGACTGCGAACGAGGCTATTCCGGAATCGAGAAGGTAATCCGTAATGCCGCAGTGAGGTGATATGTCCACGCCGCGCATGTTCAGGTAGAGACCGTCAGCCGTAAGGCCGGGTCGCTCTATGTATCCGATCACCGTGGGTCGATACAGCTCTATCAGTGCGGCGGCGAGTTCCCGGGCCTCGGGGTGGGTCTTGGCCGGGAATTCGACGCACTCGGCGCGCCGAGGGGCCAGCGCCTGAACCACTTCGTACGACACGGCGTCCGTGACGAGCACGACTTCGTAGTCCATGAGCAGCAGGGCGTCCGCGAGGGCAACCGTGCCAGAAGGTCCATCGGTTTCTGCCTTGCCGTTCACGTAATAGCCCGTCACGAGCATCGCGCGCGGTCGGTTGCTGATGATCAATTCCGCGGCGCGTTTACAGAAGCCAACGGGCAGATGCGGTTGCAGTCGCGCGATGCCTCGAACATCGTTGCCAAGGATGATCTTCTCGATCTCGCCGTTGACTTCACTCAAGTGGCCAGATCCGCCCATTCTCGTACCCAAGGAGAGTCGATCTCGCGGTCGCGTCCAACCCCGGCCAACCGCGCCAGGATCGCCGCCGGCATGCGAATCCCTTCCCTCAGCGCTCGCTCACGCGACTCCCTAGATCTTTCGCCAGGTGTGTAGATCCTGTCCACGCCCTTCGCCCGCCCGAGCTTTCGCAGAGCGCGACTCTGTCTGTCCACGGCGGCCTTGAACTCAGGCAGGGGAAGGAAGGTCGAGATGTTGAGCGCCAAGAAGAAGTGATTCATCCATCCACCCTCCGCCACGGGCCGCCCGACGGACACGGTGCTCGCGTCCGCGCGGCCGAGTATTCCGGTGAGCACGTCGCACAGAATATTTATCGCGTAGCCCTTCGGCCCGCCGAACGGCAGGATGGCCATGACGCTATCGGGATCACTGGTCGGTTGGCCGCCGGCGTCGGTCGCCCACCCGACGGGGATTTTCTCACCCAGCAGCTCGGCCAGCTTCAGCTTTCCGTCCGCCGCCGCGCCCGTCCCCATGTCGATTACGATGTCGGGTTCCTCGCCGGCCGGGATCGCCCAGCAAAACGCGGCGTTGACGAGTCCAGGCTGAATGCTTCCGTGAGCCGCGACGGTGGTGACCGCGTCGTTGGAAGTCGCGAATCCAATCATGTCCGCGTCGGCGGCCATCTGAGCCCAGTAGGCGCCCGCTCCGAAGTGAGCGGAGCGGTTGACGTTGACGGCGCCCACGGCGGATTCGCGGGCGAGTTCGATGGCCGTTTCCATGGCGACTTTCGATGCAATCTGGCCCAGAGCGAACCCGCCGTCGATGGTTGCAAAGCCCGCCCCGCGCGTTTGCACCGCAATCTCGCCCTGCGCCCGAACGTCCCCCTTGTCGAGCACCTCGAGGTATCCCGGAATCTGATTCGAACCATGCGAAAAATGCCCGCGTAAGTCGGCTTGCACGAGCGTCTCGGCCACATACCGTGCGTCGTCGGTCGGCACGCCCGCCGACCTGAAGAGGCCGGCGCCGGCCTCGATGAGCCGCTCAGCGGGTACCCGGCTCGTCATGTCGCCTGTTTGCGTGTGATCGTGGCCACGCCGACCCGATGTCCCAGGTCCGGAATGACCTAAAGCGACCGGCCGCCGTCGACGACCAACGTCTGCCCGGTAACGAAGCTGTTGTGAAGTAGTAAGGGCACGACCGCGTCCGCGATGTTGTCGGGACCGGCGGCAAAACCAAGCGGCGTCGCGCGGGCGGTTTCCTCTTTTCGGGCCTCGTCGCCCCCGTGCCAGCGGGTGTCGATGAATCCCGGCGCCACGGCGTTGACTCGAATATCGGGCGCCAGCACGGCCGCAAGCGACTTGGTCATGGAGATCATCGCGGCCTTGGATGCGGCGTAGGCCATGGAAGTTCCCTTGCCGTTGAAAGCTGAATACGACGACACATTGACTATGGCGCCGTCACCCGCCGTCTTGATGTGGGGCGCCGCGGCCCTTGAACATTGGTACGCGCCGATAACGTTGACGTCGAGCAGCTGGTGCCACATGTCGGCGGTCAGGCCGTCCAGATCTTCGAGCGGCACTCGGATCGTGAATCCTGCGTTGTTGACCAGGTAGTCGATCCGCCCGAACTCTTCAATCGTCGATTCGATCATCGATCTAACCTGATCGTCATCGGCCACGTCGGCCTTTTGCAGTAGCGCTCGGCCGCCCGATTTCTCGATCTCTGCGACGGTCTCGCGGGCCTCGGCTTCGGACTTGCTGTAGTTCACCACCACTGCGATCGACCGTCTAGCGAGTCGCAATGCGACGGATCGTCCGACGCCGGTCGCGGATCCGGTTATCAGTGCTACCTTGGCTGATTCGCTCATGGTTTCCTCCCATCACCGTGGCGAATTGCCAAACCTTACCCTGTTTTCGCCGCTCCGACCTCTACGGGCGCCGACTTTGAAGGCTCCTGATCCGACGCCGAATCACCCGCCGACGCCGCTTCATCGGCGGACGGCGACTCCGCCTCGATCACGGATTCCAGCCCATCCGGTTCAGAATCCGCCCCATCGACTTCCGCGTATCTCATCACCAGTTCGCAGTGTTGCGCCCCTTCGGTCACACGCTGCTCGTAGGTGGCGCTCAAACCGAGCTTCGACGCCAGAGCGTCGTCGTAGGCGTTGCTCAGATCGCAGGCCGGGAGACCTTCGGGGCCCGTCAATCCATACGGGCATGTGTGGAGCCGGATGCGGGTTTCGTGCTCGTTGCTCGCGTCAATCTCAACTGTGCCGCTGTCCACGACGGCTTGGCGCTGGGCAGCCCACGCGAACGCCAGTGCGGCCGGTCCTTTGCCCTGCAGGTGTGCGATCTCCTGGGAGTCAAGTCCGGCCTGATACTCAAGGGCGCTCCTCGCGGCCGCGGACGCCTCCTCGCCGGATTCGACCACGGCGTTCAACATAGCCGCGAACTGATTGTTCTGTGGGGAGAAAGCAAGCGGTCTGGCGTCTGCAGGCTCTTGCCAGTTGGATTCTTCGGTGGGTGCACTTGGCTGAACTCGTTCCCACTCGGACGCGATGTCCGCCGCGGCCGCGCCCTGCTCAGCGGCGGTGGGCCCTGGCGCGGCTCTCGATCTTCCATTATCCGCCGCGAACGTGTCCACTATGGCCTCGAAGAGCGAGTCGGTCGGATCTGCGACCGCGACACCCGCCAGAGGCTGGTCATGGAGTGCGGGCAGCTGTGGCGTCGGCGCTGGCGTCGCGATACCGCTGGTTGGCACGGTGGTTTCGCCTCGCAGGTCCACCTCGGCCCCCTTCAGTTCTTCCTTTATGTCCTCTGCCGCCTGCTCGAGGTCTTCCTGCACTCCGGACATCGATTGTTCGATGTCCGAGCGAATTTCCAGCAGTTCGTTGCGAGTGAGTTCCGCTTCTTCGCGGATGGACTCCAGCTCTCCCTGGAGCATGCGGATTTCCTCATCGAACTCAGCCCTGAATTCACGGGTAAGCCTTCGAAGTTCCCGGATCCAGCCGCCCACGGTCCCCATGGCCTTGGGGAGCCGGTCGGGTCCGAGAATTATCATGGCGATCACGAGGATCGCAAAGAGCTCGAATGCTCCAATGCCAAACATGCTCTAGTAGCCGGTTCGCTCCCTGAGAGACACCCTGCCGCCGGTTTCCAGTGTGGTTTCCAGATTAATTATCCGTGTAATGGTTACTCGAGGGCTACGCGAATAGCTTGCTCGGCGTCATCCACTTGAACGATCGAGATGTCGGTGCTGAGGGTTGGAGGCAGCTCTTCGAGATCTTCCTGTGTCTCCCTCGGAATCAAAAGGCGTCGTATCCCGTTGCGATGAGCGGCGAGCAGCATGTGTTGCAAGCCCGAGTCCCCAATGACCCGCCCGTTGAGGGTGGTTTCGCCTATCAGTGCCAGTTCGGGATCCACTAGCCTATCCCTGATTTGTGACAGGAACGCTACGACAACCGCCAGTCCCAGCGATTGACTCGATACGTCGTTCGCGAGGCCGACCATGTTCACGCGATAGGCATATTCGTATAGCTGTCGGGCTGAGATGTCCATTTCGGTCATCCGAGATCGGATGTAGTGGTAGGCGACGTCGATCATCCTCACGACTGAGTCATTGGCATTGCCGGCAGCGCCGAAGCCCTCGCTGCCCGGAACGAGCGCCACTTCCGCCACCTCGATCGAGGCGCCTTCCGGCGACAGCGCTATGCCCTTGGCCATGCCGGGCCGGACAAGAACCTTTGTCTCCGCACGGTAGCGCCTCGGACGCCCGAGCAGCGTTCGTATTGCCTCAGGATCGACCGGGCTTGTTATGGACCGTCCGCTGGACGCCAGCGTCGCCGCCTTCCGGCACAGCGCTTCCAGGATGAGTTCGAGATACGCGACCCCGGCCTCGTTCGTGTACTCGTCGATGATCGATTCGACGCCTTCGTCGATGATCTGAAAGTCCTCGGATTTCAAGGAATACCTGGCCAGCAGCTTGGGGATGAGTGACGACGAAGCCAATTCGAGCTTGCGGGGCTTTGTGTAACCCGCCCACTCAACCGGGAAAAGGCGCGGAGCAACCTCGGGAGGAAGCGACTCGAGCCGCAATGCCGTGAGCACAAACAGGGTTTGTGACAAGTCCATCTCCACGTCCAGGAACCGGTCGCGGAAATGCCGGCGTTCGCCGGGGTCGAACAGGAACTTAATCAGGTAGAGGCCATGGTCCTGCCACGTTCGGACGGCCCAGTCCAGCCCCGCCAGGACGACGATCGCATCGCGTCTTCGCGCCCGGTTGAGAGCTCGAACGATCGAGCCTGGACGGCCACGGACCCGGTCGTTCGTTACTCCGAATAGATCGGAATCGTTTTCCGTAAGCTGCAGGTTGATTATTTCGACCGGCCGTCCGGTGGCCTCGCCGAATCTGCGCGCAAGCGTACGTTTGCCAACACCATCGGGACCGATGAGCACTGGTACGGGCCACTCGGCGACCGGAACCGCCGCCCCTTTCCCGTAAATTCCCGCGAAATACTCCGCCGTTTCCTCGGGGATGGTCCGCGGACCGTAAACGCCCAGGTCGAACAGCTCCCGAGCCGCGTCAGCGTCGAAATCGGACGCTGGCGGGTCCTCCCAGGGGAAGCCCAGTAGTTCAGAGAGGTAGTACTTGCTGTCGATGTGATCGAACGACTCCGGTTCGGCCGATCGCAATACCGCGATTCGAACCCCGGCGATTTCTGCGGCCTCCGGGGGAAGCGAGTTCTGCTCGTATTGCTTTTCGAGAGCTTCAGGGGTTAGCGACAACGTCCGTCCGCCTGTGTATTCATGGGTTAGGTATCCCAAAGCAACCGGGATATCAAGCTGAGTATATCGTGGTGAAAACGATTCCCTGGAGCGTCGCTCGAGGATCGCTCGCCGGGCCGCCCGGTCGTTGGAGCGGAGTTATGCTTCCATAGGATGCGCAAATACAGGAGGCCGCTTCCGGCCGATTACACAGGCCGCAAACCAACCGATAGACCGTCGAGTTTCTGGCAGGCCACCGACCTGCGAAACAAAGAGCCCACGCTGCTGGAGTTGCTCGAGGCGCTGGGGGGCCCGGGCTGCCCTGTGTGCTTTCTGGCCGCGCGAAGCGTAAGGCGATACATCGAAGCGTACTGTCGGGAAAGCGTTACGGATGTTCCTGTTCGGGATCGAATCCGGGCTGCCAACGGTTTCTGCACCAGGCACGCGCACCAGTTCCTGGACATGCAGGACTCATTGGCGGTGGCGATCACGTACGCAGACATTTTGAAGAAGATGATCGGACGTCTAGACGAAGCGCGATCGCCCAGCGTGAAGTTTTCGATTTCAAACGCGCTTCGCCGCCTGTTCGGAAGGCACCCATCGCCCGCCGTGAGGCTGGATCCGGAACTTGAATGTCCGGCATGTGAAGAGCAAAGGCAATCTGAGCGGCGCTACGTGACGGGTCTCGTCGCCTACCTGGACGAAGATTCGGTACGGGATTGCTTTCAGGCCTCCCGCGGTCTCTGCGCGATCCACCTTCCAGCCGCGATCTCCATCGCTAACGCTGAAAAGTTACAGACGCTCGTCCAGCTTCATCGCAACTCGTGGTCGGATCTCCGCAAGCATCTAAATGAGATCGTGAGAAAGGCTGACTACCGCTTCACGGATGAGGGGATCAGCGATGACGAGAAAGAGGCGCTCCTCGACGTCATAAACGGTCTGGCCGGTGAGCGCGAGATCAGGTAGCCGACGGCTCCGCGATTCGGGCGCGCGACCTCAGCACCTCGGCCACGCTCCAGGCCTGGGCAATACAGCCGTCAGGTGTGTGGGGAGGATCGCCGCTGAATATCTCGGCTATGGAGCCCAATCCGGCCTGGTCTAGCTGAGCGACGAGATCGTCCAGCACGCCGCGCAAACCTTCCGCGCTGCCATACGCATGGATGTGGGCGTCGACGAAAGGCCCGATCAGCCAGGGCCAGACGGTGCCCCGGTGGTAGGCCCCGTCCCGTTCCAAGGGGCCGCCACGGTAGGAGCCCGCATAAGCGGCGTCGGTTGGCGAGAGGGTTCGAAGTCCAAAGGGCGTGAGCAGGTGGTCGCGCGCCGCCCGCACTATCGAGCGGGCCAGTTCCCCGTGTATCAGGGGATGCGATACCGATAGAGCGATGAGTTGATTAGGCCTAAGCGACGCGTCGTTCCCGTCGGGGCCGTCCACCACGTCATAGAGATAGCCGAGTTCTTGGTTCCAAAACCGCTTGCGGAACGAGACCGCGACCCTATCGGCAAGCGCTCTCGTTTTGACCGAATCCATGCCTGCGACCCTCAGCCAGCGCTCCAGAAGTCTTAGAGCCGAATACCACAGTGCGTTTACCTCGACGGGCTTTCCCATTCGCGGTGTCACGACCCAGTCGCCCGCCCTGGCATCCATCCAGGTGAGCTGGCTGCCGTGCTCGCCGGCCAGGAGCAGGCCGTCGTCGGGGTCCACTCGAATTCCGTACCTGGTCCCGCGAACGTGCCAGTCGATCACGCTCACCATAGTGGTCAGTACAGAATCGAGGATCGAGTACTCCTCGGAGGCTCGAAGGTACTTTGCCAGCGCCTCAAACCACCACAGCGTCGCGTCGACGGTGTTGTACTCGGGATCGCCGCCCGCATCGGGAAAGCGGTTGGGAAGCATTCCTTGGCTTACGTAGCCGGCGTAGTCCACGATGATGTCCCGCATCACCTCCGGCCTGCCAGTGCTCAACGCGAGCCCCGGCAGGGCGATCATTGTGTCCCTGCCCCAATCCCCAAACCAGTGATATCCGGCTATGACCGTGCCGGCTTCGCGCCCGCCGCGACCTACAAGGAATTGATCGGCCGCAAGCACCAGCCGCCGGTTCGCCGCATCGCCCGCATCCGGCGACCGGGCAATCAATTCCCGGGCGCGGCGATCGAAGGTCTCCAAGGACTCATCGGCGGTTGTCTCGGCGGGATCACCAACGTACGCGGATAGTGAAATGCTGCTTCCGGGATTCAACTCGACCTGAATGACGCACGGCGAGAGAAGGTCCTCGACCCAGTCGAACCCCCGTGCGCGCTCACGCCGATGGGCGGCGTTCCAGAACCAACCCTCGCTGAGTTCCACGTCGGCGCCTTCGACTTCCAGCACCAAGGACGGCCGGTTTTCGAACTTGATGCTGATCGAGCCTCCAACCGGTTCCGATCCAGTGAACGGCACCTGGTCCGAAGCCGTCTCGGAGTGGAAATCGCGATTGGTAACGAGCGGCAGGAGGCGGAGGGTTGCAGGGCCGGGACCGGCGAGGTGTGTGTAGCGGATCCAAGTCTGATTGCGTCCATGGTCCATCCAAATCGACTTCTCGATCCGATGCTCGCCCGCTTGGTACGTAAAAACGGGCCGCGTACCCACCAACCTGAAGGCCAAGAGGCGCTTCCATCCCTCGGGATGAACCGTTCCGTCTTCGTATTCACTCGTGGAAAGGGCGAATACTTTGCCGTCCGCGTGAAGTTCGTCGACCAAGTGGGCAAGCAGTACGCGGCGCCCGGCCGGAGGCTGGGTGGCCGCCACCAGGAGTCCGTGGTAGCGCCGCGTATTCATTCCGGCCACGGTGGACGATGCGTATCCTCCGATCCCGTTCGTTACAAGCCATTCGGACTCGATGAGTTCTGACGGGTCGGAGCGGTCAACCTGAACCTGCGCAACGGGCAGTGGGTTCACCCGTGTCTCCGTTGGGCGCAGGGATCCCTAAACCGCTCTGGCGCGTGAGCTCCCGCGAGCATCCACGCGACAGATGAAACCGGTCGGGCGTACGTCACTGAGAACGAGTGCCAAAACGCGTCGTCGCAGGTCGAGGTTGAAATTGATCCATCCATGCAAAACCGTGAGTATAGTCCGGCCTGCGCCGTCCACCCTTCGACCGTGGGAGGTATTTCGCCGTAAACGTATCAAGGCTGCCGCTGATTCTGATCATCGGGGCTGGGGGTGGCTTTCTGAGCGGCGTGGCGGGGGTCGGCGGCGCCGTGATCCTGATCCCGCTTATGGTCGCGTGGCTGAGCGTCTCCCAGCATCAGGCACAGGGCAACTCATCGTGGGTAATCGTGTTTACGGCGGCGGGCGCCGTGGCCAGGTACGCGGTTTCGACGCCCATCGATTTCGGGATCGCCGGCGTAGTCGCCGGCACCGGCGTCATCTTTGGAGTACTGGGAGCGAATCTGGCCGGAAGGCTCGATCCGCGAGTGCTTCGGCGGCTGTTCGCCCTGCTTCTCATAGCGGCGGCCACGCGAATGTTGATTTCGGTTGGGGAGCCATACGGCGGGGCAGCGTTGGGGCACTCGCTTATGGTGGCCGCGGCTTTGGGAGCGGCTTCGGGTCTCATCGCGGGCCTATTGGGCGTAGGCGGAGGAATCGTTCTGGTGCCGGGCAGCGTGATCTTGCTTGGACTTCCACAAATCGAGGCTCAGGCGTTGTCGCTTCTGGTCATGGTGCCAACGACGCTGGCTGCCGCGCTGACCAGCTGGCGGCTCGGGAATATGGACTGGCGCGTAACCGCACCGATAGCCGGGGTGGCCATCGCCGCGAGCGTAGCGGGTTCGACGTTGGCGCTTGCGCTGCCGGGGCAGGCCCTGCAATTGTTGTTCGCGATTCTTCTTCTGATCTTCGCTCAACAAATGTTGGGCGTGCAGGCGTGGGCGGTCCGTAAACTTGGTCGACGTCTGCTGGTTCGACGTCAGGATTAGCCGGGATTGAAACGATGACATTACTGAAGGATCCTAAGGCGGAGAACCTCCTCCCGAACCCGTTGCCGTTCCATGTGCGCATGGGCAAGGTCGCGGACGCGGAGGAGTTGAGCGCGCTTTGGGGCACTGCCAGGCGATTCACCCAGCTGCGGCTGCTGAGGCGGTACTTCGAGGAGGTGGACAAAAACATCCAGGTGATCCACGTCGCCGAGTACCAGGGGCGGCTGATTGGGCAGTTCTGGACCCGCTATTCGGGAATCGACCCGGACATCGCCGATGGCGGCTCCGAGTGTTATCTGCACACGCTTTTCGTCAAGAAGCAGTATCGGCGTCGCGGTGTGGCGCGTGCATTGACTGACGCCGCGTCGGAGGAGGCTCGCGATCGCGACCGGAAGACCCTTGTGATAGGGGTCGACCGCCCGAACGCGTATGCGCGAACGCTGTACGAAAAGTGGGGCTTCGCCGAGTTCCATGAGTCGTGGGATCTGCGCGGCGACCTAGTTTTTCTGCGTCGCCCTGTTCTGTAGGCGACGAGCCCCAGCCAGCGCCGCGGGGCGCCGTTCGACGGAGACCGGTCGTATCGAGGGCGATGCTTGACGACGCGCCGGTAATCGGTAGAACGCCATGGGCCCACGTGTATAATCCCGCACCATTCTGGGAGGGCGCTCGCTAGCCGTGCGCTTGAATTTGTCTTAGGGACCGCCGGGCGGCGCTTGGAGCTTTGCAGTTGGCCGAAGAGTGGGCTTTCTTTGAAGGCGAGTACGTTCACGCCTCCGATGCGAACGTCAACATAAAGACTCACGCGCTCAACTACGGCACTGGCTGCTTCGAAGGCATCCGGGGCTATTGGAACGAGGACAAAGAGCAGCTTTTCCTGTTCAGACCGGCCGAGCATTTCCAGCGGATCCATCGATCGGTGCGCACGCTGCGCCTGAGGCTCAGGTACTCAGTGGACGAACTAATCGAAATCGCCGTCAACGTCGTGTCGCGCAACAAGTATCAAACGGACGTATATATCCGCCCGGTCGTCTACAAGAGCGGCGCCATCGTCGGCCTAAGCATGGTTCGCAGAGAGGGTGAGGAAACGGTCTTTCTGCCTGACGACTTCTTCCTTTTCGCCGTCCCGTTTGGCGACTACCTGGACGTAAATGAGCCGATCAAATGCTGCATTTCGACGTGGCAGCGCATCGACGACAACATCATCCCCGCCCGGGCCAAGGCGACGGGGCTGTATCTGAACTCGTCACTGGCCAAAACCGAGGCGGAGGAGAACGGGTTTGATGAGGGGATCATGCTAACTGCGGACGGGCACGTCAGTGAAGGCTCGGGCGAGAATCTGTTCATCGTTCGTGACGGTACTTTGATCACGCCATCTCCCTCGGAGAATATCCTCGAGGGGATCACCCGCAGCACGATTATTCAAATCGCCCAGGACGAGCTGGGCATCGAGACGGTGGAACGGCCGGTGGACCGGACGGAACTCTACGTGGCCGACGAGCTGTTCCTCTGCGGCACGGGCGCGCAGATTTCGGCCGTGGCCGAGGTGGACCATCGCGAGATCGGGAATGGCAAGATCGGGCCGATTACCGCGAAACTCATGAAGCTATACTTCGATATTGTCAAGGGTAATAACCTGAAGTACGCCCACTGGTGCACAGCCGTGTATCCAGCCAAGGTTGGGGCGACTTCTTAGCAGGCTTAGGTTCGTCTCTACCCAAGGTGTTGCGAAGTTAAGAGAATCCGGCTAAGTCCGAGCGGTGCCGTATGCGCCACCCAACCAGCCGGGAGATTTGATCTCTTTCCCGGCGATATCGCTACCCCGCACCAATGCTTCGGGTCGTGACCCAACATGATTGACGTTGTCAACGTGGATTCGCTTCAATCCCGGCTCGGGTATCGCTTCAATGATGTTGAGCTTCTGAAGCAGGCGCTGGTTCACAGGTCGCTGGTCAACGAATCTGAACTGTCGGATCTGGACTCGAACGAACGTCTCGAGTTCTTGGGCGATGCGGCGCTGGGCCTTGCGGTGGCGGAGTTTCTTTACGCGCGATTTCCCCGTATTCACGAGGGCGATCTGACCGCGCTTCGTGCATCATTGGTCAACCTCGACGCGCTGGCGCTTCGCGCCGAGGATCTCAACCTCGCCGAACACGTTGCAATCGGCGGTGGCGACATCCTTTCTCGAGGTCGATCGCGGCGCACGATCTTGGGTCGCACATACGAGGCGGTGTTGGGGGCCATCTATCTGGACGGTGGAATAGAAGCTGTGGGCCGGGTCCTCCGCCCATGGCTGGAGAAGAAGGCGCTGGATCCGGGCGGCATGCGGCCGTCCGCGGATAACAAATCCCAACTTCAAGTGCTCGTGCAGGAATCTCTCGGAAAGCCGCCGACGTACGAAGTGACCCAGGTGACCGGTCCGGACCACATTCGATTGTTCGAGGTGGTTGTCCAGGTGAATGGGCGAGTCATGGCCATGGGCGAAGGCTCCAGCGTGCAGCGCGCTGAGCAGCAGGCCGCGGGACGGGCTCTCGAAGTCCTTCGCGAGGAACGCGCCGCCGCCGAGCAAGAAGGCAAGACCTGATCCATGTATCTAAGCCGCGTCGAGGTACAGGGATTCAAGAGCTTTCCGCGCAAGACGGTGCTCAGCTTTGGCCGGGGGCTCACGGCGGTGGTGGGTCCGAATGGGGCGGGCAAGAGCAACATAGCCGACGCAATTCGCTGGGGCCTCGGTGAGCAAAGCTCGCGGAGCCTGAGAGTCCAGCGTACGGAGGAAGTCATATTCGGTGGAACCCCCAAGCGCGCGCGCGCGGGCATGGCGCAGGTAACGCTCGTATTTGACAACTCCGACGGCTGGCTCCCGCTCGATTACGCGGAGATGAGCGTCACCCGGCGAGCGTATCGGTCCGGGGAAAACGAGTACATCCTGAATGGCGCCGCCGTGCGCCTGCGCGACCTCCAGGACCTGCTTCGGACCGGGGCCATGGGAGTCAACGGCCAAGTCGTTGTGGGGCAGGGACAGATCGACGCAATCCTCCGATTGAAGCCGGAAGACCGTCGCGTTCTTCTGGAGGAGGCCGCCGGCGTATCGCGCCACTATGCGAAGCGAGACGAGGCCCGCAGACGGTTGGACCGGACGCAACGAAATCTTGAACGGCTCCGGGACCTCTCCGGTGAGCTTGCGCCCAGGCTGGACAGCTTGCGTCTGCAGGCCGAAATCGCCGAACGCAGCACCGACATCGAGACAGATCTCCGCAGGCATACGCGCGCGCTCCTTGCGCACCGGCTATGGCAGGCGAATTCGTCGCTGGAGTCGGCGAGGGTCGCGGCTGACAACGCCGCGACCGAGCTTACGGAACTCGAGGCGAAGGTCGTCTCCACCGACGACCGCTCCTTCGATAGCGCGATGCAGGAAGCCAGGCAGTCCCTCAACAAGGCGCGTGCGGCGACGGAAGACTCGCGGTCTACGGCCTCCGAACTCTCGGCGAATTCCCGCCTGGCGCGCCAGAGCGCCGAGTTTGAAGATCGGAGGATAGCTGAGCTATCGGAGCGCCTTGACGAATTAACCGCGCTTATCGCAAACGCCGACGCCACTGTGGAACGCGATCGCGAGGCGCTGGCGGAGAGCGGGACTCAAATCAATCGATTCGAGGCCGCCGTTGCGAGCGAAGGCGATGGCGCCACCACGGTCAGCGATCTTCAGCAGCTCCAGACTGACGCCGCGGAGGCCCGGCGCGCAGCCACCAAGCTCGCCTCCGAGATCGCTCGGCTGCAGGAGTCAGATCGAGGACTGGTCGCCCGTGACGAGGAGGCTCGGAAGGATAGCGCCAAGGGGCGCACCGGTCTTGCGGAAATCGACCAGACCCTGACCGAGCTCCGGACGGGCCTCGGGCCCTTGAGAGATGGGGTCTCGGATGCTGAAGCTCGGGCGGAGCAGGCGCGAACTGACCGTTCGGCTGGTTCAGGACAGATCGCCGCGTCACGCTCGATTCTCGAGACCGCCGTGTCAGAGGTCGTTCGCTGCGCAGGTGAGGTGGCGGGGGCGAATGCGGAGCTGGAAGCCCTGTCAGCCCAGAGCGCGGCCGCCTTGGAGGGTTGGCTGGGAGCGTCCATGCTGCTCGAGAATGCGGATTCCCTCCACGTCAAGGGCCTCGTTCGGTCGGGGATCGAGGAAGTCCCGGCCGAGTTGACCGCCGCCGTGGATGTGTCCATAAGTCATATGTTCAATGATGTCGTCCTGGATCACGCCAGGGATATCGATACGGTGTTGGACTTTCTGTCCGACGACGAAACACATCGAATCCGATTGCGTCCCAGCGATGGATTCCAGACGCGCAAACGCCGCAGCCTGCTGGGCGGAGGCCCGCCGAAGGGGCCGGGCGTTGTGGGAACGTTGGATCGACTGCTCCGCATCGCCCCCGGCTTTGAGGGGGCGCTAGCTTCCCTTCTGGAGTCGTTTGTTGTGGTCGACTCGCTGAGCACGGCCATTGATCTGCGAGCATCGAGCGCCAAGGCCGCCGACCGCCACATCGTCACGCTGGCCGGAGAGTTGATCGATCGCGACGGGTCGGTTTTGGTGGGGCCGGGCGTGGTGGAATCGGGCGCGGATCTTGAGGGTCGCCTCGAGTCCGCTCGCACGGTGCTGGAAGACGCGGAACGCCGTCTCGACGAGTTGCAGCGGGCCGAGGCCGAGGCACGATCTGACGTCGCCCAGGACATGAGCGCCGAAAACGATTTGATATCGAATCTCGACTCTACCTCGATGGCCGTGACCGAGGCCAAGACGAAGTTGCGGCAGACCGAGGAAGAAATAAACCTGGCGGAGCGGCAGATGGCTTGGTGGCAGACGCTTGTGGAGCGATCCGACGATGCGTCGAGCGAGATTGGCGAGCGCCGGGAGCAGATCAAGTCCCGTATGACGGAGCTTCGGCCGATGATTGGCCCCGCCAAGCAGGCCGTGGAGCGAACCGATCTGGCCTTGTCGCAGGCTCATTTGGCGCCGGCCGGAAGTCACGGCGCGCGCCTGGAGATCGAGCGGGAACGGATGACCAATCTGCGGGATCGCATCGAGCGGCAGGATGCCGAGATCGCGGCCCGCGGCGAGGACCTGGAATCGATCCGGAAGGCCGTGGTCGATGCCCGCGAGCAGATGCAATCGGCGCTCGCGGAATCGGAACGGCTGGAAAGGGAAGCGATAGATGCGAACGCTTCCCTTGCGAGCCAGGAAGAGTCCGTCGAGGAACTGCGTTCCAAGCTGGCCGGGATCGAGGTCGAGCGCGAGCGGGCCGCCATCGACGCCAGCTCCCGCGAACTGGATCTTGCGCGGGTCAAGAGTACGGCCGACGGCGCCAAGATCCGCACGGAATCAGCGCTGGACCGTATAACGGAATTGCGCGAGCGCGCCGAGCAGGAACACGGCGAAAAGGATCTTGAACCCGTGAAGCGCGCCGGTTCCATAAATGAACTTGCCGGCGACATCGAGCATCTGCGCCACTTAGTTGAGGAGATCGGGCCCGTGAACCCGCTGGCTCCGCAACAGTACAGCGACGAGAAAATCCGGCTCGAGGACTTGGACAACCAGATCGACGATATGGACCGCTCGGCGGCCGAATTGCGAAGACTGGAGCAGGATCTGGAGAGCGCTGTTCGCGGCGAATTCATGGAGGCGTTCGAGCGAATCAGCACAGGCTTCGAGCGATACTTCAAACGGCTCGTCGGCGGAGGCAGCGCCCGAATGACCCTAACCGATCCGGGCCACCTCGCCACAAGCGGGCTCGAGATCGATGTTCAGCTACCGGGCAAGCGGCGGCAGCAACTCGCTGCCCTATCCGGCGGCGAGCGCGCCCTCGTATCGGGAGCATTGCTGTTTGCCATGATTGACTCACGGACCGGTCCATTCTGCGTTCTCGACGAAGTCGACGCAGCTCTCGACGACGAGAACATCGTACGGTTTCGAAACCTGCTGGAGGATTTTTCCAACCGAATGCAGATCATCTTGATATCGCACAATCCCGGCACAATCGAGACCGCCGACTCGGTGTTCGGTGTATCGATGGCCGCCGACGGGATCTCGCAGGTCGTGTCGCTGAGGCTCAATGGTGTCGACACCGCGCATGTGAAGCCGGATGCCGAGGTCGCCGCGCCGAACTGATCTCCGTGACTCAATCCGCATTCGAAGCATCCAACCTGATCGAACGTATATCGCTGCGGGAACAGATCGGCTCCACCGCAGGGGTGCGTTTCTACTCGTGTATCGATACCGAAAGCGGGGAAGAATACGAGGCGGCCCGCTGGGATTTCGGAAAGCACTCCGGCGATACGGTGCGCGCGCTCATGGAATACCTTCGCAGGTCGGAGACGCTTGACTTCGAAGGTGTTCAACGCCCAATTGCTTTCCAGACCGATGACAACGGTTTGCTCGTGTTGGCCGAGAAGCTGGAAGGCGCCGCGGCCGATCGACGAACGACCGCGGTTTCGGCCATCGCTCCCGAGCGAGCGCTCTACGTAGCCACCGAACTAGCTCGAATCGTCGCCTACGTTCAGTCCGCGGGGCTCCCTGTTGCCGTGCTTCCCGCCGAGTGCGTCGTCGAGGTTCCGAAGCGGGGGATAGTGCTTCGCCATCCATGGCTGGTGGCGGCCCTGCCGGAGATATTGTTCGACATGGAAGACGAGTTGCCAGACCTTCAAGCCGCCGTCCCTCCAGAGGCGGCGCGGGGAGCAGTACCGGGAGTCAGGGCGGGCGTCTACGCGGTCGGATATCTGGTACGCATGATGCTTCAGCTGGAGGACGCCGATCCGAATGGTCGCTCTCCGGTTCTTCCGACTCCGCCGGCCCTGCGCCGCGTACTGACTCGCGCAACGTCGGACGCGCCGCGTAAACGTCATCGCAACCTGCGCGACTTCGCAGCCGATCTCGACCGCACCCGGGCGAATCGTCGGACCGACATACGACGAGCGTCAAGGGTATCGCTTGATACCCCGCGGCGACCCGTTCGTGTGGCTCGGGAGAGGCTGCCGCTTCCCGACCGGCCGGTCCCGGAAAGCAAGGTCAGGAAGATCAGTCCGTGGATGGTAGCTGCGGTGAGCGCTGTCGGAATACTCGTGTTCATGCTGATCCTGCCTCGCACGGCGAATCCTCTCGTTCCGCTGACGGAAACCTTTGAAGAAATCCGATCGGTTTTTGACCTCAATGGCGTCCGGAATCCGCGCACCGAAGGTCCGCTGTCGGGCGTGGTGGTGCCGGGCCAGCCCTTTCCTGCGCCGGATTTCCGGGGGCGCCAGCAGGCGGAAGCCCAGATCGATGCCGAGAGGATCGGACTGGCGATCGATATCAGCGACGAATTCAGTTCCGAGGTCCCGCCGGGGGAAATCATCCGCCAGCAACCCGAACCGGGAACGATCCTCACGGATCAATACAGGATCAGGCTTTTCGTCAATCGTGGTGAGGCGAACGCGTTCCTGACATCCGTGGTCGGCAAGACCGCGGACGAGGCCCGCGAAACCCTCATGAACCTCGGCTTCCTGGTGGTAACCGTGCCCGTATTCGACGAGGAGCGGCCCGCGGGCGAAGTTATCGGACAGAGGCCCGATTCAGGTGGCGTGTTCCCCAAGGGTGAACAGGTCACGCTTGAGGTCAGCCAGGGACCTGAGCGCGTGGTCATCCCCACGCTGGTGGGGCTGCCGGAGGCGGATGCCGTCCAAAGGGCGTCCGATGCAGGTCTCAAGGTCAGCACCGAATTCGAGGTGGACGCGCCCACGGGATTCGCCCCCGGCGTTGTATTTCTACAGGAGCCCGTGGGCGGGGCGTTGGTGGACCCCGAATCCGACATAGTCGTCAAGGTGTACCGGCCGGAGCCGGTCACGGTGCCGAGGGTGATTGGACTGGAGCCCTCGCAGGCATTCTCGGAGCTTTTCGCGTCCGATTTGATCGTAGGCTCGGTGCTGGAGCGAGAATCGACCGGGGCCACCGACACCCGAGTAATAGATCAGAGCCCGCCCGCGGGCACAAAGGTCGCTCGCGATTCGGAGGTGAAACTCACCGTGGAGAAGCCTGTGTCCTCGCGTCCCCCGTCGCCAACTCCCACCCCATAGGAGTCGCGAGGTTCGCCGGACCTAAATCCCCGGGGTCGCCCCGCGCGGTTCCCCGGGGAACGGGACAGGATTGCCCTTACGAGAGGCCGCATCGGCGCTGGCACCCGTTCCCGGGCATCATCGCCGTGCCGACATTTAACTAATCCTGCGGCGCCGACTCGCATGAGCGCTGTCGGTGCCCCGCCAGGAATGTGGCTAGAATCTAGCCGATACAGCTGGGGGCCAAAGCCGGGAGCAATCGACTTGCCAGAACTTGCTATCGAGGGCGGAAGCCCCGTGCGCGCCGAGCCGTATCCGTCGTGGCCGATGGTGACCGAGGCCGACGTTGACGTGGTGGCCAAGGTGGTGCGCGATGGAACATGGGGCCGCATGTCCGGGAAGCAGGCCCTGGATTTCGAGCGCGACTTCGCCGCCTACCAGGGCGCCGAGTATTGCCTGGCGCTAAACAGCGGCACGGCAGCCCTCGAAATCGGCATGACCGCCATGGACATAAAACCCGGCGACGAGGTGATCGTATGCCCCTACACCTATATCGCCAGCGCCGCCGCGATTCTGACCGCCGGAGCGGTGCCGATATTCGTTGATATGGACCGCGAAACCTACAACATCGATCCGGAGAAGATCGAGCCTGCGATAACCAGCCGGACGGCCGCCATCATGCCAGTTCATTTTGGCGGGCTCGCATGCGATATGGCCTCAATATTGGCGATCGCTCGAAAGCACGGGCTGCGAATAATCGAGGACGCCGCCCACGCCCACGGGGCAAAGTGGAACGATGCCGGGCTCGGCGCGATCGGCGACGTGGGAGCGTTCAGCTTTCAGGCCAGCAAGAACCTCAACTCGGGCGAGGGTGGAGCGATTCTCACGAACGATCGCCGAATATATGACCGCGCCATCGATTACCACGATGTCTGGACCGGCGGTCTCGCGGTGCGCGATGGCGATGCCGGCGGCGGAAGCCTACGGGCAGGGCCGAAGTGGGACTTCCCCTACGCTTGTCACAATTTCCGTATCGGCGCGTTGAATTCCGCTCTGCTTACATCCCAATTGGCGCGGCTCGAGGAGCAGACCGTCACCCGCGCCGAAAACGGGAAGTATTTGATTGAATTGATCGGTCAGGCTGAAGGCCTTCAAAACCTACGGCGGGACGAGTTCGTTACGCGTGATTCCCACCATCTGTTCATATTCAAGTACAAGAAGGAAGCGTTTGCCGGTCTGACACGGGAGAAATTCGTCGAGGCACTCAAGGCTGAGGGTATCCCGGTAAGTCTCGGATATCCCCGCGGCGCGCATGAGCAGGCGCTTTTCAGGGAGCCTGAGGGCCACTTATCGCGGATATGGCCGCGCGATCCCGGTGGCGTCGTGGATGTTGACTACAATTCCATGTCCTGCCCGAACGTGGAATACCTCTGCCGCAACGAAACCATATGGTTGCCTCAATACGCTCTGCTCGACTCGAGAAACGGCATGGAGCACGTCATCGAGGCTGCCGCGAAGGTTCGAGCGCACGCCGACCATCTCGTGGGCGCCGAGGTCTCCGTCTAGAGCTGAAAGTATCCATGCGCGCGGCGCTCGTCCGGGCTGCCGGGATCGCCTCGGCGATCCTGCTTGCGGCAATTTACGCCGTCGGCCCCGTCCGAGCCGCATCCGAAGTGTGCGGCGACGACTTCATCGTCGAAGGCGGTCACTTTTATTCGCAAACTGGCCGCGATACGGGCCGCGGCTACGCCGTGACGGACGATGTCGAAGCGAGATTCTGGACTGCGTTTCAGCGAGAGGGCGGGATCGCGACCCTGGGCTTTCCCGTATCGAGCCGGTACATGTTCAAAGGACTTCCCACGCAGGCGTTTCAAAAGGCGATTCTGCAGTGGGACACCGCCCGCGACAGCGTGAATTTCCTCAACACCCTCGATGAACTTAGCCTCGCCGGAAAGGACGCGGAACTGATTGCCTTCCGTCAGACCCCACCACATATTTTTCTGATCGAGGACTCAGGTCTCAATCCCGCCATTCCGGTCGATTTCGCGAAGATAATGGACAACCATCTGAAGCTGCTCACCCTTAATCCCGTCATCCAGCAGCGATTCCAGTCGGAGCCGCGGTGGCTGGAGCTCTATGGCCTGCCGGTCTCATACGCGGATTTCGGGCCCGTGCAGGTTCTCCGCGCCCAACGCCAGGTGTTTCAGGTTTGGACCGTGGATGGTGGCGGCGGGCCCAAGGGCTTGGCGGTTCTAGCCAATGGGGGAGACCTGGCCAAGGAATTCGGGCTGATTCCCGAACCGGCTATCGACCCGGTGGAAGCGGTGAACGTGGTCCTCGGCGAAGCGCGGATAGAGCTTGGTCGGTCCATCGTCAGCCAGGGCGACGTCGTCGTCGTTCGACTGCACGGGGCTGTTGGCCCGGCGACGGTGGCGTTGGGATCGACCGTGGCGCCGGCCGTGTGTGATTCCGGAGCGCTCTCGGCGATCCTGCCGATCTCGAGCGTCGCCGAGCCCGGCGAGTACGTGCTGAAGGTCAATCTCATCGGCCGTGAATCGCCGGTGGAATTGGAGCAGGCCGTATCCATCGTCCCCACCGACTACCCCGCCGCCCAGATTGAACTATCGCCCGAAGTCCAGCAGCTTCTGTCGCCGGAGGTCGTTGAGATGGAGCGAATGATCCTGGACGCCATCTTCAATGGTTTTGACGTCGAACGGCGCTGGACCGGTCGCTTCGAAATACCCGCGGCCGGATCGCCGACCTCGCCGTTCGGGGAGCGGAGGACGTATGGGGCAGAAGGGCTATTCGACTATCATCGCGGCCACGATATCGCGGCCGGAGCCGGTACCCCTGTGTTCGCGGCCCAGAATGGCAAGATCGTCTGGGCCGATGCTCTCAAAGTTCGAGGCAATGCGGTGATAATCGACCACGGACGCGGCGTCTTTTCCGGCTACTATCACCTTTCCGCCATCGAAGCTCAGGTGGGCGACGACGTTGCGACCGGCACTCGAGTCGGCGCGGTTGGCAGCACCGGGCTGTCGACCGGCGCCCACCTCCATTGGGAGGTCCGGGTCCTGAACGTTCCAGTGGACCCGGTGCAATGGTCTCGCGGAGGAATCCTCACCGACTAGGCCTCCAAATCAGGCGGCCGGCCACAGCTATTATGACCGGGTGAACACACCTATCCACACCCTCCGTGTCCTCGAGCTTCCCAAGGTGCTCGAACGGCTTGCGGAGTTCGCGGACTTCTCGCTCAGCCGCAGCCGTGCGCTCCAGCTCGAGCCGGCGACCGGACGTGAGACGGTAACCGCTGCCATAGAGGAAACTTCCCAGGCGCGGCGAGCCCTGGAGGCGGCGCCCAACCTGAATGTCAGCTCCGCGCGTGACATTTCTCCCGAGCTTGACGCCGCCGAGAAATCGGCGCGTCTGGACCCGACGGCGCTCCTTCGAGTGGCCGACACGGTAAGGAGCGGAAATCGGCTCAAGAATGCTCTCGGGCGTCTTTCCGACGCGGCGCCGATACTCGCGGACCTCGTCGGTCGCATCGAGCCGCTGCACGATCCGCTGGAAGCCATCGTCGCCAGCATCGATGATGACGGATCGATCATGGATTCCGCGTCCCGTCGCTTGGCCCAGTTGCGATCCGAGTCGAAAGCGGTACACGACCGGCTTTTGCGAAGGATGCAGAAGATGGTCGCGTCGCCCAGCTACGGCCGGTTTCTCCAGGAATCGATCTACACCCAGCGTTCGGGGCGGTACGTGCTCCCAATCAAGCAGGAGCTGCGTCCGGAATTCGAAGGGATCGTCCATGACGTTTCATCGTCCGGGGCCACGGTTTTCATGGAGCCGTTGGAACTGGTCGAGGCCAATAACGATTGGCGGCGGCTCCGGATCGAGGAAAAGAATGAGGAGGAACGGATCTTGCAGGCGTTGTCCGGACGTGTGGGAAGCGTCGCGCGCGAAGCGAGAGAGAATCTCTGGGTCATCGCGGCGGTGGACCTTGCGCTGGCGAAGGCCAGATACGGCATTCACATACACGCCATTGCGCCGGAAATCGCCGCCGACACGTCGTTCGAGCTGGTCAGGGCTCGTCACCCGCTGCTTGACGACGACGCGGTTCCGATAGATATCCGACTCGAGAGCGGTGGCGGAGGCTTTCGCGCCCTCCTCATCACCGGGCCGAATACCGGCGGCAAGACGGTGGCGCTCAAGTGCGTGGGCCTGCTTCACCTCATGGCAGCCTGCGGGCTTCACGTTCCGGCGGGCGACGGCACGACCCTCGCCGCCTACGAGTCTATTTTCGCCGATGTGGGCGACGAACAGAGCATCGAACAGAGCTTGAGCACGTTTTCGTCACACATGCGCAATCTGGTCGAAATGGTGCAGGGCGCGGATGCGGGGTCGCTGGTCTTGGCCGACGAGATCGGCGCCGGAACTGATCCTGTCGAGGGCGCGGCGCTGGCTCAGGCGATCGTCGAGCGCCTCCTGGAGAATGGGGCTGCGCTGGTCGCCACCACGCACTACGCGGCCCTCAAGAACTTTGCCTACTCCGACCCTCGTGTTGAGAACGCAAGTGTGGAGTTTGACACTGAAACCCTGGCCCCTACGTTTGAGGTGCGCGTGGGCCTGCCGGGCAGAAGTAATGCCACTGAAATCGCGACGCGGCTGGGTCTCGACCCTGAGATCGTGCGGCGGGCCAGGGATCTGGCGGGCCAGGACCATAGGGAAAGCGAAGGTCTGATCTCCGACATCCGCGATCGTGCCGACGAGGCGGAAAGATTGCGTTTGGAGGCCGAGCGCCTGGCGGAAGAGGCGCAGGCGATACGCGACCGCGCCGAAGCGGAGCACGCGGATTCGTCCGAGCGGATCGCAGATGAGCGGCGACTGGCGAGGCGTCGGACGCGGAGCGTGCTGCGGGAAATAGAAGCATTGGCAAAAAAGGCGCGTAAATCGGGCCGAGGCGAAGAGGGTGCCAAGGCCGCTGAACTGGCGTCAAAGGGCCGGTCGCTCGCCCAGAAACTCGATGAGCCAGGCCCCGGCGAACCGGATGCGGTTGACGATGGCGGCGATGCCACCGCGTTCCGGGCGGGCGACAGAGTGACGATCAGCGGCATTCAAAGCACCGGAGAGGTGCTGTCCGTCGACATTGCTAGCAGGGAGGCGGAGGTCGCGGTCGGGTCTGCTCGAATGAGAGTTGCAACCCGCGATCTGCGATCTACCCCTGGACGCTCGACCAAACCCACGCCGCGACGGGATAGCCGACGCTCGAATCGGGATGAAATGCCGCCGCTGGAGGCCCAGATTCGTGGAATACGAACGGAAGAAACCGCCCACGAGGTCGACAGGCTCATCGACCGGGCTTTGCTGGAAAGCCGACGCGAACTGAGAATCGTTCACGGAAGCGGTACCGGAGCGCTCCGAGCGTCGGTCCGCCGCTATCTTGCGGACCATCCTCTGGTGAAAACCTATTCGGACGCAGGTCCCCGCGACGGCGGATCTGGGGTAACTGTGGTCATGCTAGGCGGCTGAATCAGCCGTTCTACTGCTGGAGCGCCCCATAGCGTACGTGCTTGCGTTTTGGCAGCACTCCGCGCCTGCGCAAGGAGTCAATCATCCGGTTCCACTGGGCGCCAACCACGACGCCGATGCCGAGCCCAACGCCGAACATGGTACCTATCGCAATGCCCAATGCCACCAGAGTCCCTCGCGACATCGGGCCGCCTCGAGAATTACGCATCGCTAAGCCATTTGAACTAACGCCGGCGCATCCGACCAGAACTCTTCGAGCTGGTAGTAGTCACGCCTTTCCGGTAGGAAAACGTGCACCAAAACGGCACTGAAATCAAGAGCCATCCAGCCGTCGGACGGTTGCCCTTCAACTCGCCCGCGCACCCCGAACTCGCTTTCCGTTTCGGCCAGCACCCCGTCGGCGATCGCTCGCATCTGTACGGTGCTGGTGGCGGTGCAGATCACAAAGTAATCCGCGATCGTCGTCAACTCGTGAATGTCCAACAGGGTGACGGCGCTCGCGTTGCGTTCGCCCGCAAAGGACACGAGGCGACGTGCAAGTTCGACCGATTCAACTGGTATTGCTTCCTCCGGAAATCAGTGACGCCAGCCTCTAGCCGAGTTTAGCATTCGCCTTTCGACGATTAGCGATCTCTGTAAAGGCCATGCCGCACGATGTACTGATAAACGTGGTCATGCAGAAGGTGTCGGTAGGCCAGACCGGCCTTGATACGTCGACGGATTTCGGTGGACGAAATGTCCAACGGCGTCGTTCTATGCGGCAATATCCTGTCTTCGGCTCCCAGTTCGCGCGCAACGTCCCTAAGCTTCGCCTCGTCGAATCCAGGCCGTTCGACGACGATCATCAGGGTGTTTTCAAGAAGCCTCGAAGAGTCGCGCCACTCCAGGAGTTCATCCACAATGTCCATGCCCGCGATTAGGGCCAGTTCATCATCGGGATAGGCTTCGCGAAGGATCTCAATGGTATCGATGGCGTATGACGGTCCGTCCCGGTCAATTTCCACTGTCGATACCGAAAAAATTGGATTCTCGCGAGTGGCCAGCCTGCACATTTCAGATCGGTCCTGACCCGTCGCGATCGGCGTCTGCCGCAACGGCGAACGGGAGTTCGGAACGAACAACACCTGGTCCATCTTAAACCCTCCGGCCACTTCGTTGGCGATAGCCACGTGGCCGACGTGAATCGGATCGAATGTGCCGCCGAAGACCCCTATCATCAGCGGCGCACGTGGACGGCGGCGCCCTCCGCGGCAACGTCGCACGGCTCGAGAGGGCGCGGCAATGAGCCGGGGGTTCGGTGTGTCCGCGTTTCTTGACGCTCAAAAAGTACCGTGATATGTTGCCTATGGAGTGTGGAGCCGATGACTCTGACGAATGGCTCTGGACCCGTCCCAAACATCTTTTCCATTCCAAGTGAGTGCGTTGGGGCCGTTTGCGGCCTCCTTTTGGGGAACACCGTTTCAACTCACAAATCGGTAGCCAATTCTGAACTGGTTGCGTGTGCAATGCGATTGGGCACACCCGCCCCACGCCTTTCTCCGCTACCGGCCGAAAGGATATAGCGGGAAATCCACGCAGAACATTGCATGGCTTTTCGGGGGAATAAGCGATCCGATCATCGATTTGGCGTTGATAGTGAAATTGTCGGCTGATTCAGCGCAGCAGGGGGCACGCGCCAGCCGGCCGAGCCAGGAGGTCCGCTTGCGGAGTGACGAGTCCAAATCCGATTTGTCTAGATTCGACGGAGTGATCACGTGAGCAGACGGCGCTATTCAAGACCGCGGGCCAATCCTCCACAGCGTTATCGACAAGATGATCGGCCCGTGGCCGTCGCGGCGGTGGTCGCGCTGGAAGCCAAGGACGTAATCGAACTCCGCAAGATGGCCACCGATCAGGAGATTCCCGAGGTCGTGGATTTGAGCAAGGACGATCTTATCCAGAAGCTCATGGAGGTCAACGGTGCTGATGGCGGCGCCGGGCAGGACCTTTTCCAGACCGGCATTCTCGAGATAATAGATGAGGGATACGGCTTCCTTCGTCGGGACCAGCACTGGCTTCCCAGCCGCGACGACATCTACGTTTCACAGTCGCAGATCAGGCGGTTTGGCCTGAGGACCGGCGATGAAGTTTCGGGACAGGTACGTAACCCCAAAAACGGCGAGAAGTATCAGGGACTCGTGCGCGTTGTGGCGGTCAACAGCATGGATCCGGAAGCCACGGTCGGAAGGCCGCTCTTTGAGCGCCTGACCCCGATTTTCCCCGATGAGCATCTCGTTCTCGAGCACGACAAGAAGGAGATGACGACCCGTATCATCGACCTTGTAGCCCCTATCGGCAGGGGCCAGCGAGGCCTGATCGTGTCGCCCCCGAAGGCCGGCAAGACGGAGGTGATGAAAAGGGTCGCGCAAGGCCTGCTGGAGCGTTACACCGACCTGCATATCATCGTCGCGCTTATCGGCGAGCGTCCGGAAGAAGTTACGGACTGGCAGCGATCCATCGGTGCGGAAGTAATCAGTTCAACCTTCGATGAGACGCCCGACAGCCATTGCCGGGTGGCCGAGATGACCATCGCCAGGGCCAAAAGGCTGGTGGAGAGCGGCAAAAATATCGTGGTATTTCTGGACAGCATCACGCGGCTTTCCAGAGCCTACAACCTTTCGGTACCGACGAGCGGCAAGACGCTGTCAGGCGGAATCGATCCGGCCGCGCTCGTGCCGCCGAAGACCTTCTTTGGCTCGGGCCGCAATATTGAAGGCGGCGGAAGCCTCACCATGCTCGCGTCGTGTCTCATCGACACTGGAAGCCGGATGGATGAAGTGATCTATGAAGAGTTCAAGGGGACGGGCAACTGGGAACTGATACTCAATAGAAAGCTTTCCGAGCGCGGCACCTTCCCTGCGGTGGACGTCCTTCGCTCCGGTACCCGGCGCGTCGAGCTTCTGTTGGATGAGGACAACAACAAGACGCTTTGGCTCCTTCGCCGGATGCTGAGCGCGGTGGGCGACGAGAGTGCCATCGAACTGATGATGGATCAGATTCGCAAGACCGAGACGAACGAACAATTCCTGGAAACGCTGACGAAGCAGTCTCTGTAGCGACATGCGCCGCCAAGTCGCTAAACTCTTGACCGGCTTGAATTCGGCGGCTGGCCTCGAATACCTAGCCCGCGTCAATCGTATGTTGACCGTCGGGCCGCCGTCATGACCAATGGTTATCTGATATGAAAATAGTTCTCCTTCAGGACGTAAAGAACGTCGGTCGAATCGGCGAAATAACCGAGGTCCCCGATGGTTACGGCCGTAACTTTTTGATTCCCAAAGGCATGGCCGATCTCGCCACGCGCAGCGTCATGCGCAGCGTCGAGTTCAAGAATAGGATCGACAAGAACACCGAGATCCGAGATCGCCACGAGGCGGAGAAACTCGCCCAGGGATTGCAGGGGGCGACGCTGACCATAGGCACCCAAGTCGGCGCGAAAAACCGCATTCACGGCGAGGTCACCAACCAAGACGTCGCCCAGGCGGTGTTCGACCAACTGGGGATCGAGATCGACAGGCACAAGATCGAAATCGAGCGGCCGATTCGGAGTCTTGGGATATTCATGCTCCCCGTGAGAATCATGAAGGGCCTTGAGGCTTCGATCACGATTGAAATTCTGGAGGAATCTGAGCTGGCGGCTCGCGAGAAGGCCGCCGAGGAGGCCGAGGCGGCTGAAAGAGCGGCGGCCGAAGCGGAGGCCGAAGCCGTTGCCGAACCGCAGGAGGCTGAATCCGACCCTCAAATTGAAGAGGACGAATCGGTCGAAGCCCAGGCCTAGGCGCGGTCCCCTGCCATGGCCGTAGAGAGGCTGCCACCACAGAACATCGAGGCCGAGCGCTCAGTGCTCGGGAGCCTTCTGATAGACCCGGAGGGCTATACCAAGATCTCCGGCGCCCTCCGTCCCGAGGACTTTTACAGGCACTCGCATAAGCGCCTGTACCAGGCCATCCAGTCGCTGGGCGAACGCAGCGAACCGCCGGACTGGGTAACGGTGTGCGAAGAGCTCGAACGCATGGAGGCGCTCGAGGAGGTGGGTGGTGAAGTCTATGTAAGCTCGGTCGCCAACGACGTCCCAAGCGCCTTCCACGTTGAGTACTACGCCGATATCGTGCGTCGCGCGGCCGTGCTGCGGGAGATCATCGACGGGGCATCGCGAATCGCCAGCATGGCGATGACCGCCGATGCCGAATCGACCCAGGTGCTCGATACGGCCGAAAGCATCATCTTCTCGATCGCTCGGCAGACCGACTCGCGTGAATACGTGCCCATACGCGAGGTTCTGACCGAGTTTTTCGACCAGCTCGACTTCCGCAATCAGCATCCCGGCGTCCTTAGTGGGATACCTACCAATTTCGAGACTCTGGATTCCCTCACGGGTGGTTTTCAGCGGTCCGATCTGGTAATCGTGGCAGCCCGCACGGGAATAGGGAAAACGACCTTCTTGCTCAACGTTGCCAGGAATGCCGCCCGCAACAATGAAGTGCCCGTCGGCATATTCACGCTGGAACTCTCAGCCGAGCAACTAGTCCAGAGGCTGGTGAGTCTCGAGGCCCGGATCGATTCCCGGAAGCTGCGCGATGCCGACCTGGAGGATACGGACTTTCAACGCATCGGACGGGCCATCGGCGAGCTGTCGGAAAGTCCGATATACATCGACGACTCTCCAATGCTTTCGATAATGCAGCTTCGCGGCAAGGCTCGCCGAATGCAGGCCGAGCACAACATCGGAATGATCGTGCTGGACTATCTGCAGCTCATGCAGGGAAGCCGGACGGAAAACAGGGTCCAGGAAATCTCGGAAATCACACGATCACTGAAGGGCCTGGCCCGGGAACTGAACGTGCCGATCCTGGCCGGCGCCCAGCTATCGCGGGCCGTGGAGCAGCGACCCGAATCCCGCCCACGCCTCTCCGACCTTAGGGAGAGCGGATCGATCGAGCAGGATGCGGATTTGGTCATATTTCTCTATCCGGAGACTTCGGATTCAACCGATGCCGGGCCGGTCAATATCGTGTGCGATGTGGCGAAACACCGCAACGGTCCGGTCGGGCGCCTGAACCTGCGGTTTGCGCGGAACCTGGGCCGGTTCGACGAAGTCAAGCGGAGCGGCTTCTAGGGATCGGTCGCCCGCCAATCGCGTCTATATCACGAGTTGGGCCGCCGTGGAGTCCTGCCTCGCAGCGAACGCGTACCAGCGGGGTCGGAGCCGATGCCGTTGTTGAACGGTCGCCGGATGCAGGGCCATTGAAGGAATCCGGCGTTTCTGAACCAGAGCACATAATCCCGGCCTCCATTCCGGGCCGGTCTATAATCGAACGTGACCCCTTGCTGGCTCTGTCCGCGATATCTGAACGGGGTATGAGCATGGCATTTTCACTCCCTCCTATATACCTTGATCAGCTGGATTAAGCATCTGGGCGACGGCCCGGAGCGGCTCGCCAAAAAGCTCGCGCCCATCGTCGCGGAAGTCAACGAACTAGAGCACGACATGCAGGCGCTGTCGGACGGCGAACTGCGCGCTCTCACCGGTGAACTTAAGGACCGTCGAGCCAAGGGAGAAGAGCTCGATGAGCTGCTGCCCGAGGCGTTTGCCGCGGTACGCGAGGCCACGGTCCGCTCCATCGGCGATCGGCAGTTCGACGTTCAGATCATGGGGGGTGTGGTTCTCCATCGAGGCGCGGTGGCCGAGATGAAGACCGGCGAAGGCAAGACATATGCTGCCCCGCTGGCGGCCTACCTCAACGCCCTCGGTGGAAATGGTGTTCACATCGTCACGGTCAATGACTACCTGGCGAAACGTGACCGAGAATGGATGGGTCCGATATTCGAAAAACTCGGACTTTCGGTTGGAGTCATAGCTCATGACATGCCGACCGAGGATCGTCGCGCCGCGTACGCCTGCGACATTACCTACGGCACGAACAACGAGTTCGGATTCGATTACCTGCGGGACAACATGGTCCATGATCTGAGTCAACGGGTTCAGCGCGGTCTCAACTACGCCATCGTTGACGAGATCGACAATATCCTCATCGACGAATCACGCACGCCCCTGATCATCTCGGGTCAGGCCGAAGAGTCGGCCCAGCTCTATTACGACTTCGCGCGCTTGGTAAGACGCGTCAATGAGGGCAAACATTTCACCGTCGACCTCAAGCAGCGCTCGGTATCAGTGACCGAGGAAGGTATATCCAAGGTCGAGAGGGATCTCGGCGTCAAGAACCTCTATTCCGAAGACAACTATCAGCTCGTCCACCACCTGCAACAGGCACTTCGCGCCAAGGTCCACTATCACCGGGGCAAAGAGTATGTGCTGGTAAAGGACGGCAAGGTGTTAGACAGCCGCGACTCCCGCGCCCAGGTCGTCATAGTCGATGAGTTCACCGGACGCCTGATGACCGGCCGCCGCTACGGCGAGGGTTTGCATCAGGCCATCGAGGCCAAAGAGGGCGTAAACGTTCAGCACGAGAGCCAGACGCTGGCCACCATCACTTTTCAGAATTTCTTCCGCCTGTACGACAAGCTGTCCGGGATGACCGGCACCGCCAAGACCGAGGAGGAGGAACTCCGCAAGATCTATGGCGTAGAAGTCAACGTGATACCAACCCACATGCCAATGATCCGCGAGGATCACCCGGACTACGTCTTCAAGACCGAGGCGGCGAAGTTCGAGGCCGTTGTGGACGAGATAGCCGAAGCGAATCAGATCGGCAGACCCGTGCTGGTAGGCACCACGTCCATCGAAATATCGGAACGTTTGAGCGGACTGCTGCGGAAGCACGGCGTCAAGCATCAGGTCCTGAACGCCAAGTACCACGAGAAAGAAGCCGCGATCATAGCTCTGGCGGGAGAGCCGGGAGCGGTGACGATCGCCACCAATATGGCGGGCCGAGGTACCGACATCAAACTCGGCGACGGCGTTACCGATCGCGGCGGGCTGTACGTGATCGGTACCGAGCGTCACGAATCGCGGCGCATAGACAACCAGCTTAGGGGTCGATCGGGACGTCAAGGTGATCTAGGAGAGTCGCGGTTCTTCATCTCACTGGAGGACGAACTCATGCGGAGATTCCAGTCGGAGCGGATCGCCGCCATCATGGATCGTCTCGGACTTCCCGACGATCAACCGATAGAGCACAAGCTGGTGACGCGATCCATCGAATCGGCGCAGGGCAAGGTGGAAGGGCACAACTTCGACATCCGCAAACACGTAGTCGAATTCGATGATGTGATCAATCGCCAACGAGCCATCGTATATGAGCAGCGCGAACGGTATCTTCGCGAGGGCGAGATCGACGGCCTGTTCGTCGAATTGCTGGAAGATGAGCTGTCCGCGCTGATCGAGCATCACGCTCTGGGCCGGCATTCCGACGAGCCGGAGATCGAGGCGTTCGCGGAAGCGTACGACGGGCTCATGGGTTCCAGTGGCGCGCTGGATCACGCCCAGCTCGTCGAGCAAGACACCGACGCCATTCTCGCGCTGGTTCTCGAGGACGCGGAGCGGCGCTATGAGGAGAAAATCAGCGAGATCGGCGAGGACAACGAATCACAGGTCATTCGTTGGATCGTTCTCCAGACGCTCGATTTCCTGTGGGTGGAGCATCTCACCGCCATTGAGGATCTCCGTCAGGGCATAGGACTCGTGGCCTACGGCCAGCAGGATCCGCTGGTAGCATTCAAGAAACAGGGCTTCCAGCTTTTCAAGGACCTTCAAGACACGGTCGTCCGCGACTCCATCGTGCGCTTCTTCAGGCTCACGCCCAAGCCCGTCATCGAAAAGGAAACCGTTCTCTCTTCGCAGCGAGGCGAGTCGAACGGGGCGCCTGTCAAACGAGCGCGAGAAGCGGTGGCGGTGGCCGCTCCAACGTCCCGTAAAATGGGACGGAACGAGCCCTGCTGGTGTGGCAGCGGCAAGAAATACAAGAAGTGCCATGGACGCTAGAGAGGCGCGCTCACGCGCGGAGGAGCTCCTTCGTTCCATCCGGGATACAAGGGGGCGTCTTTGACCACGTCACCAAGCGTGACGAACTCAAAGGCCTAGAGACAAAAACCACCGCCAGCGGATTCTGGGACGACCAGAAATCCGCCCGCAATACCTTGCAGACGCTGCATCGCGTACAAGATGAGGTAAGCGCTTGGGACGAACTCGAAGGTGACGCGAGCGACCTGGCCGAGATCGCCGAATCGATCGTGAACGGTGACGATGGACTCCTGAAGGAGGTCGAATCCCACCTGGAGGCGGTGAGTTCGCGGCTTGAGGATCGTCGATTCGAGCTGATGCTGGGCGGCGATTTCGACGGTTCCGATGCCATCCTGTCAGTCCATTCAGGAGCCGGAGGCACCGAGTCGCAGGACTGGGCGGAGATGCTCCTGCGCATGTATCAGCGATGGGGCGAAAAGCGAAGCTACGACGTCGAACTGCTCGATCTATCCCCCGGCGAGGAGGCCGGCATTAAAAGCGCCACGCTCCAATTGTCGGGTCCATACGCTTATGGATACCTGCGCTCCGAGTTTGGAGTGCACCGGCTTGTTCGCATTTCTCCCTTCGACGCGGGCAATCGCCGCCACACGTCTTTCGCGAAGATCGAGGTACTCCCCGTTATTGAGGATGATGTTGATTACGAGCTGGATCCCAGCGAGGTGCGCGTGGACACATTTCGGGCGAGCGGTCACGGAGGGCAGCACGTCAACAAGACCGAATCGGCGGTTCGGGTCACGCACATCCCCACGGGCTTGATGGCGACGTGCCGCAATCAGCGCTCCCAGATTCGGAATCGGGAAGTCGCTTGGACAATTTTGACCGCTCGGGTCGCCGACGTTAAACGGGCCGAGGCCGATGCACGCAAGGCTGAACTTAAAGGTGAAAATATCAACGCGGATTTCGGGAATCAGATTCGGTCTTACGTATTGCAGCCATATCGGCAGGTGAAGGATGTAAGAACGGGGCATGAGACCAGCGACACGGTTGGGGTGCTCGATGGCGATCTTGACCCGTTCATTCACGCCTTTTTACAGTCTCAGGTTGTCGCCTCGGATACCGGCTAATAATTGAGCGCTATTGGCATCAAGGTCCTTGCGGCCGCTCTCCTTTCGATATTGTGGCTGCTCCCTGCTGTCGCGCATGGCGCGGCGCCGGTCGTACTGGAGAATGCCGTTCAATCGGCCGACGTGGATTTCGGCCGAACCGTTCGGTTCAGCCTGGAGGCTGAATGGGACGGCGCCGACCCGGTCCAGGTGACGATCTTCTTCGGTCTTCCCGGTTCGCCATCGAGAATCTTCGCCAACGTCGAGCCGAAACTCGCCGGCGACCAGCTGAGCGCCGACCATACTTGGGACATCCTCGGCGCCCTCGTGCCCGGAGCCGAACTCGAATACTACTGGCGCGTGAGGCTCGGCGACGGGTCGGAATTGCGCACCGATCCATCGCGGATCATCTACCAGGATTCCTCGCTCCCATGGCTCACGATCGGCGATGGTCCAGTCGAGATACAGTGGTACGAGGGCGGTCAAGAGTTCGGTCGGAAGGCTCTGGCCGCAGCGGCGTCGGCGCTACAGAGGCTCAGGGAGAATTTCGGCGTGGAATTGGAGCGATCAACGCGAATCGTTCTCTACGCTGAAAGCGATCGTATGCGCGATGCGCTCGGAGGCGGCACGAGCCCGTGGACCGCGGGCCAGGCCATTGCCCCATTCAACACGATCGTTCTCCACGCCCCATCCATGTCTCACGAGCTGGACGTGCTGATCGCTCACGAACTCACACATATCGTCGTGGATCAAATCACACGCAATCCGTTCAGCGGTCCGCCCGCGTGGGTCCACGAAGGCCTGGCGACTTACATCGAATCTACCGGCGCGCCGCGGTTCGATTACGACGGCATCGTGGAAGCTGCGGTGCAGTCCGAATCCATCATTTCGCTGCGAGGTTTAACGGCCAGTTTTCCGGCGGACAACACTCGGGCCATACTGGCCTACGCGGAGTCAAATTCGCTTATGCGGTTCGTAATCGAGAAATACGGAAAGGAATCCGTGCGACAGTTGCTCGACGTGTACAAGTCCGGCGTCACCGATGACGAAGCTGTTGCGAAATCGCTGGGTATCTCGCTGACCGAGCTTGAATCGCTCTGGTTTGAGCATATCGGTCTCATCGTCGAAAGTCAGGATGCACGAACCGACGCCGAAACACCGACTGTTGACTCCGTTTCTGACTTGGTTGAGAGACCAGGCAAGGCTGTTGTCGAGAGTTCCGGTGAAACGCCCACCCCATCCCCGGCGCCGGCCACCCGGGTCGCGGAAAGTACGGCTGCCGTTGCCGCGATTACCGCCACCGTCCCGATCCCTGCAGCCCCCCCGGTACCCCCCGTGGCTTCGTCGCCTTCTCAGGTACCCCCGAGGCCCGACGTCGTGCGAAACGTGGCGATTGGCTCGGTCGCAGTGATTCTGTTGATCGTGGGCTTCGTAATCCATCAGTTTCGCGCTTCTCGTCGCCGCGAGTAGAAGTTTTCTGCTGGAGGGGCCTTGCCGCTGGTAAAATTCATGCTGATTCCAAGCCAATACCCGGGATGGGAGGTGGGGGTCCCGGGGCGTAGGCTTTGCCGGCGGCGGTTATTGGTAATACACCTTGAACTCCACCTCAGATCCCAATTCCGCCATTTCAGCGCGGCCATTTCCGATCTGGGATAGCAATGATTGTTCTCCACAACGTAGGCAAGACCTACGAGACGGGTGCGCTGGCGCTGGACAACGTGAGCATTCATGTGCCCGAGCGGGATTTTGCATTCCTCGTCGGCCCCAGCGGCGCGGGGAAGTCCACGTTGCTCAGATTGCTCACGAAGGATCAGGAGCCTTCGAGCGGATCGATTTTCGTCGATGGGATGAACATCACAAGGCTGACCCGCCGCGAGATACCGGGCCTTCGGCGGCGCATCGGGGTGATTTTTCAGGATTTCAAGCTGCTTCCCGACATGAACGTAACCGAGAACGTGGAATTCGCGTTGAAGGTGATCGGCGAGTACGGAGCGGGTCGAAGGGACCGGGTGGCCGAAACGCTCGACACCGTGGGCCTATCGCATCGGGCGAATTACTACCCGTATCAACTATCCGGCGGAGAGCAGCAAAGGGTGGCCATCGCTCGCTGCCTCGCGATTCGGGCGCCCGTTGTGGTGGCCGACGAGCCCACGGGGAACCTGGATCTCGAAACCGGATGGGAGACCATTCAGCTGCTGGCGAAGGTGAACGAAGAGGGAACGACGGTCGTCGTGGCAACCCACAATCAAGATCTCGTTAACAGGATGCAGCGCCACGTGATAGCTCTGGACAACGGGCGGGTTGTTCGGGATGAAATGTCCGGCGGCTACGATGAATAGTCTCCGAACTTTGCGCTACGTGGTGGGGGCGTCGTTCGCCGCCATGTGGCGAAATCGATTCACAAGCTTCGCCGCGATCATGACCACGGCTGTGATGCTGATCGTGTTCACCACGTTTCTGGCGATCAACGACACTCTAGACAAGATGATCGAAACGCTGGGGCGACGCACGAATCTTGTCATCTACCTCCTTGACGACGCGAAACCAAGCGACGTTAACGCGCTCGTAAGCCGCGCATCGTCACGTCCCGACGTCGCACAGGTAAATTTCATATCGAGGGCCGAGGCCGCTCAGTCCTTCCGCGAGACCCTTACGGACCTTGCGGAAGTTCTTGACGTCATCGAAACCAACCCGTTTCCGGCAAGCGTCGAGATTCGAATGCTCGATCCGTCCGGGGTACTCGAGCTAGCTGAGGAAATGCGCGCGGATACCGCGGCAGTCGAGCAAGTGCTCGTCCGTGCTGACGTGGTGGGAAAACTGCTCCGCATATCTAGGCTGGCTCGCATCGGGGGATCGGTCATAGTGATCGCACTCGGGGCGGTGACGCTCTTCGTGATCTTCAACACCATTCGCCTGGCCGTCTACTCGCGTCGGGAGGAAATCGAGATCATGAAGCTCATCGGCGCGACTGATTGGTTCGTCCGTGGCCCCTTCGTGATCGAAGGGGCGTTTATCGGGCTCGTGGGGGCTGGTCTTGCCGTCGTAGCTTTTGTGGTGGCTTATTCGCGTATTGGCCCCACTTTAAACGCACTGGTGGCTTTCCTGCCGATCCAGACCGAAACGGGTTTCGTGGCGAACCTAACGCTATTTACCCTGCTTGTAGGTCTGGTCGTTGGAAGCGTCGGCTCATTCTTCTCAGTGCGGCGGCATCTGGAAACGTAGTTCGAGGTCGGAATCGCCGTGATCGTATTTCAAGATGTCTGCAAGAGATATCGCGAGGAGGTTTGGGCGCTCCATGACCTCACGCTTACGATCCCGCGAGATGATTTCGTGTTCCTCGTCGGGCCCAACGGCGCGGGGAAGTCGACGTTCCTGAAGCTCGTAACCGCCGAGGAGCGGCCGACTAGCGGAGTGATCCTCGTGGGTGGCGTGGATATATCGTCCACGGCGAACGGCGGTCTCTCAAAGTATCGACGAAAAATCGGAATCGTGTTTCAGGACACGCGGCTACTGGGGAATCGGACGGTATTCGACAACGTAGCCCTCCCGCTCAAGATCGCGGGGGAATCTGGTCGTCATATCCGCGAGCGTTCGATGGCCAGCATCAAAACCGTTGGGCTGCCACACTTGGCGAACCGCCGGGCCGATGAGTTGTCCGGCGGTGAGCTCCGCCGGATCGCCATCGCGCGTGCGATTGTTCCGCGGCCCGAGATCCTGCTCGCGGATGAGCCGACCGATAGCCTCAGTCCAAGCGCAGCGGCCGAGGTGATGGATTTGCTCATGGATATCAGCCGAAGTGGGGTGACGATTGTCGTTGCTACCCACCACCGCGAGGTGGTTGATAGGCTTCGCCGCCGCGTCGTCCGGTTGGACGAAGGCCGCATTACAGCCGACCGTGCCACAGGCGGCTTTGATGGCTGATATATCGCGGCGACGGACGATCCGCACCGCCCTGGGCATTGGAACCATGGGCCTGTCTCTGCTTGTCGGCCGGTCCACGATTCGGGCCGTCGAATTCGATGAGCAGATCGAGGAACGGAAGGCCGAACTCGACGATCTCCAGGAGAAGAGGGAGGAGACGCAGGCCTTCCTCAATGCGACCAGGGCACGCCGTTCCTCCCTGCAGTCGCGGCTCCGGATAATCGAAGAATCTCGATACGTCGAAGTCACAAAACTGCAAGAGCTGCAGCGGCAGCTAGAGACCCGAGAACTCGACATCTTCGAGAACTCTCGTCAGGTAGATGCCCTCACGGCCGACTTCGATACTGAAAGGCAGGTCCTGGGGGGAAAGCTCCGGGCTTTGTACAAGGCCAATCGCGGGATAAGCGGTTTGGAACTCGTACTTTCCTCCGGCTCTTTCAGCGAGGCGCTGGACCGGATCGCAAGCCTACAGCTCGTCGTTCGGCAGGACTTCGCCGGAATCCGGGAGCTAGAGGAGAAGGGTGAGGAAATCCAAATCCGCAAACGGCTGATACAGGCCCAACAGGCGGAGGTGGAGCGCCTCAAGGAACAGCGGGAGGACGTGAAGGCCGAATTGGAAGCACGATCGTTGGAGCAGACCGAGCTGATTGAAAGGGTCGCGGCCGACGAGGGCGCGCTTGTGGCCGACGTGGACGCGTTTCAGCGGGAGCAGGACGCCATCTCGGCCAGAATCGCCGATTTGCGAACCCAGAAACGGCTGGAAATCGAGCGGCTGGAACGTCAACGGCTGCTCGAGGAAGCCCGACGCCGAGCGGCCGCGGTTGCAGCCATCGGCGGCTACATATGGCCCGTGACGGGGATAATCACCTCGGAGTACGGCGGCTGCACCTTCGGTCAGTGTCCCCACGTCGGGATCGACATTGCCGCGCCCCTCGCCACCCCCGTCGTTGCGGCGAAGGATGGCGTCGTTCTTCACGCGGGCTATGCGTTCGCCGGTGATCGCCGAGCCTCGTACGGAATGCTCGTCATACTGGCGCACAGCGCAACTGAGGAGACGCTTTACGCGCATCTCGCGGACATAACTCTACCGCCGCCGGTATTCCCCGGACAGCTCGTGGCGCGGGGTCAGGTAATCGGCTACGTTGGGCTCTCCGGCTGGACCTCCGGCCCGCACCTTCATTTCGAGTACAGGGTCAACGGCGGGCAGGCTAACCCCCGCCGCGTTCTTGGCTGAGGCTTCAACCTAACTTCAAGCGCTCACCCGGAAAACCCCTTCCTGTGATAGCTTGAATTGGACGCTGACATACAGCTCTAAGGGCGAAATCCCGGCTCCTAGACGCACCATCCCCAACCTAAGGACCTCGCGATGCGGAAGACGACCCTGTTTGCGTTGGTGGCGATTGCACTCGTCGTGATACCGGGCACGTTCGCCATCGGATACCGCATCGGTTTTGGGGCGGCCGGGCCGACGGTGGACGTGTTTGCCGGAATAACCCCACAACCCGAAGTTGGCGAGGAGGTCGTCGAGAAGTTGCGGGTCTTTTGGGAGGCGTGGGATCAGGTCCAGAACAACTACTATGAGGGGCCTCTTGACCCCCGCGAGTTGGTCGAGGGCGCCACGCGAGGCATGGTGCGCTCCACCGGTGACGCGTATACCGACTGGGTCGATGCGAAAAGCGCCAAGATAGACCGTGAGCGCCTCGAAGGACATTTCCAGGGCATCGGCGCCACCGTCGAACTAGACGATGAGGGCCTGCTCAAGATCGTCCGGCCGTTGCCGGGATCGCCCGCCGAAGAGGCTGGGCTGAGAGCCAACGACGTCGTGCTGGCCGTGGATGGCGCCGATACGAAGGGAAAAACGCTCGAAGAACTCGTGATCCTTGTGCGCGGGCCTTCCGGGACGACGGTGGTTCTTACGATCCGCAGTGAGGGCGAAACCGAATCGAGGGAGGTCAGCGTCGTTCGCGGCGAGATCGTCATTCCTTCGGTGGTCGCCAAGGCCGTCGATGAATTCGGCTACATACGGCTCTCGAACTTCGGCGCCAATACGACGGACGAGCTGCGAGATTCGATACGCGATTTGCGCTCAAACGGCGCTGAGGGGATTATCCTCGATCTGCGCAACAACCCGGGCGGCCTCTTGAGTACGGCGATAGACGTCGCGGGCGAATTTTTCCCCGCAGGCACACTTGTGGTGTCGGAGAAATCCCGAACCGAGGGCGACATAGATTTCAAATCTTCGGGTAGGGGCTCCGCCTTCGATCTTCCCATCGTCGTCCTCATCAACGGCGGCAGCGCGAGCGCGTCAGAGATCGTCGCGGCGGCGATCAAGGATCATGGTCGGGGCAAGCTGTTGGGACAACCCACGTTCGGCAAGGGATCGGTGCAGATCCCATACGAGCTTCGCGACGATTCCGTGGTGAGGGTCACGGTGGCCATCTGGGAGACGCCGGGCGGCACCCATCTCACAGGGGAGGGCATCGAACCCGATTTTCTTATCGAGCAGGACGCGACCGACCTCGGGGGCGATGACGACCCGTACCTTGAGGCCGCCAGGCGGGTCCTGCGGGGTCAGGACTGTTGCGAGGGACTGGCCGAGGCCGCCTGACGCCTACTCTGCCGAGAACTGCCTCATTCTGAGACCGGCTTCCTGGATGAGCGATGAATACACCGCTTCGAGCTCTGGCTCGTAGCCCAGCTCCTGCTCGTACACGACCGCGCCGATCCCAGCCTGGATCATCTCCTTGGCGCACCCGAAACAAGGCCGCAGCGTGGTGTAGATTACCGCGCCTTCGGTCGACGTTCCGTGCCTGGCCGCCAGCGCGATCGCGTTCTGCTCCGCGTGAACGCAGATGCAGGTGTCGTATCCCTCTCCCGGAGGCGTGGATGACGCGCACCTGAGACAGCCCCCCTCGTCGCAGTTTCGGACTCCAAAGGGTGTGCCGTTGTAGCCGGTGCTGATGATCGTTCGGTCCTTGACGGCGATTGCGCCCACCTTCCGCCGTCGACAATTGCTGCGTTTGGCGACTTCACCGGCTAACGCAATGAAGTACGCGTCCCAGCCGGGTCGCCCCGGTGCGGTTGATGCCGGCGGCGTGTCGGGCTTTTCGTCCCGGTCGGTCGCGGCCATGTGATCTCCGTTATCCACTGTTCCCGTTCGGCTAATTTTCACACATGTGGACTTCGTGGCCGCGACTATGATCTATCGCTCGTTCATTGAGTTGCGGGAGCACATGAGCAGAAGAGTACGACCGATCGCAATCTGCGTCTTGCGGCGTGGTCCGGAGATTCTGGTGTTCGAGGCTCGAGATTCCTCCGCGAATGAAACGTTTTACCGCCCGCTTGGTGGTGGGGTGGAGTTCGGCGAATTGGGCGAGACGGCGGTCGTCCGGGAGATTCGCGAGGAGATTGGGGCCGAGATAGTCAATGTTCGGTATCTGGCGACGCTCGAAAATATTTTCGAGCTCGAGGGAAGTCCGGCCCATGAAATTGTGCTCGTATACGAGGCCGACTTCGCTGGGTCCGACGTTTACGAGAGGGACGAGATGATCGGCACCCGGGACGATGGCACAACGTTCGACCTCCGGTGGATGCGCCTGGAATACTTCAGGGCGGGCAAAGCGCCGCTCTATCCGGACGGTTTGCTCGAACTGCTTTCGGACCAGGTGTAAAGCTGGCTGCGGATCACGATTCGGACCGGGTGGTCAGGGCCGGAATCCGTCCGGACAGTCCGCCCGACCGCGACCGCAATTTTTGGAATACCGCGCGCCGGTGACGTTCCACTGGAAGCAAACTCGCCGTTGCCGGCTACCGTCCCAGCGACACCGATGAATGGCTCGGCGCCGGCACCGGCTAGGGGGCGCCACCGCGGCGCCGTCAGCGCCTGGCCATCGCCGCTAGTCGACCGCGGCGGCCGGATCGTGTTCTTGCAACCAGACTCTCAACGGCACGTCGTCATCGGTAGGCGAGGAGCGTCCAAACTCCCCGTTATGCGTATGGCCAAGAATCTGCTTGCGGACCGGATCCGCGGCCTCGTAGAGGTCGCCGGGAATCGTCATTTCATCGCGGGTGCGAATCCAGCGATACCCGTAGCCGTAAAAGAGGACCTTGCGGGTAATAGACGAGTGATTAGGTGTGGCGGAGTGCCATATACGGCGATCGAAAATAACCGCCGCTCCGGGGGCGACCAATACCGGCATCGCACCGTCCGGCTGGCCGCGACCGTCTGCCGGCAGCTGAATGCTCTTTTTCAGATGACTCCCCGGAATGACCCAGAAGTTGCCGCCTCCTGATTCGGTCAGGTCCGTCAGGAAATACCCAACTTTCAGTGAAATTCGCGGGGCTGGGTGCGTCTCCATGTCGCCATTCAGACGCCCGGAATCCCGATGCCAATGGAAAGCAGATCCGTCTGGATCGAATCCTCCCTCCGTCGGGAATGAAACCGCCAGGTGCGAGTGGTACAGGTAGATGTTCCATCCGAGTATCCCCCACGCCTTGGGAAAGGTTTTCGGATAGTCGACCATGTCGATGAATTTCGGATCCATGCCGACGAAATTCAGCGTGTTGGTTCGTCGCGCGATCCCCGCGTCCCCCGGGGGCGACAGCTTGCCTTCGCTTTGGAGCCGATCGACGACCTCGACCAGCTCCTCCAACCGGTCCGGCTCAAGAATTCCCTCCAAAATGAGATACCCGTCTCGCTCGAAGGCCTCGCGTTCGTTTTCGGTCAGTCGGTAATCCAGGCAACTCGGGTCCATTTATCACAACCCCCTCCGGCAACTTTTCATTTTTCCTTCTGACACCGAATCCGCCGATTCAGACGGTGACGCCGATTCCTGCAGCGACTACCCAGCCGGCGATGATTCCGCAGGTTACGCCGTCACCTTAGCGGCAGCCTACGCTTCAAGTGAAAGTTGTGGAAGTAAATTCAACCTCTCGTCCGCTTCCGGCGAGGCCGCGTAAACTCTCCGCCTTGTGGGGCGCCTGGTCCAAATTCGTGTCGCTGAAAGCTAACGCTGCCGCCCGACTTCATCGTGTCATTAACGACGCCGCGGCAATCTTTGACAAGGCCGGAAATGACTCATAGGCGGACTTGGACGATTACAAGATGTTTCGGAAATCGTTTGAAAGGGAGGAGGGTCTGAAGAGTCACAGATTAGCTCGTTTATGTAAAACCGAGACGGCTTAGTGAGCGCTGCGCCCGATTCTTACGGTGCCCACCACCCAGGCCTCTCGTTGGGTTGGTATCGAGTATTCCGCCGGAAGTGCAGGGGCTGTAGCCGTGGACGTAATCCTGGACTTTCTTGACCGAAGCGAATGAGAATCACCTATGCGCGAATTCACGGAGCCCGACGTCTCGGAGGCACGGGCGGTTTTAGTTCCCGAGGTGGACCGGGTTGTGGCCGGATTGCCCCGGTGTAAGTTCTCGACCAAGCGATTCATTGAAGTCCTGCTGGAAGACCCTGATGCGGAGGCCGCCTACGAGGCCGCATTGGGAACGCTGGGCAGCGAGGAGCGCCTGGCCAAGATGGCGCTCCACGGCCAGGTCGTTTCGGTCGCGCTGCGCAACAACTCGCTGTTGAAATTCGACGGTTTCGTACGCGACGATCCACGGCACACGGACGAGTATTCGCACAGCTCCTGGTGGCGCAAGGAATCGGCGTAGATAGGATCGCCCACCGCTGCCGCGAATTGCCCGCGTCGGGTCCATTCGGTTTAGCTCCAGCCCGCCCGCCCGCAGCTACCTGAATTCGTGCGCATACTTTTTGTCTCGAATTTGTTTCCGCCCGATATCGGCGGGCCGGCCACTCATATATCGCGGCTCGCGGCGGAACTTCACGACCGGGGTCACGAAGTGCGAGCGGTGGTATGCGCCGAAAACATAGATTTAGCGAGCAGTGAGCGGTTCCCGGTCAAACGTATTTCCCGCAGGCTGCCCGTCCCCATCAGGTTCGCCCACGTTTTCGTTTGGGTGTGGTTATGGGCCCTGCGGTCGGATCTGGTGTATATCAACGGCCTTGAGCTTCCGGCGGTGGTGGCCGGCGCCGCGGCCCGAAGGCCCCGCCTGCTGAAAGTCGTCGGCGACTTCGCCTGGGAATACGCTACGCGTCAGCTGTGGACTTCCGACACCATCGACGACTTCCAGGTTCGACGATATCAATGGAAGGTTGAACTGGTCCGCCTGGTGCAGAGGTTCTATTGCCGCCTCGCCACACAGGTCGTGGCGCCCAGTCTCTACCTCAAGGGCCTGGTGATGGGCTGGGGGGTATCGGAGGATGCGGTGGTGGTAATCAACAATGCTCTGACCGGCGATCCATCGATACGAATACCAGCTGGCGAGATCCGGCGTTCGATGGGCGTTGAGGGGCCAATCGTTCTGAACGTGGCGCGGCTCTACTCATGGAAAAAGATTGACGATCTCATACGCATGTCGCTCGAATTCAATTCCGACGCCGGCCTGGTCGTGGTGGGTGACGGCCCCGAAAGATCCGCATTGGAGGACCTGGCCCGGACGATCCAGGCGCCCGTGGTCTTCACGGGGGCGGTTCCCCAGGCCGATATCTACAGCTACCTTGCCGCCGCGGACATATTCGTCTTGAATACAAGCTATGAGGGAATGTCGCACGTCTTGCTCGAGGCGCGGTGGGCCGGAGCCAGAATCGTCACCACGACGGTGGGCGGGAACCTGGAGATACTCGAGCATAGGAAGAACGCGTTGCTGGTGGAGTACGGCGACCGCCAAGCGATGGTCGACGCCGTGAATTCCCTGCTCGACGATCCGGCGCTCGGCGACCGGCTGTCTTCTTCGGCGAGGACCGAGCTGGAACACTACCGCTGGGAGCGCCTCGTGAAAGAAACCCTAGCCTTGTGCGGCGAGTTCGTCACCGACCGCTAATCCGCGAATTTAACCGGCGGGAACATCCCCGCGACGATGGCGTCAGAGCATAATCTGGAAGTTGAGCGGAAGGCCGGGATCGGCGGTTTGCCGCGATCGGTTCTCCTACGGTTTCAGGACGTGATGTGACGGATGTAGTCGTGAGTCGGCGTAAAACGGCCGCTGAAATAACTCGGGACGCGATTCTCGCCGGGCGGCCCGCCCCGGCCCTCCTTTCGGGATTGGCCGCTGGTCTTCTGGGTGCGGGCACCCTGGCTCTGGCCGTAGCAGCCTTTTATCTTGCGCTGAGCGCGCTAGCGCCCTTCAGTACGATCGAGGGATTGGGGACTGCCCGATTCGTAAGAAACGGCGAACGTCTCGCCCTCGCCGACAGCATTCCTGAAGGATTGAGCGGCGGATTGTCACTGCTGCGTGACGGCTGGCCGGGGTTGGTTGGTTTTTGCCTGTTGGGGATCGTGGCGGCTGCCGCCTTCTATGCGGTCGGCCGAGCCAAGCCCTCGTGGAGCAACGTCGGGGCTTTTATCGTTGTGTTCGCGCTATGCACAGCCGGAGTGTCAATCTGGGCTTACTGGCAGGGTCAGACCCTCCGCTCGCAATTCGCCAACCGCGACTTTTGGGACGATCCCGAGTTGCTCGACCGCATTCTGCGGACCGATCCCGGAGTCCTGGGCGTGACGCTTGCCATAACGGCGCCGGTGAGCGTTGCGATCCTATTCCTGTGGCGCTGGTGGTTCCTTCGACTCGGCCGCTTGTTCTTCGCCGCCAGCGAGGATTCGGACGCGGCCGATGCCGACCAGGTCGAGGAGGCTCCGCCTTCCTATATCGATTTTCAGGATCGAATGCGTCGCGTCAAGCGCGATTCCGCCGAACTGCGATCCATCGAATCCGACGTTCGGCGGGCGCCCGATCCCATCATGGATCGGACCGTGGTCGTGGAGCGGGATCACGGACGCTCCGTGCCGAAATGGATGGAACCCGTCGCCGCCCTCAATTCGGTACTGGGACGGCCGCTGCTGGTGCTGTTCGTGGTCTCGCTGGCGATCTGGCTGGCGATGAGCTTGGTCCGCGATCGACAAATCTGGCATGTTCAGAGCGGAGTCATCAGTCTCAGATCGTCTGGCCCGCCATTGTTCGTCAGATTGCGCGTCGGCGAGCCGGCACGGACTCTGCGGATATTCGGGCTCGCAGGGAAGGGCGCTGTCGATATCGTCATACAGAGGCTTGGAGCCGAGGAGCCTGATGTGCTGAGTGACGGTCTCGTTGTCGATGCCAACGAGCCGTCAACGTCCGATTTCAGTGCCCTGCGTCCTCTTTCACGCGAACTGAGGGGCGAGCCCGAAGGCACCTACCGCGTCGAATTCACCCTGACATCTGGAGAGCTCATGAACCTGGGGTACGTCGTCGGATTCGAAATACCAGTCCAATGGCGTGTCGTCGGCGTCGCGCTCGGCCTCGCGGGCGCGGGCCTCATCATCTCGACGTTTGGGTTGCTGAGCGTGGCGGGCGCGAATGTGGGAGCGTACTTCTGGCGCTAGCTTTCGTCCGCGGGAGCCTTCCGTGGCCGGGGGACCGGAAGCGGACGGTCGGGCACGGGCGCTACGTCATAATGGGCCTTGACCGGCGATTCTCGGAGTCATGATTGAAGCGCGACCTAAACCTCCTGATGCTCAGCGGCGATCGGGACATTGGCAGGGGGCGGCTCGGACCGTTTCACACGACGCTCGCCGGGCTCGCGTCGCACTTCAGCCGCATTGACGTCCTTACGCCGCGTTCGCCCGGTTCAAGTCCGCGCGTTGTCCACGGCAACGTTTTCGTTCACCCGTCAACCGGCGGCCGGAAATCGCAGCCGCGGTACATCGGGCGCAAGGTGGGCGATCTGATCCGCGATCGTCCGTACGCGCTGCTTGTGAGCCATGACTTTGGCCTCTTCTACAACGGTATCGGCGCCCAGAGCGTCAAATCGAAATTTGGAGTGCCGTACGTATCCGAAATCCATCACGTGCCGGGCCACCCGCGGGCGGCGAACCTGCGCGAGCGGGTCCTCAAGTCGCTGACGCGCTGGTACGTCGAGTGGGCCCAATCCGAGGTCCAAGCGTTTCGGGTTGTGAACCGGATTGAAATGCCGGCGCTGCTCTCGTCGTGGGGTGTGCCAAAGGACCGAATCATCACTCTTCCGTCCGCATACCTGGATTTCGACATCTTTTTTCCCAGGCAGTCGGCCAGTCGCAGATGGGACGTCGTCTATTGCGGGCGGCTCGTGCCGAATAAGGGGCTGAACCTGCTGGCGCAGGCCGCGCGGATCATCGCAACGATTCGACCTCAAACCAGGTTCTTGGTGATAGGCGAGGGACCTGAGGAGAGCAGATTCAAGCGATCATTGGCAGCCGCAGCCATCCAGGGGAACTTTCGCTTCGTGGGCTGGCTGGGCTCGCAGGAAGAGGTCGCGGAGGCGTATGCCGAGTCATCGCTCCTGATTTGTATTTCATACAACGAAGGACTTCCCCGAGTGTGCCTGGAGGCCATGGCCTGCGGCACGCCCGTGGTGTCCACGCCGGTCGGCATGATGCCGGAGGTTATCCAGGACAGGGTCAACGGCCGCATAGTGTCGTGGGATGTACAAGAGATCGCGGCGGCCGTTCTCGACATCCTCGATGATCCCGAATCCGGCGCGATAATGGGTCGTCTCAGCGTGGAGGCCGTAAAACCCTTTGGACGCGAGAAGACGTTGGAAGGATATGCCCGGGCGTACCGGGACTTGGCGGCGCGGAATATAAAGAGGCTGGCCGCTTGAGAATCCTGATGATCACCCAAGAGCTCGACCGGTCCAGCCCGCTCTTGGGGGTCGCCCACGACTGGGCCCGGGCCATCGCGGACCGCGTTTCGGACCTCACGGTCGTCGCAGGGCGCGTCGGGTCGCTGGAACTTCCGGACAATGTATCGGTTTTGCCTATGCGTCGGAATTCGAGCGATCCAAGCTGGCGGGCGGGCCTTGAACTGGTCCGTCAGCTCGCCCGCAGCTTGCTTTCGCGTCGCGTCGACCTTGTGTTCGCCCACATGGTGCCCGACTACGTTCTGCTGTCCGCGCCATTTGCCAAACTGGCGAAGATTCCGATCTGCATGTGGTACGCGAGTCATGGCCGCACTTGGTCGCTGCGGCTGGCGCACCGTCTGATGGATGCAGCCGTCACGGCTTCTCCTGACAGCTATCCTCAGCGGGACGGGAAGGTTCTGGTGATGGGACACGGCATCGACGAATCTTCGTTCGGCGCAAGCCAACGTTCCGAATCGAAGCCGCCCGTGATCCTGTACGCGTCGCGCATCACACCGCTGAAGCAAACGGCTCTGGCCGTAGAGGCGCTCGGGAGCCCGCCGCTTCGCGATCACCCGGACCGACCCGTTCTGGAAGTGGCAGGTGAACCGTTCCGCGACAGCGATCACGAATACTTGCGTGAGGTGCGGCACCGCGTCGAGGAATTGGGTCTGACCGACCGCGTCCGGTTCCTGGGAGCGGTACCGGCCCATGAAATGCCCCGGACCTTGGCGCGGGCGCAACTTTCAGTATCGTTTCGCACGTCCCCGGCTCTCGACAAGAACGGGCTTGAGGCGCTGCTTGCCGGGGTGCCGGTGGTCTCAAACAACCCGTCTTACATATCTGTATTGGGTTCGTTCACCCCACAGCTTTACGTGGATGGCGACGATCCGCCGGAAGTTGCCGGCCGGTTGGCTCGTCTGCTGGACGATCCCGAGCTTCGCGCGCGCTGCGCCGCCGAGCTGAGGGCGTCGGTCGAATCCAACCACGGTCTTTCCGGTTTCGCGGACCGCCTTGTAAGGGCATTCGAAGATATCTGTCGAGGGGTTACGCCATTGTCCGAACAATCGCCCGCCAGGGGATGACGGAGCGATGACCGCCATATTTTTCCGGATGCTCGGGCGACTGATTTTCCAACTGCCGGACCTCCCTTGGGCCGCATCCTACTCCCGCGGTGTGACTCGCCTTCGGGCGGCGGTCCTTACGGGAAGCACTGGAGTTTCGATCGGACGGGACGTAATCCTCCACCCGCGTTTCTACTATCCACGCGGCGTGATCGTCGTGTTGGGCGACCGCTGCGAAATCAAGCGCGACGTCCGCCTGGGAAGGGAGTTTGGGGTAAACGAGAGCGCCGAAGTTCGGGTCGGCGTCGACACTCAGATCCTATCCGGATGCCGGATCGACTGCTCAGCGTCGGTGTCGATCGGCGCAGGGTCGCACATAGGTCGCGACTGCCAGGTCATAACCCACGATCACGACACCTCCAGTCGCGATATGCCCGTCTTGGAAGCACCGATCAAGACGCTGCCGGTGAAGATCGGCGACAACGTGATGATCTATAGCGACGTTGTCGTATTGCCTGGAGTGACGGTAGGCGACGGCGCCGTGGTGGCCGTTCGATCGGTGGTCACTACCGACGTGGCTCCCTATTCGGTGGTCGCCGGTGTGCCCGCTCGCAAGATCGGCGAGCGCACATGATGGCCGCCCCGGCGGCGAAGCAGTTCACCGGCAGGCTCCGTCCGGAATTGCTCGAGTCGCTCGTTCGAGTCTCCGACTACCTCCATGCCAATACCGCCCCCGGAGGCGATCGTCGTATTGCCTGGAGTGACGGTAGGCGACGGCGCCGTGGTGGCCGTTCGATCGGTGGTCACTACCGACGTGGCTCCCTATTCGGTGGTCGCCGGTGTGCCCGCTCGCAAGATCGGCGAGCGCACATGATGGCCGCCCCGGCGGCGAAGCAGTTCACCGGCAGGCTCCGTCCGGAATTGCTCGAGTCGCTCGTTCGAGTCTCCGACTACCTCCATGCCAATACCGCCCCCGGAGGCGATCTGATATGCCCCGATCACCGCATCGACCACACGGGGCGGTCAGCGCGCTCGATCGTGATCGATTGCGCCCTGCACGCGGCCACCGGCGACGCGGAGTATTGGTCCCGCGCCGAGTCACGCGCCCTGATCGTGGCGGAGCGACTGGTCCGCGATCCGGATCACGGTGGCTGGATCTACCATCCCGGGCGGCTTGAACCGGACAACAATTCGAACAACGTGATCGACGGCGGCGAATGCACGGACGCGCTGGCAACGTTTCTGATGCAATTCGACTCGGACATAGCTCCGGCCGTCAGGGAGCGGATCGCTGACTCAGTGGCGAAAAACTGCGATTCGTATCTCGCCGAGGCCGTGGTCTCAAAGGAAGTGACAAACCAGCGGCTATGGGGCGCGGCGGGGCTTGCCACCGCATTCCGTTTGACGGCCGACGCCAAATGGAAGGACGCCGTCCTGGAGTCGGTGCGGCTATCCATGGACGAGCAGAATCCGGACGGTTCGTTTCCGTACCATCCACGCCCAGAGGAATTCGGGATCCACGAAGGCGCTGGCGGCGTCAGCGTTTACTACCAGTCGCGCGTGCTGGCGTTCGCGGCCTATGCGTTGACGATGTGCGATGAACTGGACCAATTTCGGCGGCCGCTCGACGCCGGACTCGATTTCCTTCGGTGTGTCACGACTCCCCTCGGCTACAAGCCGCTCGCGCTCGACGCCAAGCGATGGTTTTGGGAATCGTCCGTCGAAGCCGGAAGCCATCCCTACGACATCTACGCCCTCGCGCTGCTGGGCGGCGGCGACGGAACGCTGGACGAAATCGGCGTCAAGTGCGCCCGCCTGCTCGAGACGCAGGACGATGACGGCGCATTTCGCGGCGTTCCCCAGGGCGACCCGGGTTTCCTGTGCAGGCACTTCCACACCGCCGACATCGCGTGGCTGGCGCGCGCCTCTGAATATGCGGACGTTCAGCCCGACTATGCGGGCGGCGCGTTGCTGGGCGGTGAACCTATCCGCACATTTCCGCAAGCGGGGTTGATACGCCTTGAGTCCCCTGATGCGTGTGCCCTGGTTGCCGCGCGTCCGGAGCCGCGGAACCTACTCTGGGGCGCTTCGGCGGGACACGGCGATGTCGTGTATCTCGGCCGCCGCGGACGCGGCTGGGTAAATGAAGTCGCGGAACGCTCCGGGTGCGAATCGGCCTGGGAGGCGCCCGGGTCGGCGGGACGCGCAGACGGGGTCCGCGCATTTCTGCGGTCCAACCAGAATCAGCGAGACCTGCGTTTTCGCGCCCACGTGGCCCGCAGCGCCTGGCGAGCCGGGAGGCGATTGCGCGCGCTTGCGGCGGCAGCCCGAGATCTGGGTCATGCGCTGGCGGGCGCGCTTGGATCGCGGTATCGATCCCGGGACTGGCGCGATTGGAATGTCGAGGTCTCGGACGGACGTGCCGTGCTGGGCGCTGGTCTCGCCCTTGAGGATGGGTCCCCTCTCCCCGACGTGATTCTGCGTCGCGGGCTGGAGATCCGCGGCGACCGGCTCGCTGTGACGGAAGTTGTTCGTATCGACGCGCCGATCGGCGGGCTTTCCTATGCTTCGCCGGGCGATATCGAGAGCCTCGATGTGGATTCGTCCTGGGAATGGTCTCTCCGCGGCGGCCGGATACACTTCCGGCCCGGCGACATCCCCGGAGAGATCACGATTACCTACCGGCGGTGAGCGCACCGGCCCTTTTCAGGGAGCTGGCGCTGGTCGCCAACGTGAGAATTCCCAGCGAGCGCGCCCACGTTTTACAGATCATGCACATGGCCGCGGCCTTCTCGACCAAGTTCGAGCGTGTGCGGCTCGTTTATCCGATCCGCGCCAACACCGATGCCATGAAGCGAGTCGGGGACGTTTTCGACCACTATGGCGTGCGCGCCAAATTCGGACTCGTGGGATTGCCGTGCATCGACGCCGTCAAACGGGTCACGATCGACTGGGGCTGGCTGGCGAGCAGCCCGCTGCCGCTGTTGGCGCACGTGATTCAGATCGTCACCTTCAGCTTCGCCGCGCTTCTTTACGTCCTGCGCCTTCCTCCCTGCATCATCTACTCGCGCGATCTGTTGACGCTTACCGTGCTTAACGTCCTGTCCACGGGACGGAACAGACTGTTCATTGTCGAGATCCACACCCTGCCTCGTTCGGAATTCGCCCGTGGGTTGCATCTGTGGGCGGCGCGCCGAGCGGACGGGATAATAGCGATCTCCGACCATATCCGGGACTGGTATCTGGAGCGCGGCTTTGATGAAGACTTGGTTATCGTGGCTCGGGATGGCGTCGACATAGACGCCTATGCGAGTCTGCCCGACAGGAACACAGCCCGGTCCCGGATTGGAATTGACCTGGATTCCTCCGTGGCGTGCTACACGGGCCACTTTTACCCGTGGAAGGGTGTGGATGACCTTGCGGCGTGCGCTCGCTATCTCTCCGAGGACTGGCGACTGTTTCTGGTCGGGGGCATCGATCCGGACTTGAAGCGGCTCCGGTCCTTCGCGGACGCTGACGAACGCATCCACGTGGTAGATCATCTTCCTGCCCGCGACGCCGCGCTCTATCTTGCGGCATCCGATGTGGCCGTGCTTCCGAACTCAGCCAGGGCGGACATCTCGGCCAGATTCACATCGCCGCTGAAGCTGTTCGAATACCTCGCATCGGGCCGACCGGTGGTGGCGACGGATGTCCCCGCGGTTCGCGAGATCGTTGGAGACGCTGACTGCGTCCATCTTGTCGAACCAGACAACCCGCAGGCACTCGCCGACGGCCTGAAAAGGGTGGCGCATGACACCGCGCTCCGGGATCGGATAACGGCCAATGCCACCGGTATGGTGCGTGACTACTCGTGGGATTCCCGAGCCATCCTGGTCGCCGATTTCATCAGGACGTTGGTTTGATTTCAGGCCTGCGGGCGGCCGCGCTCCGGCTTTCCGGCATGCCCGCTCTGGTGGTCATTGCGAGCCTCCTGGTTCCGCTCCTCGTCCTCTATCGGCGGCTGCTATTCGAGGACCAGGCCTGGCTGGATTTCGACTTCTTACTTAGCTACGGCCCGCGGTACGAGCTCCTACAGGCGGGGATCCGAGCCGGCGAGATTCCGCTCTGGTCCGACGCCTATCTGGGCGGATTCCCCGTGGCGTTTTCGGAGTTCGGGTGGTTTTACCCGATCACCTGGCTTTTTCTCGCGGTGCTGCCCATGCCCCTTGCGTACCACGCGGAAGCGGCGTTCGGACTGCTGGCGGGCGGGCTGTTGGCCTACTGGCTCGCGCGAACATGGGGTCTGACACGGATTCCCGGCCTGGTTGCCGCGTACTTGTACATGTTCGGGCCGTTTGTGTTCGCAACGTCACGTTTCTTGAACTATGCCGACATTTTCTTCGTGCTTCCGGCCGGGCTGCTCGCGACCGAGCAGCTGGCGCGAGGAAGGCTCATCTTCGCTCCGGCGCTGGCGGCGATCATCGCGGTGGCAATAATTGCCGGTCACCCCCAGATCGCCCTCATTTTCGTAAGCACGATCGCGGCCTACGGGATCTTCAGGATCGTCGGCATCTATCGAGAGTCAGGGCCGCGGCCGGCGATCCGGTTAGGTGGACTACTGGTGGCGGCCCTGGTCCTCGCTCTTGCCGCGGGTGCGCCGCGACTCCTGCCCGTTCTCGCCATCACCGGGGAATCGACCCGGGCGGGAGGGCTGGATATCGCCACCGCCGCGGGAGGTTCTGCCTCGCCTTGGAGCCTGCTGCTCGGCTACATCTACCCCAGTTTCGAGATTCCGAAGGTCCTCGGCGACCAGATTCGCGCGGAGCCACTCGCCTACTCAGGGCTTCTGGCCATTCCGCTGATCGTGTTGGCGCTCCGGTTTCAGTGGCGGCGGCCGGCGGTCGTGTTCTTGGCCGGACTGGGCGTTGTGGCGTGGATTCTCGCGTTGGGCAGTTTCACGCCGGTGTTCGAGGTTTTGCACCGGCTTCCTCTATGGGGATTCTTCCGCCAGCCGGGCCGGTTCATCATCCTTGTGTCCTTTGCGATGGCATTTCTCACCGCGTTCGGTCTTGAAGCTCTGCGTGAAGAAGGCGCGGACAGACGCACCGTGAGACTCATGGCGCGGATTTTGGCCTGGTACGCGGCGATATTGCTCATAGCGACCGTGATCACGACCGTCTTCCTGAGCGCCGCGGAAGGTTCGATCCGCGATCTCGCGAATCGGGCCATCGACCGATTCGTCGTTGGCGGCGTCGGGCGATACGGTTCGCCCGAACAGTATTACGCCACGTTCGATCTCTTCTTCCAGAGGCTCCAAAAGGCGTTTACGCTTACCAGTTGGACTCCCACTTTCACGCTGGCGGCCGCGATTCTGTCGGCAGGCGTCTTTTGGGCGTTGATTAGGCGGAAATTGTCGCCGCGGGCAGCCGTCGGCGCTGCGGGCGTGATATTGGCCGCCGACGTCTTCCTATCGCTTGGCCACGGGATAGACACCGTGCCCGCCGGGCTGATCAAGACCCCCCCCAAATCGGTCTCAGCGCTCGGGCTTGAATCGGGCGGCCGGGTCTTGTCATATCGTGGGCTGGCCGATAAGTGGGAACTGTCGGTTGGGACAGGCGATCGGCTGAATCGAACCCAGCGAGATTTGATCGAATACATGTTCTTACGTGAGGTCCTGACGCCGAATCTGCCCATGCGCCGGGGAATCGACTCAATCGACGGCTACGAGAACCTCATGAGCGGGCGGCATGCCGAATTGCTCTCATATCTGGGTAGCGAGCGCACGACGATCGCGGGTTTCGCCTCCGACCCCATAATGCCGGAAAACGTGAAGGCGGAGTTGCTTGGGGATCGCATGCGGGTTTTGGCGGCCTACGGAATCGACAGAGTGCTCTCAGGCACGTCTCTCGACGCCGCCCTGGGCGCGTCCAAGGCTGCCGTGGAGGTGGACTTGCCCGAGTGGGCCGGAGTCGACCAGACGGTATGGATCTACGAAGTGCCCGGGTCGCTGGGCGGCGCCTATGTTACCGAGGGCTGGAGGCTGGACGATCCTTCGCTATCCGCCGAAGCCTTTCTGGAGGGGCTGTCGTCAGCCCCGCTCGGTACCGTTTTCGTGGATTTGGAGCCGGACTTCGTCAGCCGGGGCGGCGATCCTGTGGTTCGCCAGCCGAATTCGGCGGCGAGTGACACGAATCGGACTTACCGGGTGGCGGTCGAACGGCCGTCTCTGCTCGTCGTAAACAGTTACGTTGGCAGCGGATGGTCCGCCCGAATCGACGGCCGTCCGGCGAAGTATTTAACCGCGAACAGGTTCGCTGCGGCCGTGGCGCTGGAACCGGGAGCGCACGTTGTCGAATTCACGTACTCCCCTCCAAATTGGACGCCCGCCCGGTGGCTGGGAGTCGGCGGTGGGGTCACGACCGGATTGGTGGCGCTCCTGGTGGGCATTCGATCTCGCTTCTCGGTTCGCAGGCCGGTGCGATCGGTTCCCGAGGAATCCGATTGAAGATCTGCATCGTTTCCGACGCCTTGGAGCCGGTAACGGGATGGGGCCGCTATGCGGCCGAGATAACGCGAGGTCTGATTGCGGCCGGGGTGGATTGCAGGATCCTTTCGCCGCGTCGCTTTTGCTCGTATCCGGACTTGGCGGAGCATCCCGATCACCATGATCTTCGATCCTTTATGTACGAGGACCGCCACTACGCGAAGCTGTTGGTCCGAATCGCGCCCGCTTTGATTCGAGGCGCGGCAGGGTGCGACTTGATCCACTGCTTCGTGGAACCGTATCTGCCGGCCTTGGGTTTGCTGCCCATCCGGACGCCCTACGTAGCTTCGCTGGTCGGCTCATATAGCCTGCTGAATACGCGTCCCGTGCTGGAGCGAATGCTGCTGCGGCGCTCGCTGCGCCGAGCGTCGCATTTGGTGGCCATTAGTTCCTACACGCGGCGGCGCGTTCGCGAACAGCTGCCGCTTGATGGGATTTCGGTCGTTCCGCTGGGTGTGCGCAGCAAGGACTTCTGGCCCGCCCGGCAGCTTCCGGCCAGAGCGGAGAAGTGCCTGCTGACCGTGGGAATGGTCAAGCGCCGCAAGGGCCTGCACGTTTCGATTCGAGCGTTTGCCAGGGTGCGTGAAAACCACCCCACCGCCAGCTACGCGATTATCGGCCAGCCGGAAGCGGGACCCTATCTTGGCGAAATCAAAGCCCTCATCGCCGAGTTGAACCTGGGCGACGCAGTAAAAATCCTCGGGGAGGTCAGCGAGGATGAGAAAATCGACTGGTACCACAGATGCTCAGTAATGGTGGCCCATCTCCTGAGCGACGATCGATCGTTTGACGGATTCGGCCTCGTCTACCTCGAGGCAAACGCTTGTGGAACCCCGGTTATCGGAACGACTGACTCCGGCGCCGAAGAGCCCGTGATACATGGTGAGAACGGTCTCCTGGTCCCGCAGGGGGACGTTTCGGCCACATCCGCGGCGATAGATAAGCTGTTCTCTTCGCCCGAGGAGTCAAACCGGCTAGGACAGGGAGGCCGCCGTCGCGCGGAGCAGTTGACTTGGGACAGTACCGTCAAATCACTTCTGCGCATATACGAGCAGGTCCTCGATGGCCGAGGCTCTTGACGCCGCCTCCACCCGGCCCCGTTCCGCCGCCTCGGAGCGGCTGAATGACTGAACTTCCATCCACGAATTCTGGACGGGCCGGCCACCGCATTCTGGTCGCGATGGCGATGATCGGGCTGAGCGCGGTCGCCCTGTCGATCCGCCTGCCGCAACTCGATCGAAGCCTTACCGAGGACCTCGATCACTTCTACTCGTTCACCGACATGATGTTTTCGGGAGGCCATTTCGACTACTACGCGACGGTCGCTCAGCGCGAGTTCACGTACGCGCACTTGCCACTCTTGCCTTACCTACTGGCTCCTTTGATGTGGGCGTTTCGTCAGGCGGGCCAGCCGGACCTCTACTCGGTCAAGGCCTTGATCTACGCGGCCGACCTCGGGGCCGGCGTCGTTCTCTATCTCATTGCGCGGCAAAACGGCCTGTGGCGCACTTCGTCTTTGGCGGTGGCCGCGATGTGGCTTTTCTCACCGTGGGTCATCGAGGCGGGGAGCCAGCAGGGTCACGGCGCCTCTGTTGCAGCCGTGTTCGCCCTCCTCGCCATCCTGACCGGGCGTGTCGGGTGGCGCGCCGGGGTGTTCTGGGCGCTCGCCGTGGCGACTCGTACGGAGTTTGTGCTCCCGGCTATCGCGGCGTCGGTGCACTATGCGTTTCACCGGCGACGTGAGCTTCAATCATTTCTTATCGGCGCCGGAGCCGTCTTCGTCGTTGTGGTGCTGCCCTACGCGATCCGAGACCTGGGGGCACTCTGGTGGGCGGTCTTCGGTCACCTCCAGGGTCGCGGTGACGGTCTACGATCGCTCCGAGGCCTTTTTCGTCTTGCCAGCCAGCCGTATCCCGAGATTTTGAAGGGCAGCTTCGATTGGGCCTTGCGATTCGCGGTACCGGCCGCGATTCTCCTGGGTATTCCCGATCGCGATCTCCCCAGGTCGCTTCTCCGGGTGGCGCTGGTATTCGCCCTTTCGCTGACGGTCCTCCACTCGCGGTATCTGGTTATGCCGTTCTCTATGGGCCTCGCCTACGGATCCAGACCTACGCTGATCTGGTATTTGATTGCCTGGTTCGTCGTTGAAAATGCCAAGTTCGTCGGCGATGCCGTCTGGGTGGTCAGAATCGTCGTTCTGCTGGCGCTGTTGATCGGACCCCTGGTGTCCGGCGCTCTGTATCGACGTTTGTCGCCGATCCATGGTTTGAACAACATCAACGCGGGCGCAAGTGGCTGACGACGGCGTGCCGTCAGGGCTCGGCCGGCGCGCCATCGGTGGGATCGTCGCACTCGGCGCGCGCGAAGGCGCCATGAGAGCCCTGGCCTTCCTCGGCGATATTGCGCTCTACCGTCTCTTGCTGCCGGATATTTTCGGGCTGGTGGTGCCCGTGGCCTTTCTGGCCGGGATAATCAAGCAATTCAGCGACCTGGGGCTCGCGACGTCGCTGATCCAGTCGGCGGACGAGCCTGAAGAACGCGATCTGCGTACAGTATTCACTCTTCAGGCCGGCCTGGTCGTCGTCGCGGCCGCGTTCATCTTTTTCGCCGGCCCGATCATCCTGGACGCTCTGGACGAAGGTTCGCCGGACCCCTGGTTGATTAGAGCGTTCGGTCTGTCTGTCCTGCTCAGCGCCTTCCGCGCCGTTCCCGCGGCCATGCTCGAGCGCCACCTGCGTTTTGGACGCCTGGCCACGGCAGACGTTTCGGGGACCCTTTGGTTTTACGTTGCCGGAATCACGCTTGCGGTAGCGGGAGCGGGACCATGGGCACTTGTAATCGCACATGTGGGAGCGAGCGTTGTTCCGACCGGATTGCTCATCGTCCTCAATCCGTGGCGGCCCGTATTGTCCTTGGATCGCTCACGCCTGCGCAAGAATGTGGACTTTGGCGCCAAGTTCCAGGGCCAGCGCCTGCTGCTCATGGTGAAGGACAGTCTGATTCCAATCCTCGGACCGGCTGCATTCGGCCGCTCCGCCACTGGATTCCTAAGTTGGGCTGACAAGATCGCGCAGCAGCCGCTGATGTTGACGCAGTTGGTGGCCAGGGTGAGTTTGCCGGCGTTTTCACGGGCGCAGCGCGAGATCGACGCCGTGCGGACGGGGGCGGATCTGGCTCTGAAATGGAACTGTCTGCTCACGTTTCCCATCTTCGCACTGGTGTTTGCGTTCGCGAACGAAATCGCGGCGTATGTCTATGGTGACACGTGGCTTCCGGCCGTTCCCGTTCTCTATCTACTCGCGTTGAATGCCGTGCTGGTGCCGATAAACGGTCTCGTGACTCCGGTTCTGAACGCGGTCGGACACAGCGGCAAGCTCCTCGTCGTGGCGGGGATCTGGGCCGCGGGCGCGTGGGCGCTGGCCGGTTTATTGATCGCCGCGGGATTGGGACTCGAGGCCGTCGCCATCGCGCTGGTGGGAAGCCAGGCGGTCGCGCTCGTATATCTTTTGGTGCTTTCGCGCAGTCTTCTAGGGCTGAACATATTCCGGAGTGTGCGGTTTCCCGCCGCCGCTGCAATCCTGGCTGGATCGCTCGGATACTTCGTGCTCCGACCGCTGGCCGTGAACCTTCCGCTGCTACTCCTGCTCGGATTGATTTTGATGGTTGGTTACGCGGCCGCCATCTATGCTCTTGACGGCAAGAATCTGCGCCGCGAAGGCCTGGAGGCCCTGAGTATGCGCCGTCGTACTCCTGCGACCGGTCCTACGCCATCGGCATGACGGCGAAGGAAGGGAGCCCTGCACCTGCGAGAGTTCGTTCGTTGAGAATCTTCGTTGCAGGCCCATGGTGGGATACGGGGACCTTGGCCGAGTATGTGACCGCCGGGTTCCGCGACCTAGGTCACGACGTTCGCCTTTTCCTCTACAGTCGCGAACTTAACGCGCCGATCGGATTCCGCGACCGTGTCAGACGGCGTCTGAGCGGCGAGTCTCGATTTACGTTGGAGCGGATATTCGATTCGGCGCGGGAGGATAACGTCCGGCTCTTGGACGGCGTTGACGAGTTTGAGCCGGACTTGGTTCTTGTCATCAAGGGCGAAGTATTCCTCCCCGAGACTCTCCATATGATGAAAGCTCGATTCGACGGGCCGCTGGTTCAGTGGTGTGGTGACAATCCGTTCTGGTTTCCGAACATCATCGGCAGCGTGGGCATATACGACTGGTTTTTCCTCGCTGACGACCATTACGCGCCCGACGTGAGCCGGCAAGGCGCCAAACGAGTTGAGTTCCTCCCGCACGCGGCCGATCCGGAGACCTATTCGATCGAAGCAGATGAGGTGAACGGTGGCGCCGATGTCATATTCGTGGGTGATTCCCGGCACCAGATGGGTCACCTACCCGAAAACTGGCACAGAGTGGAGATGCTCGAGGCGGTGGCGAGGACCGGGGTCGATCTGGCGGTTTACGGACGCGGCTGGGACGCGCTGCCATCCGATTACACGGTGAGAAACTGCCTGCGGGGTCGAACGCTGCTTCCTGCCCGGCGCGTTGCCGCGGCGTATAGAGCGAGCAAAATCGTGCTCAATGTGCACCATCCGCAGATGGTCAACGGTTGCAACATGCGAACGTTTGAGGCGGCGGCATGCGCGGCCTTTCAACTGGTGGACGATCGTCCATCGCTCCACGATCTATTCGATCCGCCAAACGATCTGGTCACGTATTCGAGCGCCGACGAGCTGAACGAGCTCATCAGCTACTACCTAAGCAACCCCGACGAGCGCGGCGCCGTGGCCGCCAGGTCACGAGAGCGTGTGCTGCGGCGACACACCTACACCGAGCGTCTGAACGGACTAATCGAGAAAGTGACCCGCTAGAGCCGATGACCGTCGGATTTCCACCCGCCGTCGTCGGCATGTCCGCTCGTCAGATTTTTCTGCGCCTGATCCTTACTCATTTCCATCAGCCCGCCATCTGCCTATGGCGGACGCTGGAACTGCTCGAAATGAGGGCAACGGCCTTTTCAGCTCCCGTGCTCGACCTGGGCTGCGGCAATGGCGACATAGGCGATTTGGCCCTTCGGTCGCACTGGCCCGTGTTCGGGCTTGACCGCGTTCATTCGGAGACTCGGGCCGCGCGCCGCCGCCGCGCATACAACGGGCTCACGACCGCTGACGCAACCGCGCTGCCGTTTTCGGGCGAGGCGTTCGCCACCGTGGTAAATATCTGCGTGCTCGAGCACATTCCCGACGATCTGGGGGTCCTGCGCGAGGTTGGACGGGTACTCAAACCGGGCGGCAGCTTCGTGTTCTCAACGCCGAGCGTGCATTTTGAAAAGCTGCTTATCCACTCCGACGCCCCGGCGTCGGTCGAGGCTGTCAACGAGCGGTTGGGACACTTCCACTACCGCTCCGCCGGCGAGTGGAAGGCGCTGTTGAGTGACGCCGGAATGACCGTCGAACAGCATCGGTATCTGCTTCCAGAGGCGTCGCAGCGGCTTTGGGAACGCCTGGACAACCTGATGATCGCTCGGATCGGAGGGCGCCGCGTACTTGACATAATACGGGCGCTCGAACGAAGAAGTATTCTGCCGAAGCGACTCTGGGGCCAGTCTTGGGCGCATGCACTGTCCCGACTCGCGTTGAGCCGCGTTGAGCCGGACGCTGTGGGTGGCGGTCAACTGATCGTCGCCGTAAAGGAGGACCCGGATCGGACCGTCCACCACTCCGCATAGTGGACCCAAGGTCCTCCACGTCGTCCCGAGGCTATTCGGCGAAATGGGATTGTTCGGCGGAGCTGAGCGTTACGCATTGGAGCTTGCCAAGGGCATGGCCCACTTCACGTCCACTCGGCTCGTGGCATTTGGGACCTCGTCCAGAGCCCGGCAACTGGATGGGGTGCAAGTTCGCGTCGAGCGGGAGCGCTGGCGCGTCGCCGGACGGGCCCACGATCCAATCAACATCGGTTTTCTGCGCCACTGCCTTTGGGCTGACGTGATTCATTGCCACCAGTTCCGATCGACGTCGTGCGCCTTGGCCACGGTCGTCGGGCGTCTGACGTCGAAAGGCGTCTATGTTACGGACCACGGCGGCGGTGGGTCGAACTTGATCCGCCGTCTCCGCATCGGGCGCTGGTTCGACGCGCAGCTTTCACAATCCGAGTTCGCGGCGGCCTCGATGCCATACGTCGGGCGGCGCAAAGAGATCATCTACGCGGGCGTTGACGCGGACCGCTATCGACCGGTTGCGGAAAAGATCCGGAGCCGGGTGCTTTTCCTCGGACGGCTACTGCCCCACAAAGGCATCGAGCATCTGATCCGCGGACTTCCGGAAGGCGCGGAGCTGAAGATCGTTGGACGCGCCATCGACACTTCGTATTTGAGATTCTTGAAAGAGGCCGCCCAGGGCATCAACGTGGAATTCGTCAATTCGGCTGGAGACGATGAGGTGATCGCTCAACTGTCTTCCGCACAGTGCCTGGTTCTGCCTTCGGTGTACGAGGACTATCAAGGGCGGCGCCGGGAACTGCCGGAGTTGGTCGGTTTGGTGCTCCTGGAGGCAATGGCATGCGGCACTGCCGTCGTATGCTCCGACGCCGGAGGGATGCCGGAGATCGTTTTGGAAGGCAAGACCGGTTTCGTCGTCATTCCTGGTTCCGCCGACGAGCTTCGAACCGCCATCTCAAGACTCATTGGCGACCCCGAGCTTGCCGGGCAAATGGGACGGAGTGCCCGCGAGGACGTCGTGAACCGATTTACGTGGAAGAAAGTCGCCAGACATTGCCTGGATCTTTACTAAAGCGACGCGGATGAGAATCGCGCTTCTGGCCGATTTCTATCCGCCCTATAACCGCGGCGGCGCTGGAATCGTCGTGCAGCGTCTCGCCCGACATTTTGCGGCGGAAGGCCACGAAATGCTCGTGGTCACCACCGTTCAGGAAGCGGAACAGACCGGCATAGGCGAGTACGACGGCGCGCGGATCGTGCGGATCTTCTCCGACTATAGGGAGCGGTTTCGGAACTTCGTTGGCGTACTCAATCCTGGCATTCTAAGTTCCGTGCGTCGGGAGTTGCGGAGCTTTCGGCCAGATGTCGTACACGCCCACAATGTGCATCACCACTTGTCGTTCGCGTCGCTGCGAGTCGCATCGGGACTCGGCCTTCCGGTTGTACTTACCTCGCACGACTTTCTCATGTTCTGCTGTGAACGGCTCCCGTGCGCATCAGGCCCCAATGAGCTGAAGCCTCGATGGACCGGATGCGTCGGATGCCAGAGGTTTCGCTACAACCCACTGCGCCGCTTGGCGATCCGGTGGTTGATTGGGTCAACGGTCCGCAAGATTCTGGCGATCAGCGATCTGATGCGGCGAAGCCTGCAACTAAATGGATTCCACGACATCGAGACGATTCACAACGGGCTGGCTCTCGATGAATGGCCGTTTGCCGGACATTCGGACCGACAGGCGGGAAACAGCCGGTCCGAGCCGCCGATCGTGCTGCTGCAGGGCCGCTTGAGCGCCTATAAGGGAACAGAAGCACTCTTGGATGCGGTCGCAAACCTCACTCCGGCGGACCGACCACGCGTCGTCTTCGCGGGTGACAATCCACGTTACGAACCTGCGCTGCTTGCGTACGCGAACCGATTGGGTCTCGGCGGCGGCGTCGAGATTTCTGGATGGCTCGACCAAGCCGACCTTGCGGCGGCCATCACGAGCGCGGATGTGGTCGTAACGCCATCCACATATCCGGATCCGTTCAACCTGGGAAACATCGAGGCGATGAGCACGGGCCGTCCCGTGATATCGAGTTCCTTGGGCGGCGGACCGGAAATCGTCGCTCACGGCGAAACCGGTTACGTGATCGATCCCTTCGATGTCGAATCCTTTTCGGAACGGCTATCGAACCTGCTTAAGAATCCGGACTTGAGGCGGCGATTTGGCGCCGCGGGGCGTCGCCGAGTGGAGAAGCTATTCACGGTTGAGCGCCAAGCCCGGCTGACGATGGACTCCTATCTGAGGGCCGCATCCGGTTGACCGCCGGAAGGCCAAGAATCCTTCATGTGATTACGTCGCTGGCGATTGGCGGCGCGCAGCACCACCTGCTCACCGTGTTGCGCGGCCTGGGCGAGAGGTATCAGTTTGACGTGGCCTACTTCAAGGACCCCGACCTCGTCGCTGATGTTCGCGACCGTGCCGATCGCGTGAATTTTTTTGACCTGGGTGGTGCGCCGTCGCCGCTCGATCTCTGGCGATTCGCGCGGCACGTCTCCCGCGGGCGCTACGACGTCGTGCACACCCACCTGTTGAAGGCCGATATGTGGGCGGCGGTGGTGAGGAGCGTTGGCATGGGACCTCCCCTTGTGAGTACAAAACACAACCGCGAGGCGCCGCTGCTGAATCCCGCTTACGGCCGCATTCATGGTGTGCTGACGCGATCGGCCGACGCCGTGATTGCCGTTTCCTCATCAGTGGCTGAATACATGACGACGGCGGGACGTTTGGCCGGGCCGAAGATGGTCGTCGTGCACTACGGCATCGAAGACATACGTGAGCCGGACCCGGACGCCGTTGTGCGGGCGCGAATCGGATTCGGCATCGGCATGAACGATCCGCTCGTCCTATGTGTCGCCCGGCTCGATCCTCAAAAGGGGCACGAGACGCTGATCCACGCCTGGAAATCGGTATCGGCGCACTCGCCATCCGCCCGCCTGGTTCTGGCGGGAGGGACGCAGCTCGGCGACGACGACTACGCGCAGGGCCTCAAGCGCCTGGCCTCCTCCCTTGGAATAGCCGCTAAAGTAATCTTCGCGGGGGTTCGCCGTGACGTGACGGATCTCATGGCCGCATGTAACGTGCTTGCGATGTCATCGCGCTGGGAGGGATTCGGTATCGTGTTTCTCGAGGCGATGCGCGCCGGGCGGCCGGTCGTCGCCACAACGGTAGGCGGTATTCCCGAAGTCGTCGTGGGAGGTGAATCGGGATTGCTCGTGCGGCCGGACGATCCTCAGGAATTGGCGTCCGCCCTGATACGCCTTATCGACGATCGTGGTATGGCGAAAGACATGGGAGACCAGGGCCGGCTGAGGTTTGAGCAGCGATTCATGGCGGAGCAGATGCTTGACAAGATCGCGGATATCTACGACCGGATCTTGAACGGGTGACGGTGTCAGCATGGACCAGATCCCACTGATACATATTCTTTGAACGGACCCCTGAGCGTTGTAACCGGGGCGGCTGGCTTCCTCGGCTCCCATTTGTCGGAAAAACTGCTCGCGGCCGGCCATCGCGTGGTCGGCATCGACGCTCTGACCGATAGTTATGAGCCGGTCATCAAGCGCCGGAACCTGTCGGCTCTGACGGACGCCCCCGGCTTTTCCCTGATTGAGGGAGACCTCGTGGACTTGGATCTTCCGCCGATCTTGCGGGAGGCGACGTATGTGTTTCACATGGCCGCTAGGGCCGGCGTGAGAGGTGGGTGGGGACGCGTTTTCGATGCCTACGAGCATGACAATCTGACAGCGACGCAACGAATTCTGGAGGCCCTGAGGACGACGCCGGGAGTCCGGAAGCTGGTGCTTGCGTCCACTTCGTCCGTCTACGGCCGGAATCCGCCACTGCCCACGCCCGAATCGGCGCCTACTCGGCCCGAGTCCTATTACGCAGTGACGAAACTCGCGTGCGAAAAGTTAGCGGAGGCCTACCGATTCAACTTCGACGTTCCCGTCACGACACTTCGATTTTATACATTGTACGGACCGAGGCAGCGCCCTGATATGGCGTTTCACATCTTTATCAAGGCTCTACTGCGGGATGAGGCCGTCACCGTGTACGGCGACGGCAATCAGACCCGGGAGGTGACTTACGTAACCGACGCGGTGGAAGCCGTGATCCGCGCGTCCCGACTCGATGATCACGGCCACGTGCTCAACATCGGCGGTGGCGTCCACAAATCTCTCAATGACTACATCAGCGACATCGAGAACGTCGTTGGCCGCAAAATCCGCCGCACCGCCGCAGCGCCCGTTACCGGCGAACAACTCCACAGCCGTGCCGATATCTCGGCCGCCCAAAAAGCTCTCGACTACGCGCCGACTTTTCCCCTCGAGGAGGGAATTCGGCAGGAAATGCGGTGGATGGAGTCGCAGCCAGTTTGACGAGATGAAACGCATCCGCGTGCTCGAGATTCTGGAGGCCACCATCGGTGGCACCAAACGTCACCTGCTGGACTTGTGCGGCGGGCTGGACCCGGCGGAATTCGAGGTTGAGGTTGCGTGTCCTCGCGTTCGTTCGGAAGCCCACGGCGATACTTCGTTCGTCGACGATCTGATTGACTTGGGCATCCGCGTACACGAGGTTCCGATGGTTCGCAAGATGAGCCCCGTTCGCGACGCGATCGCTTGCGCAGCGCTGACAGCGGTCGTTTGGCGAGGCCGATTCGACGTGATCCACGCCCACAGTTCGAAAGCCGGCGGCCTCGGAAGATTCGCCGCGCTCGCCGATCCCAGCGCCCGCTTCGTTTACTCGCCGCATGGATTCTACTATCTGAATTTCGAGGATCCGTTGCGCGCGCGGCTGTTCAGATTCCTCGAGAAACTCAATAGCCGCCGCATCTCCCGACTCGTAACGCTCTCGAAGGGCGAGCATAGTGCGGCCATCAACGATGGAGTCATTCCAGCCGCTCGCGCCGAGCTCGTTGAGAACGGCATCGATCACGCGGAGTGCCTGTCGCAATCGGATGCGCGAGCCAGACTCGGTATCGACGCCGGGGCTACCGTTGTCGGCACCATTTCTCGGTTCACCCCTCAAAAGGCCCCGTTTGACCTTATAGCCGTCGCCGCCAGCCTCGCGAAGAGCAGACCAGAGCTCGTGTTCGCATGGCTGTCCGATGGGGAGATGCGATCTCAGGTTGAATCGGCGCTGGCGGCTGCGGGGATAGAGGAGGAAGTCCGCCTGCTTGGCTATGTGAATCGCGCACGGCGGTTGATCCCGGCCATGGATGTATTCGTACTCGCATCAAAATGGGAAGGTCTGCCGTACACAATCATGGAGGCGATGGATGCTGGGGTTCCGATAGTGGCCACTGATGTAGTGGGAACACAGGACGTCATAGATAACGGCCGAACGGGTTTTCTCGTCCCGCCGGGAAGTCCCGATATGATTGCTGCACAGGTTGACGAACTATTGACACACCCCGAAATGGCGGCCATGATCGCCTCGGCCGCGAAAGCGGATGTTAAATCGAGATTCGGCCGATCGAAAATGGTAGATAAGATCGCGAATCTGTATCGGGACCTCGCCGGGGAACGGGTGATTGGTTAGCCGCACCCGCCGGGTTACCTTCCTTCTTTTCGCATCCGATGTCGCCCTAACCCTTTTCGCGCTGTACCTCGCCGATTCGCTCCGGCACGTGCTTCCGCTTGGTTTGGGCGACGGTGAGCGGCTGGCGTGGATCGCCTGGCGCCACTACATCGCCGTGGCCGCCATCTGGTCGTTCCTGTTGTACGTTTTCCGCGTCTACGATCCGCGGCGAATGTTTACGGTCGTGGATGAACTCCGGGTGCTCGTGCCCGCGATATCGGTCGCGTTTCTTTTTCTATTTGCTTACTTATTCGTGGGCAAGGTCGAGTATCTATCCCGCGTGCTCTTCGCCTACTTCTACATACTCAACCTCATATTCCTGGTGAATCTGAGATGGGTGCTTCGATACGCGCTACGGTCGAATTTCGGAATAGGTCTGGCTCGGCCGCTCATCATCGCGGGAGCCGGACCCGTCGGTCAAAAGGTTGCGGGGTTGCTGCAAAACCGACCTTGGACGGGCTACCACATCGTCGGATACGTGGACGACGACGCCGAAAAGATCGGTACCGAGGTCGAAGGAATCCCGGTGCTTGGAGGCTGCGATGATCTGGAAGGCATAGTCGGAGGCGGCGATATCGCGGAGGTGATCGTGGCGCTCCCAGCGAGGTCGTATGAGCGAATCAGGGAGATCGTGGCCGTATGTCAGAAGCTTCCGGTGCGCATCAGGGTGGTCCCCGATCTGTTCAACCTTGTGAGCGTCCGGGCTCGCGCCGAGGACCTTTGGGGAATCCCGTTGATCGGAATCAGAGAGCCGGTGATCGCGGGATTGGACAGCTTTGTAAAACGAACCTTTGATATCGTATTGGGCGGCGTCGCTGCCGTGATTCTCGCTCCAGTGATGGTCCTGTCCGCCCTCGCGCTGCTCGTCTTCGAGGGCCGCCCCGTACTCTTCCGCCAGCAACGTGTCGGTGAAAACGGCCGCCTATTTTGGATCTTCAAGTTCCGTACGATGGACAGTGATTCAGACACTGCGCTCGAGGTCGACGGTGTACCCCGTAAGCGCGCCGACGACCCTCGCGTCACCGGGATCGGCCGGTTTCTGCGTCGAACGAGTCTCGACGAGCTACCCCAACTTTGGAACGTCTTGCGAGGCGAAATGAGCCTCGTGGGACCCCGCCCCGAGGTTCCGTGGGTGGTCGAGAAGTACGAAACCTGGCAGCGCCAGCGGCTCTCGGTGCCGCCGGGCATGACCGGTTGGTGGCAGATTCAGGGGCGAGGCGACCGGCCGCTCCAGGACAACGTCGAGTACGACCTCTACTACATTCAGAATTACTCGCCGTTGCTGGATATCACCATTCTGTGGCGCACGATTTGGGTGGTTGTGACGGGTAAGGGCGCCTACTAGCCCCGGTTTCCTCCCGTCCCCAAGAGCCGGTTCCGTCACCCGGCTGCCTGCGCGGGTGGCCGCCATACCTTCACCCGGTCCGATCGACGTGATGCCAAGTGTGCCGTCCGGCTATTTATGCTCTGCCAGATCGCCAGTGTGAGCCGGTCCTGTGGAAGATCGGGCTAATCCGGAATAAGCCGCGGTTGGATATCCTCCAGCGCGCGCTTTTGGCGATATTCTTTTATCTCGCCAATTATCTCCTCGAGGCTGTCGACGTCCTCAAACCGGCGGTAGACAGATGCGAATCGCACATATGCGACTTCGTCCAGGCCCCTGAGTTCCTCAATCGCCAGATCGCCGATTCGTGCGGCGGGCACCTCGGACAGGCCAGATTCCATGAGCTTGTTGGTGACTGTGTTAACGAGCGACTCTATCTGCTCGGCCGAAACCGGGCGGTTTAGACACGCGAGTCTTACACCTTCGAATATTTTCGTGCGGTTGAATTCCTCCCGCTGGCCGTTCCGCTTTACGACCAGAAGCTTCGCCATATCTGGGCGCTCGGACGTGCTGTACCGATTGCCGCAGCCGAGACACTCGCGCATTCTCCGGACGCCGCCCTTGAGCTGCTCGGTGGAGACGATGCGCGACTCGGTTTTCTCGCAACGCGGACACATGAACACTTCGATCCGCTCATAAGTCGTAAATCGCCGCCCGCACTCGTTGCATTCACGCCTGCGCCGAACGCTTTCCACGTTTTCGCGGCTGTCCGTGACTTTGAGATCGGCGCCGCCACATTGGGGACATCGCACCGTGTTGAGACCTCTGGTTACCGTGGTCAGATGAACTAGAGCCGTCAATTCGAGAATATCATGTTGTCCGCGCCGCCCATTCCCGGCTCGGGCCGTCGCCAAGGTTCGCGACGCTCCTCCAGACCACGGCGGTCAGTGCGCCGCAGCTGACGTCGGAGAAAGGTAATGCCGCGAGACTCTGCACTTGGAGACACTTCGGCCATGTTCGCGACGTTTGCCGCGCGCGAGTGCCGGGGATCTTCGCCGCTGTATGCACGAATTTCAGCGGACATTGCCGGGGATGACTTTGTGTTGCGACTGATGCTGGAGGCACCGGAATCGCAGCGGCGACCCAACCTGCTGCTTGGGGCCGTGCACTACCTTCTTCTCCGTGGCGCCGATCACGACCTTCGCGAGGTCTATCCGTCGGTTGTGGGCGAAGATGCAAAGTGTCACGACCCCTGGCGCGACTTCCGCCGATTCTGCGAGGAGCATCAACAGGCAATCAGGGAGATCCTTGCGACGCGCCGAACGCAGACGAATGAAGTTCGAAGGTGCGCACATCTTTTTCCGATATTCGCGGAACTGGCGAGATTTCACCCCGATCGACCACTGGCTTTGCTCGAGGTCGGCGCAAGTGCGGGTCTCAACCTGAATCTCGATCGATATTGCTATGAGTATGGCCGCAGCTTAAGAGCGGGAGATCTCAGCTCGAGCGTGCGAATAACGTCCGAGGTAGTTGGCCCGCTCCCGACCTCCGTACAAGGGTTCCTGCCCCGAATATCACACCGCGTGGGCATCGACCTGAACCCTATCGATGTATCCGATGAAGACTCCGCGCTTTGGCTTCGAGCCCTCGTATGGCCCGAACACACCCATCGCGCGGAGCTGCTCCGGTCGGCCATCGACCTGACCCGAGATCGTCGCCCCGAACTCGTTGAGGGCGACGCCGTCGAGACTCTTCAAACCGAGGCGTCCCGGATTCCGAGCGACTCGCACCTCTGCATATTCCATACGAACACCATGCCCTACATGTCGCGCCGGCAGAGACTCAATCTTGCCGACGCGATATCGGAAATCGGCCGGGAGCGGGACGTGTCCTGGATCTGCGGCGAAGAGCCGGGCATCGTTGAATCGCTGTCTCTGCCCATTCCACGGGAGCCGGTCGACGGTTCGCTGCCCGGAACACCGGTGCTCAACGTCTACGCTTTTGTGCGCCACCATAACGAACAGGTGAACGCGCGCATGGTCCTACGTGGTGGCGGACACGGAGACTGGACCGAGTGGCTGCAAGACCTGCCGCGAAGCTGACGTGCGCCTGTTGGTGTTCGGTTCCAATTGCCGCGCTGGCAGGCCGCGACCTGAGTGACTGATATCGGGCGTAAATCGATGGAAGCGCCGGCTGCTTCGATCTGAACGCCGGCCGTCGTTATGCATAGAATCTCGTCGGAACTGACAAGGAGAAATACGATCCCCACTCCGATTCCGTCCCCGCCGGTCGAGCCCCGCGCCGCGTGTGCGTGGCCCGAAAGTACTGGCGAAGCGATCAAGTTACAGCGCACGTTGTCCCCGCACGTCGTGGAAATCGGGCGTATCAATCCGCCGTACGTGGCCGCCGGAGCCGACGTCCATATTCGCCGGAGCGACGGCATCGGAATCGCCGCCGTCGTCGCGGTATCCGTGCCCGATCTCGAAGTTCTCGAGGTAGTTATCACGGCATCGGCAGTCGAATTCCCATACGTTCCAGGTCTTCTATCGTTCCGCGAGCTACCTCCATTACTGGCTGCCTTCTCCGAACTTGAAGTGGAGCCCGATGTGGTCCTTGTGGACGGGCATGGGCGATCCCATCCCAGACGCTTCGGATTGGCATGTCATCTCGGGCTCGAACTGGACGTTCCGACCGTGGGCTGCGCGAAGTCGCGCCTCGTAGGCGAGGCCGGCGCCGTCGGATCCAGGGTTTACGCAACCGCCGATTTAATACATCAGGGAGAGCTCGTTGGAACGTTGATGCGGAGCAAAGCCCGATGCAACCCCTTGTACATATCGATCGGACACCGGATCGGGCTGGAGAGCGCGGTCAAGGTCGTCCGCGAGAATCTCGATGGCTACAAGCTCCCAATCGCCCTTCGACTAGCTCATGAAAGCGCTAGGAAGAGCGCCGCCGCTTGAAGGTCAAGGCGGTCATCTTTGACTTGGGGGGAACGCTGGTCGACTTCCCCCCATTCTCCGAACTCGTGCGGGATGGGTTTGCATGTGCCTATCGACTGCTCGGGCAACCAGACCTCGGGGACGCTGAGATCGGCGATCTAATTTCGGTATTGGTTCAGGAAGAGGAGGAGGCGTGGAGACAGCTCGGCAACACCGGCGCAAGCGGCAATCTCTAGGCTGTCATCGTTGCCTCGCTTGAGAGGCTGGGCGTCAACGCCGATGGCAATCTCCCCAGGACACTGGAGGATGCGTTTTATGAATGCGTCTGGGACGCGCCGCGTGCCGACGATGAAGCCAAGGCCGTCCTCCAGAAGATCAGCGACCTGGGCATGAAACTGGGACTCATTTCGAACACTCTGTGGAAAGCTGAGCCGCATATTCGGCAGCTTGAGCGTGATGGTCTACTCAGCTTCTTCGATCACTGGATTTTCTCGTCATCGATGCCGAGGGCCAAACCCGATCCTTCGATTTTCAAGGCGATGCTGCGCCGGCTGGAAATTGGCGCATCGGAAAGCATTTTCGTCGGGGACCGGAGAATCGATGACATCCAGGGAGCGATGAATGTCGGTATGTTTGCCGTGCTCCGGCTGTCGAGTCTGTCGGATGGCGATGGACCCGAACCAGACCTAGAAATCTCAGGACTCAACGACCTCTTGGGAATACTGGTTTGATATACGTTGATGACCAAACGAATTGAAGACTCGTATAAGTGTCAGAGATCTATAGATCAGAGGGCGCGTTTGAGCCCAGAGCAGTACGATAAAACCTATGACAGGCTACCGGCCCTATATGATTTCGAATATCCAGCCTGTTCCGGTCCCGAACTGGATTTCTGGGATGGCATTCTCCAGCGCTACGGCGGTCCAGCTCTGGAACTAGCCGTCGGTACGGGTAGGGTGGCTCTTCCGCTGGCGTCGATGGGTCACACGGTGTGGGGTATTGACATCTCAGAACCGATGCTTGACCGAGCTCGACGGAAAACCTCAAACCTCCCTAGGGCTGTCCGGTCGCGACTCCATTTCGAAAGACAGGACTTTCGTAACTTCGAATTGGAACGCCGGTTCAAGGTTATTTATGCGCCGTTCAATTCATTTCTGTTGCTGCTGAGGGCGGACGACGTCGCAGGATGCATGCGCAGCGTCGCGGATCAACTATCGGATGGGGGCGTATTCGTAATCGATGCGTTCCTCATGTCTGATGACGACAGGGAACCTGACAACGAAACGATCACGTACCTGGAGCGTGAGCCTGAATCTGGGGCCACCGTCGTGAGGAGACGGGAGTACTCGTATGATGCCGCTAAGCGCCAGGCCAGGAGCAGGCTGACGTTCTCGCTGACCGTTAATGATGACGAATCCTGCGAGTTACGATTTGAATATACGCTACAGCTATATAAACGTCCCGAGATATTGGGAAGGATTTTGGACGCGGGTTTTGATATATATGAAATTTATGGAAATTACGGTTTGGAGAGCTTAGAGATTGATTCAGACAATGTGATCGTTGTATGCGGGAAACGGGCGAGGGATCGGCTTTGACATGGGAACCGACCGCGCTTAAGTTTTAAGACTGTGCAGGGTCATCGCTGAATTGTGTACTGGAATGTATTTGAAAGACATGGGGCGTGATGCCGCCGCGTGAAGGTGAGGCCGGCGAGCGCGTTCGCGAATTGCGGCTGGAAGTGACTTGCAGTTCATGCGGCGAGTCGTTCTTCGTTTCGAAGGCTCAGCTCAATTGGTCGTCGGAGGTGACGTGCACGTGCGGACATCGGCTCGGCATCGAGGAAGTTTTAGAACAGCTTGAGGAGCGCGGCTGGAACACGCATGAGCTGATCCGCGCCCGGGGGAGTTTCAGAGACCCCATTCCCAACCTTCCTGTGCCGCACGGCGGCGCCTTCGCCGTAGGAAAGCTCGATGAGCGCGCCGATGACACTGAGCGGACGGGTCCAGCCCGATGGCGATTCAGAGACGTGGATGAGGTTCGCCCTGCGGACAAGGGTTTTGAACTCGTCGAATAGGCTGCGGTGTGCCTATTCCCAGACCGCGCGGAGCTGCGTGGTCGTCGCTTTTCGACCGTTCGTTTCTCGGTAGCGGACGACTGACAGGAATTCAGTCGTCGCGCGACCGTCGACGACACTGCCTTGAAGCTGACCGTCGGCGATGCGCGCCGTTATGGCGTCGGGCACCATGTCCAGAAGAAATGCGGCGACGCCGACTGGCATGGGATCGTCAACCACGGACGCGATCGTTTTGTCCAGGGCTCCGAGCCGCGCCTCCGCGTACTTTGACAGGGCCGCGGCAGCCCTCGACTCCAGTTGCGGATGATTCTGTCCATACCGGATCTGCCACTCGTTCTCCTGGAAGACGACCTCGAAAAATCCGTCGGGATTTTCTCCAAGAAGCCGTGACGCCTGATATTCGAGACCGCGAAGCTCTGGGGAGTCAACCTCGACAAGGTTCCGGCATTTCTTGGCCAGCACCGCCGCCGTCCCTGTGAATTTCAATTCTGTCCCCGATTCGGTTGCACGCAACTAAACGCATCATGTCAGGTTCAGGCGGCTCGTCGTCTGAACTGCCGCCTGCAGGCCCCTAATTGTATTTGTCTCTCAAGATTTCCGCAGCGATAGCTTCATTTCTGAGCTTCAAATACGCCTCATCGATGGGGATTTCCGCCGCGCTGCCGGGTGCGAATCCGCAATCCGGGTTCAGGCTGATCCTCCAAGGCTCGACATGTTCGAGAGCGGCCTCGACCCTCGCGACGATTTCCTCTGGAGTATCGATGTGCTCGCCGCGGCAGTCTACGCAGCCGAGGCCGATTTTCCGGTCTTCCGGAAGCTCGCGCAGTACCGAAACGTCTTCAGCTACGGGGATGGTGAATTCCATGACGTACCGTTCGACATTTAGACGCCTCAGAGCTCCGAGGATTGGTTCGTAACCGCCCTCGCCTACCCAGCCGGCGCGTCCTTTGTTACGTCTGCACAAGTGAATCGACGTCTCGATACCCTCGATCCCTTCCAAGACGCCATTGATCAGGTCCACCGCGTACAGAGCCTCGCCGTCAGGGTCGTCAAATTCCGTGCGCACCCGCTGATCCACGAATAGGCAAAGATGAGTGTCGTCGATTTGGATAGAATCGGCCCCGGCAGCTTGGATAGCTTTTAGTTCTTGATTCAGTATCGGAACTAATGCATCCGTGAACGAACGGCGAGTTGGATAGGCTTTACGTGACTTCTGCTCATCCCACATACGCTGACCTAATAGATAGGGCGATGGCACGGTCGCTTTCACTCGACGTGCAGTCACCGATTTCGTAAACGCGATTTCGTCGGCAATGGCTCCAATGTGCGCGGGGCTTATACGGTCGATCACGGTGGTCCAATGCAGGCCGCCGCGCATGCTGCGCTCGAAACCGTGGCAAAGATCGGCGATCACGCCTATATAGCTGCGTCGCCGCCATTCGCCGTCGGTGATCTCGTCCAGACCGGCGGCCTCTTGCAGCGCCACCACGTATCCGACGGCCCTGTCCATATGCCGGTCTCGCTCTTCGTCCTGTCGATCGTAACCGTTTATTTCGAGTAGATCGCGCACGAATCTCGGACGGGGCATGGAGCCTACGACAGATGCTTGGAAGAGCGATGATTTCAAGTTGGGGTCCACCCGGCCTTCGCGAGCTCGTGGTCTTGAGGTGTGTCTATTTCGAAGTACCCACCTTGGATATCGACCGCATGGATCGGAATCTCGGCCTCGATCATTTCTTGTAGGAGATGAACGAGATAGGCGTCATAAAGCGATGCTGCTTCCCGAAAGGGCCCTGAATCGTAGTTGGAATTGGCGAGGTCATAGGCTCCAAGGAACCGCTCGGCGCCGGTTTGGGTGAATCGTGCGACGCCGATGAACTCGCCGGTCGCCTCGGCGGACGATATCTGCCTCCCGATTTCGAGGACCTGCCCATTTTTAGAGCGTAGTTTCTCGGCGTCGGTTTCCGGGTGGTGCGTTCGGCCCACATACCGGGATCGCCAGTCGATGTCGGAAACAAGGGTGATGTCGTGAGGAGAATTTAGTAGGCGCGTAACGGCGTCCGGCTCATACACGATATCGGCGTAGGTGGTTATGAACGGACCGTCCATATATGGGCGGGCAGTCAGGAGAGAGGCGAGGATGTTGTAGTTCCGCCAATCCTCGTTATGGCAGAAGATCATCTCAGGGAATTCCGCCTTGACGGCATCGATCTTATATCCACCTACAAAGACGATATTCTCAATTCCGGCACTGCGAAGCGCGTGGAGGATCCAGTCCAGGATCCGCTTGCCGGCGATTTCGATGAAACATTTCGGCAGATCGTCTGTCAATGGTGACAGCCTGATTCCGCGGCCGGCGCCGATGATTATCGCGGTCTCAGGTCGCTGCAACCGGCTTCTCCGTTTCGGCAAGGACGCCGCGAATCGTCACGCGAAGCCTCTTCCGACTTCTGCTGCGTTCGGTCGACGTCGGTTCGGTCAATTCAGGGTACCTTCTCCGTCCTCCGCCCGGAAGATAAATGAATTTGATTCGGGGCGCCTCCCCCGGCGGGGAAACGGTATTTCGTAGCCGTCCCCGCGGCTCAAGTACCTGATCGCCCGTACGGTCTCCAAAGCGCGGGCGAACTCGGCGATCGTCCATCACGACCGTGATCGACGGCCACGGAGAGTCTATGACTACCACCAGGTACGGCAGCCGTTGATCAAAGCTCCAGCTGGGACGCGGGCGCGGGTTCTCATGGTCGAGAATGATCCGTCCGAGGGGAAGTCGGCAACCGGCCTCATAGGCCGTTTTCCCGAGACCCCTATCGAAGCGGCTCGGTTCGGGGCGTTCGCTCGGGACGCCTTGATCCGCCGGGATTTCGATTTTGTGACTACGGAAGCGGGTGGGATGGGTACGGAGGCCCAAGATCTATTGTGAGGAGTCGAGGGATACCTGTGGGGGCGCCGCGCTCGCGGTCTAATCCGCAACATTCTCTTGTTAATGGGGTGGGACGATCGGAGCGAATCGCTGAGTTCCGAAGCCGCCATCGCGGCGGTTCTGGTCAGTCCTATGACTATGGGATCGCTGCGGCGCGTGATCGCCGAGAGACTCGATTTCTAAAATCGCGGTCGCGTTTTTGACGCTTGACTCAACAGCCTATCGGGACCGGTTGTAAGCGTCCGGCAGACGTTCCAAATGGCCCGGCTCGGTCGTCTCGGTGCAGGATTCCTACCGGGAGGCTATGTGTCCACGGCCAGGGCCACGAAGTCGATCCCGAGGACCACGTCGTCATCCACTGATGCCACGAAACGCACGCTCGGTATCGTCAGACCAAACGTCGCTCTTTGAATCGTTACCACTGCCGAACCTTCGATTCTCTCCGTGGACGTGACCGTGATCTTGGCGTTGAATTCCACTTCCGCGGTGATGTCTCGAATCGTCAGGTTGCCGGCGATTGTGAATTCCAACACGTCGCCAGGCGAAACCGAATCCGGTAGTCCCCGAAGCGATGTGGGCTCGAAATCGATAAACTCAAACTCGTCGCGTGCAGACTGCAGCACTCTGGATCGCGTTGCGCGGTCACGGCGTGAATCGTCGGTCTCGAGGGTTCGCGCGTTGATGCGAATCGTGCCCAACCGCGACATGGCTGGAGCTGCGAAATCGATGATTATGTCGCCGGCAACCTGATCGGTGGCGCCAATGACCCTATTCGGCTGGCCTCGCAGGATCTCGTCTATTTCGAACAGCGCCCGCGACTGCGCCTGGTCGATGCGGAATAAGGTCTGAGCGGCAGACGTTTCAATTTCTGCCGATTCCGGGGCTGCTCGAATCTGGGCGTCCGTTGCGACCGTTGTCGGGATCGTGGTTTCCTGGGCCACTGGCTCTGATGACGCTTGCGGCAGGGCCAGAGTCGGCGCACTAATGGGCGCGCTGGCCTCACCGGAGCCGCCGCTTATCCAGATATAGGCCCCAGCGGCAATGGCGACTACGGCGGCCGACGCGCCGAGTGCGCCCCCGACGATAAGCAATCTCTTCATGACGATGTCTCGCTGTCTAGGTTCAGGGCGAGCGGCGACCTTGAATGGAGATCGGCGACTACGGGCCAGCATAGAAAAGGCCAGCCCGGTGTTTCGGCAATCCTAACGTGCTGAAAGCGAACACGTGAAATATGCGATCGGGACTGTGGTTGCCTACATGCAATCAGGCGCGACCTGGCGGGCCTGTGATCCAATATGTGGCTTGGCGCGATGACATGAATCCGCCAGGCGAAGTTCGATATCGCAGCGGGGAGTGCGCCGATGTATGAGTCGTTGGATCGAGTAAGGCTCAAGGACGGATCACAGGTTGTCGTGGCACGAGTCAAATCCCCCGACAGCGAGTGGGCGCCTCGATTGGCTCCATTCCTGGCTCACAAGGGATTGCCCTGGACCTGGCAAATCGATCAGACCCTTCGGGACAGCGTCGGGCGGCTCGAGGCCTACTACTATTTCGCGCATCGCGACGGGGAAATCATTTCGACCGTTTGCACGTACGAACATGCCGGCGCGGGCACTTTCGGGCATGTCTTCACCGCTCCGGATCAGCGCCGCAAAGGCGCCTGCAAGGCGATCATGAATCTGCAGATGGACGATTTCCGAGGGCGCGGCGGGCGCGCCCTTTTCCTTGGAACAGGCTATGACTCCGTTCCATGGCATATTTACCACTCGTTCGGATTCCGTCCCGTTTCCCCTGGGTCGGGACACATGGACTACTACTCCCAAGATGAGGAGCGCTTTGAGGAGTCGTATTTCGCTTCCGGTACCGCCAAGTCACGCGACATCGAATGGGCCGACTGGGCCGGCCTTGTCGCGCTGATGGCGTGCTCGACGGGCCCGCGTCTGCGCACCTTCAATACCGAGGCCATCGGCAGGACCAACTTTGAGGGACCGTTTCTTCCCTTCTACCGCGATCTCCTGGACGAACCTGAACAGCGGGCAAGAGTGATCGAGGTCGAGGCTACGGGTTCGGTGGTTGGATTCGCGCACCTGGCTCCAGACACACGGTTTGGACGCGGTGTATCCGTGCTGGACCTCTACGTCCATCTCAACCATTCCGCCGCCGCCGGCGCCCTCATCGAATCGTTGGACCTGCCGTCGGACAGGAAGCTTCAGGCTTACGTTGGATCGGACGATCCGACCCGGCGGTCGGCACTCGAGGCCGCCGGATTTCGGCAGGAGGCGATCTTGCGGGATCAGCTTCGAGCGGCCGACGGGCCGATGGACGTGATTCTTCTGGAGCGGAGATAGTCGACGATCGACCGATTCACTTCCGGAGAAGCGGCGACCCCCCGCGCGACGTAATCGGCCGAACGGCTGCGTGGAGAATGCAGGAATCGAGGCCATGGAATGGCCCTTGAACAATCCGGCCGAGCCATGCCGGCGTTGCTAGGGCATGCCTGCGCCGAGACGCGCTACAAATGGCTTACCTAGATTTTCACCTGCACGTCACCCCACATACTTCACGATTCGCTCGGCACCTTAAATCCCCACAACTGGTAACGCCCGCCCGCCTGCTCGACTTCCCGGGCGTAGTCTTCAGCGTCGTCCTCGGGGGCGTAGCCCAAACTGGTGTAGGCGTCGGTGAGATCCCAGTAGCCGCGGCTGTTGTTGGATATCCCGTAGTAGATGCCGAAATCGATGCCGGGCGTGTCGATGGACCGGCGGATCAACTGAACCAGATCCCGATCGCTCAACCACGTGGATAGAATCCGGATACCCGATCCGAATTGAGGAGGCTTCGCGCGGAACTTGTAGCTCCCGATTCGAAGGCAGATCACTTCCAGGCCGAATCGGTCGGAGTAGTAGCGGCCCAAGGCCTCACCCCAAACCTTTGCCGCGCCGTAGATGGAATCGGGTCGAAATACCGACTCTGAATCGCACCGTTCGCCGACGATCTCGTACCAGCCGGTGGCATGATTCGAACTCGCGAATACGACCCGGCGCACATTGGCCAGCCTTGCCGCTTCGTAAGTCTTGTAAACGTCGATGATGTTGGGAACGAGGTATGGCTCGAAGGCGTCGGTATCGTGGTTCGCCTTGGCATGCATGTGTACGACCACGTCCTGACCGGTGAACGCTTCGACGATGTCCTCCATCACCTCGAAGTCAAGCACCAAGAAACGATCGTCCTCCTGGGCGCTCCGGGAGGTTCCGGTCAGTTCGTAAGCGTCCCCGAGGTCCTCCATGAGCGTTTTTCCGATCTGGCCGGTCGCGCCTGTAATAAGGACCTTGGTCTTGTCTGACATGGAGTTCCTCCTGATCCGGCACGGGGTATGACGGGTCGGGCAAAGGATAGCGTTGGGCCCCTGCTTGCCGATCCGTCTTCGAGGGCGGCCACCGTATCGGTCTCATAAGTAAACGGATCCCGATTCGCCTGCCCCAGTCCCCGCCGATTTCAACGCCTTCGCCGATAGAACAGAGGTAGGAAGGAGGCGATTGTGTTACGGATACATCTCCTGCACCGGCGTCTTTAGGTGGACAGTAAGAGACCCTTCTGAGTGATCTGCTGGAAGGGTCAGAGGTGGGTGAAAACCCACCAAGCATGAGCTTCGGCCGCGAAGCGCCCGCAGTCTGGTTAGCGGGGCCGCGGAAACTTTCGGGGCCAGAGTTTTCGGCACAATCCGAACTGGGTGGACGGCGAGTCCGGAGCTCTTTGCATTCCAGTCGAATCCCGGCGGCGCTCTCTTTTCGATTCGCCCGAAGAGCAGACTGTTGCACGGGTTACAACGTCAACCATCCAACTCTGGTTGTATGAAAGAACAGCATCCGGTCGAGCTGGCCGTTCTGCATCGACCGGATGCTGTGCCGTAAGCCGGCATTGGGTTTGTACACATTTTCGATCGCGGCGTGATCGGTAAAATCCCTGATTACGTTCCTCGCCGCGCAGCGCCGACAAGAACCCGTTATGGCCAGTTCCCGGCGGACGGGCTAGTAGCCGATGTCGTATTTGAGGATTCTGGTGTTGATGACCGTGATGAGAACGATCCCGACGAACAGCACGAACGAGATCGCCGAGGCGAAGCCCATCTTGAGATACTCGAAGGCATTCGAATAAACGAGAAGCACCACCGTAACGGTGCTGTCGATGGGTCCCCCGGTAAGGGCGCTCGAGTTCTCGCTCACATTTGTCATGATGAGCACCTGGACGAACATCTGCAGCGCGCCGATGAAATAGACGATAACGACAAAATAAGTGGTGGGGGCGAGTAACGGCATCGTAATACGGAAGAACTTTGAGTACTTCCCCGCACCATCGATATCGGCGGCTTCATAGAGGTGCGGCGGGATTCCCTGCAGGCCCGCCAGATAGATAACCATATTCAAGCCCATGTTCTTCCAGACGCTCATCGCCACAATTGCGAGCAAGGCCTGATCGGGCGAGCGGAGGAACTTTAGCCGGGGCAGACCCAGCGCTTCGAGAAGATCGTTGAAGAAACCCAACTGTGGGTCGTAGAACCACAGCCAGATCAGGGCGACTGCCACGAAGGAGCTGACGACCGGCATGTAGAACATCGATCGGAAAAAGTAAATCCCTCGGATGCGCCGGTTGACGAGCTGGGCCAGCAGAAGAGATGTCACCGCGCCGGCTGGAACGGTGATCATGGCGAACACGAACGTGTTTACGATCGCCCGCGGCAATCTCGTGTCGTCGAGGAGCTTCCCGTAATTCTTTAAACCCGCCCACCGGGGCGCGCTCATGAGGTCGTAGTCGGTAAAGCTGTAATAGAGCGCCGCGCTGATGGGGATGAGGACGAACACGAGGATGAATACCAGCGAGGGCGCTACGAATAAATAGCCGGCGAGTCCCCCCCGCTTGCCAAAGCTCAACAGCCGCCTAGGGCGTCTTGTGGTCCGAGCAGACTCGATCTTGGTTCCTTTGCACCCCCGAAACGTTGCCAGAGTCTAGTTCACCGTGGACCAAGCGGCCACCGGCGCTCCCACTGCCGCACTGCTGGTAATTAATTGTGGCCTGAAGCTCGGCGAGCCGAGCTTCAGGCCAGATCGCCGCAGGCTGCGTCTATGCGGTCGAGTGCTTCGTCCATCTCGTCGGGATCGTGTGCCGCGCCGAATCCGTGATGGCCGAGCGCCACGTCATAGCAGTGGAAGTACACACCCCTGTCGAAACAGGCCCGAACGAAGCGGTACAGCATGCTCGAGTCGTGCCCGGCCACTTCTCGGTACTCAGTCGCCTCGCGATCGGGATCCAGGCCGAAGTAGAGACCGAATCGGGCCCCAAGGCCCTGAACCCGGCATTTCACACCGTGCTCCGCGAATATCTCGGCCAGCCTCCCGTAGAACTTGCCTGCTATCGCATAGATGCCCTGCGGACCGTCGTAGAAGCCGGGCGCGGTCAGGACGTCAAGCGTCGCGAGAGCGGCCAGGACGCCGAACAAATGCCCCGAGTAGGTGCCGCTGTGCGCCGCAGATCCGATGGGGCTGAATGCCTCCATCACCTCTCGACTCCCGGCGATCACCGCGAGCGGGACGCCGTTGGCGACGGCCTTGCCCAGCAGCGACACATCCGGGGTTACGCCGTAGTACCCCTGCGCGCAGTCAACGCCCGTTCGGAACCCCGAGAGGATCTCGTCAAAGATCAGAATCGCGCCGCGGTCAGCCGTGATCCGCCGCACGGCCTGCATGTATTCGAACCCGGCCACAAGGCAGCCTGAGTTGTAGTTGATGGGTTCCATGATGACGGCGGCGATGTCGTGGCCGTGCTCCTCGAACGCTCGCTCCACCGCGGCCATATCGTTCCACGGCGCTACCAGGACGAGATCCGAAAACTCCGCCGGAATTCCGCCCGAGTCAATCGTAGGATCGAGTAGTTGGCCCGGCGCGGGTCCTCGTGGAGCCGGATGAGTGCTGTAAAGCAACAGTTCGTGCAGGCCGTGAAAGTGGCCCTCGAATTTCAGAATCTTCTTGCGGCCGGTGTGCGCCCGCGCGAGCCGTATGGCCGCCATCGCGGCCTCCGACCCCGAATTCGCGAAGCGCACGAGCTCCGCGCTGGGTATGAGTTCCACCAGGCGCTTGGCCAGCCGCATCGGATGCACGGTCTCTGGTCCGTGGACCGTTCCCAGGTCGAGCGCGTGTTCGATGGCGCTTCGGACCGCCGGGTGATTGTGTCCGAGAATCGTCGCGCCGAATCCCGTATGGAAATCAAGGTAACTGGCGCCGTCTGGACCGATCAGCCTGGCGCCGTCCCCCCGCGCCACCAGCATGGCGTGTCCCAGCCCTGGGTTTTCCCTGGCCGATCCAGAGATGCCCGCGACGAGGAACTCCGCTGCCTTGCGAAAGTACTCTGTCGATGCGTTCGCGGTGGCGGACGGCTTCGCCGGGGATGCTGATTGAGTCATGGCTCCCCCTTCGGGTGAGACCCATCGACGCCGCGCGGGCGCAGTTCGGACGTACGAGATTTCTCGTCCGAATTGTAGCGGGGCGGCTGCGCCTTCACGGGTACCGCACGAATCCGGATCTAGTATCACGGTGGAATCACGGCGGAGCATTTGACATGCTGTCCCCGGCCGGATTCCCATCTGTCGAACGTTCGAGGAAATATGTGCCTCGAGCGTCGTGGACCTTCTGCAGGTTTGCGATTCATGGTCCACGTACCGTCACCGGCTCCCTGAGATGATCGTGGGGATGAATCTAAACGCGTAGCGCGCCGGAATAGGAGGGATATTCGATGACTGAGTTCGATGGAAAAGTTGCTGTGGTCACGGGAGCCGCGACGGGAATCGGTCGCGGGATAGCGGAAGCGTTCGCGGTGGAGGGCGCTTCGGTCGCCGTCGTGGATATCGATGGCGATGCGGCGCGGGCGACAACACTGGAGTTGCCTTCCGCAGGTCAGACCCACGTTGCCGTGAGCGCCGATGTGTCCGATTTTGACGACGCCAAGCGCATAGTCGATGCCACGCGGGACGCGCTTGGCGGTATTGACGTGCTCGTTAATAACGCCGGGATTCAGCCACCGGAGACGAACCTAAACGTTGAGGATCTGCCCGAAGACGCTTGGGACCGAATCCTGGACGTAAACCTCAAAGCCCATTATCTGATGGCCAAACGGTGCATCCCGGAGATCAGGAAGCGTGGCGGCGGCTGCATCGTCAACATCGCGAGCGTGCAGGGCCTTCAATCGCAGTCGCAGGTCCCCGCGTATGCCGCGAGCAAGGGAGGCGTGCTGTCGTTGACCCGACAGATGGCGCTCGATTACGCCCGCGAGGGAATCCACGTGCTGGCGGTTTGCCCGGGAACGATTGACACGCGGCTCGTGCGCACGGCGGCGGAAGCCTCGGGCCAGAATCCGAAGCAGGCGATGGAAACCTGGGCTGCGGGCATTCCCATGCGACGGGTCGGAACGCCGGCGGAGATCGGCGACGTGGTGGTATTCCTGGCCAGCGAGAAGGCCTCATTCATGACCGGCGAGTACGTGTGCGTCGATGGCGGCGTCATGGCTCTCGGCGGCTGGGCCGGATCGCCGGCCGAATGGTAGTGCACCGCTCCCGGCCGCCGCGTCCGCGCTGGGTCACCTATCTGATTGGCTACCCGCAACCGATTCCGGGTGAATCCGAAAGCTGAGTTCTCGACTGCGCGAAATGTGATCCGGATAAGGGCTCGTAGATGGGCCAGGGTTGTTCCAACAGCGGCCGGCGGGACGTGCGATGCGTGAACTGATTCCGGGTCAGATCTGGGTAAGTGATTCGCCCTTGCGCGTCTACGGCATCGAGTTCGGCCATCGGACCACCGTGATTCGTCTCAATGACGGCTCCCTGTTCGTTCACGCGCCGGGTCGTCTCGACGCCGCGTTTCGTAATGCTCTTGAAAAGCTCGGCGAGCCGCGCTTCTTCGTGTGCCCCGGGGCTTGGCACGACGCGTTCATCGATCGGCCGTTTCACGAATATCCCGACGCGCGGGTGTACGCGCCGCCGGGCAAGTCGGGCGACTGGCGGGGCCTTCCGTTTCATGCGCCGCTGGCCGAGCGGCCCGAATCTGAGTGGGCGGCCGATCTGGACCAGACCGTCTTTGACGGTGGCCCGAGGTTTCAGGAAGTTGTCTTCCTCCACAGGGCCAGCGGCACGCTGATCCTGGCCGACCTGATCGCCGATATCGGGGCGGAAGTATCGTTTCTCACCCGAATTTATGCTCGCCTGACTGGGGTATACGAACGACCGGGCTTTTCCCGAGGCCTGCGGCTCGCGGTCCGCGACCACGACTCCAGCCGCCAATCGGCCCGGCGGATTCTCGATTGGGACTTCGATAGGATCATCGTGGGCCATGGGCGAAACGTGGACTCGGGAGGCAAAGAGGTATTCCGCGCCGCTTTCGAATGGCTCCGGATCTAGCAGGTCAGGAGGGATCGCCCGGTGGCTTCCGCCAGGGCGACGGGACACGGCGCACGAATCGGTAGCCTGGCCGTTCGCCTGCGCGACTACCGTACGATGGTGGAGAGCCGTGTAGAGCGGCACTTTGACGCTCTCCCGTAAAATCTCAATCCGCAGTCGCGGTTGAGCGATGGCCGGCCGATGATACAAGTGGGACCTACTTGGAGGTGAAAGATGCCAGCGTCTCGCGCGAAGGGGCCGGATGATTACGCCGTTGAGTTCGTCTCCACCGAGCGCTTGCAGGTCATGACCACCAGAGCGTCCTCACCGTGGGCTCCAGTGCTTGAGCAGTTCGTCAAGTCGGGTCAGGCCGCCCTCCAAATCAAAGTATCGAACGCCAGGGAAGGGAATCGGCTTGCCAATAAGCTACGAAAGGACGCAGGTCTATGGTTTCCGAAACACAAATTCGGCTCAAAGACCATTGCCATACCGACCTCGGATGAGGAGGCGGATTATTTCGCCTTCTTGATTGTCACCGCCCGGCCTGAGAAATAACTCCCGGCCATAGAGGTCATGCAGGCGGTCGGCTACACCATCGCGGCTTATGTACGCCGTCGGATTCCTAAGTTGTCTGCAGGGCTTGCCTGTCGGTGAGCGGCCTGGGCTTTTCTGGGAATCTGTCGCCCTACCGCGAGCCGCGTAACGTCCGCAGATGAAACGTCCCTCTCCGGTCGCCGCCACAACCCGATCTTCCATTCCATAGCCCATCGTTTTATGTCCTTCCGACGTTGGTCGGGACCTCGCTAATTACAGTCGAAAAGCTGACGCCGCCCGACCGTACCCAACGTAACGCCGGGCAGCCGATCGATGGGGTCAAGTTCCATTCCTGGGCACATGAATTTGGCGTTCGTCGGAGGAGATGCGCATTGAAGCGGCCCCGCGGGTCATTCTGACCGCGGGCGGAAAGTCGCAAACTTGGTCACGGATTCGGGGAGAAATGAGCAATCTAAGCCGAACCCGGCTCGCGATTCTGATCAGTTAAGTTCTTAGCGGGGCCACGACACAGGTTCGGAAAGGCGGATGCGGTGGCGGCGAACGGCGACGGGCGGCTTGCTGAGGCGGAGGGCTGGACACGGGTCTGCGGTCTGGACGAGCTGAAAAGCGACGGTGTGATCACGGCGTCGGGGAGCGGTCGGGTCGCTGCCGTTTTCTGGCACGAAGAGCGAGCCTTCGCGGTCGACAACCGCTGCCCGCACATGGGCTTCCCGCTCGCTCAGGGCACGTGCAAGGACGGGATCCTCACCTGCGAGTGGCATTACGCCCGATTCGATCTGGAGACTGGCGGCACTTTCGACCCCTGGGCCGACGATGTGGACGCGTTCGCGACGCAGATTCGCGGTGACGAGGTGTGGGTCAATCTGGATACCGCCGTGCAACGCGACGAGCTTTACGAACGATGGCAAAACCGTCTGAAGGAAGGCGTGGAACAGAACATTCGTCTCGTATGCGCCAAAGCCGTGCTCGCGATGTCGAAGCTGGATTCCGTGGAAGCCGCGCGTGGAACGGTCTCGACCGCCGCCGGCTACGCGCTGGCTCGCGGATCCCGACGCAACGCTTCTGGTTGGGGCGATGGACTCTCGATCCTCACCGCCATGGCGAACATCCAGGGAGACCTCGAGGCGAGCGACAGATCGCTGGCGCTGTATCACGGCGCCAGACGGGTCGCCGAGGACACATCTGGTCAGATAATCAGGGTTGAGCTTTCCGAGCTTGCGGGAAACCCGTCGCGGCCGGAGCGCCTCCGAGCTTGGTTTCGAGACTTCATCGAGGTCCGCAACGACGAGGCGGCTGAGCGGGTTCTCCGCACCGCGATAGCCCAAGAGTGGCGGCCCGAGCTACTAATCGATCTGCTGGCGTCGGCGGGCACGGATCACTATTACCGGGATTTCTCGCATGTTATGGACACCATTGCCAAGGCGGCCGAGCTTCTCGACCTGATCGGATGGGAGCGCTCCGCCGACATGCTGCCCGCGCTTGTGAATCAACTGGCTTTGTCGACGCGCGAAGAGGAGCGCAACGAATGGCGCAGTCCGGAAGATCTCGTCGCCCTGGTCGAGTCCGCGGCGCCGGAACTGGACAACGTTGTGGATGTGGCGGAAACGGGTTCTGAGACTTGGGACGACTCGTTGATCGAATCCCTGCTCGGCGACGATGCCGGACGCAGTTTGGACGCTGTGATGCGGGCGTTTGCTTCGGGAACCTCTCTCGCCGGAGTCTCGCAGGCGCTCGCCTATGCCGCGGTTCTCCGACTCACCCGCTTCCCTACGAGCAACGAGTTCGGCGATTGGGACACGGCGCTGCATCACTTCACCTATTGCGCGTCGCTGGCGCAGGTATGCCGCCGGGCGCCGTCAGTGGAGCTCGCCCGTGGAGTTCTGCACGGCGCAATGCTCGTGTATCAGGCTCGGTTCTTGAACGTGCCCGCGGTAAGGCTTCCGGGCGAGAAGGTTTTGGCTGCGATGCCGTCCGATCCACAATCATTACTGGGCGGAGTCTTGGCGGTGTTCGACGCGCAGGGAGGTGAGGACGAGGCCGGAAATCTGACGTATCGGTATCTGACCCTGGGCTGCGATCCGGCTGGATTGATCAAGACTCTGGGCAACGGCGTCCTGCGCGAAGATCCTGGCTTTCATGACTTTCAGATGCTGGAGGAGGGTCTCCGTCTGCACAAGGGTCTTATGGAAGTCGGTAAGACCGACGCCGCATTCCAGACGCTGGTCGCCATAGCTCGGTGGCAAGCGGCGCATTCGCCCACCCGGCGTGCTACGACGCAAACGTACGACATCGCGCTGAGGCTTAGCCGGGGAGAGGCGATTCACGAAGCCGACGAGGCGACCCTGGAGCCACAGTCCGTCGTTTAGCGGCACCTCCCGGAGGTCCAGCGGACCGAATCGCAGGTCGGCGGAGACGCATGGGAGTCGAACCCACCGACGACATATCGCTATGCCGCCCAACGGATTTGAAGTCCGCGGAGCCCACCGGAACTCTTGCATCTCCGAGGATCCCGTCGAAGGCTCGGCGGGTCTCTATCTAGATTGTGCCCTAACGGGCCTCGATCTAGCCGGAAACGGTGAAGCTCACCGTCCCAAGCACTACCCCGTCAATCAGGATTTCGGCCTCGTATTCGCCTTGCATGCCGCCCGGGTCGAAGAAAAAGGCGAAATACCCCCGTGAGAACGCGCTTTGCGGCGGAGTTTCATATACAAAAATCTCGTCCCCACCGCGCTTCCATCTGATCCCCAGAATTGCCTCCGCCCGAACCCCCGTGAGCTCCGCTGAAACGTAAACGCGCTCGCCGGGCGCGAAGTTATCGGCGGCATCCACCGGGCGTTGGAGTCCGTCAACTGAACGGGCGGACGCCACTCTCCCAACCGATCCCCGAGCAGTTTCCGCGGATCGCGTAGGGGTGGCGGTGGCGGCCGGCGCGGGAGTTGGAGACCGAATGACGGGTGTCGACCGCTCGGTCGGCGAGACCGGTACCGGGGTTGATGTTGGCGAGCCTTCCGGGATCCGGGTCGCGGTCGCGGTGGGAATCGGCGTGGCGGCCGCTCCAGTGGCGGTCGTTGCCACGATCGCCGGTGGAGGTGTTGAAGCTTCCGCATCGTCCCCCCCGATCCGGCATCCGTAAAGGGCCACGACGGCCGCCACGGCAACGATTGCCGCCCCAACTACGATGGTCGGACTCCGACCATGTACGATCCGGTCGTCGGTCTCAGGGGTTGGTTCCAAAGGGATTCTGCTCCGCCGGCAGCCACTCCTTATCCAGTGCATTCATATTACGGTACGAGCGATCCGCCCCGACGGTTGTAGCCCTGGGTTTAGATCGGAGTCGGATGCGCTCTGTGGTGATCCAGATAAATGCGAGACAGCAGGGGTGAATGATAGGTACTAATGCATCGTGCGCCATGCGCACGGTTACGACTCTGGCGCCGGTGGCGCCGTCCATCTCAGCCGGGCCGAGATGGGAGAGGTCCGCGTTCGCGGCGACACGACGGCGGAGTTTTGCTGGCCCGCCGACATTTCGGATTCAGCCAACGGAGTTATTCCTGCGGCCGGGTGGTGCAGCCGACGTAACCCGAGCAGCCTGGACAGAGCGATTGTCGCTGCACCCGGCGATCGCCTGGTTTGTTCTCCGCAGATCCTTGTTTTGCATTGCTTCGAGAACTTCGAGTCGCCGATGGTAGTTTTCGTTGAGTTCGCGATCCTCGTGACTGGTGCCGAGGGCGGGATTTGAACCCGCACAACCCGAAGGTCACTAGCCCCTCAAGCTAGCGCGTCTGCCAATTCCGCCACCTCGGCAAGTGGCCACTCGGATTATATTGTGCCGCCCTGAGAAAAATTGTCGGGAGGCACTCTGGAGCGCGTTGGGGCCCTAGGAATTCCTGTTTCGATCGGGGCGGGTTTCAACTCTTGCGAGCGGATCGAGGGCCCCGAGGCGCCCCGACTCCGGCGACCCATCTTTCTCCGGCCGAGAACGCCGGCGAATTGCATTCTTCCCTGCCGCCATCCACGATCCGGGCGGGGCCGGCTGGAGGGCGCGGACATATAATTGACCCGGTTCGAACATGAGGGCTGCGCAGATTGTGGGCGTGGCCCCATCCTGACTTGGTTGATCCCTGCCGCTCGCATTGATATCAAATGAATAAGTTCAAACTCGTAAGTGATTTCGAACCGGCCGGCGACCAGCCTCGGGCCGTGGAGCAGCTCACCGAAGGGATCCTGAACGGCGAGCGATTTCAGACGTTGCTGGGGGTCACCGGATCCGGCAAGACCTTCAGCATGGCCAGCGTGATACAGAACGTCCAACGGACAACGTTGGTGCTGGCCCCCAACAAGACGCTTGCCGCGCAGCTCTGCTCCGAGTTCCGCGAATTCTTCCCGGAGAACGCCGTCGAGTATTACGTCTCGTACTACGACTATTTCCAGCCAGAAGCATACATGCCGCAGACGGATACCTACATCGAGAAAGACACCGACATCAACGAAGAGATCGAGAAGCTCAGGCTTTCTACAACTCGATCGCTGTTCACCCGTCCCGACGTCATCGTCGTGGCAAGTGTCTCTTGCATCTATGGGATCGGCTCCCCGGAGGACTACGGCGAGGTCGCGATCTCCCTGAAAAAAGGGGAGACCTACAACCTCTCACGATTACTGCGCAGGCTGGCGGGGATCCAGTACGAGCGAAACGACCTGAATTTCGTCCGTGGAAAATTCAGGGTTCGCGGGGACGTGGTCGAGATATATCCCGCCTACGAAGACTATGCGTACAGGCTGGAATTTTTCGGCGACGAACTTGAGCGGGTGGTTCAGATCGACCCTTTGACCGGCGAAATCACCGAGATCCTTGACGGGCTCGACGTGTATCCGGCTAGAAATTTCGTGACCCCGGCCGACCGCCTCGAAGGGGCCATAGCAAGTATCGATATTGAACTCCAAGAACGCCTTGACGATCTTGCGAAGCGGGGCCGGGACTTGGAGGCTGCCCGCCTGCGCCAGCGAACGCGGTTCGATGTGGAAATGTTGCGCGAGGTCGGCCATTGCACCGGCATAGAGAACTACAGCAGGCATATCAGCGGCCGGAAGAAAGGCGAGCCGCCGTGGGTGCTGCTTGACTATCTGCCCGACGACCATCTGATCATCGTCGACGAGTCGCACATTGCGCTGCCGCAAGTTCGGGGCATGCTCGCCGGCGATCGCAGCCGCAAGCAGTCGCTCGTTGAATACGGATTCCGGCTCCCTTCGGCCTTCGATAACAGGCCGCTCTCGTTTGACGAATTCCTTGAACACATCAACCAGTGTGTGTTCACGTCGGCCACCCCCGGTGAATTCGAATTTAAGAACAGTTCGCGCGTGGTCGAGCAGATAGTCCGGCCAACGGGATTGGCGGACCCAGGAATAACGGTCAAGCCCACCAAGGGCCAGATCGATGATCTTCTCGGCGAAATCGAGAAGCGGGTCGAGGCCAACGAGCGCGTTCTGGTAACGACCTTGACCAAGCGGATGGCCGAGGATCTCAGCGATTTTCTTACCGAGGTGGGTGTCAAGGTCCACTATCTCCACTCCGAGGTGAACACATTCGTGAGGATTGAAATCCTCACCGATCTCCGCCGAGGCGTCTACGACGTGGTCGTTGGGATAAACCTGCTGCGCGAGGGGCTGGATCTGCCCGAAGTGTCACTCGTGGCGATACTCGACGCCGACAAAGAGGGATTTCTGCGTTCGGACGTATCGTTGATTCAGACAATCGGCCGCGCCGCGCGCAATGTCCGGGGCCACGTGATCATGTACGCCGACGAAGTAACCGGAAGCATGTCGCGAGCCATAGATGAAACATATCGGCGTCGCAGCATCCAAATCGCTTACAACCGCGACCATGGCATCACGGCCCGGACCATCCAGAAGTCGGTCCGCGACATCCGCGAAATGGTCGGAGACGAATTGAAGGCCGCCGAGCCGGCCGAAAAGTACGCGGCGGGGTTCAGGGAGATCGATGATATGTCGCCGCTTCAAGTATCGCGCCGGATAGTCGATCTGGAGGCCAAGATGCGACTTGCCGCGGATGGCCTGGACTTCGAGAAGGCCGCCGATTATCGCGACGAGGTCGCGGCGCTGCGGGAGTCGCTTGAAGTCGCCACGCAATAGTCTGCTCCCAACCGGAGAGGCTGCATGAGCAACATCCCAATTCGGTTGGTCGCTGCGGTCCTGATCGCGGTGGGAATAGGTCTCGTGATCAACTACCTGATTCGCCAGGCCGGTTTCGTCATTCCGTTCGCATGGCTTCCTCCTCTGGTCGTGCTCTTATTCGCGGGGCTGATCGTCTGGACGGTGGGTGGAATGTTTCTGGTCAAGCGAAGCTGGTTCTGGCTGTGGGGGGCGCCGTGGGACGCGGCGGGGTACATCGCGGCAAAATCAAAAAAGGATTCGAGCGACTGACCGGCGGCTCCCGTCTACGCCGCCCGCTCGGCCGCTGCGGTTTTAGGTGTTCTGGATCTGAACATTATCTCGGCCAGCGCGTACGAGCCGACCAGCAGCAGCGAAAGTAAAGCGAACATCAGCCGCGGATTGGATTCCGTCATCAGGCCGTGAATCTGAGCTCCCGCGAGCATTCCCAGCGCCCAGGGAAACAGGATCAGGCCCACCAGCCGCCCTTCTTCGCCGGGCTCCGACATCTCCTTGGCCAGCGGCGTGACCTGGCCCGAAAGCGTCCATGCCACGGTGGTCGCAATCGTCCCCGCTATGAATAGACCGACGGCATTCCCGGCGGTTACCGCCAGCAGTAGAGACGCGACCCCGATCCCGGCAATGCAGGCCATCACTATCGTCCGCCGACCAATTCGATCGGAGATGGCCCCAACGACGAGCATGGAAATCATCCCCGCCACGAGGCTCGCTGATTGGAAAAAACCAGTGGTGATCTTGCTGCCTGTAAGTTCGTTGATCAGGAACGGCATGGCCAGCGATGCGGCTCCCCAGAACGTGGTGCGAAGGAACTGCATAGCGGACAGGGTCCAAACGTGGCGCCGCCCGATGATCTCCAGATATCCCTTCAGCACGGTCGCCAGCGTCGGACGTTCCGCCACCTGCGGCCGCAGCTCCGGCAGGATGAAGATCACCGCCAGGAGCACGGGACCGCTCGCCGCGAGCATAATGATTCCCATGGTGAAGAACGACGAGGCGTCGAGTATGGCTCCGCCGATGGGCGAACCAATGGCCGATCCGAGAGTGTTGCCGAGGAAGAAGACGGCGGTCGCGGCTCCGAGCCTGGCGGCCGGCGCCGTCGCCACCATGTAGGTCTGACTGCCGCCGTTCAGAAATCCGTCGGATATCCCTCTATAGATCGCCATTCCCAACAGAATTCCCTGGTTATCGACCATGAATATGGCCGCGGCGACCGGAGTTCCAACCAGGCCAAGCAACATGGATTTCTTCGGCCCGAGGCTGTCGCTCACCACGCCTCCGAGAAGCACGAACATCGCCATCAGGAAAAGTGAGATCGTTCTGAAATTTGCAGTGAACGTTTGGCTCAGGCCTAGTTCCTCATCGACGTAGACCGGCAGGAATGGCAGGAACGGCCCGAATACCACGCCGTTCAAGAAGAGCAGGAAGAGGAATATGGTGAACTTGCGGTCGGCGAGGACGGTCTCCAGGTAGTCCGTCGCGATCCGCTTGAACGCCACGAGCAGGGTCAAGCTGCGTGCCGGCGTTCAGTCAAGACGGTATGAAAGCGAGTGACCGCTCGCCGCGACACGGTTCCGAGACCCAATGGTTGGTAGGCGCCGCATGTATCGAGTCCTGACTTTCGAAGTCTCAGTTCGCACGGCTGAACGGTAATCGGTCTAGAGTAAAGCGTCGAGCCGACGCTGGTTGCCCGTGGTCTCGCCGAACGTCTGCTACTGGGAGGTACGCTCATGCCCCGGCTCGTAATCCTTGGCTGCGGGACCCCCCAACCCAGCCTCGTTCGATGGGGTTCGGCATTTCTCCTGAGAGTCGCCGACGACCTGCTTCTATTCGACTGCGGTCCGGCGACGACCTACAAGGTCTACAAGGCCGGTTTCCGCGTAAACGATATCGATCACGTATTTTTCACCCATCACCACTCGGATCACGATTCCGACTATCCGTGCTTTCTGCTCACGCGCTTCGACATGCTCACCGGGAAGGAGAATCCGCTTAGCGTGTACGGTCCGCCGCCCACGGAGCAACTTACGGAGCAGCTGATGGGTGAGGATGTAGGCGCGTTTTGGCATGATGTGGTTGCGCGCACGAATCATCCGATGAGCCTGGGAGCGTACCGGAGCCGCGGCGGTACCGGCGAGCGGAAACCGCCCGTCACGCTTCCGCGCGATCTCGTCGCGGGCGATGTCGTATCTGGAAACGGCTGGAAGGTGACCGCGGCCCAGGTCGAACACGCGCAGCCGTATCTTGAATCGCTGGCCTACCGCGTGGACAGCGACGAGGGGTCGGTTGTCTTTTCCGGAGACACGCGTCCATGTGATTCGTTGACCGACCTGGCACGAGACGTCGACCTTCTCGTCATGGAGTGCGTTCGCAGCGAGGATGACATGAGCGAAGGCAGCCGCCTGGCGGAGACGGGCAGCCGCGGGTGCGCCGAGACGGCCGTCGCCGCAGGGGCAAAGAAGATGGTCTTGATCCACCAGCACGTGTCCCTCGACGATCCGGTGATCAAAACAAAGATAATCGCGGAGGTGAAAAGCATCTACGACGGGCCGCTGATCTGGGGTGAAGAACTGCTTGAGATCGACGTTTGAGCCGCCCGGGCAAGGAACCCTGTTGAAAAATGAAGAAGTACTCCGACGCAAACAGATCCAATTGGGACGCTTGGGCTGCGCTGCACGTCGAGTCCGACTTCTACGACGTGGCCGGATTCAAGGAGGGAAGGACGACACTCAACCGGCTCGAGTTGGAGGAGCTGGGAAACGTCGATGGAAAGTCGCTCCTTCACCTTCAATGTCATTTCGGACTCGATACGCTCTCATTCGCGCGACTCGGGGCTGAGGTCACGGGCGTTGACTATTCGGCGGAGGCGATCGCCAACGCTCGACGCCTAAACGACGAGGTCCGGCTGAACGCCACGTTCATTCACTCGGACATCTACGAATTACCCCACAGTCTGAACGGTGAGTTCGACATCGTCTTCACCTCGTACGGCGTGCTCTGCTGGCTCCCCGATATGAAGCGATGGGGACAGACCATAGCCCGGTGTCTAAAGCCCGGCGGGACCTTCTACATCGTGGACGGCCATCCATTCGCGAAAGTTTTTGAGAACGATAGGCCGACGACCGAATTCGAGGTCGCGCAGTCCTATTTCCACACGGCTGAGCCCTTAGAATATCAGGGCGAGGGAACGTATGCCTCTGAGGGCGATGGAACCGCCTACACCGCATATGAGTGGGCGCACGGCATCGGAGACATCCTGAACGCGCTGATCTCCGCGGGCCTTCGGATCGAGTTCATCCATGAGTTCCCCCACACGCAATGGCAGGCATTTCCATTCCTGGAACGCGATGGTGACGGGCTTTGGCGGTTGCCGGACGACCGGCCGCAACTTCCGTTGACGTTCTCGATCAGGGCGCACAAGACCTGAGGGGGACGGGTGCGACTTTTAAACGCGCTTCCTAAGCGCCCATAGCTGCCAGCCTGAAACAAGGAACATGAGGCCCGCCGATACGGCGATCGAAATGTCCAGGTAGTCGATTCCAAACCACAGGAAGAGGATCAGGAACGGATAGAAGCTCATCCACGTTTTGATTGTCACGGGCGCTCGGACGCCCCTGGTGGAACCTAAATAGAGCATGAAATTGGAGAGCGGATGGCTGAACGCGTAAAGGGTCCCCAGCCCGCCGTTGACAGCGCCCGCGAATGCCAGTCCAGCGATCATGATGATCTCTCGGGTGTGATCGCTGAACTGATCTACCAGGGACCCGAAGGACGATTCCTTCCCCGTCCGTCGCGCCAGAGCGCCATCGATTCCGTCGAGGACGAGAGTGAGCGCAAATAGGGCCAGCGCTACTCGAGGCAGCGAACTGATGAGCACGGCCGCCGCGATACCGAGAGGTATCTGGCTAAGCGAAACGAAGTTCGGCGAAACGCGAAACCGGACGAGCGGCCATAACACTGGCGCGAGGGCGGCGCGCATTGCCGAACGAAACGGCTCCAGCGCCCGTCGTTCAAGGGTCGAGTACGAATCGCCCTTCATTTAGCCCCCCGCCCTCACTGCCGGAGATTCGCGCGACGGCACGCGGAATCAGGATGGGTCCAGGTCCAACTCACCGGGCTTCAGAGGGTCCGATTCCGTCCATACGTCGTCACCGTGCGATGACTGGATGCTCTGCCGTCTTGCAAGGTGAAACAAGTATGTTGAGAGTTCGTTCAAGAATTCTGGTACTGCAACCGGCAGCGGCTCGGCTGAGCCGAGCGTGTGCGCCGAGCGCTCCGCTCGGCGGCATACGGACCGCGCCAGGTGCAGAGTGGCGGCGCCTTGCCCTCCGCCAGGCAAAATGAAATTGACCAGCTTGGGCAGCGAATCGACGAGTCTTTGAGTTGCCTTGTCGATAACGTCCGCCTCTTCTTGCACGATGCCCACGTCGTGCCGCTCCCTGGGATCCGCCACGGCCGCGCCTATGGCGAGCAACCTCGACTGAATTCGGGCCAGGATTCCATCCAGGGCCGCGTCGGCGACGGTTGCGCGGGCAACGCCGATCACCGAACCAAGCTCATCGAGATCGCCGAGCAGCGTGACGCGCAGACTCGACTTGCGGATGTCTTCGGAACCGAAGATCTGGGTCGTACCGGAATCCTTTGGCTTTCTGGCCGCGGCACTCATCTAATCAAACAACGCCCCCGGCCCTCGGATTTGCGCCGCGAGCACGAGATTCGTCCGCGGACGCGGACGTGGAGTTCGATCGGTTTCTATCTGCCGTCGCCGGTAAGCCCGGGGCCACCCGCTTCGGTACATATAATTGAAGTGTGCCACGCTTCCCCACAATGCAACGCTTCGCCCCGTCGATTTTGGCTCCACTGGATGTCATCGCCAAAGCTAGGCAGGTATCCGTTGTCTCGGCCCGGAGCCGGTACGCGGTGACTTGATCGACACCCGATACATTACCGTTCGCGGGGCTCGGGTACATAACCTCAAAAACCTGAACGTGGACATACCCCGGGACAAATTTGTCGTCGTTACGGGCGTCTCCGGGTCGGGCAAGTCGAGTCTCGCCTTCGACACGCTGTTCGCCGAAGGCCAGCGCCGCTACGTGGAGTCGCTTTCCGCATATGCCCGCCAGTTTCTGGGACAGTTGGAAAAGCCCGACGTGGATCACATCGACGGGCTTTCGCCCGCCATCGCCATCGATCAGCGGGGCGTGTCCGGCAATCCACGATCCACCGCCGGAACCGTCACCGAGATCTACGATTACTTGCGACTTTTGTTCGCGCGCGTAGGCGATCCACACTGCCCACTGTGCGGAAGGCCCGTGCAGAGCCAGACCATTCAACAGATGGTGGACACCATCATGGAAGAACCCGAAGGCACCCGTTTGGTACTGCTGGCGCCGGTGGTTCGGGAGCGGCGCGGCCAGCATCGCGGGATCTTCCAGGACGCTCTCCGCGCCGGATTCGTGAGGGCGCGTGTCAACGGTGAGATCGTCGAGCTATCGCCCGTCCCTGAACTGGAAAAAAATGAAACGCACGATATCGATATCGTTGTGGATCGGATCATAGTACGCGACGATCTCGGTAATCGCCTCGCGGATTCGCTTGAGACCGCATTAAAGCTTGGCGGCGGTTTCGCTTCGATTCAGATTTTGGGCCGGCCGGACATACCCCTGTCGGAATTATTCACGTGCCCCTACGACGGCATCAGTTTTCCCGAGATCGAACCGCGCTCGTTCTCATTCAACAGCCCCAAAGGGGCGTGCGAGGAGTGCGGCGGTCTTGGAGTCAAGATGGAGTTCGACCCGGATCTGATTATTCCGGACCGATCGGTCTCGATCGCCGACGGCGCCATCGCGCCTTGGAGCCGGCTTGGCGGCAGCCGTAACACGACGGCACGCGTGGTTCGGGCTCTGGCCGAACGTCACAGTTTCAGCCTGGATGAGCCCGTTTCGAAGATTCACCCGGAGAAACTCGATCTGATCCTCAACGGCACCGGCGAGGAACGCGTGTCGGTGGAAATCGGGCCGCCAGGTCGAAAGGGCCGCATCGTCGATTTCGAGGGCGTCATACCGTATCTCCGGCGCAGGTATGAGGCCACCGAGTCGGATTACGTTCGGCAGGACGTTGAACGCTACATGGCCGAGCGACCGTGCCTCACCTGCGGCGGCGGGAGACTTCGCTCCGAGAGCGCAGCCGTGACGTTGGAAGAAATGTCGATCGTGGATTTTACGCGGATGAATATCCGCGAATGCTTTGATCGACTTGGCGCGGTCAAATTGAGCGGAAGCAAGAAGCTGATCGCGGAACCGATCCTGGCCGAACTTTCGGCGCGGCTTGGTTTTCTTACCGATGTGGGACTTGATTACCTTACGTTGGACCGACGCGCCAGCACGCTTTCCGGAGGAGAGGCGCAAAGGATCCGCCTCGCCACACAAATAGGCTCGCGACTGTCGGGCGTCTTGTACATTCTCGATGAACCGAGCATTGGCCTTCATCAGCGGGACAACGAACGGCTTATCGCGACTCTGAGAGGGCTGCGCGACGCCGGCAACAGCCTCGTGGTGGTTGAGCACGATCAGGCCACGATCGAGGCGGCTGATTGGATCGTCGATCTCGGACCAGGCGCCGGAGTGCTTGGAGGTGAACTGGTCGCCGAAGGACCCATCGACGCCATCAAAAACGCCGACCGGTCCATTACGGGAGATTATCTGGCCGGCGACCTTGAAATCGAGATGCCTGACAAGCGCCGCGACGGTAATGGACTCGACATCGTCATCGAAGGAGCATCGGCGAACAACCTCCGCAAAATCGATGTGACATTTCCGCTTGGTCGCTTTATTGGCGTAACCGGAGTCTCGGGTTCGGGCAAGAGTTCGCTTGTTACCGAGATCCTGTACAGGTCGGCCGTGCGGAAGTTATATCGAAGCCGGGATGTGCCCGGCGATCACGATCGCATCCTCGGGCTGGAGCATCTCGACAAGGTCATCGAAATAGACCAGTCCCCGATCGGCCGTACGCCGAGGTCGAATCCCGCCACCTACACGGGCGCCTTTGGACCGATCCGGGAACTGTTCGCGGCAGTGCCCGAAGCCCGCGCGCGCGGATACAAGCCGGGGCGATTCTCATTCAACGTAAAAGGCGGCCGTTGCGAAGCCTGCCAGGGCGCGGGCGTGGCCCGAATCGAGATGCAGTTTCTGCCGGACATTTACGTGGAATGCGAAACGTGCAGCGGACGGCGCTATAACCGGGAAGCCCTCGAGATCTTGTACCGGGGTTACAACATCGCCGATGTCCTCGACATGAGCGTTGACGAAGCATTCAACGTGTTCGGCAGTATTCCGAACATCGCAAGACGGTTGGAGACCCTCGGTCAGGTCGGCCTTGGGTATCTGACGCTCGGTCAACAGGCGACGACACTTTCCGGCGGGGAGGCGCAGCGCGTCAAGCTGGCGACCGAACTGGCCAAGCGGTCCACGGGCAAGACTCTTTACATACTCGACGAACCGACGACAGGGCTGCATTTCGACGACGTTCGGCGCCTCATCGATGTGCTTCAACGCCTGGTCGATGCGGGTAACACGGTAATCGTCATCGAGCACCATCTTGACGTGATCAAATGCGCCGATTGGGTAATCGACCTCGGGCCGGAAGGCGGCGACGGCGGGGGCCTTGTCGTGGCCGAGGGCACCCCGGAGCACATCGCGTCCACCAAGACCCATACGGGCGTCGTCATCGCTCCGGTACTGGAGCGGCAGGCCGTCGGATCCAGGCGGTAGGTATAACCGATCGTTGGGGACATGCTGCGTTACCGGCGGTGAGCCGTCGGTTCGCAAGGACTGCGCGTTTGAACGCGAATGGATTTGCTGCTGCAGTCAACTCTCACCCGCTTCCTCGGATCCGGAGGACTGCTCCACATCGCTCAAACGCCGGCCTGTTCCTCGGTATACGTCGCCGGTGTGCCGGCCCCGCCGTCTGCCGGCCGCGACTACGGTTACCTTTTTGGTCGGCTCGTCAATCATGTAGATGATTCTCAGATCTCCTACCCGGAGGCTCCAAGCGCCCTCGAGCGGACCCTTCAGCGGTTTGTAACGTTGCGGTGAAACCGCCAGCGTAGTCATTTTCGCCAGCGCGCGCTTTTCGTCGGCCCGGCCGAGGGAGGGTAGATCCTTCTCCGCTACATTTGGCGTCACTTCCACCGCGTACATAGTTGCTGCGCCTTCACCGATCCCTGGCTGTCAACTCGTCGAGTGGGACGGTGTCAGCGGCTTTGTAGGAGGCAAGCCCGGCGGATACTGATTTCATCAGGTCCGAATCCGCAAGTATTTCCATCGTTTCGACTTCCGACTCCAGATCGGCGATTTTCCGGTTCAGCTCGCCGACCTCAGACTCCAGACTCGAATAATCGGACCGGCGCACGATGGCCACGTCCGCCGTGTCACCCTGCATGATCGTCACCGGGACCCCTCCCCGTACCTTCTCGAGCATGGCAGTCAGTTCCTTACGGAGTCTTGTGACCGAGACGACCTCATCCGTAAACGATTTCGCATCCATTGACTCACCTTCACAATCGTATATGGCGTATTGAGTAACGTACAGAATAACGTATCTGAGCTGGTACGTTAAGCTTTAGCCTCATCGAGCGGGAAAGGCGTGCCGGTCATCCCGACCTCCGGGTAGGTCGAGCCACGAGCGCTCGGGGTCGACTGGCGGATCTGAAGCCGGGGATAGAAATGGAAATTCCGCCGCAACTTCCCGTACAGTCGGGGCAAGAGATCGAGGCTGGGCCGGCGTTTGGGCGCATGGTATCGCCGGCTGGCGATCCGATGCCGTCGGTCGAGCGCCGCCGTGAGGAGGGAGCGATTATGGAGTACGAGCTCAGGGGGACGGTGATGCCGCATGTGGAGGTCCGCCTGCGTCAGGGAGAGTCGGTGTACACCGAGAAGGGCGGGATGGCGTGGATGGACGACAAGATCGAGATGGACACGAGTGCCCGCGGTGGCCTCGGTGGCGCTATGAAGCGACTGTTATCCAAGGAATCCATCTTCGTGACCTCATACCGCTGCACCGCGGCTGCGGCGAGCGTCTCGTTTACCTCAAGCACACCCGGGGTGATCGTGCCCATTGAACTGAGTGACGGCGAGCAGGTTATCGCCCAGAAAGGGGCCTTCCTGGTGGCGGCCGACTCGGTGGAACTCTCGATCCACTTTCAGAAGCGAATGCGGGCGGCCTTTTTCGGCGGCGAGGGCTTCGTGCTCCAGAAATTGACCGGACCCGGGCTGGTGCTCTTCGAAATCGGAGGTGAGGTCGTTGAGCACCCACTGGAAGACGGGCAAAAGATGAAGGTAGATCCGGGGCATGTGGCCCTTTTTGAGCCGTCGGTCGATTTCAGCATCGAGCGCATCAAGGGCATAAAGAACATCTTCCTTGGCGGCGAGGGGCTGTTTCTGGCCACCCTGACCGGCCCTGGCCGGATCTGGCTCCAGACGATTCCACTACCTACGATGGCCGCGGCTATATTTCAGCTTCTGCCTAATCGGCGGCGGTGAGTCCTGCGGGAACTCGGGATCTGGATAGACCCGCCCAGCGGGCTGGCGGACGGAACTGGGAATCGTCGGAAGTGGCGTGGGGCGATGATCTGGTACTACGGCTTCGGGCGGAACATTGAATCGTTGGCCTCTGACGGCCGGGTCCGGGGATCATTCGAGTCCGTGGCGGGCGCATCTTCGACGGTCGCGGTTGGGGGCTCCTCCTCCGCGGGCGCTTCGGATTGGATTGCTTCTGGTTCCGAAGTGTCCGACGGAGAAATCTCTCCGAACTCGATGTGCTGAACGAGGTCAGGCAGGTCGAAATCCAGCGGGCCTTCCGCGTGTGACAGGCGGCCGTCTTCCATAAGGAACGTATCGTCGGCGAATTGGCTCAACGCCGGATCGTGCGTGGCCATTAGTACGGATATGCCGTCGTTATCCACGATGCTCCGGAACAGCAGCATGATCTCCAGTCCCGTGACACTGTCCAGGTCTCCCGTAGGCTCATCGGCGATCAGAAGGGACGGACTGTTCGCAATGGCTCGCGCAATGGATACACGCTGCTGTTCGCCCCCGCTGAGTTCAAAGGAGCGATGATCCGCCCTGCGCTCCAGCCCGACCATGCTCAGGACCTCGTTAGTGCGGTCGCGGCGTTCCCGCGCACTCTTTCCGGCGATTCTCAACGTCAACTCAACGTTCTCGAACGCCGAAAGCACCGGCAGCAAAGCGAACGTTTGGAAGACGAAGCCCATGCGATGGCGTCTTAGCAGAGTCAGATTTCGGTCCGACATCTTGCCCAGGTTGTTACCGTCGAAAAAGACTTGGCCCGCAGTCGGCTTGTCGAGGGCGCCGACCAGATTGAGCAAGGTCGTCTTTCCCGAGCCAGATCGTCCCCGCAGCGCGTAAAGCCTGCCGTGCGGCATCTCGAAAGTGACGCTGTCGACGGCGTGCACTTCGGAATCACCCACTTTGAAATATCTTGATGCGGCCTCGGTTCGAACCAGCAAGTTCTCAGTCGCCGGCGGCGGAGGGCCAATGGTTTGCTCGGTCGCCGTCACGAGCTAGTTGCTCCTCTTGCGGAACAAGCCGCCCCGGTCAGGCGGTTCGGACCGTGGGGGCTCATCGCTCCCGTTAGACGCTTTGATGACGACCCGGCCATCTTCCACGTCAACGATGGCCCGCCCCGATATGCCGAGCTGTTCGAGGTATTCGGCGGGAATCTGCAGTCGACCCGTATCGTCGACGATCACGAACTCGTCGTGCGTGGCACGGTCCCCGACCGCGGCGCCAACGCGCCTCACGGTCTCGGTGCTCGTTCGGCCGTCGCGAATGGCAACCACCCTGTCCACTCGATGAGCGATGTTCCGGTCGTGCGAGACGATTATGACGGTGAGGCCCCGTTCTCGATTTAGGTGTCGCAAGGCCTCATAAATTTGCGCGGCCGTCTCGTTGTCCACCTCCCCGGTGGGCTCGTCGGCCAGGAGCAGGTCCGGCTCGTTGGCCAGCGCAATGGCGATCGCCACCCGCTGCTGCTGGCCGCCGGAGAGTTGAGCGAGCTTGTGATGCATCCTGTCCTGGAGTCCAACCGCTTCGAGGAGCTCTTCGGCCTTTCGCCGGCGATTCTTGCCGAGCGCGTTGGCAAACAGCATCGGCGCCTGAACGTTTTCGAAGGCCGTCAAATATGGGATCAGATTGCGGGCGCTCTGCTGCCAGATAAACCCGACTTTGTAGCGCTTGTAGAAGACGAGGTCCCCTTCCGACGCCTTGACGAGGTCCATGCCTCCCACGACGCACGATCCGGCGGAAGGTCGGTCGAGGCCGCCGAGTATATTGAGCAGCGAGGATTTCCCGCTTCCGCTGTTGCCTATGATCGCCATGAATTCCCCGCGGTTCACCACGAGGTCAAGGCCTTGCAACGCGACCACCTCGAGATCGGCGACCTTGTAGATCTTTACCAGGTTGTCACAGATGGCGTAGGGGTCGCCCGGCAGGGAAGCGTCCTGATTCCTCAACCCGTCTCCTCTCCAAACTTCATCGCTTCGTGAATGCGGATTCGCCTGAGCATCCAGACCGATACCGGAAACGCGAATACCAATACGATTCCAAACACCGCGAATATCTTTCCGATTTCGTCCCAGGCGGTGATCACGACGAACGGCGGCGTGTCTCCATGGATGTCCGCGCTGATTTGCAAAAACGGGATGAACAGCTTGCCTGTAAGAATGCCGAGGGAGGCTCCCACCACGGTTCCCAGCGCTATCAGGAAGCCATTCTCAAACGTAAATAGGGAGATCATCTGCCCGACGGAGAGTCCCATCGCGCGCAAGATTCCAAACTCTTGGAGCCTTCGTCGAAATGAGATAAACGAGTACATGAGGAAACCCAACAGCGTGAGGATGGCCGAAATGACGAACCCGACGGAGAGAATCCCGAAGATTCCGCTTTGAATGGCGTCGTCACGCCGTTCGAGGATGGTCGTATTAGAACCCCACGCCTTGACGACGCGAAGATCGAGTTCCCACAGATCGTTGGCCACCTCACCAGCCGTGACGCCCGGGCTGAGCTTGGCCAGGACGTTCCATGGCGTTTCGCCTGTCCACCTGAGAATGTAATCGACATTCGCAACCACGAACGCGCCGTCGTCTTTGTAATGAGTCGGAAGCGAATTTATCCAACCGGCCACGAAAAACTCAAGTTCGGTTTGGCGCACGGTGATCCGTACCGGATCCCCTATGCGCAGCCGCGTCTCTTCCTGGAAAAACTCCCGATCGAGAAGCAGAGCGCGTTCATCCAGCGCGAGGCTGTTCGCCAACTCGTTGAGTGTCTGAGGCGAGAAGTCGTCGCGCCACCAGATCGTTTTGGCGAAAGGAATCGGATCCACCCCATAGATCGTGACATCCTCGCTGTATCCCTGACCTGGTAACTGGAAGGTACCCTCCTCGTCCCAGAATCTAGCGATCTCCTCAAACGCCGGCTGGCCGTTTTCGTCCACGGCGTCCAGGTGCCTATCGACTGGAGGGATCGACCACAGCTGCGACTCCTCGTCGAATATCCCAGTCTCGAAGAACCTCCCGTCGGAGCCGATTTCGTAACGGACGCGGTCCTCCAGATTCTGATCGATCGTTCGCGCCATCGATGCGCTGAACGCTCCAAGCGCAAACGTGAGAATGAGGAGCAGTATCAGCCGCGTGAACTGCCCTGGGCTTCTACCGATCTGGCGCAGACCCAGGTGCATCCCCGGCCCGTAGAAACGCGATCCGGCCCAAGTAAGAAATCCGACGATCCACGGAAAGAATCGAAGAAAGACGAGCGAAACGGCGAAGATAAACACCACCGGAATCACGATGAGCAATGGGTCCGAAAACAGTTCACCTTCCGGGCCGACGGTGAGGAGGCTGCCCCGCGATCGGAGTAGAAAGTAACCGTAGATCGCCAGCCCGAGAAGGATTACGTCGAGGAACAGTCGCTGGTAGGGGGGACTTCGCAGAGTTCGCGAAACATCCTGCTTATAGGTAACCACTGACTGTCGCGCCGCGGCGATCGCCGGTCCCAGTGTGGCGACAATCGAAACACCTACGGCCGCTCCGGCGAATGCGTAGTGAGACGGATTCAGGCTCAACCTCAGTGGCTCGCGATCGGTAAACACAAGGAACGTGTACGTCTTGCCCACGATCTGAGCCAGCCCCATGGCCAAGACCGGACCGATGCCGATCGCGATAGCTCCGATGATCAGGCCTTCGAGAAGATAGATTCCAATTATCTGAAACGTCCCGACGCCTCGGCTTTTCAAGATCGAAATCTCGCCGCGTTGCCTCTCCACGGCCATGCCCGACGAGAGGCTTACGAAATACAGCACTATCGCCACAACCGGTGCGCTCAATATGAAAAGCAGCAACTTCAGGAAGAACAGCTTTTCATCGAAAAAGAAGAAGACCCTCTCGGGGGAGATCTCAAGCTTCGTATTGGGAAGGATCAGGTTGGTGCTCGCCTGGAGCGCGTGGAGTCCACCCGTGATGTTGCGGTAGTTGGACGCGCGTATGGCGTCGATATCGAAGTTTGAGTACCAGGTCGCTTCATAGAAGAGATATGGATTCTTTCCAATTACCTCATCGAGGTAGATGTTCCGATCAACGAACAGAGCGCCGTCGTCGAATGCGCTATCGACGTTGTAAAACCAGTACGGAGACTTCTTGTCCAAGGGCTCGAACCGCCCAACGATATTCACGGCTATAAGGTGCTCGACGTTGGTTTGGGGTTCCTTGAACAGATACTTCACGGTGTCGCCGAGCAGAAGTCCCGCCTTGTCCATGGCATCTGAAATCAGCACCGCCTCGATAAGGGGAATATCTTCTCCGGAGATATCGGCGACCGTGCCGACCTCGGTGGATGGAAAACGGCCTTCAAGGAGTCTTACGTTGTCTTCGAGATTCGACATCGTCGCGATAAACCCATACGAGACGTCGCGGCGACGGCTGGTGGCGTCGGTGGTCTGGGTAAATGCCAACAAGGGAGCGACATCTGTCTGAAGATAGGTGACCTGATCGAGTTCCGGCAGGCCGATGAGAAACTCAAGATAATTGCTGAAGAAGTTGTCGGCCTCCACGTACGCTTCGACCGTTGTTGCGTCTTCCCTGTCGGCGAAGCGATCGAAATGGCGCAGCAGCACGCTCGAGGCCGGCTGAATCCGAGTGGTCGGCTTGGTCAGTTCTCGCTTTAGCAGGAACTCGCTTATCCCCTCGGAGTAAAGCGGGATGGAGGTAACCAGCGTCACCGTGATGACGAGCCCCAGGGTGGTGCTCAACATCAGGACGCCGTTGTTAAGCAGACGCTTTACAACAAACGCCAAGATCGCAAACGCCATGTCAGCGCCGCACTAGATCAGAATTCATGCCGTATCGACGGTCGAATTCCCGGTTAAGGGGTCGCGAATATCATCGTTCCTTCCTCGAGCCCGTCCAGGATTTCGATCTCAGTGTCGCTGGCGGCGCCGGTGGTAACGGGCACGCTTCTTCGCTGTCCGCCGATTATCGTCTCAACGAATTCGCGCTGATTCACCGTCCGAACGGATGAGATTGGAACCTTGAGAACGTTTTCCCTTACCTGAATGGTGATTTTCAGCCGGGCCAGCATCCCGAGTTCCACTCCGGGTTGATTCCAGGCGACCACGATTTTCGTTTCCGGGATCTTTATGGACTGGCCCGTGGAGCTGATTATGGTGCGGGGCAAAGTTTCCACCCGGCCCACGAATATCACTCCGGCAAACTGGTCGATCGTGACATCGACCTCCTGTCCGACCGCTAGTTTGCTCTGGTCGATTTCGGGAACCACCGCCTCCACGACGAGGAGGTTGGGATTTGCCAGACCGATAACCTCCTGGTACGCAGCCACCTGATCGCCCGGCCTGCCGCGCACGAACGTAACTTCGCCGGCGAACGGGGCGATTATCTGGTTCTCGAATGTCTGCTCCATGAGCCGTTCCAGCTTGATAGCTGCCTGCTGGACTGCATTTTGTTGGATCGTCAGATCGATCCTCGCCGGCGAATCTCCCGATTCCATCCGCTCCAACTCTCGTCGCGCGATCCGTTCATTTATCTGGGTCGCTTCGAGAGCATTTCTCGCGGCCTGAACGTCGGCTTCTTTGGGCAAAGCGATCAGTTCGGCGAGCTTCTCCTCGGCGTTTATCAGACCCTCCTCAGCGGCCAGCAGTTCCTGCTCGTCAGGGTCCTTCTCCAGTTCCCGTAGTGCGGCCTGAGCCCTGCCGAGATTGGAACCGGCGTCGTTGTAAGAGTCGCGGGCCCTCTGGACCTCAATGGGCCCCAGGGGGCCCTCCGCCACCGACTGGCTGTGCCGCGCTTGGGCGAGGCTGAGCTCCGCCCCCGCGGCGGCGACTTCCGCTGCGCTCAATTCGTTCGCGAAGTCAGTCTTCACTTGCGCTGCCAGGCGTTGGATAGCCGCGGACCGCGTCCCGGACCCCAGGAGGGCCTGGAATTGGGCCTCGAGGTCGAGAAGCGAAGCTCGGGCGGTGGCGACCGTGTTGGTCCCATCGCGGATATCAGCCTCGGTCGCGGGCGCCAGCGCATCGTTATAAGCGCGAATGGCCTCCTGGAAATCGATCTCGGCCTGCTGCTTGGTCTCGAACGATCCCCTACCTCGCATCACGAGATCGTGCGTCAACTTCGCCTTTTCGAATGTGTTCTCGGCGGCAAGCAGCTGCGGAGGGGTGGGCCGGTTCTTGAGATCGCTGAGGTCCGCCTCCGCCTGAAAGAACACCGACCGCTGCGCCTCGACATTGGCCTCCAGCGCGCTGACCGTGCTTTCCGCTTCCGCCGCGGCGGCCGAATCCGTCGGCACTCCTTTGGCGCGGAGGTCGGTTGCGATCATTTGGGCCGCGGCCACCTCGGCCTCTCGCTGCGAAACAAGTGCACCGGAAGCGGCGATGGTCTCTGGCAGCGCCGCTTCCACGCTGGCGAGATCGGTTCGGCGGGCGTTGAACGCGCTTGCGGCCGTCGAAATCGAGGCCCTGGCCGACGCAATCTGGCTTTCGGTGGGACCGCCGACCAGGGCGTTTACCCTGACCTTCGCCGTGCTGACGGCGGCCCTCGCAGCCGCCAGATCCACCTCGGTGGCCCCCGCGAGGCGATTGTCCAAGGCTAGCTGCTTCGCCGCGAGGTCATTGACCGCCAGCAGCAGCGTCTGTTCAGCCGCTCCAAGCTCGCTTTCGACCCGCGATTCGGCGGCGGTAAGCCGCAATCCCGCCGTTTCGAGCGCTTTCTGAGCGTCCGCGACCTGGGATTCAAGCCCGCCCGTTTCTAGTTCGGCGATGATTGCGCCGGCTTCGATCTCGTCGCCCTGGCGCACCGCAACATTCTTGACTCTGCCCGGGGCTTTGAAGAACAAGTCGCTGCGCTCGTCAGCTTCGACGCGGCCTGTCATGCGGATGGCCTCTTCGAGCGTTCCGAGCTCAACCGCCACCATCGGGCGCTGGAGCTGACTTGGCGGCGCGGTTATCAAAGTTGGTGTTGGCGCGACGGTCTGCACGAAAAACTCGCAGCCGGCGAGCACGGAGCCTGCCAAGACAACCGCACCGACCACCCAGGATCTACGCTTCAAATTCAAATATCCCTCCGCGCGCCCAATCCCTAACGCAATATGCGTTCTCATTGAAGGTCTAAGCGCGGCAATGCCACCGACCTTACCGGCGATATCCACCCGATCCATGCGGCGGCCCGGTATGTCTGCATGCACTCAGTAGGCTATGGCCGCTTGCCTGAAGCGTATGGCTTAACAGGCAACGCTAGAAAACATCGTAGTCGGCACTTTTCGGGCAGTCAAAGCTACTTCCAATTCGCCTAACAATCGGAACGGCCCGGGCAGGCGTATCGAATTCGCGGCGGCGCATATCGTTGGGGGCGCTTGGCGTCTGCATTGCCGCTCGTCGGCGCCCGCCGCCCATCGATCGTGTCGCGCGAGGCCGTTGGACCAAACGAAACGGATCGTTCGCCATGCGGGTCTGATACCGGGACAGCCCGCGTAGCGGCCGTTGGCGCGATGGAGTTTCTGGGAATCGATGGCCGGATCGTGGCACCAGGCTAGATATCTGATCGATACTTATGCAAGGTCGCTTCTACTTTGACCTCTCGATGGTTTGCTACACTCCGACGATTGGGTCTCACCATTTTACGTCCATTCACAAAGTCTTAGCCGCTTGATGTCCATGAAGTCCCTCAGGCGTTTCGCTGGATGCGACCCGGCAATGGATTCAAGTCCACGGGCGAGGGTCCAGAATCATGGCTCCAGTGGCTGACGCAGACAGCAGAACACGCGTTTTACACGTCAACCAGGGCCTTCCCGACAGCGGGCTGTATGGGACATCCCCAGTGGGGTCCGACGGATCGCGGGTTCCCTGGAGGCTGGCTCCCGAACCGTTTCGGATGTTGCCGTCGTCCGTGGCCCAGCTGGAGGACCTCGGAAGGCATCTTCTCGCTTTCTATCGTGCCTCCAACCGGCTTTATCTTGCCAGCGCCCGAGGATCGCAGCCGGAATGGGTGGCCGGCTATCTGGATCGCGGTAAGCCCGAAGGGGTGGTGGAGCTTGCCCGGCTGCGGCGGTTCAGGGGCGGGCTGCCGCCCGTGATCAGGCCCGACCTCATGGCCGTTGCTCCCGGCAAATTTGTGGCAACTGAGCTTGATTCGATACCCGGCGGAATTGGACTGCTTGACTCGCTCATGCTCCGCTATCGTGAACTTGGATTTGAGCCGGTAGGCGATCCAGGCGGCGCGGTTGCGACTATGGCGAGGGCCCTGATAGCAGAGGCAGGCGTCGAAAATCCCTTCGTCGCGGTCGTAGTGTCCGACGAGTCCGAGTCCTACCGCCCCGAAATGAATTGGGTAGGCGAACGACTCAATCAGTTTGGGGTGCGAGCCATAACGGTGCATCCCCGCCAGCTTGATCTCGACGGCGGAAACATCGTGGTGAATTTCGACGGCAGGCTCGAGAAGGTCGATCTAATTTACCGATTCTTCGAAATGCATGACCTGAAGAACATCGCCAACGCGGACCTGATCATTCATGCGATGAAAAAGCGACGAGTCGTCGTCGTGCCGCCGATGAAGGCGCACCTGGAAGAGAAACTGCTGTACGCGCTATTCCACCATCCGGAGCTGGAAGATTTCTGGACGGCGGAAATCGATTCGGAGTCGATGGTCGTGCTCCAGGAAACGATCCCACAAACGTGGGTCCTTGACCCTCGCGAGGTGCCGCCTCACGCGGCCGTAACCCCGCCCCTCACGACGGCTGGGAAAACCATCCGGCGCTGGGATGATCTCATTGGGCTGTCTCAGAAGGAGCGAGAACTCGTCATCAAACCTTCGGGATTTTCGGAATTGGCGTGGGGTAGCCGTGGCGTCACGGTCGGCCACGACGCCAACGCCGACGATTGGCGTGAGGTCGTAAATTCGGCGCTGGCAGGATTCGACCGAACACCGTACATTTTGCAGCAATACCACGCCAGCCGCCGCGTCAATGCCGCCTACTACGATTTCGAATCCGAGTCGTTGAAAGAGTTCGACGCGCGCGCGCGCTTCAGCCCGTATTACTTTGTGAGAGGAGATCAGGCCGAACTCGCTGGATTATTGGTCACGGCTTGTCCTTCCTCGAGCAAACTGCTCCATGGTATGAGCGACGCGGTTATGGTCCCGGCCATGGCCGATCCCGAAGCGAGCGTATAGTCGTCCGGATCTGAAATTTGCGGCTTGCGGGTCGAAGAACGAGAATGGGTAACCGGGTTCTCTCCCCATCCCCACACCAAGAGGCCACAACGGAGGCTCAAATTAAGTGAAGCAGGTTGTCAAGTCGAACGCTCCCGAGTGGAAGCAATTGATGCGCGGCGGGATCCGCAAGGGTGCCGACATGGCGAACCTCGGGGAGGAGGCGCAGGCGGAAATCGACCAGATTTCCGAGGAGTATCCGTTCTTTGTCAACGACTACTACGCGGGACTCATCCAGGAGAAGGACGACGCGATCTGGAAGCAAATCATTCCGACGATGGAGGAAATGCAGGACCCCGACTCCTACGTCCACGACGCTCTAGGCGAGGACGGCGAGGATTCCCCGGTAAAACATCTGACCCATCGCTATCCGGACCGGGTTCTGCTGACCGTCACCTACACGTGCGCGATCTACTGCCGGTTCTGCACCCGGAAGCGCAAGGTGGGCAAGTATCCCGTGCCTCCGTGGAAAGAAATGGAAGCGGCGTTCGACTACCTCCGGCAACACACTGAGATTCGAGACGTACTGCTGTCCGGCGGCGATCCGTTCCTGCTCAGCGATAATTACCTCGAAAAGATTCTCATCGAGCTCCGCGGAATACCTAACATCAACATCATTCGCGTGGGAAGCAAGCTTCCGTGCGTTTTGCCGCAGCGAATCACCCCCGAACTGTGCGACATGCTCAAGAAGTACCACCCGTTCTACGTGAACACCCATTTCAATCATCCGCGCGAACTGACGCCCGAGGCGGAGCGGGCCTGCAATCTGCTCGCCGACGCTGGGATCCCGATCGGGAACCAGACGGTGCTGTTGAAGGGAGTCAACGACGACGCCGAGATCCTGAAGGAGCTTTTCCTTGGCCTCTTAAAGTTTCGAGTGAAGCCCTACTACCTTTACCAGGCGGATTTGGTGAAGGGTACGCACCACTTTCGGACCGACGTGGAAACGGGGCTCGAGATAATGAGGCAGCTTCAGGGGCACATTACCGGATTCGCGGTCCCGACATACGTGATAGATGCGCCCGGCGGCGGCGGAAAGATGGCAGTGGGTCCCAACCGCCTCGTCGATCTGGACGACGAGTACGCGACGCTTGAAAACTTCGAGGGCCGCACGTTCAAGTACCCCGCGAAGGGACCTTCGACGACGGATGGTGACGGGACCAACGGGGTGACTTTAGGGGACTATTCGTAGCCAGGCTCGCTGGCGCGAAGGTTTACGTAGCGCCTTAGGGAGGCGAAAGCCCCCGGGCCCGCAAAAGCTCGGCTCCTACCGTCCCCTTCACCACGCCAAAGGGCCCGCCGAGTTCCGGTCGGTATTCAAGCCGGGCGCGCTGAAAATACTGGACTGTCACTCCGTTCTCGAATAGCTCTTCCGAAATCGGGTACCCAAATGCGTCCAACGCGCCTTCCTGCTCCCAGTAGCTGAGGAACGCGAAGTTGACCGCATGGCCGGTCTCCGGGAAGTAGCGGTGGTCCGGCTCGCTTTGGAATGGGGCGATGCCTGGGAACGGACGGAGGCCCTGCGTCGTCTGATCTCCCAAAAGCCCGAGCTGCACCACGTATGGGGTCCCGGCGAGCTCGGGGTGATACTCAAACCGCGCCCGCTCGAAGTATTGGACGGTCAGCCCGCCCTCCCGGAGTTCCTCCGTCAGCGGGAATCCGAACGCGCGAAGTCCTCCGCGGCTTTGGAAGTATTCCTTGAACCCGAACACGACGTTGTGGCCGGTCTCCTCGAAGTAGATCGACTGGTTGCCGGACAGGTTGAGGGCCGGGACCGGTCGGGTGAGCGGGTATCGGAAGTCGATCTCGAAGATAGTGCTTTCGATGGGGCCTAGTTCCGGGGGAGTCAGTCTATTGAAAAGCGCCTGGAAGCGGGCCGCCGGTAACTGGCGGCTTGCGGCGCTGCCATGAACGTTTACTGTCCTCAGCCTGCCGCTTGGCGATCGGTTGCTGAGATCTATGGAACGCAGCTGACCCACCTGAGTGTCGGGCTTCGCGTTGAGCATGCCCTGGATTATTCGCATTGGGAATTCCACTGTCGCCCATTCCCGAAGCGGGGCGCCGCTGTCAAACGGGACTCCGTTGGCGTCAACATCCGATATGCCGCGCAGATACGGAAGTACGGGTCCTCCGAAGACATCTTCGACGTTCTCCGTGAAACCGCCCCCGCTTGAAAAGTAAAAGGCGACTATGGGCTGACTGTCGAACGTGATGACCATGTTGCGCGTGGCGTCCACGGAATCGTTGCCGGCGGGATGCTCCCGGTTGGCTCCCTCGTAAACCTGATAGAAGGTCGTATCGTCGACGTCAAAAACGGGGTGTCCCGGGTTCAGGTTGCTCAATGCGTACGTACGGGCTGCCATCGCCTGCGACATGAGCGCCTCGCGCGGCCAGTTCGTGGGCATTTCAGCCGGAACGACGCCGCGGAGGTAGTCCTCGATGTTGAGTTCGTTGACTGTGTCGATACGTCCTTCCGCGTTCTGATGAATCCACATGATGCCGCGGTAGATGTCGTAGAAGCGGCCGCCCCCAGAGCCGGGCACCGTGCGGGTGAATTTGTAGAAAACCTGGATTCGAGTTTCAGGTTGGAGCGGGATGATCTTCATCCTTCCGGGGAACGGGAAGGCGATCATGGGCGCCCCGGCAGGGTCGTACAAAAACGTATGCAATCCCTGATGGCCCGGATTCGACATGATTGAGAGACGCGTCCCCGGCGGGAGCGGTCCCGTAACACCTTCTATCGCCCAGAAGCCGCCCCAACCGAAAACGTCGCCAGGCAGCTTGTTGGATGACGCAAACGAGCCGTCGCGGGCAGGCGGCGTGTAGTCCTCGTCGATGAGGACGCGCAGCTGCGTGGATTCGGTGGGAAATGCGGTGATCGCGGTGCCCTGGTAATACGAGGCGACGATCTGGGCGGCGTTCATCCCTCGCTCCGCGCGGCCCTTGGCTCCCCACTGCGACAGCCCTACGCCGTGACCCGAACCGCTGCCCCGAAAGCTGACCACTTGCTCCGGCTGGTAGATTGCCACCGCCGCGGCGGCGTCGGGCGCGCGTCCGGGCATCAGGACCGCTGAAAACACGAAGATCGCGGCGATCAACCTGATCAGGCCGGCTGGCCGCTTCCAGGCGCGCCGCGCCGGCGCCGCGCCTAAGTAGCCTGACGCACCTGGTCTTGCCTCCCGAGATTCAAACCTTGATCTCGGTGTATTCATTCCGGTTGAGCGGTTGAACGCTCTGGCGATCAACTCCGTGATGTGACTCTACGACTTGTCATAAAGCAAAAAGAGTGTAGCTGTCACGCCCATACGCGGCAACGGGCTATTGCGGATTATTTCTTCTGCTTCGGATCAGTCGTGGAACGGCCGCTTGGCCGCTGCCCGCTCGTCAGGCCATTCGTCGGTACGCGTCGAAGTCGATCGGCACCTCGATTAGGGTGGAACCGTCTCCTGCCAGCGACGATCGTACTTTGTCGGCAAGATCGTCCGCGGACTCGGCCCTGAGTCCCTTCACGCCCATACTCGCCGCCAGGGTTACATAGTCCGGCGCCCCGAAATCGTTCGGCGAACCGTCCAGATCGGAATCCTCGGCTTTTAGGCGGATCAAGCCGAGCGTTGAGTCCACGGCCACGATGGCGATGACCCTGGCCGCCGATCGGGCCAGCGTCTCGAGTTCTCCCGCGTACATGAGGAGGCCGCCGTCGCCCAAGATCGACACGGCGGGCGCGCCCCCCTGGTGCAAGGAGGCGCCGAGGGCCGCCGGCAGCCCGTAGCCCATCGTCGACAATCCGTTCGAAACGAGAAACGTGTTGAGTTCATTTACGGGCCAAAACTGGCACAGTACGAGCTTCAGCATCCCGACATCGCACGTCACCACTGTGTCGCGGGGAACAACGCGCCTCATGGCGGCAATGGCGTCGACCGGGTCGATCCCAATCGAGCTACGCTCAGGACCTCCGACGCTTCCGGCTTCGCGGGCCATCAGTCCACGTTCGGCCTCGGTCCTCGCCGCCGCCGCGCGTTCGGCTCCGCATTTGGGACTTGTGCCGGAGGCGGTCAGGTTCTCCAGAGTGCGCGCGATGTCACACGGAAAGTGTTTGGACGGATATGCGGTGTCCGGCGCCGCGTTTTCCGAAAGGCTCAGCACCTCTCCGAAGCGCCACGGTCGGATGAAATCCGATCCGTCCAATCCGACACCCACGATCAGATCGGCCTCCGACAGTAATCTCTCCACGCCGCCCGATCCGTAAGACGCGTAGACGCCGGCAAACAGCTCGCGGCCGGCCGGATAGCAGCCTTTGGCCTTCGGAGTGAGCACGACCGGCGCATCCCACCGTTCGGCGAACGCCGCCGCGGCGTTCGAAATCCGAGCGGTGCGCGCGCCCAGCCCGAGGACGATCACGGGGTTTTCCGAGGCCCTCACGGATTCCGCCAGGCTGTCCGGCGCCGGGCCGTGGATGCGCGCTCGGGCCGATTTTTGTTCACCAGGCCAAGCCCGGCGTTCGATTTCCACCACCGCATCCGCCGCGGAAAGCATCAGGCAAGCGGGACCATCAGGGCCCGCCGTCGTGGCCGCCCAGGCTTTGGGCAAGATTGAATAGACGTTATCGGGTGTGATTCGATCCGCAAACCGCGAGACAGGCTCGAACAACCGCACCAGGTCGAGGCTCATGTGCGTCCAACTGTCGCGCACGTCCGCCTCCATATCGCCGATCAGGGCGAGCAGCGGGGTGCGGTCGAGATAAGAGTTGGCCACGCCGTTGACCATATTCGTGGCGCCCGGCCCGACCGTGGAAATGCAGACGCCGGGCCGACCGGCGAGCTGGGCTTCGGCATCGGCCATGAATGCGGCGCAGTTCTCATGATGGGTGAGAATGAATTCGATCCCCGCGACCTCGATCGAACTGATGAGGTCGGTGACCTCGCCCCCGGTGAGCCCATACGTTCGAACGATCCCGCGAGATTCCAGGAATGAAGCGACCGCGTCGGCCACCGACCAGGTCTCGGCCATCTGATAACTGCTCAGGTTCAGGATCAAGGATAAGAAGAGGCGGGGATTCTCAGGCGAGCATAGGAGGCGTTGAAGTGGGAGTCAAAACTTGAGGAGCTCGCCTGGCGCAGGTTGCTTGGGAGAAGGAAAGCTCAGGGCAATCGTTTAGCTCCGAGCAATACCGGTGGGAGGTTTTGCCCGGAATTAGACGACTGAAGAATTTCTATTCTCCAACGAATAACGGTTTTGAGCAGGCCGAATTGCTCCCTCATAAGAAACGGGAAAAAGATTCCGCATCCAATGCATTGGAGAACGCTATCGACGCTCGCGCGCTTCTGGAGCATCTAGCTCCGCAACGTCGACCGATTCTGCGTCGACGAAGGGGTTCCAGGAGGAGGCTTGGCTGGACAGTGCACGGCAAGCTGCGAATCAGAAGGGTAAATCGCCGATTATTCCGGCGGGGCGGAGGGTTCTCATCGACCGACGTACGTTAGAGACTCAGGGCGTAGTTCAGTGGTGTCCCTCCTTCTACCCCTCCCTTTGTGTCAATTATTCCGACTTCGAAATCGCCTGTGGATTGCGCCGGTCTGGGTCGGCTGGTATAGAGGTATCGAAAAGAGAATTGCCAAACAGGTACGATGCTCGATTTTCAAGACGATCTCGATTTACTTAGGGGCGAGTTCTCGCCGTTTGACGTCGCCGATCTCGCGGCTTGCATCGGTGCACTCCAACTCGTTCCTGAGAATGCCGGCAGGACATTTAGTCTCAGAACTCTTGCCGCCGTTATCGCCAGCCTGGACGATGATTCGGGCCTACCCGAAATCTCCAAATCGAATTGGCGGAAGCTTGTCAAACGTAGTTTCAAGTTTGCTGCGCTTGACGATCCATTCGACTATCCATTTGTCGATGAAGTGACTTTCTATGGGGGCTCATACCGGGTTCTTCCTCCGATTTCCGATGATGCGGTGCATATCGTACGAACCCTCGGTAAGGCCCTGTTCACCATACGCGAGCGCGGGTCTGCCGAAACAGTGAGCGAGGAGGCGATCAAGATATCGATCGCTGTCCTTTCTCTCAGCGAGGCGATCGCAGAAAAAGCGGGGCTTTCTAGATCTGTAGACGCTTCGCCCATTCCAAACACATTCGCTACGCCACCCGCAGATGCATACAAAGAACTAAAAGACGCTGTTACGTTCTCCCGTGAATCGCTGGATGACCTAATGTCCGAAAGTGGCGTCGTGAGCACCGTGTTGGCCCCTCTAATGGCAGAGCCTGGCTCGACACGTCCCTCGAGTGGCGGTCGACGCATCGACGGACTCGATTTCGTGGACGCAAAGCCCATTCTGAAGTTCGGTGACAAGATTGTCGTAATTCACCCGCGCGGATTACTCAACGCGCTCCGACACACTCTTGTCAGCTTGTTTTGCGAAAACGGAGTTGGCGAGGTTCTTGCTGAAGGCTTCCGTCGATCGGTCGCAGGCTCTACCGATAGATCGCTGGACCTCATGGGATGGAACGGCATAGGATCGGCCGACCTAATGCTCGGAGATCTTCCCGCTATCGAGATCTTCAGCTCCTTTGATCTCGATAAGGTCGGTCATTTCCTTGTCGTGACCGATGACCTCAGAGAGTACGACCCGACTGATCTATTTGGCGCATGGCAAATCAACGATCTCAACGTGCGGATTGAGGCAGAGCTAGCAGCAGCGGAGCGACGCGTCTTTTCAGCGAGCGATCCGCCAAACGAGGTCTTCCATGTTGTCGTGTTTCAGGGGATAGGTCGACCGTATTCCATCGTTTTGGGGAAAACAGATCTCTCAGTATCCAGTAATTTGATCTTGTTGAGTGCCGGGGATCTGGAAACAGTCTCCCTGTTAGAAATGAACGATCCTATCGCGTTGTACTACTACGCCCATGCTCATGGCGTCATACGTGGCGAAATGGAAGTTGTTGCGACCGGGTTCCTGGATGAGTTTTCGTTTTACCGATCGAATCGCTACAGCTACTACCTCTCAGACGAGCGAAAGCCGGATGGAATGTTCATCGCCCCGGGAAGCGCGGGCGACGTTCGACGCGAAGTACGGGCAACTCGTGACATCCATGGCGCCCAGTACGCAGTGCACGGCACTTATGCCGAAGTCGTGCTGCTGCACCATGATCGATCATTTCCGGTGTACACAGCTCTTAACGAATCCCTAAGGGCATACGTTCCCCTACTTGTTGAATCAGGACCAATTCCAATCTGGATCACGGCACGGGACAAGATAGTCGACCCGCGATACGGCCGCTTGCAACTACTAATAAGTGAGATGCTCGCCTTCTGGCTCTGGCAAAGCGCCGATCTGTTGAACGGAATAGTTGATACAGATTCTTCAGACCAGGCTCAGCTAGTGATAGAGCTCGTATTGGAGCAAAGCGATGATTGGTTTCAGCAGTCGGCCCAAGGGAAGCTTGACTCTACCTACCGCATCCAGGTACTAGATTCCAGCCGGATTCGGATCATGTGCGATGCCGGAGTAATGGGACTGTTCGCAGGAGACAACAACGAAGGCGAGCAACGCATTCTGCGATCCCTGTTGACAGAGATCAAGACAGCGGTTGGAGGGCGTTACGGGCGTGGTCGATTAGATGATGGCGGGGAATCAAGCATTAAGACGTTCGTAGATGAGATTGCGCCGCTGGGAATGAAGAAGATGATTCACATCCTCGATCCTCGGATTGACCCTAGGCTCGACGACTCGGGCTTGACTCCCAGACGCCTTCTACAGAGACCCAAGGCTGACGAAGTCCTTGATGAACTCGGAACCTATGCGCGAACAGCCATGGGACTCTCCGAGGGTCCAATTGGAAGTGAGCGCGTGGAAGCGGTTACTCGCGAGCTTGTGGACCATCTTTACAAACGGCTTGGCGCGACCGTATCCACTGCATCACCAAAGGGGCTCATTGAGTTCCTCGTTATTGCTCACGAACGTCTGCTCGCTGATGAATCCAATGACCGTCTCACGCTGCCGACAAAGATCACGTGCTTCGGTGGCGAATCCGAACTCGTCAGGGAACTTGCGGAGAGAATTCCTTCAGAACGCGGTGCAGCGATCGCTCTTCGGTTCCTAATCGAATTTATCGTCTCGTCCCCGCCAAACGGCTATAGACCTATTAGCCTCAGCCTTTTTGACGAGCTGATGGCGATCTCATCGCAAATCGTAAACACCGGGTGGGTCAGTGAACTCAATCATCTCGGAGTATCCGAGGTTCCAATCTCACTTCTTTCCTCAGGGAGGCTCGGCTTTGAACGGTAGGCGCAAATTCAGGGGCAGTACAGAGAAGCCACCAGTCACTTCCTCCAGATTCATGCGAAGGTGGAACTGTCCCGACGTGCAGCGCGGTACGCAGCCCACTTCCGTCAACCTGAGCCAGGCCACCCTCCTGCGTACCTCGATGAGATCGATTCGGCAACCACACTGGAATTCGGCAAATCCTTATCACAGATGGTGGATTTCTTAAGCGAAGTGATAAATCTCGGATATGACATATCCGACGAGCCAAAGTCCATGCCTCTTGCTAGTTTCGTGGAAAAGCTCGGTACGAGCCTTGACTGGCCAGAACATGAGATTAATGACAGCATCGAAATATTTTCCTTGGAGGCACGAGCCGACTTTCTGTCCCCGCCAGAGCCCTATTTGCGTAGGGATGTCTACCCCTGGAGGTTCAACAGACCTCTTTCGTATATGCGCAAGCCGCTAATACTGCGCGAGGCCAATGATTCAGCCGAAGAGGTTGTGTGGGGAAATCGCCACGTTTTTGCGGCCGCAATGTACCTCGTCGAGTTGTGCTTCAGCGGGCGTTTGGAGCCTCGTGAGCCTGCGATGCGCCGACTCTGCAGCATAATCCGATCGGAGGAGGCGGAGGAATTTAACGACAGGGTGGCAGAGCTCTACGAACGCTTACCTGACAGGACTGTTCGTCGAAGGGTGAAGAAGATTGAGAATCGAAGAATCCAAGCCGAAGATGGACGGGATCTGGGGGACATTGATGTTCTCGTCGTCTATCCGCCAGAGCGCCGAGTTCTTGTCGTGGAATGCAAGTGTCTGCTTATCGCTCGGACACCGAGAGAAATGTCAAACGAACTAGACAAATTGTTTGGCACAAAGGGCAGTACTAGATCGATTGAGGAAAAGCATCTAGCACGTGCCGATTGGTGTAGAAGGAATCTGGATAGCATTCTTCGTTGGATAGGCTCCGAGGAAACGGACACGACTGGATGGCGTGTCGATCCTCTATTGGTTTTCGACTCTGAATCGCTTTCTTGGCACCTGGTGACACCTGGGGTACCCGCCATGTCGTTTCTGGAACTCGAGCAATCCGCGACTGCCTAGGCAGTCATCCGTCTCGAATGACAATCCCAAGTTTGCAGCGACGGAACCGGGCAGGGTGCAGTTTTCAACCAGCTAGTCTCTCATCCCGTCAAAGGTTGTGGACGTGAAGCGTGGCTATAATCGGCGGATTGATTTCATGGAGGTGGCGCCTGCTTTCGACACGAGCCTCGCGAGGATTCCAATCACCGTGATCCGGGGAGCCATCCAGACAAGCAGGTCTCCCAGCGTGGTTGGCATCGGACTCAGCCGGGCATGAAGGCGCGGTGATTCCGACACAGGACTCCGGGGCGCGACGGCCCGTAATAACGATCGATGGTCCCGTCGGGGCAGGGAAAACCACCGTTGCCGAATTGGTCTCGTCGGCCCTGGGCTTTCTCTTCGTGGATACGGGATTGTTCTACCGATCCGTGGCCTGGGAAATGCTGCGACGAGGGCTTGACCCGTCGGATGAGAGAGCCGCCGCCGAGGTCGCCGGAAACCTGGATATCGTCGTGAAGATCTCGCACGCTGAATCAGGCAGACAGAAGGTGAGCATCCACGGCGCCGATGCCACCGATGAGCTCTACTCACAGTCTGTCGAAAACACCGTTTCGATCGTCGCGAGAAACCCGGAAGTGAGAAAGGCCCTGTTGCCCAAGCAACGAGCGATGCTCGATTCCGGCGGAGTCGTAGTTGCCGGGCGCGATATTGGCACTGTGGTCTGGCCACGGGCCGAGCTGAAGATCTACCTGGACGCCGCCGTAAACGAGCGCGCTCAGCGGAAGTACGACGAGCGCGTTCAAGTCGATGGATCGGCCGATTACGATCAGATTCTCGCCCTACTCGAAAAGCGGGACCGGATCGACAGCAACCGCCCCGTTTCACCGCTGCGAATCCCCGACGGCGCCAAGTATCTCGATACCAGCAACGTGTCCGCGGAACAGGTCGCAGAGTGTGTAGTCGAAAGCCTGGCGGAGAAGACCGGGCACGGCAGAGCCGAAATCGCCGAGTCTAAGACACGAGACTAGAGCCCGGACGCTCGCTCCGGATTCACACGTTAGTTCCCCGACTGACCGGCGGGGTCGTCGGACCTCACGTCGGCCATGGCTGGTGTCTGCTCCGCGGGCCGTCGCTCAGGGGGCAGAAGCCCGGCAATGCTTCCCTGTATTCGCCGAGCCAGAGCTTCAAGGGTCTCGTCGTTCGACACCCCGTCTGCCCATTCATCCACGTCGATGGGACTGCCGACAACCACGCGGACCTTTACAGGTCGCGGGAACACGGCCCCTACTGGAAGTGCTTCGTATGTTCCGATCTGGGCAACGGGGAGTATGGGAATGCCGTCGCGAGCAGCTCTCAACGCGAGCTTAACCACCACCTTGTTGAGGGGGCCCAACCTCCCCGTTCTGCTGCGCTGTCCCTCCGCGGCCAGGCAGATTCCGCGACCGGATTTCATTACCCTGAGCAGATTCCGCAGCGGACCGATGTCCCGGCCGTCGCGGGATACGGGGACCAATCCGCGCGCCCGGACGATGACGCTGATTACAGGGATCTTCATCAATGAATCCTTCACAACGGTCGTCGTATCGGGGGAGTAAGGATCGGCAACGTAGAGGGCGATGGTGTCCAGGATGCTGAAGTGACTCGTCAGCGCCATGATTGGCGCCCGGTCAGGCAGATCAGGCGCTAGATCCACCTCCATCCGATGGTACAGGCGCATATACGCCCCCAGGAAGAGCCGCGCCGCGGCGTGGAGCAGGGGCGTCTTCGATGGAGGCATCACAGGCGTAGCCATGAGAATCAAAGTCTAATGGGTGAAAACCTGGGCCGTCCCGTTGCCGGTTGGGGTCCGAATGCCAACAGCGATCCGGGACCGCCCCCGGCGCCCACTAAATCGTCGCGGTTCGCATACCATTGATAGAAGATTTGTATCATTCGAATCCGCGCAACTCCGCGCAACGCCCGTCGCTTATCGACGCGACGTTGGATAACCTTGAACGTCAGGGCTCATGCGTCCGAGTTCAGAACGCCGAGCCTGGGATTTGAATCTGTGACCGAACAGCACCGCCAACCATGATCTCCACCGCAGCGCCGCTTGTCGCCATTGTCGGGCGGCCCAACGTTGGCAAGTCGACCCTATTCAACCGGATGATCGGAATGCGCCAGGCCGTGGTTGAAGATGAGCCGGGAACGACGCGGGACCGCTCGTACGGGACGGTGGAATGGGGCGACTCGGAGATTCTCGTCGTCGATACCGCCGGATTGAGCGCACGCGGCCTCGATGAAGTGGCTATAGCCGCTGAGGAACAGGCGCAGGTCGCAGTGGAGCAGGCCGATCTCCTCTTGATGGTGGTTGATGTAACGACCTCATTTACGGAGGCGGACGCGGCTGTCGTGGCGATTCTGCGGAAGAGCGGGAAGCCGGTCGTGCTCGCGGTGAACAAGTGCGACTCGAGTCGGAGAGCCGAAGGCGCTCACGAGTTCCACAGCCTCGGCATGGGACGTCCTTACCCGGTTTCCGCCTATCACGGTACTGGCGTCCTCGAGTTGATTGAGGCCATTCTCGAGGAAGTTCCGGCATTTCCGGCCGATTCCGTTGACGAAACCAGGCCTCCTCACATCGCCATCATCGGGCGTCCCAACGCCGGCAAATCCTCGCTATTCAATCGGCTTGCGGGCGAAGAACGCGCCCTTATAAGCGATCTGCCGGGGACCACCCGCGACTCAATCGACACGCGCCTGGACCATGCAGGCAGGCCCGTGGTGCTGGTCGACACCGCGGGGCTTCGGCGCAGGGGAAGGGTTTCCGAGGGAGTGGAAAAGCACTCTGTGCTCCGGGCGCTGGCATCCGTTCGACGGTCGGACGTCGCTCTCCTGGTCATCGATTCAGCCGAGGGCGTGACCGATCAGGACACCCATATCGCCGGCTATGTGCTCGAGTCGTTTCGCGGACTGGTGGTCGTGGTGTCTAAGTGGGACCTCATGTCCGGCGGCCCCGAGGCCGAGAAGCGATTTGATGATGAGCTTGCGTTCAGGTTGAAATTCATCTCCCACTCGCCCGTGCTGAAGACTTCCGCCATCAATGGTCTAAACGTGGACCAGCTCATTCCCACCGCCCTTGAACTCTACGAACGGACTCGGGTGGAGATCTCCACGGGCGAACTCAACCGTTTTCTCTTGCAGTGGGCCGTCCGAAGAACGCCGCCTAGCAATCGTGGCCGAATAGTGAGGTTGCGTTATGCCACGCAGACTGGGACCAACCCGCTGACAGTAAGGCTCTTCTTCTCGGACCCGCGCGGGATGCACCGATCGTATATCCGATACCTCGAGAACGGGCTGCGGGAGGAGTTCGGGCTGCAAGGCGTGCCGGTTAGAATGGTTGTCAGAGGCACCAACCCGAAATAGCCGACATGGTGCTATCAATGGGATTGCCAGGGTGTCCGGAATAGAATTCCTTCTCGCCGCCGTTCTAATCGTCCTTTCCTACATGACGGGGTCGATTCCCGTGGGGTACCTGGTGGGGCGATACGTTTTCAAGACGGACCTGTTCGACCATGGCAGCCGCAGCATGGGGGCCACCAACGCACTTCGCGTGCTGGGCGCACGGGCCGGCGCAGGCGTGTTGCTAGCCGACCTGCTCAAAGGCATTGTCCCGGCGCTCGTCGCAGGGCTGGCAATGCCGAGCCATCCGGAGATCCAAGCATTGGCGGGACTCGCCGCCGTGGTCGGCCACAGCTGGTCCTTTTGGGTCGGGCTGAAAGGCGGCCGCGGCGTGGCGACCGCGCTTGGAGCCGCATTGGTCATATTCCCTATCGCGGTGTTGGTTGGCGTCCCCATCGGCGCCGGCCTGGTGATATTCCTTCGGTACGTGTCGCTTGGATCGATCAGCGGCGCATTGGTTTCGCTCGGCAGCGGCATCGGTTGGTATGCGACCGGTTTCTGGAAGTCCGAGTGGGGACTGGTGTTCGTGGCCATTGTCGTGGCCCTCATACTGTGGCAGCACCGAGCCAATATGCAGAGGCTTGCGCACGGAACCGAATTGCGGATGGCCGAGTGGCCCACATACATGCGCTCCGCGCCGGTGGAGGACGACGTTAGCGGCGAGCCAAAGAACTGATAGTTCCGCCCATTGTGATTGCCAGTGGCTGAATCAGGGCCCCCAGCGGCTGAGACCGAGACGACAACCACCGTCTGCACGGTTCATGCGGATAGAGAGACCCTGCTCACCTGTATCAGATGTGAGCGCCCCTTTTGTCGGGAGTGCATGGAGCACTTCGAGGCCGGCCTTATCTGCCACGAGTGCTTGGGCCTACCGCCTCCGGAGGTGCAGCGGAAAAACGCGGCGATTCGCGAGGTCTTGTTCCTGACGGGAATAGCCTCGATCTTCGGGCTGATTCAGATGTTTATCGGACCGCTCTCGTGGTTCGCGATCCTGCTTGGTGTGTTGGCGGGCTGGATGATAGGGCGTCGCCTCCGCGCGTCCTGGCAGCACAGTCGCCGGCTCAACGTATACCTGCTGGGGGCAAGCGGGTTGGTTCAAGGGACGATTCTCGCGGCCATGGTTCGGATTGGTCTTGGCGGCCTGGGAATCCTGGCTCTACCGGCGGCATTTGGCGGCCTGCAGGGCATCATTACGCTGGTGATCGTTTCGTTCTCCTACTTACTGGCGGCCATGGCTGCGCTGGCGTGGTCCGTAACGCGTCATTGATTTGCCGGTAATCGTCAGGCGAACGTACAAGAAGGTTCGGCGCGGGTGGGTGTCGTTGGAATTAGATGACGGCGCCTGCGTCGAACTGCGCAGAGACGTTGCCGATGAGCGTTCGTTCAATGGCGGCGCCGAGGTAACGCTTGCGGACCTCGACGAAGCTCGCTCGAAGAGCGAGGTACGGCATGCTCGCGCGGTTGGTCTTCGATACCTCAACGAGCGTCCGCGAAGTATCAAGGAACTCAAAGATAGGCTCAAGCGCGACGATCTCAGCCAACAGGCTATCGACGAAGTCGTGGATGAGTTCGTCGGTCTCGGCTATCTAGACGATGACGCCTTCGCGCGGCTCTGGGCGGAGTCCCGCGCCACATCCCGTCCGAAGGGAAGGAAGCTCCTCTTCCGAGAACTTGCGCAGAAGGGGGTGGATCGAGAAATTGTCAACCAGGTGATCGAGGCGCATTACCCACCGGACTCAGATCTCGCCCGGGGGATCGCCGCGCAGCGGGCCCGCTCGCTGGGTCATCTTGACCGAGAGACGTTCCGACGGCGCCTCGGCGGCTACCTGAGCCGGCGCGGGTTCGACTACGGGACGATTGCGCCCATTCTCGACGATCTGTGGGATGAGGAGAACCTGGAACGGTCCGCCGAGCCATAACGACAAGCTAACGCCGGCGGCGTCTTCAGAGGCGGCGTTGCGTCCGAATTCAGCTAGTCGGGCGACGCTGGCCCCAACTCCTGGAGCACGGAGGCGACCAGATCGGGCAGATCATCCGCGGTCGTCCCGGCAGCGCCGATCGACTTGCCCGCCTTCTCGCCCGCCGATGCGTGGATTCCCACGCCCAACCGGGCGGACGCGGCTCGGCCGAGGCCCTGCGCCATTAGCGACGCTATGGCGCCGGCAAGCACATCGCCGCTGCCGGCGTGCGCGAGGGCTGGGGCTCCGACCGGCGAAATCGCGTACGCCCCTGTAGGCTCCGCCACGATCGAACCCGCGGCCTTCAGAACGACCACCTGCCCGGCCCCGGCTGCCGCAACGAGCGCGGCGGTGAGCCTGTCACTCTGCACTTTGGCCGTGTCGATGCCAAGCAGTCTTGCCATTTCTCCGGGATGCGGAGTCAGGACAAGATTTCCGGAACTGGATTTGAAGATGCCGTCTATCGTCCCGCAGGCGTTTAAGCCGTCGGCATCCACCACCGCCTTCGTGCCGGCTGGAAGGTTCGCCACGACGCGACGGACGAATTCATCGGACTCGGCGCTTCGCCCGATCCCAGGGCCGATTACGACGGAATTCGCTCCTTCGATCAAGTCGGTGATGGAATCGGCGTTTTCCGCAGCGATGTGTCCATCGATCTCGCTGAGACTTCGGTAGGTCACGCTGCTGATTCGCGAGGCGGTGGCGGCAATGACAGGCTCGATCGATGCCAGCGTTATCAGTCCCGCGCCCGATCGTGCCGCCCCCATGCACGTAAGCGCGGCAGCCCCGCGGTACGCTCTGTTCCCCGCCAGTACGACCACCTTGCCGAACGAGCCTTTGTGGCTGTCCGGGGCTCGATGGGGCAATGCGGCCGCCTCACGACGTGCGACGAGGACCCTTCCCGGCAGTTCCTCGAGTGCCGCCGGCGACAGTCCGATGTCCGTCTCTACCACGCGGCCGCTCAGGCCTCGCGCCGGATACATCGATGTCCCTACTTTGGCCGGACCGGCGGCGATCGTAAGGTCGGCGTTGAAGGCAACATCGTCCGCAGCGCCCGTATCGGCGTCGGTACCGGATGGAATGTCGCAGGCTATCCGAAACGGTTCAACCAGGCCCGTGACCTCTCGAAGCATCTTGCCAATTGAGCCCCGTACGGGCGGTGTGCTGCCGATGCCCAGGAGGCAGTCAATGACAAGATCGGAATCCGCGAACGCGGCGAGCACATCGCCGTCGGCATAGAGGCTCACCGCGACTCCGGCGGATTCGGCCAGATCCACCAATGGATCGTCGCCGCGCGCGCGCGAAAGCAAAACCGTAACCGCGGCCCGGGCCAGGGCCAGATGCCTGCTTATGACGAGTCCGTCCCCGCCATTGTTCCCCGGCCCGACGAGCACCAGGACCCCCTTACCGGCGATAGGAGCGGCCGCCTTCCTGATCTCGCGGAAGATCGCCGCCCCAGCCGTCTCCATCAACGTCGATTCGTCGGTTCCAGACTCAGCGGCGATTTCCTCCAAGCGCCGCATTTCAGAGGTGGTGCACAGGTACCGGGCGTGGACGGTCATAGCCGATCGGCTTCGGCGACGACGCTGGCGATGGCCAAATCCCTGGAGTGCGTAAGGCTTACGGCGAGGTCCGAAATGCCCAGCTCGGCGGCGCGGCGTTTAGCCGCGCCGTGAAGCTTCACGTGCGGCTTGCCACGCTGGTCCGGGACAATCTCCATATCGCGCCAGGCTATCCCGCGCATGCCGGTGCCGAGCGCCTTCGATATGGCTTCTTTGGCGGCGAACCTGGCGGCCAGTTCGCGTACGCGGCCGCGGCAATAGCGCACTTCGCCGGCAGTGAAGATGCGATCGAGAAACCGCTGCCCGTGCCGCTTGAGCACGCCATCGATCCTTTCGATCTCAACGGCGTCGATGCCGGTCGTCAGCACGGCGCGCCGTTCATCAGCGTCCTTCGAGCGATATCTCCCTCACCCACGAATCGAACTCCCAGCCTGAGCCCAGGACCTCCACGCGGCGAATGAACACCGGCGCGGGATTGATTACCTGCAGAAGGTTGGGATTGTCGTAGGTTACCCACTCTTCCCTCGGCACTGGACTGGCGCCCGCCACGGAAAAGCCGTCGTCGTTCTGATGGTAGAAGCCGTGGTACCAGATTTGGTCCTGTCCGGCGCTGTCGACGTAATAGATTTTGAGCATGATCGGGTATTCGGTCCCGGCGGAGCCACCGCCGGACAGGCTTTGAAAATTGACCTTTACCTGCGCGCGTACGTGGAGAATCGAATAGTCCCTTATGTCGCGGTTGGCTATCTGCGCGATGCCAGCTTCACCATGACGGTTCACCTGCTCCCCGGCCGCGCGACGGATAAACCTGTATCCCGCGTTAGCCACATTGGAGCCGGACCCGTCTGCCCCGGATTCGGTGGCTGACTCAAGCACCTGTCCGTCAATTCCCGCCTCGGTGACGACGAACGAACGCCAAGGGGCCGCGCTGTCGGAGCTTTCCAGCGCCAGATCGCCAAGTATCGGGCTCATTGGCGGGAGATCGCCGTTCGGCGGCAGATCGGCGGAGAAACCGCCGCGTCCGCCGAATCCAGCTTTCGCGAGGTCGTTCCCATTGAATAGAACGGCTTCGCCGCTCCGTACCAGAACCTCCACGGTATCCTCCGGAAGCATTTCCACCAGATAGCTCCCCTCGACGAATTGAAGGTTGCCGTCATGCGCCTTCAACGAGAAGCCACGCTGACTCTCGTCGCCGGTGCTAGCGACGCCGAAGACAGCCCTGCCTCGATAAATTCGAATCCCGATCTGCTTGACCTCGCCGCGAAGCCAGCCGCGGGCGCTTTTCTCGATCAGGACCTCGGTGTCGTTGTGGAGGTACACGGTGCTCCCATCGAACAGCTCCAGGAATGCTCTCGATGTCCTATCGGTGCTGATCTTTGATCCGGGAGGTATTGAGGTGGGATCGCGAAGCTGCTTCCAGGCGATGTCATTGGGTCCCTGCAGCAGAACCGTGCCTTCGATCGGCTCAGCGCGTAGGTCCGCCGCGACGGTGATGCTGCCCAAGGCAGATGCGATCCACGATGGCAATAAGAGCACCGCCAAAACGAAAACGGAAAACGCGCCGAGGAGAAAAGCCCAGGTGGCGTAGCGCGTTTTCCTAAAAGCGTCCGGTGCTCGAATTACGCCTGACTCAGTAGCTCGGGCCGGCTGTTTCAAGTGAGATCGATCCTGAAGCGATCGTAGTGCCCCCCGGTCTCCGACCACTCGGTCCTCACGCCGTCAACCTTGGCCCCAGGCGGACCGAGTCGGGTGGCCGTGAGGAGCTTACCCAGCAGTTCGCGTTTTCCTTCCGCCACGAATTCAAGGTCGCGATTTCCGCGCAGATTCCTTACGTAACCCACGAGGCCCAGTCGATTCGCCTCATCGAGGATGAAGAAGCGGAATCCAACTCCTTGCACGCGTCCCTTAACGAGCGCATGAATCCGCGCGTGCATCGAGCTGCCGGCGTCCTTCAATTGCTTACAGAAGTTTCCTTTGTGGGGATTCCGGTTCTACGCGCTCGATTCCCAGATGTTCATACGCCAATCGCGTAGCAACCCTGCCACGTGGAGTTCGGGCAATGAACCCCATTTGAAGCAGGTACGGCTCGTAGAAATCCTCGAGGGTGACTCCGTCTTCTGAAAGTGTGGCGCCGAGGGTTTGGAGACCGACCGGACCTCCGTCGAACTTATTGATTATGGCCTCGATAATCCGCCTGTCCATATCGTCAAGCCCCGCGGCGTCCACCTCCAGTGCCTCCAGCGCCGCGCGGGCTACTGATTGAGTTATTCGACCGTCCGCCTCCACATCAGCGTAGTCCCTTACTCTTCGGAGCAATCGGTTACACACCCTGGCCGTCCCGCGGGAGCGACGGGCGATTTCGCTCCGTCCGGCCGCATCGAGTTCAACGCCTAGAATGTCGGCCGATCTGGCGATTATCTGATCGCACTCATCGACCGAATAGAAATCCAGCCGGTAAATGGCGCCGAATCGGTCCCGCAGGGGTGCGCTCAAGAGGCCGATCCGGGTTGTAGCGCCGACTAAGGTGAACGGCGGCAACGCGATCCGATAGCTGCGGGAAGCTGAGCCTTTGCCCTGCCCCACGACCAGATCCAGTTCGCCTTCTTCCATGGCCGGGTACAGGATCTCCTCGACCGGATTCCCAAGGCGATGAACCTCATCGATGAAGAGGACATCGCCCGCACTCATGCTGTTGAGCGTGGCGGCAAGATCGGCCGGCCGCTCGAGGGCTGGGCCGCTGGTGACCCGTATGTTGCATTCCATTTCGCGGGCGATTATGTACGCCAACGTGGTCTTACCCAGTCCCGGCGGTCCTGAGATGAGGATGTGGTCAACTGACTCTGCGCGTTTTCTTGCGGCGAGCAGCAGTATTCTCAGTCCGTATTTGACCTTGGACTGACCGATGAACTCGGAGTCAGAAAGGCTCCGGGGGCGCAGCGCGGCGTCGCCTTGAACTTCCTGGGGACCGAGGTCCGGGGCAACAATCCGCTCTGCCAAGCCGAGGACCGCACCCTTTCAATTGGCGCTTATCGGGCGGCGAGCGCCTTCAATGCGGCGGAAATCTGCTGCTCCACGCTCATCCCGGGCTCCGCGCCTCTGGACATTCCGTCCATTGCCTCGGCTCTCGTGTAACCCAGGGCGAGCAGCGCTTCGATCGCTTCATCGGAATCGTCTGGAACTGCGCCGGCCACCTCGTCAGCCACTAGCTTACCCTGCAGTTCCAGCACGAGCCGCCCAGCGGTTCTAGCGCCCACGCCGGAAACGGATTGGAGCGCCTTGTCATCGCCTCGGTTCAGCGCATGTATCAGGCGGTCGGCCGGCAGCGCGGAAAGGATTCGCATGGCCAGCCTCGGACCGACTCCCGAGACCCCGATCAGCGCCTCGTACACGTTGACTTCGGTTCGAGACTCGAACCCGAACAGTGACGGACCGTCGTCGCCCACCTGGATTCGCGTAAAGAGCGAGACCTCACCCGGATCAATGGGATGGCTGGCCGCGGTCCCTTCCGTCACATGGGTGCGCAATACGATTCCCAGGCCGTGCGGGCGAATTTCGAGCCAGCTCTCGCCGGCATCGACGACCTTCCCGATCACCCTCGTTATCAATTGGGGCGCGTACGGGATGCAGAGGCCGAGATCCGAGTCCGCATTCTTCCCGGCCCCGTCATCGGATCGCTCGGGCGAGGATGCTGTTGAGGCGGTGATTGTGGATGTGGCAGATGGCGGCGGCCAGCGCATCGGCGGCGTGGTCCGGCTCGGGCACCGCTTGTAGTTTCAGGATTATCTTCACCATCTCCTGAACCTGACGCTTGTCTGCATTCCCGGCTCCGGTAACGGCATTCTTGATCTGGGGCGGCGAGTACTCCGAGACCTCGATTTCGCGCCGCGCGGCGGCCAGCATCACAATTCCCGCCGCCTGAGCGACGGCGTTGGCCGTCGACACGTTCCGGGCGAAAATCGTCTGTTCTATGGCCACAGCGGTTACTGCGTGACGGTCGAAAACCCGCTCGATACCATCGAAAATTTCCAGCAGTCGGGCGGCTCTTTGAGTGGACCGCTTGATCACGAGGCATCCGAAATCAACGAGAACGGGGTCGCGATCTCCAGAGACGATGCCGTAACCGAGGTTGGTGATTCCCGGGTCGACGCCCAGGATCAGCACTGGCTACGCGGCCGCAAAGCTCATTACGATTTCCTCGGTTATGTCCAGGTTGGTGTCGACCTTGCGAACGTCTTCAAGCTCCTCCAGGCTCTCGACAAGCCTGAGAGTTCGCACTGCCTGGCGGTCGTCGACGGCGATGGGACTCGATGCTGTGCGGCCGAGTTCGGCCTGGTCGATTTCCAAGCCTTCGTCCAGCAGGGCTTTGCGAACCTCGTCGAGCAGCTTGGGCTTGGTCCAAACGTATACAAGCGAGCCCTCGATCTCGGCGTCCTGCGCACCGGCCTCCGCGGCAACCATGAAAATCTCGTCGGCGTCCCTGCCGTTGACGTTCACGACGATCTCACCGCGTCCCTCGAACATCCAAGCGACGCTGCCATATTCGGCCATATGGCCGCCCGAAGTGTCGAGTATGTTGCGAATCTGCGCCACTGAACGGTTGCGGTTGTCGGTGAGCACGTCGATGAGAAATGCGACGCCGCCGGGACCATAGCCCTCGTAGGACAGCTCAAGCATCTCGGGCGCATCTTGATCCTCGCCCGTGCCCCGCTTGATGGCCTTTTCAACGATCGTGTTGGGCATATTCGCCGCCCGCGATCGCTGCATGACGAGCCGTAGCTGATAATTCGAGTTCGGGTCGCCGCCGCCCATTCTCGCGGCGACGGTGATCTCCTTGCTCAGTTTTGAGAAGGCCTGCCCGCGTTTGGCGTCATTAGCCGCCTTCTGGCGCTTGATCGTGGACCATTTCGAATGACCTGACATCAGACGTGGACCGGCGGCCTTGCTATCCTTTTGCTATCTAGAAATCGCTCCTCGAATTCTACTTCACGGAGCGGCTTGGAGGGGTGAACCGCATCCGACACAAAAGACGAGGAGTCTGAACGTAGCTCAGTGGAGTCGAACCAATTGCTTCAGCTGGTAGTAATCGCGGCGTCGGGCTTCGTCCTTGCAATGATGTACTCGAAGGTCTGGATTCCGTTCGCCAGGCCTCCCGAGGGGGTCCAGGTTCACAGTACGACGCTGGGAGTGATGCAGAAAGTGATGGTGCATCGCTGGCAAATCCTTATCGTGCTCGGGCTGGCCAATATCGGAAGCTTGCCTGGTCTCGAGTCCCTGAGAATGTCCGCCGGGGCGGTCTTGTTGATCGATGTGCTCGTGGTCGTGGCGATCTTCATGCCAACGCGTTATAGGTATACGGCTGAAGGATTCGCGTTGGGGCGCGGCAAAATCATCCCCTGGAACAGCTTCAAGCGTTACCGGATGGGTGCGGGGCGGATTCAGTTTGAAACTAAGGGCGAGAAGCCTCGGCGCGTCAACCTCTTCCTGAATAACGTTCAGCAGCAGGCGCTGCGGCCAGTTATCAAGCGCTACTTCAAGTCGCCACCGTCCGAGTCGACTTCGTCATAGTCGCCGCGCCGGAGCCGAGATAGCCTCGCGGCGATACGAGCTTCGTAACCGGAACCCGACGGCCTGTAGAACCGGGCGTCCACCACTGAGTCCGGAGCATATGCTTGCTTTACATAATGTCCGGGATAGTCGTGCGGATATTTGTAGCCTTGGGCGTATCCCAACGACCGCGCCCCGGAAAACGAATCATTTCTGAGGTGAATCGGGACACTAAGATCCGCGCCCTCGTCAATGGCGGTCGTGGCCGACGCGAGCGCCGTTCCGGCCGAATTGCTCTTGGGCGCGGAGGCCAGGTAGATCGTGGCTTGCGCAAGCGCGAAATTGGACTCGGGCAATCCAAGCCGCTCAACCGCCTGGTACGCGGCGAGAGCGAGTGATATTGCATGCGGATCGGCGTTTCCGACATCCTCGGAGGCTGAGATCAGCAGCCGGCGCGCAATAAATTCCGGTTCCTCTCCGGCTTTGAGCATTTTGGCAAGCCAGAACACGGACGCGTCGACATCGGAACCTCGAATGCTCTTGATGAACGCCGAGATTGTGTCGAAATGCTCGTCGGCCAGACGGTCGTAGCGGACCTGCCGCTCCAGTACAGCCCGCTCGACGGTATCGAGGTCCATGTCGGACCCGTCGCCGTCGGCCGCAAGCTCGGCGGCGGCCTCCAGCCAGTTGAGCGCGATGCGGGCATCGCCGCCCGAGCGCTCTTCGATAAATTTCTTGGCGGAAGCCTCCAACGTCAGGCCCAGATCGCCGAGCCCCCGTCTCGGGTCCGCCAGAGCGCGATCGAGCAGAACTCCAACGTCGTCAGGCTGTAACGAGTTCAGTTTCAGCACGCGCACGCGACTCAGCAGCGGTGCGATCACCTCGAAATAGGGATTCTCGGTGGTCGCACCCCAGAAGACGAACGTACCGTCCTCGACGTGGGGAAGCAGCGCATCCTGTTGTGCTTTGTTAAAGCGGTGGACCTCGTCAACGAATAGCAGAGTCCCGCGCCGATTTAGGTTGAACTCGTCTCTCGCCGATTTCGCGGCCTCCTTGATGTCGCCAATCCCAGACGTGACGGCGCTGACGTGTATGAATTGCCGCTTCGTGAAATCGGCCGTGAGCACCGCCAGCGTTGTCTTGCCGCTTCCGGGCGGACCCCATAGCAGGGCCGACCAGAGCCGGTCTCGCTCCAGCGCCGATCGAAGCGGCCTTCCCTCAGCGAGAAGATGATCCTGCCCGACGACCTCGTCGAGAGCCTTGGGCCGCATGCGCGCCGCGAGCGGCGCCGTGCTGAGCCGGTCTTCCATAGCCGCGTGGTCGAATAGGTCGCCTGTCATCGCAGATCCTGAAGGGCAATGGAGATTCGAGCGCTTCCCTCACGCGCACTCGCTACGAGTCCATCGCCAACATCTCCGAGCGTGTACCGCGCCTGAATGAACGCCGACGTGAGCGCGGTCACGCTCAATCGCTCCGTTCCCAAGTATGTCGCCAGATTTCGTTGATACTCGTTCGGCGTCTCGTTCGGGCCCCGTTCCAGTCCGCCGCCGCCGGCTTCGTTCAGCGTATCGAGGTAGATTCGCCAAATCTGTTCGCGGTTGGATAGGCGTTCCGGCCGGTCCGTCCTCGACGCGGGCGCGATCCTTCCCAGTCCCACGGCTTGCAGAACTCGGGCGGTTGCTTGGATTGTGAGTAGTCGCGCGACTTCACTTGATAGTTCAAAGAGCGACTTGAGTCCAAGCAGAATCGCGGTCACGGCCGCCCGAAGCGCCCTGGCGGCGACACTGATCAGCTTGTCGATCTTCCACTGCGGCCGGTGGCTGGTGACTCGCCGGTAAATGAGGTAGGCAGTGAAGATCAGGACGACCCAAAGCGCCGCCGATTGCAAAAACTGGAGCGATGAGTCGTCGAATTGTCCTGTCCCAGCATCCACATTCTGAGGGGCCTGGGCGGGTTCTTCCGCCGACGATCCGCCCGTGCCCAGCAGCGAAAGCAGCTTTGCCAGCACCGCTATGACCGCCACGAACGGGAGCATCAATATTTGCCACAGGATGAACATGACCTGGATGAGGCGAGTCCACAAACCGGTGGATTCGGGCACTCGGAATCCGGGAATGAGCATTGCCACCAGGAGCGCGAATCCCAACACGAGGAGGCTGGAGCGTACCCAGTTTTCGGTGATGCCCGAGGCCTGCTGCGCAAGTTGCATCGACCAGGTGGAAGTCTGGCGAACCAGGCTCGAGTAGCTGTGGAGCACCAGCAGACCCACGAAATAGAAGACCAGAACGGTCAGGGGCGCCGCGTCGCCGACTGCGTTTTCAGAGCCGCCGGCGAATCCACCCGCGCTCAGCGCGGTGAACGCCGTGAGCATCGCCCCCCCAAATATGCCGGCCGTAGTAATCTTTCCCACCGCCGCGCTTCGATCTATCCAGCGAGCGCTGCTCGTCATCCAGCCGTAATACTCCGGGGAGTTGACCGAAGGGGGAATCTCGCTCTGCTGGGGGTGCAGCTGTTCGATGTTATGCGCGAGAAACGACGCTGACTGCCAGATTCCCGCAAGTATTAAGATCATTGCCAGTGTCGTGAGATTCATGAGCGCATAAAACGAACCGACAAACCAGCCGGTCTCGTCGAAATCCACGCCGGACCCGTCCTGGATGATCGCGATCCCCCGCAGTATCAGAATCGATGGCACGGCGAAGACGAGCCAGTCCTTCCAACCACGTCTCTCCCCTCGATCCTGCTGTCCCCGAATGAACAGGAACAGGCTGATCAGGAAATGAGCGAACATGATTGAGAAAGTTATCCAGGCTTGCTGAGACGAGATGCCCATCGCCATGAGGACAAAGATGAGTCCCATCGCCAGCATCGTGAAGCAAAAAGCCGCGAGGGTCGCGAGGATCAGCCTGCTATGAGGCCGCTCTACCGTCTCGCCAGACATCCATACTCCCCCGGCCGCTTACCGCGTACGACTCAATTCCGGCGCTGGTCGCCATGGCCGCGGACCGATCCGCTTTCAACGGGTCGGTGAATACCGCCACGACATTGTGCCCGGCTTTCTTTCTTTCGATAAGGGAACGGGCCAGCCCCGATCCACCTCTCCCAGTTACGACGACCAACGTCGAGCCCCACGAGAGCCGCAGCGATCCGGTTCTCAATTCGTCTCCGATCGCCTCACCTTCCAACAACCCGACCCGGGCGAGGAGCGCCAGGATTTCCATCAAATGCTTCCGGCCCTTTCCCATGGGGACCCTTGGCCTGCGCGAGCCCCTGATTCGACGAGCCCGCCCGCTCGGAAGCGCTCGCCCGCCGACGAGCATCCGGTCCAGACCGTTGACCATGACTCCCACGGCCTGTCGATTGGAAATCAGCTCCGACGCGAAGGAAGCCGCGACCACGATCGCCATCTCGCTCCCGAATCCCAACCATTCGGTCGAGTACCCGGCCGGATTCAGATCGACGAAGATGGTCACTTCGTGACTCACGGCCGCCTCGAGCTGGCGAACGTGTAGCTCCCCGGTTCTGGCCGATACCTTCCAGTTGATCATCCTCGGGTTGTCCGACGGCGTGTATTCCCTGGACCCGATCACCCTTGAAGGGTCCTGATAAAAGATTCTTGGAGTCTTGACGAACCCAAACGGTGTGGTCGATGGCAAACCTAGCTTCGTGAGTGGCACGATCTCCGGATACACGATGACGTTGACCGGCTTTTCGAGGTTCAACTGGCGCTGGGCGAATCCGAACACATCGCCGAACCGAGTCTCGAGCGGGCCCACCGGATGGTAGCCGCGCCGCGTGCCGACCAGTTCGTAGTCGATTTCCAGCTTCGATCTGGGCTTGAGGGCAATGACCCGACGGACAACCTCGTAGGTCGCCAGCTCGTGGGGCACGCTTTCGCGAAGGTTGAGCCACGGCACTGGGAGGAAGCTTGCGTTCTGAAGCGCGATCGTTACCGGGATCGTTTCGCCGAGGAAGACGCGCTCGGGAATCTCGCGGCTGATCCTCAGTCCGCGTTCGATGCTCCAGATCCAGAATTTGCTCAACGCGTAGATCCCAACGATCAGGTAGAGCAAAACGAAAAAGACGCCGAGCCCGGTAACCAGCGCTGCCGCCAGCAGCGCCCCCGCCGAGATGATGATGCCCGCCACTTGTCTAGCTCGTCAGGGCGACTTCGGTTTCGGCGAGCACCGAGTTGGCTATGTCCTCGGCGGTGACGCCTCGCAACACGCTTTCTGGGTCCGCCAGAATCCGGTGCGTCACGACACTGCGCGCGACTTGCTTCACGTCGTCTGGAAGGGCGAAGTCGCGATCCCTCAATGCGGCCAGCGCCTGGGAGGCCTTGAAGAGCGCCAGTGTCGCGCGGGTGCTGGCGCCCACCGCCACATTGGGATGGCTTCGCACGGATCGGATTAGGTTGACGATGTAATCGGCGACGGTGTCGTCCACGTGAACCTCGCCCACTTGATCCTGCAGATCAACTAGGACATCTACCGTCGAAACCGGCCCAATTGAATTTATGGGGTGCCCCAGGGCTTGGTCGAACAGAATCTGCTTTTCCTGATCGGCCTCTGGGTATCCCAGGCTCAACTTCATGAAGAAGCGGTCGAGTTGGGCCTCGGGAAGGGGAAACGTGCCTTCGTACTCGATGGGGTTTTGGGTCGCCATTACAAGAAACGGTTGAGGGAGCACGTACGTGACACCATCCACCGATACCTGGTTCTCACCCATGCATTCGAGCATCGCCGACTGGGTTCGCGGAGTCGCCCGGTTGATCTCGTCGGCGAGCAGAACGTTTACGAAAACCGGACCCTTCCTGAATTCAAACTCGGCCGAATTGGTGTTGAAAATGGATACCCCGGTCACGTCATTCGGTAGAAGATCCGGCGTGAATTGAATCCGCTTGAAGGTGCCGCCGAGCGAGATGGCGAGGGCCCGCGCCAACATGGTTTTGCCGGTGCCGGGGAGATCTTCGATCAGAACGTGTCCGCGGCAGAGTAGGGCTACGAGAATCGTCTCGATCTCGACCGGCTTCCCCACGATGACCTTGCCGACGTTGTCGGCCACCTTGGCGGAAAATTCCGTAAATGCCGAGGGATTCAAGCTCTTCTTCCCCTAACGGGCGGACTCAGCTATGCGTCCGGCCGCGTCCCAAGAGTAACCGCTACGGTACGGACGTTGGGTTCGCCGGCCCGGTGAAACTTGACCTCTACCGTCGAACCCGGTTTGTGCATCGCGAGAATTCGACTGAGATCCCCTGAATCGCTCACCTCATCGCCAGCAAGTTCGATAATGATATCCGCGCGCCGGAGACCGGCCGCCGACGCTCCTGTTCGCGGGCTCACCTGGAGTATGAACACTCCATAGTCAACTGGAAACCCGTTTTGCTCGGCGATGGAACGCGTAACCGTGGCGGTGACGATTCCGAGATACCCGCGTTCGATCCGGCCTTCGGCGATCAGCTCGTTGATGATCGGTTTCGCGCTGTCGATCGAAATCGCGAACCCGACGTTTTGGCTCCCCGGGATTCCAGCCGTGTTCATTCCCACTACCTTTCCAGCCATGTTCAGGAGCGGCCCTCCACTGTTGCCCGGGTTGATGGACGCGTCGGTCTGGATTAGTTTGCTCAAAGTCTGACCCGCACCATCCACGTTGGTGAGGATCCTGTCAAGCGCGCTGACGACGCCCGCCGTCACGGTCGGACCCCCCGGCAGGTCGAGGGCATGGCCGATCGCAACGACCTGCTCGCCGACCTGGAGATCCGAGGACGATCCAAGCTCGGCCACAGTGGCGCCGACGTTCTCGATGCGAATAACGGCGATGTCGGTTTGAGGATCACGCCCCACGAGAACCGCCTCGACGGTTCGCCCGTCGGTGCTTGTGACTAATATGCGATCCGAGTCGGCGACGACGTGGTTGTTCGTTACGACGTGCCCATCCGCGTCGATCAGGAAACCCGTGCCCACGCCGCCCTCGGGTACGGGCTGGCCCAACGCATCGACGGCAAACTGCCTGGTTGAGATGTGAACGACCGCGGGTGAGATCAACCTAACGAGGTCGGGCACCGTCAGATACGGCGCCACCACCTGTTCATGTGTCGCGGCTCGAACGATCGTGGTCGGCGGGTTTGCGCCGCCGTTGATCGCAGGGGGCGCGGCGACGGCCGCCAGTTGAATTTCAGACTCCCCCTGTGCCTGCACCGGGGCGGTCTGTAGAGGTTCCAAAGGCTCGTCGGCTGTTCGGACCGCCGTGTTGCAGGCGGCGATGAACATGACCGCGATCAGAAGGCCCACGCTTCGAGCCCATCGCTGCACAGCTCTCATTCGGGACTCTCGTTTGACACCTATATGAAACTCCGTGTTGAGGTGCGAGTGGCCAAGGCCCAAAGCGGATTTCCTACCTGAGTCCGGCAAGATCGATCCGTTGAATTGTCCGTCGCACCCGTCATGGCGGCGGGACTTTTGTTAGCTCAATCTTATCAACCGCAGCTGGTCGGGCTGTCCGCCCACCGCGTTCAGTTGAGTGCGGACCCGACCATCAAATAGCCTGTCCGCGTACCCTGCCTCGTGGAAGGCCCCTGCTGCCGTTCGGAGATCTCAATGCCCGCGACAAACCTGCGCATACCGGGACCGATCGAGCTTCCGGAACACATCCTCGCCGAATGTTCGCGACCGATGATCAGTCATCGCGGATCCGAATTCGCCGAGATTCTCCACGAAATCACGGACTCGGCGAAGGGTCTGTTTGGTATCGACGGAGATGTGTTTCTCCTCTCCAGTTCGGGAACCGGCGCCATGGAGGCCGCCGTCGTGAATTTCTTCTCGCCGGGCGATGCCGTGCTGGTGGTGCGGGGCGGAGTGTTCGCCGATCGCACGCGCGCAATGGCCACCGCTTTCGGACTGGACGTGGACGTACTGGAAGTGGAGTGGGGGGACGCCGTCGATCCGGCTGCGGTGGCGCGCAGGGTGGAAGCTCGCGAATACCGTGGCTTATTTCTTACGCACAATGAGACATCGACGGGAGTCATGAATGATGTTGAAGCCGTGGGAGGCGTGCTGCGTGGTCTCGATCTACTGTTCGTCGTGGACGGCGTGAGTTCGGTCGGGGCGATTCCGCTGCGAATGGATGATTGGCGAGTGGACGTCGCGTACAGCGCTTCGCAAAAGGCCTGGACGGCGCCGCCGGGAGCCGGGCTGCTGGCCGTGGGGTCGCGAGGATGGAAGTTCAATAACGACGCTTCTTGTCCTCGCTTCTATTTCGATTTGACCACGATGCGCCAGGCGTTGAAGCAAGGACAGTGTCCGTGGACGCCACCACTGCCGGTCTGCTTCGCGTTGAGAGCCTCCCTCAGGGAGATGCGTGAGGAAGGATTGGACAGGGTGTTTTCCCGGCACCATGAGGTTGGCGAATTCGTCAGGCGGCGGGTGATCGAGTCCGGCATGGACCTCTTCGCCAGGCACGAAGTCGCCTCGGATACTGTTACGGCAATACGGTTCCCGCCAACCACCGACGCTGGCGCGTTCATGACGCGGGCACGGGAGGATTTCGGTACGGTTTTCGGTGGTGGCGAAGGCGAGCTTCGAGGCAAGATATTCCGCATCGGTCACATGGGTTGGACCGATAGAAGCGCTCTGTCCGGTGCTGTCGATGTCGCCGCCGGCCTGCTCGACTGATGGTCGCTTCACGCGGTCTGCGATCAGGAGAACCGCTTCGGATGAAGCTCGAGGCCCCGGCGACGCCCAAGAGAGCGGCGGGCGAGGCGAAATACCTGAAACTCGGCGACCGCGAGAACCTAGTCGTCGATGTCCCCGGGATTCACCGCATCATTTCAGAATACGTTGGGGAGTTCGGGCTGCCGCGCGATCTCGCGCTGATCGACCATTGGTTCCGGAGTTCGCTTGAGGAGGCCTCGTGCGCGGTTCGGTTCCTCGCCGCGCAGCCGGTGTTTACGACCGCCACCTGGGAGGTCGTCGAGCGCTAGTGCGGGGCGCCCGGCACCTGGGTTCTGGCGGATCCCATATCGACGATCCTGGTAGCCGGTCATCTGGAAGAAGGGGTCATTGCTGAGCCACTGCTATGTGAATGGGCGCGACGGGAAGAGCCGTTTTGGTATCGAAGAATCGCCCTCGTGTCCACGACCTCGCTTAACGGCGGGCTCGGCGGTCCCACGCGGTCACGCCTGAAATGGATCGGCCGTGCGCCGAATGTGGGAGGCAGTCCGCGGCCGGAGCGTACCCTGGAATTGCTCGAATCGAGCGTCCACGACAAGCGGCAGTTCATACGATTGGGGATCGGCTGGGCTATACGTACGCTTGCCGACACGGCGCCCCACGAGACGGCGGACTTCGCGGTTCGGCGCCGCTCGAACATGACCAAGGCGATGCTCAAAAAGGCCAGACTCGGCGAGGACGGCCGAAGGGCCTAGACGCCGGAATATCGATCGGCATTAAGATTTGGCCTGACGGTACTTCGGCGGACGAAAAGGCAGAAGGGAGCGACGTGGTGATTGGATTGGGGAGTCTCCGCACGCCATCAGAGATTCGAACGGAGTCGGGCTGTGGAAGGGCGCGTCGGGCGCTGGATCGGTCAGCGAACCGACCTCCCGTCGACGGAGTCCGCCGCCCATGCTGAATCTCGGACCTGGACGTATCGGGACGCCGGTCTCGTTGGGAGACCGGGTCACGCTCGATGCCGAACTCGTGAAACGCGTCGTTATGAATGCGTTGGCGGAAGATGTCGGTGCGGGCGACCTGACATCCGAAGCCACCGTGCCGCAAAATGCGCGGATCAAGGCCCGCGCAATCGCACGGGAAAGTGGAATTCTGGCGGGGATCGACGTATTCCGCGCCGTATTCGACGCCTTATCAGAAGAAGTGCGGACGAAGTGCCCTCTCAACGATGGAGAACGGTTTTCAGACGGAGCGACGCTGGCCGAGGTGGCGGGCAATGCCCGACGCGTCCTCGCCGGCGAGCGAGTGGCCCTCAACTTTCTGCAACGTATGTGCGGTATCGCCACCGAGACGGCTCGATACGTAGCTGCGGTCGACGGGACGACGGCGACGATTCTCGATACCAGGAAGACGGTGCCCGGATTGCGGATTCTGGACAAATACGCCGTGCGGTCTGGGGGCGGGGCCAATCACCGTATTGGACTGTTCGATGGAATCCTCATCAAGGACAATCACATCGCCGCCGCCGGGTCGATTACGGAGGCTGTGTCTCAAGCGCGAGGCTCCCAAATCAGGGACGGCATACTATTCGAAGTTGAGTGTGAGACCCTGGATCAGGTCTCCGAATGCCTGGCTCTCGGCGTAGGCCTGATGCTGCTGGACAACATGCCGGTCGAAGAGATGTCACGGGCGGTGAGAATGTGCGAGGGCAGAGCAAGGCTTGAAGCTTCAGGCAATATCTCGCTTCAAAATGTCAGGGAAACCGCCGAAACTGGCGTGGATTTCATATCGATCGGATCGCTCACCCGTTCAGTCGCGGCGCTCGACATCGGGTTAGATATCCTACCGGTCAAGGAGACGAATCGATGAGTGATCTCGAGCTGATTCGGCAGTATCGAACTCCGAATTCCGAAGGCTATCTACTGCGCACCGAGTCCGATGATTTGGGTCGCGTCGATCTCCACTACGGCTTCGAATCGGTTTTCGCGACGATAGTGATCCTCAAAGACTTACAAGAGTCCGAGATCTTGAGCCTCATCGAGGCGATAGACGAACGTGTCGTGCTATCGGCTGAATCGGCCCGGGACGATTTTTACGTGACCGTATATCGAGGGAAGGAAGTCGGCTTTTACACCGACGATTTCCTGGCCGAGCACCGTCGCCGCGAACAGCGGGACACCAACGGTCAGGAATAGTCGGGGTCTAGCGTTGCCTCCAGCTCAACTGGCGCTGCTCTAATTCGATAAGCTTCTGTTTGAGCGCTGGACCTGCGACGTAGCCTCGAAGCCCCCCATTCGATCCGACGACCCGATGGCAGGGTACGAACACCAGCACCGTGTTAGCCGCGAGAGCGGCGCCGGCGGCGCGCGAGTGACGCTTTCCCGAATAACCGGCATTTGCGGCGACCCAGGCATACGACTTCGTCTCGCCCGCCGGAATCTCCAGGCAGGACCGCCAAATATCACGCTGGAATTCGGTTCCCTGAATATCCAGCGGCGGGTCGGTTGACGCATCACCGCACAGCCGTCTTCGTAATGCATCGAGTCCTTCCCATGATGCCGCGCCGTCCACCGGAGACGAATCCTGCAGGCCGGCGTGAAGTGCGAACGCGCACTCCGATGCGCTCGCATGGCCTATGGTTGAAGCTAGGATTCCCTGCGAACCGGCCGCGGTCCCGCACCAGCCCCACTCGGCGATCGCCCGTACGGCGGGCGCCGCCTCGTGGCTGACCGGATCAGCCGGCCTCACGCCGCGGTGGCGCCCGGCACTGCGATCGTTTCCATAATCTCTTCAATGATCTGGCGGGTGTCGACGTTGCGGATCCTGGCGGCCGGACTGACGATCAGCCGGTGCGCGAGCACCTCGACGCACAGATGCTTTACGTCGTCGGGTATAACGTAGTCGCGGCCGCGGAAACTCGCTAACGCCTGCGCACCTCGAAATAGAGACAGGCTGCCACGGGTACTGGCGCCAAGGTATATGTCCCGGTGGTCCCGCGTGGTTCTAACCAGGTCCACAATGTACTCCCGCACGACCGCGTCCACGTAAACGTTCTTGATTTCCTGCTGCACGCGCAGCAGGTCCTCGATATCGACGACCTGCTGCAGCTCTTCGATCGGATGCGTGTGGAGCTGCGATTCAATAACCTGTAGCTCGTCTTCCCTACTTGTGTATCCCATGCTGATTCGCATGAAGAATCTATCGAGCTGTGACTCTGGCAAGGGGTAGGTGCCCTCGTACTCGATCGGATTCTGCGTGGCCATCACCAGAAAGGGATCGGGAAGGGGGTAGGTTATGCCATCCACGGTTACTTGATGCTCTTCCATGGCTTCCAAGAGCGCGGACTGTGTCTTCGGGGTCGCGCGGTTTATCTCGTCCGCCAAGACGATCTGCGCCATGATTGGGCCGGGTCGGAATTCGAACTCGAGCGTCTTCTGGTTGAAGATGGATGCTCCGGTCACATCGCTTGGCAGGATGTCGGGAGTGAATTGGACGCGCTTGAACGTGCATCCGATCGATTGAGCGATCGATTTCGCCAGGGTTGTTTTCCCAACCCCCGGGACGTCTTCGATCAGAAGGTGACCGCGCGAGATAAGGGCGACCAGCACGAGCTCCACTACTTCGGTTTTGCCCAGGATTACTCGTTCAACGTTGTCGATTACTTGCTGCGACGTCGTACGGATATCTTGCATGGCCGCTCCCGGTTACAAAGTTGAAGTCGTATCGATTGTTCGAGATTTCGATTCAGGCATTCTAGCGGGTCCGCCCGTGGCGTCTCCCAATGCGATGAGTCGTAGGATGTCGGCTGGAAGTTCGCCGGGACCTGCGACCGCGCGCCATGGTGAACTGGAAAACGTCCCGGAGGAGGTGAGCTAGCGTGACTCATCCGGGGAATACGGCTCGATTAGCTGCGGACCGTTGTTCCGGGGATTGCCGACCCCCGGATCGACCTCATGCCAGGTCAGCCTGCCCTCCGCCGCGGGCCTGAGCAGGCTCTGCAGGGCGTCCAGGTCCTTATTGTTCGGATCGAGCCACGCGTCCCAGTCGCTCTTTTCGAGGATGACCGGCATTCGATCGTGGATCTCGCGTAGCTGGGCGTTCGGTTCGGTGGTCAGAATCGAGAATGATTCAACCGGATCGTGCTCTTCGCCCTTGGGGCCGCTCCACGATTCCCAAAGCCCTGCGAACCCCATGATTTCCCCGTCAGTGCGGTAAATGTACTGAGGCTCTTTGCGGCTCCCGACGCGCTTCCATTCGTAAAACCCGCTCGCCGGGACGATGCAGCGGCGCCCTCGAAAGGCCGCTCGGAACGCCGGCTTCGTGGCCACGGTCTCGGCCCTGGCGTTAAACATCCTGGAGCCGATCTTGGCATCCTTTGCCCAGAATGGGATCAATCCCCAACGATAGGAGCCGGCCATGCGGGGATCGACGCCGGTGATCGCGACGGCGCGTTGAGTGGGGGCCACGTTGTAGTTTGACGGGGGCAACGCGGCCGCCTGGCCGAGCTCAGCCCCTACTTGACTCAGTTCGGCGCTGGTGAGTTTCTGATTAAACCGTCCGCACATGAGGTTCCGAGAGTTCCTTCAAGGTGGCGAACCCAGCGTATCAGTTGACGCGGTCCGGGAAACGTCGCCGTGACCGGAGAAATCCCCCTGGCCGCGGCAGCCCTGGCTGCGGTTACCGATTCGCAGAGAAAACGCGCCAAGTCGCCGAGAGTCGCCTGCTATAAAGTCCGCCTATGCCAATTGAAATACCCATTACGCAGGTCAACCAATCTACGGAGGCGTGGCTCTTGATCCTTGGCCCTCTTGGTGGCGCTTTTGCTGGCGGAATGTTAGCGATCGCAGCCATGCTGATCCGGGAGCAGTTTGTTCGAAGGGGAGAGACGCGCACCCTCGCAACCCGCTCGTACTGGCGAATGACCAACCAGTACCGTCAGGTGTCGTCTCTTGTGACTGACCTCCGAAGCCAAATCTCGGTCACGATAGCAGTCGCGATCTCACGCGCCGGGCGAGATTGGCCCGGCTGGGAGTTTCCCGACGAGCTTTACGACGGCCGACTTCTCAGCGAGATGCCGCCGCAGGAAGCGATTCGTATCAGTGAATACTTTTCGTCCACTACATTGTTTCTACGCCAAATAAATCAGCTTGCAGACTTCGAGGGACGTAGCATTCCGATCGCGGAGATCATGCGGTCCGCGGTTCTGAACGCAGCTGAGACGCTGGCACAGGACATTGAAGGAATTAGGATGCCTCTAGCAGCCTTGACTGGGCACACATCGTTACCCTTTCCTGAAATCATCCGACCAGGTGACCGCCAACCGCTTGGGGTCGCCTAGCCGGCGTGGGGTGCACTTGCTTGAGCTGCCAGATCGCGAGGGCGCGGGCGCTCTACTGACCACCCGAAACGTGGCGATCGCCGGTGGAATCGCCCTGGCCGCCGCCGCCATGACAGTGGTGCTTGATTCCTAGGGACCTTGTGACCTGATTCCAGCGCGGACCCTGCTGTAAATTGTGCCCATGGGAATTGACACAGTTGTCCAAGTCAACGAGTCACCAGATTTGTGGGTGTGGATACTTGGGCCGCTTGTTGGAGCTCTGCTCGGTGGGCTCATCTCGCTTGGCATCGCCATTATGGTGACGACAAGGACACTTTCTGGTCAGGCCGCAAATCAGCGACAATCTGAGGCCGCTCGAATCGAGCGGGAAAGACGCGCCGCGGCCCAGAAGGCGTTCTACGTTCCCCAGCGACAGCGCGTAAATGTTGACGCAGCGATAGAAATGCTCGTCGAGACAGACGCGCGGGAGATAGTGGTTGCATTTGCAGAAACTGCCTATAAATGGCCTGATTGGGACGTACCCGACTCTTTGACTCACGCCGACGTAGTCGCGGCTCTCGATCCGGATGATGCGTACCCGATGCAAATGTATTCCAATGGCCTTCACTTGCTGCTAGGGCATTTCGACAAACTCCGCTCGTCCGCAGCCACGATTGAAACCAGTGAAATCGAGCGGCGCCGAGACGATGTTCTAGAGAGGGCGTACGAGCTGGCGGACCGGGTCAATAAAGTTTCGGCCATCCTTATTCCCCTCACTGGACGACCCGAACTGCAATTTCCTTCGCCTCGTGAACGTCGAGATGCGCCAGCACTAACCGCCTGACGAACATAGGCCGAGTCATGCGCCTGCTGGAATTGCGCCGCCCGCAGTCCGTGGACCCCCGACGAAAAATAGGTGAGATCTCCCATATTGACCGGCCCGCAGCGGCCGATTCTCTTGGCACCGCGGACACCATTGACATTCTCGCCACGGCGGAAATAGACTGCCGACCCTTGCGCATTGGGGGTGGATATGGGAACGCCATGCCGCACCGGGGTTAACGCAGATGCTTGGCCTTGTTGAGCGCTGGGCCGCGCGTCGCCGAGTTGCGCAGAAATCCCTGGGGGAATTCCTGCATGAATGGCTCGACGAGCAGGTTCGGCTCACTAAGTCGGAGCAAACATTGCGAGCGATCGCTGAGCTCAATCAGGATCCTCGCGTACATCGTGTCGCCGTAATGCAGCTTGGATTTCCTGCTGAACCTCTTCTCGCCCCTCCGCCACAGCTTCTTCTCGCATCTGGGTAAAGGCACTCTTTTCAGCCCTCATTTCTGCGAGCATTCCGTCGATGATCTGGGATGGTGATTGCGGTCCTGCGGTAATCTCGAACGGTCCGATCTTGCCCTGTCGAAATCTGGCTCGAATGAGCGCATAGATCGTGCGAATCAACATAATTCCGCTAACGGCCACTCCCGCGAAAGCTACGGCGTCCCACGTAGCAGCACTCAGGCCGAGAAAATCTTGGAAATCTCGCGGTAGCAGCGCGAGTAAGAATGCGAGCAGCACGCCAATCCATGCAAGAACATCTGTAATGCCGGTGCGCGCGCCATAGCCCGCTGCCTCACCCAGGACATTTAGTAAGTGATACCTATGCAAGACAATCCACTCTTCGGCGGAGCGAACGTAATACTCCTGTCTTGGCCCCCGAATATCGCCGGTCAATTTCCTTCGCCGCCTTCATCAGGCGCAGATTCCTGAGCAACGTTGTCTGGCTCAATGCCAAGAATCTTGGCCGAGAAGTGAGCGACCCATCCACAGTTGTCACAGACCATAGGAATGGTCGGTACGACTTAGCGACCCTCGAGCGCTGCCCAAGTTCCCGACCACGAGTGCTGAGGGAAATTGGAAAAGTCGCCAACCACCTGCCATTGCTTGTTAGTGCAAATCGGACAGCGAATTGGGCTTTACCCAAAAGGTGTGGAATTTAGTTAAAGGCGGTGTACCTTCCTGCTGAGTTTTAGGTGCCGGGCAAAGCCTGGCGCAGGAAGGAGGACACCGCCATGAGGAATGAGACCATTGGGGGCGATGCGCCGTCAAGCGCCGCCTACGAAGGGCTGGAGGCGTTCGTACGCCAGAAGGTCCAGGGCTTCATCCAGGAGGTCTTGGAAGAGGAGGTGACGGCGCTACTGGGGCGCAGGCGCTGGCAACGGCGCCGAGGCGTCGACGAGGTCCCTGGCTACCGCAACGGGTACGGCAGGCTCAGGAAGCTGTCACTGACTTCGGGGACGGTTGAGGTGCGCCGGCCGCGGGTGCGGGGGCTGGAGGAGCGGTTTGAGAGCTGGATCCTGCCTTTGTTCAAGCGGCGCACGCGCGAGGTAGGAGAGCTGTTGCCGCAGCTCTATCTGCATGGGTTGGCGGAGGGTGACTTCGATCTGGCATTACGAGGTCTGCTGGGTGAAGGGGCGCCGCTGTCGGCATCGTCCATCGCGCGGCTGAAGGCGGGGTGGCTGGCCGAGTACGAGGCGTTCAAGAAGAGGTCGCTGCTGGACTCAGAGATCGTCTACCTGTGGGTTGACGGCGTCTACGTCAAGGCGGGCCTGGAGAAGGAGAAGGCGGCGTTACTGGTGGCCATAGGCGGGGTGCGCGACGGGCGCAAGCTGGTGCTTGCGGTGGAACCTGGCTACCGCGAGTCCAAGCAGAGCTGGGCCGGGATGCTGCGCGGTCTGAAGGAGAGGGGCATGAACTGCCCGTCCGTGGTCGTGGGAGACGGGCACCTGGGAATCTGGGGCGCGCTGGCAGAGGTGTTTCCGAAGGCAAAGGAGCAGCGCTGCTGGAACCACCGGATCGTAAACGTGCTGGACAAGCTGCCGAAGTCGCGGCAGGCGGAAGGCAAGCTGCTGCTGACCGCGATCCCCTACGCGCAGACCAGGGCGGAGGTAGAGCGGTTGAAGGGCAGGTTCCAGGACTGGTGCAAAGGGAAGGGGTTCGAAGGCGCCGCAGAGCTCATCGAGTACGACTGGGAACGCATGGGCACCTTTTATGACTTCCCCAAAGCCCACTGGAAACATCTGCGCACCACCAACATCATCGAGTCGCCGTTTGCCGCGGTGCGGTTGCGGACGGCCGCGGCCAAGCGTTACAAAAAGGTCGCCAATGCCACCGCGGTGATCTGGAAGACCCTGATGGTGGCGGAATCGCGATTCCGGCGCCTCGATGCGCCGCATCTGGTGGCCGAAGTCGCGGAAGGAGCCGTCTTCGTCGACGGGGAGCGTTTTTTGAAGAGCAGGAGAGAAAAGGTCGCCGCCTGAGGCTATTTACACACCTTTAGGGGGAACCCCAGCGAATTTCCTCGGAGTCCTTAAGGTTTCGCACTCTCTCATTAAGCGCTGAGATAAATGCCTGTATTTGGTCTTCGGTAAGCGCCACAGTTTGACTCCCTTGGGAGAATTACTGTTGATATTGTGGTCTTACGTTGCGCTAAGCGCATAGTCACCATTTGTTCAGCGTCAGCCCTTCCACCCGCTCGGCCAGGTTGCGATCGAGCACCTGCCCGTATTTTCGCGTAGTCGCCGGATTCCGATGCCCCAGGAGCTTCTGCAGCCCAGGTTCATTGAGGGATTCGCGCCGCGATCGGTGAACTCAATGGTCGCAGTTGCAAGGGCCGCACGAGTGAGGCTGCGGTTGCGTTGCCGGGCACGGCGGGACCGATAGAGATTTGCTTTTGACACTGACCGGACCTGCGACTACGCTCGATTTCGTCCGCGCGGGTATGGTTCAGTGGTAGAACGCGACCTTCCCAAGGTTGAAACGCGGGTCCGATTCCCGCTACCCGCTCCCTTGAACCAGTGCGGCCTACTCCACCCGTTTTGGCAGCACGAACTGCCGGAGTGACTCACGGCCCAAGACGAGAAGCCTGCCATCGAGTTCGCTAATCCAGATCGAGCGAATGTCGCCAAAGAAGTCGTCCGCGCCCCGGTACAAGAATTGACGGATAAACTGGCCCTCATTCCCGTCGCGTTTGTCCAGTTCGACTATGCGCTTATTCCCGTCGTCAACGACGTACAGACCATCGGCGTCCACGTCCGTGAATATGCGCGTCGCGTTGCTGATCGGACGGTCGAGTCCGCGAATCTGGAAGCGCACGGGCTTGCCGGCCCGGTAGCGCTGAATGGTTCCGTCGGAAAGCAAAATGAAAACGTCGCCATCGATGGCCATGTCGATGGCGCTGGTCACGTCCACGTCCTCTGACGGGTCGAAATAGTCGATCGGCTCGACTTCGTAGCCGTTTGCGGTGGGTTGGTACTTATGGATTCGATTCGCGGCGGGATCGAGCACATAGAGGTTGTTGTTGAAATTGTCGATCGCCACCGGCAGTTTCCATTCGTCAGTTCCACTCACCCGGAGCAATTGAGCGGGGCGATCCGGGACGATGCTGAAGATGTTGAAGTCGCTGTCCACGACGAGAAGGCTGAGATCTCGGGACACAATCCCAATGATGTCCTTCACGGCCACCTGCCCCACCTGCTCGCCATCGCGGAGTACCGTCGAACCCCGCTTCGCGACGCGATATTGGATCAGCCGCTTTTCCACGGCGTCGATCACGTACTGGAATTCTTGGTGGACCTCGAGTTGAGGGACGAGCCTGGCGATACCGACGCCGGTCTCATTGAATTCTCCGATCGTGGCGCTGGTAACGAGCCGGTAGACCTGATTGAGTCGATCCTGCTCCGATTGAATCTGTGCCAGTAACCTGTTGACTTCAGCCTCGTTATATCCGGCCTTGATGGAGACATTGGCAGCGTCGATGGCGTCCTGAAGACCGGCCAGGGCGGGAGCGCGTTCCCGTTGGCGAAGTGCCGCGTCGAAGTTTCGTTTGGCATCGGCGAAAGCGTTTGCGACGTTGACTCCGGACGGAGGTTGAGTCGTATCCCGGCTCGCCTCTGCATCTTCCAGCGCCGGTTGTGCTTGGCTGGCCGTTTCCGGCGGCGATTCCTCCCTGCGAATCGCCAGGATTATCACGACAGCCACGAGCGCCACAATTGAAAAGAGCAGCAGGGCCGAGCCGGGGCCTATGCGTGATCGGCGTCGATTTCGCGCGAGCAAGGGATCGCGACCACCGAACAGGGAAGCCCAAATACCCCGGATCCCGGAGCCGGGCGCCCCGTCATTTTCAGGCCAGGGCTTGAGAACCGTCCCTCGCTCGGAGTCGACCATCGCACGGTTGAGTTCCTCCAGTTCCTCCGGTCCACCGGCGATGGCCTCTCGGCGTCGTTCGTATGCCGAAGTGGGGGGCTGCCCGCCGAACGCCGTGGGCTCTCCCGACCGCGCCCGGGAATCATTGCTCGCTCCCGTTGAAAACACTCGAGCGATGCCCTTGACCAGCATCGCTGGGAGCACAAGCAACAGCAGACCGATTCCAACGAGAAATTCACCTACTTCCTGGAGCGCGCCCTTCGGCGGTCGTTCGCGGACGGTGGCCGTCGTCTCGATAGTTGTTGCTTTCCAGTCTGGCTCGCGCCTGCCGACCCCGGAATCCGGTCCGCCGTCCGCGGCGGCGCCGACGCCCACTCGGCGCGCCGTCGGAGATTCTTCCGATGTTGGTTCCATGGACATAGGCTGGGATTCCGATCTAAGAATCAAGACGTCGCATTCCGTCGCCCCACGTTGGGCCGCTAGTGCCGCGATCTGCTGTGCGCTTTCCTCAGGCGGGTACCGAACGAGCAGGCCCCGGATCTCGCGCTCGTGCAAGCTGCTCGCCACGACCGACGATGTAAGCGCGATTGTGTCGCCCTCGACCAGATCGGCACGGAGGATTTCGATCTCCTTGTCGAAGGGAAGCCCGTTGTCGGTCGTTGGCGATTCAGGTCTAGATTCGGGACGACTACTGAGCTCGCCGTCCCGGAAAATGTAGAGCTGCGTAAGCGGCAGCTGGGCGATGAACAGATCGCCTCCGCGGACCGCGATCCCAGTCCCGCCGAGATCCAAATGCTCCTCTTGACGTCCGGCCGCGCTGGCCGCGGCGTTGGAGCCCGCCCGCATGCACGCCATAAGTCCCGAAATGGCGCTGGACGTAGCCGGTGCGTAATAGGCGGCCACGGCGGCTTCAACGAAGCTGGAGCAGAGCCGCTCGTTCCCGCCTTCGAGGACGAGGTAAAGGTCGCCCAACGTCCTTCTGGATGAAGGCGCCTTGGTGACACTTATTCTTGAGCTGGCTCGCCTAGGCTGACTGCCGTAATAGCTCGCCTGCGCCAATTCCAGAGGCTGAACCCTTGGTTAAATACTCGCCGGCTCCAGACTCGATTCCATATCAGAACCGTTCCCCCCCCAAGCCTGCCGGAAGTATACCCCCGCCGCCGGCACTCGAGGGTAATCTCGCCCGCCGAACCGAATTTAGGTCGTTGATATCGTTGCCTAAGCTCGCGGTGCCATTGAATTTCCATGCCAATCGTCTGGTTCCTGGTAGATTACGATCATAATAGTCAGGCTGACTGACCGGCGGGCGGTTCACGAGATCCGCGGTGTCACGCTTAAGGAGAAAGCGATAGCTAAAGAAAACCGGGAACTCCGGGTAAACGACCGTATTCATATTCGGCAGGTTCATTTGATCGACGATCAGAACGTGTCGATTGGAGTTGTGCCGACCGAAGAGGCCCTCCAGATGGCCCGACAAAAAGGCCTGGATCTCGTTGAAGTTTCTCCCACTCAACGCCCTCCGGTAGCCAAGATTCTCGACTATGGGAAGTTCAAGTACGAGCAGAATCGCAAGGAACGGGAGAACCGCAAACACCAGAAGGCGGGGGACGTTAAGGAAGTTCGCTTCCGGCCGTTGACCAGCGACCACGACATTAACTTCAAGGTCAAGACAATGGAGAAGTTTCTACGGGCGGGGAGCAAAGTGAAGGTCACCGTTCGCATGCGGGGTCGGGAACGGATCCACCCCGAGCTGGCCGCGGGCTTGCTCACAAAGGTTGTCGACAAGCTGAAGGATCTTTCGACCGTGGAGCGCCCCGTCTCGGCCGAGAGTTCGGCCGAGATAAGTATCATCCTGGCACCCAGCCGCGGAGCTTCGGCCGCGGAATAGCAGACACGCGGAGATGTCGCGCCGATAGCCGAGGACTTAGCAACCAGGGCGCCCTCGCAAGGTGAGGGGTTGCATCGCTTGCCAGTCGGAATTCGGTGGCAAAATGAGGAAGTGCCCAGGCCCGGTCGCAGCGGGACCTATGTAAGGCGGGTCGCGTGGATCGTCGCCGAAGATCCCGACGCCGAAGCCGTACGCTATCTCGCCTACCTGGGGGCGAACCCCCAGATCACTAAGGAACTCCAATTCGAATTCGACGCGCTGTATCCCGATCTACAGGTCGATTGGGATGTGCTGAGCGAGAAAGTCGAAAAGCCCCCTACCCGAGTCCAGGATCTCAGCTACGACGAGCTGGCGATTCGCTTGCGGTCGATTCTTGGCGAACACGGTCACGACATGGACGCCGTGGATACGGACTTTGGAGGCGTTCGACACCGGCCATTGAAGGAGCTCGAAAGGCTCCTGAGCAGCCCCGAGGTGACGGCGAGATTCGAACGTACCTCCGGGTCGGTGTTCCGCTACATGTGCGAGGCGCACCCGGACTACGCATACGCTGTTCTGAAGGTGCGGCTATTATTGGAATCGCGCACCTCCGAGCTTAAAGAACTTGTGGACGGCGAGGCCCAATTTGGCAAAAGCGGGAGGGCACTTGAACGAAGAGACTATTACGTCAGGGCACTTCAATACCATGTAAGCGGAAGCTAGCCGGGTAGCTGGCTTCCGTCTTGAGTCCGGTTGAGCGACCGGGCTTTTTTGTTTGTTGGCGCGGAACCGCAACGAGGAGAGTAGGCCATGTGGATGAAACGCACGGTTACGTGCGGAGAATTGGGTCCCGACCACATCGGTGACGAGGCCGTTCTCAACGGGTGGGTCCATAGGCGACGGGATCACGGCGGTCTCATCTTCATCGACCTGAGGGACCGCTACGGCATTACGCAGGTCGTATTCAATCCCAAGACATCTCCGGACCCGCACGCGATCGCTCAGGAATTGCGGGCCGAGTACGTGATCGCGGTTCGTGGGAGGGTAGCGAAACGGCCCGAAGGGACCGTAAACCGCGATCTGGCCACGGGAGCGGTCGAATTACAAGCAGCGGCAATTGAGGTCCTGTCGGTCTCGGAAACCCCGCCGTTCTACATCAACGAAGACACCGACGTCGATGAAACGCTCCGGCTCAAATATCGGTACCTCGACCTTCGCCGGAACCGCCAGCGCGAAAACATCATTCAACGGCATCGCATCGTAGCGCTGATCAGGGATTTCATGAACGAGCGTGAATTCCTGGATATCGAAACGCCGATACTGATCAAAAGCACCCCGGAAGGCGCGAGGGACTTTATCGTTCCGAGCCGGCTGCATCCGGGAAGTTTTTATGCGCTTCCCCAGGCGCCCCAGCAGATGAAGCAGCTATTGATGATCGCCGGGATGGATCGTTATTACCAGATCGCCCGTTGCTTTCGAGACGAGGATCCCCGTGCGGAGCGGTCCATCGAATTCACTCAGCTTGATGTCGAGATGGCCTTTGTTTACGAGGATGACGTTACCGATCTCATCGAGCAGTTGCACATCGAAATCGTCGAAGAGCTGAGCGATAAGGAGATAGTCCAAAAGCCTTTTCCAAGGCTTCCGCTTCAACAGGCGCTGAGCCTTTACGGCAAGGATAATCCAGATCTTCGCTTCGACATGAAACTTAAGGATTTAACGGAGGTTGTGCGGGGTGGGGGGTTCCGCGTCTTCGACAGTGCGGTGGATTCGGGCGGAATCGTCAAGGCGGTCGTGCTCCCAGGCTGCGCCGGGTACTCGCGCAAGCAGATCGACGGACTCACGGACATAGTGCGTAACTTCGGGGCTAAGGGGCAGATATCGATCGCCCGAATCGGGACGGATTATCGTAGCCCCGTGAAGTCCGCCCTCGGGGATGATCTGTTTGATGCCATGACGCGGGCGCTTCATCTCGACGACGACGATCTTGCCATCGTCGTGGCCGATCAAAAGCCCATCGCCAACCGCTCGCTCGGCATGTTGCGCGAGATCATGGGCGGGCGGCTGGGGCTGCGCGAGGGCGATGCGCTGGCTTTCGCGTGGATCGTGGACTTCCCGGTGCTGGAGAAGGTTCCGGATGAGGATCGGCTCACGTTCTCCCATAATCCGTTCTGCGGCGTGAGAGAGGGGGATGAAAAGCTGCTCGATACGGATCCTCTCGCGGCAAAATCCAAACAGTACGATCTCGTATGCAACGGGATGGAGCTGGGTGGGGGGAGCGTCCGGATTGACGATTCGCAACTTCAACGAAAAGTGTTCCGCCTCCTCGGGTACAGTGACGAACAGATCGAGGATCTCTTTGGCGGAATGCTCCGCGCCTTTGACTTTGGAGTGCCACCCCACGGCGGAATCGCCATAGGCATCGACCGGGTCGTGATGCTGCTCCAAGGCACTCAGAACCTCCGTGAGATCGTGGCGTTTCCAAAGACGCAGGAGGGCGTTGACCTCGCCCAGCGGGCTCCATCATCGGTCAGCGCGCAGCAGCTCGGAGAGCTCGGTATTCGCCTGGTGGACGAACCTGAACCCATTTCCTTTGGTGATTGATCAAGCCCACTCTCTCGAGGCGCAGCGGCTCGTGCCGGCGACTTTCGGACCTCCGCTGGAACGTCCGGCACGGTGTCGCTGGCGGAACGTATTTAATCGCGAGCGCCAAGCGTTCTGCATGATCCGCGCCGGGGGTAGACGAACCGGGCAATAATTAGGAGGACGCTCGACGTCGTTCGGCACGCCATTTGTATTGCGTTCCAACACTTCGTCTAGGGGAGCTTGGCTGGTGGCGGGGTCGACCCAACGGTTGTCTCCCGTCGGCCGCGGGCACCCACCTGGTAATACTAGGGACGAATTCCAATGGCGACCGGCGATCGTGGAGCGTCCATATTTCAACGTCGAGAAGACCGGCGCCGGCCGCCGGCGTCGGACCCCTTCGGGCCTTTTTTGATCGACTGAGTCCTTGGATTCGGGCCGATCGAATCAGTCCGCACCCAAAAAACCAGCTACGAGATCGTCCCGTATGGATTTATTGAAGGGACCGACTTCAGCACGAGGCTTTGATGTGACGCATACTTGTGCGCGTGAGGCGATCGCAGCGAGCGCGCTGCCGGTCGGGCCAGAGGCGTTGAAGTGCGACTACCGTGTGCTAACGTTCGCGGCACCCAAATCGGCCGCGGTAGGGTTGCGCGAGCGCTCGGCGGAGGTCGCGGCTCTGGATCACCGTGTGGTCCCGCCTTGGGTTGAGGTCAAACTCCGTCGTCGGACAGTCGTAGGTATTCGGAGGCGGGACCCCCTGCGTAACGTGGAAGACGGCCGCCTGATCGATGGGATCGGGCGCGGAGACGAATACGCGCTAGGCGAGCTGTATGACAGGTTCGCCGGTGTGATAAACGGGCTCGCCCGTCGGTCCCTGGGCGCCGCCGCCGGCGAAGAGATCGTGCAAGAGACCTTCTTGCGAGTTTGGTCGCGGGCGTCAACCGATTCGCCGTCGAGGGGCAGCCTTGCTTCCTGGGTGATGCGGATCGCAAGAAACCTGGTTATCGACGAACTCAGACGCCGCAAGGCCAGGCCCGTATCGCGCCAGCTCATTTGGGAAACCTTCGAATCGAAAATCGATACTAACTCAAGCCAACCTGATGAAGAGGTTTGGAGGGATCAATTGCGCGCGGCGGTTCGGGACGCATGTAACGAGCTGCCGAACGATCATCGCGTCGTGCTGGCCCTTGCGTATTTCGGCGGGCTCACACAGTCGCAAATCGCAGAAGAGCTGAAGATCCCGCTCGGCACCGTGAAAACCCGCACCCGAACAGCTTTGTTCAGGCTTCGGGACCTCATGGCCGCCAGCGAGCTGCTGGATTAGCGGCATGAACGAAGAGAGATTGCAGGAGTTACTAGCCGCCGAGGGGCTGGGCAGCCTGGACCCCGAGGATCGGAGGGCGTTAGACGAGGCCCTTGAAGGCGATCCACGCCTACGACAGCAACTCGATGATTTACGCGAAGCGGCGGAATCGCTTGGATTTGGGGTGGATCCGTCGGACCCAGAACCGTCGATCCGCGTACGAGTACTGCGGATGGCCGCGGATTCCCGGAGCGGAGAAGGCCGCCGCGCGGCCGCATGGCGCGGCAACCCGCTGGCCGCCGCGTTCGCGGGCGTGGCCGGGCTCGTAGTGGCAGCCGCGGTCGTCATCGCCGTTCTTCTCGGCGGCAGGATCGCCGAGCTCGAGGACAGAACAGGGCGGGCCCGTGACCGCACGACCGAGCAGGTTGCGGTACTCGAGGCGCTTGCAATGGGACGCGGGAACGCCGTCCGGCTGGTTGGCACCGAAAATGCTCCCGAGGCGGTGGGATTCCTCTTGATGACATAGGACGAGAGGGTGGCCGTCCTGGTGTGCAGCGGTTTGGAACGGATGCCGTCGGGCAAGGCATATCAGCTCTGGCTCAATAGAGCCGACACGAAGATGAGCGGCGGCTTGGTAAACGCGGATTACTACGGATTCGCCTTGCTCGTCGTTCGCAGCCCCGAACCCATTTCAAGGTTTCAGACCTTTGGCATGACCATAGAGCCGGAGGGCGGAAGCGCGGGGCCGACGGGAGCCAAGGTGATGGGCGGCGGCTTTCAGTAGTCGGGTCACGCCCGTCCACCGGTCCTGCATCGGAAACCATCCGACGCGAAGATATGTGCAGGCCACTTTGGGTGCGCACTACGCACATTCGGGGAGCTGAGTACTTTGAACGGGCATTTGTCCAATGCCATACTCGTTGGAGCATATCTGCCGATTACCACGGGCATCAAGGCTGCGGAAAGGAACGAGCTTGGACGCTGAGTATCTAGCGCGCTACCTACCGTTGTTCGTCGCCGTTGTAGCCGCGACGGGATTCGTGGCCATGTCGCTGGTGCTCTCCCTGGTCATGGCCCCCAAGCAGTTCTCCAGGCTCAAACGCGTCATCTACGAGTGCGGGATGCAGTCCCAGGGAAATACCTGGCGCCAGATGCATATGCGGTACTACCTATATGCGATCTTATTCGTGATTTTCGCGGTTGAGATCGTGTTCATATTCCCATGGACCGTCGTTGTTCGAGATATCGGCACCTTCGCTTTCGTGGAGATGCTGGTATTCATGGGGATTTTGTTTTTTGGACTTGTCTATGCTTGGAAGAAAGGGGCGCTGGACTGGTGGTAGATTCGGACTTCCCCGAGCCTTTGACCGAGGAGGGAGAGCCGCTTATCCACGATGAGCCGCTGCCGCCTCAGATCGAGGCGGCGCCCCTGGAAAATCTTTACTCTAAGACTCCCCCGAACGTCATAACCATGAAGTCCGACGAGCTATTCGCCTGGGCGCGGAAATCGTCGTTGTGGCCTCTGGCCTACGGAATCGCTTGCTGCGCGATCGAGATGATCGGCACCTACATGGCGAACTACGACTTTGACCGCTTCGGCGTGGTTACGTGGCCCTCGCCCAGACAGTCGGATGTGATGATCGTCGCCGGCACGGTCAATCGGAAAATGGCGAAGACGACCAAGCTGCTGTGGGAGCAGATGCCAATGCCGAAGTGGTGCATCGCGATGGGCTCGTGCGCCGTGTGCGGCGGACCGTTCTACCCTTACATGAATGTCATACAAGGGGTCGACAAGGTCATTCCAGTTGACGTGTATGTGCCCGGATGCCCGCCTCGACCCGAAGCGCTGATAGACGGAATCCTGAAGCTTCAGGAAAAGATAATGGCCGAAGCTAAGGAAGGGGTATGGCACAGGAAGAAATAGCCGTGCCCCCGCGTGAGCCGCGTCACGCGGCCATAATCGAACTTGCGTCCCAGAATTTCAAATCTCTCGACGGGCAGGTAATTGAAGACCGCCCATTTGTTGAGGTCAGTCTGCCGCCGGCGAACATCAGCGCCGCCGCCAATCTGATACGCGAATCCGAGGACTTCGATTTCGACCTTCTGTACGACGTTACCGGTGTGCACTGGCCCGACGACGAAGAGATCGAGCTGGTGTATCACTTCGCCGGTCTTGAGCATCCCGACTTGCTGGTGTTACGGACGCGGGTTCCTCAAGACCAACCGCACGTTCCGTCCATCACCGCCAGCTGGCCCACCGCAGGCTGGCATGAGCGCGAGGCGATGGACATGTTCAACGTCGTCTTTGACGGCCATCCCTATCCCGAGCCGCTGCTGCTCGATGAAGACGATTTGAAGGGGGCTCTCCTGAAATCGCAGCAGGTTCGGAACGTGCCGGACATCCCCGCTCGATTCCGAGAGCGCGGAGGAAAACCGTTTCGGCTATGGAATCCGGTCCGGGATGAGGTCACACCCACGGGAGATGGGCCGGACAGTGACTGATACGCCTTCAGCCACGGACCTCGCCACTCAAGAGCTCACCATCAACATGGGGCCTCAGCACCCGAGCACCCACGGGGTGCTCCGACTGATTTTGACAGTCGACGGCGAATTGATAACGAAGGCCATTCCCGACATAGGTTTTCTGCATCGCGGCATCGAGAAGATCTGCGAGACGTGGACATTCCGGCAGATCCCGGTGATGGCCGACCGGGCCGACTACCTGTCGGCGTTTACCACTGAGTTCGGCCTGATGATTGCCGCTGAGGAATTATGGGAAATAGAGGTCCCCGAGCGGGCGGAGTACGCACGCGTAATTCTGGCGGAACTAAACCGGCTGGCCAGTCACTTCATGTTCTACGCCTCCTTTGGACTCGACGTCGGCTTTACAACGCCAACGATGTTCGGGTGGCGGACTCGAGAGTCGATACAGGACTTGTTCGAGGAGGTCACCGGCGCGCGACTTCTTCACAACTACCTCGCGGTGGGTGGATTGCGGCTGGACCTCCCGCCGGACTTCAAGGACGCGGTCGCGGGCCTGTTGCCCGAAATCGAAAAGAGCATCGATCAGTGCAACGGCCTGATAACCGACAGCGAGATTTTCCAGGCCCGCACCAAAGGTGTGAATAGGCTCAGCGTGGAAGAGGCCGCGCGGCTTGGCCTGACCGGGCCGATGCTGCGGGCGACCGGTATTGCCCGAGACCTGCGCCGGCTGCTTTCGTACTCGATCTACGACCGGTTTGATTTTGACATTCCGGTCGGCGAAAACGGTGATCTGTTCGATCGTTACAAGGTGCGAATGCTGGAGATGGAACAGTCGGTGCGGATCGTCCGGCAGGCGCTGAAAGGCATGCCCGACGAAGGGCCCTTCCAGGGAAAGGTGCCCAGGATCCTGCGACTGCCCGAAGGCGATGCCTACTCTCGCACGGAAAGCCCGCGCGGGGATCTTTGCATCTATCTCGTGGGCAGCGGCGCCACTAAGGCCTACAGGGTAAAGATCCGCTCCCCGGCATTCGTGGCGGCCAGCGCGCTGGAGGCTCTGCTTCCGGGCGCGTATCTGGCCGACGCGGTTCTGATCATTGGCTCGACAGACGTCGTGATGGGGGAGGTCGATAGATGACCCTGCTCGATGTCGTAATCGCCATCGTCAAGGTCCTGGTGCTCCTTATCCTGGCTCCGTTGATAGCCCTCGTCTTCACGTACGCGGAACGTAAGCTGCTCGGGAGGATCCAGCAGCGCATGGGCCCCTGGCATGTAGGGCCGATGGGTTTGTTTCAGGCGCCCGCCGACGCGATCAAGCTGCTGATGAAGGAGAGTCTCACTCCGGAGAAGGCCGAGCGCTGGATTTATCTCATAGCCCCGTTCCTCGTATTCGGACCTACCATCGCGGTGCTGACCGGGATACCGTTCACGCGCGAATTGGTCGCCGCGAACCTGGATCTCGGTCTGCTCTACGTGCTTGCTCTGCCCGCGGTGGTCATAATCGGGTTCGTCATGGCGGGATGGGGATCCGGAAACAAATACGCGCTAATCGGCACGGCGCGAATGGTGGCCCAGGCGATCAGTTACGAGCTTCCGTTGCTGGTATCGGTCTTGGGCGTGGCGCTGCTGGCCAACTCACTTGACCTTACCGTGATCGTCGAAGCCCAAGCCTCGACCGTCTGGTACGTCGTTGTCCAACCCACGGCGTTTGCGATCTTCATCATGGCCGGACTCGCGGAAACGTCGCGCACCCCCTTCGACATCGCCATCGCCGAATCTGAAGTGATGGGCGGCCCGCTCATCGAATACAGCGGCATCCGCTGGGCGATGTTCTTCCTGGCTGAATATGTCAACGTCTTCATACTGGCGGCTCTCAGCACCGTCATTTTCCTTGGGGGATGGGCGGGACCCTTCCTTCCACCAATTCTCTGGTTTGCCCTCAAGACAGGATTCGTTGTCACGTTCATTCTGTGGCTGCGTGCAACGCTTCCCAGGCTGCGCATCGACCAACTGATGGCTTTGTGTTGGAAGGTCCTGCTGCCGTTATCGCTTCTGAACCTGGTGGTCGTATCGGTACAGGCCGTATACGGGTGGCTGCCGATGATTGCCCTAGTCCCTTTGAGCGTAGTGCTGGCGTTTTGGTTTTACCGAAGGGCGTGGACGCGATTGGTAATGCGTCCCCGCCCGTCCGCGCCACGGGACCTCCCGACCCCGGCGACCGCGGGCTGAGACGAATGACTGCTTTTGAATTCAGACATGAAAGAGTAGGGCGATGCTCGGCATTCTGAAGGCGTTTAAAGAGACCCTCTCGAGCTTCCGGAAGAGTCCGGTTACCGAGATGTATCCCTACGAGCCACCCTTTGTGACCTCGCGAACGCACGGTGCGCCGGGACTCCTCTGGAACGACGATCTCGATATGATTATTTGCACCGGCTGCGACGCGTGCGCGCGTGAGTGTCCTTGTGACTGCATATTCACTAGCCTCGAAAAATACACGGATGACGTAACCGACCAGAAAACAATCGTCGTTGACTTCTATCTCGACCTGGCGCTGTGCTGCTACTGCTCGATCTGCGTTGAGGTATGCCCGTACGAGGCGATAGAGATGACGCCGGAATTTGCGTACTCAAGCTATGACGTGCGGGAGATGGTGCTTGAGAAGAGCGAGCTAGTGGACATTGCCCGCGGGCTCACGAGGACCACCGCCAACCCGCCGGGCGCCCAGGGTAAGCCGATGAAGAAGGGTGAGGGGTAAGTGACGGAGCGGGCGGCGCGATCGGGGCGATCGGCGGATTCGAAGCCGAGGAGCGATCCGCCGAAGGCTGAGGCCATGGATTGAATCTCGGGCGTGAGAACGGTTTACTGCAACCGTGAACTTCGCGGCCTTCCTTTTTTATCTCGTTTCCGCGCTCGCTCTAACGGCGGCATTGGGCACCGTCCTCGCCAGAAACATCGTTTACGCCGCGCTTTCCCTTATCGCGGCGCTCGCCCTGGTGGCGGGCATCTTCTTCATCCTCCACGCGGATTTCATTGCCCTGGTCCAATTGCTCGTCTACGGCGGGGCGGTGAGTGTATTGATCATATTTGGGCTTATGTTGACGGCAACCGACCGCCCCGTCACCGCGCCGCGCGACCGCTGGCAACGGGTGCTGGCACTCCTTGGGGCGGCCGCGTTTCTGGGGCTGGCCGCCTTCGCCGCATTCGCAACCGATTGGATGCGGGGAAGGCCCGAGCAGCTTCAGCGCGTGCCACCGGCGGAGATCGCAAATGAGCTTTTCACGAAATGGGCCATTCCCTTCGAAGTTGCGTCATTGGTTCTGCTGGTCGCGCTGATAGGGGCCATAGTCGTGGCCAGGAGGGAGCCCCAATGATTGAGGCCGTTCCCCTCAGTCACGTGCTCTTCGTCGGCGCGGCCATGTTCGCCATCGGTATTTTCGGGGTCCTGTCCCGCAGGAACGCGGTGGCGATCCTCCTGGGCGTTGAGCTGATGCTCAACGCCGTCAACATCAATTTCATCGCGTTCACCATGTATTCCGCGCCCAGCCGAATAGTGGGGCAGATAATCGCCATTTTCGTGATTACGGTGGCCGCCGCGGAAATCGGACTCGGCCTCGCCATCATCCTGCAGGTTTTCAGAAACAGGGCGAACATAAACGTGGACGAATTGGACCTGCTGCGGTGGTAGCGATCGTCCCCGGTCGCGCATCGAAGGCGAAGGTTCGCTGAGCTTGGGCTGGTCCTGGCTCATCCCCATATTGCCTCTCGCCGCGTTCCCAATCGTCGGCTTATTCGGCCGCAGGTTGCCCGGCGGCGGTTCGTTTCTCACGATATTGGCCGTGACGGCCGGATTCGCCATCTCGGTCATGGGACTGATCGAGCTGACCACGACCGCGGGCCTCGAGTTCAATCAAGGCCCCGGCCCGTTTGTAGTCGAGTTTCTGCGAGCGGGCGATCTGTCGGTTCCCTTGAGCATGGTCGTGGACTCGTTGAGCTTGGTCATGCTGATCGTCGTGACTTTTTTGACGGCGGTGATCCAGATCTACTCGATTGGATACATGCGGGGCGAACAACGGCTACATTGGTATTTCGCGACGATGTCGCTCTTTGCCGCGGCCATGCTCGGCCTCACCATCACCAACAACCTCGTCATCCTCTACGTCGCCTGGGAGTTGGTGGGCCTCTGCTCCTATCTGCTGATCGGCTTTTGGTGGGAGCGCCCATCAGCGCGCGAAGCCGCGAAGAAGGCCTTCATTACAACCCGAATCGGCGATGTCGGCCTGCTCATCGGCATACTCCTTCTCTTCGTCAACACCGGCACTTTCGAGATGGACGAGATCTTCGCCATGGTGAACGCCGGCGAGGTGGGTTCCGGCGCGGTGACGCTGTCCGCGATCCTGATATTTCTTGGAGCGATGGGGAAATCCGGTCAGTTCCCCCTGCACGTTTGGCTCCCGGACGCCATGGAGGGACCCAGTCCCGTCAGCGCCCTGATCCATGCGGCGACCATGGTTGCCGCCGGAGTGTTCCTGGTGGCCAGGATGTATCCGCTGTTCGCCGCCAGCGAAGGCGCGCTGATGGTGGTGCTCGTAATAGGTACCATCACGGCCATATTCGCCGCGCTGCTGGCGCTGGTCGAGACCGACCTGAAGCGCGTGCTCGCCTACTCGACCATCAGCCAGCTTGGGTACATGATGTTCGCGTTGGGCGCCGGCGGCATGACCGCCGCCATGCTGCATCTGGTAACCCACGGGTTTTTCAAGGCGCTGCTCTTCCTTGGGGCCGGCGCGGTGATGCACGCCTGCGGCGGCATCATCGACATCGACCGCTTGGGCGGGCTCCGGAAGCGGATGCCCATTACCACCTGGACCTTCGTCATCGGAGCCTTGTCTCTGAGCGGGTTCCCCCTGCTGAGCGGATTCTGGAGCAAGGACGCGATCTTGAACTCGGCGGTCGAGGGCGGGCACTGGCTGACTTTCTCGGTTGGCGTAATCACGGCGGCGCTGACTGCCTTTTACATGTTTCGCGTGATTTTCAGGGTCTTTTTTGGGTCACCCAGGTCCAGCGCGGCCGAGAATGCCCACGCGGCTGAACCGGTGCTGGCCGTGCCACTTGTGATCCTTGCCGTCTTCGCCGTGCTGGGCGGTTGGGTGGGATCGCCGCTGATCGGGGATCCATTCGCCAGGTTCGTCTACTTCGGCGCGGAGGCTGGGCATGCGTTCGAATCGCTGGGGGCGATCCTGCTTTCGGCATCGGCCGCGATCGTCGGGATCATCGTCGCTTACTCGGTCTATATGTTGCGGTCGCCAAGCGCCGAAACCGTCCGTGAGGCCATCCCCGCGGCACATCGATTCCTCGCCCGCCGCGCTTATATCGATGACCTTTACCAGTGGCTGATCGACCACGTAAGTCTCGCCCTGGCCGTTCTCGTGGCCATGTTCGATAGAAAAGTCATCAACGGCACGGCCGTGGACGGAAGTGGCTTCTTGGTCATCTTCTCGGGGAGCCGACTGCGGCGGCTGATGACCGGATTTCTATACAACTATGCGGCGTTCATGCTGCTGGGCGTGGTCGGACTGTCCATAGTCATATTCGCTTTGGCGGACTAAGCCGATGCTGGTTGCGCTGGTCGGGTTAAACCTCGTGGCGGGTTTCTCGATGTTCGCCCTCCCGGAACGTAACCGCGGTGCGGCGAGATTCCTGGCGCTCGCCGCGGCATCGGTATCCCTGGTGCTTTCGGTCTTGGTATTCGCTCTGTACGACCGCTCGGTCGGCGGGTTTCAGTTTGAGAATCAATTTACGTGGCTTCCCAGTCTTGGCATCTCGTTTCACGTGGGCGTGGATGGGATATCCGCGCCGATGGTCCTGCTTACGGGAGTAGTGATCTTCACCGGCGTGCTCGTCTCGTGGAACATCGATCGCCGCACCCGTGAATACTTCGCGTTGCTCTTCATACTGGTCAGCGGCGTATTCGGCGTGTTCGCGGCGATGGACCTCTTTTTCCTGTTCTTCTTCTATGAAGTCGCGGTGCTCCCCATGTACCTCCTGATCGCGATCTGGGGAAGCACCCGGCGCGGCTACGCGGCCATGAAGCTGGTGATGTATCTCCTTGCGGGCAGCATCCTCATCTGGGTCGGTCTGCTGGCGCTGTACCACGCTATGGGCGCGTCAAGCTTCGACTTTGTGGACATGCAACAAGCCGGCTTCGACCCCGTGCTGGCGCGGGTTGTGTTCCCGATTTTCTTCGTCGGATTCGGAGTGCTGGCCGGACTTTGGCCTTTCCACACCTGGTCGCCGGACGGCCACGTGGCCGCCCCCACCGCCGTGAGCATGCTGCACGCCGGCGTTCTCATGAAACTGGGCGCGTACGGGATCATCCGTATGGGCGTGCAGCTGCTCCCGTCCGGAGCTCAGGATTGGCTGTGGTTCTTCCTCATCATCGCAGTCATAAACGTTCTATACGGCGCGTTTTCGGCGATGGCTCAGAGAGACTTGAAGTTCGTTATCGGGTATTCGAGCGTGAGTCATATGGGCTACGTGCTCATGGGCATCGGCAGCCTCACCGTGATAGGGCTTGATGGCGCCGTACTCCAGATGTTCTCTCATGGCATCATGACCGCGCTCTTGTTCGCGATGGTTGGAGTCATCTACGACCGAGCTCACACTCGAGAGATATCCGAATTCGGGGGACTCGCCCGGGTCATGCCGAGGTTCTCGATCCTCTTCATCATCGCGGGGCTCACGTCGCTCGGGCTGCCGGGTCTCAGCGGATTCGCGGCCGAATTCCTGGTATTCGTCGGGACGTTCCAGACGAGCCCATGGCTGGGCGTTCTGGGCGTTGTCGGAGTGGCGGTCACAGCCGTTTACATCCTGAGGCTGATCGCTCGAGTGTTCTTCGGTCCTCTCAACGAGCGCTGGCGAGACATATCCGACGCAAGCAGGCTCGAAACGATCGCAGGGGTCTGTCTGGTGGGCTTTCTCGTGCTGTTTGGGATCTATCCACCGCTCATGGTCGGTCAGATCGATAGCGCGGTGACGCCGCTGATAGCGAGCCTTTCCCCCTAGATGGACGATCTCTACTACATCCTTCCTGAAATCGTGCTGGTGGTGACCGCGGTCGGCATATTGGCCGCTGATTTCGTTTTGCCAGAGGACAGCAAACCCAATCTTGCGTGGCCGGCGGCGCTGGGGACCGTTGTGGCCCTAGGTCTGGTGATTTCCTTCTGGGGCACCGAGCGCAGCCTTTACAACGGCACGCTGCGGATCGACGACTACGCAGTGTTCTTCAAGGTTATGTTTCTGGTGATCGGCTTCTTCGTGCTGATCGGCTCGCCCGCATTCGCGCGGCGGAATCTTCGGCATACCGCTGAGTTCTACGGGCTTATTCTGTTCGCCGTGGTCGGCGCCATGGCCGTTTCATCCGCGAGGGAACTGCTCACCGCGTACATTTCATTGGAGTTGGTGAGCTTCGGTTTCTACGCGCTGTCGGCCCACGCCAAGGACGAGCGCCGATCGAATGAAGCCGGAGCTAAATACATCATCCTGGGCGCATTCTCGTCGGCGCTGCTGTTGTACGGAATAAGTTTGGTGTTTGGCGCGGCCGGCACCACGTTTTACGTCGACATCTCAGCCCAGGCTGAGACGGCAGCAGGGCTCGGCCCCGGCCTCCTGATGGGGATCGCGCTACTGGTCGCCGGGCTCGGATTCAAGGTCGCGGCGGTCCCGTTCCATATGTGGACGCCCGATGTCTATGAGGGCGCACCCTTGCCGGTTACTGCGTTCCTCTCGGTCGGGTCCAAGGCGGCCGGGTTCGCGTTCCTGATACGGCTCTTTGTTGAGGGTCTTCAACCCGTAATGGCGGACTGGCGGGATGCCCTGGGAATTCTGGCGATTCTGACCATGACGCTTGGCAATCTTGTGGCGATGCAACAACGCAACATCAAGCGTCTGCTCGCCTATTCGAGCATCGCTCAAGCGGGCTATGTGTTGGTGGGGGTTCCCGTGCTTACGATGGGTACGGCGGCCGGGATGATGCTGCATCTGGCGGGATATGCGGTCACGAATCTAGGCGCGTTTCTAGTCGTGATCTTCTACAACAATGCCACGGGCCGCGAGAAGATCTCGGAGTTTCGCGGCATGAGCCGGCGGTCGCTGCCACTCGCTCTCATGTTGGCGATCTGCCTCTTCTCGCTGGCCGGTATGCCGCTCTTCGCAGGCTTCGTAACCAAGTTCTATCTTTTCAGCGCGGTCGCCGCTCACGGTCTGTGGTGGCTCGTTGCCTTCGCGATCGGAAACAGCATCGTCTCCGTCTACTACTACCTGGTCGTCGTACGCGAGATGTTCGTGACTCCCAGTGACGACGACGAGGAGGACCGAAAACCACTCCGCATTCCCGTTCATTCGGCTGCCGCGCTCACCGCGCTGGCCGGGTTGGTCCTATGGATCGGCTTATATCCGGACGCGATCGTGCGGGCGGCCGAAAACGGATCGCGGGCCATCTTCGGCGGATAAATCCCCGGTCGGCATCGGTTTGTGCCGGCGTCGAGGCACGTCTGGCGGAGCGTTTGCGCTAGGTGCTCGACTGGACCGCTAGGTGCTCGTCGAGATCGGCTTCGGCCACGGCGAAACCAAGCTGGTAGAGGCGCTGGTAGTGGCCCCTGGCGGCCAGGAGTTCGCTGTGCGTTCCTCGCTCCACGATCTGCCCGTGTTCCATGACGATCAGCATGTCGGCGTTTCTCACGGTCGAGAGTCTGTGCGCTACAACCACGGATGTGCGGTCGCGCATTAGATTGTCCAGTGCATCCTGGATGAGCGATTCCGTTTGTGTGTCCACACTGCTGGTCGCTTCATCGAGGATGAGAATTTTCGGGTCCGCCAGCAACGCGCGCGCGAACGAGACCAACTGCCGCTGCCCCATTGAAAGCCTCGATCCCCGCTCCTCCACCGGCGTGTCGTAGCCGAAGTCCATGGCCGCGATGGTGTCGTGCAGATTCACGATCTTGGCGGCCGCGATAATCTCATCGTCGCTCGCATCGGGTCGCCCGAAAGCGATGTTCTCGCGAATCGTTCCCGAAAAGAGAAAAGGATCCTGGAGCACGAGCCCCATTTGGCGGCGCAAGGAGGCCTGCGTGACCTCACGGATGTCGGTACCGTCGATCGATACGTGGCCCCCTTCGACATCGTAGAAGCGATATAGCAGATTGGCGATGGTCGTCTTGCCCGAGCCGGTCGCGCCAACGAGAGCCAGGGTTTGGCCCTTCTCAACCTTGAACGACACATTTTTGAGGACTGGCTCTCCCTGCCTGTATTCGAAGTCGACATCGTGGAACTCGATTTCACCCGCGATGGGAGGCATCGGCACTGCATCCGGCCGGTCCTTCACACGCGGATCCTCGTCGAGCAATCCAAATATCCGTTCACCGGAAGCCATTGCCGCCTGCACCAAATCGAACCGCATTCCAAGTTCCTGCACGGGCTGAAACAGCCGCTCGATATAGATCAGAAATGCCGTAACCGTCCCCAGCTCCAGCGCGCCCGCTCCCAGTACCAGTCGACCTCCGAACCACAGCACCAGTCCAATGGCAAGCCCGGTCAGCAGATCAACGCCGGGAATGATGGTGACTCCAACGAGACGGGATCGCCTGTGCGCCCGCACGGTGCGCCGATTCACTTCGGCGAACAGCTCTCTATTTTCCGACTCGCGGGTGAACGCTTGTGTGATTCTGATACCCAGAATGCTTTCGGCCAGGTTCGCGTTCGTTTCGGATACGAGCCTCCTCACTGCCCGATAGGCGCGTCGGGCGTGGATCTCGAATAGCCCCGCCCCAAAAAGCAGGACCGGGAGGACGGCCAGGGTTATGAGCGCCAGTTGCCAGTCGAGCAGGAACATCACCACCACGATCCCGACTACTGTGACGAGGTCGGTGACCGATCCAACGATCCCTTCGGTCAAAACCTCGTTCAGCGCGTTCACGTCGCTAGTGAGCCTGGAGATCAGCGACCCGCTGTTGCGCGTGTCAAAAAAGGCCAATGAGAGGGACTGAAGCTTTCGGAACAGCTGCGAGCGTATGTCGTAAAGGATGTGCTGACCCACCTGGGCGAGTATCCAGGTTTGAAATCCGGTCGCCACGGAACTGACCACCGCGGTCAACAGGTAAACGCCGCTCAACACCGAGATCAATCCAAAATCCCGGTTGGCGATGCCGTCGTCGATGGCGAATTTCACCAGGATCGGCTGCACCATGTTGGCGGCGGCGATCGCTAGGGCGAGCACGCCTGCGCCAGCCGATTTTCGTCGATACGGCCCCAGGAACTGAAGGAGGCGCAATGCGATGCTACGATCGAGCGCAGTGCGCTCTACGTCCTCCTCGGTACGGTAGTGGATCATTGGCCGCGCGAGACGGCCCCGGTGGCACTGGGGCTTTCCGTCGTTTCGGTGGGGGACTGAAGCTTATGGATTCTTGCGTATAGGCCATCGCTGTCGAGCAGCGAATCGTGGGTGCCGCGCTCTACGATCTCCCCGCCGTCCATAACCACGATCTCGTCCGCGTCCATGACGGACGACACCCGCTGTCCGATGATGATGGTCGTTCGGCCCGCGAAGGCTTCGCGGAGGGCGTCGCGGATCAGCCGTTCGGTGGCCGTGTCCACACTCGCGGTCGAGTCGTCCATGATCAGAACGCTTGCGTTCATGATCAGCGCCCGAGAGATGGTCACTCTCTGACGCTGTCCGCCGGAGAGACCCACACCTCGCTCACCCACGACCGTTTCGTAGCGTTCGGGCAGTTCGTTGATGAACCGGCCAGCCTGAGCCTGCTCGGCCGCCTCCGCTATCGCCTCCGATTTCGAGTTTGGCCGTGCGAACGCGATGTTCTTCGCCATCGTGTTTGAAAAGAGAAATGCATCCTGTGGAACGATGGCGATATTCCTCCGAAGCCAGTGCAGGTCGAGTTCTTTCACGTCGACCCCGTCGAACTTGACGCTCCCCGAAGTTGCGTCGTAAAAGCGCGGAATGAGGTTTACCAGAGTCGTCTTCCCCGACCCAGTGGACCCAATGATTCCGATGGTCCGACCCGGCTCGATCTCGAGCTGAATCCGGGCGAGATCCGGGTCGCCGCGCCCGTAAGCAAACGTTACGGCTTCAAAGGAGACTCGACCGTGCGCTTCTTCGGGCACTGTCGCGTTTGGATTGCTGGCGATTTCCGGTTTGGTGTCGAGGATCGCGAACACCCGCTCCGCTGAGGCGATGGCCAGCTGCAGGCGCTGGACGATAAACCCGATCCGCCGTGATGGTGGAGCCAGCCGTACGAAGTAGTAGTAGAAGGCCACCAAGGCGCCGACGGTCACCACGTCGTTTATCACCAGGTATCCACCAAGCCAGATCACTGCGACCGTACCCACGCTGGACAGAAACATCATCAGAGGGAAGAACGTTGACCAGGTCCGCATCGCCACCAGGATCCGCCGGTTCAGTTCCCCGACGGTTCCCGTGTATTTGTCGATCTCGCGGGATTCCTGCGCGAATGCCTTGACCACGCGAACCCCGGTCAAGTTCTCCGTCAGCGCAGCCGTGCTGACACCCCGCTGAGCCTGTACCTGACGCCACTGCTGCCTGATCTTCCGGCCGAAATAGAGAGCAGTCACCAGCATGATGGGCAGCGTCACAGTCCCGAGCAGCGCGAGTTGCCAGTTGGTCAAGAACATGATCGCGAAGACCACCACGAACGTCCCAGTGATGGTAATCAGCTGGAAAAATCCCATCCCGACACCCATCCGCGCCGAATCGATATCGCTGATGGCTCGGGATATGAGGTCGCCTGTTTCGGCCTTGTCATAGTAGGAGTAGGGAAGGGTCTGAAGATGTTGGTAATACTCGTCGCGCAGATCCATGGCCGCGAGCTGCGACATATAGATGATCAGGAAATCGTGGACCGCTGTGAAGATGCCTCGGACCGCCAGAAGCCCAGCCGCGGCGCCAACGAAGATAAGCAGGGCGCTCAGGTTCCCTTCGGCGATGCCGAGGTCTATGGCCCCGCGAATGGCCTGAGGCACGGCCACGTCGGCCGCGATGGCCACGGCCCACGCCACCAGTCCGCCAACGACGTAGCGCCGATGGGGACCTACGTACCCAAAAAGACGTAGAAGGGGGCTCAGGCTTCGATCCGTCCCGGGTCCTCAGGCACAGGGGGCCGGCCGGCGTCCGGCGGCGTTTCGCTTCCGCCGCCGGTCAAAGTCTCAGTGTCTTCAGACGTATCGAGCAAGTCCCGCTCAGCCGGCGCCGTATTCCCACCCGACGCCTTGCCGATTTTACTCGCAACGGCCACCCATCTGGCGTAGGCAGCCCTTGCCGCGAAGTAGACCAGTGCGCCGATCGGAACGCCGAATATCGCGCCCCAGAATCCGGCGGCAGCCGATCCGGCGAGAATTCCCGCGATCACGACGAGCGGATGTACTCCGACCGCGTTTCCGATGAGCCTGGGCTTGACGACGTTTTCCAAAACCACCTGCAAGACTAGTAGCACGATCCCGACCCAGAGGGCGGTGGTGGGCGATTCAAGCAAGGCCACGAGAACGGGCGCCGCGAGACCTACTACCGGTCCAATAAACGGTACGACCAGTGCGAGGCCGGAGAGGATCGCGATGAGAATGATGAAATCGAGACCCGCGGCCGCCATCGTTATGCCGACGGCGAGGCCAAAGAGCGCCGACTCGATGAGTTGCCCGCGCAGGAATCCAGTGAACGTGGCCTCGACCGTGTGCACCGCCTCACGGAGTTCGGTGCCCCACACGCCTGGGAGCGAATCCTCGAATCTCTTCAGTGAGCGGTCCCAATCGAGAACAACGTAAAAGGACACTATGAGTGTGAGGACGAAAACGAGTACGGCGGTCGCGATTCCGGTGAGCGCGCTTATCAGTCCGCCCACGACGGTGGCGCCCAATTCGGCGAAGTTCGAGCCCAGATCGCTCACCGCGTCCTCGAGCGCGGCCTCAGGGACACCTACGCTTCGCAGCCAGCGCAGAACTTCGTTGGTCAGCCGTTGCACATCGTCGCCATAACCACCGAGTCGAGCAGCGATTCCGGAGAGGTCCTGCAGGACTGACGGCATTCCGAACAACGCCACCACGACCGCGACCGTCAGCATGAGTATGTAGACGACGATGGTCGCCGGCAGCCTTCGCAGCCGCGCGCGCTCGAGCCGTCGCACGGCCGGCGACACGGCGAAGCTCACGAGCCACGCCAGGAGGAAAATGAGTATAGCGATGCCGAACCGTCCGCCCAGATTCCACAGAAACTGCCCCAGCCACACCGCCGCAACCGCGATACCGAGCAGCCCCAGGGTGTTTCTCAGCCGTATGAAATCCAAATGCTCCTCACTCCGTGGCGTTGCTCAACCACCGGTGACGATTGTATTGACTAGGGCATGATTCCCCTGAGTCATCCCGTTCCACTTGACGAGCCGTTCATGATTTCCCGAACCCAGGCGATTCCCTCGACCACAAACTGTTCGGAGGTGTCTTGTCGGATGGTCGGCTCGAAGATGATCGAGACGTCGCGATTGGCTCGGGCAACGCATTCGATAATCCCTCGGACGTCTGCATAGCCATCCTCTTCTCGATGACTCGGGTGAACCGGAATGTGCCCGCGCTCGGCGAATTCCTCGGCGGAGCTGATGTTCCAAACGTGCATTGAGTCGACGTGAGGGGCAAGATCTCGAGCCGCCGCGAGCGCGTCGCCGCCCCGTATCTGCGACCAGCGGTGCAGATGTCCTGTGTCGAGACATAATTTGAGCGTGGGATGCGATTCCATGATTCCGGCGAATTCCGCCGGGCAGTGATAGGTCGCGTGATAGCCAAGGAATTCCACGTGAACCTCCACATCGTGACGGTCCGACATGGATGCCATACGAGCCGCGGCCGCCATTGCCAGCGAGCGGGCCTGATTCAGCGGGATCGCGTCCGCTGCATCGGCCAGATGTGTGACAACGAATCGCGCCCCGGTCTCAGCCGCCCGCCGCACAGAGTCTTCGAGCCAGTCGAAGGCGAACTCGCGCGTTGATCTGTCAGCATGGAGAAAAAGACTCGACGCGCGCCGGCCCAGGCCGTTTCGGGGTGAGACGTACGGGTGGTGGACGCTCAATCCCACGCCAAGCTCCCGCACACGCCGCGCGATATCTGTATAGCGGTTTTCCGGGCAAAGAAAAATCTGCCAGTCCTTCAGCCCGACGTTATAGATACCTCGTTTGGCGAGCTTTGCCCTGCGCCAGTCATCAAATTCGAAACCAGGCCAGAAGCGGTGCAATCGGGTTCTTCTCGGTGTGTCATATGCCGCCTCCAATCCTAGAGGCCGTCAAATACAATCGAAAGACAATGCCGTTCGTGACGCCGGATCGATGCGAGCCCGCCAACTGTGACAACTGAGACCATACGAGGAAAGCTCGGCAACCTGCCCACCAAGCCGGGCGTGTACCTCATGAGGGACGGCCAGGGGCGCGTTGTCTACGTTGGGAAGGCCGCGTCGCTGCGAAATAGAGTCCGCTCGTATTTCGGAAGCGCGCGGGGTCTGACGCCGAAGACAGTGAGTCTGGTGCGGTCGGTGGAAGACTTTGAGTTCGTCGTCACCGACAGCGAGATCGAGGCCCTGATTCTCGAGAACACTCTCATAAAGCGTTACCGGCCTCGATACAACGTGGTCTTCAAGGACGATAAACAGTACCTCTACATCAAGATCACGTTGGGCGAAACGTACCCGCGCGTACTCACCACGAGAAGAATCGTTCGAGATGGATCGCGTTATTTCGGACCATTCACGAGCGCCAAGGCGCTGCGGCAAACGCTAAAGCTCCTGAACCGGCTGTTCCCATATCGGACCTGCGCGCTGGATATGGACAAAGAGTGGGACCGACCGTGTCTCAAGTATCACATCGATCTTTGCAACGGCCCTTGCATTCGAGTCGTGAGTCCGGAGGACTACGCCAAGGTGATCGATCAGACCATCGATTTTCTGGAAGGCCGCGCGGAATACGTTCTGGAGGAAATGCGCGGCTCGATGGACTCAGCGGCTTCGGAGCTGAACTTCGAGGCTGCGGCGCTTATCCGTGACCGCATAAAGTCGGTCGAGAAGGTCGTCACGGAACAGAAGATGGTTGATTCCGAACGCAAGGATCGCGACGTGATTGGAATAGCGCGTGATGGCCGCGAGGCGATGGGTCAGGTCTTGACCGTCCGCGGCGGAAAGGTGCTGGGAAGGGAAACGTACCGGCTTCAGGTCACCGGCGGCGAGTCGGATGACTTGCTGGTGTCCGAATTCCTGCGCGAATACTACGATCGTGCCCCGGAGGTTCCCCCGCAGATTCTCCTGCCCGCCGAGCCGCAGGACCGGGAACTCCTTTCGGACTGGCTTCGATCGCTTCGGGGCGGCGCTGTTGCCCTGCACACGCCCAAGCGAGGTGTTTTGAGGCGGCTGGTGCGTCTCGCCGAATCGAACGCCACCGAGACGCTCCAAATGGAAAAGAGTATCTTCCTCAGCAGTTCGCGCCGGCTGCGCCACGCTCTGCTCGAGATCGGTCAGGCGCTGGATCTTCCCCGATTGCCGAGGCGAATCGAATGTTACGACATTTCCCACATTCAAGGCTCGTTGACGGTCGCCTCGATGGTGGTGTTCGAGGATGGTGCCGCTAAGAAAGGGAAGTACCGCAGATTCAAGATTCGAGACGCCGCCAACGACGACTTCGCGGCCATGGCGGAGGTAATAGGCAGGCGCTTCAAACGGCTGCAAGATGCCAATGATGACGGGAATGGCGGCGGGCTCGGGATCAAGGCGCTCAAGCACGTCCCGCTCGCCGACTTCGATCCCGCGGCGCCTTTGCCCGTTGACGTGGAGGAGTCCGCCGGCACGAGTAAGGAGTGGAACGCGCTCCCCGACCTAGTTCTGATAGACGGCGGCAAGGGACAGCTCTCAGCCGCGGTATCGGCGATCCGCGATCGAGGATTAGGCCATGTGCCCACTGCCGCCATCGCAAAGAAAAGGGAGGAATTGTTCCTTCCGGGTCGTCCGTCGCCGGTATTGCTGCCTGCATCGTCGGATGGACTTCATCTACTCCAACGGATTCGCGATGAGGCTCACCGATTCGCGATTGGATTCCACGTAAAGCTTCGAAGCAAGGCGGGTCGCAGGTCCATCCTCGATGAGATCCCGGGAATTGGACCGAAGCGCAAACGCGCTTTGTACCGACATTTTGGCAGTCTGCCCCGGATACGCGATGCGGGGATCGAGGAACTGGCCGACGTGAAGGGCATGAATTTGGCGGCGGCCAAGGCTCTGAACGAGGCGCTCTGAGGCGGAGGCCGCGACACTGGTTTGACGACGTTCCCGGCTGGCGGCTTATTCGCGCGGAAAGGCCATCCGCAACGGAGATTCGGCCGGGAGCTCCGGAAGGCGGTGCAGCAGCTCTCGCCAGTTCGGCTTCCGCTCGAAAAGCGATGTCAGAACGCCGGCCGCCTCTTCATGGGCCCCGAGATTCAGCGAAAGGCTTCGCACTCCGTACCAAAACGTAATTTCATCGCTGGGTGATAGCCGCGAGGCTCGCTCAAACGCGTCCCGCGCGCCATCCACCGACTTCTCGGCCGCCGGCGAGCGCATCAGGGCTTCGGCGTGACGGATATTCAAAAGCCCGCGCAATTTCGCGAGCGGATCAGGCCCATCATCCACTCGTAGATCGACGTCCGCGCTGTCGAGCGATGACGGTGTTCGGTCGGTCGCGGGCGCTTCGGGCGCCCGGACGAGGATGGCGCACGACTGCATTCCTCTGATGTCTCCACCTGCTCCCTGCCCCGCTTCCAGAGCCGCCATGATCCGCTCTTCGAGCGATCCGGCGGCCTCCTCGAACGCCGCGCCCATCGCTTCGGGCACTCCGAGATTCAGCATCATGTTGGCCTGGGCGGAGTAGCTTTGGCCCTGATGCGACCCGTATTCGGGTATGCACTCTCCGCCCGTGTGTGCGGCTGAGGTGCCTCGGGCGTCAACGATGGCCACCTGCCGGATTTCGGGCCGCTCGTCGCCCGCAAGGATGGCCCTCAGCGCCTGGTCCGCACTCAGGCCGCCGGACAGCAAAGCGAGGGCCTGGGGACCGAAGCCGGTATTCGCGTGTGCCTGGGTCGCGACGGCGCCCACGCCCGTCTCGGCCCAGGGCACTATCGACCCGACGGCTGGCCTATGTGTCTGGACGCCGACGCCCAATGTGCCGTTGGTCGGGTCGATGGCGACGATCGAGTAGGTCATCGGTAAAGCGGCTGGGAGTGAACCTGTTGGTCAGTCAATGGGCTCCGCGGCCGCGAGATACGGGTAATCCTTGTCCGGCTGGCTCAGGTCGCGGTAGGTGATGATAAAAGCCCGACGCCGTTCGCCCGTCGTGTTGGGGAGGGAACGGTGCAGAGTGTTGTCGTGAAAGAAGACGGCTCCGCCCGGGCGCGTCTCAACCGTCACCGCATCATTCTCATCTAGTCCCACACTTGTCAACGTTTCCAATTGGTGTGCGAAGGTGACTGGCTTGCCGTCTTCTTGTTCGTCATGGGCGACCTCCTTGAGATGGGACCCCGGTAGGAACTGCATGCAGCCGTTTCCGGTCGTAGCGGGATCTAGCGCGATCCACACCGACATCTTGTGGGCTCCGCCCCAGTACTGGTGATCCTGGTGCCACGGCGTCGCGTAGGCGACACCTTCGGATTTGAACACGATCTTGTCGCTTAGGAATCCAAGCTTCGAACCTAGGATCGACCGCAGCCGGCCGGCGATACGCTCATCGCGAAATATGTCCCGCAGATACGGGCGGCGCAGAGTCAAACCCACGAAGACACCGGTTTCGAACGTCTTGGCGCTGGATTCGTCGCCCGCGTGCAGCTCTTCCCGCAGTTCCGCGAGGATTCCCTCCACCGCATCCGCCATCGGCACCATTTCATCTACATCGAAGAGGTTCGCGACGGTGACGAAGCCGTTTTTCTCGTATTCCTTGACTTCCTCCGTGCTGAATCCGGTTGGCAACCTATTGCCCCTTTCGTTGTGCATAAATGAGTTTTCTCGGAGACAGGATCATAGTATCAAGTGCCGCGAGTGACCCACGTAATCCGTCTAGAGGCCGCCCCTCGCGCACTGGGCTGGCATAATCGGCTGTTGGTGGATGCGAAGCGGAGAGGGTTTCGGAGCCGAACCTCATCGAATCGCCGCTATTCGGGGAGGCGCATCATGGGCGAGCAGGAAATCGGAAAGGTAACCCACTGGTTCGGCCACATCGGCGTGGCTGGGATCGAACTCAGCGATACGTTAAGCGTGGGAGCCAGGATCAGGATCAGAGGGCACACGACCGATTTTGAATCGGTCGTCGATTCCATGCAGATCGACCGCGAGGAGGTTGAAACCGCCGGCCCTGGGGACGACATCGGTATCAAGTTCGCTAAACGTGCCCGGGTCAGTGACAAGGTGTATTTGGTCGAGTCTGAGTAGCACTTCCGGCGGCGGACCGCTCGATTCAGCTAATCGAAACCGGACGGCCAGTTCGGCTCGATTCGTAAGCGGCCATAACGATCTTCAGGTTTCGATAGCCGGCGTCGAACGGCACCGGGGGCTCTCCTCCCGACTCAAGGGCGTCGGCGTATTGGTCTAACAGCGGGATGAACCACAGGCGTCCGTCATCCGGGATCTCCGGGTAGCTCCAATCATCTCCCGTGAGCACCGCCAAATCGTGACCGTCGTGATCGAACAGCATGCTGCCGGCGGAGCCATGGATTTCCTGCACGCGCTTTGCCGCGCCGGCGCTCCATCCGACGAGTATCTGCGTGGTCCCGCCGTTCTCGTGCGCGAGGGTCATCACAACCGTGTCCTCCACCTCGATGTCCCGCGCGAAGGTTCCCAAGCGCGCGTAGACCTCGGTGATGGGCGATCCCATGAAGGCCTCGCACGAATATAGGTTGTGGTACGCGTTGTCGATCAGCGCACCGCCTCCGGAACGGGCCGCCCTGGTGCGCCAGGCTGGATCGTATCCGTCGGCGCCGTGCCAGTGACTTTTCGCCAATCCTTCCATGCGCACGAGAAACCGGTCGCCAATATCTCCGTTACGAAGGATCTCCAGCGCCGCCATCGTCCGCTCCGAGTAGAGGTAGTTGTGCACGATGCACGCGGGTGCGCCAGAGTCCGCGACGGCGGCCATTATCTCGTCGGCCTCGGCAATGGATGTAGCCATCGGCTTTTCCATCAGGATCGGCTTCTTGGTCGCCGCGGCCGCAACGCATGAATCCCTGTGTAGAAAGTGGGGGAGCGCCATGTCGATCAGCTCCACCTCCTCGAGATTGAAGACGGCGTCCCAATCGGCAAAGCGATTTGACACGGGAACGCCGCAGCTGTCGCCGATGAGATTTCGGCGCTCCTCCGAGGTGTCCGCCACCGCCACGACCTCAAACCTGTGGCTAAGCTCCTTGAACGCCGGGACGTGCCCCTCTTCCACGATGCGGCCGCAGCCCACGATGCCCACTCTGATCATGCAGTTGTCATCAGCACTAGACGGTCAGTTGTTATCGGCGGCCATTTCGAAGCCCAGCACGTCGGTCATGAACCGCGTGTTGACTTCCAGGCTTTCGCGCGGGGTTGTCTGACTGCGATCGAGTTCCACCGTGAGCCAGCCATCGAAGTCCGCCTTGCGAAGCGCCTCGACGATGGCCACGATATCGACCGTCCCGTTGTGGAGTTCACTGAAGAAGGCCAGCGACGGGGCGAGCCCTTCCTGCGGGACGTTTGCTTCCGGCGTGTCCAACTCCGGCGCGTAGTTCTTCATGTGTGCGTAGACGATGATGTCCGCGTAAGTCTCGGCCACTTCCAGGGGATCGTCACCTGCTTTGGCGATGTGGGCCGGGTCGAGCACCATCTTGACAAGGTCCGTATCGACCAGATCGAAGAACTGCGTGATTTCCTCACGTCGTTGGACCACCGTGTTCCAGTGGGGATGGACCCCGGCGACCACGCCATGCTCCTTGGCGCCCAGCGCGATCTCAGTGACGGCGTGGGCCATCTGCTTTAGCTGATCGGCGCTGGGGCCACCCTCGGGGCGGCGTCCTGGGCCGAGCACCAGATAGTGAGAATCAATTTTTTCGAGAAACGCGGCGACCTTCAGGTTGTACTCGACGACCTCTGTCTCCGCCGCCGCGTCATGCATCATTCCGCCGCCGTAGAGGCCCGAAAGCTGAAGCTTGCGTTCATCCAGCATGGCCCGAAGTTCATCCTCCCGACCCGCATAGTCGTCTACGACGAAGGAGAAGGTCTCGGTCCCCCGATAGCCGAAGTCGCTGGTGTCGTCCAGGGCCTGAACGAGATTTTCACGGCCCCAGGTTATCTGGTGGACTGAGCATCGGAAACTTGCCATGGCGTCACCCCCCCCCCCTTTGGTCGTTCTACGCCCAATACGCTTCCCCGGCGGGTTGGGTCATCAGGATTTCCTTTAGGAGGTCGATACCCTTTTCGAGACCCTCGTTGGGGGACATCAAGCCGTCCTCGTGCTCGATGCTTAGCACGCCGTCGTAACCGGCCAGCCTCAGCTCACTGATCATGTCCTTCCAAACCTCGGAGCTGTTGCCGTATCCCAACGACCGGAAAATCCACGATCGATTGATCTCGTCTGTATATGGCTTGGTGTCGAGCACGCCGTTCAACCTCGTGTTGTTCGGATCGACGCGAGTGTCTTTGGCGTGAAAATGATGCAGCGCTCCCGCCTTGCCCAGCTCGCGTATGGCCGTGGGAGCGTCGATGCCCTGCCAGAATAGGTGGCTGGGGTCGAAATTGGCCCCGATTTCCGGCCCGACCGCGTCGCGCAGCCGCAGAAGGGTTTCCGGATTGTAGACGGCGAATCCGGGATGCATTTCGAGACCGATCTTGGCGATGCCGTGGTCGCGGGCGAACTGGACGGATTCCTTCCAGTATGGAATCAGAACCTCGTCCCATTGCCACTTGAGTATCTCGGGGTAGTCAGGCGGCCAGGCGCACGTGACCCAGTTTGGATACTTCGCCCCCTCATGATCGCCCGGACAACCTGAAAAGCTGATGACCGTATCCACGCCAAGCTTCTCGGCAAGCAACATTGCGTCGCGTTCGTCCTTTACGTACTGCTCCGCGATCTCCTTGTTCGGATGCACCGGATTCCCATGCATGCTCAAAGCGGACAGTTCTAGCTCGTTTTCGGCAAGGGTCGCCTTCAACGCGTCGATCTTCGAAGGGTCGGCCAGAAGGTCTGTGGAATTGCAGTGGGCGTTGCCGGGATACCCTCCGCACCCTAGCTCCACGGCTTCCACGTCGAGGCCGGATAAATACTTGACCACCTTCTCAAACGGCTGATCGCTCATCAGCACCGTGAACACACCGATCTTCATGTCGCCGGCCTCCCTGTTCTCCCTATGTGCCGCTTACTCGTACGAAATCTCCACACGCGAACTGTTGTTCTCGGATGACTGCGCTATGGCGTTGAGAATCACGTCGCACTTGTAGCCGTCCTCGAACGTCGCCCCGCGGGGCGCGACATCCTTGTCGTTGACGATGCAATCGAGGAAGTGATGTAGTTCGTGAACGAACGTATGCTCCCACCCAATGATGTGCCCGTGCGGCCACCAGTTCTCCCAGTACGGATGGTTCGCTTCGGTGATCAGCACGTTCCGGAATCCCGCGGCTTCCTTGGGATGCGGATGCGTGTCGGCGAGGAATACCTCGAGCTCGTTGAGGCGCTCGAGATTGAACGATATCGACCCCTTGGATCCATTGATTTCAAAGGTGTTCAGATTGCGCCGGCCCATTGCGAATCGGGTGGCCTCCATCGTGCCGATGGCTCCGTTCCGAAACTCGAAGATGCTGACGAAGGCATCGTCAACGTCCACCGGCCCCGTCGCGCTCGGATCGTCGGGCAGCGGGCGCTCTTTTATGAACGTCCTGAGTAGTCCGTTTACAGCTTTCGGTTCGCCTACGAGGAATCGGGCCAGGTCGACGATGTGGGCTCCGAGGTCGCCCAAGGCACCACTGCCCGCTACCGACTTGTCGAGCCTCCACACCCTGGGAAACTGCGGGTCCATGATCCATTCCTGACAGTACCGTGCCCGAAAATGGTAGATCTCACCGAGCGCGCCGTCGCGAATCAGTTCGCGCGCCTGGATTATCGCCGGGACGAACCGGTAGTTGAAGGCGGCCATGTGTTTGACGCCGGCGCTTTCCGCGGCCTTCCACATGGCCTTCGACTCTTCCGGATTCCTCCCCAGGGGCTTCTCGCAGATTACGTGCTTGCCGGCCTCGACCGCCGCGATCGTGGGTTCCGCATGGAGATCGTTCGGGCCGCCGTTATCGAGAACTTGAACCTCGTCGTCGGCCACGAGCTCGCGCCAGTCGGTGCAGTAGCGCTTGAATCCGTACCGCCTCGCCGCCTCTGCAACCGACTTTTCCGTTCTGCCGGCGATATTCACGAGGACAGGTATCGCCGGGGGTGGGTACATGATGTAGGGCAGCTTCTTGTATCCATTTGAGTGAGCTTTACCCATGAAGGCGTAGCCAATCATCCCGATACCTATCGTAGGAGCGTCCTCAGCCGGCCCGGAGACCTCGCCCATAGTTGTGAAGCCAACATCATCTGCCATGTGAAAGCCTCCGGGCTGAGATTTGCGCGTTCGAGATGCGCCCCGGCGCGGGCGCTCAAGGTACCGCATAGCCTTAAGGTTGGCAAACGAAGTGGAGCGATCGATTGAGTGCCGAGTGCCGCCCCGATAGCATGCTGCTGGGTGACCGCTTGCAAATGGGATATGGAGCGCTCAAGAAACACCTTCTGTTGGTACTGTTCACAGTCCTTGGATTCAGCGCCTGCATCCCGTTTCAACAGGAAGAGGCGGTAGCTGACGCGGCGCCGACACCAACGCCGATTATCGATCCAACCACGGGCTTGGAAGTGACTCCGACGCCGATCATCGATCCCACAACAGGCCTGGAGGTGACGGTCACGCCTACTTCCACGCCAACCACCGCTCCGACGATCAGACCGACGCGCACGCCTCGTCCCACTCGAACGCCGTTCCCGACCGTAACCCCCACTTCCACGCCCGCGCCAGGGATCATCACGACGTTGAAGCTGGGCGGGAACTCCACCAACGTGGCGCTTCGCGGCGACATCGCGTTTATTACGGCAAAAGGCGCCGGTATTCACATCGTCGACGTATCCGCCCCGAGCAAGCCTCGGTTGATCACCACGATTCCGGGCAACCCTGACGACCTGGCCGTAAGCGGCGACGTTTTGCTTGCGGTGGAAGTCAACTCAGATACTCCCCTCAGCGCTTATGACATCAGCGATCCGGCCAATCCGCGCGCTGTGAGCGTGCCTGCGGGAGTCTCCGCGCGGCTTTTTAGCGGCGTTGATGCGGAGAACAGACTCGCCGTGGTGTCTGGTGGCACGGCTAATATGTCGGTCTTGGACATCTCGAACGTGGATGAAATCAAGTTGGTGGGGTCGTTGCCCAAAGACCTGGGCTTCGCCGACGTTACGCTAAATCAGGGCAGAGCCTTCATATCCAGCGACGTTGCCGGTGATCCGCGCTTTGGCGTTCTAGTGTACGACCTCGCCGATCCTTCGCGCCCCGTGCTGTTGCAGTCTTTGAGAGTTCCGGGACTGGAGGGAATATCGCGCGTAAGAATGCCCGGGAATTTCGATCTGGAACTCGACATCACGGGTACGACATTGCTGGCGGCCGGCGGCGGCCGGATGGCGATCATTGTGATTACAAGCCTCGAGAACGCCCAGCACATCGTTTCGCTGCTGGCGGGACCGGATGCGGTACACATCGCAAGGGACGGTCCTTTCGCGGTCGTTTCGGGCGGAAACCTCGAGATATTCAACGTGGCGGTCGTAGCGAGGGCCAGGCGGTTAGAGCCGCCGATCGAGACGCCGGGAACGGCCCGAGGAGTAGCGCTGCGGGGAAGAATCGCATTCGTGGCGGACGGCGGCGCGGGCCTCACGATCGTGCGGATCCAGTAACGCGCGGCGTGTAATTCGGCTGGCTCATATTCCTCGGTGGCGGCGGCTTGTCGACCCAGCACGGCAGGGCGATGCACATCACCAAAATCGGCGATCATGGAGGTCAAACGTACGAGACCGGGCAGGGTGAAATCGCGGTTCCGCCGCTTCTCCAGCATCCCGACCTGCGGCACGCATGACCCCACGCGCTCATCCTCAGGCTGCGCCTCACGGTCGGACTGAGGCCGGGAGCGCTATTGCGTGGAGGCGCCACTCCGCCAGGCGAGCTTCTCTCCCAGATACGACAAGATCTCTGACGTGCTGACCCTGTCCTGCAGCAAAGTGTCTCGATTTCGGACGGTTACGGCTCCGTCTTCGAGCGATTCGAAATCAACCGTTACGCAGAAAGGCGTGCCGGCCTCGTCCTGTCTGCGATAGCGCCGTCCGATGGCGCCGGTTTCATCGTAGAAGGTCAGCCATTCATCCCGAGCCTGGTTTTGGAGCTCTTTGGCGAGCTCCTGAAGCGCCTCCCGCTTGATGAGCGGAAAGAAGGCAACTTTTATGGGAGCCAGGCGCGGGTCCAACCGGAGCACCGTCCTGCGGTCGAGTTTGCCGGCCGCCGACGGAACCTCTTCTTCGTGGTATGCGTTGGTCAGAAACGCCAGGGCGCACCTGTCAACCCCCACCGACGGCTCTATCACCCACGGTAATACATGCTCGCCGGCTGCTTCGTCAAAGTACGTTAGATCCTTGCCCGAGGCTTCCTGGTGGCGACCAAGATCGTAGTCGCCCCGACTAGCCACGCCCTCAAGCTCGGCCTGTCCGAACGGATAGTCATACTCGATGTCCGTGGTCGCGCGGGAGTAGTGGGCAAGCTCGTCCGCCCCGTGGACTCGCGGATGGAGTTTTTCCGGACCTATGCCGTATTCCCCATACCACCTGAGCCGTTCGGCTATCCAGTACTCGTGCCATTTCTCGTCTTCCCCTGGGTGGATAAAGAACTCCATCTCCATGATCTCGAACTCGCGCGTTCGGAATAGGAAGTTCCCGGTGGTTATCTCGTTCCTGAACGCCTTGCCGATCTGGCCGATTCCAAACGGAAGTTTCATGCGCGAACTCTGTTGAACATTGCGGAAATTCACGAAGATGGCCTGCGCCGTTTCGGGTCGGAGATATGCGGTGGCGGAGTCATTCTCCACCGGCCCGACGAAGGTCTTAAACATCGTGTTGAACTGACGCACTTCGGTCAGTTCGCCGCCGCACATCGGGCAGCGATCGCCGTCAAGTTCATCGTCGCGAAATCGACGCTTACAGTCCTTGCAGTCGACGAGCGGATCGGAGAAATGCTCCACGTGGCCGGAAGCTCGCCAGACATCGGGGTGGGAGAGGATGGCCGCGTTCAGGCCCACGACGTCATCCCGAGACGTCACCGTGTCACGCCACCACGCCTCCTTGATGTTGCTGATCAGTTCCGCGCCGAGGGGCCCGTAATCCCACGTGCTTGCAAATCCTCCGTAGATTTCGGAATTCGGGAAGACGTAGCCTCGTCGTTTGCAGAGCGAGACCAGTTTCTCCATGACGTCAGTGGTTTCGTCCATTGTCCTCCTCAGTACGGTGTCTGGGTGCCCGCCCGAACGTCAGACCGCTGTTTTTTCGGGCCGCGCTCGCGCGCGATCGAGTAAGGGAGGCCGACCGCATGCCTCCGCCGAGAATTTCCGTCAGGTAAGCGGTATGCAGCCGTTCAAGCTCGACTTCAAGTTCTTCGCTGATTCGCAGCCTGCTACCGGCTCCCATCGTCTGCGCTCCCATCCAGCGCATCACCTTGAGCGCCGCTGGCGATATCCTCAGTGCGGCGTTGGGCGGGGTGCACGACGGACAAATAACGCCCCCGGCCGTCGGCGAGAATATGTTGGGTCGTTCTTCCAATTCCCGGCCGCATTCCACGCAGGAATCCAAGTGGGGACGGTATCCGAGGGTTTTGAGGGCCAAGATCTCAAACTGACGCAGATGCACGGGCTCGTGCCCCTGATCGCCGGCCAGAAGTCGTATAGTTTCGAGAAGATGCGCAAAAAGTTGAGGGTCGGCCTCCTCTTCGGGAGTGAGGCGATCGACGAGTTCCGCGGCCCATGATGCTCTGGCAAACCGGGCGAGATCGTCGGCGATAGCCGGAAAGACCTCGATGGCAGTGGCCTGTGTGAGAACGTCGAGGTTTGTGCCGACCGCAAGGAATACTTCAGCGTGAGTGAAGAGTTCGATATGGCCGGCCAGCCGGCTTTGCGGCCGTCGAACCGATTTGGCCACGGCGCGGCGCTTGCCATGCTCGCGTGTGTAGAGGGTGAGAATCCGGTCTGCTTCGCCCAGATCCGAGCGTCGCAGTGTGATCGATTCCGCGCGGTAGGTCTGTGATTTTCGTAGCCTCATGCCAATGCCGTAATCCCGGCTAAAAAAGGAGCGCGTTTCCCGAGAGCCATGATCGAACGCAAATCCAATTATATGGGCCGATCGACCGCGGTTTCGCGTGGGGGCAAAGCCCGCAGCTATTTATGGGCTCGGTTGGAGGGTGTCATTCAGACCAAAACTGAGGGTACCGTTCCAAATCCGGCCAAATTTTTGAGCCGTCGTCTCGTCGATCTTTCGCAAGAATCGCCGGACTGACCACCGATGACGGTTGTGGCCCTCGGCTTGGTTCTTGCGGCGGCGATTCTCCATTCCGGCTGGAATCTCATGGCCAAGCGGGCCGCGGATCAACTGCTGTTTCTCTGGCTTGCGATCGTGGCGGGAGTAATCGTTTTCACGCCCGGGTTCTTGATAGTCATAGGCGACAATCCGATCCCCATGCGTGGATGGCTACTCATCGGCGCGTCATCCGTAATCCACGTCGCTTACTTCGCGCTTTTGGCTGGCGCCTACTCGAGAACCGATCTATCGATCGCGTATCCGCTGGCCCGTGGAACGGGCCCTTTGTTCGTCCTTATTTTCTCGGTGGCGATCCTGCAGGAGCGGCCATCGCCGCTTGGAATAATCGGGATCATTGCGGTTGTCGTCGGCGTGTTTCTGGTGCAAGCCCAGGGTCTATCGCTAAGAGCCTTGGGTGCGCCATTTCGGGCGCTGATGTTGCCGGGGCCTCGGCTCGCGTTACTGACGGGCCTCTTGATAGGCGTGTACTCGATGGTGGACAAGCTCGGAGTGGGCTACGTACACCCGGTCGCGTACATGTACCTGTGGGTGACGGGGACCGCGATCATCATGGCTCCCGCGATGCTTCCGCGCCTCCAGCCCGTCATGGCACTCGCCAGGTCCGAGGCCGGCTGGATAGTAGCTGGCGGAACGCTTATGTTCGGCGCGTACATCCTAGTGCTCACGGCTATGACCACCACCAACGTTAGCTACGTTGCCGCAACCCGCGAGACGAGCATAGTGCTTGCCGCACTTTACGGCCGATTACTGTTGCGGGAGGGCATGGGCATCGCACGAATCGTGGGGGCGGTGTCCCTGGCTGTCGGCGTTGCGCTTATCGGTGTCGGCGGGTAGCGCCCCACTAGATCGGGGGCCCGTCGAGATCCGACGCCCCGGCTCATGGACAGCGTGGAACCACACTTCAATCCGAATTGCCATGAAAAAGCCGTCACCCGAGCAAACGCGTCGATCGCGCGATTCGGCGGCCGATTCCGGGGCGGTCTAGTCGTCTCCTGCGGCTTCGGTATTGGGGTCGGCGGGCGGGATGGCGTTCTTGGTCACCTTCAAGCGCTTTATGCGGGTATTTTCGACCCGCAGCACCTCTATGCGGACACCGTCTACAGTGATGCGGTCGCCGTCGTCGGGCACGCGGCCTAGGGTCACGAACACCAGCCCGGCGACCGTGTCGGCATCGTCCAGGTCGAGTTCCAAGTCCATCTCGCCATTGAGATCGGCAATGCTCAGAGTGCCGTCGACAACGGCCTCGTTGTCATTGAGCGGAATGAAACTGGCGGTCTTCCGGTCGGATTCATCGGCGATCTCGCCCACGATCTCTTCGATGATGTCTTCCATGGTCACGATCCCAGCCGTGTCGCCGTATTCGTCCACGACAACGGCCATATGGACCTTGCTGTCGCGCATGTCAGCCAGCGCTTCGTCTACCATCTTTGCTTCGGGCACGAAGTGCGCCTTCCGCATCACAACATCTACCAGGCCAGGATTGTTGTCGCTGTGCCGGATGCTCGCCGCGATGTCTCGAACGGAAACGGTTCCCACAACCCGGTCCACCGAATCCCGATAAACCGGTATCCGTGAGAATCCCTGCTCGAGCGCCAGATCCAAGGCTTCTGTCGCGGCTGTGCCGACTTCGACCATCACTACGTCCGGCCGCGGGGTCATGATCTGCCGGACGGACCGATCGTGCATGTCAAAGACACCGTGGATCATCTCCACTTCGTCTTGCTCGATCGTTCCACGCTTCTCGCCTTCTTCGAGCAGGATCTTGACCTCGGCGTCGGTAACGGCCGGCAGCGACACGCGGAGCGTGGATCCCATCAAGCGAAGGATGACCCTGCTTGCGCCGTCGAGTACAGCCACAATCGGCGCGAATATGCGCGCAATCAGGCTGATCGGGGCCGATATCTGCAGCGCAAAGCCTTCGGCGTTCTGTAGTGAGAGTGACTTCGGCACGACCTCGCCGCCAACGATGGTTATGAACGCGGCCGCCAGGGTGACAATAACAACGGACAGCGCGGCACTGGGTATCAGTTTCGCGAGTTCGGGTCCCAGGGTCACTGCGCCGAGAGCGCCAGCGAAGAAGCCCAGAATGGTGATGGCCACCTGGATGGTCGCGAGGAAACGACGAGGGTTGTCGAGGAATTTCTGTACTCGCCGCGCCCGAGAATCGCCTGCGTCAACCAACTCTTGAATGCGACTCGGCCTCACCGACACGACGGCTGTCTCAGCTGCTGCGAAAAAGCCGTTGATCAAGGTCAGAGCCAGGATCGCAACTAAACTGGCCCAACTAGAGGGTTCCAAGAATGGAACCGCACCTCCTGAATTGCACGATGCGTTTTTGCGCATGCGCTCGGCCCATTGGACGCTTCGGGAACTTATCCATCCCGGCTAGCTGAACAATGCGCTTACTGATTCTTGTTGGTGAATCCTTCTGATGGTCTCCGCGAATATCGGCGCCGTCGAACACACCGATATCTTACTATCGGGCGATCGCTGGTTTCGTATAGGTATGGTATCCGTAACGAGAACGCTTGCGAGCGGCGAGAGCTCCAGCGTTTTAACGACATCCTCTGTGAAATCGGCGTGCACCGCGCAAGCGTGGACCTCCGTTGCCCCTCCCGCGACCAACGACTCGGCCGTGGCTATCAGCGATTGGCCTGTCGAGATGATGTCGTCCATAATGACCGCCACTCGTCCCTCGACGTTCCCCACCAGATGGAGAGGCGTGACGGTTTCGGGCGTATCCCGGCGCTTGAACGCGACAAATACGTCGGGGGCCCCGATCCTGCGGCTGAAATCCTCGGCGCGGGCCACGCCGCCCGCATCAGGCGAACCGACGACGATGTTCTCCAATCTCATCTGGCTGACTCGATCGGCCAGCAATCCAGCCGCGCGCATATGGTCCACGGGTATGTCGAAGAATCCCTCAATGGCAGGCGCGTGGAGGTCCATTGTGAGGATGCGATTGGCGCCTGCAACCGCCAGGAGATTAGCGACCAGCTTGGCGGATATAGGTTCTCGCCCGGCGGTTTTTTTCTCCTGGCGGGCGTAGCCGAAGTAGGGAATCACGGCCGTAATTCGATCCGCCGAGGCGCGTTTTAACGCGTCGATCATGATCAGAAGCTGTATTAGATTTGGGTCCACGGGCGTGCAGACCGACTGAATGAGAAACACGTCCATTCCGCGCACGTTTTCCTCTATTCGCACCCGCGTCTCACCGTTTGGGAACGAGGAAACGAAGCTTTTTCCAAGCGGAACCCCTAGGTGCTCAACAATCTTTTTCGCCAGTTCGGGGTTGGACGAACCGGCGAATATCTGTAGAGCGGTCGCCATTGTCTTCCCTCTATTCCCCCTTGCGGCCGTCCATGGTCTTGCCCGGTCTCACCCTAGCGGGAACACCGTAGACCACAGCTCCATCGGGAACGTCCCGGGTTACCACCGAACCGGCTCCCACCCGGGCGCCGCGCCCCACGGTCACAGGCGCCACAAGCATGGCGCCGCTCCCTACGAACGCTCCATCCTCGACCGTTGTACGGTGCTTGTTCTCGCCATCGAAGTTGCAGGTTACAGCCCCGGCCCCGATATTTACACCCGCGCCGATTTCGGCGTCACCGAGGTAGCTGAAATGGCCGGATTGAGTGTCAGCGCCGATCCGCACGTTTTTGGTTTCGGTGAAGTCCCCCACGTGAGCGCCCGCGCCTATGATCGTTCCCTCGCGGACGTGGGAAAACGGGCCCACGGTCACGCCCTCGCCAAGTTTGGACCCTTCAACGATAGATCGCGTCACCGTCGATCCTCGTCCGATCACGGAATCGATTATGTCGGTCGCGGGACCGATCACTGAATTCGAACCAATATGAGTGTCGCCGCGGATGAAAGACCCGGGAAGGATTTCGGCGTCCTGATCGGCGGTGACGGATTCATCGACGAACGTTGAGGCCGGATCGTGAATCCGAACGCCGGAGAGCATCAGCTCATCGACCTTTCGCCGTCGGATGATTCGCTCGGCCTTCGCCAGCGCGATGCGATCGTCGCATCCCATACCCTCATCGGCATCCTCGAGAACGATCGATTCGACGATCCGCCCCTGCGTGGCCGCGGTTTCAACCAGATCGGTGAGTAATGTCTCGCCCTTTACCGGATCGGGCCTAAGCTTGGAGACGTTTTCCCAGAGCCACGCCGAATCGAAAACCATGATTCCAGTGTTTATCTCTCGAATCTCCAGCTGGTCTTCCGTGGCGACGGCCGCCTCGACGATTGCCCGCACTCGGCCGCCATCGTCCCGCAGGATGCGGCCATATTTCGACGGGTGGTCCGTCAGCGCCGAAAGCACAACGATCCCGGCGCCTGAACTGGCGCGAAGCCGGACCATTCGAGCCAGCGTCTCGGGCTTGAGCAGGGGAGTGTCGGCGAAAAGCACGACCGTCGATTCGGAGGAGTCGCGATCGGGCGGGGCAGCCTGCGCGGTGGCGTAACCCGTTCCATAGCCATCTTCGGACTGCTGAACAACACGGGATTCCCCGCTCAGATCACGTATCCGAGCGGCGCTGGCTGAGTCGGCGACGATCGTGATGGGACGCAGTCCAAGGGAGGCGCACAGCCCCAGCGGATATCTGATCAGCGGTCTACCGGCGACGTCATGAAACGGTTTGGGAATACGCGACTTCATGCGCGTGCCCTTGCCCGCCGCGAGGATAATCGCGGCGGTATCGTGCGCGATCCTCACGGCGGATCCACGGGCATCACGTTCCACCGTGACGTGCTCCCTGTTCCCGGTTCTCATTCATGTCGCGCCGCCCGCTGGAGCCCCCATGCCCAGTGAACTTGGCATCTCGGTCTTTCTGGGTGGGGAGCACCGGCTGGGGCGGTAGGATTCGAACCTACGAATGCCGGCTCCAAAGGCCGGTGCCTTACCACTTGGCGACGCCCCATCAAAGCCATGCTAGGAGTGGGCAAAACCCGCGTCAAGACGGCCTCACACCGGACGTTCGGCGAAGGCTTGCGGCGCGGACCGGCCGGTTGATCGATCGGTGTCATGCCCGACTTTGGCGCCGCGACGCCTACGTGCGGGCGAAAGGGCTTCGGCCATCGGACGCACGCCGCAATCAGTTGAGGCCGCGAAGCTTTTCGTAAAACCCGATGATTTCGAGATCGTTGAGACGGCACGATTGCACGGCTTCCGAGAGTAGATAGTCGAGGACGTTTTGTTCGGTTGGATAATCGGAAGCGCCAAGTAGCTCAATCATTGCGGACTTCAACGTATCCAAGTTGGACACGCACTCGTCAGTCAACTTCTGGGAGTCGAGGTCGAGCAAGCCATCGTCGAACCCCCGAATCATCAAGGCTCCCCGCTCACTCCCAAGTTGATCCCAGGTGCTCTTCAGCATGAAATGCATTAACGTGGCCTGCCGTTGCACGCCCGTAGCCATCCCTGGTGCAATCGTAGTCGCCTGTTTTGCGGCCTGGGCGGGCGCCACCGTCGCATCGGCGTTCGACTCCCCGTTCCCGGCGCAAGCAGCCAAGGCTACCCCCATGACCAGCACAAACGCGGCCGCGGCGGATTTGCGCCACAGGGACCGATGCCTCGAGACGACCGCTGTGCACCCGCTCTTCCGTGCAATTGCGAAACCGGCAAGCACCCGGATCGAAAGCGAACCCATTATCGAAGATGATTCCTGAACGAGGATCAACGTGGGCGCAGGATTATCGTTTATCGGGTACGAATAAGTCCATCGCAACCTGCGTATGACCGCGTCTGGCGAAGGGTCGAGCAGACTCCGTCATCCGGTACTTTGATACCCGCTCTAAAGCGCTGGAAAGTTAACGCTTTGACCCTCCGGGGCCCTTAGCCGCCGGCGTCGCCGGCGCTGACTGATGGAGGGTCCTATATGACGGAACGTGGCGCCGAGAGCCCGATTATTCTCCACCCGTGCTGCGGGTGTTCGAAAACGTGATCGGCGGTTTCTACCGCACGGCGGTGGTTCTGGAACAGTAGGGCTACCCGGAGCGCTAGGGCGCTGTCCATTTGCAATGATTCGACCCGAGCCGCTAGCGGTGGCCCCTCAAGTCGATTCGTTCAAACGATTTCTAGGAGGCCCGCGCCGTCTTTTCCAGGATGCTTACGGAAGCAAGGCCATCGGCCCGAAAGGCCTGAATATCTAAATTGGGTGCCGAGAGCCGGAATTGAACCGGCGACACATGGATTTTCAGTCCACTGCTCTACCGACTGAGCTATCTCGGCAGGCCGCGGCGCGGCGAAGGAATTCTATCGGAGCCTCGGTGGGCGATGCAGGGCTCGAACCTGCGACCTCTACGGTGTAAACGTAGCGCTCTCCCAGCTGAGCTAATCGCCCGGCTCCGGACCGACTAGAGCATCCAAGCCTTCGTCGGGAGCCTAGTCTCTCCTTCGATGGCTACTCTCGCACCATTACCGTTATGGGCCGGCGGCCGCTCCGGGCTGTGCCGCGTTGATAAACACCGGCAGTCCCGTACCCGGGTTTACGGGTACATAGATGACGTTGCCCTGCTGTTGGTTGGCAAGGTTCTGGATGTAAAGGAACTGCAGATACGCGGGCGTGAGCGTCGAATTGATCAGCTCCTGGGCGTTCTTCTGTCCCTCGGCCTCGGCGACTCTGCGTCGCGCCTCCTCCTCAGCCTCAGACACGCGGAATCGGCGTTCCTGGATGGCCTGCTCCGCGGCTATCTTCGTTTCGATCGCCTGCTGGATAAGCCCAGGGAGCTCGACATCCCGTAACAGCACGCGTTCAATCAATATGCCTCGATCCGCCAGGTCTTTGACCAGTTGTTCCTCGATCTGAATGCCGACCCTTTCACGGCCTTCCGTGTAAAGAGCCTCGGCCGTGTACTGGGCCACCACGTCCCTGATTGCGTTCCTGATTGCCGGACGGATGATGATCGCCCGATAGTCTGGACCTATCTTGCTAAAAAGATCCGGCGCTTGGTCAGTCTGCAACGCGAACCAGACCGTCAAGTCGAGCCCCACGGTCAGTCCCTCTGACGTAAGTGTCCTCACGGTGTCGCCTGCGAGTAGTGAGGCCTCCTCAGCGACAGATCCCATCGTGAACTGCTGAGTCCGGACGTTCATGGTTTCCAATGCTGCCCACGGAGCCTTTAGCGTTAGCCCAGGCGGCCTGGGGCGCAAGTCGACAACCCCGAACGTCGAAATTATGCCCACTTGTCCGACGCCGACGATCCGCACGCTGAACAGCGCCAAAAGCAGCACAGCGGCAATCGCCAATACCGTGCCGCCAAGGGCCACCGAGCCCACTCGCGATTGCCCCATTCCGATTCCTCCTAGGCTGCACGCGGCCTTACCGGCCTAACGAAGTAAGCGCCGAACAGCGATCTGCACGTTGGGTTCACCAAAAAAACCTACGTGTGTGATGGTATCACCCCCGATGCGGTATCGAACCAGTATGCAATTCAGCCACACCTATAATGTGGTTCCCAGAGTTATCGCCGCCGTTGGCCGCGGTTGTTCCGCCGTGCGGGCGAGCCAAGCCCTCGTCACCGTACAGGCCGTATTCCACGACACGGCTGACTCTTGCAAGACGTCCGAAGGGGATTCCATGACGCGAAGACGCCTGCTGATACTGTGCACCGCGGGTGCCGGTCTCATGACGGCGGCGGCGTGCGGTGGTCACAGCTCCACTGCGTCGCCGCCGGCCGGTCCAGACCCAGCGGAAAAACCCGCAGTCGCGCCACTCGCCCAATCGCCTGGGATCGTCAGCGTCACCCGGGCGCCCACTACCCCCGTCGCCGCTCCGGCGGATGCTGAGCCGGAGCCCGACGCCGAGCAATCGCCGGTCCCGGACGGGCTTCGTTCGCTCGATGGCTACGGGTTCCAGGCTCATCTGTACAACCAAGACAGACCGCTGTTGGTGCGCCTGACCAAAGACGCCGGTTTCGACTGGCTCAAGCAGCAGGTCGTTTGGCTTTTCACCGAGCCGGAACAGAAGGGGGCCTACGACTGGCGTGAGCTGGACAAGGTGGTCGATGCAGTGAGCTCCGCTGGACTCAAATTCCTCATCAGCGTGGTCGGGGCGCCGTCGTGGGCGCTGGGAGACAGAGATCACGGACCGCCTGCCGACCCAGCGGATTTCCGAGATTTCCTGGCGGCGCTGTCCCGACGCTATCGCGGGAACGTACAGGCCTACGAGCTTTGGAATGAGGCGAATCTCTCGAGGGAATGGGGATATGGACGCCTGGACGCCGGCGAATTCGTGCGGCTGCTCGCCGCCGGATACGAGGGTGTGAAACTCGGTGATCCGGAGGCAATCGTTGTGGGTGGCGCGCTGACTCCGGCCGGGGATGTGGATATCCCCGACCAAAGGATCCAGGCCATAGACGATGTGCGCTACCTGCGGCAGATGTATGAGTACGAATCGGGCGTGGTAAGTGACTACTTCGACGTCTGGGGAGTTCATCCAGGTGGGTTCAACAATGCGCCCGACCAGGAAATGGGCTCAGACAGGGGTGGAGGGTGGAACGGGCACCACAGCTTCTATTTCCCTCGTTTCACGGAGCACAGAGCGGTCATGGAAGAGCACGGCGATGACGGCAAGCCGATCTGGTTTACGGAATTTGGGTGGACTACGGAAAACCTCGATCCGAACTACGGGTACGGCAAGGACAATTCAGACCGGGACCAAGCCGACTTCCTTGTGCGGGCATTCGAGCTGGTTCGATCCCAGTACGCCTACGTGACGCATATGTTCGTGTGGAATCTGAACTTCCAAATGGTCGTGCCGCCGACGGACGAAAAATACCCGTTCGGAGTCGTCTTCAGCGATGGCAGCCCCAGGCCCGCATACACGGCGCTGAAAACCATGACCAAAGGGCGTTAGCGCTTCGGAGGCCTTATAGTCTCGGTGGCCGATATTCGAGAGTTCGCCGGAGGCTAGAGCATGACCGAGCAAAGCATCGGTCTGGGATTTATCGGCGCGGGATCGATTGTTCGAGGTCGCCACCTTCCGGGTTTCCAGAAGATTCCGGGCGTCGAATTCGTGGCGGTGGCCAACCGAAGCCGAAAGTCGGCCGAGTTGGTGGCCGCCGATTTCGGCATCAAAGCCGTGGTCGCCGATTGGCGGCAGGTCATCGACCACGCTGGAGTTGATGCGGTTGTCATCGGCACCTGGCCGTACAAGCACAGTGAGTACGGTTTGGCCGCGCTGGAAGGCGGTAAACACGTCTTTACCCAAGCCCGCCTGGCGATGGACGCCGCGGACGCCCGGCGGATGGCAGACGCCGCCGCCAATTCCGATCTCACGACCATGGTCTGCCCTCCACCCTATGGGATGCGGGTGGAACAGACGGTAATCCGGCTGGTTCGCGATGGCTTTCTGGGAGAACTTCGCAACGTGTTCGTAAGGCACTTCCAATCCGAGCACGTCGACGCGACAAACCCGCTTCACTGGCGCCAAGTGAGCAGTCTGTCGGGACTAAATACGCTGACGGTTGGCATTTTGGCCGAGATCGTTGGGCGCTGGTTCGGACACGCCGCGGAGGTTCTCGCCGTCGACGCCATCTTCACCAAAGAGCGGCCGCTGGCGGATCGAGCAGGGACAGGGCCCGTGGAACGACCCGATTCGGTTTTTATCGTGGCGCGCATGGAGGGCGGAGCGCTGGCTTCCATTAATTTCAGCGGTGTCGCCGGTGCGCCGGGCCAAAACAGTATCGAGGGTCACGGGTCCGCCGGTTCGCTGCGATATCTCATGGACTCAGACCGGTTAATGGCGGCCAGAGCGCCAGACTGGGAAGAGCGAGAATACGAGATCGAACCGGATGAAGAGGGCGGATGGGCCGTTGAGCAGGAATTCATCAACGCGATTCGAGAAGGCCGTACCGGCAATCCCTCCTGGCAGGAAGGCCTCCGCTACATGCGCTTCGTGGAGGCGGTGGAGGAATCGGCTCGTACTGGCCAGAGTGTCGATCTGAAATCAATATAAACATGACGCCGCACTACGAGGACCAGTGGATAGAGGCTCGCGGGATTCGAACCCGATATTGGGACGTGGGAGAAGGGCCGCCGTTGGTTTTGCTTCACGGAATCGGCGCGCACGCCGGTTTTTGGCGCGCTGTAATGCCCGGACTGGTCGGGAAGTATAGAGTTCTCGTGCCGGATATGTGCGGGTCCGGTCGCAGCGAAGTGCCCGCCGAAGTTTCAAGGGAACTGTTCGGCAGCTGGCTGGCGGACTTCATCAGGCAGGTGGGCGCGTCTCCAGCCAACGTGGTGGGAAATTCCATGGGCGGCGCTGTGGCCCTGGCAACTTCGCTCGATTTCGCGGGGGCCGTGCGCTCTCTGGTGCTCGCCAACTCGCTGGGCCTTGGGAAAAGTATCGGGCTCGGTTTCAGAATCGTCAGCGTCCCGATCCTTGGTGAGTTCCTTGTCCCAACCCGTGCCAAGGCGATTCGTCGGGAGATCGTGAGACTGACCTACAGTCGGGAGTGGGTCTGGGACGGGTTGGCCGAGGAAACCGAGGAGCTCGCGCAGAATTCCGAAGCCCGGCGGTATTTTTTCCGCACGCTGCGATGGGGAACGAGTCTCTTCGGCGGAGTTCGCCGCCAGGCGACGGCCGCCGATGAGCTTCATAAGCTCACCATTCCGGTTCGCATCATCTGGGGACGGCAGGACCCTGTATTCCCGCTCAAGCTGGCCCGAAGCGCCGTTCAGGCGATCCCACAAGCCGACCTGGTGGTAATCGAAGAGTGCGGCCACATGCCGCACATGGAACGGCCCGACGAGTTCAATGCCCATGTGGTCGAATTCCTGTCAACCCAGGATGAGCGGACCGGTTAGGCGCGGTTCTCAGGTGACGGCATTCGAGGTTGTGCAGCAGGCCGGAGGCTCCGAGTGAAGGACGCGAATTGAAATTCGGCGCGGTGGTGGGTTCAGACGGCGCGGTGGCGGCGGCCGAAGCGGGCTTCGACTACGTGGAAATTCCGCTGGCCCGCGAAGTAAACCCGCTTTTCCCGTCGGGTGCGCGCTCGGAAAGCAAACGCCTCCTGACTGACGCAGGCATACCGGTGGAAGCCGGATGCGTCTTCTACCCGAAGGAACTTAAGGTGGTGGGACCGGACGTCGATCGCGGTGCAGTCTCCGAGTACATCGAAGGGACCCTTGAGAACAGCGCCGAACTCGGGATTCAGATTGCCGTATTCGGAAGCGGCGGATCACGCAACATCCCCGAGGGATTCCCACAGGACGAGGCCGAGGCGCAGATTGACGAAGTGTTGACCATCATGGGAGATCAGGCACAGTCGCGGGGCATCACGGTTGTCATCGAGCCGCTGAACTCGGATGAATGCAATTTCATTAATTCAGTCGAAGACGCCCACAGGATTGCTGCGCAGCTCGATCACCCCGGTGTCCAAGTATTGGCGGACATGTACCACATTTCGGTGGAGAACGAGGGCTTCCACGGTGTATTGGCCGCCGGTTCGGACGTGGCTCATATTCACGTTTCCAACGCGGATCGCAGTCCGCCGACCGAAGACGGCGCGGATTGGATCGGCCTCTTTCGCGCTCTCACGGCCCTGGGCTACGATTCCCGGATGTCCTTAGAGTGTCGGTGGTCCGACTTCGCGGCGGAGGCGCCACCCGCGCTCAAATTCCTCAAGAAGGCCTGGGGCGAGAGTTTCTGAAACGCGTTTCCGTGATGATTCCGGGCTAGCGCACGACCGCGTCCGCGGCCTGCCGGATGAAGCCCTCCGTACCGTCCTGGTAAGCGAAGAAACTGACGCCGCCGACTCCGGACTCCAGAGTGCGGGACACCGTCTCGTGAAGGCGCGCATCCCGCAGCGTGATGATGGGAATGATCTTGTGCGGCGCGGTGGTGGCTTCCGCGGCCAGGCGGGCTTCACGAGCCACCGCCGACGGGCTAAATCCCCTGCGCAACCCCTCCATGGTTCGGGCTCGCGAAACCGCTGCCAGGCCCGTGAAGCGAAGCGCCGCTCGCACGGCGGTAGCGTCCCCAGACGACCAACCGGCCATGGCCCCAACCTCCGATCCAAGAACCGAGTCCCCGCCGGTCATCCGGTAGGTCATCGGCGAGATCGTCGCCAGGAAGCGTTCGAGCCGGGCGTAGTTCTGACCCACGAGAGGCGAGAGCGATGGAGTGAACAGGTATGCGCACAGCCGTTTATCGCCGCGTTCGTTCGCAACGATCTCGGCCAGTTCGCCCACGTAGCGCTCGATGCAGGCGGCGCGAAACGCTAGCCAATCCGCCACGCCCGGCTGCTCCGCGATCACTTGGGCATATCCAGCCGGGCTTGAACAACGTTCCAGGCCGCGCGAATCTTCGAGGACGCTGTGCCTGAAATCTTGTACATGTGTGCGCATCCGCTGAAAGTCGAATCCCATGTGGCGCGCTTGGCTCTCGCAGACGGCACAAAAGCAGGGTAGAAACTCCCCCAAACCCGCGTTCGGAGACGCGAACCGTATCCCGTCCAGATAGAAACCGCTTACCTCGGGCCAGCTCAACGCCTCGAGTACTCGAGACATATGTGCGGAGCGCAGTGCGGGCTGGTTAGGGCAGCCGGAACCGAACCAGAACCTTCGCTGGCCATCGACGTCGACCGCCAACAGATCGGGATCGCGATCGGGATCGACGGTGAACGTACCTGTGCAGACGAATGCCGAGAGGCCGGCAGCACTGATCGCCGCCATGGTCTCTCGATCGAGTCCCGCGACCACCGAGTCGAATCCGAGTTCCTTCAGGAGCCGCGCCCGCTGCTCGGCGTCACCCGTTGGAATCCCATGGACCATCAATGCGGGGCGGCGCGACTTCATGACTGCGTTCGCTCTATCCTCGACATATCGCGCCGATCGGGTGCGTCCAGGGCAGGATCATCGCATACGGGAGCTAGGTTCGTGGGGAGTAAGACAAGATGCAAGTGGGCCGACGTAAGCCCGGAGATGGCCGCGTTTCACGACGATGAGTGGGGGGTGCCGCCGGAAAGCGACGACCGATACTTCGAGGCTCTTACGTTGGAGATCTTCGAGGCGGGCCTCAATTGGACGTTGATATTCAATAAGCGGGAGGCGTTCCGGTCGGCGTTTGACGGGTTTGTCGTATCAGCGATCGCCGGCTACGACGATAACGAGGTCGAACGGATTATCGATCATCCCGATATCGTTCGAAACCGGCGGAAGATCGTGGCAACAATCGACAATGCCAAGCGTTTCACGGAGATTCAGTCTGAGAGTGGATCGTTCGAAACCTGGCTCAAGTCCCTCCAGGGCGACGAAGGGGCCCTGGTGGCGGAGGTTCGTAAGAACTTCAAGTTCGCGGGCCCTTCCGTGGCCCGGAGCTTTCTTCATGATGTGGGCCGGACCCCGGGGCACCACGAAGCCGCCTGCTGGAAGGCGGGCTGACGTCGCGGATCTGACAGACGGCGTTGGTTACTCATTTCCCGCCCAACCAGACCGCCTGCGGCCCATCCAGCGGCTCTAGGGCCGCAATGCCCGAGTAAAGCTCGAGCGGCTCGTCGCGTCCGACTTCAAATTTGAATAGCGGGATCGCCATGAAAGCGGTTCGCGTCGCCGCCGTCCTGTGGACGACGTATAGATACGCCACGTACGTGCCACTTTCGAGGCCGTCCGCCGCGCCGCTGAAAACCGGCTGCCCGGTTGAGGGATCAAGGTATGCGCCCCGCAACGTCGCGAGCGTGAAAAATTCCCTGATGAGGTCCGATTCGGCGCGCAGGTTTAGGCCCGCCTCCCATCGGGGGACGTCGGCGTCGTTAGGATCCGGCGGTCCCGCGCCCGGTCGGGCGATGACCCATTCCGCTCCGAGGTTCTCGGTGTCCGCGCCCGCCGACAGCCACCACAGGTCAATTACTATCCGAGCGCCGTCCCAGCCCGCCGTGTGGGCCACCCCAGGCAGCGAATTCGCCGTCGAGATGCGTTGCTCGGGAGCCTGTCGGTACATCAGTAACGGCGCGGGACCCTCGTTTATCACGCGCAAGCGCGTCCCGAACTCGTCGGGTACCAGCCGAAGCGACATGACCCCGCCGCCGCCTTCGAAGCGATCGACGCGCCCTCCGCGATCGATTTCCAGCGCTGATCCCTCAGGCAGGAAGGCCAGAAGAGCTATCGGCGCGTCGGAATCGGATTCAATTTCCGTCCATTCGCCGCGAATTGGACCTCGCCACGGAATCCCGGCGTTGAGGTCGTATAGACGTACGCCGGCTCCGTGCCATGAGTCCTGATCTTGAGTAAGCCCAAGTTCCAAAGGCCGGTACCAGTCAGGTAGCAGCGCGTAGTCCGCGGCGGTCCCGGGCGGTTCGATCGCAAGCGGTACCCGAAGGTGCCCCGGAATCTCTAGAGTCCGAATCAAGGTGAAGTCGCGGAGTTCGTACGCGAGCGCCGCGGTTGCGTGCTCGCTGATACCGTCGCCCAGCAGGATCGATGCGCCTGGCGCCAGACTGTTTGAAAGACCTGCAATCGCACCGCTCCTGTCCCCAGGCTTGGGATCGACGATCGAATAGACCCGGTGTCGGCGGGCGGGGGTTGGGCTGTCAAACGAGTCGTAGACGAGGAGGAATCCGGCGCGATCGGATAGGTTGATCCCCAACTGTTGGATTGTTTCCGCCGCGTCGGCGGTCACGTGTAGATAGTCGGCGTCAATCGCGTTCAGGGCGTCGGCGCCGAGGGTGGACCATGCGTCGATGTATTCCGGTCCGGCATAGGGCTCGTTTTGCAGCGTGAGGGTTGGAGTCAGCACGCCGAATCTTCCGGTGGCGATCGTTAGCGCGCCCGGCCACGGCGATAGAACCCGGGACCCTGCGGGCAGATTTCGTCGGGCCCACCGGAAAAGGGACTCGCCGTCATTCAATTCACGGGCGTATCGCGAACGTTCCTCCAACCGATCGAGCGCGCCCTTGTGAACCAAGGGCGCAATAGCCACCCCGTTACCCGTGAGCCTGGACGCCGCGGTCAGGTTCGGGAGCAACGTCGGCAGGGCCGCGAAAGCGATGAGGAGGACCACCGCCCCCGCCGCCGCAAGGCTCGGCAGCCTGCCGAGAATCAGCGGTACGGCGCCTACGATCGCCAGCACGGAGAAGAATGCCGAATAGGTTATGAGGCGGTTGGCGTCGTCGTGGACCGTGTAGACGAGGGACTGAAAAAGGATGCCGCCGGAGAGTCCCACAGCCGCGAGGCCGATCAGATGGCGATTTCGTGTGATTGCCGCCGCGACCAGCCCGAGGACGGCGACGTGGATCCAACGGAGACCAGCCGCGCCGGCGAACATATCTGGAACGGTCGGCTCGGCGAATTTCAAAGGATTGAGCAGCGCCCCGTCTAGCCGGGGACGGATCGCGATAAGCGATCCCGAGTCAGCGGGCTTGGGCCCGAATACGGTGTCGGTTATCGGTCCGCCGATGGTGATCGCCAGTCCGGTGGCCACAAGCAGGGGGATGAGACAGATCGCGAACTGCCTGAGCGGACCCTTCCTGGCGTTCGCGACGTAGTGGGCGGCGCAGGCTATCAGCAGGGCGAGCATGCCGACGGCGAAGATTCCGATCTCGGTGACGGCCAGCACGCCCATTCCGGCTCCGAAGGCAACCGCCGTGCCAAATCTTCTCAGCGGCCGAAGCGTCCACGCGTGCACCAGCAGCGCCAACAGGGCCAGTCCAAAGGTGCGTTGGGGAAAGACGAGATTGGAGGGGCCGACACTCAGTTCGTACCGGCTTGGCCCGATCGCGGACAACCGTTCCGCGAATTCGCTGAATCCCGGCGGCAGCGCCGATCCATCCTGCCCGAGAGCAGGCCATCCCAGCCAGATGACGCCCGGCGAATACGCCGCCACCACCGCGGCGGCAAGCGCTCCGATCCGTGACCCGGTGGCGTACAACACGATTCCGAAGGCCGTGAGCACGAGGGTAAGCGACAGCCAAGGGTGCTGAAGTTCCGCGACGATCCACACCGGCAGGCCGCTTGCGGACGTCAATACCGCCGCGTGAAGGTCCATGGCGTAGTGATAGCCAGATGCCAGGTCCGGGCTCCACGGGAATCGGACCGGATAGTTGCCTTCCGCGATGGTGGCCGTGAGTCCCAGGTGGACCGGTTCGTCCAGAAACAGGAGCGAGAGCCGATTCGCCTGGGCGCTGAAGTAGAAGGCAAGTGCGGCAACGAGTCCGGCAAGGATCTGAAGCCAGTTCTTTGGTAGAACGAGCGGCGGGCGGTCGAATTCGGTCCATAGCAAGAGTCCGACAGCCACCACCAGCCCAATTGAAATGAACGGGCGCGGCTGGGCGATTGGGAACCTGTAGGCCACCAGCGCCGCCGAGATCGTGAACAGCACTCCCAGCGCAGGCGCCAGACACAAGGCCAATCCGAGCCCGCGCCCCCCCGTTAACCGTGCGGCGAGTGGGAGCGCCGCGAAGGCGGAACCGACCAGAACCAACAGGAGGATCGCAACCCCGAATTGGTACTCCGGGGCGATCGTGATCACGCGGTGGCCTGGACCGGACTTTCATCGAGGTTGGCAATCGGGAACAATAGTGCTCCTCACAGGGGACTGTTCAGGATAGCGGGAGGTCTGATCCCATTTGAGCGCTCGAATGTGGCACGTTGACTACCCGGGAAAAGGAACGCGCGTGGCTGAATGAAAATCACAAACGTCCGGCTCAGACAGGTTGAGGGCGAACTGGAGTATGAGGGCGAGTTTTGGGAGGAGCGTCTCGTCCGGCCGATCGACGTCTATCCGGAACACAAGGCCGAAGCGGGGCTGGGCATCTATCAGACGAGAAACGCCGCCGGGAACTACGCGATCAAGTCGGCGTTCATTTATGTTGAAACCGACGATGGGGTGGAGGGTGTGTTCGGGCCAATGTCGGTAGACGATGCCTACTTCATCGACACCCAGATCGCCCCATTCATCATCGGAGAGGACCCCACGGCCACGGAGCGTATCTGGGACAAGATGTACAAGTTCCTGATCCACAGTCGCAAGGGCCACCCGATGTTTGCGATTAGCTCCGTGGATTGCGCCCTCTGGGACTTGAGGGGCAAATGGCTCGACCAGCCCCTGTACAGGCTTTTGGGCGGGCCGGTTCGCGAGTCGATCCCGGCCTATGCCAGCGCGCTGGGTTATTCCATCGATTCGGAACGCGCGACCGCCCAGGTCAAGGCCTTCGTGAGCGAAGGCTATACCGCCACGAAATGGTTCTTTCGCTACGCGCCGGACGATGGCGAACCTGGAGCCAGAAAGAACCTAGAACTGGTGAAGGCGGTCCGCGACGGCGCCGGGGAAGACGTGGACATCATGTTCGACGCATGGAACAGTTGGAACGTTCGCTATGCACTGGATATGGCGCACCGGATGGTCGAGTACAGGCCGCGCTGGCTGGAAGAGCCGGTGATGCCGGATCAGATCGATAACTACGCGCGCATTCGCGCCGCATCGCCCATCCCCATCTCCGGCGGCGAGCACGAATACACGCGCTGGGGCGCCCGCGACTATCTGCGGGCGGGCGCTGTGGACATATTCCAGCCCGACACATTCTGGGCCGGCGGCGTAAGCGAAATGTTGAAGATATGCGCGATGGCATCGGCGTACGGCGTGCAGGTCATTCCGCACGGTCACTCAGTCCCCATCAACGCGCACATTTCGCTCGCCCAGCCGGTGACTGTAACTCCGCTCATCGAGTACCTCGTGAAGTGGAACGAAGTCCACCAGCACTTCTTCAAGAACCCCGTGAAGCCCGTCGGTGGCAATGTCAGCCTGGGCGAGGCGCCGGGAATCGGCGTCGATATCGACGAGGACAAGGTGACGGCCTCAAAGGAATTGAGCTGGCGCTGATAACCCGGAACCTCTGCCGAGCCGACGAGCGGATGTATTCGTGCGAATAACTGATTTCAGGTTCAGAAGGGTCCATGGCGAATACGCCTACGACGGCGAACTGTGGGAGGAGCGCCTGGTCCGTCCGATTGACACGTATCCGGAGCACAGGGAGGAGCCCGCGGACATCGGACGCCTCAAGCGGGGGACCAGCGGCGCCTACGATGTTTCGGCGATCTTTCTATATGTGGATTCCGACGATGGTCCGACCGGAATGTTCGGGCCGATCTCGAGCCTCGACGCATATTTCATACACGCTCAAATTGCGCCGTTCATAACCGGAGAGGATCCTGCGGCCACGGAGCGCGTGTGGGACAAGATGTACAAGTTTCTAATCCACGGCCGCAAGGGCGATCCGATGTTGGCGATCAGCGCCGTGGACATCGCGCTGTGGGACCTGAAAGGTAAGTGGCTGGGAAAGCCGGTCTTTCGACTGCTTGGCGGTCCGGTGCGAGATTCGATCCCCGCCTACGCCAGCGCGCTCGGTCACTCGCTGGAACTCGAATTGGTGGCAGGGCGCGTCAAATCCTTCGTCCGGCAAGGGTACGCCGCCACCAAGTGGTTCTTCCGGCACGCGCCGGTGGATGGCCCGACTGGAGTCAGGAAGAACATGGAGCTTGTGCGCACGGTTCGTGAAGCGGCGGGCGAGGACATGGAGATCATGTTCGACGCGTGGAACAGTTGGAACGTCCGCTATGCGCTCGAAATGGCCAACCGGATGGCCGAGTACCGCCCTCGCTGGCTCGAGGAACCGGTCAAGCCCGACGCCATCGACGAATACGCCCGGATACGCGCCGCCTCGCCCATCCCGATATCGGGTGGGGAACATGAATACACGCGTTGGGGCGCGCGCGCCTACTTCGACGCAGGCGCCGTTGACGTGTATCAAGCCGACACGTACTGGGCAGGCGGCATAAGCGAATTCATGAAGATATGCGCCCTGGCATCGGCATTTGACGTTCAGGTGATTCCGCACGTTCGGTCCGTACCGGTGAACGCACAGGTGTCGATGGCACAGTCACCTACCGTCACTCCGTACGTCGAGTACCTGGTCAGGTCCAACGAGACGAATCAGCACTTCTTCACGAAGCCCGTGCGGCCGGTAGACGGGCAGGTCAGCCTCACCGAGGCGCCGGGCATCGGTCTTGAGATCGACGAGGACAAGGTTCTCCGCGACGAGTGGATCGCCTGGGGCTAGGTTTTACATGGGGGTCTGAAAGGACGGATCAATGTCAGTTGAGGACGGGAGACCGCTGCCGAGAAGTTTCAAACTGCATTGGGGAGGCGGCCTCATCACCGAGGAGGCATCGACGCCGACTCAGCACCACGAGCCGACCATTCAGCTCCTCGAGTTCGAGGACGGGACCAGATCGCTGCGTTTCTGCCATTACAACTTGCACGGCCGTTTCCAACGGAGTCCATTGATCGTAGACGAGGAGGCAATCTCCCACCTGCGGGATGCGGTTCAGGCAAATCCGGGTATCAGGGAGCTGATCCGCAAACTGGCGGACTGACCTGCGGGCAGCCGGCCCCCAGGTGGTATTCATCGCTCAGCCACCCTGATCAATTCGTCGCTCGCTAGTCCAGCCTGACAGCGTACTCGCCCATCCTTTGATTCGCGTCGAAGACGAATTCGGCGTTTACGAAATTGCCCTTAAGCATGGCCGGAAGCCAGTACTCATCGTCCTCCCACATGCGATCGAACGGGATCTTGTCCAGCGGAAACCATTTGGGGGCCATTTCATCGGTCTCAACCGGCTTGCCCTCATATTCGGATGCCATGAAGATATGGGCCCGCTGGTTCCAGCCAAGATCCATGGGAACATCGGGGAAGTAGAAGTCCAGCACCGCGGTCGCTCTGAGATTCCGCGGAACGATACACATTTCCTCTTGTGTCTCCCGTATTGCGGCGAGCTCGATCGACTCGCCGTCCTCCACTTTGCCGCCCGGTCCGTTCCACAGTCCTTCGCCCAACCCGCGCTTCTTCAGTCCCAACAGGATCGCGCCGTCAGAGATGACAAAGCAGACGGTCGCGGGACGCAGGAGCGGCCTGAGACGGCGCCTGCATTCGTCAAGGTCCATTCGCGCAGCCTCGCGCTGGTTTGGCGCTCATAGCAGGGGAGCCATTTTGCTCCCGGTATCGGACCTGTTTCCCGTTGCGTTCAATCGTCCGGCGCAGCGCTAATGGTTTCAGGGGTTGATTGTCGTTCGCTGATCGACACGCCGCGGGATCGGAGTACGGACATCAGATCGGAAATGTCCGTTACGGCCAGGATTCCCGGCACGAACCACTCGCAAGGCAAGTCGTAGTATTCGGTCGTCGCGATTTCATGGTAGGAGGGCGGTCGATCGATCAAAATCAGGCCGGTGATCGCCGGGTCCAGGACGGCCGCCATGATCGCCGCCAAACAGGCGGAGCCTTGGGCCTCAATCCAAGATTCATCCGAACCCGAGACTTCCCGCAGCGCGGTCGATCCAGCCAGAACGTCCATCACTCTGGCTCCCAGATAGCTCCTCCCCACCATGCCGTATTGATAGAAGAGATACCCGTGCTCGCCGGTAAACTCGTGGGAGTGATTCTTGCCGTTGACCGGCTTCGACGAGCCTGATCCTCGCAGTTCCAGCGTGAGCGTGGCTTTGCGGTCGTCGGAAGCGATGGACTCGCCGGTCGTCCCCTCGAAAGGGGCGATCGTTGGGCGGAGCACCGGCGGCCCCGCACCCGATGCTTCGATAAGGACGCCATCCAGTTCGATGCCCGGCTCGGGCGCCACCGTGATTCCGCCATCGGATCGGCGCCATCGCGGGGACCCGCTCGGAATCCTCAGAAGATCCGTTAGGCGAGCCGCCGACGGGCGCGCATCGGAACCTGAATCGGTCCGGGCGATGGCCCGCGATTCCGCCAGCCGCGCCGCCTCGTCCATGGTGAACGAGAACACGGTTCTTGAGCCCAAGTTCGCGGTCTGACCGCCCGGCGCCGCGTAGAGGTCTTCCTCGGATTCCACTGGCGGGTCCTCGGTATCGTCGGTTGCGGACTCCTCGTCGAGCAGCCATCGGGCAAGCCAGCGGCCCGTGGCGAGGCGATGAGACGCTTGATAGCCGTGTCCCAGGTCGGCCTCGTGGATGTCCACGCGATCTCCGGCGCCCAGCAACTCGTACAACCGCCTGACCCGTTCCACCGTCCATCTCGTTCCTGCCACGGGGAAAAAGTCGCGGGTACCGCAGCAAACCAGCAGCGGCCGCGGCGCGAAGGCGGCCAAGAGGTCCGCGTGGTCGACTCCCCCCTCGATCGCGCCGTCCTGCACCTGCTCGGCATCGGCCAGTTCCCCCGTGTCCAGCCAAGCCCGTCGTGCAGTTGTGTAGCAGACAACAACCGCGGCCTTGATCCGAGGCTCGAGAACGGCCAGGTAGGTAGCGACCGTCCCTCCGCCCGAGCATCCCGCGCACGCGAGCCGATCGATATCTATGTCGTCTCGGCTCGCCAGATAATCGATGGCACGGATGCCATCCCAAATCCTATGCCGCGCGAGATTGTGGCCCACCAGCAGGCTCTGATGCCCCGCATATTCGTGCTCTCGCACCGACCGTCCGATCCGCGAATCTCCCAACTCCGGGTCGTAATACTGGGCGCGCTCGCCCTGGCCGAGCGGGTCGTAGCTGAACACCGCGAATCCGAGCCGCGCCAGATGCTGATTCACGCGCTGGTAGGTCTCGCCGGCCTTTCCGACGACGGTGTGACCGCAGGGAGCGAGAACGACCGGATACGGAGCGACCCCCTGCTTTGGCAGATAGAGATTTCCGGTCACCGGAAACTTGGGAAGGCTTTCGAAGATCACTTTCTCGATCCGGTAGTGCTCGCGATCGAGCCGGCCGGTCACGCGATCGTTAAGAGGGGTTTTGCCGTTCGGCAGGCCCCCGATCGAAAGCTCCAACTTCGCCGCGATCGTCAATTGATGGCGGCGCAACTCCTCGGCCGTGCTGATGCCCGCCCGCCATGCGTCCCAGCGATCGAAATGACCGGCGGCGATCGATCGAATGTGATCGAAGACCATGCTCGGCCGCGAATTGTCGGTCATGGGTCCCCCTGCCCGAAGCGTACGCCCCAATTAGCTCAGATCGTCGCCGTCCCCGGGCTAACGGCCTCCAATTCTCCAATAGGTGAGGGCGCCGATCGACGCACGGCTAAGTATCTTATTCAGGCTCGGCTCGGCTCGGCAGGTCGAAGTTTCTTCCAGATGACACGTAGCGTACTGAAACCGGGGGGTACTGTTAGATTCGCCAATGCGGCCAGAAACCGGAGTGAATTCGGCGGGATTAGAGCGGGAGCGCTACCTACGCCCGGCTCGCCTCAAATCTCTCGCATTCTTCGCAAAACCGTTGCGGGATGACTCCCCATCGCATCAGGTAACCGAACACGAAGCATCCCGCGCAAAAACCGACGACGGATTCGAGCAGCGCGAAAAGAATCAGGACGCCAAGCAGGGAGTAAGCGGCGACAGGGGCGGCGCCGGCGAAGTAGAGCAGCAGCGCGCCGACCGAGAACACCAATCCGACCGATTGTGCGAAGCGCTTCGGCGGTCCGGCGACCGGCTTGTCGGGATCGCCGGCCAGGGGAACGATGACCCGCGTCGCGAGCAGTCCCATGGGGCTGAGCGTGGGACCGGTAAGCACCCGGGCCGCGAAGCCGTATGCCAAGAAGAACAAAAGCCACGATGCGTCGAAAACGACGATCGCTATGCTCATCACGGCGACCATCGCGGCCACGGTACGCGCCGCATATTCGTTGACGGGATTCGGGAAGCTGAATAAGTCTTTCAAGTCCTCACGCATCGTTTCAAGCTCTTCTGATTCCTCGACCTACAGCCCACTGTCATTGAATGTTAACTAAAACAATGGCAATAGTCGAGTTTCGTGCTGGTTCAGTGCATCGGGGACGGTAGGATCCTTGTCTGTCTATGGATGTGAGGCGGAGTCGCGGTGAACGCGCCCCCGTTAACCCTCGTCCGTATGGCGTTCGACCGCCTTGCAGATTGATTCGAGGTGCGCGAAAGCGCGCCGGTTTTCGTAGTCGATGTTGTCCGCGCCCAGCACGTCCACGCGTTCGTTGACCACGGGTCCCGCGAATCCGCCCTTTGCCAGGCTCATCAGTATCGATTCCAGATCGAGGTCGCCGTCTCCCGGAGTTCCAAAAACGGGATTGCCCTGACCGCCCACGTGCTCCTTGGCGATGAACGAAGTAGTTAGGTCGGCGACGTGTTTCACATCGGTCTTCGGGTCCAGCCCCTCATAGAAGTGGACGTTGCCGGCGTCGTAACAGATCCCGAAAGCGGGGCTCCCCAACTTCTGGTGGGTCTCCCGCAGTGACTCTCCCGCGCGTCCCACTCCCCGATGCGGTTTGAGGCCCAACTCCACGCCAGCGTTTTCGGCATCGGGCAGGACCCGCCGCATCACGGTGAAGAAGCCCTCGACTTCTTTGTCCCAGGCGTCCGACGCCTTGGGAATTTCGCGGCCGTCCGGCGAGGCCTCGAAGGGCCAGGGTCCCCACACGCAGATCTGCTTGATGCCCACATACGCGCAGGACTCGATGTAGGCATCCAGCCCCTCGATCACGTCCGGAGAATCGACGACCTGTCCGAAGTAGGCGTGGCGGCACTGCAGCCCATGAGAAGAGATTGTGTCTCTTAGCGCATCAAGGTCCGAGTGTGTGGCGCCCGGCTTGAACAGCGGTCCGTCCGGATGCTCCCGTGTGACGCTCACGAATCCGTAGCCCGCGGCCGCGATGCCCGCCAGGGCCCGCGCCAAGGGCAGCTCGTCCCGGCTGTACGGGATCGTCGAGCAGGTTATTTGAAATCGCATCCGCCCTCCGGTTTCAATAATTTCTCTAGTCTTTGCGCTTCGCCGGTTTGGGCCAAAACTCCGCTTTCCTGACAGGCCTCCGTTCGCCGGCGGGGGCTGGATGGAAATCGACCCCTAAGACCAAGTTGTCGACTAACCTGACCTCGCCCACCCGGGCGGAGCGGCCGATCACCAGCGGCTCACGGGCTTCTTCCAAGTCCTCCAAGGTACGAGCATCAACTAAGCTGGCGCCGTTGAGCCACGCCATGCCCGTGGCCGCATATAGGGATCGCGGCTTTGACGCTCTGCGGACGCCGTGAGCCAGCGACTCCGACCGATGGGCCGCGAGTGGGTGCGCCAATCCATCCTCTTGCCAGGCCGACAATTCGTCGCATTCAGACTGACCCTCAGTCGGTGGCATCCTTCGAAGTTTCTTCCGAGGGCTCCTCGGAAGATTCCCCGGAAGGCTCCTCCTCGGCGGTGGTTTCGCCGGTGGACTCATCCGTTGGTGCAGCATCGCCGTTGCCGGAATCCGTTGTGACCACGGCGCTGAGATTCTTCAAGGTTCCCAGGATGTCGATGCCGGTCAGAGCCTCGATGACCTCTGGTACCTGGGCCACGACCCTGGTGATGTCGCCCGTGAGTTGACTGGGCCCGACGGACTCGCCATTGCCGCCGCTGATCATGACTATCCGGTCCGTCTTGCTAAGCGGCTGGGCAACGGCTGATGCCACTTCGGGCAGAGAGGTGAGCAGCTTGTCAATGACGGCCGCCTGGCCGTATTCCTGCCAAGCCGCGGCCTTCTTCTGCATCGCCTCGGCCTCGGCCATTCCCTGCGCGCGGATCGCGTCGGCCTCGGCCTCACCTAGCAGCCGGATGGCGTTGGACTCGCCCTGACCCCGAAGCGTGAGCGCCTCGGCTTCCGCTTCGGCCCCAGCCACAGTTTTGGCCTTTTCGCCCGCGGCGACCGTTTCCAGGCGAAAGCGCTCGGCCTCCGCGGGGCGCTTTACCGTGGCGTCCAGCTCGCGCTCCCTGCGGGCGATCTCCTGCTGCTCGACCTCGATCTGCTTCTTTCTCTCGATGACCTCGACTTCCAGCTCTTCCTCGCGGATCTGCTGGCGGGTTTTGGCCTCCTGGAGTTGAGCGGCCAGTTCCGCCTCGGCCTGACGTGCGTTCACCTCGCGGTCGTACGCCGCCTTCTCGACGCTGAAATCGCGCTGGGACTCCGCGATCTTCGTGTCCGCTTCGAACCTGGCGGCCTGCTTGTCGCGATCCGCCGCCGCGGACCTGATTCCGGCGTCCCGATCCGCCTCGGCCTTTCTGATATCCGAGTCCCGCGTCGCCTCGGCCTGTCCGATGTCGGCGTCGCGCCTGACTTCAGCGGTGCGCCTGATTCCCAACGCCTCCAGGTAGCCATGCTCGTCCTGGATGTCTCTGATCGTGAAGCTCACGATCTCCAGGCCCATGTTGGCCATGTCGGGCGAGGCCACCTCCCGCACCTTGAGGCCGAACCCCTCTCGGTCTTGGTAGATTTCCTCGACCGACATGGTGCCCAGAATCGCGCGCTGGTGACCCTCCATCGTCTGGAGCGCGACCTGCGCGATCTCTTCTCTCCTCCTGCCGAGGAATTGCTGGGACGCGGTTCTAATAGCATCCTCGCTGCGCGCGACCTTCACCTGGGCCACGCCGTCCACCGAAACCGCTACCCCCTCACTCGTGTAGACCTTCGACGTCTCCACGGTCAGGGTCATTACTTCCAGCGACAGCCGCTGAGCCTTTTGGACGATTGGAATTACGAAGACTCTTCCCCCAACAACGACCTTTGGCACATCCGAGCCGCCCGACGTGATTAGGGCCTCATTCGGCCCTGCGATCATGAATCCGGCCATCATTCGCCTCCCCTCATGTGAACGCCCATCTCCGAGCGCGTTACTTCCGAACCTTTTCGATCAGCCGTCCGATTAGAGAACGTGGGCGTCCTCCGGCGTCGGGCGGCGGCCGGGCCACCTTGAGCACCCCGCCGCTAAAGACGCCCACCACCCGAACTTCCCGTCCCTCCTGTATGGAGTCTCCCGGATCGACGGTCGCGGTCCAATCCTTCTCACCCACCCGGACAATTCCCGTTGGCCCGAGCTCCGAAACCACCAACCCCGTTTCGCCGACCAGGGAGCCCTCGGAACCAACAATATAGCCCGTTTCGGAACCGCCGCTCCGCGCCAGATAGAAAAACGTCAGTAAGAACGTTATGGCGGTGCCGCCCATGACTCCGATGAGCCAGCGGCTCACTTGGAGCGATCCCCCCGGGATTTCAGGCGCCGTGAAGATGCCGCCAAAGAGAAGTAGAGCCCCCAGCACGAAAGCTACAACGCCCCCAATGCCAAACACAGTGGCGCCCGGGGCCTGGAATTCAAAGAAAAACAGAGCCATCGAAAACAGGATCAAACCTACCGCGAACCAGTTCACGGGCAGCTGGCCGAGCCCCACGAAGGCGAGACCCAGAGCGATCACGCCTACAATGCCGGGCCCGAACACGCCGGGACTCAGGAACTCCGCCAGCAGCGCCAGGCTTCCAAGCGACAGCAGCACATACGCGATATTCGGGTTTGCGATCACCGCGAGGAAATTCTCGAGGAACGTGTGCTTGATTTCGCGGATGCTCGCTCCCCTGATGTCCAGGACCACCGTGCCCGCCGCCGTTTCGGCGGTCCGCCCATCGACCTGAACCAGCAAATCCTCCAGATCGTCGGCGATGATGTCTACGATTCCGTGACCGAGCGCTTCGCTCGCGGAGTAGGACCGGGCCTCGGCGACGGTGTCCTCCAGCACGTCCGCGTTCCGGCCGCGCCTTTCGGCGATGCTTCTGATGAACGCCTGCGTGTCCTCGCTCACCTTCCTGCCCAGGGTTTCGGGAAGGTCCTCTCCTCCGGATCCAACCGGGGATGCGGCTCCGATATTGGTCGCGGGAGCCATTGCCGCGAAATTGGCCGCTGCCGCAACGAAGGTTCCCGCCGACGCGGCTTGAGCTCCGGGAGGAGACACGTAGACCGCAACCGGTATTTCGGCGCCGAAAATCACCGACACCATTTCGCGCATGGAATCGAGCAATCCACCCGGTGTATCGAGAACCAGAACCAGAAGCAGGGCCTCATCCGATGTAGCCGCGCCGACGGCGCGAGTGAGGTACCGGGCGCTGATGGGGTCTATGACACCGTCGATCTTGGCCAGCGCCACATGGCGATCGTCTGCCCGAATATCGCCAATCACGTGACCCAGCAGCAGCCAGCCCAAGCCCACCGCCATCAGTGCGTACGCTATTTTCCGGGCCGGGCTCCCGGCCGCGCGCGGATCGTTCGTCGAAAAATCAGTGACCTTCACGAAGTCCTACGTTGATGGATACGGACCGAATCAGCGGCATTTTGAACAGAAATTCCCCGTCAGCCGATGGCGGACAATCGTTACGACGCCGTGCCTGACCCGCGGAATGGCTCACACTGCGCGGCCGTGGATGTCAATTGGATGTGCCGGGGGATCCCGGAATTTGAAGTCGCGGGCAGTGAAATGCCACCCGGGCCCGAGATCGTGGAACCAGTCGGACGCCGCCGCCTGCTTGAACCCGGCGATCCACCCAAAGCCGCCGTCGACGGGGATGGCCGTGACCGCGAAGGGCATTCGCTGGGGGGGCGCGTCCAGGAGCCCTGCGGCGGCGCGGGACCTGGCGCGCTCGTGCACCCGCCCCCGGATCATCGCCGCGGGAGGCCGCGTCTCTGAGGGTGGAGTGCACGCGGATCACAGCTGGCCCAAGTGTCCCAGCGCTCGGGCTGCGACTATTCGCATTTTTGGTATAGCCTACGTGCCCTTCAGTCATTACCAGAAAGCGCCGTATCTGTATCCGTTAATGTCTGTAGCGGTTCATGATTAGATACTCAACTCAACGGCGGAAATTTACGGATTTTCTCCATTTATAGTCTATTCGGGCGATGGCCATCGCGGGCGATTGATGCATCATGAACGATCTACCATCCGAAATCGAAGACGAGGAAAGTCAGCGAAGCCATGGCGTCGAATAGTTATCGTGACGCCTCGTTGGATGCGCATGAACACCGCGAATTGATTGAGGTGGATGCCGCCACCCTGCCACCCGACAAGCGCCTGCCGTTTGACTCGTATACCAAGCACGATTCGTTCACGATTCCCATTCTGCCGCGGGAGACCAATTTCGATGGCCAAACAAGGCAGCGCCTGTACTCGGTTTCGGGCTCCAAAGTCTGGACCCCGACTTCACAGCGTCAGGATTATTTCGAACACATAGGACAGCACCTGGCTTCGTTTCTACACGGGAGCACAGACTCCGACCGTAAGGCCGCCGTGGCGACTACCACGACGCAACAGCTGGCAATACAAGTATTCGACGACGCAGACCCCGCCAGTCTGCGGATCTGTATCCCCATTCTGGGGCACGCAACATCCTGGTTGGGGCGGTTGGAGGAGCCGATTCCGCTACCCCCAGTCGGGCAAGATCACGAACCGGCAAGGCACGCCGCCAACGTCTGCATCTCCTCGCTGGCCCTCTTCGCCAAGGTGGACGCATCGGCTATCAGGGACAATCCGGACTCGGCTGTTGGCGCATTCCTTCACGACATAGGGATGGCGGGGCGGCTGCAGGAATTCGCCGGACGCGCCGGTGAGCTCAAATTTGCTGAACACGCGCTCATGAGGCGGCACACACAATGGAATATCGAACAAGTTGCCGAGGGCGTCAGTCTGAATAGCGCTGTGGTCGATGTCCTACGGCACCACCACGAGAGGATGGATGGCAAGGGATATCCTGACCGCTTGGTCGCTGAGAGCATCAGCCTTCCGGCTCGCGTTGTAGCGATTGCAAGTGTCTTCAACGCCCTGACGAGCAAGACTCCTCGCCGTCGTGCTTACTCCGCTTACGAAGCGCTCGCCGTCATGGGAAGGGAGATGGCGGGCCATTTTGACCCGAACTTACTAAGGGCGTTCGTGGGGCTCCTCGGATAGATTCAAGACCCGATGGATCGGGTACGGCCACTGCTTATTAGGTGGACGACTAGCCCGGCAATGGTCGGTGACGGGCGCCTATCGTAATTGGTATGAAACGCTCGAAGATGGGTCCGACCGTTTACGCATATGCGGTACTTGGGGCGAAGGTCAGAACACCTAGTACGTTCGCCGACAGCAAGATTTGGCCTTCGCTCTACGGTGTGGAGATTCTGACTTTCCCTCCCGCGCCGGGTTGGGCGAAAAAGGCGCTGCCGAGCGCCTGACCTATCGTCCCCGACCGATTTTGTCGTCCGCCGAGGGTTCGATTTCAAAGAACTCCCCAATACGAGGGCGCCTCGCAATCGGGCCTACGTCAGCGTTCTAATAGCGGCATGTTGACCCGGGGATCGAATCAGGTGCGCGCGGCGCTGCGCGATATCTTCGGTGTAACCCTGGCCGGAAGGAACTTCCGCGTCTTCCTAATCCTCACGTTCGTCAGCGGCGCGATCGTTGGACCTTTCGCTCCATTCCTTCCCGTGTACGTGCATGAAAAGCTCGGCACCACACAGGTTTTCACGGCTGGGATCCAAACCATCACGCTTCTGCTTGGCGCGGTGTTCCTGCTGATCGGTGGGGCCGTCAGCGATTCTTTGGGGCCGAAGCGGGCACTGCTGCTTGGCGCGCTCGGGGCGCCCCTTGCAGCCATTGTGTTTCTAAGCGGCAACTTCTGGGTGCTCATTGGGCTGGCGGTGGCCAGAGGCGTCACACGCGGCTTTGGAGGCGGCGGCAGCCAGACATACCTCGTCGTTTCGGCGCCGGCCAATCGGCTCGCCTCGGCCACTGCGATCTACTTCATGGGCAGCACCTTGGGTGCGGCCATCGGGGCTCCCGTCGCCGGCATGATTCTTGAGTCGGCGTCCTACTCGCTGCTGGGCGGAATTATGCTGGCGGCGAGCATTCCGGTGGCGCTGGCGTTGCTCCTGCTCCTTGACGATGTCCGCGCGGGCGCGACGGCGGAGCGACCGCGTTTGCGCACCGTACTGAGCGGATACTTGACAATGCTTCGCCGCAGGCATGTGGTTGCGTTCGTGGCGATGCAGTACCTGCGGACGTGCTTCTATGGGGCGGTGGTCCTGGCGGTGCCATTCTTGATCCACTCGCTTTCCGGGAGCACGGTGGCGGTGGGCTGGTTCTCCTCAATCAGCTTGATCTTCGCAACGGTGGCCATGTTTGTCGTCGGCGGTATCTCCGACCGCATCGGACGTAAACGAGTGGTACTGGCGAGCCTGCCGGCCATCGCGGTCTCTTCACTGATGCTGGCAGCGAGCCAGGGCAGCCTGGCGGCGATGTTCGTGTCGGGAACTTTCGCGATCGCGGCGGCGTGGACTCTCTCCGGCCAAATGACGCCGCTTGCAAAGGAGATCGCAGAGGAGGGTGAAGCTGGAAGGATGGTCGGCTTGATGCTGTTTCCCCATTCCCTCGCGATGCTGACCGGCGCACTCATGCACGGATTCCTAACTGAGTCACATCCGGAATTAATGTTCATTCTGCTGGCGGCGTTCGTGACGTTTGCATGGGCGTGCGGCATCTTCTTGTTCAAGACCGGCAGTCTCGGCTCACCTGAGGGTTTGGTTCTCGGCGGCCGGCCGTGAGCCGTTAGGTGTTCGGCACTCCGTCGGAAATCTTCGTAGGCGGCCACTCTATTTAAAATGCGGTCCGCGTCTGGGACGTCTCGCTTCCAGCCAGATTCCCGGCATCCGCCGGATTGATGCATGTCACCCTCGGAGGGAGGGGCGAAACTGCTATGTCCATTTGCGCGGCGTGCGGTCATGACAACCCGTCAGGCGCACGTTTCTGTGGTTCCTGCGGATCGCCTTTGGAACAGCCTTCGCAATCTCGGGCCACGATGCAGCCGGACGAGAAGCCTGCTAGAAGGCGTCGTCGGCCGGCGGCGTTCATCGGTGTTGGGGTGCTCGTTGTAGTTGGAATTGCGCTCTTGGCGCTGTCGATGGTGAGGATCGTTGGAGCGGGCGAAGTGGGCGTAGTTCACACGTTCGGTGTGGTGGACCCCGAACCCCGCCCCCCGGGACTGGTCTTGGAGGCGCCGTGGGCCAGCTTAGAATCCATGAACGTCCGCACGCAGCAGTTCACCATGGGATCAGCGGCAGAAGAAGCCAGCGTCCTCGCCGGCGACACAATAAGAACTCTGACGTCGGAAGGACTTTCCGTCGGCCTCGACCTGACGGTGTGGTTCGCGCTTGAGCAAGCCAGCGCCCCGGTGGTGTTTAGCACGATTGGACCGAATTACGCGGGAATCATCATCGGTCCTGCCATCCGAAACGCCGTCAGGGACGTGGTCGCCCAGTACACCTTCGAACAGCTGATCGGGGTCCTCGGCGATGAAATAGGAGACGAGATCCTGCAGCAGCTCCGAAGAGACCTCGAGCCCAGAGGGATCTTGGTCGAGAAGGTGTTGCTGCGCGAGATAGATATAGGAAACCGCGTTATTCCGAGAGAGTGACGCCAAAGCGCTAAAGCCAGCGGCCGTGGAATCCATGCAATGGCCAGAATGCTCGTGACCTGCCAGGTCGCGGATGGGCCGATCGTCGAGGCATGCTTGGAGTCAGCTGAATCGACCTGATCGCGGTTAGCGATCGTCTGTTTGACCCCCGCGAGCGGAGATCCCGAGCCGTTGAACTTAAGCGGCGGATTCCGTATTGGAAGGCGGTAGCGAAATGGTCTGGCGGCCCGAGACGCCTACAACGTAAACCTTATGACCGCGCGTCGCCTCGGTCCCACGGAAATCAGGCACGATTGTTCCTCGGTCACGTCGGCGGCGTCGATCGAGCGCTTGTCCGATCCGATCTTGATCCCGTTGATGCTCACGCCCCCCTGGCGTATCAGCCGCTTGGCCCCGGTCTTCGAACCGGCCAATCCCGACACGAGCAGAGCCTCGACGAGGTCATAGCCCGATTCCAGCACCTCCGCCGGGACCTCGATCGCGGGGGCTCCCGACTCCACCGCGTCGGAATGGCTTCCAGATGCGGCCACGCCCTTTGTGAAAAGGCTCTTTGAGGATTTGGCCGCTTTTTCCGCTTCCTCGCTTCCGTGGACGAAGGCCGTCATCTCTTGAGCCAGAACGTTTTGCGCCAGCCGTCCGCTCGGGTCGTTATCGAAACGCAACTCGATCTCGTCCACCTCGTCCAGATCGAGGAACGTCAGGTATCTGAGGTACCGCGCGGCGTCGCGGTCGTCCACGTTCAGCCAGTATTGGTACCACTCGTAGGGAGATGTGCGGCGCGCATCGAGCCAAAGCGTTCCGGACGCCGTCTTGCCGAACTTTTCGCCGGTAGCGGTGGTCACGAGCGGAAAGGTCAGGGCGCTGGCGCCGTGTTCGCTGCCGGTTCTGCGGCGAATGTAGTCGACGCCGGCGAGGATGTTGCCGTACTGGTCGGAACCGCCCACCTGAAGGCGGCACGCATAAGTGCTGTACAGGTGGTAGAAATCGTAGGCCTGGAGAATCTGGTACGAGAACTCCGTAAAGCTGATGCCGCCCTCGGATCCCATCCGCTGCTTCACCGATTCACGGGACATCATCACCGAAACCGGAAACGACTTGCCCACATCCCTCAAGAAATCGATGAGATTGAGTTCCGTGAGCCAGTCCAGATTGTTGACAAGGATGGCGCCGTCGGCCCCTGAGTCGAAGTCGAGGACCCGCTCGAACTGTTCCTTCTGTGATTCGAGATTTTTCTGGATGGTGTCCTCGTCCAGCAGATTTCGCTCGTCACTTTTGCCGGAGGGATCGCCGATCATGCCCGTGCCCCCGCCCATGACTACGATCGGCCTGTGGCCGGCGTCCTGAAATCGTTTCAGGGCTGTCAGGGGAATGAGGTTCCCCAGTTGGAGGCTGTCGGCGGTTGGGTCGAACCCGCAGTAGAGCACGATGCGCGTTTCGTCGAGAATCCTCCCCAAGTCGGGGTTTGAGAAATCCTGAACCAGTCCTCTCCGTTTCAGTTCGTCGAAGAGGCCCGGGGTCGGCGATGATCCGCTTTCTGGACCGGCGCCCTTCTCCGACAGGTCTCCGGCTGCCGCGGCTGATCCTCCGGAATCCGCCATCGCCCAATCGTCAGCCTGCTGAATATCCATGATTGTTTATGCAATTCCTCGTTGGGTGCTTGGGATTTCGCTCAAATTCGAAAGCAAAAAAGCAGAGGCGTCTGCCTCTGCTTGCCGGCCCTGCCGATGCGGCGACTTAGATGCGCCGCGCTCCCGGCCGGGCCGGCTCCATATATGCGTAGGATGCCCCTCGACCGATGAACTGGTTCCGGTAAGACTTGCCACTCATCACCTTGCGACTTTACCTGCGCCGCTCGAGCACGGTCAACGCACGTGCTGACCGCTTCCGCCCATGGCCGGCGATGAACAGGGCACGGTTCAACTGCGCGCCACGTGTACGTTCCGCTGCAGGCGCGCTCGAGTGGCCGTGGGAGGGGTCCCGATCATGGCGGAAAACCGACTGCGTCGGGATCAGGTCGATGCTGGGGTGTGTATCTGGCCGAGACAGCTTCGCTACCATCTGGGTTGCGTCGGCCGCACCCGCGGACGCGTGGTCATTTTGTAGTCGGGACCAGACCTTCGAAATCTCAGGAGTCAAGCCATCAACCTCGACGTGCTGATCGTCGGAGCCGGGCACAACGGACTCGTGACCGCCGCCTACCTGGCGCGTGCAGGCAAATCCGTGCTGGTTCTGGAGCGCAGAGATGTCGTCGGGGGAGCCTGCGTGACCGAAGAGCCCTTCCCAGGATTCAAACTCTCGACCGCCGCCTACTCCATCAGCCTCTTCGAACCGCGCATCGTCGAGGACCTTTCTCTGGGCCGCTTCGGCTTGAGCTATTACCCGAAGGATCCGGGAATGTTCGTGCCGCTTCCCGACCGGCGGCATCTGATCCTCTGGCGCGACATCCGGGCGGCGCAGCGAGAGATCGCCAAGTTCTCGGCCGCGGACGCGGAGGCGTACCCGAAATTTGAGGCATTCTGGAATCGCGCCACGAGGCTGCTGCGCCCGCTGCTGCTGTCCCCGCCCGAGGACGTCGACCGGATCATGGAAGGGCTCGGGCGAGCAGATGCGGTGATCGTGGAAAAGATCTTTCGAAGCAGCGTGGCCGAACTGCTGGACGAGTACTTCGAGTCGGATGTAATCAAAGGGGCATTGGCAACGCAGGGCGTCATTGGGACTATGGCGGGCCCGTATTCGCCAGGCACCGCCTACGTCATGGCCCATCACTACATGGGCGGGCTGTTCGGCGGCACGGGCGTCTGGGGCTACGTGCGCGGCGGCATGGGATCGCTGACGACCGCCCTGGCCGCCTCCGCCGAGAAGTACGGAGCAATCATTCGATGCGGCGCGGAGGTGACCGGAATCGAGGTCGAGTCAGGACGCGCTACGGGAGTGGAACTCGCGGACGGCGCCACCATCCGGGCCGATACGATCTTTTCCAACGCGGATCCGAAGCGCACGTTTCTGACCCTTGTGGACGAGCGGGCACTCCCGGACGACTTCGTTTCACAAGTAGGCGCCATCAAGATGGACGGCTGCGTGATGAAGATCAACTGCGCCCTATCCAAGTTGCCTGACTATCTGGCTATGCGGGGAAAGGAGCCCGGTCCGCAGCATCGTGGAACCGTCGATATCTGTCCGACTTTGGCGTATCTGGATGCGGCCTTCACCGATGCGCAGGCGGGCGAAGCATCACGCAATCCGTTCATGGAGGTCTACATTCAATCGGCGTCCGAGTCCGGCTTGGCCCCGAAAGGCATGCACGTGATGTCAATATTCGCGCAGTACGCGCCATATAGGTTGGCCACCGGGACCTGGGACGAACGGAGGGATGAGGTCGCCGATCGCGTTATCGACACGCTCGCGGAGTACGCGCCCAATGTGGTCGACGCGATAGTCGACCGAGAGGTGCTGTCGCCGGTGGATCTGGAGCGCCGCTTTTATCTGACTGGCGGCAACATATTCCACGGTGAGATCCTCCCGGGCCAGTTGCTTTCGGATCGACCCGTTCACGGCTGGTCACAGTATAGGACGCCCATTAAAGGTCTGTATCTCTGCGGCGCCGGTACCCATCCGGGCGGGGGCGTGATGGGAGCGCCGGGCTACAATGCGGCGGCCCGGTATCTGGCCGACGAAATGTCGAAGGGAGCGCCTGGTACGTAATGGACTGCTGTTCGATCAATGGTCTTCCCAAGATGTTCGGTGGTTCCACGCCGCGAAAGGAGGCGGAGGCTTTTCGCAAGAAGGGTCTCCCCAAACGCACGCGGCCGATCGTCGACTTTCTGCAGTCGGCGGAAATCGAGGGGGCCAGCGTCCTGGATATCGGCTTTGGCGTGGGATCGCTGCACCTGGAACTCCTTCGGAGCGGCGCCGGCGCGGTGGTGGGCGTCGAGGTGGTGGATACGTACGTCGGCGAGGCGGAGCGGCTTGCGTCCGAACTGGGCTTCGCCGACGCCGTCGACTATCAGCTAGCCGACTTTACTCGAATTCAGTCCGATATCGAGGCCGCCGATATCGTTGTTCTCGATCGGTCGATCTGCTGTTATCCGGACATGCCGGGACTGGTGAAACCGTCCGCTGAGCATGCGCGTCGGTTCTACGCCATCGTCCTGCCGGTCGAAAACATCGCTTCGCGCCTGATCATTGGATTGGTAAATGCTGCATTGCGGCTTGTGCGGCGCGAGTTCCGCGCCTACATCCACCCTCAGGTGGCAATCGACGAAATAGTGGAGGGCGCGGGGCTGCGTCGAGTCTTCTATAAGCGCTCTGGGGTTTGCAAGGCCATGATTTACGAAAGGCAATCGGCGCCGGCCTAGCCAGGCAATATCAACACCGCCGGCGCTGCAATTGGGAGACATCCGCTCGTGAACGCCAGGTTCGGCCACGCAGGAATAGTAGTCCGGGATCTCGATGCACAGATCCGCTTCTACACACGGGTATTCGGCCTTGAGCTTGAAACACGGTTCGAGCGGCATGGGCCGTTCATGGACAACATGTCGGGCCTCCACGGCGCCAGGGTCGAGATAGCGATACTGGGCAACGAGGACCGCCGGTCGGCCATCGAACTACTTAACTATGTATCCCATCCCGATGGATCACCGGAGCGCCCTGCGAATTCCATGCATGCGAGCCATGTGATGTTCGAGGTCGATGACCTCGAACAGGCGGTCAGCGAGATGATCGCGGCCGGCGGCGTGCCTATGTGCGAGCCGCAGACTACGCCCGACGGTGCGAAGACCGCGCTCTACTTTCGCGATCCCGAAGGCACGCTGCTCGAGCTGCTCCGCTATAACGCCTGAACCTCCGTTCGGTCTTTCGGATGGGAGGGTTTCCTGATGGTTAGATTCGCGGAAAGATTAGAATTATTCCTTTGACCAAACCTGTGGATCTCGATCCTTGGAGAAGAGCATGACGAATGCCGTCAAACGGCGCAGCGCCGTGATGACCGAAGGGCCGGATCGCGCCCCGGCGCGATCGTATCTGAAATCCATCGGATTCACGGCCGAGGATCTCACGAAGCCATTGGTCGGCGTGGCCCACATGTGGATTGAGACCATGCCGTGCAACTTCAACCACCGCGAGCTGGCCGTCAAGGTCAAGGATGGCATTCGGGCGGCCGGAGGAATGCCGGTCGAGGTCAACACCATTTCCGTCTCCGACGGCGTGGCGATGGGAACCGAGGGGATGAAAGCCTCACTTGTGAGCCGCGAGGTCATCGCGGATTCTATCGAGCTTGCGGCCCTGGGGCACAACTTCGACGCCCTGGTGGTGATAGTCGGCTGCGACAAGACCATCCCCGCGGGCGCCATGGTGCTCGCGCGAATGAACATTCCCGGGCTGGTCCTCTACGGAGGCAGCATCGCTCCAGGAAAATTTCGCGGGCGCGACGTGACCATCCAGGACGTGTTTGAGGCGGTTGGCGCCCACGCCGCCGGGAAGATGGACGACGACGAGCTTCTGGAACTCGAGAATGTGGCTTGTCCGGGAGCGGGCGCTTGCGGCGGGCAGTTCACGGCCAACACGATGTCCATCGCGCTTGAATTCCTCGGCATATCACCGGCCGGCTACAACGGCATTCCGGCAACCCATCCGGGAAAGCTGGAAGCGGCCGCCGACTGCGGCCGGCTCGTGATGAGCCTGCTGCAAAATGATGTCCGTCCCAGACAGATCATGACCAGGAGGGCGTTCGAGAGCGCCATCGCGGCCGTGGCCGCCACTGCCGGGTCCACCAACGGCGTCCTACATCTGCTTGCGATAGCTCATGAGGCAGGGGTCCAGCTATCCATAGATGACTTTGACGAGATCGCTCAGCGCGTCCCCGTCGTGGCGGACCTAAAGCCCGGCGGCCGCTTCGTGGCGACGGATATCTTCGAGGCCGGCGGCGTGGCCTTGGTGGCGCGCGAATTGCTAAAGCGCGACCTGATCGACGGCGACGTGCGGAACGTCGACGGGAACACACAGGCCGAGATCGCCGCGGACGCCGAGGAGACCGGCGGCCAGGAGGTGATCGTGCCTATAGATCGCCCGATAAAGGAAACCGGCGGCCTGGCGATACTGCGCGGAAACCTAGCGCCGGAGGGATGCGTCGTAAAGCTCGCCGGGCACGACCGGCAGAGTTTCAGCGGTCCGGCCCGAGTGTTCGACAGCGAGGAAGCGTGCTTCAGTGCGGTTCAGTCGCAGTCGATCCGGGACGGTGATTTCATAGTTATCAGGTATGAGGGACCCGCTGGGGGACCGGGAATGCGCGAAATGCTCGGCGTCACCGCCGCACTTGTGGGAGCGGGAATGGGCGATTCGGTGTCGCTCATGACCGATGGGCGATTCTCAGGCGCCACGCACGGGATGATGGTCGGGCATGTGGCGCCGGAAGCGTATCGCGGAGGCCCGATCGCGTTCCTGCGAGACGGAGACACCATATCTGTTGACGTGAAGAATCGAACCCTGGACGTGCAGCTCTCGGACGACGAGTTGGAAGCGCGGCGGAAGGCGTGGACAAGGCCCGAACCGCGCTATACGTCGGGCGCGATGGCCAAATACGCCGCCCTCGTGTCGTCAGCCAGCCTGGGCGCCGTAACCTCCACGCCAGCGCTCTAGCGGCCGCCTCGACTGCGGCCGCCATAGATGATCTGTTTGGCCAGGTCGTCAGGCGGCCCAATAGGTAGGCGCAACACATCCTTCCGGCCGTACGTAATAACTCCATGGCGCGGCCTTGTGCGGCAAAGGGTGGGAACGCAGCCAATCTGAGACGTCAGTCCGTATGGAACACCTCCTCCATTTCGGACCACCATTCTCCGTCCTTTCGCGTGGGCAGGGGGGTCTGCATCGGCTCCATGAGGTCCCACCATTCACGCATCCGCGGGGCAGTCGCCATCGCTTCCAGGCGCTGAGCGTACTCATGGGGCGGGCCGACGTACTCGTAGTACCCGAACAGAAGATCGTCTTTGAGAAAGATCGAATAGTTACGTATTCCGGCCTCGCGGATGGCCTCCAAAACCTCGGGCCAGACCTCGCGGTGATATCGCGTGTATTCGCCTATGCGGTCCGGCTTGACGCGTAACGCGAATCCATGTCTCTCGGGTCCCATAAGCGTCCTCCTGGTCAATCGCATGTCGATGGGTGCGCCCGCGCGCAGCTGCGACGCAGTGTATCTTCGGCGGTGCCGAGCGGAGGGGAAGCCCATGCGCGGCAAGTAAAGAGGTTCGGTACCAACTGGGAACGATTCAGGCGGAACTGCGATGGAGTCACGGTTAGTTGGCGGGCGGGGTGAGTAGCCGCACCGGCAATCCATCGAATCTGATTCTCCGGCTAATACTTCCCCTCTATCTCCCCACATTTCTGTTTTCACTCGGCCAGGGAATCCTCCTTCCCACACTGCCGCTTTTTGCCCATTCGTTCGGAGTGTCCTTCACGCTGGTCACGGTCGCCATTGGGATTCAGGGAGTCGGCACTCTGGCGGCAAGCGTGCCTGCCGGGTTCGTGATCGCCAGGGCCGGAGGCCGTCCCGTGATGATCGCCGGCTCCGGAATCGTGGCGCTTTCATCCCTGGCGCTCCCGTTTGCGGGCCTGTTCCCGCTATTGGTCGCCTATCGGTTCGTGGGCGGCGTCGGAGCGGCGCTTTGGACGATTTCGAGATTCGCCTTCATCGCGGCATCAGTGCCCGTGGACCAGCGCGGACGTGTGTCGGCACTTTTCGGCGGGGTTTCGCGAGCGGGCATGTTCGCCGGTCCGATCGTCGGCGGTGTCCTAGCACAGGGACCCGGAATGCGCGTCGCCCTGCTCGCCAGCGCACTCGCGGCATTCGGGGCGCTTGCAGTGGCGGCGGTGTTCATCAAACGTGAGTCCGCGGCAAGACCGCTTATGGGCGGCGGCTTGATTTTGGGCGCGCTCGTGAAGGCGGTCCGTGAGTCGCCGGCGGAACTGACATCCGCGTCGACCGCCCAGCTTTTCATCCAACTTCTCCGCGGCGGGCGGACCACCCTGCTACCGCTGTTTGGATCGTTCGCCATCGGGCTTGACGTGGATACGCTCGGAATCATCATTGGGGCCTCCGCACTCATCGACATGGTGCTCTTCTATCCCGCGGGATTCATCATGGATCGGTTCGGTCGCAAGTTCGCGTCGGTCCCTGCCTTTGTCATCCTGACAGCCGGCATGGTCCTGGTTTCGGTGGCGGTGGACGCCACTTCGCTGTTCATCGCCGCGGCGGTGATGAGTTTGGGCAACGGCCTTGGGTCGGGCAGCATGATGACGCTGGGGGCCGATCTGGCGCCTCCGGAAGCCCGTGGGGAGTTCCTGGGATTCTGGAGGCTCATCGGCGACTCTGGCAGCACGGGTGGTCCGCTTTTGGTCGGTGGAATGGCTGACCTATGGGGTTTTGAGGCTGCGGCCATCGCCGTGGCCGGTTTCGGATTGGCGGCCGTGATCACGCTGGCCTTTTTCGTGCCCGAGACGCTGCGCTACGAGACACGGGCACAGCGCGGACCGGAGCCATAACGAATTCAACGGCTACGGAAGGTGGCGGGCCATAAGCTCGGCGAGGTGCAGCACCTCCAGATCGCCCCGCCGCGCCCGGATTCCGCCCCGCAGCTGCATGATGCAACCTGGGTTGTCCGACACGATGACGGCCGCAGTCGTTCCCTCGGCGTTGAGCAACTTCCGGTCAAGCAGACGCGACGAGACCTCCGGATGATCGAACGAAAAAGTTCCTCCGAATCCGCAGCACATTTCGGAGTCGACCATCTCGTGCAATTCCATACCCATGACGTCAGTTACCAGGCGGCGCTGTTCATCACGGATTCTGAGAAAGTTGCTCGTTTGACAGGCGTCGTGATAGGTGACCCGGGTTTTGGGACCGGCCACCTTCAATGCGCCGTCGGGCAGTCTCGCCACATCCCGCATGAATCCGCTGAAATCGACGATCCTGCGCGCCACCGTCCGAGCACGATCGTGCCAGCCGGGCATATCCCGGAAGAGGTGGGCATAGTCGTCTTTGATGGCCACCGCGCAGCTTGCCGACGTGCTGAGAATGTAATCCGCGCCCGAAGACTCGAAGGCCTCGATGGTCTGTTGGGCCATGCGAACCGCATCGTCGTGTTCGCCCGCGTTGAGCGCGGGCAGGCCGCAGCACGAGGGCGCGTCGGGGTACGTGACCGTGGCGCCGCAGGCCCGAATGACGGACACGGCGGCCTCGCCCATATCGGGGTATATCCAGTCGGTGATGCACCCTGGAAAATAGGCGACGCTTACGTTTTCGGCCGAGGAGCCTTTTATCGTTGGCGGTCGTATGGATTCTAATTTTTCGCGGCGGTCACGCAGCGGTTTGCGCGAAACGGCCGGAAGCTTGCGCCAATCGGTCTTGACGCCTGGAACCGGCATGCGAACGAAGTCGCCGCCCCACGTTGCCGGCAGCTGTGCGATCGACAACGTTCTGAGGCCGATTTCCATGCGTTTGGCGCTGGATATCCCGCGCACGATCGACCGCTTGAGGCCGCCGCGCTTCTTCTCCGCCGTCACCCTGAATCGGGCCTCGCTTATGAGACCCGGCAGAGGGATGCCGACCGGGCACACAGCCTCGCAGGCGCCGCAACCGACGCACAGTGATTGCGCTTCGGCGATGTTTTCGAAGCCGTGGTGGTGACCGGTGACGGCGATTCCGATCGGCCCTGTATAGATGTATCCGAACGCGTGACCGCCCACGATGCGGAATGGCGGGCAAACGTTGGAGCAGGCGCCGCACTTGACGCAGTTGAGCGCTGATCTGAAATCTCGGTCCTCGCGCATCTCGGACCGGCCGTTGTCCACGAGAATCACGTGAACTTCGAGCGGTCCGTGCGCCCCCAAGGTTGGGATTCCTTCCACATCGGCGCTGCGACTGGGTCCTGTTGTGAGCGAGACGTAGGTGCTGATCTTCTGTCCGGTGGCGCTGCCGGTGAGCATGGGAAGAATGTCGGTGACATCCTGCAAGGTGGGGACGATCTTTTCGATTCCAACGATCGCGATGTACACGGGAGGAAGCGTGGATAGAAGCCTGCCGTTGCCCTCGTTCGTTACGAGCACAAGGGTTCCGGTGTCCGCGATCGCGAAGTTTCCGCCGGAGATTCCGACATCCGCCTCGAAGAATTCATGCCGCAACGCGTCGCGCGCGGCGGCCACGAGCGCCTCGCGATCATCAGGAATTTCGCGGCCCACTGCTTTTGATATCAGGGCGGCGATCTCTTGCTTGGTCATGTGCAGAGCGGGCGCGAGCGTATGCGACGGTCGATCCTTGGCCAGCTGCACGATCCACTCACCCAAATCGGTCTCGACGACCCGGAATCCCATTCCTTCCAGATGTTCGTTGAGGCCGATCTCCTCGGCGAGATTCGACTTTCCCTTGACGATCGTTTTGGCATTGCAGGCCGTCGCGATCTGACCGGCGATCTCGCACGCCTTGGCGGCGTCGCCGGCCAAATAAACGGCGCAGCCCACGGCCTCGGCCTCGGCCGTGAACTGTTCGATCAACTCGGGCAGGCGGTCGATGGCGCTCGCCCTGATCTGCGCCGCTTCGCGCTGCCGGGCAGGAAAGTCCTCGGCCTCGAAAAGCTCGTTTCGGCGTTCCGCCAAGGACGGAAGAGCGCGGTTCAATGCCAGCTCGAGATCGGTCGAGCGCAGGGCGCTCTCAAGCCGTTCTTTGAATGGAGGTATGGTCATTTGTGAGGGCCTAAACTTCGAAGCGCTCGATACTAACGACCTGGCACCGAATGTCGCTAATCGAAGGGGAATCCGGCGGACGCGCCAATCATGACGGCTGATCGACTTCAGTTCGGCGATACCCTCCTGCGAGTCGTAGAGGGAGACATCACGGTCCAGGAAGTTGACGCGATCGTCAATGCGGCCAATGCGATGCTCGCGGGTGGTGGCGGGGTCGACGGCGCCATCCACATGGCCGGAGGTCCCGAGATCATGGTCGAATGCGACGAAATCCGTTCGCGGGAGGGCGGCTGCCCACCGGGCCGTGCGGTTGTCACCACGGCGGGCCGGCTGAACGCCAAGAACGTGATTCACACCGTCGGTCCGATTTGGGCGAGCGGGCGTGCCGACGAAGAGGACCTGCTGGCGTCGGCGTATCGGGAGAGCCTACGCCTCGCGCGCGCCGAAGGCCTACGAACAATCGCGTTCCCGGCCATCAGCACCGGCATCTACCGGTTCCCGAAGGATAAAGCGGCGCGGATAGCCCTGACGACGTCCATCGAGGAAATCTCCGACGGCGGGTTCACCGAAGTACGCCATGTGCTCTTCACACGTTCCGACTACGACCTATACGTGCGGGCGATGGGTTCATTGTCACCGCCTGAACGACCCGCGCGGGACTAAATGGAACGGAAGTTCATTCCGTTTTTTCGGCCGTTCGCGCGGGATAGAATCCTTCGGCTCGAACGACGAATCGTCTGACGTGGGCAACGGGGTTTTCGTGTTAGTAAGAGCAAAGCTGCCTGATTCCGCAGGGCGACCGGAACCGTCGTGTCGCGCGGCTGCACGTATCGCAATATCGTCGACCGCGCCGCCGCAGCGCGTGTGATTTCGTGAGCTGGGAATTCGTGCCGATCGGCGGTCCGTTCACCCTAACCGAGGGTCCGGCGTGGGACGGCGAGGGCCTCCTGTTTACCGATATCGACAACAGCCGAATCATGCGTTTCGATCTGGAATCCGGCGAGTGTGAAGTTTTCCAAGAGGAAACCAACCGGGCGAACGGGCTGATGCTCGACGAACATGGAAGGCTCTACGCCTGCGAGCAAAACACCGGCAGGATCGTCAGATATGAGAAGAACGGCGCGGTGACCGTTCTGGCGGATTCGTACGAAGGCCGGCGATTGAACAGTCCGAACGATCTGGCCATCGATTCGGCGGGCAGAGTCTGGTTCACCGATCCGCGCTATGGCGATCAATCGGGCATCGAGCTCGATCACATGTCTGTGTACAGACTCGATTCCGGAGCCGGGGGCAGTTGGGCGATCGAACGAGTCGTCTTTGACACGACGCGTCCGAACGGGATCCTACTGTCCATTGACGAAGACATCCTTTTCGTGTCCCAGGCGGGCTTTTCACCGGGCGAGAAGCGCGAGTTGCGCGGCTACCCGATTCGCGAGGACGGATCGCTGGGACTGCACACCGTGCTGCACAATTTCGCACCGTATCGTGGAATCGATGGAATGTGCCTAGATACGAAGGGAAACCTGATTGCCACGGCCGGTGATGATTCCGGCGGACCGGGCCCAATGATCTACGTTTTCGAACCGGACGGACGCATAGTCGAGACGCATCCCGTTCCCGTGGACGGTCCGACCAACTGTTCCTTTGGCGGTCCGGATCTGACCACCCTCTATGTCACGACGATCGGCGGCTATTTGCTGCGGGCGGACACGAACCGGCAGGGGCGGCTGCACTATCCCCAACTTGCGTGAAGGCCTGGTGAATGCCCGGCCGCCCGCGCAGCTGATCGCACTCCAGGTCGCGCTCGAGTACCGGGTAACGGGACCCGGGCTGATCGAGCACTACCCTGGCTCAACCGAACGCGCCGCGGTCGCCGTGTACCGGCGAAAAGATGAATACGACATTTTCGTGGACATTCAGCTTTCAGAGGAGATCCGAATTCGGGTACTTGCGCTGGACCCCGAACTGGCGTTCACCAGGCCGGAGGAGCTCGCTTCGGTGATCGGGCCGGGGAGATCGAGCCGATTGACCTTCAGTGGCGAGGCGTGCGCGTTTTCGCATGTACCGAGTCGATCCTGGTTCCCGAAAGCGCAGATCGTGCGGCCCGAGCACCTGGCTTCGATCCAGGCAGAGCAACCCGAACTGGCTGCATCCCTCCGGCCGAGCGTGGATAGTGGAAACGTTGTAGCCGGCGTCTTCGAGTGCGGCAAGCTCGTTTCCGTGTGCGAGTCGGTGCGGGAAAACGGTTCGGCGGCCGAGGCCTGGGTCAGGACGCTCCCCGAGCACCGGCGCAGGGGATATGCCCTGCATGCGGTGGCGTCCTGGGCTGCGGAATTGATGAAAGCGGGCAAGGTCCCGTTCTACAGCTACGAGTCCCGCAACAAGGCGTCGCAGGCGCTCGCGCGAAAACTCGGGCTCGAGCCTTTCGCCCAAGTCAGGGGCTTCGGCTGATCGGGGAGCCTGGCCGCTTCGCCGCCTAGCGCCCGGTCGAAACCAGCCCCGCGGTGCTCGAGCTCGGCGGAAGGTTCGTGAGGCCCATGAGATAGGCGTCGATCCCGCGCGCCGCTTCTCGTCCCTGGGCTATCGCCCATACCACGAGAGACGCTCCTCGAGCCATATCGCCGGCGGAGAAAACGCCTGGAACGCTGGTCATCATGTCGGCTTCGACGGCCACGTTACCGCGCGGGTCGAGCGCGACGCCAAGCTCGGCGATCATGCCGTCGCGCTCGGGCGAGACGAACCCGAGCGCCAGGAGCACCAGCTCAGCCTCGATCTCGAATTCACTCCCCGGAATCTCCCGCATGGAGGGGCTACCGGATTCGTCCGGTCCTTCCCATTCGAGGCGCACCGCGTGGAGTCGCTCAACATGCCCATCCGAGCCGGTGAAGCGCTTTGTCATGATGCTGTAATCGCGAATGCCGCCCTCATCGTGGGCGCCGGAGTTTCGCATAACGATCGGCCAGTATGGCCAGGGATTGTCGGGCGAACGCTCCTCGGGCGGCCTGGGCAGCAGTTCGAACTGGAATACCTCTTTGGCTCCCTGGCGGTGGGCCGTTCCCAGACAGTCGGCGCCAGTGTCGCCGCCTCCAAGAATGACCACGTTCTTACTCTGCGCCGATAATCGCTCCGAGTCGGGAACGGTCTCCCCGGCCAGGATCTTATTCTGCTGGGACAGATAGTCCATGGCTAGGTGTATGCCGTCGAGGTCGCGCCCCGGAATGGGCAAATCCCGGGCCAAAGTCGCGCCTCCGGTCAGAAGAACGGCGTCAAATCGATCGCGCAGATCGCCGGCCGGAATATCGAAACCGACGTTTACGCCTGTCTTGAATTCGATCCCCTCGTCGCGGAGGAGATCGATGCGGCGCTGAACTACGCGCTTCTCGAGTTTGAATTCCGGGATTCCCAGCGCGAGCAGACCGCCTATGTAGTCATCTCGCTCAAAGACCGTCACGCGGTGTCCGGCGCGATTCACCTGCTGCGCGGCGGCCAGGCCGGCTGGACCCGAGCCGACGACGGCGACCTTGTAGGGGGTCCGCGCTTCGGGCGGCTCGGGGACGATCCAGCCCTCCTCGAATCCACGTTCCACGATCGCCTTCTCGATGTACTCGATCGTGACCGGGTCTTCGTTGATAGAGAGCACGCACGATGTTTCGCACGGCGCGGGACAAATGCGGCCCGTGAATTCCGGGAAGTTGTTGGTGGCGTGCAGCGCGTCCAGAGCCTTGCGCCACTGACCCGTGTAAACGAGGTGATTCCATTCGGGAATCAAGTTTCCCAACGGGCATCCGGTGTGACAGAACGGTACCCCGCAGGCCATGCACCGCGCGGCCTGATTACGGCTGTTGGACTCGGGCCAGGGCATATAAATCTCGTCCCAGTCGCTCACGCGCTCCTGGATCGGCCGCTGGGGTGGCGGTTTCCGGAAAACCTCCAGAAATCCGGTGGTCTTACCCGTTGTGGATCAGCTCCATCGCGAGCTCCTCTTGCTCGACGGTGCGCGCGGCTCGCTCGGCCATGATTCGCTTGTAGTCGCGCGGCATGACCTTCACGAAACGGTCCACGGCTCGCGGCCAGTCGTCGAGCAGGCGCTCCGCCACCATGCTCTCCGTGAGTTCGGCGTGTTCGGTCAAAAGGGCGTGGAGGGCTTGGATGTCTTCGTTCTCGACCACATCCTCCAGATCCACCATCTCGCGATTGCATAGGCCTTCAAATGCCCCCATCTCGTCGAGGATGTAAGCGACGCCGCCGCTCATTCCGGCGGCGAAGTTTCGGCCCGTGCCCCCAATCACCACCACCACGCCGCTGGTCATGTATTCGCAGCCATGGTCCGCAACGCCCTCGACGACGGCCTGGGCACCGCTGTTGCGTACGGCAAACCGCTCACCGGCGCGGCCGCGGATGAAGACCTTGCCACCCGTGGCTCCGTAGAGAACGACGTTGCCGACGATTACGTTGTCCTCGGGAACGAATGGAGATTCCTTCGGCGGAACGAGGGCGATTCGGCCGCCGGACATCCCTTTGGCGAAGTAGTCGTTTGAGTCGCCTTCAAGCGTCACGTCTATGCCGGGAGCCAGAAACGCCCCGAAGCTCTGTCCGGCCGATCCCGTGAACCTGCACCGGATCGTGGAATCAGGGAGACCCTCCTCGCCGTAGCGCTTTGCTACCTCCGCGCTGAGCATTGTGCAGACCGTCCGATTTGAGTTTCTGATGCCATGCTCGATCGATACCGGACGCGACCCCTCCAATGCTGGGAGCGCGAGTTCAATCAGTTCATGATCCAGGGCGTATTCAAGCCCGTGGTCTTGCTGCTGGCAATTGTGCGTTGCGACCTCTTTGTGGCGCTCAGGCATGGTCCTGAGCAGGGACAGGTCGAGATCCGATCCGCTGAATTCCTCATCCACCCGCCGCGTGTCGAGGAGATCCATGCGTCCGACCATGTCCTCGACTCGCCGAATCCCCATTTCCGCCATGATTTCGCGGAGATGCTCGGCCACCAAAAGGAAGTAGTTGATGACGGATTCGGGCGATCCCACGAAGCGCTTGCGAAGCTCCGGGTCTTGGGTGGCGATGCCCACGGAACACATGTTGAGGTGGCAATTCCTCAGCATTATGCATCCGATGACAACCAGCGGGCCCGTGGCGAATCCGAACTCCTCGGCGCCGAGAAGGCAGGCCACGGCTACATCGCGGCCGGTTTTCAACTGACCGTCGGTCTGAACGACGATTCGGCCCCGGAGGTCGTTGTCAACAAGCACGTGTTGGGTCTCGGCCAGGCCCAGTTCCCATGGAAGCCCGGCGTGCTTGATGGAACTTAGCGGCGACGCCCCCGTGCCTCCGCTGTCCCCGCCTATGAGGACGACGTCGCCGTGCCCTTTGGAGACACCCGCCGCGATGGTGCCGACTCCGACCTCGGAGACCAGCTTGACGTGTATGCGCGCGCTGGAATTTGCATTCTTGAGGTCGTGGATCAGTTGCGCCAGGTCCTCGATCGAATAGATGTCGTGGTGGGGCGGGGGTGAGATCAGCTCGACTCCGGGCGTGGTGTGACGAATCCAACCTATGTACTCGTCCACTTTTTCGCCCGGAAGCTGCCCGCCCTCGCCCGGCTTAGAGCCCTGGGCCATCTTTATCTGAAGGTCGGTCGCGCTCGTCAGGTAGTTGATGGTGACGCCGAACCGTCCGGACGCCACCTGCTTGATCGCGCTGTTGCGAGAGTCCCCACTGGCGTCGGGTTTGTAGCGCCGATGGTCCTCCCCGCCTTCGCCGGTGTTGCTCCGGCCGCTGATCCGATTCATGGCGATGGCGAGGGTCTCGTGGGCTTCCTTGCTTATCGAACCGAGCGAGATCGCCCCCGTCGCGAACCGCTTCACGATCTCTTTCGCCGGCTCTACCTCGTCCAGCCGAACAGGTTGCCCGGCCTTCTTGAAGTCGAGCATCGAACGAATCGCCGGAAAACTGCGTTCGTGGGCATCCACAAGCTCGGCGAATTCGCGGTATACCTTGCGGTCGTTGTTACGGGCCGCGTCCTGCAGCTTGGCGATCGTGTCGGGGTTGTACATGTGGTACTCCCCGAAGCGCAGCCACTGATAATCGCCTCCCATTTGCAGCTCGCCGTTGGCCGACACTTTCCGTTCGGGATAGCCGGATGAATGGCGTTCCTGGGCCTCCCGCTGAAGTCGCCGCACGCCTACTCCCTGGACTCTGGAGGGAGTCCAGGTGAAGTAGCGGTCAACAAGATCGGTGTTAAGCCCCAACGCTTCGAAAATTTGCGCGCCGCGGTAGCTCTGAAGTGTGGATATGCCCATCTTGGACATAACCTTGCAAATACCTTTGATCGCCGCCTTCTGATACCTAACCTTGGCATCGCTGGATTCATGACCGTTGAGTGAACCGTCGTGCACAAGCTGGTCGACGGATTCAAGCGCCAGATACGGGTTCACCGCGCCTGCGCCGTAACCGAGAAGCAGCGCAAAATGATGGATCTCGCGTGGATCGCCGGACTCGACAACCAGGCCGGCTCTCGTGCGGGTTTCTTGGCGGATCAAGTGATGATGCACGCCGGCGGTGGCAAGCAGGCTCGGTATTGGGATGTGGTCGCGGTCAACGGCGCGATCGGAAAGTATGAGGATGGAATACCCTTTTTCAACCGCGGACGAGGCTCGCTCGAGAAGGTCATCCATCGCCCTGCTCAAAGCCCCGTCGCCCCCCGTTCGATCGAAGACCATCGGCAAGGTGATCGATCTCATTCCGGGCCGGTCCAGGCTTCGGACCTGTTCCAGTTCAAGATTCGTGAGCACCGGATACGGGAGCCGGAGCTGCCTGCAGTGTTCCGGCCCCTCTTCGAATAGATTCCGTTCCGATCCGATGAAGGTCTCCATCGAGGTGACGAGTTCTTCGCGGATTGCGTCCAGCGGCGGATTGCTCACCTGGGCAAACAGCTGCTTGAAGTAGGAAAACAGAAGCGGAGAATTATCGGAGAGAACGGCCGGCGGAGTGTCGTCGCCCATCGACCCGACCGGCTCCGCTCCATCCTCGGCCATCGGCTGGATGAGCCTGGTCAGATCTTCGACCGTGTATCCGAAGGCACGCTGGCGTTGGACGACGGAAGCCGGGTCACCGTTGTAGTGGGAGTCCGGCTGGGGGAGGTCGGCTAGATCGACTTTGTTCTCGCTCAGCCATTTTCCGTACGGATTCCGGGACGCAAGCGCCGATTTGATCTCATCGTCGCCCACGATTCTTCCCTGCGACGGGTCAACGAGGAACATGCGGCCCTGGCTGAGCCTGCCTTTGCGGACGATCTTTTCCGGTGGTATGTCGAGCACCCCGGTCTCCGATCCCATCACGAGCAGGTCGTCAGTCGTGACCACGTATCGGAACGGCCTCAGCCCGTTCCGATCGAGAATCGCGGCGATCCGGTGACCGTCGGTCGCGGCGATGAGCGCGGGGCCGTCCCAAGGCTCCATGAGGCACGAGTGGTACTCGTAATAGTCCTTCTTCTCGGGCGCCATCTGTTCGTGTCTTTCCCAGGCTTCCGGGATCATCATCGTCAGCGCGTGTGGAAGCGACCGGCCGGTGGAAAGCAGCAACTCGAGCGTGTTGTCGAATATGGCCGTGTCGCTGGCGCCCGGCGTGGCAATGGGGAACAGCGCCGTTATGTCGTCACCAAAGTCGGGCGACTGCATCATCGCCTGCCTGGCAACCATCCAGTTGACGTTGCCCCGAAGCGTGTTGATCTCCCCGTTGTGCACGACATGTCGGTAGGGATGGGCGAGCTTCCATGATCCCAGAGTGTTTGTGCTGAAACGCGAGTGGACCATCGCGAAGCCGGAGACCATGCGCGGGTCCCGAAGATCGTGGTAGAACCTGGAGAGTTGCTCCGCCAGCATCATCCCCTTGTAAACCAGCCGGTTCGACGACAGGCTCGTGATGTAGAACTCTTCGCCTGGATCGATACCGGCGTCTATAACCCGGTTCTCGATCGACCGTCTAAGCATGTACAGATCCCGTTCAACCGAGGCCTCGGCCGCAAGGGAATCCTTGCGCCCGATGAAAAGCTGCCGGATGACAGGCTGTCGCTCTTTGGCGGTGCGCCCGATCTGCGAATCGTCTCCGGGAACGTCTCGCCAACCGAGGAAATTCTGGCCGCGCTCGAATACCGTTCGCTCGACGATCTCCTCGGACTCGCGGCGGCGATCGCCGCCGCGGGGCAGGAATACGACACCGGCCCCGTAGTCGCCGAGCGGCGGCAGGGAGATACCGTCGTCCCGGCAGACGCTCCGCAGGAATGCGTCTGGCATCTGAATCAGGATTCCCGCGCCGTCGCCTGTTTCGGGATCGGAGTTCTTCGCGCCCCGATGCGTGAGATTTACCAATACTTGCAGCGCGTTTTCGATTATTAGATGCGATTTGCGGCCCTTGATGTCGGCCACGACGCCGACGCCGCATGCGTCTCGGATGTCCGACAGCGGCGGCGTGTTCCACGGCGCCGCTCGGGATAGCGAGCCGCTGACCCGTTGATCGTTTTTGGGCGAACTCAAGCTGAGATTCTTCCCCGTCGTTCGTTCATGTGCAATGTGATTCGCTTACGCGGTGATAGTTCTGTATTCAGCATCGAGACCGTCCCGTAGTCGCTTCACCCCACTATCCGGTCCAGCACTGAATAAAAGTGCGACAGACCGAAATACAGCTTCGTTGGCTTTGCGTCTCAGCTCAGGACTTACAGCGACGGGGCTGCCGCTTCCTCCCCCGGCGGTTGCTCAGCGGCGAGCAACGCTCATCTTTGCGAGGCGCACATTTTATACCATCGGGTCGGCGTACCGGAAATTGTTTAGGCAGTAAGTCCGAACCCGAATTCGGGCGCTGCGATCGATGAAAAAACGGTAGCCTTCAGGGTCGAGCCCGTCTTGGACGTAACGAGGATCGCCCTAGCGTCAATCGCCGCCACGTCGTTTTTGCGGTCGTTCGTTGGGATCGCTGACCAAATCGAGCGCCTCCTCGATTAGGATTTGGTGGGCTGCGGTAACGCAGTGGCTGCTCATGCCAGGTTTGGCGCTGGCATCCAGGCCATTTGTACAGGCTGGATTGTGTTCGATGCCCGCGTCCCATTGAAGGTATTGCCGACCACGGACGGCATGCGTGGATTCGTTGCTCTAGCTGCCAGAAATGACACATACTGCCAGCTCGCGGCAGCACGGGATCCGCAGGTCTGCCAAAAACGACGAAAGTGAGGTCCGAATGCAGTTGATAAGTCGCGACGAGCTTGTGAAGAAGCTCGACCGGGGCGATGATTTCAAGCTTGTCATGGCTCTTGGCGACTGGCAGTTCAGGGCGATGCACATACCTGGATCGATTCAGGTCGACTCCGAAGAAAAGGGCGCCGAGCTCTTAGCGCCGACAGACGAGATTGTGGTTTATTGTTCCAATTCCGCATGTCTGGCGAGCGTATACGCGTACAACGTGCTCGTAGCCAAGGGCTTCACGAACGTGCGTCGCTACGCCGGGGGAATCGTCGACTGGGAAGAGGCCGGCCTACCGGTCGAAGGAAACAAGGCCCCTACCTCTGGCGGCGGATAGTCCGAACGCCGTCAGCAAGCAAGCTCCAAGCGCTGCGCCGCCCGCCGGACGGCGGGACCCTGCCAGCTGGCGTATTCGAGTTCGCGCGCCGGCTGCAGGGGCTGTCCTACATGTCCAGGTAGTCTTTGAGAGACTGAGCCCGGCGCGGATGTCTAAGCTTCCTCAGCGCCTTGGCCTCGATCTGGCGTATGCGTTCCCTGGTGACTTCAAACTCCTTGCCGACCTCTTCCAGCGTACGAGTCCGACCGTCATCTAATCCGAAGCGAAGCTTGAGAACCTTCTTTTCCCTGTCGGTGAGCGTGTTGAGCACGGCGCCGACTGCTTCCTTGAGCATCTGGTGAGAGGCCGCGTCCGCCGGGGCCAGCGCGGTGGGATCTTCGATGAAATCTCCCAGGTGACTGTCCGCTTCCTCGCCGATCGGCGTTTCGAGAGATACGGGCTGCTGGGAAACCTTGATTATCTCCCGAACCTTTTCCGGGACTATCCCCATCTCCTCGGCAATCTCTTCGGATGTGGGCTCCCGGCCCTTTTCCTGTAGCAGCCGCCTTGAAACCCGCACGAGCTTGTTGATGGTTTCCACCATGTGGACGGGGATTCTGATGGTCCTCGCCTGATCGGCGATCGACCGTGTAATGGCTTGGCGAATCCACCACGTGGCGTAGGTGCTGAATTTGTAACCGCGGCGGTAGTCGAATTTCTCGACGGCGCGAATGAGTCCGATGTTGCCTTCCTGGATGAGATCCAGAAGCGACATTCCCCGGCCTATGTACTTCTTGGCCACGCTGACGACCAGCCGCAGGTTGGCCTTGATCAGCCGCTCGCGGGCGGCCATGCTGCCGGCCTCCATCTTTTTGGCCAGCTGGACCTCTTCCTGTGCGGTGAGGAGGTTCACCCGGCCGATTTCACGGAGGTACATTCGCACCGGATCGTCAAGCGCGCCGGATGCGAGGTCCTCCTCGGTAAGGCCCGTCGTGGCCGGAACGCGCATGGTGCGGATGCGCTCTTCTTCGTCCTGCTTGCTGACGAATGCGCGGTCGGGCTCTTCGGAGCCGCGACCGTCGGCGAGAACGGCCACCCCCTCGCCCATCAACCGCTGATAAAGCTCGTCGATCTTGTCGAGTTCGTCCTCGGCCTCGGGGAAGACGTCGAGAATATCGTCGTAGGTGACGTACCCCTGTTCCTTACCCTTTTCGATCAGGGTGACCATCTCGGGGGTTAGCTCCGAACCTTCCGTGACGATCTTGGTTTCGGCTGTTTCCGCTTCGGTTGTCAAGTAGGTGTCTCCTCTGCCGTTAGCGCGGTCTAGTTAACTTTCAGCGCCCGATGGGTCGCACCCAGCCGCCGCAGGGCGACCTCGATATCCCTCATTTCGACCAGGATTCTGCTCTGCCATTTTCCTAGCTCGGCCGTTTCCAGTCCCGACCGATGCTCCGAAAGCAGAACCTGTATGCGACGGTTTTCGGCGCGAAATCTATCACGCCGCAACCGCAAAGCCATGCTTCGCATCTCGCTATACAGGGCTTCACCTTCGAGCGGAGGGAGGCGATGGCGCAGCTTTTCGGCAGAGTCCAGTCGATCCAGCAAGGCTGGTTCCAGGGCCTCGCGCTCTTCATCCGCTTCAACGGTGGGCACCGTCGCGTCAATTCTACTCAAGAATCGGGCCAGCAATCGATTTTCCACACTTTTGAAGTCTTCGTCATCCAGTTCCTCCAGGACCCGGCCCAGATAGGTCCGATTCGAGAGCCCGCGCGCAAGGAGGTAATCGTCGAGTTCGAGTTCCGGCCGCTTTTCCGCCTGTTCCCGTGGGCGCAGATTACGTCTTTGGCGTTTCCGAACCTCTAGGTGGATGTCTTCCTCTGGGATTTTGAGGAGTCGGGATAGCGCGTTCACGTATTGGGCTCTGACCACTGGCTGTACGATGCCGCGAATGATGGGTGCAAGCCGGTCGATGGCTTCGTTCCGACCGCGCAGCGTCGTCAGATCGAGCTCGGTGGTCGTCGATGTAAACAGGTATTCCGCAAGCGGGATCGCCTGATCGAGAGCCGTCTTCCACAACTCACGATCACGCCTGATTATGTCGTCCGGGTCGCTCCCCGGCGGCAAGCTGGCCACGTGTACCTCGGTCTGGAAACGTGACTGATGCTGAATCAATCCGTCCACGGACGGAACCGCGCCGCCGTTGACAGGGTCGGCGCCGAGCATCTCCAGTCCTCGTCGGGTCGCCGCGACTCCAGCCGCGTCGGAATCGAGGCACATGATGAGCCGATCGGCGCTGCTTCGCAGGAGATTGAGCTGGGCGGCGGTCACCGCGGTCCCCATGGAAGCCACCACGTTTTCATACTCGAACTGATGCGCCGTGATGGCGTCCGTATAGCCTTCGACGACGATCACGGTTTTTGACGCGGCAATCGCTTCGTGCGCCCGATTCAGCGCGTAGAGCGTCGCGCCTTTGTCAAACGCCGGTGTGCGGGGAGTGTTGAGATATTTCGCGGGATCGTCGCCAAGCGCCCTTCCGCCGAATCCAATAACGTCGCCTTTGCGGTTGGCGATTGGAAACATGAGCCTGTCGCGAAACGTGTCGTATGGCCCCCGATCGCCCTCTTTGCTGAGGCCCGCCTTAAGCGCGATCTCCGGAGCAATGCCGATCTCCAAAAGATGCGATATCAGGTTGTCCCACCCGTCCGGGACGTAGCCGACCTTGAATTTCTCCAGCACGGGTTCACTCAGGCCGCGATCGTCAACATACGCGCGCGCGTTCTCGCCACGCGAATCATCGGTCAGCATTCGCCTGAAGTAGGCCGCGGCTGCGGCATTTGCGCTCAGGATTTCCTTGATTTGCGCGGAGCCGGATTCGCGCCGGGTTGGCAGTTCCACACCGGCCTCTTCCGCAAGCTGCACGAGGGCGTCGCGGAACTCAAGCCTTTGGGTTTTCATCACGAAGCTGAAAACGTCGCCGCCTTCGCCGCATCCAAAACACTTGAAGGTATTGGTCTCCGGGAACACGAAAAACGAGGGCGTTTTCTCGGAATGGAACGGGCATAGACCCTTGAGGTATCGCCCGGATTTGGCCAGCCGCACGCGCTGCCCCACCACTTCGGTGACGGGCAGCCTCTCCTTGATGGCGTCAACAGCCGTCATTTCAACCGCGGGTTTGCCGTATAGAGGACCGTCTCACGCTCGAATTCTACGAGCTTCGGCACGACATATCGAGCGTGAGCGCAAAGCAAAAGGAATACGGGCGCTTAAGCCCGTCTGGTGATCTCCGTTCGACCGCGCAGGGCGCGCTGTCAGACGTCTTTTTCGACCGTTTCGGAAAGCGCGGAGTGCGCCGCGGCGATCCGGGCCACGGGGACTCGATATACCGAACTGCTCACGTAGTCGAGGCCCAGCTCGTCGCAGAATCGTATCGACTCCGGATCTCCGCCATGTTCGCCGCAGATACCTATCTCGAGACCCGGACGGGTCGAGCGTCCCTTTGACACGGCGATTCGCATCAGATCGCCGACACCCTCGGAGTCGAGAACCTGAAACGGGTTGTTTGGAAGCACACCGTCTTCGACGTATTTCAATAGGAACTTACCTTCGGCATCGTCACGTGAGATACCGAATACCGTCTGCGTAAGATCGTTCGTTCCAAAGCTGAAGAATTCCGCGACCTCGGCTATCTGGTCGGCGATTACGCAGGCCCTGGGCAATTCCATCATGGTGCCGAATTTGTAATTCACCCGCACTCCGCGCTCTTTCTGAACCGCCTCGGCGGTATTCCGAAGTCCTGCTTCGACGGTCTTGAGTTCGCCAACATGTCCGATAAGGGGAATCATGATCTCGGGGCGGGCCTTTACGCCTTCCTCTTTGAGTTCGGCTGCGGCCTCGATGATCGCCCGGACCTGCATCTCGTATATCTCGGGATAGACGATCCCCAGCCGGCAGCCTCGCAGTCCGAGCATTGGATTCACTTCTTGCAGTTCCCCGGCGCGGTCGATCATTCGCCGGATCGTTTCGGCTCGCGCGAGGTCCTCGGGCGACGCCCCGAGATCGGATATCTCGTCCTGGAGCTCTTCGACCCCATGCAGAAACTCGTGCAGAGGCGGGTCGAGAAGGCGAATGATGACGGGCAAATCGTGCATCGCCCTGAGGATGCCGTTGAAGTCGCCACGCTGAATTGGGAGGAGCTTGTCGAGCACCGCGCGCCGGTCGGATACCGATTCCGCCAGGATCATCTCCTGCATGAGCGGCAGCCGGCCCTCGTCCCGAAACATGTGCTCGGTCCTGCACAGGCCGATCCCCTCGGCGCCGAGGCTTCTTGCGGTCTCGGCTTCCTCGGGCGTGTCGGCATTCGCCCAAATCCCGAGCCGACGGATTCCGTCCGCCATTTCCAGCAGCCTGGACAGTTCGGTAGTGAACTCTCCCCGAACCAGAGGGATGGCGCCGGCCATTACCGTGCCCTTCGTTCCGTCGACGGTGATGACGTCGCCCTCGCGGATGGTTACATCTCCAGCTTGAAACGTTTTTGCGTCGGGATCGATCCTTATCGCTTCCGAACCCACGACCGCCGGCAGTCCCAGCTGGCGGGCAACGATCGCCGCGTGGCTTGTAGCCCCGCCGCGTGATGTGACGATGGCGCGGGACTGGGACATGCCGTGGAAATCGTCGGGCGATGTCTCCGGCCGAACCAGTATCACAGCCTCGCCGGCGCGCCCGAGTTCGGCGGCTTCGTCGGCCGTGAATACCACCTTTCCCACGGCAGCGCCTGGCGATGCGTTCAATCCCTTCGCTACTGGATCGATGCTGATCGTCGGATCTATCTGATCGTGCAGAAGCGCATCCACCTGTTCGGGTTCGACTCTCGCTACGGCGGTCTTGGCGTCGATGGTTCCCTCTTCAAACATGTCGAGAGCGATCCTGACGGCCGCCGCGGGACTGCGTTTGCCCGATCGGGTTTGCAGCAGGTAAAGCTTGCCGTTCTCAATCGTGAATTCGAGGTCTTGCATCTCCCTGTAGTGCTGCTCGAGTTTGGTGGCGTAGTCGTGGAAAAGGTCGTAAACCTCTGGCAACTCGTCATGGAGCGTGTCTATTGGCAACGGCGTCCTGACCCCGGCCACCACGTCCTCACCCTGAGCGTTGAGCAGGTACTCCCCAAACAGCCGCCTTTCGCCCGTATTGGGATCGCGCGTGAAGGCGACGCCTGTTCCCGACCCTTCGCCCATGTTTCCGAAGACCATGGCCTGAACGTTTACGGCGGTGCCCCAGTCATGCGGCAGGCTGTGAAAGTCCCGATAATCGACGGCGCGCTTGCCATACCAGGATTCGAATACGGCCTCGATGGCCTGGAATAGCTGATCGTAGGGGTCTTCGGGGAACTCTCTGCCGGTCTCGGCTTTGATGAGGTCCGTGAAATCAGCGGCAATCGTTTCCCATTCGGCGGCGGTCAGGTCAGGATCGAGTTTCTTGCCGATGCGATCCTTCTGCCGGCCGATGATCGCCTCGAAATCGCGACTTTCCACGCCCATGACGATGGCGCCAAAGCCTTGGATGAAGCGCCGATATGAGTCCCACGCGAATCGGTCGTCCTGGACCCGCTCGGCCAACCCCACGAGCGTATTCGCGTTGATGCCGAGGTTTAGAACGGTGTCCATCATCCCTGGCATCGACACGCGCGCGCCCGACCGCACCGAGACCAGCAGTGGGTCCGCCGCATCGCCAAACACCCTTCCGGCCGCTTCCTCGACCCGTTTGAGGGCGGAGCGGACCTGATCGTCCAGACCTTCAGGCCGTGTCTTTCCGGCGTCGAAATACGCGAGGCACGCCTCGGTCGTGATCGTGAATCCCGGCGGAACCGGCATCCCCGCGCGGGTCATTTCGGCCACTCCGGCGCCCTTCCCTCCCAGGAGGTTGCGCATCGATTCCTCACCCTCGTGGAAGAGATAGACCCATTTTGGTTTGGAGGCTGGAGAATCGCTGGGCATCTGGGAGAGTCCTTCTGTATGCGGTTCGGGTCGCAGACCAGAGAGAAATTGTAAATTTCGGCATCCGCCGGGCGGCAATGCCTTTTTGCACGCATAAGCTTCCGCACTAGCGTAACGCGACGGAGCGGTCGGCGGCCTCTTCAGGGTGGGACCAATCCGCGCTTGGATATTGGCGGGCGAGACCAGCGGCAGCTATCGCGGCTAGTTCGACGGAAGATTTATCTGGAGCACGTGGCTCGACGGTGATTCGATGCTGATCTCGCCGGAACCGTCGGCGTCCGCCAGACTGCGCAGCATCGCCGCGCGATCGCCGTCGAACCAGTTAGCGTTGTTGTCGGGTTGAGAATCTCCGTTCGGGCCGAGCAGCTGAACGCTCCAATCTGTTTCAACACAGATCGTCCCAGTCGATCCTCGAATGGAGATATCCACACGCCCGCCGTTACCATCTCGTTCGGCCTCGTCCAAGGCGAGAAGCGCGGCCCCCGTGAGCAGATGGAGAAGGACCGACTCGGCGACGCGCACCGATCCTGGTTGCGGCTCGTCACGCAAGGTTACGGTGACGTTTCGCTTGCGAAACTGGAATTCAAGGATCTCAAGGACGCGCCGCATGCATTTGCGTGGATTTGGGTAAAAATCCTGATTAATGCTCGGACTGGCCACGGCCCGCATGGTCTCGACCGTCAGCCATCCCCGACGGGCGGCATCTCTCATCTCGTGCATGACCTCTACCACCCGTTCGGGAAGATCCGCTTCTCGAAGCATGAAGTCAATGCCGCTGATGATCGCCACGAAGGGTCCCATGACTTCGTGCGTGAGCCCCGGAATGAGGAACTTGATATTCGTGCACCAAAGACCGTCCGTCTGCTCAAACGAGGCGCGGTCTGAGTTGAACCCATGCAGATCGGTGCTCTCCGAATCGAGGCGACGAGGCGCGCCGACGGAAAGTGACGACTCCGAACCAGGAAGATTCAATCTGTCGCGTTCCCCCAAGCGGAAATCGCTTGCTCGCAAACGTGGACGCGCCCGACAATGGTTAGTGCAGAATAAGTATTTTAAGCGACATAGTCAATAACGCATTATTGTCTGACTGCGGCTCGGAGTGCCTCTTTAAGCGCCAGAAGCGCGAAGACCGGGAGAACCGACATCCGCCGCCATCGCCATGGGTCTTGTATCAGCCGGAATGCCCATTCAAGTCCCACCACACTCAGCACTTTGGGCGCTCGTCTTGATCCACCGGCGATGTAATCGAGCGTTCCACCGATGCCCATCGCCACTCCGCAGCCAAGCTTGACCAGGTTGCGGTCAATCCAAAGCTCCTGTCTCGGAGCGCCGAACGCCACCAGGAGGATGTGTGGGTCGGTCGAATTGATTTCGGCAACCGTGTCGTCGTCAAAACAACGATCGGCGGAGGCGGACGAGCACCCAACTATATGCAGGCCTCGATGGCGAGCGATCAGCCGGCTCGCCGCCGTTTCGGCCACGCCCGGGGCGCCGCCGAGCAGGAATAGTCGCAATTCTTTGTACGCGGCCAGATCGCAGACGGCGTCGACCAGATCGACTCCGGCGACCCTTTGGTAGATCGGAAGGCCCGAAATCCTTCCCGCGAGGACAACGCCTATACCGTCGGCCACATTTAGGTCCGAGCGTTCCAGCGCCCGGAGGAACGCTGGATTGCGGCGCGCTTCGATTATGAATTCCGGATTCACCGTGCATACGAGTCGCGGCGTTCGGCCCTCGGCCCATGCCGCGATCCAAGAAGCAGCCTCGCCGAGCCGCACGGTCGATACTGGAACCCCCATCAAACCGACGCTTGCGGGGCGATCAGACCGTCGATCGCTCACTGTGTCGGGTGCCTTTCGAGTTGGGTGACCACTGCCTCCAGAACCTGTTGGGGCCTTATCCATTTCATGCAGAGCTGATCCCCGAACGGGCAGATCGCCGGCGCCCGGAGGTCGTAGCACGGACTGCAGGGAATCCCGGCGGCAAGGTGTCTGCCGTGGTCGGCGAACGGTCCGCTCAAAACCGGATCGGTGGGCCCGTACAGGCCAACCACCGGTATGTTGAGTGCGGCCGCGAGATGAAGGGGCCCGCTGTCGCCGGATACCAGAACGTGACACCGGGTAACGATCGCGGATAGTTCGGCAATTGAGGTCTTGCCCGCGAGATTGTCCTTTTCCCTTCCCGAGCCGAGGATGTAATTTCCGCGATCGCGCTGTCCAGCGTCTCCAACCACGACCACGCGCGCCCTGCGTTCACTTTGCAGAAGCTCGACGAGCGATCGCCAGCTGTCCGGCGGCCATTGCTTTGCATCGCCCGTCTTCGCCCCGGGGTGTATCGCGACGACCGGCCTACCATCGTCTTGCGGCAGCAGCTCTTCTGCTCGGCGTTTTGCGCGTGCGGGCGGCAGGATTATTTCCTTCGATAGCGGCTTCTCGCCACGACCGACCAGGCCGCGAATCCACTGAACCTCGTGCCGCGTGCCTGGGGCACGACTTCCCGGCAACGAGAGATCGAAGCAGCCTGAGGGCGACTCGGATTGGTAGCCGATTCGCCATTTCGCGCCGCTGGTTCCCACGACCGCTCCCGAAAGCGGCCCGTAGACCGAGATGGCCAAGTCAAACGATGCCGATCGGATCCTTCCAAGCATCGCCAGGGAGGTGGTCCACGCGCCCAGTCGAATGGCAGAACGAGCATGAGTGACAGCGGGCATATCGGCCTGAAGCACGTGGTCCACGTGCGGGCAGAGCTCCAGAACCGGGGCAGACGCGGGCGTGGTGGCGAAGGTTATCTCGGCCTCGGGATACATGGACTTCAGATCGGCGGCCAGGTAAAGCGACATGACCGTGTCCCCCATGACGTCGAAGCGGACCAGCAGAATGGTCTTCGGCGATGCCTCAAACGGCCAGAAGTCCCCTTGAGCCTCCAACGGCCCGCGGCGCCTTCTCCCAGCGCGCGCCGCCAGTCCCACCGCTGGAAGAACCGCGAGACCAAGAATCGACTTGAGCGAGCGCCGAAAGCGGCCACTCTTTGGCAGTGGTACGACGGGCCGCACGAATCAGTCTGAGCTGCGCCGGGGCTGGCGCCAATCGAAATCGTCCGGCGACGGGAGGGTCTGGGATGCCGTCCGGGCCGGCGCCCCCGGGTCGATCAAAGTGAACCGCTCCATGCTCGGCCGTAAAAGCGACATGCCCGCTCGGGTCTGGTTCCGGCGGCGCGGGTAGCAGCCGTGAGCCTCGAGAGCGTTCTCGTCGACTCGAGCCCGGATACCTGACACTCCTAGACCGGCCTCGGGATTAGGACGGGATCGACGTAGCGCGCGAGCCCGAACTCCTCGCGAATCTCGGCGGCGACGAATAGGCTACCGCCGGCGATGATGGCTTCGTCCCCCTCCCGCTCGGCGGCCGCGGCGCGAAATGCGGCTCTTGTGGAGCCAAACTCCTCGGCCAAGAGATCACATCTTCGAGCCGCGTCGAGTATCCGAGACGACGACGCCGCGCGCGGGTGGGCGGACGCGCAGGCGTAGATCTTGATCGCAATCGGCTTGAATAGCTCCAGCAAATCCTCATGGCGCTTATCCCCAAGCGCTCCGAAGACCAGCCGCGCGGACTGAACTCCGAAAAGGCTTTGCGCGGAGAGCACCAGATTTTGAACCGATTCGCCGGTGTGGGCGCCGTCGGCGATGACCAATGGGGATCGTTGCAATACCTCCATCCGGCACGGCCAGCGGAGGGACTCCAGACCACGACGGATCGCGTTCCCATCGATCTTGAATCCCGCTTCCGCCAGGATTTCCATGGATCGCACCGCCGCTCCGGCGTTGATCAGTTGAACCTGGCCCAAAAGGGGAAACGCGACCTCCCGGCCGTCGGTGACGGCGCGCTGAATCACGCAGCCCACAACGGGTCTGTCGCCGATCCAATAGACGCGGCTGCCCGAGCGGCCCGGGACAACCGTTTCGGTGTCGGCGATTGTCAAGTTCGAGTCGACCTGATCGGCCCTTGCACGAATTACGTTCATGGCCGCTGGAACCTGGTGGACCGTCACCGATGGGATCCCTGGTTTGATGATCCCGGCCTTTCCGGCGGCGATTTCCTCGATCGTCTCGCCGAGTATCGCGGTGTGTTCCAGCCCCAGCGACGTAATGACGCTCACCAGCGGCGTAATAACGTTCGTGGCGTCCCAGGTGCCGCCGATCCCCACTTCCATCACCGCCAAATCGACGTTGGCCCGCGCGAAATGGTCGATGGCGGCGACTGTGGCCACCTCGAAAGTGGTTGGCGAGCCAAGCGCCGGAGATTTGCGGGCCAGCCGTTCCACAGCCTCCGCGACGCGCGCGATCAGGCGGGCAAACGCGCTTCCCGCAATTGGCTTCAGATCCACCATGATCCGCTCGCGAAAGCTGTGTAAGTGGGGTTGCGTGTAGAGCCCCGAACGCAGTCCGGCCGCCTGGGCGATGGAAGCAATCATCGCCGCGGTAGAACCTTTGCCCTTCGTGCCTGCCACATGCACGAAGGGCAGGTCACGTTGCGGGTTTCCGAGCCACTCCAGCAGCTTTTCCAATCGGTCGAACGTAAATTCGCGTGGCGACCGGTCCGAAAACCCGATGCCACGCTCCATGTCGGCGAATCGGTAGAGGTAGCGAAGCGCCTCCTCGTAGTCTCGGTCGATCTTTGCGACCTTGCTACGCACAGATGCCGCCAAAAGAGGCGTCGGCGCGCTTAGAGCCTGTAGCGGTTGCTCCGGATGCCGGTCGCCATTCTGGCGAGCGGAGCGAGGAGGCGACGGGCTCGGCAGCCATCCATCGCTTTACCGCAGGTCCGCCAACGAGAGCGTCGCACAGGTCCGCGACCGGCACCCCGATTCCCGGCGGCACGAAATCAGGGGCGATGTCGGCAAATGGCCGGCAGACAAACAATCGTTCGGCCAGCCGGGAGTGGGGGATCGTCAAATCATCCGTCGAAATGGACAGAACTCCCATGGCAAGGATGTCGATGTCGATCTTTCTGGCCCGCCACCGGATCGTCCGCCGGCGGCCGAGAGATTTCTCTATAGACGCCATGCTCGCCAACAGCTCACTGGGACTCATCGCGCTTTCTATCGTGCACACGGCGTTCAAGAAGGGAGGTTGCTCTTCGTAACCGACTGGATCGGTTTCGTAGATCGGCGAGATTTCAAGAGGGTGAACTTGGTCGGCGATCAGGTCGAGAGCGTCGATCAAATATCGGAGCCTGTCTCCGAGGTTGGAGCCAAGTCCGAGGAAAGTGGGGCCGTTTGAATTCATCCCACCGGTCCGTGCAAGTCGTCCGCGACGCACCGATTATCTATCAGGCCCAGGCTACCGACGAATATCTCCTAGAATTCGGCGCGGGAAAGGGTGGCCTGCGGAAATCAGGGAGTTCAGTGTGACCGACAGTGGCGGATTGCGCACGGCGGCGGTCATATTCGGCTCCCGCCGCGTTCGAATGAGCGCCGTCGTCGTCGCCGCGACCGTCATCGGAGTTGGAGTTTCCGTAGTCAGCACGTCCTGGCTGGCGTTGGCTCTCATTCTGGGGGCCGTGGCCGCGTTCGGAGGCCTGGCGGCGTCCGGGTTATTGGGAAGGCCGCATCCGGCCATTGGACTGTCGGTTCTTGTCCTGTCGGTCCCTCTCCGCTCCTCGATCGATGTTGAGGTCTCCGGCATATCCATCGGGCTGACCGAGATCGTACTGCCGTTTTCGCTGGCCTGGTTGGTTGCTTTTCGGCGGCCCGGGCCGTTCGTTCTGCCGGGTCCAGCCTTGCTGATGGTCGTTTTCGTTGGCCTGGCCGTGTCCACCGTGAATTGGGCGGCCGAAACACCCCCGGCGTTCAAGGAATTCGCCAAGTGGATCGAAGCTCTGGTCGCTCTGCTCGCCGCGTTTGATCTGGCCCGGAATCGCCGCGACATGAGGCTCGTGTTCGTTGCGGGCGGTGCGGCCCTCGGCGCCGAGGCGACGATCGGTCTAGCGCAGTCCGCGCTGGGCGTTGGGCCGGACTCATTCCTGGTGCGAACGCTGATTCGTGCCTACGGAACGTTCGAGCAGCCAAATCCGTTTGCGGGGTACCTCGGCCTCCACCTCCCATTCGCGCTGGCCTTCGCGCTCCGCGTCCGCGGTCCATGGAGATGGATTGGCGCGCTGCTCTGGATCGTTGGAGGCGCGGCCGTCGTCCTCAGCCTTTCGAGAGGCGCTTGGCTGGGGTTTGCCGTTGGCACGGCGATCGTCGTCTGGTACTCGGTCCTGCGCGGGCGCTTGGGCTTTGGGTTCTGGGCGCCGCTCGCGGCGGTCGCGGTCCTGGTTCTGGCGGTCGGTCATTTCAGCTTCCGGCTGGACGATCGGATCCCGGAACGCGCGAGGCTCGTGGGTGAAGGGCTTACCCCGCCCGCCGCGCTAATGGAGGACGTGACGCCGGGAAGCTATGCAGTCGTTCAGCGATTGGCCTTTTGGACCGCGGCGGGACGGATGTTCGCCGCCAATCCGATTGGCGGCGTGGGCCTCGGCAATTATGAATCGCGATATGCGGACTTCAACGTGGGAGCGTGGCCTGATTCCTTGGGTCACGCCCACAACTTCTATCTGAATCTGGCCGCCGAAACTGGGTTGGTCGGACTCGTTCCCTTCTTCGCCCTTGCGGTCGTGCTGCTGCGGCGGTCCTGGCGCGCCGCGTGTCGTATCGGCCCGTCCCAAGTGGCCGCGATCGGAGCGTTCGCGAGTCTTGGGGCGTTCAGCGCGCACAATCTCGTGGACAGCATATTCGTGGGCGGCATGGGTGTGATCGCGGGCGCCGCGGCGGGAATCGCGCTCGCCGCCGACGGGGAACCGGGGAAGGAGGGTCCCTCTGGCAACCGTCGGATTTGATTTCACGTCCGGCGCTTGGCAGACGGCGGGCATTGGCCGGGCCACCCGTGGACTGCTGAGCGCGCTCCTTGCACGAGAATCGGGGTTTCAATATCTCCCGTTTTATCCGGGCGCTAAAGCGTCCGCACGCGCCAATGAATTTTTCGAGGGTTCAGGCGTTCGCTGCCGTCGAATCCCGATCTCCGAGCGCGTGTTGCTCGCGCTGTGGCAAAAACTCCGAATCCCGTTGCCGGTGGAAGTTGCCGTGGGCAGGGTCGACCTCGTTCACGGACCGGATTTCGTTCTGCCGCCATCGCTGGCGCGGAGCGCCGTCGTCACCGTCCACGATCTGAGCTACGTGACTCATCCGGACACCGCCCATCCGGCGCAGAAGCGCTATCTCGATTTGGCGGTACCTCGAGCGGTCGAGCGGGCCACGATGGTGATCGCCGTTTCTCATGCGACGCGTTCGGACGTCATTGAGCTATATGGCGCGAATCCTGAGAAAATCGCGGTCGTGCATAACGGGCTCGATCCGATATTCCAACGTGAAAGTACGGCGGCGGCAAGGAAGCAGGCGGCTGCGTTGGTGGGACCCTTCGGGACTTTCGCACTCTCGGTGGGCACGGTTCAACCACGCAAGAACATTCCCGCGATGGCGGCGGCGGTGGGACGGCTACGGAAGCAAGGGCACGACATCCACTACGTGCATGCCGGCGCCGAAGGCTGGCTGTCGGATCGGGTCCATTCAGAGATCGTCGCCATTGACGATGGGTTCGTGCATTTCCTGGGTCCTGTGACGGATGATGTCCTCAAAGCGCTTTACGAATTCGCATTCGTGACTCTGGCCGTAAGCAAGGCGGAGGGATTCATGTTTCCCATCATCGAATCCATGGCCATGGGAACCCCTGTCGTCACCTCGAACCTATCGAGCATGCCGGAAGTCGCAGGGGATGCGGCTTTGATGGTTTCGCCGGGCGAGGTCGATGAAATCGCGGCGGCCGTGGAGCAGATCATTGGCGATGAAGGTGTCCTGCGGGACTTGACGGAAAAGGGCCTGAGGCGCTCCCTCGAATTCAGCTGGGCCGACGCAGCCGAGAAAACGGAGTCTGTTTACCGGAAAGCGCTCGATAAATCGTGAAGCCGCGTGTCGAAGCGCGTCGCAGCGGACCGCGATACGGTAACCTCTACTAGGAGGAAAATCGCGGAATGAGCATCGATCTAATTCTCCGTTTTCTCGCGGTCGCGGCAGCAGCATACGTGCTCGGGTCGGTTCCATTCGCGTTCATCTGGACCCTCGTGATTGCCCGGCGGGATCTTAGGCGGCTCGGCACGGGAAACATCACGGTTTTCAACTCATTTCAGAACGCGGGACTGCTTCCGGCTCTGATGACCGTGGCTTCCAACGCCGGCCTTGGGTTCGCCGTGGTGTTTATGTCAACGCTGATCGCGCCGGATAGCGACTGGGCGATCATCATCGGGCTCGTGTTCGTTACGATCGGCGCGATGTGGCCGATCTGGCTAGCGTTTTCGGGCGGTATAGGGACAACGACAATGGGGTGGACCATGATGTTCATCTGGTGGCCATTGCCGTTCGCCATTCTTGGAGTCTGGTTTGCCTCGCTCATCGTTACTCGCCGCACGTTCACAAGTTCAACCGTTGTTTACCGCACGCTCCCGATAATCCTGGGAGTCGTTACGCGCGACTGGCGGTTCGCTCTCGCAGGATTGGTTCTGTCGATCCTCCTGCACTTGAAGCGCAGTTCGGAGGCTGATGACGGCATGCACCTGGGCGCGTGGCGCAGGTTGGGTCTTAACAAGACCTGACAGGACATCGCTTCGGGTCAGAGAATTGCTCTGCGGAGCGGGGAGCGATGAGCCGTCCGACCGGGTCGCGTCGAATTGGAACCGCGGCATGAAGGTCAGCTTCAACGGATACTTTCTTACGTATCCGATGACGGGCTCCGGCCAATACCTGATCAATCTGTCGCGGGAGCTGGCGAATGCGTCGCCGCGTGATTCATTCGATGTCGTCCCGATAAGCACGGGCGCTCGACGGCTGGGACGGCCGGGCAAGGTGTATTGGGAACGGTTTGGGTGGCCGCGCGCGGCTCGAGCGTCGGGTGCGCAGATCGTTCATTCGCCGTACCTGAGCATGACCAAGGCGAATGCCAATCACTTGATGACCGTTCACGACCTCATCGGGTTCCGGCTTCCGGCCTATGCACGGACACGGTGGATGCGGATCTACAACCTGCTCGCGAAAAGCGCCGCACGCCGGGCCTCGCTGCTGATCGCGGACTCACGGTCCACGGCAAACGATCTGGAGCGGGTGTTCAGCGTCCCAGATGATCGCGTAAGGGTCGTTCCTCTTGGTGTCGCAGCAAATCTAATGCCGTCATCGAGGGGCGCCGTCGATGACGTCCGCGCTCGCTACGAACTCCCGGACTCATTCGTGCTTTATCTTGGAAGCGGCGACACGCGCAAGGGCCTGGATACGTTGATCAAGGCGTTGTTCCTTCTGCCAGCGCGCACGCGCCCCATGTTGATATTGGCCGGCAATATTCCGTGCCACGGATCCGATCTTTTTCCCGATTACAAAAAACTCGCGGTCGAGCTCGGGGTCATGAAGTCGGTTCGGTTTCTGGGGCCCGTGGACGACGACCAAAAGGCGATCTTGCTAAGCGCGGCGGACGTGTTCGTTTTCCCGTCGCGCTACGAAGGATTTGGCTTGGAACCGCTCGAGGCCATGGCGTGCGGTACGCCCGTGATCTGCTCCGACGCAACCTCGCTCCCGGAAGTCGTTGGCGAGGCCGCCCTGCTCGCAGATCCGGATGAGGCCCAAGAATGGTCCGAAAAAATCGTCGGCGTGCTGGGTGATCCAAGTTTGGCCCGGGAATTGAGCGGGGCGGGGCGGGCGCGCGCGGCCGATCTCACGTGGGCGAAAACCGCTCGATCCACACTTCGCGCATTTGTGGAAGTGCTATGAAGGTCCTTTTGATCTCGAAGGCGTTGGTAGCAGGTCCATATCAGAAGAAACTCGAGGAACTTTCAAGGGAGCCGGACGTGGAACTGCGTGCGGTGGTCCCGCCTTACTGGCGAACCGGAAAAACCAAGGCCCAGCTTCGTCGAATGCACGTCGATGGGTACGAGCTGCGCGTGCGGAGTGCTGTTCTCAACGGTCACTTTCACGTGCATTTCTATCCGCGCATTGGAGCCGAGATCGCAGATTTCCGACCGGATCTGGTGCACATCGACGAGGAACCCTACAACCTGGCGACCGTGCATGCGATAAAGGCTGCCGGACGACGCAACGCGCGCTGCGTATTTTTCGCATGGCAAAACCTCGAACGGCGCTATTTTCCGCCGTTCTCCTGGTTTGAGCGCTATTCGTACAGACGCTCGGCCGCGATAGCGGGAACCGAGCGCGCATTGGAGGTCCTCCGAGCCAAAGGCTACGGCGGATTGGCGGCCGTTATCCCGCAGTTCGGGGTCGACCCCGAGCTTTTCCAACCATCACGTAAGCCGGTGCGCCACCGGCCCTTCACGATCGGATTCCTGGGTCGCCTGGTAGAGGCCAAAGGACTCAGGACGCTTGCCGAGGCGATGAACCGGGTTGGCGGCGATACGCGGCTTCGAATAGCCGGCGACGGTCCACTGGCGGGGTGGTTGCGCGACCATGCGGGCGGTCGCAAGGCCGCCGACCGAATGGAGCTTTTGGGAGCTATCGATCCCGAAGACGCACCGGAATTCCTGCGGTCGATCGACGTATTGGTGCTTCCCTCCATACCCACTCGAAATTGGGTAGAGCAGTTTGGGCGGTCGCTCATCGAGGCCATGGCATGTGAGGTGGCGGTCATTGGCAGCGATTCCGGAGAGATCCCCAATGTAATCGGGGATGCTGGGGCCGTCGTTCCACCCGGCGATGCGAATGCACTCGCGGATGCCATCGCGTTATTCCGCGACGATAAGAAAGTCCGGGCGGATTTCGGTAGTAAGGGAAGGGCGCGAGTCCTCGCCCGATTCACACACGCAAGAATCGCCGCGGATACGGCCCAGTTCTATCGTAGGCTTGTTGGGGAGGCCTAGGCATACGTGAATGCGGCAGCACCGCGTTCTCCCGCGCGAGCGGCTTTGGAGGGCTCTCAGGTCGGTAGACGGCACATCCAACGCGGTTTCTTGACGCGGATTTCCGTGCCCACTTACGATCGTGGCAGCAAATTTTCTGGCCCAGGGTGATAAATAACAACTTGACACATTTAAATAACCAAATCTTGGAGGGAAAACATTGGAAGCCTGGCAATACGCCTTGTTGGCGGCGGCCGGCATGGCCGTGCTCGGGCTGGTTGGCGGATACTTCTTTCAGTTGTGGCTTACAAAGCGCCAGGTTGGTGAAGTCGCCCTAAACCTGGAAGCCGAACTTTCAAGGGTTGAGGCCAAGCAGCGAGAAATCATTGCGGATGCCCGTCAGCGGGCGAATGAGTTCCGGCAGGTGGTGGAAAGGGAGGTTCGCGAACGGCGCGGTGAGCTGGGACAGCGTGAGAAACGGCTGCAGCAGCGGGAGGATTCCGTCGATCGCCGCGCTGAAAAACTCGACCGCCGCAACGAAGACATGCGCCGCCAAAAGGACAATTTGGATAAGCGCGGCGTCGAAGTCGATCGCGCACACGAGAAGCATACTGAGGCGCTCGAGCAGATCTCGCAGCTATCCAGGGAGAACGCTCGCGAAATTCTGCTGGAGCGGGTGGAGGCGGAAGTCGCGGACGACTCGGCAAAACTAATCTACACCGCTGAGCAGGAGGCAAAGAGAGAGGCGGATCGGCGGGCTCGCTGGCTCGTCGGGCTCTCGTTGCAGCGGGTGGCTGCGGACCATGCGGCGGAGACCACCGTATCGGCGGTGCCGCTGCCCAATGACGACATGAAAGGCCGGATCATCGGCCGCGAGGGGCGGAACATACGCGCGATCGAGGCGGCCACGGGTGTGGACCTCATTGTTGACGACACGCCGGAAACGGTGGTGCTATCTAGCTTCGATCCAGTGCGGCGGGAGATCGCCCGAACGGCGCTCACGCGCCTGATACAGGATGGCAGAATCCACCCTGCCCGAATCGAGGAAACCGTTGCCAAGGCGACGCGGGATGTAAATTCCATAATTAAGGAAGAAGGCGAACGCGCGGCGTTTGACGTGGGTGTTCCAAGCCTCCATCCAGAACTGGTCAAGCTGCTGGGACGGCTCCGGTTTCGGCAGAGCTACGGGCAGAATGTTCTGACCCACTCACTGGAGGTTGCGTTTCTCGCAGCCACCATGGCCGGCGAGGTCGGGGGCGATGCGGCGATGTGCCGTATTGCCGGTCTGCTGCACGACATCGGCAAGGCAATCGATCACGAAGTCGAAGGGCCCCATGCTCTTATCGGAGCGGAGCGGGCGAAGCGATTTGGCGTTTCCGATCCCGTTGTCAACGCGATCGCCGCCCATCATTTTGAAGAGGAACCTAATACCTTCGAGGCTTTCGCAATTGCCGCCGCCGATGCGATATCGGCCGCCAGACCGGGCGCGCGTCGCGAGACCGTGGACCTCTTCATAAAGCGGATGCAGACGCTGGAAGACATCGCCAACTCGTTCCCGGGTGTTGAAAAGTCCTACGCCATACAGGCGGGCCGCGAGGTTCGGATCGCAGTTCGACCAGAAGACGTTGACGAGCTTGGAACATTGCGTCTGTCGCGGAACATCACGCGGAAGATTCAGGAGACGATGGCGTATCCTGGTCAGATCAAGGTCACCGTTGTTCGAGAGACGAGATCCGTCGGATACGCTCGATAATCGCCGGGTCGACGCCGAGAACAATCCGATCGATGGAAGGACGGTGTTTGGGCGCCGTGCCGTGGAACGTAGACGCCAATTCCCATCTCGGTGATTCGTTCATTCCGGCCGTCTGCGAAGCAACTGCGGGGATCCGAGCGCAGTGTTTCTTTGTCACGCGAATCGGTGGTCCAACGGCCGCTGTCACAGATCCCGAGACCGGCCGTTGATCCGGTTATTCGAGCTGGCGGGTTGGTTGCTCAGTGGAATTCCGATCGTCCTGAGAATCGCGGGAGCCCGGCTTGCGGGTCGTGTCGCATTCCGATTCATGGGCCAGCTGAGGCGCAACGCAATTGAGAACATGGCCGTCGTAATCGGGGCCCCGGTCAGCGATCCCCGCGTGAAATCGCTTGCCAGGGAGTCCATGATGCAGTTCGCGGAGCATGCCGTGGATATGCCGATCTTCCATCGAAGTTCGGGGGAGGAGCTACTTCTGCGAACCGGTTCAAACTCGGCGCAAGAGAATGTAGCGGCGGCGAGAGCTCATGGAAATGGCGTGATATTCGTGACGGCCCATTTCGGCAACTGGGAAATAGCAGGGGCGAGCGTCACCCACGATGTGCCTATGATGGTCGTTCAAGAGACGTTCGCCAGCTCCGAGGCGAACGAACTGCTTCGCCGCATCCGGGCGGGCAAGAACATGCGGGCGGTTCAACTGGGAAGCGCGGCCCGGCCGGTGATGCGCACGTTGCGTGGAAACGGACTTGTCGGCATCATGGCCGACCGTCCCACGCCAGGGGAAGGTGTGGACGTTGAGTTTTTCGGCCGGCGCACTCAGATCCCGGCCGGCGCGGCAAAGCTGGCGATACGCGCGGGCGCGCCGCTGTTGGTGGGAGGGGCTATTCGGAATCGCGACCACACGTACTCCATTCTTGGATTCCCACCCATATTCCCGAACGACGGCAATTCACGTGAAGACGAGGTCCAGCGAGTTTCGCAGGCGATGATGAGGGATATTGAATCCTTGATTCGCCGTCGACCCGAGCAGTGGTATATGTTCCGGGCCATGTGGCCGAGAGATTCAGTTTTGGAAGGCAAGCCGAGCCGGGCTGTTGGGATGGCGGCATGACGGTCGGGCGACGTCGCAACGGCCGCCTAAAGATCGCCCTGGTTTCCCCCTACGACTTTCCGTTTCCGGGCGGCGTAACCACCCATATCACCCATCTGAGCGAGCAGCTTCGGGCTGCGGGTCACGAGGCGCACATTCTTGCCCCAAGCTCAGATGACGCTGCTGAGTCTCACTTTTCTGACTTCCACCGGATCGGCAAGACCATCGTGCCCATGCGCAGCAACGCGTCGGTGGCGCGGCTCACGATGTCGCTGACACTCGCGCCGAAGGTCAAGCAAACCCTGGCCGGGAATTCATTTGACATAATTCACATCCACGAGCCGATGGTGCCGCTGCTCCCTTGGTACGTGCTGTGGCATTCACGACATTCTCAGGCAGTAAAAATCGGCACGTTCCACGCTTCCAGAGACACAACCACCGTCTACAAAACGTACAAACCTCTGCTACAGAAGCTCATTCGAAAGCTCGACGGCCGGATCGCCGTATCGGGAGCCGCCCGTGACTTCGTATTCCGGGGCTTTCCGGGCGATTACCGGGTAATACCGAACGGCATTGACGTTGAAAAATACGCGCAGGACGTTCAGCCCTTCCCTGAACGCCGTAACGGCAGGTTCAACGTGTTATTCGTAGGTCGGATCGAGAAGCGTAAAGGGCTCACCTACCTACTCGACGCGATGTCCACGGTCCAAAAACTTCGGGGGGATATTCACCTGACCGTGGTCGGAGCCTTCACGGAGCGTCAGCTGAGAAAGGCGAAGAGGGGAGTCCGCCGGCACCGGCTAAGCAATACGGCCTTCGAAGGTTTTGTTAGCGAGGAAGACAAACTCAGACATTACAAATCCGCCGATGTCTTCTGCGCCCCCGCCATCGGTGGACGTGAAAGCCAGGGCCTCGTGCTTCTCGAAGCGATGGCGGCGGGCACACCAGTGATCGCAAGCGATATACCCGGGTACCGGTCGCTGAGCCCCGATGGACGTGCGGCATTGTACGTCCCACCCGGAGACTCACATGCGCTCGCGCGCGCGATCCTCAGGCTGGCGACCTATCCGGCGCGTGCCGCCGAACTGCGGACCGAGGGTCTCCGGGCCGCGGAACGATACTCGTGGGACGAAGTTGGTAGCTCGGTGATGGATTTCTATCTGGAACTTCTCGACCGGAGGGATCGTAATAGCGGTGAAGAACTTGCCAGCACCGTGGCTTTGGGTAGTCGATGATAGGCCCGCGGGTGCAGAGCTTTTCCCGCCATGCGGCGGAGCGAGCCGTTACTCCCCTCGCCGCCGTGGGCATCACGCCGCTCATGCTGACGTTTGCGGGGTTCTTCCTGAGCATTCCAGCGGCCGTGTTCCTCGCCACCGGACAACATCTCGTCGGCGGAATACTCGTCCTGCTGTCTGGCGGAGTGGACATGCTCGACGGGGCCCTTGCGCGCCTCAAGCGTGAGGAGACGATCTTTGGGGCGTTTATCGACTCCACTCTCGACCGGTACGTGGAGGCGGCCGTGTACGGGGGACTCGTGTGGTATTTCTCGACGACGGGACGCAACGTCGAAGCCATCGTCGCCGTTTCCGCGATGGCCGGGTCGCTGCTTGTCAGCTACGCAAAGGCCAGGGCGGAGGGTTTGGGGTTGGAGTGCAAAGTGGGACTGCTGCAGAGACCGGAGAGGCTTCTGCTTCTTGGGGTGGCGGCCGCGCTGTCCGGTTGGATCCTGGTGATTGCGCTGTGGGTGCTTGCCATCGTCACTCACATCACGGCCCTGCAACGCATAGCCCACGTTTACTCGATAACCCGCGACCTTTGATTGCGCCAGGACCTCGCCGCCGGGGCTAGCCCGTGCGCTTCAAGCGCCCAGTGCGCTTGGCGTATGTGGCGGCTACGCCAAAGATCCATACGCCCAGCGGCACGGTGACAACCGATATAAGAATGAGCGGCCATAGGGTTGCGCCAAGTTCGGTAATAGGTCGCCCCTCCAGAATCCCGGCTCGAATTCCCTCGAGAACGTATCGGGCGGGCGATACCCAGGACATCGCCTGAAGCCATCCGGGCAGGACCGATATCGGATAGTAGATGCCGGATACGAGAAGCAGGGTGGCAGATACGATCACCGTCATCTGTGATCCCCACGCCCAGGAAGCCGACGCTCCCGGTGGCCAGAAATATGACGGCGGTCAGGATGTTCGCGTCGCCGAGGTCAATCTTGAAAAACAGCATCGCAATCGCGAACACGACGATCGAACGGAGCGCCGCGTATCCAACCGAAAAGACGGATGATCCCAGAAGCATGGTCGCGAGCCGGATAGGCGCCATGAACGTATATTCGATCGTTCCCTCCCAACGTTCCCAGCCGACCATGAACGCGGTGGAGTCGAAGACGTCGGCGAGAAACGCCCATACCAGCGTGCCGATAAGCAAATAGATGGTCAGAAAATTGATGTCGGATGCGGGGGCGCCCGTTAGGGCCTGCATCCCGGGCGCAATGTAGGTGACCGCAAGCACGGTGACCACGCTGTAGGCGAGCCAGGCAACCTCCCAGCCCCAATAGCGCCGGGAAGCCCGGAAGTTACGCTCTACAAACGCCCACGCGCCGAGCATTAGAGGGGTCCCGGTGCGCATTCTTACTCTCCCTCCTTGTTAACGGCGTTCAGGCCGTCTTGCTCTCGTTCTTCTTTGTCGAGCACATGCCCCGTCAACCTAAGGAAGGCCGTCTCCAGATCGGGCGCCGGTACTCCGTTGCCGGCCGCGCTCAGCACCGCGTCCAGCGTGCCCTCAATGAGCAGCTTGCCCTCAGACATTATCGCGACTAAGTCGCCAGAGCTTTTCCGTCTCCCTCATGTCGTGGCTCATCAGGAGGACTGTCGCGTCGTGGGAGTCTCTCACCTCTCGGATGAAACTCTGCACGTCCCGCTTGGAGCCCGGATCCAGGCCGGTGGTCGGCTCGTCCAGCAGGAGCAGTACGGGCGATGTCATAAATGCCCGGGCAATGGCGACTTTCTGCTGCATTCCCCGAGACATCTGCTCAAGCGGATTCCGCGCTCGGCGGCTGTCAATTCCCAGACGATCCAGAATGCCGAGTATGGTCTTGACCGCGGGGGACCGCCGGATCCCATAGGTTTGCGCCGTGAACATCAGGTTCTCCATCGGACTCAGTTTCTTAAAGAAAGACGGTTCCACTGAGACGCGGCTGATCATCCGTTTGACCGCGAGCGCTTCCGTGACCACGTCGCGCCCAAAAACCTGGACGGCGCCATCGTCCGGGAGGAGAAGCGTTGCGATGACCCGGACCAACGTAGATTTTCCGCACCCGTTGGACCCAACGATGCCGAAGATCTGGCCTCGGTCGACGGTTAGATCGACTCCATCAACGGCCGCGATCCGTTCGGCCTCGCGACGGCGTCGGACGAAGGGAATGGAGAAACCCCCGCCAAAACGCTTCGTGACGTTCGTGAGCACGAGCGCACCGTCTTGTTTCGAATCTTGGACCAACAAACATCTCCGGATTTAGGGCACAAAAAAACCGTGGGATTTCGCCCACGGCAGCCGTAGTATCTCTGTCTAGCTACTCATGGGCCGCGGGCGGTTGCGAATCGCAATCGAGGCGCACTGATCCCGCGCACTGAATTGCTGCCGACTGCGCTGCGCATCGATGACCCTCTTACTACGTCAACGCCACAATCCACGATGCTACGAGCGGGATTCTTGAACTGTCAAGCCCTCTCTGCCGCGAGATCTTCGGGCCCGGTCACTTGCGGCGGTTAAGCCTGTTCCGAACCCGGGCGAGTGTCGAATAAATGTGCACGCGTTTAGGGCTTTTCTCGCTGTGCAGCCGCGCCGCGCCCATTTTCGCGATGAAGTCCTTAGCTCCTTCGAATCCCTCGATTTCGTTCCAGCAACCGCCGAGCTCGATTTCAGTATGGGCGTCGCTGCCCACGCAGGCCACCAGGCCGTTTGATTCCTGATAGCGGCGCGCGGAAGCGTTGTCCGATGCCAGTATCGTGCGGCCATTGAAGATCTCGACGAGGTCGAGATGTTTTGCCACCTCGGCGAGCACGCTCGGACGAAGGGCGCTTCCCCTCAGCCGGTCGGTGGGGTGGGGGGCCATGGCGATTCCGCCCTGCGTTCGAATCGCTTCGATGGTCTCCAGCGGGGCCATGCGCGGTGGAATCCGCTCGGTCAGGAATAGACCGATGATCTCGCCGCGGGTGGTCATGATTTCCTCACCGACGATTATTCGGATGATTCCAAGCCGCTCGGCTTCGAGAGCGCCTTCGATTTCATTGTGATCGGTGATGGCTGCGCAGTCGATCCCTCGATTTCGATACGTCTCAAGCACCGTTTGGACCGGAGTGTTGCAGTCGACTGACCAGGCCGTATGGCAGTGGAGATCTATCTTCAACGTATCAGTGAGATTGGTCGCGCGCTGCGCCTGAGGATGGCGCTTCGCCGACCCAAACTTCTTCGTCGTCGAAGAACTCCTTCTTCCAGATTGGAACCGTCTCTTTGAGCGTATCGATGGCGTATCGGCATGCGGCGAACGCCTCGGCTCGGTGTCCGGAACCGGCCGCGACGAACACGCTCACCTCACCGATGGGAACTTCCCCGATACGGTGGACCATGGCCAGATCCTGGACGCCAAATTGATCGGCGATCTCGTCCGCGACTTCATTCATCTTGATGGTTGCCATGGGCTCGTACGCCTCGTAAAACAGCCGGTGTACACGCTTACCCTCGGAGTTGTCGCGGGTGCTTCCGTAAAAGCTGGCCAGCCCGCCGTTCCCCGGGCTCCGAACGGCGTCCAGCGCCTCGTCGGTGTCGATGCGACCATCGACGATTTTTACCAGCCTAGCCACCGCTCACCGGTGGGATGATTGCTATCTCATCTCCGTCGCGCAGCGCACGTTGAAGGTCCGCGAACTCCAGGTTCACGGCGAATCTGAGCGTTGGTTTCATCTTCGCCATTTCCGGGAAGTCGGCGGCGATGATGTCGAAGAGGGCGGCGACGGTGGCGCCGGCCTCGATATCGTAGGTCCGTTCTCGCGTGCCGGCGGCATCGGCGGCGCCGGCGAAGAATCGCACCGCCACCTGTGCGATGTCGGTGGATCGAGCTTTTGTGTCCTGCAACGATGCATCGGTCATGTCTTGGAACATACTACCGGCGGCGCTGCATTGGCCAGGCGAACGTGGGCGGATTCTCAGGGTTAACCTGCATCTCGCCCAAGTCCCTTGAGATATTCAGCGGAGAGCCTGACGTAGCTCTCCGTATTTCCGGACATCTGCGCCAGTAGCTCGTCGCTAACATCGCCCAGCTGCTTTGCCGGAACTCCCGCGATCAGCGCTCGGTCGCCGAACTCGGCTCCCTCGCGGACCACGGCGCCCGCCGCCACCAGGCACCCGTTTCCGATTTTCGATCCGGTGAGCAACGTGCTGTTCATCCCGATAAGGCAATCGTCGCCCACGGTGGCGCCGTGGACTACCGCCGAATGCCCCACGGTCACATTTTCGCCGATGATCGTCGGGTGGCCGTGGTCGATGTGTACGACGACGCAGTCCTGGATGTTGCTGTTGCGTCCAATCTCGATGGGCTCGTAGTCCGCTCGCAGAACGGCGTTGTACCAGATGCTCACGCCCTCGGCCAGACGAACGCTGCCAACGAGCACCGCGCCTGGAGCAACGAATACGCCGTCCGCGATCCGAGGTTTCTTGCCGTCGTACGGGATCTCGAGCATCGACGTTACCGCCGACTTCCCACGGAGACTCGCTGGTCCGGTTTGGTCCCAATGTAGAGCCCACGACCCGTCAGGCCTTCCGGATCGTGCTCGACGGGCCGGCCTCCGGCTACCAAAGATCGCTGATTTCGCGGATGCTGGCGTAGCCGTCGCCGGATTTTCCGATCACCAGGTGGTCGAGAACTTCGATTCCAAGCAGCTTGCCTCCCTCGATCGCTCGCTCGGTAAGACCGATGTCGTCGGGGGACGGTTCAACGTCGCCACTCGGGTGGTTGTGCGCCAGAATAACCGCGCCGCAATTGCGGCGGACGGCGGCCCTGAACAGATCGCCCATGCGAGCCGACACAACGTTGAGGGAGCCGGTGACGACCGATTCCACGTCGATCACCCGGTGCCGCGTGTCCAGTAGCAGTACCCGCAGGCTCTCCTGTTCGAGATTGCGGATCGCGGGACCGATATAGGCGGCCGCGTCAGCGGAGGATGCGATCTTGGGCTTGTCGCCGGCCCGCTCCAACAGGATGCGCCTGCCGATCTCGAGCGCGGCGCGCAATTCGGCGGCTTTGGCCGCGCCGATTCCGGGGGTCTCCTGAAGGGAGTTCAGATCCGCTTCGGCCAGCCCGGCCAGACCCCCATGCCGCGAGAGCAGCGCGGCGGCCAAATCAAGGGCGCTTCCGCGCCGGGTGCCGGTCCGCAGGATGATGGCCAAAAGCTCGGAAGTCGTGAGGTACTCCGGCCCGTGTTCGGCAAGCCGCTCCCGAGGCCGATCGGAGGGGGCCATTTCGGCGATTCGAACTCGATAGACCGAACGCTCGCCGGCTTGCGCGGCCGGATCATCGCTCTCGACGGTCACGCTTCACCGCAATAGGGACAGACGTCCCAATGAAACTCCCTCAGGCGATTGCAGTTGCTACAAGTCGTTCGAAGCTCGGTGTGGCAGTTCGGACATATCAGGTAGTCGGACTTCACGCGATGACGGCAGGTGGGGCAGTATTCGGCTTCCTCGATTTCGCGGAGCAGCGCCTCCTCTCCCAAAGCGCGTTCATATGCTTCATCGAGCGTTTCCCTCGGCCGCAGCACCAAATACAGGGCAACGCCGAAGGGACCGAGTGCCGTCACCATCAGCGTGGCGAAGAGACGCACGTAAATGTCGTGGGTCCTGGCGGAAATATCGTGGTAAGCCCAAAATGCCGAGGCCAGCCAGATGGAGGCCAAAAAAGCGCCCGAAAAGGCTATTCCGTACGTGAGATAGCGGCCGAAGGCTTCCATTCAGATTCGAGGCGGCGCGGGTCGCGCCGTGAAATGACTTGACGCCAATTCTACTATCGGAGAACGTGCGGCCAGCCGGGCCGGTCGGTCATCGTTAACCTTGATACAGCCGCTCGATGACGGCGCGCTCCACTTCCGAGGGGCATACGTGGCCGTATGACGCCTTGCCGATCTCCTGAGCCAGCACCCAGTGGGGACTGCCGTCCTTGACCTTCTTGTCTATGCGTATCGCCGCCTCAACCGCCGCCGGGGTTGCTCCGGTGAATCGTAGCGGGAGCCCAAGCCGTCCGAGAAGGGCATTTTGGCGGACCTCGCCCTCGGAATCCAGCAGGCCCAATTCGCGGGCGATGGCCGCGGCGCCCACCATGCCGATGGCCACGGCCTCACCGTGCAGATATGCCGCGTAGCCCGCGGAGGCTTCGATGGCGTGGCCGATCGTGTGTCCGTAGTTCAGTATCGTTCGAGGGCCGCGGTCGAGTGGATCTTCATCGACCACCCTGGCTTTGTGTGCGACGCAGCGCCTCACCGCATGCAGGAGGAGATCGGGGTCCCGGGGTTGGTCAGCGCCTCTCTCAATGGTGTCGAAGAGCTCTCGATCAAAGATCATCGCGGTCTTGGCTACCTCGGCCCATCCTGCGGCAAGCTGGTTTGAAGGAAGCTCGACGAGCATCGCGGTGTCGAGGAGCGAGAGGGACGCGGTGTGAAACGAGCCCACGAGGTTTTTCCCACCAGGGAGATCGACTCCGACCTTGCCTCCGATGCTGCTGTCCACCTGGGCGAGGAGCGTGGTGGCCACCTGCGCCCATTTGACCCCGCGGAGGAACGTGGCGGCGACGTAACCCGCGAGATCGCCGATGACACCCCCGCCGAGGGCCAGAATCGTATCCCCGCGTTCGGCGCCCGATGCGACCAGCCAGTCGTAGAGATCGGCGGCCTGTTGAAGCGATTTGGCCCGTTCTCCAGGCGGGACCTGCTTTGTGGATATCTTGCGCCCGGAGCGTTGGAGGATGCCCTCGACGTCGGTGGAGAATCGCCGGCCGACCGTCGTGTCGGTAATCATGAACAGGGCGCCATTCAGACCTTTGGCTTCCAGCTCGGCTGGAAGGCGGTTGAGGATTCCGTGGCCGATGACGACGGAGTCGGCGGCGCTCAACGGCGGACCGACGATGTTGTAACTCCCATTCGAGTTAGATTTCGCATGAAATCCTCGGCGAGCTGTCCCACGCGTTCTCTCTCTCCGTCGAGCGCCACGTGGGCCGTTTCGTAAAGGCGCCGCCGCTCGCGGAGCTGGGCCCGGAGTCGATTCTCAACCGTTCCCTCGCCGTCCAAGAGGGGCCTCTTCGCGCCGCGCTTGGAATTCCGAATATGACGCGCGCAGCTGGCCGGGTCGGCCCGTATGTAGACCACCAGCCCGCTGCGGAGCATATCTTCTCGGTTGCGCTTGTCCAGAACCATCCCGCCACCGGTGGCCACGAGGACATGCTCGCGTTGCATGGCGACGAGCAGGGCCTGACGTTCCCGCCGTCTGAACTCGGCTTCACCATGCTGCTTGAATATCTGTTCGATGGGCGATCCCGACTGTCTGACGATGGCCTCGTCGGTGTCGAAAAGTCGCCATCCGAGTCTTCGCGCCGCGGTGCGGGCCACAGTGGACTTGCCCGATCCGCTGAGGCCCACCACAAAGACGCGACGAATTGGGAAATTCGGTGTCGTGGAGTTCCCCTGGAGAGCGGCGCGGGCAGCGCTCATCATTACGTCCACCGGGGCGGTCATCCCCGTCCAAAGCTCAAAGCTGAGCGCGCCTTGGAACACCAGCATTTCCAATCCGCCGATGGTTTGCGATCCCGCGGCGGATGCCTGTCGCAACAGCGGCGTATTTTCCGGACGATAAACCACATCGAAAACCGTGTGATTCGGCCCAACGCTACCGGGCGGCAAGGGGGATGAGTCCGGAGCAGGACCGCCGCTCATTCCCATCGAGGTGGTGTTCACAATCAATCCGCAGCCTCGCGCGGTCTCGACGAGAGCTGGGTCGTCCAGCGCCATGGATTCGATGCCACGGCCGGGCGCCACCGCGTCAATGGCCTTTCGCGCGTTCAATACTGTGCGGTTGGCGACGATCATTTCGTGCCCGCGCCCGCCCAGAGCCAAGATCGCGGCCCTCGCGGCGCCTCCGCCGCCAAACACCAACGCGCGCGCGCCCTTCGGAACGCCCGCATCGTCGAGGACCCTCGTGATAGCCGGGACGTCGGTGTTATCGCCGAGGAGATCGCCGCCCTCCCGGTAAACGGTGTTGACCGCCCCCGCGGCGGTAGCGATTTCGGAAAGGCCGTCGAGAAGCTCGATGATGGTGGTCTTGTGGGGAATGGTTACGTTAAGCCCGTCCCACTCACCATTCCGTGTTTCACGTATCCTGTCGCGCAGTTCCGCGGGACGGGTCTCAACGGCGTCGTACGCCGCGCTCAGGCCAAGCGCGTCAAGGGCGGCCTGCTGAAACGCCGGAGAGATCGAATGGCCCAACGGATAGCCAATGACCCCGTACCTCTCAGGCATTCTGCTTGGACAGCCGTGCGATCTCCGACCAAAACCAGGGGTCGCTCACCGCGGCGCAACTCGCGTCGTGCACGACGGTCGTTCCCTCCGCGATCAGTCCGGCCACCCCCAGGCACATGGCCATCCGATGGTCGCCATGTGAATCGACATCGGCTGCCTTCAACGGAGTCGGTCCCTCGATGATGAGTCCGTCGGGAAGTTCCTCGATCAGTGCGCCGAGACGGGTCAGTTCCTGCCGTGTTGCCGCGATCCGGTCGGTTTCCTTGACCCTGAGTTCGCCGGCGCCTCTGATCTCCGTGACGCCCCGAGCCTGGGTCGCGGCCAGGGCGATCAGCGGGATCTCATCTTGAACGTTCGGTATCTCATCGCCCTCGATACGAGTTCCCCTAAGGCTCGAACTCCGCGCGCGGAGATCCGCCGTGGGCTCGGCGCCCGAACCGGACATTCGGACGTCGATGTGGGCGCCCATTCGCCGGAGCACGTCCAGCACGCCGCTGCGCGACGGATTGACCCCAACGCCGCGCAAGAGAAGGTCGGCGCTGGGATGTATCGCACCCGCCACAAGCCAAAAGGCGGCGGATGAGATGTTTCCCGGCACCACGACGTCGACGGCCGTCGCCGTCTGCGGACCCGCGATCGACAACGTCAATCCATCCTCGCGGATTTCAACGCCTTGCGATCGAAGCATCAGTTCGGTGTGATCGCGGGAGGGCGCGGGCTGGCGGAAAGTCGTCGTCCCGCTGGCCAAAGATCCGGCGATCAGGAGCGCGGATTTGACCTGCGCGCTGGCGACCGGCATTTCGTATTCGATTCCGCACAGGGCGCCGCCCAGAATCGACAGCGGGGCGTGCTCTCCGTCGTCTCGCCCGGAGATCCGCGCCCCCATGAGACGCAAGGGATGTACAACCCGGCCCATGGGCCTCTCGCGGAGCGAAGAGTCTCCGGATATGACGGAATAGACTCCCAATCCGGCCAACAGGCCGATAAGAAACCTCATCGTCGTGCCCGAATTACCGCAGTCGAGCACGTCGCTCGGCTCCCCAAAGCCTTGTGGTCCCGAGCCGCGTATCACCAGGTCGGTATCGGAAATCGTTTCAATATCGGCGCCCAGTGAATTCAGACAATCGATCGTCGCCCGGCAGTCATCGCCAAGACCTGATTGGCGTATACGCGCTTCGCCGGTGGCCAGCGCGTTGAGCAGGATCGCCCTGTGGGTGATCGACTTGTCGCCGGGAATGCGCACTTCGCCCTGAAGCGCCGCAACCGGAGATATCTCGGTTACGTCACGCGGCGTGGCGACGGCCATCGTCTCAGCGCCTGCTTAAGTGGAAGCGGGGGAGGTCATGCGTATCGGCCTGTCCACGGCCTCCGCCACGCGGACCGCCGCCCGCATCAAGTCCTGAAAATTCTCGAACGTCAGGCTCTGTGGGCCGTCGCAGAGGGCGAGATCGGGCGCCGGATGCACCTCGACCAGCGCCCCGTCAGCCCCCGCGGCGATGGCGGCGAGCGTCATGGATTTGACCAAGTGCCACTTGCCGGTGGAGTGGGATGGATCGACCACGATCGGCAAGTGCGTTAGCCGCTTTATCGCCGGAATTGCGCTCATGTCCAGCGTGTTGCGAGTGTAGTCCTCGAAGGTGCGAATGCCGCGCTCGCACAGCATGACCTGCGCGTTCCCGGCCGACATGATGTACTCCGCCGACATGATCCATTCCTCGAACGTGCAGCTTGGGCCGCGCTTGAGCATCACGGGCGTGTCTGTCTCGCCGACGGCCTTCAGGAGAGGGAAGTTCTGGCAATTGCGCGCGCCTACCTGCAGGACGTCGGTATATCGGGCAACGGTATCCACCAGCCCGGGCTCCATGACCTCCGTGATGACGGGCAGGCCCGATATGATTCGCGCCTCCTCGAGATATTTAAGGCCCGCCTCCTCAAGTCCTTGGAAACTGTAGGGCGAGCTCCGGGGCTTGTACGCTCCTCCTCGAAGTATGGTTGCGCCAGCATCCTTGACGGCCTCGGCCGTGCTGATGAGCTGCTCCCGCGATTCGATCGTGCAGGGGCCAGCCATCATGATGAACTCGTCACCGCCCACGACGACGTCATCTCCGACGGTGATCGTGGTGGCCGTCCGTCCTTCTCCCCTGGCCGCCAGCTTGAAGGGCTTGTCTATCGGGATAACCCGATCCACGCCGGGGAATATTTCCATCTGCTCGCGAAAGTCCGGAGAGCACGTGCCTATCACGCCGAGGATGGTTGCGTGCGCTCCCTCGATTCGATGTGGCTTGAGCCCCTCAAGCCTTATACGCTCTTCGATGGTTTCGATCTCCATCTCCGTAGCCCCTGAATTGATTACGATTACCACTCTTCAAACCTTCCCACGACGCTCGACTGTTGACTGACGCCGTCCCCGGATCGCTTCCTAAAAAACAAAACGCAGAGGATTACCCTCTGCGTGCCGGCTCCTGCTCTGGCGGGACTACTACATCGGCGAACCCGCCGGCAAAGCCGGCCCCATAAAGGTGAAATAGACAGCCGCCGTGCCGCTGAAACCTGTGATGCACATTAATCTCATCGTTTTGGGAATATAGGGGTCGCCCGATGACGGGTCAAGAAAATTATGGCGCTCGTGGGGGCGCGTGTGGGCAGACGATGGGCGGTCGCGAAACAATCGTGCTCCAAACTATCTAGTCTCATTATCTGGCAAGTCGCTATTGGGAGGGGTGTTCTTGGCATCAGAGCCTTATTTCCCAGAACCGGAAGATGGAGCGGGGTGGCGGCGGCTCGTCGATTCGGACGAGCTGCGGGACGTTGCCCGAATCGATGCAGCGGCGCTGTCGAAGGTGGAGGGCGTCCTGGTCGATCTTCATGAGGGTCCATGGGCCGTCGTCGTAATTCGGCGCGGCCACATCGTCGCTGAGTGGTTGGGCGTGCCAGCCCTGCCTTCCACGACGTTCGATGTGTGCTCGTGCACCAAGTCGTTCACGAGCCTGGCCATCGGGATGCTGATAGAGGACGGCCGACCGGGCGATTCAGCGTCCGGCAATAAACTGGAGTTGGACCGTCGCGTCGATGATTTCCTGCCGAACGTGCGGGTCCCCGACCACCCCGGTAAAACTGAAATCGAGGTCGGTCATCTGCTCAGCATGACATCCGGGATCCCCGGCGAAGACCGGGGGTTCATGGGAATGGCGGCCGGTTTGGGATGTGGACCCTTTGAAATCGCCCTCGGGCTGGCTCGGGATCGCCGTGGGCGGTCGGGAGCCGATCTCGTCGCCGCTGCGGGCGAAATCTGGGATTACTCCGATCTTGGGTTCGCGCAGCTCTCGCTGGTCTTCAGGGAGGCCGCGGGCATGGAGATAGCCGATTTCTTGGCGGGCCGGCTATTCGAACCACTCGGGATCACGAATTACGGATGGGACTCGCACGGCGGCGGCGGATTCCTGGGGCCGCATACGAACGCGCATACCGGTCTACGGCTGGCAGCGCGTGATATGGCGCGGGTGGGATATCTACTGATGCGGAACGGTCTCTGGGGAACCAGACGAATCGTGCCGGAATGGTGGATCGATCTGGCCACGAAGCCCTCGCAAGACCTCAATCCGGAGTATGGATATGGCTTCTGGAGCAACGCGTCCGGAACCATGTGGCCAGCGCTCCCCCGCGACGGCTTTGCCATGCGTGGATTCGCTTCCAATCGTTGCGCCATTCTGCCCAGCTTGGATCTTGTCGTGGCACGGCTTGGGTACGGTCCGCCGGACTTGGCTGATGAGTCCCTGTTGGGTCCAATAGCGGAGGCGATGCTGGACTAGCGATTCCGTAAGGACGTTTCCATTTGGACCGGGAACTTCGCCTACGGGATATGAACGGGGATTTTACGGTCGAGGCAAACGGCCTGGGGATCCGGCCTGCACCTGTAAGCCATGACCGCGACCCCATTGGACGCCGCCTCGCCCAACAAGGCGGCGAACTCCGGATCGGTCTTAGAATTCGGACGCAACGAGTCGGCGTCGTCGCGGCCAACCATGAAAAGCACCCCGGCCCCCTGGCCATCGCGGATCACCTCGATGAGATGCCTCAGATGGCGCCTCCCGCGCTCCGTGGGAGCGTCCGGGAAAAGGCCGACGCGGTCCTCGACGAGCGAGCACCCTTTCACTTCCAGCCAGAACGGTCGCTCAGGCGTCCGCAGCAGGAAATCGCACCGTCCCCCCTCGTACCGGGGCTCGCGCCGAAAACCGTCGAATGCCGGCAGATCGTCAAAGGAACCGTCGGTCAGGCCGGCCGCCACCAGCCGGTTCGGCATCATGCTGTTGATGACGATCCAACGGCCTTGCGCTCGGACCAGTTCCACGGTGAATGCCGTCTTTCGCCTTCCCTCAGCGGGCGACATGAGAAGTCGTGCGCCAGGTGTCAGCAGTTCGGTGAGCCGCCCCGGATCGGCCAGATGCGCATGGTGGAGGTCATCGCCGCGTTCAAAGCGCACCAGGAAGCGATTTGGCCGTTCGACGAACGTGCCAGATACAAGCGGGCGGGCGTAGGGGATACAGGCAGGCCCGCCCGCGCGCTTTTTAGGCATTTTGGGGTTCAGCCATGGTGGAGAAAATCCGAATCAAATATTGAGAAGGGAATTCTCGATTTAGCGGCAGGGAAGCACGCAACCATTACTGGTGGGTCCTTGGCATGCTAAGTATTCGAGTTCGAAATTCGCGGCGCAGCCTCCCCGAGCAACTGCGGAAGGCTGATCTGGTGATCGTAGATCTGGACGCATTCGTAGAGGAGTTTCCACTTCCGGAGAGAAGTGTAGGCAAGGAACTCACGGATTATTTCCAATGGAAGTACGACCGCGATCTGGTGTTCGATCCGCTGTACGGATGCATCCAGAAACTGTCCGAGTACGCGGGCGGCGGTCTGGTGAACGAAGCGCACGAGATACTCGGAGCCTGGGAAGCTCGGGCCCTGCCATTGGCGATACCTCGTGAATCCGTGGTCGGTCTGATGCGCCGGCTCAGTGACGAAGGCGTGATCGTCGCCGTGACCGGCGAAAGGATGCAGAATACCGCAACCAGCTTGCTGAGACGCTTCGGGCTCGCATTTTCCGTGGATATGGTCGTCGGCGACGACGACGTTGAATTGTCCCGGCCAAACCCGGAGGCGCTCGAACTCGTTCTCGGCGCCATGGGGATTGGTCCCGGAGAAACGGCCTACATCGGCTCTCGCAGATCGGATATCGACATGGGTCGGCGGGCCCGGGTCGCCACTCACCTGCATCAAACAGTTGTCGCGCCGTCCTCGGCGATTCGGATTGGCGCCGACGCGCAGGTATCAAGGCCGCTTGTCCTAGCCGGCTAGTCGCTTATTGCCCGTCCCGTCATTCTGATACTCTCGATCAGCTTGGTACGCGCTGGTCGTTCGGAGGACGGGGAGAGATACTGAACCCACGCGATCGAACTCGGGTTCGGACACCCTTGCCGAAGGTAAGAATCCGGGCCTTGGCGGCCGGTCTGGTGACGACGCTGATCATCTCGATCGGCCTCGGTGCGCTCATCCGAATGTCCGGAGCAGCCGGTTTCCTTGCGCTGAGCCTTCCTAATTTCACGGCGGTGGTGCTCGGAGGCTTCGTAGCTGGATGGATCGCGCGAAGGACCGGTGCAATCCACGGCGCCATCGTTGCGGGCCTGTATCTTTTCATCTCCGGCGTCTTCAATCTGGCGGACGAAATTGGCGTGGTGGGTCAGGGATCAACGGCGATGCTTCCGCCCATGAATATGGCGGGCTTGCTCGTTTCGGACATAGTGCTCTTGGTGGGTGCCGCGCTCGCGGGGGGGTTGGGCGACAATTTGTCCCGTGGCCGGCCTCGGTCCGATCGACCCGCCGACGATACACCCGTGTAAGCGCGGGATGCGCGCCATGGCGGAGACGGAACCGGTATCCGGTCGCGATTGTCACTGGACAGAAGCAAATCTTGAGCGCTACTGGCTCCAGTCCGGCCACTCGATCGAAGGCTTGACAGATAATCTGGGCCGGTCGGTCGAGGTCATCTATGCGGGAAGGCGCTCGCCGGGACCAGGCCCCGATATCGAGGATGCCATCCTCAGCTTCGACGACGGGCGCGCGTGCTTCGGTGACGTAGAGGTCCATCTCAATCCAGCCGACTGGCACCGGCATGGTCACCACGAAGATCCCGGCTATGAAAACGTAGTCCTGCATGTGGTGTGGGCCGAGCCGGATGCGACTTTCACCGGCCCGCCCACGGTGGCCATCGGCGGAACCGTGAGCGGTCTGCCGCCCGAAACGGCCGGGTCCGACCGCTGGACGAAAATATGGCCGTGCGGCCCCGGATTCCGCGTCGCGGGCCGGGAGTCGGTTGGAAATCTCTTGGCCTGGCAGGGCTGGCAGAGGGTGGTTGAGAAATCACACGCGTACGAATCTGAAACCGAAGTCGTTTCCGCGGACGAAGTGTTATTCAGCGGCGTCCTGGACGCTCTCGGATATTCGCGGAACCGCGAGGCGTTCCGGGCTCTGGCGACGCTGCTTACATGGGAGAAGCTGAGGCCGTTCGTCGAGGGAGGGCCGGCCCAAATGCTCGTGCCAGAGGCGGTGATGTTTGGGAGCGCCGGCCTGTTGCCTTCGCAGCGCGCCGGTCACCCGCCGTCGGCCCGGGCCGATGACCGCACCGCGCAGCTCGAGCGGATATGGAACGATCTCCGGTTTCCAGCGCTTGAGGAAGGTATCTGGCGGTTCCACGGGGTGCGGCCCAATAACTGGCCTACGCGACGAATCGCGGCGGCCGCCCGGCTTTTCTCAGTCGGTCTTTCCAATCCGCCGGTCGATTCGCTTCTGCTGGCCGTGTTTGCCGCCGTGGAAGCGGGCGATCCCAGACTGCTGGAGAATCTGTTCTCAGTACCGGTCGCATCAAGCAGCTATTGGGCCTGGCGAATCGATTTTGGGCGGCCGGCCAAGTTCATGACTGCGTCCCTTCTCGGCGTGAGCCGGGCGCGCGAGATCGTCGTAAACGTGGCCCTGCCCCTGGCCGTCTGCATGATGCGCAAACGGGGTCACGCCGCGATGCACGGCTCATTGCGCGACCTCTTTTTCTCGACGGGCGCCGTGGCTCCGAATCGAATTACCCGCTACATGGGTTCACTGACCGGAGCGGATTCTCTTAGGGGGATGAGCGGGGCGGCGCGACAGCAGGGAATGCTTCACATCTATCGGCACTGGTGTAGGAGTAAGGAGTGCCGGGACTGTCCGGCCGGTCAGCCCGTTCCAGTTGAATCATCCGGCGCCATTGGACTGGCTCTGGAGAGCCCGCGCTGAGCTGAGAATCGAGCGCATCGAATCGACCGCGCTGGACTCTCCCCAAATCGCCCGCATGACCTCGTCCTGAGCCCAGTGCTCCCATGTTTCATACCAGGGCTCCCATATGGCGTCGGGCGGGCGTCCCATACTCAGTACGCGGTCCAGAAAAGTCACATCGATCCACTGGCCCAGCGCCGCCTTGACCCCGGGATCGCTGAGAACCTCCGCGTAGGCGGGCGGCAGTCCTTCGTTTTCCGCCCAGAACCTTGGAGCGAAGAAGTCTCCTGTGCCGTCGATTCCGCCCAGGTGAAGGGCGAGTCGGGCCGATTGTTCCAAAGCCGGCGATCGGGAGCTCACAGCGTAGAAAGGCGTCCAGCTAACGGTGCCCGTTCCGGGAGCATCAAGACCGGGAACCGCGGCAAACCCAATGTGGGGCCCGCCGCGCTCGTTCCTGGCGACGGCGAGGCGGCGGGCCATGTAGGTTCCGACGAGAGCGAAGGCATGATCGCCCGACTCGATCGCGGAGTAGGTCGCCTCGCTCAAGTTGGGATCCAGGACCAGATCCTCAACGAGCATGGCGCGAATCCGCTCGAGCAGCCGCACCGAGGGGTCCGAAGGCGACGCGTCCGGACGCTGATCGTGGATCAACTGGCTCCCCGAGGCGAAAACCATCGCCCACCATGGGAGGTTCGCATTGACCTTCGGGGCAAAATTCAGTGACAGCGGGCTCCTTGAGATTCCGCGCTCCCGCAGCTCACGACCGAACGCGGCCAGCTCCTCCCAGGTTTCCGGGGGACGACCACCAACGTCGTCCAGCATCGATCGGTTATACGCCATAACGATCACATCCGAATAGAACGGCAGGCCGACGACGGAGCTTCCGCGACCAACGGCGACCCTGGCCGCCGGGCGCATTCGTCGGACCATGTCCGCGATCGAGGCGATGTCCTCCAGCGGACGCAGGAGGCCGCGCGACCACCAGGCTCCGGCCTGGGCTTCCCTGACCTGCACGACGTCTGGGGCGCTCTCCGACGCGAGCAACTCATCGAGCCTTACCCGGTAATCATTCAGGACTTCGTGGAATTCAACGTCGATACGCGGATTCTGCGATCTGAATCGTTCCAGGGCGGTTTCCAGCAAATCCTGCCTGAACGGCCAACCCGTAAGCGTCAGACGCACTCGCGGTGATGTCGCGCCTTCTTGGGCCACGATCTTCGGTGAAGGTTGAGGGGGCGGCTCGTTCGGGCCGCAAGCGGCCATAAGCGTCATGCCGGCGACAGTTGCCAGAGACTCGACAAAACGGCGACGCGTCATCTGGGGGATGGCACGCCGACCAGACGCACTCGATGTCCGATCCACGACCAGATTCTAACGTCGAGACCGCATCCGCGGCATTGCCGGGTGCAACGCTACCTAGAAGACACCGTACAGCCGGCCCGCATCTCGAAGCTGTCGTCTCCGTTCGTATTGGCTCACCTCGACGCCGGGGCTTAATATCTACTATGCTCACTAGGAAACAAGTTGACAAGATCACGCTCAAGGATTAGGCTGCACAAGTAGAGATTGGCTCGTCGAGAGCGGGACCCGATTCGTTGGTCGCGCCGTGACTGTGTGACCACCAACCGAGATTAAGGATAAGTGCTTGACCGCTGACCGTTCAGACCAGGGCCCGGTTCCGACGACGGGCTCCGTGTCTGAGCTACCGGTGCTTCCGCTCATTGAAACGGTTGCCTTCCCAAAGGTTTTGATCCCGCTGCAAGTCAACCGGCCGGGCTCCCTCTGGGCCATCCGGCAGGCCGAAGGCGACGAGGGGATCGTGGTTCTCATCACCCAAAAACGTCGCGATCGTCGCAAGGCGAAGCCGGCGAATCTGAACACCGTAGGCACCGTCGCGCGGATTGTCCGCAAATACCGGGTTCCCGACGGTGGGCTCTCGGTATTGCTGCAGGGCTTGTATAGGGCCGAGATCGCCGAAGTGGCGGAGCGTGGGGGTGGCCTGGTGGCCACGGTAGTGGAGCTTCACCCGGTCGTTAACGATTCGATCGAACTCGAAGCTCTGCGCCGAATGGTCGCGGGCCAGGTTCAGGAGTTCGCCGAGAAGAGCAACGGGCTCTCGCCGGAGGTCGTCGCAATGGCCAAGCGCCTCGTCGACCCAGGCTGGCTGGCGGATCTGGTGGCCTATCACGCGCCGATGCAAACCCGGCGGCGGCAGGGGATCCTTGAAACGCTGGATGTCTACGATCGTCTGTACAAGACCAGCGTGCACCTCTCGGAGCAGAACCATATCTTGGACGTGAAGGGTCGAATCCAGTCCAAGATCCAAGACGGCATCGAAAAGGTGCAACGAGAGTTCTACCTTCGGGAGCAGTTGAAGACCATCCAGCGCGAACTCGGCATCTCCACGGGACAGTCCGAGGATTTCGAGGAGCTACGGGAGTCGATCGAGGCATCGTCGATGCCCGCGCACGTGCTTGAAAAAGCACTTAAAGAGGTCGACCGGCTCGAGGCGACACCGCCGGCGTCTCCTGAAATAGGGGTGATAAGGACTTATGTTGACTGGCTTCTCGAACTTCCTTGGGGGGAACCCGATACCGAAAAAGTGTCGCTGCGCCGGGCGCGTCGAATCCTGGACAAGGATCATTTTGGCCTGTCCAAGGTAAAAGACCGGGTACTGGAGTACTTGGCCGTCCGGACATTGTCGGATTCATTGAGAAGCCCGATTCTTTGCCTCTCGGGTCCGCCCGGAGTTGGAAAGACCAGCCTCGGGAAATCCATCGCCAGGGCTTTGGGGCGCAAGTTCGTCCGGATTTCGCTGGGTGGTGTCAGGGATGAAGCCGAGATTCGCGGACACCGCCGAACCTACGTGGGCGCTCTTCCCGGTCGCATACTGCAAGGGATGAAGCAGGCGGGCACGACGAATCCGGTCTTCGTGCTGGACGAGGTGGACAAGATCGGCCGCGATTTTCGCGGCGATCCGTCCTCGGCTCTCCTCGAAGTATTGGATCCGGAGCACAACTCCGGTTTCTCCGACCACTACCTGGAACTGGGCTACGACTTATCCAACGTGATGTTTATTCTGACCGCCAACGATGCAGGCGCGATACCGCCCACACTGCGCGATCGACTCGAGGTTGTGCGCCTCTCTGGATACACCGAGGAAGAAAAGACTCATATTGGGCGCGGTCACCTCGTGCCGAGGCAACTTGGCGAGCACGGAATCAAGAAGGATCAACTTCAATTTACGGACTCCGCGATTCGGACGTTGATACGGAGCCACACGCGCGAGGCCGGAGTTCGAAACCTGGAAAGACAGATCGCCAAGGTGTGCCGGAAGATTGCCCGGAAGCTGGCGGAGGGAAGTAAGAAGTCGGTTCGCATATCCGAGGCGCAAATAGAAAAGCTCGTCGGAAAGCCCAAGTACGTGCCCGAGGAAGAGCGGCACGAAGATCAGGTTGGCGTCGTCAACGGCTTGGCCGTAACCCCCTATGGTGGCGAGGTTCTATCGGTAGAGGCCGCCTGGATCGAGGGCAAAGCAGGGTTCACGTGCACTGGAAACCTCAGCGAGGTCATGGAGGAATCCGCCAAGGCTGCCCGCTCATACACACGGTCCAAGGCGCGTGAATACGGGATCCAGCCGAACCTGTTCGAAAAGAGCAGAGTACACCTGCACGTTCCTGCCGGGGCGGTTCCAAAGGACGGTCCGTCGGCGGGCACGGCGATGGGCACGGCGCTCGTGTCCGCGTTGACCGGCGTAAAAGTTCGCAGCGACGTGGCGATGACCGGGGAGATAACGCTTCGCGGCAAGGTCTTGCCGATTGGAGGCGTGAAGGAAAAGGTGCTGGCCGCTCACCGGCTTGGGATCGGTGAGGTGATTCTTCCCGCGGCGAACAGATCGGATATAGACGATATCCCCAGGCAGATAAGAAAAAGTATGAATTTCGTTTTCGTAGATCAAATGGACCAAGTTTTGGCGGCGGCGTTGAAGCCGGATGAGCTGCGTGGCCGGGGCATGTCCCCGGCTGTTGCCGCGGCGAACTAAGGGGACTGCAGAATGGGCAAAGTTGTTGGAATAGATCTAGGGACCACCAATTCGGTCGTGGTGGCGTTGGAGGCTGGAGAGCCGATCGTAATCACCAATTCGGAAGGATCGCGTCTTACTCCGTCCGTGGTCGCCTTCACCAGCAGTGGCGAACGTCTCGTAGGCCAGCTGGCCAGACGTCAGGGCGTGTTGAATCCCGAGAACACCATCTATTCCACCAAGCGATTCGTCGGTCGCCGGTTTGACGAAGTTGAGTCGGAGCGTCAGGCGGTCTCCTACGAAATTACCGAGGGACCCGGCGGCGAGGCAAGGATCCGAATCCCGCAGACGAAGCAGGACGTTACGCCCGAGGAAATCTCGGCGATGATCCTGCAAAAGCTCAAGGCGGACGCCGAGAAGTTCCTGGGCGAAGAGGTCGACAGAGCGGTTATTACCGTGCCGGCATACTTCAACGATTCGCAGCGCCAAGCAACAAAAAACGCCGGCACGATCGCCGGTCTGGACGTGCTTCGCATCGTTAACGAGCCGACCGCGGCGAGCCTCGCCTACGGCCTGGAAAGGAAGGACACCGAGACGATCTTGGTGTGTGACCTTGGCGGCGGTACGTACGACGTATCGATTCTGGAAGTAGGCGAGGGTGTCTTTGAGGTCAAGGCCACGAACGGTGACACCCACCTGGGTGGCGATGACTACGACCGGCGGCTCGTTGAGTACCTGGCGTCGGAGTTTCAGAAGGACGAGGGCATCGACCTGCGTAAGGACAAGCAAGCCCTCCAGCGACTTGTCGAGGCGTCGGAAAAGGCCAAGATAGAGCTTTCCACGACTCCGCAAACGGACATAAACCTCCCGTTCATCACAGCCGATCAGACAGGCCCGAAGCATCTGACAAAGACGGTCACACGCTCGAAGTTCGAGGAGCTTGTCGACGACCTCAATAAGCGCCTTGTGGCCCCGTTCCAGCAGGCGCTGAAGGACGCCGGAATAACGGCTGAACAACTAGACGAAGTCGTGCTTGTGGGTGGGTCCACGCGAATGCCGGCGGTACAGGAGCTGATTAAGGACCTCACTGGCAAAGAGCCGGACCGCAGCGTCAATCCGGACGAGGTCGTGGGCATCGGCGCCGCCATCCAGGCAGGAGTAATTACCGGTGACGTCCGGGACGTGGTCCTGCTCGACGTTACGCCGCTATCGCTTGGTGTCGAGACGCTCGGCAACGTTATGACCGCGCTCATTCAACGCAACACGACCATTCCAACAAGCAAAACGGAGATCTTCTCCACGGCCGAGGACGGTCAGACGGCGGTGGACATCCACGTCCTGCAGGGCGAGCGCCCCATGGCGGCGGACAACATGACCCTGGGAAGATTCCGCCTGGAGGGCATTCCACCCGCGCCGCGCGGCGTCCCACAGATCGAGGTCAACTTCGATCTCGATGTGAACGGAATCGTCAATGTAAAGGCCAAGGACCTCGGTACTGGTAAGGAGCAGAAGATAACCATCACCGCGTCCACGAATCTCTCCGACGATGAGGTCGAGGCCCTCGTGAAGGAGGCCGAAACGCATGCCGATGAGGATTCGGGCAGGCGTGAACTGGTCGAACTAAGAAATGCGGCTGACAGCATGGCCTACCAGACCGAGCGCATGATCGGCGAAAACACCGACAAGATCTCGGACGCCGACAAATTGAAGCTCGAAGATGCCATAGGCCGGATTCGCGAGTTGCTAAAGGACGAGGAGACGGTGATCGATCCGCTCAAGCAGGCCGTCTCGGAGCTCGATCAGCTGCGTATGAGCGTAGGCGAGCAGATCTACCAGGCCCAGGATGCTCCCACGGTCGATGGCGCGGAGGACGGTGAGGTCACTGAAGACGGCGAAGAAGCCGACGCCGCCGAGGCGGTGGACGGAGACGAAGACGTCGTCGATGCAGAGTTCAGCGCCAGCGACGAGAAGTAATGGAAACGCGACGTAATAACGATGGCGGCGCCGCGGCCGGTCCTGGCGGCGCTGGGCGTGGGATTGAAGCCATCCCGCCGACCGATGCGGGGCCAGGCGAAGGCTACGCCTCACCTGAAGAGGAGCTTGCCGCGACAAACGACAAGCTAGTCCGCCTGCAGGCGGACATGGAGAATTACCGCAAGCGGATGGATCGCACCGTGCTCGACATCGTCAAAGCGCGGCGGGGCGACTTCCTCTTGGCGATGCTGCCCGTCGTAGACAACTTCGACCGGGCGCTCGAGTCGGTCGAGACGGAGTCTGGCGACGTGGCGAGTGTGCTCGAGGGTGTCCGGCTTACGAAGAAGCAGATGCTCGACGTGCTGAGGTCTCAGGGCGTTGTGCCCATCGAGGCTGATGGCCGGTTCGACCCCTCATTTCACGAAGTGGTTGCAACCGTCTCCGACTCCAATCGAGAGGACGGGGACATCGTTGACGTAATTCGACCGGGCTACATGTTCGATGACGTCGTTCTCAGACCCGCCTCGGTAAGAGTGGCAAAGAATGACGGCGGCGACTCCGCGGTGGTCGATCTGGAAGCGTGAGAGCTGAACAGCGGGTAGGGATGGAATACCGAGACTACTACAAGGTCCTGGGCGTTCAACGGAGCGCCTCCGACGATGAGATCAAGAAGGCCTACCGGCGTCTGGCGCGGAAGTACCATCCCGACCTCAATCCGGGCGATGAAAAGGCATCCGACCGTTTCAAGGAGATCAATGAGGCGTATCAGGTGCTCGGAGACTCCGACAAAAGGACGAAATACGACCAGTTCGGGTCGAACTGGGAGAAGTACGGTTCGTTTGACGAGGCTTTCCGCCACACGGGCGCGGGCAGGGCGGCGGGAGCCGGTCCGGCTTCGGGATTCGACTTCGCGGGGTTTGGAGGCTTCAGCGACTTCTTCGAGGCGCTGTTTGGCGGCGGCGTTGCCGTAGCGCCCCAAGGCGGAACCACGTATCGCGGCCAGAGGTCGGCCGATATAGAGCATGAAATCGACATTCCGCTCCAGGAAGTCATGAACGGCGGTACGCGGGTTCTGAATCTCCGGATTCCCGAAGCCGGCGGCAAGATACGGAATCGACGTCTAGAAGTGAGGATTCCGACCGGCGTTCGCGACGGGTCTCGAATTCGAATCGCCGGCGAGGGCGGCCACAAGGGCGATGGGCTCCGGGGCGATCTATTTCTCAAGGTCCGGGTTACACGACAGGATGGCTTTGAGCGACGTGGCAATGACTTGTTCACGGAAGTGTCGATTCCGATGAGCGAGGCATTGCTTGGAGCGAGCGCCAGCGTCGGAACCCTCGACGGCTCCGATCTGACGGTCAAGATTCCACCCGAGACCAGCGGCGGATCCATGCTGCGGCTCCGCGGTCAGGGCCTGCCCACGCTAAACGGTTCGGGAAGGGGCGACCTCCTGGTGCGCGTCCGGGTCGAATTGCCCAAGAATCTGACCGACAACGAGAAGCGACTCATTTATGACTTCGGCAAGGGACGCGACGAGCGTCCCGTGGATCCCGGATAGAAGAGGGGCGGACAACCTTGCGGTACGCGGAAGAGGAATTTGAGCCACAGCCATCGAAAGGCCGGTCTCGCCTTGGATCCGAGGAGGGCGAGGGCGCTGCGATGCCCGCGTTTTTCATCGGCGTTGTGGCGGAGATCACAGGAGCGCACCCGCAGACTTTGCGTAATTACGAGCGAATGGGCCTGGTACGCCCCGGGCGATCGCAGGGCGACGTTCGCATGTACTCGCGGAGGGATGTCGAGCGCGTTCGCCGCATCAGGCGCCTGACCCAGGATTTGGGCGTCAACCTGGCGGGCGTGGAAGTGATCCTGAACCTGACTGGAAAGTTAGAGCAGGTGCAAGAACGCTTCGATCGACGGCTTGAGGAGATGGAAACTAGACACAGGGACGAGATCAACCGGCTGAAGACAATGCTTCGGCGGGTAACCGGTTAACCAACCCCTACCGAGAGAACCGGAGGAAAACAATGGACGGCTTTAGCAGATTTACCGAAAAGGCACAGGAAACTCTTTCCCGGGCTCAGAACATCATGAGCGAGATGACCCACAATCAACTCGATCTCGAGCATGTTCTGCTGGCCCTGTTGGAACAGCCCGATTCGCTCGCCGTGCGGATTCTCCAGCGATTGCGCGTCAATCCGGACTTTGTGCGGAGCCGCGTGAATCAACTCCTGGATCGCAAGCCGAAGGTCAGCCTGGAAGGCGGCCCCGTGGTGACAGGCCAGGTTTACCTGACGCCGCAGTCGAAGCGGCTCTTCGAGGAAGCCGGGCAAGAGGCGACGCGGATGCACGACGAGTACATCGGCAACGAGCACCTGTTCCTGGCCGCGCTGTCGGCTCAGTCCAGCGAGGCGCCCAGGATCCTTGCCGAACTCGGCGTCACCAGAGAGAAGATCTACTCGGCGATTCGTGAGATTCGGGGATCGCAGTCGGCGTCCGACGCCACGGCGGAGAACCGCTATCAAATACTCGAGAAGTACAGTACCGATCTAACGGCCGCCGCGCGGCAGGGCAAGCTCGACCCGGTGGTCGGTCGCGACGACGAGATAACGCGTGTGATGCAGATCCTGTCGCGGCGCACGAAGAATAATCCAGCGCTGATCGGCGAGCCTGGAGTTGGGAAGACCGCCATCGTCGAGGGTCTCGCGCAGAAGATTGTCAATAATGACGTTCCCGAAATCCTGAAGGATCGTCGCGTTCTTGCTTTGGACATGGCGCTGCTCGTGGCGGGATCGAAGTTCCGCGGCGAGTTCGAGGAGCGGCTGAAGGCGGTGATACAGGAAGTCGTCAACTCTAGCGGAGAGGTCATTCTCTTCGTGGACGAGATGCACAATGTCGTGGGTACCGGCGCGGCCGAGGGCGCCATCGATGCCGCGAATATGCTTAAGCCAGCGCTCGCGCGCGGCGAGTTGCAGGCCATAGGCGCCACCACGCTCGACGAATACCGCAAACACATTGAGAAGGACAAGGCTCTCGCGCGGCGGTTCCAGACCATCTATATCGGAGCCCCCACGGAGGAGGACACCGTCAAGATTCTGTACGGTCTGAGAGACCGTTATGAGGCTCACCACGGCCTGAAGATCTCCGACGATGCGCTGGAGCAGGCCGCTCATCTGTCCGACCGGTACATCACCGACCGATTCCTCCCTGACAAGGCCATCGATCTGATGGATGAGGCCGCGGCGAGAGTGCGGATACAAATTTATGACATGCCGGCGCCGCTCAAGGAGGCCGAGGAGAAGATTCGCCAGCTGCGATCGGAGGAGGAAGCGGCCTGGCAGGAACGCGATTACGAGCGCGCCGCGAACTTCAAATCAGAGCTGCTCAAGCTGGAGGAGAAACTCGACAACGCCCGGTCCGACTGGCTGGCGGAAATGGATATCGACGAAGTCGTGGATGCCGACGAGGTCGCCGAGGTTGTCGCCAGCATCACCGGGATTCCGGTCAACAGCATGCTCGAGGAGGAGAACAAGAAGCTGCTCCGCATGGAGGCCACGATCCATGATCGCCTCGTTGGACAAGATGAAGCGGTGACGGTCGTGGCGGACTCGCTGCGACGTTCGAGATCTGGGCTCGCCGACCCGAACAGGCCGATGGGATCTTTCCTCTTCCTGGGCCCCACTGGCGTGGGTAAGACCGAACTTTCTCGCCAGCTGGCGGCGTTCATGTTCGATGACGAGAACGCCATGGTTCGTGTTGACATGTCCGAATACGGGGAGCGCCACACGGTGAGCCGCATGGTTGGCGCACCGCCCGGCTATGTTGGCTACGACGAGGGCGGGCAGCTATCCGAGGTGGTTCGTCGGCGCCCGTATCAGGTCGTATTGTTCGACGAGATCGAGAAGGCCCACCCCGAAGTTCTCAGCGTTCTGCTCCAGATCCTCGATGACGGCCGGCTGACCGATGGCCATGGCCGCACCGTGGACTTTCGAAACACCATATTGATCATGACATCTAACGTTGGGGCCAGAGCGATACGGCGGCAGGACAGCGTCGGTTTCCGACCCGTGCCGTCCGAAGCGGACGAGTCGCAGGTCGAGGAACACGACTATAACGAGATGAAGGCTCGGCTCACCGAGCAACTTCGCAAGAGCTTCCGGCCGGAATTCCTGAACCGCATCGACGAGACGATCATCTTCCATTCGCTGACCAGGGACCACGTCAAGCAAATCGTCGAGATCATGATCGGCGACCTCCGTGGCCGGTTGGCGGAGAAGGACGTTGAACTAGAGGTCACCGATGCGGCGAAGGAGCGCATCCTTGATCTCGGCTGGGACCCCGAATTCGGCGCCCGTCCCCTGCGCCGGACCATTCAGCGTGAGGTTGAAAATCGCGTGGCCAAGATGGTCCTCGAGGACAAGTGCCCGGAGGGATGCAAATTGGTCGTGGATGCCGGCGACGGCGAGATCGTGGTGACGGCCAAAGCCGATGGCGCCGTTGAGTCCGACCCCGTTCCGGTGGAGGCGGGCGCCTAACGACCAGAAAGAGAAGCGTTCACGGAGCCCTGGCGGGACTGCGAGCCGCAGTCCCGCCAGGGCTTTTCCGATTCGTTTTTCACCCGCTGGCCCTGCGAGGCCCAAGGGTTTACGCTTTTGCCCCTACGAGCTCTAAAGGAGGGCCACCGTGCCGCGTTTAGCCATTCGTGGTGGGACACCCGTGCGGGACATGCCATTTCACCCATGGCCGGTCGCCGACAGATCCGACGTTGAGGCGGTCGGCGCGGCCATTCTCAGCGGCGATTGGAGCCACGTCGACGCGCCGAACATCCTTGCCTTCGAGCGGGAATTCGCCGAACTGCAGGACGCCGCGTTCGGAGTCGCGTGCAATGGCGGGACGACGGCCCTGGAGATCGCGCTACGTTCGGCCGGCATAGGTCCCGGCGACGAGGTAATCGTTCCAACCTATACCTTCGCGGCGACGGCCGTCGCGGTTTTGCAGGTGGGCGCCGTGCCCGTGTTCTGCGATGTCGAGGAAGACACTTTCAACATCGACGTTGCATCGGCGGCGGCGTGCGTAACCGAGCATACGGCGGCGGTCATGCCGGTTCACTACGGAGGTCGCGCCGCCGATATGGACGCGGTGGGCGCGCTTGCAAAGAGATCCGGGCTCAAGATTATCGAGGACGCCTGTCATGGATGGGGCGCCAGCTGGCGGGATCGCGGGCTGGGATCGCTCGGCGATGCCGCCGGATTTAGTTTCCAGGCCAGCAAGAACCTAACCTGCGGCGACGGTGGGTTCATGACCACCAACGATCCCGAAATCGCTGATCTGGCGGGCCGCATTCGTCGGGGCGGCGACGGAGAAGCCCCGGGCCAAGCCGTCGTGCTTCCGAACAACTACAGGATGAGCGAGATCCAGGCGGCGCTACTCAGAAGCCAATTGCGAAGACTGGAGGAGCAAAATCGGGTTCGCATGGAGAACGCCGACTATCTCACGCAAGCCCTGGCCGAGATCCCCGGGATAGCGGTTCTGAAACGCGATCCGGACGTCACCAAAAGCTCGGTTCATGTGTATCTTGCGCGGTTCCTGAGCGAGGACTTCGAGGGGATCACGCGAGAGACCTTCATCGAGGCTATGCAGGCGGAGGGAATTCCAATCCGAGCAGGATACAAGGCTCCCCTCCAGGAGTACGAGCTCTTCGCCAAAGCGCCTGAATCGCTGCCGGGCGGCCATCCGTTCACGAGCTCCGCATACGCGGGTTCGGCGGACTACTCCGCGATGAGCACACCCGTAGCCGCGCGACTGTGCTCGCGCGAAGTCCTAAATCTGTTCCAATCCGTGTTTCTGGGACCCAGGTCGGACATGGACTCGATCATCGAAGCGGTTGGAAAGATACGTGAGAACGCCGGAGAGCTTTCGATCGCGGCCGTCGGGGCGCAGCACGGCGCCGACCGGTATCGCTCGGCATCGGAATAAGATCGCCTCGACACTCCCGGTGAAGAAGTTGGCGCCCGTCCCGGCGGCGAGTGCGGCGGCTACCGTGTAAGCAAAGCGAATTATGCAATTTCGAGTCTGACGTTGAACGGCAGATCACCTGCGATCCAAGCCGCCCTGTATCTGGCCGGGACCTTGGTCGTTGGAGCGCTGCTGGTCGCGGCTTGCGGCGACGTCACCGGGCTTGATGAGCCCATCGCCAAAGACGAGCGTACAGCCAACGGCGAATCCATCTACGCCGCTACGTGCGCGGGATGTCACGGCGGACCGGACGGATCTGGGGGGAACTCGGCGGCCGGGCCCCACGGGCCCACCGGACATACGTGGCATCACCCCGACGGGCAGTTGCGGGACTTCGTCCGGAAAGGCAAACCCTCACCTGGCACGGTGCCCATGCCGGCATTTGGCGACAGCCTCGATGACAATGAAGTGGACGCGGTGTTGGCTTACATCAAGACGTGGTGGACGGAGGAACAGCGCGCCTCACAAGCGGAAATATCCGCGCGTTACGAACAAGGCGCGGGGCAGTAGCAAGACCGAGCTGGGTAGTTGACCTACCCCTGATTCCAGGAGTTCCCGCACGCGGCGCGGGCAGACCAGGCCCCGCGGCCAGCGCAATTCCTCCAGGCGCTCGCGGCAGATTTCTCCGTGGTGATCTGTATTGATGAGCTTGACCAGATTCATTTGCTGCTTGACTTCGGTAGCCGTCAGGAGTGTCCACGCCGCGTAAGAGAAAACACCGCCGAATACCACTGACCGAACTGCCACACGAAAAACTATTGCGTCGTATATTCCCCAAGAGCCTTGTCGAAAAGGCTAAGCAAGTCGCGCATGAAAAAGACGATCCGGAAGACGACTCACAGGTCACACAGGTAGTCTTGGGCGGATTGAGCCATGCGTCAGGTTTATACGGTCCGTATTCGCGGGGAGGAAACGAAGCATGGATCTAGCAGTATGGACGTATCCGTGGGATGTCGCTGAGGAGGGGATCGACACCGTTCTCCGCAACATCCGCGACGTGGCGCAATGCAACGGAATCAGCCTTGCGTCCGCCTATCACAACTTCAAACAGCTGCGCCCGCACAGCTCCCCGGGTCGCAAGATCTACGTCGGCGAAGGCGGCGTGGTGTACTTCAACACCGACGAATCGCGGTACGGACGCATCAAGCCCGTGACGTCCAACGTGCTCAAAGAGATCGATGCTTTTCAGGAGGCCTGCGACCGACGCCAAGAGTACGGAATCGACGTCAGCGCCTGGACCGTCATCATGCACAACACGCGCCAGGCCACCGCCAATCCCGACGCCGCCATGCATACGGCTCACGGTGATCCGAGTCCGCACGTCCTCTGTCCGTCGAATTCGGACTCGCGGGAATTCGCGGTGGCGCTGTGTTCCGATCTTGCCCACAACTACGACCTCAGAGCGGTCGAATTGGAGGCGGTTGGATTCCTGGGGTTCAACCATGGATACCACCATGACAAGATCGGCGCGCCGCTGGGTGAATGGGGGGCGTATCTGCTTGGTATCTGCTTCTGCGATTCGTGCTTGAACCGCGCGAATGACGCCGGGGTGGATGGCCGAGGGGTAATGGCGCTCGTACGATCCGAACTCGACGGCATATATGACGGCTCGGATGTCCCGCCGGATCTCACGAAAGATCAAGGCGTCGAACGGTGGCTGCGAGATGAGCCCGAATTCAGCCGTTACCAAGAAGTCGCCGTCGATTCGGTCGCTTCGCTCATCGATGAGATTCGCGCGGCCTGTTCCGGGTCGGGAACGAAGGTGATCCTCCAAGGCGAACCCTTTGAGGAGACACTCGATGCGAATCGGATGCGGGAGGTCGTTGCGAAGATCGATGGAGTCCTGGTCAGCGCCTACAACATCACCACGGCGGAGGCGGGCGAGCTCATGGAACGAAGCCGGAAGATCGCCGGCGAGAAGGAGCTGATCGTCGCGATTCAGGCCCACTATCCTGAGATTCCGAGCTCAGACGAGTGGCGGAGCAAGGTGCGGCTGTGCATGGACCAAGGCGCCACGGGGTTGAACTTCTACAATTACGGCATAAGCACCATGAGCCAGCTTCGCGGCGTCGGCGCGGTTCTGGCTGGGTAGCTCGAGCGGCCAGGCCTGTCCTGGCCGCGGCCATCGGGGGCGATCTGCAATCATCGCTTGAAGTGAGGGCGTAACCGGTGCCAAAATCGCATGGGTTTCCGAAGTTCCACGGCGAGGAGAACAGGGTTGGCAGACATTACGAGGCGGTCGGACGTCAAATGGGAAGGCACCCTTATGGAGGGCAGAGGGTCGCTGACGGTCGGGAGCGGCGCCCTGGGGCAGCAGAACGTTAGCTGGGGCTCCAGGACCGAGGAACCCGGCGGAAACACCAGTCCCGAGGAACTCGTGGCCGCGGCCCATGCCAGCTGCTATGCCATGGCGTTTTCGCACACGCTCGGCGAGGCCGGGCATCCTCCCGATAGCCTCAACGTCTCGGCCGTGGTCACGTTCGCGCCGGTGCCCGAAGGCGGATTTCGGGTGGCCTCCAGCGTATTGACCGTCGCCGGAAAAGTGCCCGGGATCGATCAGAAGCAATTCGAGGACTATGCGGCGGAGGGCGAAGCGGGGTGTCCGATATCGAACGCGCTTCGCGGCAACGTCGATATATCCGTGAGCGCTACATTGGAATAGACTCGCGCCGGCCTCGGGATCGCCCCGGGCGGCTTCGGTGACATCCGGTAGGATGGCGGGTTCCGCGGGCGTGCGCGTGCACTTGGTCCATCACTCGGCCCACGTGCAGTCTGAATGATGGCCACTGATTGGACATTCCAAGGTACCTGGCCGTACGAGCCGAAGTGGTTTGACGCCGCCGACGGCCGTATGCACTACTTGGACGAAGGCCAGGGACGCCCTGTGGTTATGGTTCACGGGAACCCTACGTGGGGCTACCTCTATAGAAACTTCATCAGCGCGGTCACCGAGGCGGGCTTTCGGGCGATCGTTCCCGACCATCTCGGCTTCGGTCGCTCGGAGAAACCCGACGAGCGTGTCCTCTACCGGATACGCGAGCATTCTGAGCGTTTCGAAGCGCTACTAGAAAGCCTTGATCTTCAGAAGGTGACGCTCGTCGCGCAGGACTGGGGCGGGCCTATCGGGCTTTACTGGGCGACCCGGCACCCCGAGCGGGTGAGAAGCCTTTTCATCCTTAACACTTTAGGTCACCGTCCTCGAGAGAAGGTCAAGCTCCCGTTCATTCTCAATCTGATTCGCTGGGCCGGCGTTGGCGAAGTCCTGGTCAAGGGTCTGCACATTTTTGTGCGTGGGTTCATGTTTCGGGCGGGCGTGGCAAAGAGGGACCGATTGACCGCGGAAATCAGGGCGGCTTACCTGTCGCCGCACCCAACTTGGTCGTCACGGACTGCGATCCTGGTATTCCCGCGCGAGATCCCTGAGGGCCCGGATGGGACCGTCTCCGACCTACTTGGGGAGGTCGAATCCGGCCTTGTTGAGCATTTCAAAGACAAGCCGATACACATCGCGTGGCCGATGAAGGATCCAGCGTTCGGACCAGATGGTCTCGATGCGTATTGGCTGGACACCTTCCCCGACGCTGAGGTCACGAAGGTCGAGGACGCGAGTCACTATATCCAAGAGGACGCGCACGAAGTGGTCGTGCCCAAGCTGCTCGAGTTCCTGCGGCGCTGATCGTTCGTCCGAGCCTGCCGACCTGAACGATGATGGGTCTGCCCCCAACCCATCGGGGCAGGTTGGTCTGGGGCGGGATTGTAGGTAACGGTTTGCGAGGTTACAACACGAACTAGGGCGCGAAACAATCTCGCCCCGGATCGACCTCGACCCTTAGGCGGCCATGGTCTAGAAGGCGTCGGCTTCCCAGAAAACGTGACCGTTCTCCGGGAAGATGCCCTCCAGCTGCAGTTTGGTCGACGCGCTGAGGTCGGACGCCGTCACAGGTTCCAGGCTGCCCTCGAGTCCCATCAACAGATGCAGAAACTGCTCCTCGGTCAAATCGAGTACGGGCTCGTCGCCCCGCGGCGTCGCCAGCCTTGCGGTTCCTGAAGGCAACTCTAATCTCGCGGTGGCGTCGCCGACCTTTATCGCAACCGGATTTTGATTCAGCGGATTGTGGCGTCTGCGCCGGTGAAACTCCGGGAGCGCGCCTTGCAGGATTCCGACGAGGTCATTGAGCCGCATCATCTGTGAGTTGGATTTGACGAGCCGAAAGTCCGCGAAATCCCCGAACTCCTGCGCGAACATCGATGTCGAGCCCATCCGGCCACGTATCATTTCGCAGCCCGAATCAATTGCGCGGCGTGCAACCTGGGAGCACGCGACTCGGATCACTTCATCGCTCGTGCCGCACACGTCGAGAATCGTCAGCGTTTTGTCACGCACCTCCGTCCGAACGTACCCGGCGGGGTGGCCGACCTTGTAGATCACGTCCCAGCGCACGACGTGCCCTACGCTCAGCCAATCGGGCTGGCTGGTGAAATATTCGATGCTGCGATCGAGCGGTCCGACCACGTTCGACATAGCTTTATCGTAGAAACTGGCGAGGACTCGAAAGAACTCCGCTTCGAACGGCTTGATCACGTAACCGCGCGGACCGGGCTTGGCTTCCGACGGAACGTCGGCCTCCAGCACGGTGGCCGGAACCACGATCCACCCCGACTTTTCGTAAAGGGCTGGTGTTCCCGTATAAAGCAGCGAAAGCGGTTGGTTGTTCTCTCGCATGTACTGAACGGAGTTCCTCAGAAGGCGGTCCGCATAACCCTGGCGTCGATGATCCGGATCGGTGCCCACGTCCGCTATCGCGCCCACTTCGATCCTGCCCGCCCCATAGCGCATGGTCCTGTGAAATACCTGAAGGTGGCTTACTACCCTTCCCTCGACCAGCAGGATTCGGCCCTGGTCGTACGTGTACGATGGATCGCCCAGCTGATGCCGCCGGAAGTAATCGCCGGTAGCAGCCTTGAAGGCTCGATCGAGCATGTCGATCGTCTCGTCATACAGGTCTTCGGTCAGATTCTTAATGTCGGTCTTCACGTGGCTAGGTACCCCTACGTTTGGAATTGGCGCAGACTCAATGGATCAGTCATTTTAGAAACACGGGCGATCGCGGCGGAAAGTGCGGTTCCAAGGCCAGGCAAACTGCATCAATCGCAGGGTCTAAACTCAAGCCTGTACGACGCTTTCCCGGCGGTCGATTGATAATGGTAACCATCTACAGGCTCCTCCGTCTGGCCGTGCCCCTGGCTTTTCTGCTGATACTGCCGGTCGGAAGAGTATGGGCTGAAACGCGACCACCCGTTGCGGTGATCGAACTTGACGGAATCATTGATTCGATTTCGAGCCGGCACGTGGTTCGCGCCATAGATGCGGCGGAGCGTGCGGGGCGGGAACTGATCGTGATCCAAATGGACACTCCAGGCGGCCTGGACAGCGCGATGCGCGAGATCATCCGCCGCATACTGAGGAGTGAGGTCCCGGTAGCCGTGTTCGTGGGTCCCGATGGGGCGCGGGCCGCCTCGGCGGGCCTGTTCGTGACGATGGCGGCGCACATCGCGGTGATGGCCCCGAGCACCAACATTGGCGCCGCGCATCCGGTTTCGCTGGCAGGCGATCAATCGGAGCAAAGCTCCGTCCTCGAAACCAAGGTCACGAATGACGCCGCCGCGTACATTCGCGGGATCGCCGAATCGCGCGGCCGTAATGCGGAGTGGGCGGAGCGAGCCGTGCGGGAAAGCGTTTCGATCACCTCGACGGAGGCGTTGGAGTTGGGTGTGATCGATCTGATCGCTTCGGACGTCGAAGAACTCCTGCGGCTCGTCGACGGTCGGGAGGTGGCCACGGCTTCAGCCGTCAAGACGTTGCGAACCGCAGGCTCGGACCACGACGTGATCGGAATGAACCCCGTCGATTCGTTTCTGCACGTCCTCGTGGATCCCAACATCGCGTTCCTGCTGTTCAGCATTGGAGGGGCCGCAATCATCGCCGAGGTATTCAATCCCGGTCTCATATTCCCGGGCGTCGCCGGGGCGATATCGTTGATCCTGGCGTTTGCTTCGTTCGGCTCGTTGCCCGTCAACTGGGCCGGTATCGCGCTGATCGTTCTTGCGCTCGCGCTGTTCGCGATGGAGGCGTTCGTAAGCTCGAACGGCGTTCTTGGCGGGGGCGGAGCGGTCGCGCTCATTCTGGGGGCGCTCTTTCTGTATCAGGCGCCGGAGGTCGCGGGTCCGATCCTTCCGGAAGTGAGGGTGAGCCGCGTCCTCATCGGCGTTGTCGGAGTGGCGGCTGCCGCGATCGCCCTGATTCTGTTCAGGACGGGTGTCATCGCCCGGCGCGCCGGTACGGCGATGCGAGCAATACCGGTGCGCGACAGTATCGGCCAGGCGCAAAGCGCGCTGCGCCCAATCGGGACCGTTTTGATCGAAAGCGAGGAGTGGTCGGCGGAGTCGCAAGGCGGCCGGATCCGCAAGGGACAACAGGTCAAAGTCCTCGGCAGCCGTGGGCTTACACTCTTGGTGGAGTCGATGGACCCGGAAGCACCGGCCGAGACTGACGAGAACAGTCTGGCGCATGAATCCGATGGCCGTCGGCGGGAAGAGGAAAGGAAATAGGAAGATGACGGAAGCGTTCATTGTCGTGGTCGTCGTTGCGGGGATCGGACTGACTGTGATCATGTCCGCCGTCAAGATCGTGCGCCAATTCGAGCGCTTGGTCGTGTTCCGCCTAGGCCGGTTCGTCGGTGAACGCGGACCTGGATTCGTTCTGCTCATACCGTTCATTGAGCGCGCCGAACGGGTCGACCTCCGCGAGCAGGTGGTGCCGATCGAAAGTCAGAACACCATCACCAAAGACAACGTCAACATCCAGGTCGATCTGCTCATCTACTTACGGGTGTTTGATTCTCGCGCCAGCATCGTGGAAGTGGCCGATTTCTTCGGAGCCGCTCGCGGCATGGCGATGACGACGTTGCGGGCCGTGATCGGCGACACCGTCCTCGACGACGCGCTGTCGCAACGAGAGCGGCTGAATCAGGATCTGCGGAACAAGCTCGACGACGTCACCGCCCGCTGGGGTGTGAAGGTGACGGCCGTTGAGATCAGGGAAATCCTGCCGCCTCACGACATTCAAGATGCAATGAACCGGCAGATGACCGCCGAGCGGAATCGCCGCGCCATGGTGACGGAATCCGAAGGTCAGCGAGCGGCGGCGATCGAGGTGGCCGAGGGAGACAAACGCTCAAACGTACTTCGCGCCGAGGGCGATCGCGAGGCGCAGTTGCTCCGCGCCGAGGGTTACTCCCAAGCTCTGCGGACGATATTCGAGGCGGCGCGCGAGATCGATTCTAATACGCTGACGCTCCAGTACTTTGAGGCCTTGAAGGAGATCGGCGCCGGCGATTCCACGAAATTCATCTTGCCCTTGGAGCTGACGGAGCTTATCCGGCCGCTGCGGGACGCCATCGTGAGGGGCTCGAACAGCGGCTAACGGAGAGACCGAGCAGCACACCGGCGCTCGGCCAGATTCGATCCCGTCCGACGACAAGCTGGCGGAACTTCGGCGCGTCTTGTCAGAAGTCAGCAACGACCCGTACGAAGCGGCACTGGATGCGCTGGGTCCTACGTCCGCTCTAAGTGAGATTTATGACCTGACCGGGCTTCTGACCGATCGTGTGGAAGACGAATATGCGTGCATGCGCTGCGTGCCGGGATGCCACGAATGTTGCAGCCAGACGCCGCTCGTCACGCCGCAGGAATGGCTCCTTATCCTTGACTGGATCCAAGCGAACATGGCTGAGGAGCAGCGAAAGCAGATAGTCGTCCGGTCCGAAGCCCTTCTAGGGAGCCCGTCGTCGGCATTGCCCGGTTGGATGCGCCTCGTCGACATGGACCTCGATTCGGCCGCGGCCGCGGAATATGTTGGCGAGCTATTCGAAAACGAATCCACGACCTGCCCGTTCCTCTTCGACGGGCTTTGCTCGATCTACCCGGTGCGCCCGCTAATTTGCCGTGCCTATGGCCGGATGATGCGCACGGAAGAGGATTCGCTGTATTGCCAGCCCATCCTCGATCAGATAGATGACGCGGTCGATGACGGGGTAGACGTTGAACTGCCGATATTCCGTCCGTACCAGGAAAAGTCCTACGAGATGGGCAGCGGAAATTCATATCTCACACTGTTGCCATTCTGGGTACTGGGTCACCGGACTGAAAGCGGCGATATCGGTGGAGAGCTGTCCGAATTGACCGATTGCGATGATTGGCCCGTCCTCGATACAAAGTGGGGATTTGGCGAGGCGTTCGGCACGGACGCGTAGCCGCCGGAGCCTAAACCGGCAGCTGCCATGCGAGCACGTTCCGATCGGCGCTGGCGATGGCCAGGATGTCGGTCGCCGCGGCCAACGCGATGGCGCGAATGGACGTGAGCGTGGTTGCCTCGCCCACGTACTCTCCATTGGTGCGGATGACGCTGACAGACGTGTCGGAAGAGATTCCACATACAAAATTGTTGGAGACCGCCAGCGAGCGGGGCGCGACTGCGTCGTTGAACCAAAGCTGGGACCCGGCGAGCGAATACGCCGCCAGCCCTCGGGCGCTGGCGGCGTAAATGGTGTCGTCCGCCGCGCCTCTTATGACTAACTCGGCCTCGAACGGTATTTCCGAGAAAAAATCCCCGCGCTCGTTGTCGTAGACGTTCAACCCGTTTTCGCTGTGCACCAGTGTGTGACGGGCGTCACGGGTCAGCACGATCGAACGAATGTCACCGTCCACACCGAAACGTTGGGCCAGATTTCCGCTGCGCTCGATCAGGATCACCTGATTCACGCCTTCTTTCGTGGAGCCAACGGCGACGAGTTCGGCGTTGAGATCAACGTCAAGTGACCCGGCGCCTATGTACTCCTGAGTGGGACCCCAGAACAGCCCGTCGGGCGTATAGGCGAACGCGTGGCCTGTGCCGGAGGCATTCGTAGTTCGAATCACGACGAAACCGCCCGTCCTGATGGCGACGTCCTCAATGAGCTGGTTGTCCGGGCGGAATGGCCGCTGCCAGACTGGGAGCCCGAGTTCGTCCAGCAGAAGAATGTCGAAACCGAAAGTGGCGATCATGCTGCCGTCGGGGGCTGCTGCCACCGAGGACGTGGGAATCCCGGTGTCTGTCGACCACATGAACGCGCCCTCTCCGTTCATGGCCTGCACACGACCTCGGCGGCCGGCCAGCACGAAGATGCTTCCATCGTCGGCCGCGGCCATCGCAGTGGGATCGAAGTCGAGCTTTTGCAGCCAAATCAACTCCTTCCACGACGCCGACTTTGGCGCCCGGCTGATCTCGAGTCGAAATGCCACGTCTTGAACTTCCTCAACCCTGGTCTGAAATTGCCGGTCGATCCACCTCGTTTCCTCTTCCAGCGCATCCTCGAGGTGATCGAGGCGCATCACCTCCACCCAGTGCGGAAACTCGATCGATGGCTCGGCATCGTCCTTGAATCCGCGAAGTTGGGCTCGAACCTCGGCTCTAGAATCGAACATTCCGATGAGCACGACATACCGGTTGACGGTGGTGGGGACGATCTCGAATGCCCCCAGGTCGTCCAGCATCGCTCTCAGCCCGTCCGCCGCCTTTCCGCCACCCACGGAATCCACGAAGCCGGTCACGTTTACGCGCGCGGCTCGGATAGCGGCTATCGCGTTCACGAGATGTTCACGTCGCGCATCAACTGAGAATGCGTCCACCGCCCGCGCGGCGTCCACCAAGCTATCGGCCGCGCCCACGAGGTAGGGATGCACTCCAACGGCGTCGCGAGGGGGATTCAGCGCGACCACGTTCTCGGTGAGATCGACGACCTGACCCCTGAGGGATTCGATTGCGAAGGCGTACTTCTCCGGTGTCAGGGATTGCTGGGCGAGCGCCCGGCTATTGACCTCGAACAGCCTGAGAACATCGATCGTCTGGGTGGCCGCCTGAATCGCGGGTTCCCAGTAGGGTCGCAGGTCGGGTTGGATCGCGCGCCGTGGCTCGGTGCACGCCGCCAGTGCCGACGACATCGCGCCGAACACCAATGCGACTGCCCGCCTCCGCGGAATCGTGGAACCGAAGTGATTCCCGCTCACCTACCGCCGTCGACTGAGGCCGTGCAACACGAGATTCGGCTTTTGCCCAGGATTATGCGGGGACAGGAGCCGCCACCTTGCCTCTTAGCGACCACGCCGTCGCATCCAGGATCTCAACTCCGCGGATATCGCCGACGCTTACGTCGGCAGCATCCTCGCAAAACACGAGCTTGTTGGATCTGGTCCGCCCCGCCCACCTGGGCTTACCGCCAGGCGCGGGACTGGCCTTAAGCTCGTCAAAAAGAACTTCCTCGGTCTGACCGATCAAGCGGGAATTAATGTCGCGTGCGATCTCCTCCTGCACGTTATCGACCGCATGCAGGCGATCCATCTTCTCCTCCGGGGATACGTCGTCGGGCCACCCTCCAGCCACCGTGCCCGCCCTGGCCGAGAATGCGGCCACGTGCGTGACATCGAACCTGATTTCCCTCAATACGTCTATGGTCCGCTCGAACTGCTCCGCCGTTTCTCCGGGGAATCCAACGATGATATCGGTCGAGATCGCAACCCCGGGCACGCGGGCTCGGATCATGTCGATCCGGGCTCGATAGAAATCGACCGAATAACCGCGTCCCATTCGTTTGAGCACGAGATCGTCCCCCGCCTGAATGGGAAGATTGATTTCCTCGCAAACGCTGGATAGCTCGGCCATGGCATCGGCAATGTCCTCGCCGAAGTTGCGTGGATGGGCCGTCAAGAAGCGCAACCGCGGGGCGGCATTCGCGGACTCCAAAAATCTGAGTAGCGAAGCGAGATTTTCGCCGTCCTCCAGATCGGACCCGTATTTGTTGACGATCTGCCCAAGCAACGTGATTTCACGAGCACCCTCGGCGACCTTCATCCTCGCCTCATCCAGAATGTCGCCCGGGGTTCTGCTCTGCTCCGGCCCACGTCGAAACGGCACGATGCAGAACGTGCAGCGCCGGTTGCATCCGTGGATGATGGTCACGTAGCGGGAAACCTTGCCGAACCCCGGAATTTCCTCGGGGCCATACGCCTCCCAGTCATCGGTGACCGGACCGGGTCGTCGATCGAGGAGATCCAAGAGGCTGTCGCTTTGCCTGGAATCGAAAACGATGTCGAGCGTATCGCGGTGCGGCGCCTTTTCGGATTCGGGTGCGTTGGCCGTGCAGCCCGTCAACGCGACGAGCAGATCCGGTCGTTTTCTTTTCTCGGACTTGAGAGCTCCGACACGTCCCCACACCTTGCGATCTGAGTTGTCCCGCACGGCGCAGCCGTTAAGGACGATCACCGAGGCGCGGTCGGGGTGGCTTACCGGCACATGCCCGGCGCGAAGCAGCTCGCGCGCGAGCCGCTCGGAGTCGTCTTTGTTCATCTGGCAGCCGGCAGTCCAAACGTAGAACCTGTGGCGGCCGTGACTCGATGCGGTTTGCGTGAAGGTCACTTTACATAAGGGTCAGGATGACTCGTGGCTATAATATCGCGATTCGCGTGCGGGATCGCTGTCAAATCTTCAAACGGATTGCAACTGGGCATACCTCAATCGTTGTGGGACGCTCTCTCGCGTCATCCAAGGATCTATTCATGGCTCGGTTTGTCGGCGGCCATGGTCGTGGTAATCCTGGTGACTAGTCTCGGCGCTCGGCCGGGAACGCTCCAGATGCTGTTTTTGGCGCTTGTCGGTGTGATCCTCGCGGGCGCTACCGTGGCGCTGATCGACTGGGACGAGGGCACTCAACCAGACGGGGAAGGCGAGGGTTAATCAGCACTGCATGAAGGGCGCGGTCTCTGTTCTCAGTTCCATCCAAAGACTCAGACGGCCGGAAAGCGGATTCGTCACGGACGCTGGAGGAATGGCGTTATGGGGTTCTTAGGAGGCGGTCCGGGTTCGGGCGACGAGCGAGGATTCTATTTGTACGTTCAGGACGATAAGACGGGCGAAAAGATTCGCGTGCGAATCGATCTGGCGAACGATCTGGCGGGCGAGTATGGCGGTCCGACGGACGACATAAGTCACTACGTCTGCCATAAGGATGTCATGGGGAGCGCGTCGTTCAAGGTTATTCCTCTGGACATCGAGTTTGATTCAAAGCGCAATATGGTCGGCCATACCATCGAAGGTGGGAAGCTCATCAGCGAAGAGGAATACTTAGCTGATTCCGGCGACGAATCGGCCGACGACCCCTCTGATTAGAGAAGTTCCCCTCAAATCCGGAGTCCCGCGGGAATGGCCAGCGTCGTAAGTATCGGGACGCGATCCGGGGCCCGTCGACATTGGCTCACGGTCGCGTTGCTTGCGGCCATCGGTGGAGTTGCCGGCATCTTCGCGAGCATCGACGCGCCACCGCTGTCACTGACGTGGATCCTTCTATTCGTGCTGATCGGGGCCGCGATAGTCAGGCCCGACTTCGCGTTGCGCCTCCTGATCCCGGTTCTATATTTGATTCCCTTCGCCATAGCGCCGGTGCGGGTTGGGGCTCAGCCTCCGATAGTCGAACTAAGTCTGGCGGCCATCGCGCTCGGGTTCATATCGCGCCCAAACTCGATCCGCGAACTGCGATCGGCGTTCTCGGTCTCCCGCCAATACTGGTGGGTGGCGGCGTTGCTGGCGGCGGGATCGATTTCTACGTTGGTATCGATGGCTCGCTCTGCCGATCCGGCGCAGCTCCAATACGCGGCAAAGCTGGGTATCGGAGTGTTCGCGTTCTACCTGACTTCGACCTGGGGAATCTCACGGGCGTTTCGTAGCTCGGTGATGGGTGCCATCGTGATTTCGGGCGCCGCTCAATCGGCGCTCGCCACGGCGATGTATCTGAGGACGGACTGGGCGGCGTGGGTGTTCGGGCTGGCGGAGACGATCGGATATCCCGACGCATCCTCGGCCGTCAGGTTCCTGCCGGACGGCGAGACCGTGCGGGCCGTCGGGACGGCCGTGGACCCCAACGTTCTCGGCGCAATGCTGGCGGTGGCGCTGGCCGCGGGGACTGCGCGTGCTTCGACTTCACGGGGCGGAGCCATAACCATTTGGCTCGCAGCCTCGGCGGCGATCGTTCCGGGACTCGCCTTGAGCCTCTCGCGCGGGGCGTGGCTTGGCGCGGGCGCGGGAGTCCTTATCGCCTTGTGGGTTCGGAGTCCTCGGAGCGCCGTGGCTCTCGCCGTCGCCGGGCTGGCCGTGGTTTCGCTTCCCACCAGGATTCCTCTGCTGGAACATCTGCGTGCGGGCTTGATGGCCAGAGATCCAGCGTCTGTGTTGCGGCTGCGGGAACTGCGAGAGGTTCCGGCGGTGATCGGCGACTCACCGGTATTCGGAGTCGGGTTCATAACCGAATCCGTAGCCAGATATTCACTTCAGGTTTCCAACTCGTTGTTATGGATCGCCGAGCGAACGGGGCTTTTGGGAGGGATTTTGTATCTGGGAGCCGTGGTGGACGTACTCTATTCTTCCGGGCGGCGCATTCGAGCACATCCCGAACGAGCGGCGGCGCTGGCCGGGTTCGCCGCGGCGCTCGTTACGGGCTTTTTTGATCACCATATTGCGAGCATTCCGCACATGGTGGCCCTTTTTTGGCTGTTGGCGGGGATTCTGGTGGGCAGTATGGTGGCGGAACGTGTACCGAGTAGGAATTGACGCACGCCTCGCCCTGTTCGATTCCGCGGGGATTGGCGCTTACATTCGAAACCTTGCGGCCGCCCTTACGGAATTGCTTGGGAAAGATTCCGTTCGTCCGTTGACTGATTTTCGTGACGAGACCTGGGGCCGATCAAGCGTGCGCGTAATTGGACCGGCGCACAGCTTGGCCGGCGACCGAATCTTCTCATGGCAGCTTTCAGCCGCGCGGCTCGATGTTCTTCATGCGCCCGACCATGTGTTGCCGCCGCGAGTAAGCGCACCCACCGTCGTCACCGTCCACGACCTGTCGTTCGTGGCGGAACCCGCAACCCACGACAAGAAAAGCCTGCGCTATTACTCGAGGTTCCGTGGGTCGGTGGAGCGGGCTGACGCGGTTATCTGCGTATCGGACTTCACGAGAGACGAGCTCCTGCGTGAGACGGACGTCGATGCGGGCAAGGTCGAGGTGATTCCGTCCGGGCTCCCCAGCAATTTCGCCCGAAACGTCGATTCGTCGGTCCGCCGGAGTCCCAAGGACTACGGGCTGGAGGGGCGCTACGCGCTGTTCCTGGGGACCCTCGGCCTCCGCAAGAACGTCGTCCGCCTGATCGAAGGGTTCATAAAGGCTCCGAATTCTGGGCGGCTTACGCTTGCGTTGGCCGGCCGGCCCGGGAACGGCTACGACGAAATTCGGGAGGTCATCGATAGGCGACGGCTGAGGGATCGAGTGAGGCTTCTTGGGTCTCCCGCGACACCGGATTTGCCGGCTTTGATGGCTGGCGCCGAATTCCTCGTCCTGACATCGTTATACGAGGGCTTTGGATTTCCGGTATTGGAGGCGATGGCGTGCGGCGTGGCGTGTCTCGTATCTAAGGGCCCGCCGCTGGCCGATTTGGCCGGTCCCGCCGGTATCGCCGTTGATCCGCTCCTCGTCGACGACATCGCCGCTGGAGTCGAACGGCTGATCGCCGACGGTGACCTGAGACGCCGTCTGGCGGCGGCTGGACCGGCGCGAGCCGCCGAGTACACCTGGGACCGCACGGCGAAACGCACGGCGGCCGTATATGAGAAGGTCCTGCGTTGAGCGTCCTATTCGTCTCTTTCTCAGATCCGTTCGCGGAAGCCGGTGGCGAGAATCTGCGGCTGAGGGCGTTCATCGAATCCGTGTCGAACGAGCGCGAGTCAGACCTGCTCTGCCGATCGTTTGAGTCGCGAGTTGGACGGCACGCAAACGGGGCCGTGGCCCGCTTTGAGTCAGTGGGATTTCAGCCGAGCGGTCGCATGACCCGACTGTGGCGCTCGTTTGCGCTCAGATTGCCCGATCTCGCGCTGCGGGCATGGTCCCGCCGCATGGCGCTTGCGTTTCATCGACGGCTCGTGATGGACCGATATGAAGCAGTGCATCTATCCGGACTGCAGACCGCGTATCTGATGGATGCCTTTTGGTCCACGGTCGGACCCGGCCGGGGGCGTCCGGCGCTGATTCTGGACGAGTTGAACGCCGAATACATGGTTCACGAACGCTTGTCGATCGCCGATGGCGGTGGGGGCCGACGTTTCGACGCCCTGTGGTCGGCGCTACAGAAGAAGCTCTTAGTCAGCTACGAGGGGAGAGTGATCGGCAATGCGGATACCGTCATCTGTCCGTCAGAGGACGATCGGATCTCATTAGCGCGTCTGAATGCGTCCGCGAATCTCGAGATAGTCCCGAGCGGGATAGACACCAGCGGCTACGACGCGCTGCCTCCGCCGCCCGAGACGCCGGTCGCCGTCTTCGTCGGCGATCTCACATACCGGCCAAACAGGCAGGCCGTCGATTGGCTTGCCGACAGGGTGGCCCCCAGGGTTTGGAGATCGGTTCCCACCGCTCGATTCATCATCGTCGGACGGGGGAGAAGTCCGGTTAGCAATTCCAGGGGGAAGGGATCGTTTGCGTACACCGGGTACCTGTACGATCTGGGCGCGACGCTCGCTGCATCCAAAGTCGTGGTGGCGCCGCTGCTGGCGGGCGGAGGTATGAAGTTGAAGGTCCTCGAGGGTATGGCAGCCGGGCGGCCGGTGGTGGCCACATCCGTCGGAGCCGCGGGAATCGAAGCCGCGCCCGGCAAGGAGATCGTGATCGCGGACGGGGAATCAGCCTATGCCGACGCCCTGATTTCCATCCTTTCCGATACGAGCCGCGCGCGCGAAATCGGCCGTGCCGCGCGGGAACACGTGCGGGCCCGATACGACTCGTCCAAAGTGGGATCTGCCTACGTTGAAGTCCTTCGCCGAACGGTGGAGAGAGTCAGGTCTTGACTGAATGAGGGTCTCGGTCTGCATGACCGTGAAGAATGAAGCCGGCTCGGTCGGCGACCTGGCGCGTGATTTCCGCGCCCAAACCTTGATACCGGACGAGATCGTCGTGACCGACGGGGGGTCCACTGATGACACGCCGCGAATTCTCGCTCAACAGCTTCAAGGCATATCCACGCTGAAGCTGATCGACTTGCCCGGCTCCAACATTTCGGCAGGCAGGAACCGCGCCATTTCCGAGTCGACGGGAGATTTGATCGCAATCGTCGACGCTGGCCTTCGACTCAAGCCGGGTTGGCTCGAATCGCTGGTGCGGGAACTGGAAAACAATCCGGCGACCGACGTCGTTTTCGGTTACATCCTCGCCAGGCCGGCTACCGTGTTCGAAACCGCGCTGGGCGCCGTAACCATTCCGGACGCGGCGGAGATCGACCCGGAGAGATACGCCGTGAGCGCGGGCTCCATGGCGTTCCGGCGGGAGCTTTGCGAGCTTTATCCATTCCCCGAGTGGTTGGATTACGGCGAGGACATGTACCTCGATCTTCGATGGCGCGCCGACGGACGCATCCTGGTCCACAGTTCTGGGGCCGACGTAGGCTTTCGCCCCCGATCCACGATGGGATCGTTTTTCCGGCAGTATTTCAACTACGCGCGGGGTGACGGTCAGGGCAGGATGTGGCTGAATCGACACCTGATGCGTTTTCTGGCGTACCTGGGAGGCGGTACGCTGCTGGTGGCGGCCGGCGGCAATCCGTTGGCGATCGCTCTTGCGGCGGGCGGGGGGTTTTTCTACATGCGGCGTCCCTATCGGCGCGTGATGGCGAGGATTGCCGACATCCCGGTCGCATCGGCGCTCCTAGCGATGCTTCTGCTACCGGCGGTACGGGCCGCGGGTGACGTCGCGAAGATGCTGGGTTTTCTGGCTGGACTTCGCGAGTCCCTGACCGGGCGCCAGCGGGCCCGCTGAGCGGTGGCGCTTACCCCCGCCCGATCGCCCGATCGTGTTGACGTTTCCGTGGTAATCGTGACCTTCGATGTGCTGCCGCGACTGCGGCGATGCGTCCGATCGATCCCGGCCGCGGTTGGAAATCTCAGCTCCGAGGTGATCGTTGTGGACAACGGATTCGGTGACGGAACCTGGTCCTGGCTGACTCGGCGTGACGATCTGAGAGCGCTTCGTGGGTCGCCTTCGATGGGATTCGGATCGGCCGTGAATCTGGGTTTGACCGGCGTAAGCGGGAGTTACTTTCTCGTGCTCAATCCAGACACCATTCTTCCTCCGGGTTCGATCCAGTCTCTGCGCGCCGCGCTAGTGCGGGAAAACGACATCGGGATCGTCGGCCCAAAGTTGATCCGTGAGACCGGCGATCTCGATCTGGCGTGTCGCCGGGGCTTCCCGACCCCGATGAACGCTCTGTTTCATATTTTGGGACTTGATCGCCGGTTCCCCCGATCCCGGTCGATGGCCGGATACAACCTCTTGTACCTCGATCCCGATGAGGCTACCGACGTCGATGCCATCTCCGGTGCGTTCATGCTCATGCGGCGGGAAGTTTTTGAGTCCATAGATGGTTTTGACGAATGTTTTTGGATGTACGGCGAGGATCTCGACTTCTGCCTCAGGGCGTACGAGGGCGGATGGCGCGTCCGTTACGAGCCTGGAATCCGGGTCTATCACGAAAAAGGAATATCCACCTCGCAGCGGCGGATAAAGACTCGTTTTGAGTTCTACAGAGCCATGGCGAGGTTCTACAACAAGCATCAGGCCTCGAATCACCATATCGCGGCTAAGACGGCCGTTCGCGCTGGTATATTGCTCATTGGCTCAGCGGGATTGGGCAAAGAAATTATGAGGTATGCGGCTCGCCTCATTAGCGGTCCTCACGACGGAGACTAGACGAGCGCCAGGGGCACGGCCGCCTCGATGAGTGCGGCGATGCCGAGGCTGGGATCCCTGCGATGGAGACCGCTACGCCGGCTCGAACTCGAGACCATCGTCGGCGTAGCGCACCCGCTTGCGGATCTCTCGCTGGTGTTCGCCGCCGCCGTTCTCGCGTTTGTGCTGCATTTCAAACTCGGGCTTGGCCCGGACACGCCATATCGAAGAGCTGCGTATTTCTATCCGTTGTTCGGAATGTACGAGCTGTTGTTCCTCGTTTCCGGAATGGCCCTTGGCGCTTATCGAAGTCCGGCAAGGATCGGAGTGGTGGTGCGATTGTTCTCGGTGTTCTCGGTGGCCGGTCTCGCCATGCTCATCACGATCACCGTGATGTTCTTCCTGTTTCCGGACCGGCTCGAAGCGGCCAAGGTTCTCTTGGTTTTCTTCTGGCTGATCACGGTCCTGTTCGCCTTTATAGGGAGGACAATTATCGCGCGGCTGGTGCGCATTCTGGCGGGCCAGGGAGTCGGCTCGGAGCGCGTCCTCATTGTTGGTGCGGGCCACGAAGGTCGCCAAGTGCTGGATGTCCTCGTCAACTATCCGGGGCCTAAATACACGGTCGTGGGAATCCTCGCGGATGGTGAACGAAATACTGAGCCAGACGGGCCTGACGCTCCCGTGCTTGGACAGGTTTCACTGCTGCCCGGGGTCATCGCCGAACATGCCATCGATAAGGTGATCGTTGCGGTACCCTCGATCGGGCCGGAGCGAATGCTCGAGATAGCAAACATCTGCGACGCGGCCCGGGTCGGCGTATGGCTGCTTCCCGATCATTTCCAGCTGATGGTGTCGCCGGTCGACGAAAACGAACTCTCAGGATTGCCCTTGATGGCGATCAATGAGGTCCGCCTCCAGGGAGTGAGCCGGCTGACGAAGCGCGTCGCGGACATCATCGCGGCGTCCGGGCTGCTGATCGTGCTCTCGACTCCCATGCTTCTGGTTGCCCTGGCAATTTGGCTGCAGGACCGGGGTGAGATCTTCTACCTGCAGGAACGGACAGGGCACGATGGGCGCCGTATGCCGCTGATCAAGTTCCGAACGATGATCGCGGGCGCCAACGAAATAGGCCGGGACTGGACGGTAAGAAACGATTCAAGGGTCACTCGGATTGGCGCGGTCCTGCGGCGGTTCTCGATAGACGAGCTGCCGCAGTTGGTCAATGTGCTGCTTGGCCAGCTAAGTCTTGTGGGACCGCGGCCGGAACTGCCTCACTACGTGGAGGAATTCGCGAAATTGTACCCACGCTACATGCAGCGGCACCGGGAAAAATCGGGCATGACCGGTTGGGCTCAAGTCAATGGACTCCGAGGCGATGTTTCAATTGCAGAGCGCACGCTCTATGACCTCTACTACGTAGAGAACTGGACGCTCATGTTGGATTTTCGCATCCTTCTGCGCACTTTGGTGGAGGTCGTGCGCGGCCGAGCCTATTGATCCCGGATTCGGAATTGGGCGTCGTGCTTTGACACGATCGGGGCCGCCGGCATCCGGCAGCTGGATGAGGCGCGCTGTTGGCATCCTCGTGCTGCTCTCCGCGGGGCTTGCTGGACTCCAGGCGTGTGACCTCGAATCGGAAATTGGTCAACTGTCATCGCCCGCGGTCTCGCCGCCGGCTTCGGTTGCATCCGCCAAACTCAATAACTGGGTGCGCCCCGAACCGATGCGGTATTTCGCACCGGTGGAATTCAACTCCGAAATCGTGAGCCTGGCCACGTCGACGGCGCGTGGAGCCGCCTTGGGCGATTCGACGAGTGAAATAGTCTTCGCGGGCCCGGCGGGGATTGCAGCCGATCGGCACGGCAACGTTTTCGTCAGTGACAACACTCTCGGGGCCGTTGTGCGCATTGGACCAGATGGCGAAACCCTGACCCTCGTCGGTCCCGCTGAGAGCACCGGCGCCACCGGTCGCGGCGCGAACCGGGAAATGGCATTGGCCGACCCATCGTCGTTGCTCGTAGAGGACGGCGGTCGGCTCTTCGTCGCCGATCTCGATCGGATAATAGTCATCGAGCCTGACGGTGATTCCTTTGTCGTGGCCGGATCGGGAAAGCCCGGGTTCGCGGGTGACGGCGGACCGGCGATAGAGGCGATGTTCAACGGTAACGCCGGCATGGCGGTTGATGCGGAAGGAAACCTCCTGATAGCCGATCGGGGCAATCGGCGGGTGCGGCGGATCGATCCAAACGGGATCATCACGACATTCGCCGGCACCGGTGAGAGCGGCTCGACTGGTGACGGTGGCCCGGCCATCGAGGCGGCGCTGGACCGCCCCGTTGACGTGGCCGTGGGACCTGACGGCGCAGTTTTCGTGGCCGAACTCAATGGCCACCGGGTGCGCCGGATCGGACCTGACGGGATCATCACGACCTACGCCGGAATTGGATTTCCGGGATACGCCGGCGATGGCGGCCCCGCGGTTTTGGCGTCGCTAAACGCGCCGAGGTCCGTGGAGGTGGATTCCGATGGGAACGTTTACATAGCGGATTGGCGGAACCGGGTCATCCGGAAAGTTACCCGAGACGGGTCGATCATTACGATGGCCGGGCTGGCATCGGAGGGCTGGTTGCGGGAGGGACGCCCAGCTTTCTCGGTGGCGCTTCCGCCTCCCCTGGGTCTTGCCTTGGGCCCGGCCGGACACATCTACGTGATCCTCCAGGGAACTCGGAAAATCCACGTTTTGCGGCCGCCCTCCGAGACGGCGGTCGACGATCCTTGCGGTGGTGCGCCGACCGCGCCCTTCCGCGGCGCCGTGGCGGTCGCAGACGCTTCGGCGACGATTGTCGCGGGCGATACTGAACTGGGCTTCGGCGGCGACGGCGGACCTATCTCCGAGGCCCTATTCTTGCTTCCCCAGTCATTCGCGGTGGGCGAGGATGGCCGGATCTTCATTGCCGACACCGGTAATCACAGGATACGGATCGTGTCGTCCGAGGGGGTGATTGAAACCTTCGCCGGAACCGGGGAACCCGGATACGGCGGTAATGGCGGCCCGGCCACGCAGGCCAAATTGTCCAGTCCCAAGGCCGTGCACGTGGACGGCGGTGGGATCGTGTATTTCTTCGATTCCGGGAATTTCCGAATTCGCCGCATAGATCTGTGCGGCCTTATCGAAACGGTGGCTGGAGACGGCAGGCCGGGGTCCGGAGGCGACGGCGGTCCGGCACTCATCGCGTCGTTCCGCGACGTTACCGGATTGGCGTTCGACGACGATGGGAATATGTTCGTAGCCGACCCGGCCTCGAATCGCGTTCGAGTGATATCGAAGGAAGGCTTCATCGAGACGTTCGCGGGGACAGGCAAAGCTGAATCCGGAGGGGACGGCGGTCCGGCCAAATCAGCCTTCCTCGATGGACCCGTCGACGTTGCTACATTCGCGGATGGATCGGTGCTCATCGCCGAGCAGCGCGCCGGCAAAGTAAGGCTGGTCGATCGAAGCGGGACGATCTCGACGCTGACCGGTCCCGGTCCGCCCGATGCGGAATTCGAAGGGCCGGTTGGGCAGGTTCGCATGCAAGATCCCGCTTCGCTCGAGGTCGATATCGATGGAAACGTTTATGTGGCCCAGCTAACGGCGGGCCTGGTGTCGAGAATCGGCGTCGACGGGAACGTGAGCATAGTCGCCGGAAACCCCGCGGGAACGGGAGTGTCCGGTGACCCAGCGACGGAGGTTGCGATTCCGGCGCCTTTGGTGGTGAGCCTCGACCGGAATGGAAATCTATTCGTTCTGGAGTCGGCTGGACTGCTGTGGCGGGCGGGTGTCTCGGACGTTTCCCCTGAGACTGGGGCTTGAAACGGATTCCGCTGGGCCGGCCGCGGATGTAAGCAGCAGTCTTGACCCTCGACGGGTGCCGTTGATATCGTTCCCTTGTGTTAGGCGGATCCGATAAACGAATCAGATCGCGTGAACGTTCGCTCCTTCGGCGGGTCATGTTCGCACTCGCCGAAAGCCCGCCTTCAAAAACCTCTGTTGAAGCATTCATTTGACCACCAAAGAAGAAGCATCGGATAGGCGAAAAGCTGTACTCGGGGCGATAGTTGAAGACTATGTCGCCAGTTGTATTCCGGTGGCGTCTGGCCGGCTCCTGGAGCGACACGACCTCGGCGTAAGTAGCGCGACCGTGCGCAAAGATATGGCCCGTCTGGAAGATGAGGGGCTGGTGATCCAACCGCATCTATCCGCAGGTCGAATCCCGTCGCACTCAGGCTATCGGTTATTCGTGGAGCAATTGCTTCCGTCAACCGATCTGAGAGGTCCAGAAAAGTGGACGATTCGATCCGCGTTTCGAGTGGCCCCTTTTGATGTGGAGGAGCTACTGCAACTGGCCACGGCAGTTCTCGCGAATTTCCTCGGCAACGTTGCGTTCGTGACACTTCCCGCCAGCGGCACCGTTACCCTGAGAAGCTGTGCCGTGATTCCTCATGAGCCTGGGGTGGTGCGAATGGTCGCGGAGCTTCACGGCGCTCCGCCGCAGGATTGCATTATCAACGGACTGGCCACCGACGAACCGGAAAAGCTGGAAATGTACGGTCGCGAGATAAGCGACTTGCTCGCGGGAAAGAACGTATCGGAAATCGAAGAATTCCCGGCCCCGAGGGCACGGTTCAAGTGTGAGATTCTCCTGGTCCTGGTGTCCACGATGCGCGAGATCGAACGCCGCCGCTACGGGGACGTTCATTATGTCGGGCTGGGCAACATGATCAGGCAGCCTGAGTTTCACGAGGTCTCGCTGGTCCAGCGGGGAATTGAATTACTCGAGGACGGCGGATTGGTGGCGATCCTGGGACCGGATGCCGAGAGCGCCGAGGACGTCGCGGTCTACATTGGTGACGAGACCACCGAACTTCTGATGGACTATTCCGCCGTAATGGGTACGTACGAATCCGTACATGGCCGAGGGTTCATTGGGGTACTGGGACCTGCACGCATGACCTATAGGAAGACAATTGGGGCAGTTCGTCAGGTGACCGAGACGGTCGCGGGAGTGGCCGCCGCGGGCGCGGCCTGAAGTCATCTACCGGACGCCAACCCGAATACCGCCCCGGAAAACCTCGAAGTAGGAGTCATCTCACGGTGGAAAAACCAGAAACATCAGACGATCAAGCCGAGGACGCCATTGGTCCTGTCGGCGGGGAGGCGGCGGAGGCGGTTCCCGCAACTGGCACTGAGCCATCTCCAGAGGACCGCGTCAGTGAGTTGGAAGAGGAACGCGTAGAGCTTCTGTCACGGCTCGCCCGCGCACAGGCGGACCACTCAAATCTCAAACGGCGAGCGGCGGATGAAGGCGAGGAGGTCCGAAGGTTCGCCAATCAGATCTTCGCGGGGGAAGTCCTGCGGGTAGTAGATTCGTTGGATAGGGCGCTCGGCTCGATTCCCGAATCGTTGGCGGGGTTCGCTTGGATCGACGGTCTGCTCATACTGCGGGCCCAAATGGATGCCGTGCTCAGGGCTCAGGGCATTGCGCCGATCAAAGCCGTGGGCGAGAAGTTCGATCCCCAATATCACGAGGCGGTATCGAGCGGCGACACTGAACCCGCGGGAGACGAGGCGGTCGTCTTAGACGAGTACCAGCGGGGATATGTGATTCACGATCGCGTCCTTCGGCCGGCGTTGGTGCGAGCGGGCAGTCCCGAGACGCCTCCCGAGGATGACGGGGATGCCGCCGATACCGTCGATCGGCCGGCGGAACGGGAGCCTGAGGTCCCCGCCCCGGGTCCGGCGGATTAGACCCGCACCCGCGACGATCGAGTCAGAATGAAATCATCGAGGGCTAACATCTAATTGGCTACCAAGGCTGACTACTACGGGTCCCTGGAGGTTGACAGGGAGGCGTCCCAGGACGCGATACGTAAGGCCTATCGAAGGCTCGCTGGCCAATACCACCCCGACGTAAACCAAGCGCCGGACGCCGAGGCCAAATTCAAAGCGGTACAAGAGGCGTATGACGTACTGAAGGACGCGCAAAAGCGCGCCGTGTATGACCGCTTCGGCCACGCTGGCCTCCAACCTGGATTCAGCCCCGTTGCGGGCGGTGCTGGTTTCGGCGGACTCGGAGACATATTCGAGTCGTTTTTCGGAACGGGCGTCCGACGCGAATCACAAGGCCCCAGGGCGGGTCGCGACTTGCAAACAGCGCTCGAGCTGGAATTCATGGAGGCTGTTGAAGGTGTCTCGAAGGAATTCGAGATCAGCCGACACGAAGTATGCGATTTGTGCAGCGGTTCGGGCCAAGGGCCTGAATCAGAGGTTGCCGTGTGCTCTGTCTGCAACGGCGCTGGGCAGGTCCGCCGGGCGCAATCGTCGATCTTCGGACAGTTTGTAAACGTCGCGACGTGCGAAAACTGCGGCGGCAGCGGGCGGGTCGTCTTGAACCCGTGCTCGTCATGCGGCGGCGACGGGCGGGTGAGGAGACGGCGTACGACGTCAATCGAAATTCCGGCGGGGATCGCCGATGGCAATGAAATCCGAGTGCCTGGCGGCGGCGACGCCGGCTTCAAAGGCGGACCTCCGGGCGATCTCTACGTGGAGATATCCGTCATGCAGCACAAATCCCTAAGGCGCAAGGGATTCGACATCTTTTCGGAGCTCACGGTCCCAGTCGCGGCGGCGGTCCTGGGCGACGAGTTCCCGGTTCAAACCGTCGTGGGAGAAGAAATAGTCAACGTGCCGGCGGGATCTCAGCACGGCACCGTGATCCGGCTTCGAGGCAAGGGTGTTCCACGGCTTCGACGCCACACCCGCGGCGATCATTACGTGCAGATCGATGTGGCGGTGCCAGGCAAGCTCACAAAGCGCGAACGGCAACTCTACTACGAACTGAAGTCGATCTCCGATCGGTCGGGCCAGAGAAAGAATCTCGCTGGAAAGTTCCGCGAAGCTCTCGGTAAATGAGTGCGCGCTGGCTCGAGATCACGATCGATGCGTCGGCGGACTCGGCGGACGACGTTCGCGCGGTGATGGCGCGATGGGCCGGATCGGCGGTCGCCATCGAGCAGCCTGCTCCGGACGGCGAATCCGGCGACGCTTGCCGGGTCGTCGCTTATCTGCCCGACAGCGAAGAACTGCCGGTCACGAAATACGAACTCTTTGAAGCGCTCTGGCATCTGGGCCGGCTCGGTTCCGATGTCGCGGATTATCCGACGGAACGATGGACCGATGAAGGCGAATGGCATACCAGGTGGAAGGAGTTCTACCGGCCGCAGGTGATCGGCGGCATCGTGGTCGTCCCGGCCTGGGAGGAAACGCCGCCCTCGAACGGGCTGGTCGTGCGGATCGATCCGGGCATGGCGTTCGGGACGGGCCTGCACGCGACAACCAGGCAGGCCATTCTCGCCCTGCAGGAGGTGGAATGTCGCGGAAAGCGTGTTGTGGATCTCGGCACAGGCTCGGGTGTCCTGGCAATCACTGCCGCGCGCCTCGGCGCCGTCGCGGTGACGGCCCTGGATACTGACGTCCATGCCGTGGAGGCTGCGCGCTCGAATGTAGAGATCAATTGCGTAGATGATTTAGTGGCCGTTCGACAGGGATCCGTCGATCTCGACTCGGGGGAAGATGGCGGCTCGGAGGAGTTCGACATGCTCGTGGCCAATATCGTGGCGTCCGTCCACTGCGAACTGGCCGATCCCATGCTCAGCGCCGTAAAAGCGGGCGGAAATCTGATCTTGGGCGGTATCGTTAATGAGCGGGAGGCGGATGTCCTGGCTGCATTCGACCGTCCGCGCATGACTCTGGAATCACGTGCCGAAGAAGGCGATTGGATCTGCCTTGCGTATCGGGTCTAACGGATAGTCGCATCACGCTCGAGCGCCTATGTTCATTCATTCAATTCCAACTGGCGGGCTTTGTTCGTTGAGGGTGAGATGCCACGGCATGCGTCCGCGCGCTCGGCGACCCGACGGGATTTCGGCGCCGAAACATCCGGTTCGTGCCATGTGCGCCGGCGCCCGACCCGGTCGGCGGGGAGCCGCGTAGCCTTGGGGCGATCAGGTCCCACCGTCGCCGTCAAGACCCTCGGCTGCCGCGTAAATCAATCCGATTCAGACCGCCTCCTCCGCGAGCTGACCGATCGCGGATTTTGGCCGGTCCCGTTTGGCCAGCCCGCCGATGTCGTGATCGTAAATACGTGCACCGTCACGCACGTCGCGGATCGGAAATCGCGAAAAGCCGTTACGCGGTCAATTCGCAACAGTCCCGGAAGTCTGCTTGCCGTGACGGGCTGCTATGCGTCCGTGGAAGGTGAGCATCTCAAAAAATTGTTCCCCAACGCCTTGATAGCTGCTCCCAGCAAGCAACAGGAATTGGTGGATGAGATCTCTCAAGTCCTAGGCGTCTCGACCGCTCGCCTCGATGAAAAGCCACGGCTGCGCTTCGGCGAACAGAACCGTATCCGGCCCATGGTGAAGGTTCAAGAGGGATGCAATCACGTTTGCGCTTTCTGCATCGTTCCGAGGGCACGGGGTAAGTCGGTCAGCCTCGCGGCTCGAGATGTGATAGCCGAGGTGGTCGCGTTCGTTGCCGCCGGCGCCAACGAAGTGGTTCTTTCCGGCGTGAGCCTGGGAAGCTATCGATGCCCGGACACTGGAATCCGATTGGGAGGGCTGATTTCCAGAGCCGCCGCGGAATCTGGCGCGGCGCGAATTCGCCTCAGTTCAGTCGAACCGATGGATTTCGACGATGAGATCTTCGCGCTCCTGGCCGAAGGACAGTTGTGTCCGCACCTCCACCTCCCGTTGCAAAGCGGATCCGACCGCACGCTGCGAGGAATGCGCCGAAAGTACACGGCCGCGGATTTCACCTCGATCGTCGCGGCGGCGCGTTCGGCGGATCCGGACGTCGCGATCGGTACCGACGTATTGGTGGGGTTTCCAGGGGAATCGACGGACGATTTCCAGAAGTCGATGGATTTCGTAAATGCGACCCGCTTTGCCTTTCTGCACGTCTTCCCGTACTCGAGGAGGTCGCGGACCTTGGCGGCGCGAATGGAGGGATCCGTTCTCGATGGCGAGAGAAACGAGCGCGTGCAGGCGATGTTGGATCTGTCCGAGGGTCTTCAACGGCGATATCTGAGTAGCTTTGTGGGCTCCACACGCACGGTGCTTTGGGAAAGCGTGGCTGACGGCGCGGGAATGGGTTTGACGGACAATTACCTCAGGGTCTCGAGTCGATCGCGGACGGCGGAGGTGGGCGCACTCGAGGATGTGATGCTAACCGCCGGTCCAGATGGTGAACTCATAGGGATCGGCAACGCGGCGGCGGAATCGCCGCTCCGAGGCCACGCATGAATTGCCCTTTTTGCGAAATCGTGGCCGGGCGGATTCCCAGCGAAAAGGTTTATGACGATGATCAGGTCATGGCCTTTCGGGATATAAGCCCGCAAGCGCCGGTGCATATTCTGGTCGTACCGAAGGACCATGCGGATGGGATAGCGTCAATGGATGGGAACGATAAATCCCTCATCGGTGACGTCATGCTGGCGGCGGCCGCGATCGCCCGGTCCGAGGGGATCGCGGAATCCGGATATCGCCTGGTCGTGAACCAAGGCGGCGACGGAGGTCAAACAGTTGGCCATCTTCACGTACACCTGCTCGGGGGCAGGCAGATGAATTGGCCGCCTGGATAGGTGGAGCCAGCGGCGACCGGTTAGATGACTTCGGGCAATTAGGTGGTATAATTCGCTAAGACTGATAGCGGGAGGCTTGTCCTCGAATCGCCGCAAATTAGAAAGAAAATGATAAGGCACTCCGTGCCCACTCCTGTCAAGGGGTAGGCCGGGCTGTCGGTTTTCGTATTTTTGAGCCGAATCAACAGGATCGCAGCGATCTCCATACTTGAATGCGGTTAACCAGCCCGTTTGTCGATCGGGGCTGTTGGGCCGCGCACGTTCCGTCCGGCGGGCAAGCACGTCCGTTGGCGGGTTTGCATTTTTCTCAAATGCGGCACACACGTTTCTTGCGTATACCGGAAGGCATCAGGTCCGTAATCACAGCTGCTAGGAGCATCTAGAAGCATGGCCAAAAACGGGGCAGTCCTGGACAGACAGACGAAGGAATTTGGCGTCATTCCGCAGATCGTTGATATGCCGGATCTCGCCGAGATTCAGAAGCATTCGTTCAGTTGGTTCAGGTCGTCGGGTCTAAAGGAGCTTTTTGAGGAGATATCTCCGATTCAGGACTTCACGGGCAAGAGCCTGGAGCTGCATTTCGAGATTGCGGATGACCCATTCGAAGAGCCTAAGTACACCGAAGAGGAATGCCGTGACCAGGACAGAACATATCAGGCGCCGTTAAAAGTCACGGCCAGGCTTCACAACAAGCAAACGGGCGAAATCAAGGAAATGTCGGTTTTCATGGGCGACTTCCCGCTCATGACGAAACAGGGCACTTTTATCTACAACGGCACCGAGCGGGTGGTCGTGAGCCAGCTGGTGCGCTCTCCCGGAGTCTATTTCACCGCGGATGTCGATCCGTCGACGGGCCGGAGCATGTTCGGCGCGAAACTGATTCCAAACCGCGGCGCGTGGTTGGAATTCGACACGAGCGCGAAAAACGTCATCAGCGTGAAGGTAGATAGGAAGCGAAAGATCCCTGTCACGGCGCTGCTGCGGGCGCTCGGCCACGGCACTGACGATGAACTGCTCGAAATGTTCAAAGACGTGGACGTCGATCCCGAGCGCCGGTTTATCGAATCGACCATCGGTATCACGGGAACGCGGCACGACCCGGCGACGAGCCACGAGGAAGGTCTCATTGAGGTTTATCACAGACTGAGGCCCGGGGACCCCGCCACCAAGGACAACGCCAAATCGCTGCTGGATCAGCTTTTATTTAATTTCCGCCGCTACGATCTCGGGCGAGTCGGTCGGTACAAGCTCAACAAGAGGTTGAGCTTCGACGATGATGTGGCCGACCGCACGCTTCGCAAAGAAGATCTGGTCGCCATAGTCCGGGAGCTCGTCAACCTCAACAGCTCGCAGGGACGACCAGACGAGATCGACCACCTGGGGAACCGGCGTGTGCGTCCGGTTGGGGAGTTGCTTCAAAACCAATTCCGAACCGGGCTCCTGCGGATGGAGCGCGTGATCAAGGAGCGCATGACGATTCAGGATGCGTCCGAGGCCACACCTGCGGCTCTCGTCAACACAAGGCCGGTGATGGCCGCCATCAAGGAATTCTTCGGCGGCAGCCAGTTGTCTCAGTTCATGGATCAAACCAATCCGCTGTCCGAGTTGGCGCACAAGCGCCGGCTCAGCGCAATGGGTCCAGGGGGGCTTAGCCGTGAACGCGCCGGATTCGACGTTCGCGACGTGCATTACAGCCATTACGGGCGCATTTGCCCGATAGAGACTCCAGAAGGGCCGAACATCGGGCTTATAAGCTCGCTGGCCACATTCGCCCGGGTCAACTCATTCGGGTTCATTGAGACTCCTTATAGGAGAGTACGGAAGGTCCTGACCGTAAAGGAAGGCGATCTTGAGGGGCGGACCCTCGCCGGTGACCTCGTGCGTGGGTCGGACGAAAAGGTGATAGCCAAGAAGGGCGAAGTTATCAAGCGCCCTCTACTTACCCAAGTGAAGCGGCTGAAGAACGCAGACGAAATCGAATTTCACGTGGTGCCGTTCGCCACGGACGAAATCATCTACTTCACGGCCGATGTCGAGGAACGTTACGTCATAGCGCAGGCGAACGCCACGCTGGATGAGCACGGCCAAATTCTGGACGAGCGAGTTGCCGTCCGGAGCGGCTCGGACTTCCATGAGTCCTATCGAGACGAAGTGGAATACATGGACGTTTCGGCTCAGCAGATCGTGAGCATCCCGACGGCGATGATCCCGTTCTTGGAGCACGACGACGCGAATCGGGCGTTGATGGGTTCGAACATGCAGAGGCAAGCGGTGCCGCTGATGATTCCGGAGGCGCCGCTGGTGGCCACAGGCGTCGAAGAGAAGGCGGCCTCGGATTCGGGGCACGTGATGTTCTACGACAAGGATGAACCCGGGGTCGTCGAAAGGGTCGCGGCTCGGGATATTGTCATCGCCGCGAAGAAGGGCGTGAAGCACACGTACCGGCTGCGGAAGTTCGAAAGATCCAATCAGGGCACATGCATCAACCAGCGGGCCCTAGTGAGCAAGGGAGACAAGGTAAAGAAAGGCGACCTGCTGGCGGATAGTTCGTCCACGGACGGCGGGCGGCTGGCCCTGGGGCGAAACATTCTCGTCGCCTTCATGTTCTGGGAAGGCTACAACTACGAGGACGCGATCGTAATCACCGACCGTCTCGTGCGCGATGACGTGTTCACTTCCATCCACATTGAGAAGTTTGAGGTTGAAGCTCGGGACACCAAGCTGGGGGCGGAAGAGATTACCCGCGATATTCCGAACGTGGCCGAGGAAGCACTGCGAAACCTTGATGAAGACGGGATTGTCTATGTAGGCGCGGAAGTGGGTCCCGACGACATCATCGTGGGAAAGATCACCCCCAAGGGCGAGACCGAACTTACCGGCGAGGACCGCCTTCTGAGGGCGATATTTGGCCGCGACGCCAGGGAAGTGAAGGACACCTCCAAACACGTTCCGGCGGGCGACGCCGGCGTCGTCATCGACGTTCGCCAGTTCACTCGTGAGGATGGGTCGGATCTCGACGCCGGTGTCAATCACGTGGTGCGGGTCAGCATCGCGTCGAAGCGAAAAATCACCGAGGGCGACAAAATGGCCGGCCGTCACGGCAACAAAGGTGTCATTTCACTGGTTCTGCCTCAAGAGGACATGCCGTATCTCGAGGACGGAACGCAGGTCGAAATCGTCTTGAATCCTCTCGGCGCCGCATCTCGAATGAACGTCGGTCAAATGCTTGAAACGCATTTGGGATGGGCGGCCGGGGAGCTCAACATCAGATGTATCTCGCCGGTCTTCGACAGCGCGAGCGAGGAAGACGTGGAGGAACTTCTGGAGTCAGCCGGTTTGTCCCGCGATGGTAAGGCGGTGCTGTACGACGGAAGGTCGGGTGAGCGATTCGACAAGGAAGTCGTGATCGGCAAGATGTATATGCTGAAGCTTGCCCACCTGGTCGAGGACAAGATCCACGGGCGGTCTACCGGCCCGTACTCGCTCATCACGCAGCAGCCGCTCGGCGGCAAGGCGCAGATGGGTGGTCAGCGTTTCGGTGAGATGGAAGTGTGGGCCCTCCAGGCCTACGGTGCGGCCCATACGCTGCAGGAGATGCTCACCGTGAAGTCCGATGACGTTGTCGGCCGGGTCAAGACATACGAGGCCATCGTGAAGGGCGAGTCCATTCTCGAGCCGGGGGTGCCCGAATCGTTCCGGGTGCTGGTCAAGGAGCTCCACAGCCTCGGCCTTGCGGTTGACGTACTAAACAAGGCGGATGAAGAAATTTCGATCGTTGCCGATTCGACTCAGGATTATTTGCCGGACCTCGATGGAATCAACATCGAGGGACGTGAATACAAGCTCTAAGGGGCGCTAACAGAGATGCTGGAAGTCAACGAATTCGATGCGATCAGGATCGGTCTCTCATCGCCGGAGCAGATTCGATCATGGTCATTTGGGGAAGTAACCAAGCCGGAGACCATCAACTACCGGACTCTCAAGCCGGAGCGTGACGGTCTGTTCTGTGAGCGTATTTTTGGGCCGACGAAGGACTGGGAATGCGCCTGCGGCAAATACAAGCGTGTGAGCTACAAGGGAATCATCTGCGACAAGTGCGGCGTTGAGGTCACCAGGTCGCGCGTGCGCAGGGATCGCATGGGCCACGTTGAGCTGGCTACTCCCGTCACGCATATCTGGTATTTCAAGGGCACGCCGAGCCGGCTGGGTCAGCTGCTCGACATCTCGCCTCGGAATCTCGAAAAGATCATCTACTTTGCGTCGTTCATCGTCACCGAGCTCGACGAAGAACGCCGCGACGAGGCCACCGAGGCGATCGACAAGGATTTCGAAGCCCGGGTCGAGGAGGTCAAGTTTGAGCTGGACGACTCCATCGTATCGATGGAGGAAGACCTCGAAATACAGATCCAGCAGCTGGAAACTCAAATCAAACAGGACGTTGAGCGGCTGAAGGACGATTCCGGCGCGGAAACCAGCGCGATCAATGACGAAGTTGAGACCATGCTGAAGGTCTTAAATGAATCGAAGGGTGAGAAGGCATCCGACGACGTCAAGCTCAGCTGGCTCGACGAACCCACGGTGACAAAGGGCAAGAAGATAACCGCCAAGCACATAAACGCGATTGAGCCGGCCGCGAAGCAGGCGATCGCGGAAATCAAGGCAAGGCTGAAAGACGCCACAAAGGAAGCCAAGGAGCGCCGCGAGGCGCAGCTGCAGGCGGAAAAGGATCGCGTGGCCGATGCGAGGGCCAACATGGACGTGGAGCTGGAGCAACGCGTAGCTGACGCGCGCAGTTTCTTCGAGCGCCGCAAAGCCGACCTAGGCACGATCGCGGAGCACCAACTCCTGTCGGAGCTTCGGCATCAGGAGTTGAGTGAGACCTGCGGCGACGTGTTCGAGGCCGCCAGCGGAGCCGAGGCGATCCTGCAGTTGATTCAGAAGATCGATCTCGACGAGCTGGCCGGACAGATGCGAGAGGAACTGAACGCCACATCGATCCAGCGCCGCCGTAAGGCCATGAAGCGTTTGCGGGTCGTTGAGGCGTTTCGCCGGTCTGGCAATGAACCGGAATGGATGATCTTCACGGTGCTTCCCGTTCTGCCGCCGGAACTGAGACCCATGGTGCAGCTAGACGGTGGACGCTTTGCGACAAGCGACCTGAATGACCTATATCGCCGGGTGATAAACCGAAATAACCGCCTGAAGAGGCTGATAGAGCTCGGCGCCCCGGAAATCATCGTTCGCAACGAGAAACGGATGCTGCAAGAAGCCGTGGACGCGCTGGTGGATAACGGCCGCCGCGGCCGGCCGGTCACGGGTTCGAGTTCCCATCCATACAAATCGCTAAGCGATCTTTTGAGAGGCAAGCAGGGCAGGTTTCGTCAGAACCTATTAGGCAAGCGCGTGGACTATTCGGGCCGCTCGGTCATCATCGTCGGTCCCGAGCTGAGCCTGGAAGAGTGCGGACTGCCTACGCGCATGGCCCTTGAGTTGTTCAAGCCGTTTGTGATGAGGCGGCTCGTCGAATACGGGCTTGCAAGCAACATCAAGAGCGCCAAGCGCGTTGTCGAGCGTTCCGATCCGGAGGTGTGGGACATCCTCGAGGAAGTAACGCGGAATCACCCCATACTTCTAAACCGGGCGCCGACGCTGCACCGCCTCGGCATTCAGGCCTTCAACATCCGCCTGGTTCAGGGAAGTGCGATCCAGATTCACCCGCTCGTCTGTTTTGCGTTCAACGCGGACTTTGACGGCGACCAGATGGCCGTCCATGTCCCACTTTCGATGGCGGCCCAGGACGAGGCGCGCCAGCGCATGATGAGTACCCGCAATCTCCTGTCCCCAGCGGACGGATCGCCGGTGATCAGCCCGACCAAGGACATGGTTCTGGGCTGCTACTACCTCACGCTGCCGCCCACAAATGAAACCGATAGGCCGAAGGCTTTCGGCAGCTTCGCCGAGGTGACGATGTCATTCGAGGCCGGGTATTTGGATCTGCACGAGAGAATCTTGATCCGCGTGACATCCGATCAGATTCCGCCCACGGATGAGTATCCCGAGGGTTCTCTCATGGAGACCACACCTGGAAGGGTTTTTCTTAACGATGTTCTCCCTCTGGAAATGCGCTTCGTAAACAAGCATTTGGACAAGGGCGATCTCAAAGACTTGGTCACGAACCTCTACTACGAGCATGGCGACGAAGTGACCGCCCATGTGGCCGACGACATCATGACGCTAGGGTTTCGCTGGGCTACGCAGTCGGGCGTGACGATGGCGATCAGCGATCTGACCGTTCCGAAGATCAAGGCGCAAATCCTCGAAGATACGGAGGAAGCGGTCGAGCAGATCGACCAGCAGTTCCGGCGCGGAATTATTACCGAGCAGGAGCGCTACAACCTCAACGTGCGGGTTTGGGCGGCGGCCATGAAAAGCGTGAGCGATGCGGTTGAGGACGGGATGGACCGGTTGAGCCCCGTTTACTTGATGGGGGCGTCCGGAGCCGCCAAGGGCAACTTCGACCAAATCCGGCAGATCGCCGGAATGCGCGGACTTATGACCGACCCAGCGGGCCGGATAATCGAAATGCCCGTACGGGCGAACTTCCGCGAAGGGCTCAGCGTGTTCGAGTACTTCATCTCCACTCACGGAGCTCGCAAAGGTCTCGCCGACACGGCTCTGCGTACAGCCGACTCGGGCTACCTGACCCGACGCCTCGTCGACGTTTGCCAGGAAACCATCGTCACTGAGGTGGACTGCGGAACTACGGAAGGGATCGAGATTTATGAGGACCGCGACCTTGACGTCGGCGAGTCCGTTGGACGGCGAGTGTTCGGCCGGGTCCTCCTCAAAAACCTCGCTGACCCTAAAACCCGCAAGATTCTTATGCGCGCGGGCGATGTGGTGGGCCGGGAGAGCGTCGATCTGATCGATGGCAAGGGAATCGATCGGCTTGTCGTCCGGTCCCCAATGAACTGCCTGGCGCGGCGCGGGGTTTGCCAGATGTGCTACGGGAACGATCTCGCGCGAAATCAGCTCGTCAATCTCGGTACCGCGGTTGGAATCATCGCGGCCCAGTCCATCGGTGAGCCTGCGACGCAGTTGACGATGCGGACGTTCCACACTGGTGGCACTTATCAGGCCGAGGACATCACCCGCGGTCTTCCTCGCGTCGAAGAGCTATTCGAGGCTCGCGTGCCCAAGGGTCAGGCGGTCGTTTCGGATATCGACGGGACGGTTGAATTCCTCCGTGAGGATGAGGCAATGCGGTTGCGCGTCTCGACAACCGAGACGATCGAAGAAGTTGTTGCGCTTGCGAAGGGATTCAAGGCATCGGTCAAGAAGGATGCCGTAGTTCGAGAGGGCGCCGTCATTGCCACCGGACCCGATCCTGCTGCCTCCAACGGGAATGACGCGCAGCTGAAAATCAAGGCGCCGATCGCCGGTTCGGTGACGATAAAAGGGCGGAAGATAACCATTAGCCGCGACGAGATAGACAGCGCCGAATACCCCATTGCGGTTACGGCGCGGGTTTTGGTGTCCGAGGGGGATGCTGTCAAGCGCGGTCAGCGCCTTACGGAGGGTCCTCTAAATCCCCACGACCTGCTTCGTACGCGCGGCGAAATCGAGATTCAGCGGTACCTGCTCAGCGAGATCCAAAGCGTTTACCGGATCGTTGGCGTCCCCGTTCACGACAAACACATCGAGATCGTGATCCGTCAGATGCTGCGAAAGGTACTCATCGACGAGTCCGGCCGCACCGATTTTCTGCCCGGCGAACTCATCGATCGCATGCGATTCGACAGTGTCAACGAGGCGGCCGTCGAGGACTCGCAGGAGCCCTCCAAAGCCACGTTGGTTCTGCTCGGCGTTACCAAGGCATCGCTCAACACGGAAAGCTTCCTCGCTGCGGCGTCGTTCCAAGATACGACCCGAGTTCTGACGGAAGCGGCCCTGATGGGCTTGTCCGACCGGCTACGCGGCCTCAAGGAGAACGTGATAATCGGGAAACTCATTCCGGCCGGCACTGGTTTCGGAATTCCTGAATTCGGCATGATCGCTGATGGCGACGGCGCTAAAAAGGGCCCCGCGGCCGGCATATTCGACACGGAAGCCGGCGCGTCCGAAATCGGCGAATTTGGAGCGGAGGCGGCTTCGGACGGTGAGTCCGCGTCTGATGGATCTGCAAAAGACGGACATGGCGAGCTTAGCGAAGGCGAACCGGTCGACGTCGACGGCGGAAAGGAGTCCAGCTAGCCCGGTCGCGAACGTCCGCGGGGAACCGCGGAGAACATCAAGAATATGTGAAGCGACGTTGACTATCCACTGTAAATATTGATAGGCTGCTTGTTTGGTGCCCCGTTGGGTCAAAGGGGTGCCCTGTGAAGATCTGTAACCCTGAGAGACTGGACTTATCGCTTGCCGACCGTCAATCAACTTGTTCGAAAAGGTAGGCGCAAGGTGCGCAAGAAGATCGCCGCGCCGGCGCTTCACTTTTCCTACAATGGTCTGAGAAGGCGAATCGTGAGAACCGGTGGATCGCCTCAAAAGCGGGGCGTATGCGTGCAAGTGCGCACGATCGCACCTCGAAAGCCGAATTCGGCGCTCAGAAAAATAGCGCGAGTTCGCCTCTCGAACGGGATGGAGGTCCTCGCGTACATCCCGGGTGAAGGCCACAATCTTCAAGAACACTCAGTGGTGCTCATCAGGGGCGGTCAGGTCAAGGATCTGGCCGGCGTCCGGTACCACATCGTCAGAGGAGCCTACGACACCCTCGGCGTGGAAAATCGCAAGCGAGGGAGATCGAAATACGGGACGAAACGCGAGTCGTAGGATGGCGTCCCGACAATACGTGGGTTATTACGGCCTGTTGTGCCGTCGTAATTGACCGAACGGTCCAGATAAAAAGATTGCGTACTAAAGCACTGAACTAGCGGGAATATGCCGAGAAGAACAAGGCCGCCGAGACGGCCAATACAACCAGATCCGAAGTTTAATAACAGGACTGTCCAGCGGTTCATCAACGCCGTCATGCTTGGCGGCAAGAAATCGCTGGCGCAGCGGATCGTCTATGACGCGCTGGACATCCTCGAGGAGCGGACCGGCGCGCCGGGCGTCGAAACCTTTGAGACCGCATTGAGAAACGTTACGCCTCAGCTTGAGGTGCGACCGCGGCGCGTCGGTGGAGCGACCTATCAGGTGCCCATCGAGATAAGAGGTGAACGGCGAAATTCGCTCGCGATTCGGTGGGTGATTCGAGCCGCCCGCGTGCGTCCCGGCAAGACCATGGTGCAGCGGCTCGCGGACGAACTGTTGGACGCGTCGACCTTCCAGGGCGCGGCGGCCAAGCGCAAGGACGACAATCACCGGATGGCCGAGGCCAACAAGGCCTTTGCTCACTATCGGTGGTAAGGCCCGACCTCACGGACTAAAGCCGACGTGGAAGAATCTGTGAACTTAGGTAGTACCCGAAATATCGGGATAATCGCTCACATCGACGCCGGGAAAACCACGGTCACGGAGCGGATCCTCTACTACACCGGCCGAATCCATCGCACCGGCGAGGTTCACGACGGCTCAGCCACGATGGATTGGATGGTCCAGGAGCGCGAGCGCGGCATAACCATTACGGCCGCCGCGACGACATGCTTCTGGGACGATCACCGAATCAACATAATCGACACCCCGGGCCACGTGGACTTTACGGCCGAGGTGGAACGATCTCTGCGCGTCCTCGACGGCGGCCTAGTTGTGTTCGACGCTGTGGCCGGCGTGCAGCCCCAGAGCGAGACTGTCTGGCGTCAGGCAAATCGCTACGACGTACCGCGGATCTGCTTCATCAACAAGATGGACCGCCGTGGGGCCGATCTGGGCCGCACCGTCGGCATGATTCGCGACCGGCTCGGCGCTCATCCGCTAATGGTTCAGCTGCCTGTCGGAATCGAAAACGAATTCACGGGCGTGATAGACCTCGTGAACATGCGACAGATCACGTTTGCGGCGGATTTGGCGGGCGCCCGCGATATTGGACCGATTCAGCCCGACCGTCTGGAACTCGCGGAATCATCCAGGCAGGCGCTAATCGAATCCGTGGCGGATGTGGATGAGGAAATCGCCGAGGCATTCCTGGAAGACATTGAGATCGGTCCTGAACGCCTCGCCGCGTCTATCCGGCGGGCAACGCTGGCCAATTTGGGCGTTCCCGTGTTTTCCGGCGCTGCCTTGCGTAACAAGGGCGTCGAGGCCGTTCTTGACGGGGTGGTCGATTATCTGCCGTCGCCGATCGATGTTCCGCCTGTTGAAGGATACGATCCCGATACCAACGATCCCGCAACTCGACCCGCGCTCGACGATGCGCCGCTGGCGGCGCTGGCATTCAAGATCGTGTCGGACCCTTTCAGCGGTCGGCTTTGCTACTTTCGCGTCTACTCCGGAACCATTTCCCCCGGGGATAACGTCCTCAACTCCACGCGTGGGGAGCGGGAGCGCATCGGGCGGCTACTTCGTATGCACGCGGATAAGCGCGAACAGGTAACGGGCGCGATTCACGCCGGCGAAATCGCAGTGGCAATCGGATTGCGGAATACGTTTACGGGCGACACGCTGTGTAGCAGAGAGCACCCGATTCTGCTCGAGTCGATAACTTTCCCCACCCCGGTGGCGCAGCGGGCGATCGAGCCGAAGGGCCAGCGCGATCAGGACAAGATGGTCGAGGCTTTGGCGCGTCTGGGGGACGAAGATCCAACATTTCAGGTTTCGGGCGATTCAGAGACGGGCCAAACGCTGATTTCAGGTATGGGCGAACTGCACCTGGAAGTAATCATCGATCGGCTGCGCCGCGAGTTCGGAGTCCATGCCAACGTCGGATCGCCGCAGGTCGCCTACCGAGGGACAGTTACCCGGACGGCCGAAGCCGAAGGGAAATTCATCAGGCAAACCGGTGGCAGGGGGCAGTACGGGCACGTCAGGCTGCGAATCGAGCCTGCCGATCGGGGATCCGGGAACAACGTTGTTCAGAAGATTGTGGGCGGTTCCATTCCCATTGAATTCATCGGCGCGGTCAAGAAGGGCGTGATTAATGCTCTGGGCAACGGCCCGCACGGGTATCCCATGACCGATGTAACCATAACTCTGCTCGATGGCTCGTCTCACGAAGTCGACTCCTCCGACATCGCCTTCGAAATGGCTGGATCGATCGCGACGCGGGAAGCGTTCCTGAAAGCATCTAGCGTCGTGTTGGGGCCAGTGATGAGGGTGGAAGTTGAGGCGCCCGAGCGATACATGGGCGAGATAGTGGCGAATTTGTCGAGCAAGAATGCGGAAATCCAGTCGGCTGAAGCGGACGGTAACGACGTTGTGGTGATTGTGGCCGCCCCACTTGCTAACATGTTCGGATACGCGGGAGAGCTACGGTCGCTGACGCAGGGCCGAGGAACGTTCACGATGGAGTTCTCCCACTATCAAAAGATCTCGTCGGTGGCGCGTGAATCCGAATTGGCAAAAACTTAGTGACGTTGTTGTATTGAGTCGGGGTGCGTAGGTAGCCCAGAGGTTTAGATGGCAAGAGAGAAGTTTGTACGAACCAAACCGCACGCAAACGTCGGAACGATCGGTCATATCGACCACGGTAAGACGACGCTGACGGCGGCAATTACGAAGGTATTGGGGCTGAAGCAGCTCGCCGAGTTCCGTCCCTTTGATTCAATTGACAACGCGCCAGAAGAAAAGCAGCGCGGCATTACGATCGCCATACAGCATGTTGAGTACGAGAGCGAAAACCGGCATTACGCACATGTCGATTGTCCGGGCCACGCCGACTATATAAAGAACATGATTACGGGTGCGGCGCAGATGGACGGCGCGATACTCGTCGTCAGCGCCCCCGACGGCCCGATGCCTCAAACGCGCGAGCACGTGCTTCTGGCTCACCAGGTCGATGTCCCATCCATGGTCGTCTATCTCAACAAGGTCGACGCCATGGACGATGAGGAATTGCTGGAATTGGTTGAGTTGGAGGTGCGCGACCTACTCAACGATCGGGATTTCGATGGCGATAACGCGCCGGTCGTAAGGGGCAGCGCGCTCGCCGCGCTTGAATCCGAAAGCACAGATCCGGACGCTCCGGAATACGCCTCGATCTGGGAATTGATAAAAGCCGTAGACGAGTTCATTCCCACTCCACCTCGACCCACGGAGCTGGATTTCCTCATGCCGGTCGAAGACGTTTTCGGCATCAAGGGGCGAGGGACCGTCGTTACGGGGCGGATAGAGCGGGGTGTGATCAAGACCGGGGAGCACATTGATATCGTTGGAATGCGCGAGACGCGCGAAGGCGTCGTAGTCACCGGCGTTGAAATGTTCCGCAAGACTTTGGACGAGGGGCAGGCAGGCGACAACGTTGGCTGCCTGCTGCGGGGAGTCGAGCGCGATGACGTCGAACGCGGTCAGGTTCTGGCCAAGCCGGGGTCCATGACCCCGCATGACGAGATAAGCGCCGAGGTTTACGTACTCAAGAAGGAGGAAGGCGGAAGGCACACACCGTTCTTTAACGGGTACAGGCCTCAGTTCTACATCAGGACCACCGATGTGACCGGCGAAATCCAATTGCCGGACGGGGTGGAAATGGTGGTTCCTGGCGACAACGTGGAGATGAAGGTAAAACTCATCAGCCCAATCGCATTGGAACGGGGTGTGAGATTCGCGATTCGGGAGGGCGGAGTCACCGTCGGCGCCGGATCAGTGACCGAAGTAAGCGATTAGGTGATAGGACGGAATTCTGGCTGAGAGAACACGACCACGCGGCAGGAGCCGCCGGGCGAGACAGCAGCGGATCAGGATCAGGCTAAAGGCTTACGATCATCGAATCTTGGATCAGTCTGCGATTCGGATCGTTGAAAACGCGGAGCGCACGGGCGCCGAGGTCAAAGGTCCGATTCCTCTGCCAACCAAGATCAACAAATGGACGGTGATACGTTCACCATTCATCGACAAGGACTCCCGTGAGCAGTTCGAGCTGCGGACGCACCGTAGGCTGATCGACGTAATAGATCCGAAGCCGGAGACCATGGACGCGTTGCTCAATCTCGACTTGCCCGCGGGAGTCGATATCGAGCTGAAGTCGTAGCGACAGGTTAGTCAATGAGCGTTGGCCTGATCGGCAGAAAAATCGGCATGACCCAGATCTTTGATGACGATGGGAGATTCGTTCCCGTCACCGTCATCAGGGCCGGTCCATGCTACGTAACACAGATCAAGTCAGACGAATCCGATGGCTACAGTGCCGTTCAGATCGGCTTCGAGGCGACCAGCGAAGGCGGCCTCAACCAGCCGGAAGCCGGGCATCTGAAGGATCTGGAACCGCTGACCATTCTTCGGGAATTTCGGGTCCGTGGGGATCCCGATCTGAACATCGGCGACCGGCTGTCCGTGGATCAGTTCGAACCCGGGCAGAAGATCGCGATCACGGGCACATCCAAGGGAAAGGGATTCGCTGGAACCGTTAAGCGTCACGGTTTTCACGGCGGCCCGAGGACTCACGGTCAGTCGGACCGCCTGAGGGCCCCAGGGTCCATAGGGGCTGGCACCTACCCGGGCAAGGTCTTCAAGGGCCAGAAAATGGCCGGGCACATGGGCAGTGCGCGCGTAACTATTGGGAAGTCCGAGGTCGTGAAGTCGGATTCCGAGCGCGATGTCCTGCTGGTGAAGGGACCTGTACCGGGCGCGAACGGTGGTCTTGTTCTAGTTAGGCCCTCGGTGGTGTGATGGCCGTGGAGGGTAAAGACGAGACTCACGCGGAGGTCCGGGTCCTCGATCCGGACCGCAAGCAGACCAAGACGATTCGGGTTCCACCGGAGATTGTCTCGTACGAGCCTCTCCCTGAGCTTCTCAGGCGGACGATCATCGATCGCCAGGCGAATCTGCGTCGGGGCACGCAATCTGTACAGGGCCGCTCGGACGTTCGCGGCGGAGGTCGAAAGCCCTGGCGTCAGAAGGGAACGGGGCGTGCTAGGCACGGCTCCATTCGATCACCCATCTGGCGCGGCGGCGGTAAGGCCCTGCCACCGAAGCCCAGATCGTTCTCTCAGTATCTGAACAAGCGTGAAAGGCGTCAGGCTTTCGCGTCCGCTCTTGGACTAAAGCTATCGGCGGGGCGGCTGGCCGTGGCGGATAGTTTCGACCTGCCCGATTCGCGAACGAAGTCACGGGTTGAATGGCTTGATAAAGTAGGACTGGAGGGCGACTTATTGTTGGTCGATGTCGCTCCCAGCAAAGAGCTCTTTCGATCGACCGCCAACCTCAAGAATCTGAGTGTGGCTCGCGCTGACACGCTGTCGGCCTACGAGGTCTTGGCCGCCGACCACGTGGTACTGTCGAAGGCCGCTCTGAAGGAGTTGGCAAGGGAAGGCAAGAATGGACTCGCGTGACGTTATCGTCCGCCCGATATTGACGGAGAAATCCACCGTCATGTCGGAAGTTGGGAAATACGTTTTTCGCGTGAACACTCACGCGAACAAGTTACAGATAAGGCAAGCGGTGGAAGAACTGTTCAGAGTGGACGTGACCTCCGTAAACGTGTCGCGGGTCAGAGGGAAGTGGCGTCGCTTTGGCCGCAGCCGGGGCCGTCAACCCGACTGGAAAAAGGCCGTGGTCACGCTGGAGCCCGGCCAGTCCATAGAACTGTTCCCCGGGACTTAGCGAGGTCGTGACCCAATGCCAATAAAGACATACAAGCCGACGTCGCCGGGCCGCCGGGGTTATTCCTCAGTCGACAACTCAAACTTGACCACGGACTCGCCACACAAACCGCTGCTCCGGCCAAGGAAGCAGCGGGCAGGTCGGAACAACCAGGGCCGCATAACCATGCGCCGGCGCGGCGGAGGCGCCAAGCGAAGGATTCGACTGATCGACTTCAAGCGGGACAAGCATGATATTCCCGCCAAGGTCGCCACGATCGAGTACGATCCGAATCGATCCGCGCGAATCGCTCTTCTGCATTACGCCGACGGCGCGAAGCGATACATCATCGCGCCCGTTGGTCTCTCGGTGGGCAGCATTATTACGTCCGGACCGCAGTCCGAATTGCGACCGGGGAACGCGCTGCCGCTCGCCAGCATCCCCGACGGGACTACGGTGCACTGCGTTGAACTGCACCTGGGCAAGGGCGCGCAGCTGGCGCGATCGGCTGGTACGTCGCTGCAGGTGATGGCGCACGATCGCGGATGGGCCACGTTGAGGTTGCCATCAGGCGAGATGCGTCTGGTCGACGAGCGCTGTTCGGCCACGATCGGCGTGGTTGGCAATGAGGATCATTCGAATCAGTCGCTCGGCAAAGCGGGAAGAAATCGATGGAAGGGAAGACGGCCGAAGGTTCGGGGATCCGCCATGAATCCCAATGACCACCCGCATGGTGGAGGTGAAGGAAAATCTCCCACGGGCTTTCCGCCAAAGACTCCCTGGGGAAAACCTGCCCTCGGGTACAAAACTCGAAGAGGGCGCCGCCGCAGCGACAAATTCATACTGCGGAAGCGGAAGTAGGAGAGGGTGAATGGAGAATAATGTCTAGGTCGCTGAAAAAGGGACCGTACGTCGACGAGCGTCTCCTGAAGCGGGTCATGGAGCTCGATCGCCGTGGGGAAAAGGTCGTGCTCAGGACGTGGAGCAGGCGATCGACGATATTCCCTGAAATGGTCGGACATACGATTGCAGTGCACGATGGCCGCCGTCACGTTCCCGTTTACATCACCGAAAATATGGTCGGTCACAAACTGGGCGAATTTGCGCCCACGCGGGTGTTCCGAGGCCATTCAGGGTCGCGTACCACGGGGCCCGTTTAGCGTGATACCTCTGAGTAAGGCGGGCAAGCGCTAGTGGAAGTATGGGCGAAGGCGAAATATCTGCGAATCGCGCCGATTAAGGCGCGTCTGGTTGCGGACGCCATCAAGGGCAAGGATATCGAGTCGGCTTTGGCGGTACTGGCGTTTCTGCCAAACCGCAGCGCTCCGATGGTGGCCAAAGTCGTTAAATCGGCCGTCGCAAACGCAGAGAATAACTACGGCCTGGACCCGGCCAATTTGTTCGTGTGCAGAGTGGCCGTCGACGATGGACCAAGACTCAAGAGAGTCCGAGCCAAGGCGCGCGGGCGACCGGGGCCCTACATGAAACGGATGAGCCACGTGACGATCGTCGTCGATGAACGGGAGGTCTGATGGGACGTAAAGTTCACCCAATCGGATACCGTCTGGGCAATTTCCGAAATTGGGATAGCCACTGGTATGCAGATCGCGACTACGCGGCACAAGTGCTCGAAGACGTGCGCGTTCGAGATTTTGTTCGGAAGTGGCTGGAGAATCCGCCCGGCGCCCAGCCGCGCCCCGGGCGGAGATCTTACGGCGCCGGGGTGTCGAGGATCGAGATTCGACGTGCTTCCAACGTTGTCCGGGTAACGGTCCACACCGCCAGGCCTGGGATCGTAATCGGGCGCGGCGGGTCCAACCGCGAAGCGCTTCAGAAGGATCTGGGCGGGATCACCGACAAACGGATCTTTGTGAGTGTCGCGGAAATCCCAAACCCGGAGTTGGACGCGTTCCTGGTGGCCCGAAACGTCGCCGAGCAAATCGAGCGGCGCGTTTCGTTTCGTCGCGCCATAAAGATGGCCGCTGAGCGGACCATGCGAGCGTGGGCCGAAGGCGTCAAGATCATGGTCAGCGGCCGGCTTGGCGGCCGGGAAATGTCGCGATCAGAGTTCGAGATAAGGGGACGCGTTCCCCTGCAGACACTGAATGCCGACATCGACTACGGGCAGACCGTGGCCCGAACTACATACGGTGCGATTGGCGTTAAGGCTTGGGTCCATAGGGGCGCCGCGGCCGATTCCGCCGAAGAGGGCCCTGAAGGCACCGAGGCGAAGGTTGCACAGCGATGATCGGGTCATAGCTGAACGATGCTGATGCCGAAACGGTCCAAGTTCAGGAAACAGCACCGAGGCCGCCGCAGGGGCGTGGCGCGTACGGGTAACTCGCTTGCCTATGGCGACTTTGCGCTTCAAGCCTTGAGCGTTGGTTGGGTGGACAGCCGTCAGTTGGAGGCTGCCCGGCGTGTGATAACGCACCACGTACGCCGCCATGGTCGAATCTGGATTCGAGTGTTCCCGGATAAGCCCGTCAGCAAAAAACCTGTGGAAACCCGAATGGGCGGCGGCAAGGGCGCCGTGGAAGAATACGTGGCTGTGGTCAAACCCGGACGCGTCATTTTTGAGATCTCGGGAGTAGAGCCAGAAATCGCCCGGGAGGCCATGCGGCTGGCCGGACACAAGCTCTCGGTCGCCACGCGCGTGCTAGAGCGAAACCAGGAGTTGGTCGTTGGTTAAGGCCAAAGACACACGGGCAAAATCAATCCCGGACCTCGTTGAGCAATTGGGTGAGTCCAAGGAGGAGCTGTTTCGGCTTCGATTCCAGCAAGCTACCCATCAGCTGGATGATCCATCGCAGTTGAGGTCCCTCAGGCGCGATATCGCGAGGATCCACACCGTGATATCAGAAAAGTCCAGGCTGGAAGGCTTCGATGCTCAACCAGCGGAACAGGCTGAAAACGCCGGCGACACGCCGGATGAGGGCGCCGATGGCTAAGGTGGGCCGCCGGATGCAGGGCAGAGTAGTAAGCAACAAGATGGACAAGGGCATCGTTGTCGAGGTGACCGTGATTCGGCGACATCGGATCTATAAAAAGGCGGTGCGCAGCCAGAGGAAATTCGTCGCCCACGATCCTGAGAACTCGTGCGCGATCGGCGACGAAGTGGTGATCGAAACATCCCGTCCCCTGAGTAAGACGAAACGGTGGCGGCTTCGGGAGATCGTCACGCGGGCCGAGCTAACTACCGAGGAAGGGGCTGCGCCGGTTGATACAGCAGCAATCTAGGATTCGGATAGCGGACAACACCGGTGCGCGCGAGATGCTGGTGATTCGCGTATTGGGCGGAAGCGGCCGCCGCTATGCGCGGGTGGGCGATGTGGTTGTCGGTTCGGTGAAGTCGGCCGTCCCCAACAGTGCTCTGCCGAAGGGTCGAATCGTCCGTGCCGTGGTGGTGCGGGTGGCCAAGGAATATCGACGAATGGACGGATCGAGGATTCGGTTTGACGACAATGCGGCCGTTGTTTTGGATCCGGCGGATGTGCCGTCGGGGACGAGGATTTTCGGGCCAGTGGCGCGGGAACTTCGCGAATCCAAGTTCGCGCGAGTGGTTTCGCTCGCTCCGGAAGTGATTTGAGTCTGGAATGCCAGCGATTCAGATAAAGAAAGACGACGAAGTTCTCGTGCTTGCCGGTAAGGACAGGGGCAAGCGCGGAACGGTCGTGGAACTGCTGCCCAAGCAGAGGCGCGTCACCGTTGACGGTGTAAATGTGCTCAAACGGCATCGCCGACCCAGCGGTCCCGGCAAACCTTCAGGAATTATCGAATTCAACGGACCCATCGACCTGTCCAACGTGATGCTCGTGTGTCCGAAATGTGACGTCGCCACCCGAATCTCCAAGCGGCTGCTGGCCGACGGAACCAGAGTGCGAACCTGCAAGAAATGCGGCGAGGTGATCGATGAATAGTAGGTCATGGCTAGGTTAAGGGACAGATATCTGGCGGAAGTCCGTCCTGCATTGTTGAAGGAGCTGGGCTACGACAACGTCATGCAGGTGCCCAGAATCGAAAAGATTGTTCTAAACACAGGGCTGGGCGAAGCGATCGACAACGCCAATGCGCCCGATAACGCTATGCGCGACCTTTCGATCATGGCCGGCCAGCGCCCTGTTATCACGAGGGCACGGAAGTCGGTCTCCAATTTCCGCCTGCGCACCGGGATGCGGATTGGTTGTACAGTCACACTCCGCGGTGTCCGGATGTATGAGTTTCTCGATCGGCTTTTCTCGGTGGCGATTCCGCGCGTTCGCGATTTTCGCGGTCTCTCGAGCGACGCGTTCGACGGTCGCGGAAACTACTCTGTAGGATTTGACGAACAACTAATATTCCCCGAGATCGACTACTCGTCGATCGACCGAGTTCGGGGGTTTCAAGTGGTCATCGTGACGACGGCCGAGACGGATCGGGAGGCGATGACGCTGCTTGAAATGATGGGTGCTCCGTTTCGGACAGAAGCCGCTTAAGGGCGGCCCGGAGGAAAATCGAGTTTGGCCAAGAAATCGAAAATAGAAAAATGGAAGCGCCCGCCGAAATTCAAGGTCCAGTTTCACAACCGATGTGCGTTATGTGGGAGGCCAAGGGCTTTCATCCGAAAGTTCGGAATGTGCCGGATATGTTTCCGGACTCGGGCCTTGCGCGGCGAACTTCCCGGCATCACGAAGTCCAGTTGGTAGGGTCCCGTGATTCCTAGGCTTCCGAAAGCGGCAACTTCGTGAACACCGATCCCATAGCAGACATGCTCACGCGGCTGCGCAATGCCGCGCGGGTCGGTATTGTGACGGTCAGGATGCCGTCGTCGAAAATAAAATTTGAGATCGGCAAGATTCTTGTTGCCGAAGGACTGATCCTTGGTTGTGAAGTCGAGGCCGGTTCGCCGCAGGACACTCTAAAGATCGAGTTGAAATACGGTGAAGATCGGCAATCGGCATTGACGCAGCTGAAGCGAATCAGCAAGCCCGGCCTGCGGGTGTATTCGAAGGCTCAGGATATCCCCCTCGTAATGGGTGGTGTGGCTACGGTGATCGTGTCAACGTCGCAGGGCCTGATGACAGGGCGGGCGGCTTATCGAAAGCATCTCGGCGGAGAGATCATGTGCTACGCATGGTAGGCATGGCCGTGAGACCTGAGGGAGCAGCATGTCTAGAGTAGGTTCACGGCCGATTCAACTTTTGGACGGGGTGACATGGTCCCGAAAAGAAGACGGTGAAGTTGAGGTTACGGGGCGACTCGGAACTTTGAGGCTTCGCGTCAATCCCGCCATCACGGTGCACGAGGAAGACGGGTTCCTGCACGTTCGCCGAGCGTCCGACGCGCGACCGCATCGAGAACTTCACGGACTCAGCCGGACCTTGATCGCCAACATGTTCGAGGGCGTCTCCAAGGGGTTTGCCAAAGTGCTCGAGATCCACGGCGTGGGCTACCGAGCTCAGGAGCAAAATGGTCGGATTGAAATGCAGCTTGGCTTCTCGCATCCGGTAATCCTGGAAGCACCGGAGGGCGTTGAGCACGTCGTCGAAGAACAGAACCGGATCGTGGTCAAGGGAATTGACAAGGAACTCGTGGGCCGTGAGGCTGCGCGAATTCGTGGAATCCGTCCGCCCGATCCCTACAAAGGCAAAGGAATCAGATATCAAGACGAGGTTGTTCGTACGAAACCGGGCAAGGCCGCCGTTACGGCCGGCATCGGATAGTCGATAGCCAAGAGCACGGAACATCATGGCACGAAAAAGGACAAGATCTTCGATGCGGAGAGCGCGACACAGAGCGCTAAGACGGCGTCTGGCCGGAACTCCGGATCGGCCGCGCCTGGCGGTGTTCAGGAGCGCTCGGCATATCTACGCTCAGATCATCGACGACGACGGAAGGATGACTCTGGTATCTGCAAGCAGCGTGGACCGGGACCTCCGTAAAGGCCTCACCGGTCCCAAGCTGAGCCGCGCAGCGGCGGTTGGTCAGGCGCTTGCGAAACGCGCGCTCGAGCGCGATGTAAAAAAGGTTGTGCTGGACAGAGGCGGCCACCAATACCATGGACGAGTGGCGGCGCTGGCGGATGCCGCCAGAGAGGCCGGACTGGATTTTTAGGATGATTAATGGCTCAAGGTGATCGAGCGGACCAGGCTAAGACCGAGGAACGCGTCGTGCGCATCAATCGTGTCGCGAAGGTTGTCAAAGGCGGTCGAACCTTCGGATTCAACGCCCTTGTCGTCGTCGGCGACGGCCACAACCAGGTTGGAATCGGACTGGGAAAAGCTCGCGAGGTGGCCGACTCTATACGCAAAGGCCAGGAGCTCGCCAGGCGAACGATGATGGAGGTGCCGGTAACTGAGGATGGCACCATTCCGCACTACATCGAAGGCCACTTCGGCGCGTGCAAGGTCGTGCTTCGGCCCGCGGGGCCCGGAACGGGCGTGATCGCCGGCGGAGCCGTACGAGCGGTGTTGGAGTCGGCGGGAGTCCGAAACGTGCTTACCAAGGCATTGGGATCATCGAATCCGGTCAACGTGGCCAAGGCAACGCTGGCCGCGCTCCGGGATCTGCGGGTACCCAAGGGCGTCAAGTTGCGTCAGGCGGCCACATCCACGGCTGATGATGGTACGGCCCGTGATTGAAATTACTTGGGTCAAAAGCGCTATAGGCTACAACAAAGACCAAAAGGCCACGATCCGAGCCCTCGGACTGAAGAAGTTGGGGCAGAAGGTTGTGAAGGCCGACACGCCGGCAATCCGCGGGATGGTCAGATCCGTTCAGCACCTCGTGACGGCGGAACCCGTGGAGGAAACCGGGTAACGACTTCCCGACGGAGTATCGAAATATGAAACTACACGAAATAACCCGGTTGGGCGGACCGCGCAAGCGCCGCCGCCGTGTGGGCCGGGGGCATGGTTCCGGGAGGGGCAAGACCAGCGGCAGGGGTCAAAAGGGGCAACTTTCGCGATCGGGGTCGCGCAAGAAGTATCGCTTCGAGGGCGGCCAGACGCCGATCATGATGCGGTCGCCGAAACTTGGCGGCTTCAGCAACTTCAAGTTCAAGAAGTGGCACGAACCAGTGAACGTGGGCGCGCTGGAAGATTTCGACGATGGGTCAACCGTCGGCCCGGACGAATTGATGCAGCGCAGGTTAGTCCACGGACCTCGATACAAGATCCTGGGTGACGGCGACCTTACGAAAAAGCTTACGGTGCATGCACCGAGGTTCTCCAAGTCCGCTACCCAGAAAATCGAGGCCGCCGGCGGGAGCGCGATCGAGATTGGCGCGCATGCCGCCAGCATCGCCGAGTCCGGATAGAACACCGGGAATGCACGATCGGTCGCCGCGATGATTCAAGCTGCAATTACCGCCCTAAAGATTCCCGAACTACGAAACAAGCTGATCTTCACGGCGCTGATGCTGATGGCCTTCCGGATCGTGGCGCACATACCGGTGCCGGGAGTCCAGCTCGACGTGCTTCGACAGGTTTTCGAGGGCAATCAGCTGTTGGGATTCCTGAACCTGTTGTCGGGAGGAGCGCTCGAGAATTTCTCCATCGTGGCGCTGGGGATCTATCCCTACATAACCGGGTCAATCATCATGCAGGTCATGGTGCCGCTCATACCGCAGCTGAAAGAACTTTCCAAAGAAGGAGATGTCGGGCGTAAAAAGATCGCGCAATACACACGAATGGCCGCCGTTCCTCTGGCCATGCTGCAGGGCATTGGCCAAATTCAACTCTTGAGGCAGTCCTCTCCTTCGCCGCTCGGACCCGACTTCGGGATATCGGACACGCTGATAATGCTCGTATTGCTCGCGGCCGGCACCATGTTCTTGCTCTGGATTGGGGAACTCATAACCGAGCGCGGCATCGGCAATGGAGTCTCAATCATCATTTTGGGTGGAATCATCTCCGGCGCGCCGACGGCGCTGGGACGGTCGCTATTTGGTGGGCAAAACATCGCTGGACTGCTGATTTTCGTAGCGATCGGCATTGCGATGATCGCCTCGATAGTGTTCATTCAAGAGGCACAGCGCCGGGTCCCGGTGCAGTATGCGAAGCGAGTTCGGGGACAGCGCATGTATGGCGGCCAGAGCACTCACATCCCGATGAAGATCAACTCCGCGGGAATGATCCCGCTCATATTCGCCTTTTCATTGATGCTTCTGCCCGGCACGGTTGCCAGCTATATCCAGACTTCCGACGTCAGCTTCGTATCATCCATCTTCGGTCTGCTCGCGAATTGGTTCAGCCCGGCGAACTTCCCGTATTGGATGTTCCTGTTCGTGCTGGTTGTGGCGTTTACGTACTTCTATACGCTGGTGGTGTTCAATCAGCAGAATCTTCCTGAAACGCTCCAGAAGAACGGCGGATTTATTCCCGGGATCCGCCCGGGCAAACCTACCGCAGCCTACCTGGGTAGGGTATTGAATCGCCTCACCCTTGCCGGGGGCTTGTTTTTGGCCACCGTGGCGGTTATTCCGTTTATTGCCGGTGCGGCCACCGGCGTGACCGCCGTAGCATTGAGCAGCACAGGGCTGCTGATTGTGGTGGGCGTGGTTCTGGACACGATGAAGCAAATGGAGGCGCAACTCCTTATGCGCGATTACGAGTCGTTCATCCGGTAGACATGGTTGTTCATCCGCATGATCTTTACATAATGGTTGGTCCGCCGAATTCGGGTAAAGGGACCCAGGCGCATCTGATTGCCGATGAGCTTGGCTTTGTTCATCTGTCCAGCGGGAAAGCGTTCAGAGACGCGGTGGAAAGTGGAACACAACTAGGCTGCATGGCGCGGTCTTATTTGGAAGCGGGGGAGCTTGCTCCCGACCCACTGGCGATAGATCTCATTCTAGACCGGCTTCGAGAGCTGGCCGTCGGCGGCGACACCACGATCCTCGATGGATTTCCCAGATCACTGCAGCAAGCCGAAGAGCTCGACAGACGGTTGGTTGAGATGGGCTTGAGGATTAGAGCAGTCGTCTCTATCGAGGTCAGCGAAAATGAGCTCTTGCGGCGCGCCGCTGATCGCGGGCGCGCCGACGACCGACCAGAAGTGGTGAGCAGACGCTTGGGCGTCTACTGGGACATAACCTCGCCGCTCATCGATTTTTACCGCCAACGCGGCCAGCTTATCCAGATCAACGGTGAGCAGCCGGTTGATGCGGTAACCAGAGATATCCTAGCCGCCGTTGGAGCGCGGATACGTTGAACACGCAAATACGGCTCAAGAGCGCGCGCGAAATCAAGAAGATGCGTACTGCAGGCAGAATCGTGGCCGAAGTGCTCGAAGGGCTTACGAACCTGGTGAAACCTGGCATCAGAATCTCGACGCTGGACGAGTACGCGGAAGAGCTCATTGTGCGGCGGGGCGCCGTTCCGGCTTTCAAGGGATATCCGCACTCGTCCGGTGATAGCAGCCGGGCATTTCCTGCAACGATCTGCGCATCGGTAAATGACGAGATCGTTCACGGGATACCCGACGGCAGGGTGTTGCAGGACGGCGATATCATAGGCGTCGATTGCGGAGTTATCCTGGATGGCTGGTATGGTGATGCAGCGCGGACGTACCCTGTGGGGGAAATCAGCGATGAAGCGCGCGCTTTGCTCAAAGCCACTCGCGAGGCGCTCGCCAAGGGAATTCGAGCGATAAAGGTCGGTCAGCCGCTGGGTCGCGTTGGGAACGCGATTCAGGGGCATGTGGAACCTCTGGGTTATAACGTCGTCCGCGAGTTCGTGGGGCACGGCATCGGACAGAACCTTCACGAGGAACCAAAGGTGCCGAATTACGGGCCCGACGACTCTGGACCCGTGGTGGAAGTTGGACTGGTAATCGCCATAGAGCCTATGGTGAATGCTGGCGGAGTGGCCGCCAATTTGGATCCCGACGGATGGACCGTGCGGACGGCCGACGGGGGCCTCTCAGCCCATTTTGAAAACTCGATTGCCGTGACACCGAACGGCGTCGAAATCTTGACAAGACTGTAAATATGGTTGGAACGAGGTAACTTGGCAAAGAAAGATGTAATCGAGGTCGAGGGAGTCGTAAAGCAATCGCTGCCGAACACGGTGTTCAAGGTGGAACTTGAAAACGGCGTACCTGTGATAGCACATCTTTCAGGGAAGCTGAGACTGCATTACATACGAGTAGGCGTCGGTGATCGCGTGAGGGTGGAGTTGTCGCCATACGATCTCACCCGAGGGCGGATTACTTGGCGCCTCCCAAGTGGAAGGTAGGGTTCGATGTTGAAGAGGAGTATCACGTGAAGGTTTCAGCATCGGTCAAGCCTCGCTGTGACAAGTGCAAGGTTATTCGGCGCAAGGGTGTGGTACGGGTTCTGTGCGAGAATCCGAAGCATCGTCAGCGTCAAGGATGAGGGGCTGGTAGCAATTTGGCACGTATTTCAGGAATCGACATACCCCGAGACAAGCGTGTAGACGTGGCGCTGACGTACATCTTCGGAATAGGGCGCACCACCAGCATGAAGATTCTTGTAACCGCGAGGGTCGATCCGAGCGTTCGCGTTCGTGATCTCACCGAGGCCGAATTGAGCCGAATTCGGGAACGGATTGACCGCGGTGTCAAGGTCGAGGGCGAGCTGCGGCGCGAAGTTTCAATGAACATAAGCCGGCTACGCGAAATCGGGTGCTATCGGGGTATCCGCCACCGGCTGAATTTGCCGGTGCGCGGTCAGCGAACGCACACGAACGCACGGACGCGTCGAGGTCACAGACGCGCAATCGGTATACGGAAAAAGCTAGCCAAGAAGTAGATTCGGTAGGAACCGGAGGAGTAATTTGGCGGAAAGACGTCGAAGACGTCGAGAGCAGCGCATAGTCCCGGAGGGGCAGGCGCACATTCAGGCGACTTTCAACAATACGATCGTTACGATCACCGATCCCGAAGGCAACGTTGTCTGCTGGGCGAGCGGAGGGAGCAGCGGATTCCGCGGCGCTCGGAAAAGCACTCCGTATGCCGCTCAAATAACATCGGAGAACGCGGCGCGGCAGGCAATGGACATGGGCATGCGAAGGATCTCTGTATTTGTAAAGGGCCCCGGCAGCGGCCGAGACGCAGCGATTCGCTCCCTGCAAGCGGCTGGAATGCAGGTGACAAGCATCGCCGACGTCACACCGGTGCCGCACAACGGACCCAGGCCGCGGAAGCGGCGCCGGATTTGAGCGCGGGGCCGATGACCTCTTCGTACGATCCGGCGGGTGTTCGCTGATGGCGCGCTACACGGGACCGTCATGCAAGCAATGCCGGCGTGAAGGAACGAAGCTCTTTCTGAAGGGCGACCGCTGCCTCATGCCGAAGTGCGCGATCGAACGCAGGCAGGGGACGCTTCCCGGCTCGGCGCCGGGGGGTCCAAGGGGCAGGCGGCGCAGCTCCGAGTATGCCATCCAGTTGCGGGAGAAGCAGAAGGTACGGCGTATGTACGGCGTTCTCGAACGCCAGTTTCGCCGTCATTTCAGCGCCGCTGAGGGGACCCCGGGAATGACCGGGGAAAACCTGCTTCGAATACTTGAGCGGCGTCTCGACAACGTTGTGTACCGGGCTGGGATGGCAACTTCCCGCAAGCAGGCGCGCCAGTTGGTCAATCACGGCCACATAACGGTCAACGGGCGGAAAGTCGGCATACCATCGGCACTCGTGAGCGTGGGCGATCAGATTGCCCCAAGGCCCAAGAGTTCCAACATGGACGTAATCACGATGGCGCTGGAACGGGCCGAATCGATGGGAACTCCGGCATGGCTCGAAATCAACACTGGCGCAAAAACCGCCAAGGTTCTTTCGTTTCCAGAGCGAGAGCAACTCGAGGCGACCATCAACGAGCAGCTGATAATCGAGTTCTATTCGCGGTAGATCGAAGTTTCTCGCTGAGGATCACCGCTGCATTTTGAGGGGCTAAGGACGCAGGGTCGGTGCGTGTCGAGGATCGTGTGCTTGCCGTCCAGTGCGTCGCGGGGCGGTTATCCGGACCTCAGATCGCGGATGCGCGCGGATACCATTCAAAAAGGACCTCGGCGCGCTGGGAATTTGAAAATCCAATGCGCTCGCCACATGGCTCGGCTCGGACTTCCGGGATGTTTCAGCGAAGATGAAGGACAATCATCGAGAATCTGCGGCGGATCGCCGACGGCCGCCCGAAGCAAACACGTCCGGCAAGGATTTAGGCGACGTCCGCGTCTAACGCCGCGCGGGGATCACGGCGTGAACGCTAAGGAACCCTCGGCGCCGCCCAATGATTGCGGGATGAGCGCATTCATGCTTGGGAATACCACAGTCATAGCCGTCCTGGCCGCGGACTTATCGGGTTGGCGAGAATGAGGGTTCTCATGGCGGCGCGTTGGAGACGCTGGCCGCTGTGGCTCAAGATGGCGCTGACGTCGACGGCTCTGATCGCTATGACGCTCGGGTTGGTCGTTTCTATTTTTGTTCGGCGCGAGCGCCAAGCGTTGGAAGGCGAACTGCGCGGCCAGGCGGCGCTGCTTTTGGAGGCCCTGGCCGCGTCCCAGGCTGACGCTATTTACAGACTCGATGTCGGTGGTCTGCAGGATGCGCTCAGCCTGCTGCGACAAAATCAATCGTTGGTCTCAGCCCGAATATATGACTCGGATGGCAGAATCATCGCCGACGCCTTCGGAAGCGGCGCGCTCTTTCGGCTAGGTCCCGATCCTTTGGGCAAGCTACTTACGGGAAGTGACTCGGTCCGGTTTGAATGGACTTCGGATGCGCTGTTGGCGGGAAGGTCCGTGCTTGCGGGTCGGGAGATCCTCGGGGCTGTCAGCGTAGGTCTTTCCACCGAGAGTCTTGTCCACCAGGTTACGGAGATTCGGCTGCGAGGCGCCGCGGTTGCCGCCGCACTCCTCCTTGGAGGCCTGGCGGCGGCGGTCGTTGTGAGCCGCGGCGTGACCCGTACGCTCCGTGAAGTAACCGAGGGTGTGCGTAGGGTCAGCGGGGGTGAGCTTAACCAGACGGTACCGGCTAAAGGCCATGACGAGGTGGGCAAGCTGGCCGTCGCCTTCAACGATATGTCCGGGCACCTGCGTACCGAAATCGCGCGTCGCGAACAAATGGAGGGGGCCGTCAGGGAAGAGCGAATGCGAGCGGCTCAGGAGATGCATGACGGTCTCGCGCAGATCCCTGCTTATCTCAACGTGGAGACGGCGGTCATCAGCACGCTCATCGAGAATGGTCAGATCGAACAGGCACGATGCGAAATGCAGAAGCTGCGCGATACGTCCAGGGAGATGTCGTCGGAGATTCGCGAATCGATATTGGGTCTGCGAATCGCTTCCAGCGACGCTGATGACGTCTGGGAGAAATTCTCGGGTTACCTCAGGGGATTCGCGCTCAGAAACGGCTTGGAGATCGTGATTGACGGCGAGGAGCAGTTAAACCGGGCGCGATTCGATCCTATGTCACAGCACGAGCTGATTAGGATCATTCAGGAGGCAATCACGAACGTCGCCAAACATGCACGAAGCGCGCAGGTTCGAATTGTCTACGAGACCGAGGACGGAGCCATGCGAGTGATGGTCCAGGACGGCGGTCGTGGTTTTGACGTGGATTCTGCGGCCGGCAGCGTTGATGGGCACGTCGGAATCCAGACGATGCAGGAGCGCGCCGCCAGCATTGGAGGCAAAGTAACGATCCGAAGCTCCCTTGGCACGGGTACGTGCGTTACCGTGACAATTCCCTACGTCGCGGGGTCGGAGGCGGCAAGAAGCCAGAATCGATCCGAATCTTGATCGGTGTCTCGCCCGCTCGATAGGTCTCGGAATTTCGACGGACTGATTGGAGACGATCGCTGCTTACGTCAGGATTCCGCTCTATCGCGCTCGCCGATGTGAGAACAATTGGAGCCATCGAGGCTCTTAGATCCGCCTCGCCATCGCTCTTGGGATATCGCCCGCCAGGACCTCCCTGGGAATGATCCGCAGCGATCTGTCTTCCAAGGGCAGTTCAACTTTCCGCCCGCCCGATTGCCGGGTGGCGAGAGCTATCTCCAACGCCTCGCGCGCGTCTTCGCCGCTGCATTTCGGCGGGCCTCCTGATTCGATGCAATCGACCATGTCATAGATGGCGTTTACGCCTGGACTACGCCAGCGCAACGGTGGCGGGAGCATTCGCCTCGCTGTCGCGGGCCTGCGCATTCCCTCGGGTGGCTCCTCGAGAGTCCAATGCTCGAAGGCCCACCCGTCCCGAATGATACGAACCATTCCCTTTGTCCCGGTGACATCTAGCGACCATTCGTTAGGCCCGTTGGCAAAAGTTCTAAAGTAGCCCCGCACCCCGTTCGCGAAGCCAACGTATCCCGCGCCCTCGAAATCATCCTCGGGCTTAGATGGTTCAAGCCGAGCTTCGCCCATGACCCATTCGGCGCGCGACTCGGCGAACATCGTCAGGGCGGTAAGCAGATGACTGCCGTTGTGTGAGATTCCACAGTTTCCCAGCGCTTGAACGTGAAGCAGGTCGCCGATGAGCCCTTGGCGAATCATCTCCAGAGCCTGTCGGTAATCATTCCGCCAGCGGCGCAGACAATTGACCGCCAACGCGATACCCGCCTCGCGGCAAGCCTCGATCATTTGGTCAGCCTCGTGTAGGGATATCGAGATTGGCTTCTCGGCCCAGATCGCCTTGACTCCGTATCCTCCGCCGGCAATCTCGAGAACCACCTCCGCCCTGGGTTTTGTGGACGTGCAGACGCTGACGATGTCGGGCTTGGTCTCGCGCAGCATTTGCCGGTAGTCATGATGAATCGATTGAAAGCCCCACTTCTGTCTCGCTGCTTCGCGCTGCTCTTCCCACGTATCGGCCATGCCCACGAGCTCCACCTCCGGCACTTCTCCGTAGCAGGCGATGTGAGAGAAGGGAAGCGCGTGTCCGTCGTATATCTGGATCTCTTCGTCGATGGTGCTGGCAATGCGGCCAAGGCCGATCACCGCCGCCTTATGCGAAATCATTTTTACCCTCCAGCGAGAAAAGCAGGTAGATGATAAGAAACCCGGCAGCACCACGTTGCCGGAGGTCGATCGGATTCGCTCAGCCCGTTTGGCGCCGACGACGTGAAGCCGGGAGCTCGAATCCGAGACCGGCGCCCCGAGAGCTGTCCCCGCGATTTGACCCGCGGCGCCGTGCATTGCCGGATCGCATTGTTTCGATCTGGACCCCCGCCGCAATCGGCTGCGTGCGACCGGTAGGGTGCGCTTAATCGGAGCCCCGAGTGCGGTCGTCGATATCTGGCCGCCAGCCCCGCGCCTGTGATACACTCTTAAGTTGGTGCGCCCGCTACTGCAGGTCGGTCCTCAGGAGTCGCGTGCCTGCGAGTCTTGAGGTCAATCGTTAGATCAGCGGGTTTTCGGTCGTTCAGAAACGGTCAAAATCGACAGTCATATTGGGCGATCCTGGTCGTAGTCACATCCATCGGTCAAACACGGAACCGCTGCCGGGATCGATAGCCATTTCAAGCTCCGCGCGAACTGCTCCGCGCCGTGCGGACACCTGCCCCTCAGGAGGTAGATTCGTTGGTATTCGAAGCGGCCCAGCCGACCATCCGGATTCTGGAATCGGGTGACGAGCATGGGGAATTCGTGGTGGAGCCTCTGCCGCGAGGATATGGGCATACCATCGGCAATCCGATGCGTCGGGTGCTGCTCTCATCCCTGGCGGGCGCGGCGATCACGAGAATAACGGTCGATGGGGTTTTGCATGAGTTTTCGGAGCTTCCATACATGAAGGAGGATGTAACTCAGTTCATCCTCAATCTGAAGGACGTGCGAATCACCCTGCACGGCGACGGTCCCATCAACGGCCTCATCGAGATGAAGGGTCCGGGGACGGTTACGGACAGTGACATTCAGATCGGCGCCGAGGTCGAGATCGTAAATCCAGACCATTACCTGGCAACGCTGGACAACGACGAAGGCACGCTCCGCGTAGAACTGGTGGTGGAGCGAGGTGTCGGATACCTTGGGGCGGAAGAACAGAGCGACCGTCACGAGATCGGAGTCATTCCGATCGACGCGCGCTACACGCCTGTGACCAAAGTTCAGTATTCCGTCGAGAATGCTCGCGTCGGGCGCGCCACCGATTTCGATCGCCTCATACTCAATGTATGGACCGATGGCTCAGTCACACCGGAGGACGCTGTTTCCGAGGCATCCTTGGTGCTCGTGGACGCGTTTTCGATGGTCGGCAAAGTTGCCAGCCCTGAGGAGTTGCTCCCCGACCCAGGCACGGACGAAGAAGCGGCCGACGATGAGTCCGCGATTCCCGTAGAGGACTTGAGGCTCTCGAATCGCGCGCTCAACTGCCTGAAGCGGCACGGGATCAACACGGTCGACGCGCTGGTTCAGCTGAGTGAAGACGATCTCTTCGAGCTGCGCGGCATGGGAGTAAAGCTTGTGGACGAGATCAGAGATCAGCTCGCTCAGGTCGGGCTGAACATGCGGGGCGCCGAGCCCGTGCCCGTCAACGAAGAAGACGCATGAGGCATCGGGTCAAGAAACGAAGCTTCGGCCGGTCGCCGAGCCATCGGCGTGCGATGTTTCGGAATCTGACCCGGTCGTTACTGCTTCATGGGAGTTTGAAAACCACGGAGGCGAAATCCAAGGAACTCCGGTCGCACGTGGATAAGCTCATAACCCTCGCCAAGCGCGGCGATCTCCATGCGCGCCGTCAGGTCATCGCCCGAATTCAGGACCCCGTGGTTGTCCAAATGCTATTCGATGATCTGGCGGATCGGTTTAGGGACCGTCCCGGCGGCTTCACACGAAGTTATAAACTGGGGCCCAGGCTGGGCGATGCGGCCCGGATGGTGCAGATCGAGCTCGTCTGACATCGCATGCCGCTCATCAAGCTCACGGTCGAATACGATGGAACAACGTTTTCGGGCTATCAGTCGCAGGAGGGCGGAAATACCGTCCAGGATCGTCTGGAGGCGGCCCTGCTGTCGTTGACGGGCGCGAATATTCGCATTCGAGGCGCCGGTAGGACCGACAGCGGCGTTCACGCCCTCGGGCAGGTGGTGGCGTTCGAATACGAGGGCGGGCTTTCCAATGCCGCCATCAAACGCGCTCTCAATGCGCTTTTGCCGGACGAAATATCGGTTCTCTCGTCCGACGCGGCGTCGGCTGGATTCGACCCTCGACGCGATGCTTCGGCACGGGTCTACGAATACCGCATCATCAATCGCGCGGAGCGCCCAGCCTTGGACCGCGCGCGCGCGCTGCACGTCCCGCAGCTGCTCGACGTTCAGGCGATGAGCCGGGGCGCGGGGTACATTGTGGGAAGGCATGACTTTCGCGCGTTTACAACGTCCGATGCCGGTCCTGTGATCCGCCAAGTCTACGAGTGCGTGTGCTGGCGTGAGGGAGAAACCGTTTCCATTCGCGTTCGGGCGAACGCGTTCGCCAAGCGCATCGTGCGAAGAACGGCCGGCGCGTTGGTTCAGGTGGGACTCGGCCGGTGGAAGCCGGAAGTGATAGCGCATATGCTTTCGGACGCTTCTTCACCGTTCGTCGCGCCGTCGCTGGGAGCGCACGGCCTCTATCTGATGGAAGTCGAGTATGACGGCGTGGTGGATCCGAAACGGGAATCACATTACTCAACATCAACCTTGAGCGAGACCAATGCGGGCTAAGACCTACTCGGTGAAGGCGTCCGAAATCCAGCGGAATTGGTGGATCGCAGACGCGAGCGGCCAGACTTTGGGTCGACTTGCCTCAAGAATCGCAACCGTTCTCATGGGCAAGGACAAAACCAAGTACGCTCCTCATCTAGAGGTGGGTGACTGCGTGGTGGTGGTAAATGTCGAAAAGATCCACACAACCGGAAAAAAACTGACGGACAAGATCTACTACCGGCACACCGGATATCCGGGGGGTCTTAAATCACAAAACCTTGCCACGATGCTGGAAAAACATCCGGATCGGGTACTCAAGGGGGCCGTGAAAGGAATGCTTCCCAAGAACAAACTGGGCCGGCACACCTTGAAGCGGCTCCACGTGTATGCCGGTCCAGATCATCCCCACTCGGGACAGGAACCCCGTCCATTTGAGAACGGAGTGACCCGTGGCTAAGAACGAAGCCGAGCGATACTACTACGGCACAGGGCGGCGGAAATCGGCCGTTGCGCGCGTGAGGCTTTACGCGAAGGAAGGCGCCCTGGTTATCAATGAACGGCCGTTCGAGGAGTACTTCCCAATCAGCTTCCATCAGAATTACGCCTCGGAACCGCTGCGACTGGTAGGCGGCGATTTCAGCGCCAGCGTGAAGGTCTCTGGGGGCGGAATAACAGGACAGACTGGCGCCATCCGCCACGGGATCGCCCGCGCCCTGATTGAGTTCAATCCTGAGCTCCGGCCGGAACTGAAGAAGGCCGGGATGCTTACACGGGATGCGCGGGCGAAGGAACGGAAGAAGCCCGGCTTGAAACGGGCCCGAAAGGCTCCTCAGTTCACGAAGCGGTAGGGCCAAGGCTAGGCTTGGGGCTCAGGCAGCTCCACATCCGGTAGGTCATCCAGCGAACCGATCCCAAAATAGGCGAGAAATCCGGATGTGGTTCCATACAAAATCGGGCGTCCGGCCTGATCTCCCCGGCCGACCGGCGTGATGAGGCCCCGGTTGACCAGGAGCGAGAACGGGCTGTCCGAGTTCACGCCGCGGATTCGCTCGATTTCGGCCCTGGTCGCGGGCTGGTTATAGGCAATGATCGCGAGCGTCTCGAGGCTGGCCTGAGTCAGCTTTTGGTCCGAACTCAAGCCGAGCAGCTTCTGGCAATAGATCGATGCTTCTGGGGCCGTGCACATCTGATAGGAATCGCCGTGGAGCATGATGCGGACGCCCCGTCCTTCGTATTGCTCCCGCAATTGTTCGAGCGCGTGCTCGACTAGCGACGAATCTTCGCCAATGGCGGCGCATATCTCCTCAGCCGTCAAGGCTCTGTCGGCCACGAAAAGCATCGCTTCCACAATGCCTTCCAGCCTGATTTCGGCCTCCCACCCGGGGGACTCGATATCCCGCGGTGAAGTGAAGTCGGTGGTTCCCTTCGACTCGGCGCTAATCGGCTTTCCCCGAGACCCGTATCGTGATCGGACCGAAGGACCGCTGCTGGCGAACGACTGCGTCACGCCGCGCCACCAGATATAGAACCGCGAGAAACGTGTAGATCACTTCCAGCCTGGATCGGCACTCGGAGGCCATCGAATCAAATGTCAGCTCGCGTTCCCGTGCCAGCGCCTCGCTGACGGTCTGGATTCGCTGTTGTAGGCTGATTTGCGATGTGGGAATTGTCACCAGAAGGCCGTTCGTCTCGGGCCTGTCGACCATGGTGTTTATCGCCAGTATGAGTTCTGAAATAGCTAGGGCGTTATCAGGTATTTCAGGGGCGATATCGACTAGAAACACGGTCCTAAAAAAGGAGGGCATCGCGTTCGCCTGGATTTCGTCCAGTTCCGTGGCGAGCTTCCTGTAGGCGCTGTAGACCCTCAGCCGATCGGCGAGATCCTCGGCATCATCCACCTCCTCGTCGTCGGCGATCCCGGGCAGGTACGCCTGTGACTTCAGAAGCAAAAGCTGCGATGCGACGGCGAGGAATTCGGCGGTGGCCTCCGCAAAGACCGATCTCTGCTGCAGCTGCTGCACGTAGGCCAGGTACTGTGACGTAACGCGGACCAGCGAGATAGTTGTGATGTCGAAGCCTTGATTTTCTATCAGATTCACGAGCAACTCGAATGGCCCGTCGAAGGACTCAAGCGCAAGATGGAATTCCGCGAGAGGGGATGCGTTGGTACCGGTTCGCCAGCTGCCTAGCACTCCGAATCCACCTTCTCTAGAAGCTGGGAATCGGTCCGCGAGGCGGCGGACCCGCTGCCGCGAACAATGCGTACGATGTCGGGGTCGCTTCCGGCCGCTTCCAGGAACCGGGCGCCGATTTCAGCATGATTTGACAGGTCGCGTACGCTAGCTCGAAAGCTTCGGGCCCGAGCGTCATGCCATTTGGGCTGATCGAAGTTTCCGAATGCCTGAGTCAGGACCAGAGCAACCCGATGGCTCAACCGCGGCATTCCCTTCCCAACGTCGTGAAGGAGGGCCGCCGTCTGCAGTTCGAAATTGGATGGCTGTAGCTCGAAAACACGCTGGAAGACCCGTATGGCGTGCGCACGGTCGTAGGGCTGCATACGATCGAAAAGCTGGCGTTCGCGGTCGGTGAGGATTCTCTTGGCGCCCGGGGGCAGTTCTGGAGGAGTTGCACCGACCAGGGCGCGCATGAACTGTCCGATTCTGTATCTAGCGCCCAATGAACGTGTTTACCAAAAAATCCATCGGCGGTAACACAGTACTCTCAAAGAGCCGTATGCCGAACAACGGCCCCAGGAATATCACGCCCATGAGAATCAACGGTCCATACCGCCGTAGAGGCTCCAAGCTGGCCGCGGTGTCGGGGCCGACAAATCCGTACAAGACGCCGAACCCGTCAAGCGGGGGAATTGGGATCAGGTTGAAAATGGCTAGGAGTACGTTGATCTGAATAATGAATATCACGACGAGCGCGAGGAAGTCGCTCCGCGGCAGTATCCCGGACGTTTCGCTGACAAGCTGGCCAAACACCGGTCCCAGTACGGCCGCGGTAACGATATTTGAAGCGGGGCCCGCCGCCGATACGATCGCCATTCCGCGCCTGATTCCGAATCTCAGATTCAGGGGATTGACCAGTACGGGCCGTCCCCACCCAAAACCGGCTATGACGAGCAACAAGGTGCCCATGGGATCGAGATGACGAAGTGGGTTTAGCGTCAGCCGTCCCTGGCTCTTTGGCGTTGGATCGCCCAGCCAGGTGGCGGCCAGCGCGTGGCAGGCCTCGTGCACCGAAATCGCCGTCACGAACGCGATGACGATGGCGATGAGCCGTTCCGGGTCATCGGCAACGCGGAGAATGCCCATACGCAGCGACCAACCCTTTCTGATTTGGCGGAGATTGCAGACACGGCTCGATGATCGCGCCGGGCCGAGGACTCGAATCCCTCTCTCTAGGTTATCGGGTCACGGGCTGCCCTGTGGCGCGTTTTCCAGTTTTCTTTGGCCGCGATTCGTTGCAGTAAGATCAACTTTGGTGCGGACCTTGCGACGACCAGAACTCCGAACCAGTCGATCCTATTCCTAGACCACGAGATTGCCGTTGAGTGACCAGCAAGCGCATACGGCGGGAGCCATCAGGAACCCGCGATGGGATATGCGTTCTCTCTCGGGGCTGGCGGTTCTTTTCGTGGTTCCCATGGGGCTATTTGCGGTGTTGCGACTGAGTCCCGGTATCGATCCATCTTTCCGCGCCGAGGAGTTCCATTTTTGGATCGTTTCCATCGCTTCGGTTCTGGGCCTTCTGATCTCTGTGGCCATACTGCGCGCTTCCGCGGGCCGGGACGACATATGGGTTTTCTTTATCGGGCTTGGATTCCTGTCGATCTCCGGCGTATTTCTCCTTCACTCGCTCACGACCGAGAATGTGATCTTCGACCGACCGCATCCGAGCTTTGCGATATCCCCACCGGGCAGCCTTGCGTCGGGCGCGATCCTGTTGGGGCTCAGCGCCGTGCGCTACCCGAAATCCTTTGAAGCGATCCTTGTTCGCTCGAGGCTTGCCATCCTCGCCGTATGGGCTGCCGCCTACAGCGTTTACACGATCACCCTATTTACGGTGGTGGAACTGCCTGACACGGTCCAGGGGGATTCTGGCGCCGACGCGGGGACTTACGGATATGCGGCTGAAGGCGGCGGAGCGGCGATACTCTTCATAGTCGTTACCGGGGCCACCGCCTTACTTTTCGCATTGGCGTTGGCCCGCTACGCGCGACTCCTGCGTCGTCGGAATTCAGTAGTCCTTATTGCCGTTATGGCCGGACTCGTCCTCTTTCTGGACGCGGAAATCTCCATGATGTTTTCGAGCGTATGGAGCTTGAGTTGGTGGTTGTATCACGTGGCGATGCTCAGTGGCTTTTTGGTGATCGGGTACGGAATCCTTCTGGAATATCGCCACCACCAGACCCTTGACGCCCTGTTCGACGGGATCACACTGCGCGATGCCAAGGCTCGGATAGATCGGGACTACAACGACGCCACGCGCGCCCTCGTGGCGGCTGTAGAGGCCAAGGACGCTTATACGAGAGGCCACTCGTCGCGGGTTTCTGAGTTCGCTGTGGTGATCGCCGATCAATACGGGCTGAACGATCGGGCGGTCGACAGGATCCGGCATGCCGCCGTGCTTCACGACATCGGAAAGATCGCCGTTTCGGAGCAGATTCTCAATAAGGAAGGTGGTCTTGAGGAAACTGAACGGGAAGCCGTTCAGCGTCATCCGGATGCGGGTCATACGATGGTGGAAGGCGTGGCGTCTCTGCGCCCGATGATTCCAGGTATTCGCGGGCATCACGAGAGATTCGACGGAAAGGGGTACCCGGACGGATTGGCGAATACGAAAATCCCTCTGGACGCCCGCCTCATCGCCGTGGCCGATGTGTTCGATGCGCTGACGTCGGATCGGTCTTACCGCCCCGCGCTGAGCACTGCGGTGGCTACGAAAATCATCAGGGATGGATCGGGCACCCATTTCGATCCTAAGCTGGTCGACGCCTTCCTCGCATGTGGTCTAGCCGTCGAAGAGGACGGACAAACCGCTGGAACGAGCGGTCTTGCGACCGAAATGCGTGGAAGTTGAATCCTATGCGGGTCTGGGCGTATCCGGGGGCGAATCGTTGAGGCCGTTTATGGCGCTTGCTACGCTAACGATCGCGGCAGGCGGCAGATGGCCACCCGAATCTGTGAGAGTACATGAGCGCTAAGGAGCACATCGACAGAGGGCTGGATCTTGCCAACGAAAGCCGTTGGGAGGAGGCGTTAGTCGAGTTTGACTCGGCCCTCCGCCTAGATCCCGACAACGTGGTCGCATTGAACGCCCGCGCGCTCGTACATATCGGCCAGGGTCGACAGGACGAGGCTCTCAAAGACTACGCAAGCGCCATCCGGATCGACCCCGGCGACTCGGACGCGTTTTTATCGCGCGGCAGGATGTACGAGGATAAGGGCGATCTGCGGGCCGCGAATTCGGATTACAAGGCCGTGATCGAACTGAGTCCCGAGTTCAAAGTCGGTTACTACAGCAGGGCTCGCTGCTATGAGGCGTTGGAGCAGCCCGCCTTGGCTATCCATGATTACGGATCCTTGATGGAACTCGATCCCGACGACCCCGAGCCGTACGTGCGGCGGGGAAAACTGCACGGGCGGATGGGCGATTTCAAAAGCGCGGTCAAGGATCTCACGGCGGCGATCGAGCGCAATCCGACAAAGGTAGATGCCTACTACAACCGCGGCGTCGCAAATCGAAAGCTGGGCAACGTGCACTCGGCTATCCGCGACTACAGCAAGGTCTTGAGCTTCAATCCAGGGCATGTGAACGCGCTGAACAACCGCGGTAACGCGCTGCTGGCCAACCAGCAGTTCAACGATGCGATCGAGGACTACTCAGCGGCGATAGAGGCCGCTCCGAAGCGGCCGCAGGCCTATTACAATCGCGCTCGCGCCTACACACGCCTGGGTGAAACGCAGGGCGCCATTGCTGATTTCCGGAGGATTCTGGAATTAGATGCCGGTTCGACGCTGGAGGCCCGCGCAAGAGAACATCTGGTCAAGCTGAGGGTGTGACGGCGCACGGTCGCGGAATCATCGTGACCGGATTCGTTCGCCAAAGAACGAGTCGACCCGATGGGATATCCAGTGGATAAAAGGCGCAGCTCCGCGATGCGGCCGAGCTCGCGGTCGGACGCGCGTGCTATTCCGCGGGACGTTCAAATTCGCGGCGAAGCTCGATCAGGGCGCCGGCCCAGAAGACCGCCGCGATCACGAGGCCAGAAATGGCGCGACCTGGATGGGGAGCCGATGCGCCTTCGGAAATCGAACCGACGTGATACTCAACGAGGCTCACTCCGGTTCCGAAAAGCAACAACGCAGATGTGACGCCGAAGATGATTGTCAGCGCCGCAATTAGGAATCGCCTGGCTACGACGGCGGCATTGTTCGGCTCTACCGCGCGCCGGACCATCATGTGGGCGTAGATGATTATCAGTCCCGCGCCGATAGCCACCAGAGCGCGATAAGCGATCGAGGGGTAGTCCCCTGAGTCAATGCCTTTTGAAAAGCTGTAGTCGGACCCGACGGCCGCCCCGACCCCCAAATTCAACAGCGACGCGATTCCGGCGGCGACCGCCAGAATCGCGACAAGTTGAATCAACCGCACGTACCACGTCGTGACCGCGCGAAGGGAAAATGTGGCGTAGGCGGATCCGTGCGCCTTTGCCGACAAATACGCGATGACTACAGCGACGATGGCGATCCCGATCGCCAAGCCAATTGCGGCCGCGCTCTGTAGGGCCTGGCCCAAGTCCTGAAGCGCACCGAGCGTCTCGAGTGGATTCACAGTCTCACCTCCAGCCTCCCCAATACGACTTCATTGTAGATTCGATCGCCACGAGCGACGATAGGTTCCCGCTCTGAACGTGCAGGAGATTCAAGAGAGTCTCCGACCCCGTTCGGAATCGATGAAAGATCGGGCAAATCGGGGCCACGCATCATGTGGGTCAACGCCTGCCACCCTTTAGCCGATCTTCAGTTCGCATTCCGGATAGCGCCGCAACGACCTCCGGGCGCTCCGGCGCAATAGCGCCAGCGCCACGGTAAGCGGTCCCAATCTTCCGACGAACATGAGGACGCTCATAAAGACTTTGCCGGCCTCGTTTAGCTCCCTGGGCATCCCGGTGGAAAGTCCAATTGGACCCAGTGCGGAAATGGTGTCGAAGAGGGACGGGATGAAGTCCGTGGACACGGCATGCAGCGCGAACATGATCGGAGCGGCAATGAATATCCATCCGATGTAGAGCATCAACAGAGTGATGCCAACGTAGATCCGGTCGTTCGGTATCGTTCGCCCAAACGCTTCGGCGTTGGGCCGTCCCAGCAGGCCCGCCCGCATCGCAGCCAGAAGCGCGCCAACCGTGTTGACCTTGATTCCTCCGCCCATCGATGCCGAGGCGGCGCCGATGATCATGAAGGTCATGAGGAACATCAGCGCCAGAGTCCCCACCTCTGCGAACGGAACGGTGGAGAATCCGGCGTTGCGGACGGTCACGGCGTGAAATACCGCGTTCATCACTCGGTGCGGCACGGAGAATGCACCCAGGGTGAGCTCATTGCTGAATTCCAGCATCAGAAAACCCAGGGCGGCGATGGGCCAAAGGGCGAAATTAAGGCTCAGAACGATCTTCGTCTCGGTGGCGAGCTTCCTAAATCGGCGCGCCCGGAGCGCATCCAGTACCACCATGAATCCAAGATCTCCAGGGATGATCATGAACATCATCGTCAGGAGCACCAAGGGACGGGTGGCCTGGCCACTGAGGCTTGTGAAGTCGCCCATCAAATCGAACCCCGATCCGGTGAACGCGCTTACCGCATGAAATACGGCCGACCACCACGCTGCCGTGCTCCCAATTGATGGATCGTTACTGAACTCCAGGTACAGGAGTGCGGCCCCGACGCCCTCGATCACGAGCGTGTAGATAAGTAGCCGGCGAGCAAGTCCGGGCAGTCCGCCTATCTGCCTCAGGGCCAGGGATTCCTGGAACACGCGTCGCTGATGGATGCTCACCCGGCGGCCAAGGGCCAGGAAGAGCACGATGGCTCCGGCCATGAACCCAAGTCCCCCAACCTGCATCAGGATGAGGATTACCGCCTCTCCCGCCGGGCTCCAGTGCGTGGCCGTATCGACGACGACGAGCCCTACCGTGCCGGTGGCGGACGTGGAGGTGAAGAGGGCATCGACCAAAGGTGTGAATTCGCCGGTTTCACTCGCGAACGGCAGGGCCAGCAGTACCGTTCCGATCACAACGATGAGCAGAAAGCCGCCAATTAGCGTCACTTGGGGGTTGACGGCGCGTATCCGGGCCGGCGCCGGCTTGATTTGGATATGACGCGCCGCGCGCCGCCGCACCGGGAGGATCGTTTCCGGCAGCGCCCGCGATCGGCCTGGCGGGCGCGCTTTTCCGGTGCCGCCGTCCTCTCTGCTCACGGCGACCGGCTCATCGTCGGCCGAACGTAACCGCGGCGATGCAGGGAGGGGAGACTGAATTCCGACCGAGTTTCACCCGTACTATCCAACGTCTTCCCGGACAACTCGCATGCCCGAAGCAGGATACATCCATCGGGAATCATTGCCTTATCGAACCACGCCGTTTTCATCTGAAGTTGCCCAAGAGGATGATGGAGGGGTTCGGCACTTAGATTCTCAGAATAGAGGCGCGCGTGAAGATTTCGAATGTAAGGGCAATCCCCATCAACTCGGGGCAGGGGAGCAGAAACTACCTCTTCGTAAAGGTCGAAACGGACGAAGGTCTGTATGGACTGGGCGAGGCCGGAATAACAGGAAAAGAGCTTGCGACCTCGGGTGCGATCCAACATTTCAACCACGTCCTCCGAGGCGAAGACCCCATGCGGATCGAGCACATCTGGCAAAGGCTTTTCCGGGGCGGTTTTTTCAAGGGCGGCCAACTGGTGACCTCCGCCATTTCGGCCATCGACCTCGCCTTGTGGGACATCAAAGGCAAGGCGCTCGGGGTACCGGTTTGGGAGTTACTGGGCGGCAAGTGTCGGGACAAGGTGGTTTGCTACGCTCACATCACCGGCGATACGCCCGAGTCCATGGCCGCCGACGCGCGCCGCGCCGTAAGGCAGGGCTTCCGGTTCGTCCGCTTCGGTGTTGTGGAGGGCCCCGACGGCATTCTCGAACCAAGGAAGGCCGTCCCCAAGACGGTCGAGATGGCGGAGGCCGTGCGCGACGAAGTGGGCGACGGAATTGAGATATGCATCGATTTCCACACCCGCCTAGATCCAATCGACGCGGTGCGGTTGTGCGACGCGCTCGTTCCGTTCGATCTTTACTTCGCGGAGGACCCAGTGCGGTCCGAGAATCCAGATGCGTACGCATTCGTCCGCCAGCACACCAACGTCCCGATAGCCGGAGGCGAGGAACTCGCGACGAAATGGGAGTTCAAACCGCTCATCGAGCGGGATCTCATCGACTACGTTCGTGTGGATCTATGCATTGTGGGAGGGCTGACCGAGGCCCGCAAGATCGCCGGATGGGCCGAGGCTCACTACCAGAAGCTGGCCCCGCACAATCCACTTGGACCGGTCTCGACGGCCGCGTGCGTGCATCTCGACGTCGCCAGCCCGCTTTTTGGCGTGCAAGAACTGGCGCGTATTCCGGGATACCTACCGGACGTCTTCCCACAGCAGTTGCAGTTCGATGACGGCTATCTGCTGCCGCCGGACGCGCCTGGACTGGGTGTCGATCTAAACGAAGCGGCCGTGGAGGATCACCCCTACCAGATGCCGTCGCTTCACGATCTGCGGATGGAGGACGGGTCCGTGACGAACTGGTAGCAGAGGCCAAGGCGCTTTACGCGGATTACGTATAGTTGTCTAGTCTCATCTAATCCCCGCGTCCCTGGAGAGCCCAACGTGACCGTTGACCTGAAAAGTCGCTGGATGCCGCCGTCCCCTCACCGTGAAAAGCTGATTGAGGAACTCGAGACGGGAAGACTGACCGTGCGCGAGCGGGGCCACGGCTTGGCTCCTGTCGTCGTCCATGAGGACGGTGGACACATCGATCTGCCGGACATCCGGTGGAACGGATCGCGCTGGACTGGTACGGCTTCAGGATCCACGGGTTCGCGACAGACGGCCTACAGCGACGTTTGCGGGTGCAGTTACGAGGCGAGGGACCGTATCGCAGAAGACAGCCCCCTGACCGAGGAAGATGTTGCGCGGATCAGGGAGCTCGAGGACGACGTGGAATACATGGTTGGCCGGATGGACCGCCGTTTGGGCAAGTACTACGAGTTCGCGGCCCGGCTCGAGTCGATCGCGGCGCAGATGAAGGGATTCGCGTCGCCCGACGCCGACGAGGCCCGCAAGTCCTTCGAGGCGGCGCGCGCGATCCTGGCTCCTGGAAACATGGGATCCGACGTCAGATCCAGGCTCCTTGAACTCACCGAGAATGCGCGGTTGGTGGCCCAAGCGCAGGAGGACACCATGAAGGAACATAAGGAGCTAGCCATTGAAGCGCTGCTTGCCTTCGACGATCTGCGTGGGGCCAGAAACTGGGATGTGGCCGTAGAAGCAATGCGAACCGCGAACGGATCGAATGCCGCAGATGACGCGGCCGCCTCGTAGGACGTGAACTCCCTTTGAGTTGGGTTCGCAGGCTCCGGTTTTTGGTCTGTCGGTTCTATTGGGAGAACCAGATCCGGCTGGGAGCGTTCCTGTCGTATCAGAGCAGCTTCTTGATGCGGTGGAAGATGCGGTTCGGCGAGAGTCAGGTGCTCGCGTGCGTCTTCGGTGGCGAGGTGGATTTTATGGGTGGAGGCGACCACCCGGTCACCGTCATCGCCAGGGCCGGCAAGCGACTGTCCAGGCTGGAACTCTACGAATGCGAACCATCGGACGGTGAAGACTGTCTGGACCGTGGGAGGTTCCAGCTGGTCAAAGACGTCGAGGCCCAGCCCGTGCTCGGCAGCGGTGTGCACATTTTCATCACGAGCGACCGTGATCGCGGCAAAAGGTACTTCGTGCGCGCGTACGACGATCGCGGCCGGCATCGGGACTCAAGCTTCGTCGTCTCCAAAATTGAGGAGCTCCCGACGACGCGACGGGAGGAGACTCTATCCGTGCAGCCCGGCTATCCTCCGGTTTTCACATGGCCGGCGCCCGAGGATGACAACTACTGGATCTCGTTCTTGATGATCGTGGACCCGGAAAAGGAAAAGCTGGTCACGGGCGTTTACTCGTGGGCGAACCGGTGGGCATTTCCGTTCGTGACCAAAGTTCCGTACTACTATCACGATTCCATCCCGGTACCCTCGTTAGAGCCGGGCAGACCGTATATGGCCACGTACCTGGCGGTGGACCGGGAGGGCTGGATTCCTTACTTGGACCACGCGACGGTCGAAAGGCCTCCCGCCGAAGGGTAATCCGTACAGCAGCGACCCCGGACCGGCGATCCTGCGAACGACGCCGCGGCGGTATCGCTTTCACACCCGGGATGGCTAAGTGATCGCGTCAGCGTTGTTACTCTTCGTCGCCGCCCCGAAGAGTGGCCAGGGCTTCCATATCCTCCAGCGTGGTCGTGTCCCCCTTTATTTCTCCGCTGGTGGCGATTTCGCGCAGCAACCGCCGCATGATCTTGCCGCTGCGGGTCTTGGGCAGCGCCGGCGTGAACCGGAGGAGCTTGGGTCGGACGAACCGGCCGATGTGCTCGCCCACGTAGTTCACGAGCTCCTTTTGCAGGTCGCTGCTCTCATCGAACCCGCCGCGAAGCGTGACGAACGCCGCTACGGCCTCGCCCGTAATTTCGTCGGGAAAGCCGATGGCCGCCGCCTCCGCCACCGCGGGGTGCTGCACAAGGCAGCTTTCAATCTCGACCGTTCCGATGCGGTGGCCCGCCACGTTTAGCACGTCGTCCACCCGACCGATGATCCAGAAGTACCCGTCGTCATCCCTGCGGGCCGCGTCGCCGGCCAGATACACGCCGTCGATTCGCTCGAAGTATTCGGCGAAGTAGCGATCTCTGTCGCCGAATTCGCCCGCGTGACCGGGCTGTCCCCAGCCGTCTTTGTATATTCCCCGGATCATGGCCGGCCACGGTTTGTTTATCACCAGCAATCCGCGTTCGTTGGGAGCTACGGGATTGCCCGTATCGTCAACCACATCGGCATCAACGCCGGGAAAGGGCAGCGTCGCGGAACCTGGTTTCGTGGCGATCGCACCGGGAAGCGGCGTGATGAGGATCCCGCCCGTCTCGGTCTGCCACCAAGTGTCCACGATCGGGCAGGAGTCGCCGCCGATCACCCTTCGATACCAAAGCCAGACCTCCGGGTTTATGGGCTCTCCCACACTGCCGAGCAGCCTAAGGCTCGAGAGGTCGTGCTTCGCCGGCCATTCGTCACCCCACTTGATGAACGCCCGGATTGCCGTCGGGGCGGTATAGAAGACCGTGACTTTGTATTTCTCGACGATGTCCCAGAACCTGTCCGGCGCCGGATGGTCCGGGGCGCCCTCGTACATCACGCCCGTGGCTGCGTTGGCGAGGATTCCGTAAACGATGTAGCTGTGCCCGGTCACCCATCCGATGTCCGCGGTGCACCAGAAGATATCGTCGGGCTTGAGATCGAATATCCACTTTGACGTCAGCGCCGTGTAGATGAGATAGCCACCCTGGGCGTGGACGACCCCCTTGGGCTTCCCAGTGGTCCCGCTGGTATAGAGGATGTAAAGCGGGTGCTCGGCCGGAACCGGCACCGGTTCGCAGGTGGAAGGCTGGCCGTCCAGGAGGTCGTCCCACCAGACGTCCCTGCCTTCGACGAATTCGATATCGTTGTTGCAACGCTTGAAAACGATCACTTTTTCAACGGTCGGGCACTCACCATCGGCTAGGGCTCCGTCAACATTGTCCTTGAGGCGTACGACTTTGCCTCTCCTCCAACCGCCGTCGGCCGTGACGATGGCTCGGGCCGAGGCGTCCTGGACCCGGTCTTTGATGGCGTCCGCGCTGAAGCCCCCGAAGATGACGCTGTGCACAAGGCCAAGTCGGGCGCAGGCCAGCATCGCTACGGGCAACTCAACAATCATCGGCATGTACAGAATGACGCGATCACCGCGCTCCAGCCCCAGGCTCTTGAGTCCATTGGCGAAGCGGCAGACATCGTCCAGCAGGTCCTTGAAGGTAACCGTGCGCGTGTCGCCGGGCTCGCCCTCCCAGTGGAACGCGACTTTGTCGCCGAGGCCGTTGTCCACATGCCGATCGAGGCAATTCACAGTGATATTCAGCTCGCCGTCAACGAACCATTTACAGAATGGGAGGTCCCATTCGACGAGTTTCGTCCATGGTTTGCTCCAGACGAACTCGTCGGATACCTCGCGCCAGAACGCCTCCGGCTCTTCGAGGCTGCGGCGGTGCAACTCCTTGTACTGGTCGAATTCGCCGATATGCGCCGCGTTCGCGAATTCGTCTGAGGGCTCGAAGGTTTTTACTTCCAACTGAGCGCCGTCTCCGTCAGCCATCACGTCCTCCAAGCGGGTCGTTGTTGGGACCCTCGGCTAGCCGTCGACCACTTCAAGCGTCCGTGCGATGGAAACCTTGCTTCTTAGTCGGAATTGATCGAGGAGTTCCGAGTATCCACATGGCCCAACGGTCCGCGCAATTGGGTCGCACGAAGGAAAATCTTAGACTTTCGGCGCTTACACTGTCACGGCGCACCCTATCGGCGTCAAGAAAGTGCCGCCGGTTCGGTGGCTGAACATACGCCTCCCCAATGGAAATTCGCCGCAACGGCAGGAAGTTAGGTGGACTTCGAAATGGATATCTACGACCGCCTCGATGTTCGCAAGATCGTGAATGCGCAGGGGAACGTGACACGGATTGGCGGGTCGATCATGTCCTCCGACGTCCTGGAGGCGATGGCCGAGGCTTCGCGGCACTTCGTTTCCATCGAAGATCTGAACCGCCGGATCGGAGAAAGAATCGCCGGACTCCTGAAGGTCGAAGCCGCCATGGTTTGCTCCGGAGCGGCTGGCGGGTTGGCCATTTCCGCCGCCGCATGTATGGCTGGATCGGACATTGAGAGAATCGAGCAGCTGCCAGATACGGAGGGGATGCGCGATGAGTTCATCGTTCAAAGACTCCATGAGAGTTCTTACAACCAAAGCGTGCGGGTGGCCGGAGGCCGGCTCGTGGACGTGGGTGGCAAGGGTGGGGCCAGCGAAGGCGAGATAAGGGAGGCGTTCGGCCCGAATACCGCGGGCTTTCTCTACAATCTTCTGCCGCGCCCGGGCGTTTGGGAGACAGGCGTTTCGCTGGAACGGGTGGCCGTCATCGCCCACGGCTTCGGGGTCCCCGTGATCGTGGACGCATCGGCCATTCTTCCACCGCTCGGCAACCTCATCGACGTACCCGCCACGGGAGCCGATCTCGTTACCTTCAGTGGAGGCAAGGCACTCGAAGGGCCCCAAGGGACCGGAATCCTCTGCGGGAGACGAGATCTCATCGCCGCCGCCGCCCTCAACACCAATCCAAATCAGTCAATCGGAAGGTCGATGAAGGTCGGCAAGGAGGAAATGGTGGGCCTCCTGACCGCAATCGAGGCCTACTTCGAGCGGGATCACGAAGCCGATCAGCGCAGGTGGCGGTCCATTTGCGAGTATGTGGCCGGCCGGCTCGGCGGAATCCCAGGGCTTAACGCCGAGGCGAGGTACTGGGACGCCAGGGGGCTGACAGCAGTATGGCTCGAGGTGGATGAATCGGTGCTTGGAATGTCGCGGGCGGAATTTTCAGCCAACGTCCGTGCTGGAGATCCACCCGTCCACCTGTGGGACGCCTACGGCGATTTATGCGTGGTCCCGAACACGCTAAAGGACGGCGAGGAACGAATCGTGGCCGATGGCTTGCTGCAAGCGGTGACGAAGGCCGCCGAGCCCGTCTCCTAGACGCCTGTTCGAGTACCGGCGTCTTATTTATTCCTGCGCCTTGCCGCCCTTTGCGCTCGCCGCGATAACCTGACCTTGGAGGTGCGTGGGCACCTCGTCATAGCGCATGAAGTCGAGCGAAAAGCTGCCTCGTCCCTGGGTGATCTGCCGGAGATCCACCGCATAGCGACGCACTTCTGCCAAAGGGGCCTCCGCGGTGATTGTCGTAACGCCGTTTGGGCTCTGGTCGGTGCCGCTGACGCGCGCCCGCTTCGAATTCAGGTCGCTGATGATGGCACCGGTGAAGCTATCTGGCACGGTGACCTTGAGTTCGTGAATCGGTTCGAGAATCGTCGGCGACGCCGACTTGGCCGCGTCCCTGAAAGCGATCGCGCCGGCGAGCTGGAATGCCTGATCGGATGAATCGACCTGATGCTCTTTTCCGTCAATCAACCGCACTTTGCATCCGACCAACGGATACCCGGCCACAATGCCTTCCAACATGGCCCCTCTGACGCCCTTCTCGACAGCCGGGATATAGCTTTTAGATATTGAGCCGCCCACGATCTCACTCTTGAATTCAAAATCCGCTTTATCCAGAGGCATAGGCTCCAGCACGATGGTGACATCGCCGAATTGCCCGTGGCCGCCGCTTTGGCGCTTGAATCGACCGTTGGCCGTGGTCTGCTGACGGATCGTCTCTTTGTAGGGGATCTGCGGAATGGAGGTGTTGACCTCCGCGGCGAACTTGGTCTGGAGGCGCTCGACAGCGACGTTGAGATGGCCGTCACCCATACCCCAGAGCAGGGTTTCGCCGGTGGCGCTCTCGCGTGAGATCTTCAGCGTCGGATCTTCCTCGGTCATTCGAGAGAGTGCGCTGCCGAGCCTATCGAGGTCCGACTTGGTCTTCGGGCTGATGGCGACGGCGATGGCGGGCTCCGGAAAATCGATTCCAGGAAGGAGCTCGGCATCGCGGCTTGCCGCCAAGGTATCTCCCGTCAGCGTGGCCGCCAGCTTGGCAACCGTGCAAATGTCGCCCGCGGAGACCGCGCCGGCATCGATCTGCTCCTTGCCACGGGGGAAGGAAAGTGAACCCAACCGTTCGTCGGTCCGGCTGCCAATGTTGCGGACGTGCGCGTTGGCTGAAAGCTCTCCGGAATGCACCTTCAGGTATGTGAGCCGGCCCATGCTTGGATCAACCGTCGTCTTGCAAGCGAGGGCTACACCGCCACCCTCCGCGCCGTTGGCGCCCACGGCCGGCGCCGGCGCCGTGGACACGAGTGCGTCGAGGAGCGGAATAGAACCGTATTCTCGCGTCGCCGCGGTGCAGAAGACGGGGAAAATCTCCCTTTCGGCGATACCGCGCCTAAGGGCTGTGATTATTTCGTTGGGCGTTATCTCTTCGTCTTCTAGATACTTTTCAGTCAGCTCATCGTCGATCGCCGCGACCGCCTCCACGAGCTCGTCTCTAAGGGCGGCTGCCTGGTCCGCAAGCCCCTCAGGAATCTCCCCGGCGGTGACCTTGGGGCCGTCCGCCACGAGCGCTTTCATTGAGATTAGATCGACAATTCCGGCGGCCTCTTTTGACGGACCATACGGGATCTGAACCGCAATCACAGGCCCGAACGTCGACTTGAGGGATTCCAAAACGCCGCCGAAATCGGCATTATCGCGGTCCATCCGATTCACCACGAAGAGGACGGGAAGATTCCTGTCGGCGGCGCGATTCCAGCCGAGTTCCGTCCCGACCTCGATACCCGAAGTGGCGTCCACCAGGAGAAGCGCGGATTCGGCGGCCCTGGTCCCTGAGACGATCTCTCCGACCAAGTCGGGATCGCCGGGAACGTCGATTAGGTTGAGCTTGGTTTTCTTCCACTCGCAGGCAACCACGGCCAGGCTCAGCGACGTGGCGCGTCGCAGTTCGTCGGGAAAGAAATCGGCAATCGTATTGCCATCGTCGATGTTTCCGAGACGGCTCGTGGCACCCGTCGCGTGCACGAGCGCCTCGACCAGGGATGTCTTGCCAGTGCCTTTCTGAGACAGAAGTACGACATTTCGAATCTGGTCAGTGGCATACTGTTGCATCCGGATTTACTCCAAGATTAGGCCGACCGGGGAGAAGTCGAAAGTTTCCGGACCTGATTAAGGTCTTTACTTGCGAGGCCTCCCACCTTAATTGGAGGGCAATTATAGACCGGCGCCAGGGTCCCGATTTCGGGGACGGCCCAGCGCCGGCCACGCTCAAGATCGATCGAGTTCGGTCAGCAGCCAAATGGGGTTGTGCTTGTCTCTCCGAATTGTGGTGAAGTGCGGATCGTCTCTCCTGACCAAGCGCGGCGAAGGCGTGGACGAGTCGTATGTGCGCGATCTGGCGGCCAATTCGGGCGAACTCGTTACGTCCGGACATCAGATTGTCCTGGTCATTTCCGGCGCCGTCGCGATGGGACGAACCATCGTGGGCGACGACGACTCCGAATCCACGATTTCGCGCCAGGTGCTAGCCGCGGTTGGGCAGTCGCCGCTGATGGGAGTGTTCGAGAGTGCCTTCAAAAAGCTGGGCATTACGGTCGCGCAGACGCTGCTGTCGCGAGCCGCGCTCGAGGATCGGGGAGGCTATCTCAACGCTCGCAACACCCTGCTGGCATTGCTCGAACGCGGGATACTGCCTCTCGTCAACGAGAACGACGTCGTAGCGACCGATGAACTCCATTTCGGGGACAACGACACTCTCTCGGCCCTCGTCGCAAATCTCGTCGATGCCGATCTCCTCGTGATGATGACCGATGTCGAAGGGTACATGCGTGCCGACGATCGCGGACGGATGCGGGTGATCCCCCGTGCAGAAAGAGTCACGGACGAGATGATCGCGGAAGCGGGGGGCGCAACGTCAAGGACCGGTACCGGCGGGATGAAAACCAAGCTCGAGGCGGCGCGGCTGGCGACCGCCCACGGCGCCACCGCCGCCATAGTGGATGGACGTGAACCCAGAAATCTCGTTCGTTTGGTGGGCGGCGAGCGCCTTGGAACACGATTCTCCGCGACCGGAATAAGGCTGGAAAGCCGAAAGCGCTGGATGCTCACCGACTTGGCGTTGAAGGGCCGCGTGAAGATCGACGACGGAGCCGCTCGCGCCCTGGCAACGCAAGGCCGCAGCCTTCTCCCCGCCGGCGTCACGGGAATCGAGGGCAAATTCGGCAGAGGAGAGATGGTGGCGGTGGAAGGGCCCGGCGGCGTGGTCGTGGCCCACGGGCTGTCGAACTACGGGTACGGGGAGCTATCTCGAATCATGGGGCGCGATTCATCGCATATCGTGGATATTCTTGGATACGAACACGGCGAGGAAGTCGTTCACCGGAACGACCTGGCGCTGATGCCTTCAATCGCGCGCGACGACGGGGAGAGTTGAGTGGATCCAGCGACCACCTCCCTCGACGAGTCCGGCATGGAAGTCGCCTCCGAGCTTTACGACAAAGCCTCGAACGCCCATCGAGCCGCGCGTTCGCTGGCGACGCTCCCCACCGCCATCAAGAACTCAGCGCTTCGAGCGATGGCGGCCGCCATTGTCCGGGACTCCGAACGGATTCTGGAGGCGAACGCGGACGACATGCGGCGGGCTGAAGGCGGTGGCGCCGACGAGCACGTTTTGGATCGGCTCCTACTCACTCCGGAGCGCATTGAGGAAATGGCCGATGGAATCGCGCAGATAGCGGTCCTGCCTGACCCCATTGGCGGGACGATCGACTCCAGGATCGTTGAGAGCGGCCTTGAAGTGTCGCGACGGCGTGTACCTCTGGGAGTTGTTGGCATCGTCTATGAAGCACGTCCGAACGTCACCACGGATGTGATCGCCATCTGCATCAAGTCGGGCAACGCCGTCGTGTTACGAGGCGGCAGCGACGCCGCCTCCAGCAACCGCGCACTCGTGGATATTGCGTCCGACGCCGCCGGATCCGAAGGCTTACCGGTCGGATCGATTCAGCTGGTGGAAAACAACGACCGGAAACTCGTCGGTCAGATGCTGCGCCTGAAATCGATGATCGACGTCATAGTGCCCAGAGGCGGGGCCGATCTCGTGAAATTCGTAGCGGAAAACTCCACAATACCCGTGCTCGAGACCGGGTTCGGGGTCTGCCATACGTACGTGCACGAAAGGGCGAATCCGGGCAAGGCCGAGGACGTGATTTTCAACGCCAAGGTTCGACGTCCATCTATTTGTAACGCGCTGGACACGCTCCTGATCGACCGGACGGTGGCGGCCGAGTTGCTGCCCCGAATCGCAAGCCGCCTGGCAGCGGCCGGCGTGGAGCTGAGAGTGGATTCGGAGGCGGCGTCGGATATTGGTGGCGCAGCGAAGACCATCCCCGCGAGCGATGGCGATTTCGACACCGAATTCTTATCGAAACGCATGGCCATTCGCGTTGTTGACGATATTGACGTTGCGATCCGCCACATTCACGAGCACGGATCAGGCCACTCCGAGGCGATATTGACCGAGGATCAATCGGCGGCGCGCCGGTTCGTGAATGAGATCGACGCCGGAGCCGTGTTCGTGAACGCATCGACGCAGTTCACTGACGGTCGAGAGTTTGGGCTTGGGGCCGAGATCGGCATCAGCACGCAGAAGCTACATGCCCGCGGGCCGATGGGGCTGCGTGAGATGACGACCTATAAATGGGTCGTGATCGGAGACGGTCACGTCAGACCCTAGCGATTCCGTTCCCACCGACGCGACGCCAAACGAGGTGGACACGGACCTGCTCCGAGGGAGCCCTTACATTTCGGCGCTCCTCGAGAAGGCCAATCAATACATGGATGCCATCGGCTATACCGAGCACGGCGCGAGGCATGCCGAACGATCGGCGGAGATGGCGGGCTATATCTTGGCCGCATTGGGTTATTCCGAGCGACGCAGCCAGCTTGCCAGCATGGCGGCCTATCTTCACGACATCGGAAACGTGATTTCGCGCGATAGCCATCACGTTTCCGGCGCGCACATAGCCTTCGACTTCCTTCGCGAGCAGGGCGTGCCGACCGATGAGCTGACGGATGTCGTGAGCGCGATCGGCAATCACGAGGAGTCGGCGGGCGCCCCGATTACGCCTATCGCCGCGGCGGTCATCATCGCCGACAAAGCCGACGTGCATCGTAGCCGGGTCCAAAATCCTGACCCCTCGAATTTTGACATTCACGACCGAGTCAATTGGAGTGCAGTGGATTCCGGACTGGTCCTGGACGCCGAAGCGAAATCGATCGGGCTGGAGCTCACGATAGACACGTCGATGTCCAGTGTCATGGAATACTTTGAAATATTCCTCGATCGGATGGTCATGTGCCGTTCGGCCGCCGGAGCGTTGGGGTGTAAGTTCGAGCTCACCATCAATGGACAAAAGCTGGGCTGACGGGGACTCCCGGCCGACCGTCCGCGGATTGTGCGATTTTTCACGCTTGAGCGGTGATAATATTTTTGTCAACGGGAGGGTGGAGTTCGTCGTTCCACTGGTGGTTGTAATGGAAGACCGCAAAATCTCGTTGAAAATCCGGCCGCGCAAGCTTGGGGCGGTGGCGTTACGCTCCGGCCCGGCACATATTTCGCACCATGGCAGACCCTAAGCGCCTGTCGCGACGGGGCCTCCTTGGATTGGCGACGCTGAGCGCCGGATTTGCGCTCGGGTCGGGATCTGCCTTCGTCACTCGTATGGCCATGCGGCATCAAGGCGAGTTTCTGCCGGGCACGCGGGTGGGCGGCGTCGACATCTCCGGTCTCACCCCGCGTCAAGCCGTGGTGATTTTCGACAACCGTTGGCGTGAATACCTGGACGCGCCTGTGATATTTCAGGCTCCGGACCGAGATTGGATTCCGACGGCGGCGGAGATAGGGATCGCCCTCGACTATCTCGGGCCAATGCGGCGAGCATACGAGTGGGGCCGCACAGGCGGGATTTTCAAGCGCGGAAGAGAGCAGGCTTCCGCCGTCGCCGTCACTCGCGAATTCCCGATGGAGTTTAGTTTCGAGCGCGGGAAACTTCGGAGGTACCTTGCCGCTGTAGCGTCCATCTATTTCCAGCAGGCGGTGGACGCCACAGTGGATGTTCGCAACGGCGACATTCGCATGCGACCGAGCAACCGCGGATTCGAGCTCGACTGGGAGGCGGCCGTGGAGCTCGTACAGCCACCCGGTCCGAATAGTGGTCCGCAGGGAATCGTGATTCCCATCCGCGAGACGGTCCCTGCTTTCTCGAGCGCCCAGGCGGAGGCGGTCGCTCGAAGGATCGAGTCGATGGTGAAGGACCCGCTTGTGCTCGAATTCGAGAACAGCGGCTGGCTGGTTCGGCAGGAGGCGTTGCGCGACGCGCTCATGCTCGAGCGGACGGGCGGAAGATTCGAGCCCACCTTCGACCACTCCAGGTTTTCGTCTTTATTCGATGAGATCGATCGCACTTTGGCGATTGAACCGTTGGACGCGGCAGGTAGGTTTGACGAGAAGGCGTCGCGGGTCACCGACTTCGCTCCGCCGCGCGACGGCCGCAAGCTGGATCGCGGTTCCTTGATTGACGGAATCCTGACGGCAGCCAAGGGAGAATATCGCACGGTGGACATCCCGATAGTCGGGATTTCAGCTTCGAGAGCGGCCACGAACAACCTCGGCATCGAGACACTGATCGGATCGGGCGAATCGTTCTTCTTTCAGTCGGCCGCGTTTCGCATCCACAACATCGAGGTTGGGTCCCGCACACTCAACGGCTCGCTCATAAAGCCCGGAGATCGGTTCTCGTTCAATGAGTATCTCGGACCCATCGACTACGACCGCGGGTTCGTGGACGGATTGGTGATCGTGGAGGACAGCACGGTTGACGGCATCGGAGGGGGCATTTGTCAAGTGTCGACCACGCTTTTCCGAGCCGCATTCTGGGCCGGACTGCCCATCGAGGAGCGCCATAAGCACTTGTATCGGGTCAGGTACTACGAACAGGGCGATTACCCCATCGGGTTCGACGCGTCGATCTGGCAGCCGTCGCTCGATATGCGATTCCAGAACGACACCGACGGGCCCGTCATGGTTCGGACGATTTTCGACCTTCGCAGAAGCTCGCTCAAGTTCGAGTTGTGGGGCCGGAGCACCGGTCGCACCGTGGAAATCTCCGATCACCGGCTTTCAGACTGGGTCGATCCGCCGGAGGACCAATGGTATGTGGACGACGAACTACCGGAAGGCACGAAAAAGCAGACCGAGTGGGCGGTGCAGGGCGTCTTTGCGGTGTTGAGCCGCAAGGTCTGGACCGATACCGTTCTCATAGCCGACTCTGACTTTGCCTCCAGCTTTGTGGCGTGGCCCAACCGTTTTTCGCTCAGCCCCGACGTTGCCCAGGAGATCGCACCGGAAGCGTACGAAGATTGGATCGCCAATAAGGCAGTGGAAGATGCTGAGGGCGACGATGGGCAGTCCGAATAGAGCTATCGAGGTCGGGACCGAGTAGGCAGCGACCCCGCCGCGAAGATATCAAGGCGATATTCCACGATCCGAGGCGAGGCTCCGACCAGAGCCCGAGGTGAAACCCGATACAATGCCCTGCAGGCGGGGCGTGGCGCAGTCTGGTTAGCGCGCGTGCTTTGGGAGCACGAGGTCCCGGGTTCGAATCCCGGCGCCCCGACCGGAGACGGGCGGGTGCGCAGTTGAGTCTGCCGGGCGCCGGGATGGCGGGGATCTTTACACGAGAATCGGCGCGATATCGCGGCGGCGGCTGACAGACGTCGAGATATTGTCGGGGTCGAGATTTGGTTCCGGAGCCGGGCCGGGCCGACCGTATATACCTAAGTTGCCGCTGTGGGTGCATAAGGAGAGATTGTGAACGATCGTCCGGTTGTGGGGATAACGCTCGGGGACCCTACCGGCATTGGGCCGGAAATCGTCGCCAAGGCTCTCCTGCGCGACGACATCCATATGTGCTCCCGGCCTTTGGCGATTGGGAGCCGCTCGGCCCTGGATCGGATAATCGATATCTGCGGTCTCGATCTCAGTACCCGGCGCATCGATCGCGTATCAGACTCGCGATTCGAACGGGGCGTAATTGATGTGTACGACATCTGGGGAGTGGATCATTCCGAACTTCCGTTCAAGCGCCCCACCGCCGAAGGGGGCGAGGCGGCGGTGACCGCGGTGATTGAAGCCGTGAAACTGGCCTGGGCGGGCGATCTTGACGCGATGGCCACCGCGCCGCTCCACAAGCTCGCCATGAAGATGGCGGGATACGATTTCCCCGGCCATACAGAGATAATCGGACAGTACACAGATTCACCAAATCCGAAAATGATGCTAGTGGCCGGGAAACTAAGGGTCGTCCACGTATCAACTCACGTGGGCCTCCGGGAAGCCGTCGATCTCGTAAAAACCGAGCGCGTGCTGGAAGCTATTGAAGTGTGCAACGACGCCTTGCGGGCGATTGGAATCGAGAACCCCCACATCGCCGTTGCGGGACTCAATCCACACGCCGAGCCCGGTGATCTATTCGGGACGGAGGACGGTCATCAGATCGCTCCCGCCGTAGAGCAGGCGCGCAGCAACGGATTGAATGTGGAGGGGCCGCTACCGCCCGATACCGCGTTCGCGCGCACTCGGGACGGCGTGTTTGATGGTGCGGTGGCCATGTATCACGATCAGGGCCATATCGCCGTCAAGATGCTGGGCTTCCACCACGGTATCAACGTGACCGTCAACACGCCGGTGGTTCGCACGTCCGTGGACCACGGGACAGCGTACGGTCGTGCCGGGGAATGCCGGGCCAGCGAGGAAAGTATGGCGGCGTCGATCTCGCTGGCGGCCGAGATGGTCGAAACCAAGCGTAAGCTGTCCGGAGCCGGAGTTGCGGGAGTTGAAGCTTGAGCTACGCCAGGACCGCGCAACCTCGACGCAGCTCGACCGCCAAATTGCGGTTAGCAGGAACCGCGTGCGCGTGGCGTTGCTAAGCGCACAGGACGCCCAGCTTCTCCGCGATGGATTCGAAGCGGATCTCCGGAATGATGTGACACTGCGCCTTTTCGGTAACGGTTCGTCTCCGCTGTACGTTCCGGGCAGGGAATGCCCGGCCTGCGAGGAGGCGGAACGGATCGTCGATGAACTGGGCGGTCTGAGCGATTTGATATCTGTTGAAAAGCACAACTTCTTTTCTGATTCGGAGACCGCCATCGCGGCGGGCGTCGATCGGATTCCAGCCATCGTCGTCGAATCAGATAACGTCGACGGGCTGCTGTTCTTCGGAAGCCCTTCCGGCCATGAATTCACGACACTCGTCGAGACGGTCAAGACCGTTGGTCGCGGAGAGTGCGGCCTTACGGAGGAATCAAGGGACGTTCTGGCGGCATTGGACTTGGCCATCGATTTGAAGGTGTTCGTCACTCCCACCTGACCACATTGCCCGAGCATGGCCGGTCTGGCCACGCAGATGGCCTTCGTGAGCCCGAACGTCCGTGCGCAGATCATCGAGGTCTCTGGTTATCAGGACCTAATTGGGGCGTACCAGATCCAAGGCGTTCCGAAGACCGTGATTAACGACCGCTACGCTATCGAGGGCTCAGTTCCAGAGGAAGTGTTTGTCCAGCATGTGCGCCGCGCCGCGGAACTGGCCGGGGAGGAGATGGAGCGGACGGGAGCTACCGGACTTTAAACAGATTGTTCATCGCCTCGCGTTCCCCCCGCAGAATCACGAGTCGGTAGTCTCCCGGAACAAGTTCGCCGCCTTCACCGGCAGGCGATCTGAGCGATATCAGCTGGAAGGATCCCGGGCCTCTGTCGAAGTCTGCTTCCCACGTAAGCCGGCGTTCTTCGAGTAGGGCGCCATCCAGCAGCCATCTGGCAGTGAGGACGAGGTCGACCGGCGCGTTGAAGACCTGGAAAGTTCCAAAGACGTGCTCCGTGCCTATCGGGAATTCCTGAGCAGGCGCGACCGGCAGGTCGTGCTCGTCAACGGATATCGAGAAAGCCATCCGGGCGAAAACGAGCCGAGCACTGTCCACCGTGAAAACGACCGATCCCAGATCGCTCCCTCCTGAATACAGTTTGAGTTCGTACGTGCCGCCGGGTATCCCCCATCTGGCTCCGATGTTCGCCAGGCCGGCGTGCTCCCGCCCGGCAGCCGCGGTTTCCGCTCCCCCACCCACGATCAGCCCATTCGACCGAGACCACACTCGCTCAATCTCCATCGAGGAGTCGAGATCATGGAGAATGTAGGCGGCGTATATTCGCTCGCCCGCGGTGATCTCGCCGGGCGGTCCGAAATCTCCGCGCACGGCGCGTTCTCGTACGGCATCGCCGGTTACGTCAATGGATATGCCCGCCAATACGCCCGACTCGGCGGCCGCCGAGGTCGGGTTCTGGACTGGGGTTGGTGAGGGTTTCGCGGCGACCATTGACCCGGTTACCGTCGGAGTCGCCGTGGCTTCAGTACCCGCAGGTTCAGATCGCGGCTCCGCCGTCGGTGTCGCGGAAGGCTGGGGGCGCGGCGGCAAGATCGGCGACTGACCTGTTGGACGCACGTCGGTAACAGGGCGGCTGCCGATCGCGTAGCCGACAAGTCCGCCGACAGCGACCAGGAGTGCCGCCAGCAGTGAGAAGATGAGGAGTCGAGTTCGCGTCATTTCAATCGCGCGGTCAGCCTGCCTGATGCGCCGAGCGCAAAGCCGCTAGCTGCCGTGAGCGTGCGCAGCGGCTAGCGCCCAAGCATCCTGACGACTTCGCCTCGGGTCGGAAGCGCCGGTTGAGCGCCTGGTCTCATAACGGTTACGGCCCCGGCCGCATTGGCGAATCTCACGGCCTCTTCTACCACCATTCCTTCTGTGATCGCCACCGCGAACGCCCCGCAAAATGCGTCGCCGGCGGCGGTTGTGTCGAGGGCGGCGACGGGATGCCCCTGCACCTTCCCATCGCTCCCATCTGCATCGTAAACGGCGCCATCAGTCCCGAGCGTGATTATCGTTGCCCTGCGGACTCGCGGCGCCAAGAGACCGGCGGCCCGGACCGCGTCCTCGACGTTTGAAACGGGATGATTCGAAATGGCGGCGGCCTCCGTCTCGTTCACGATCAGGTAATCGGTGGCGCTGAGGAGTTCATCAGGCAAATCCATGGGTGGCGCGGCGTTGAGAATCGTAGTGGCGCCCCGGCGTCTTGCTATTTCAAAGGCTGCTTGGACCGCCGGGACCGGTACCTCGAGAACGGCGAGGACCGGCGAAATACCATCGGACCAGCCGGACCTGACATCAGATGGGCTCAGCCTCAGATTCGACCCACCGGCGACGGCGATGGTGTTTTCACCGTTCTGATCGACCACGATAAGGGCGATGCCGGAGGGCGATGCGAAGTCGCGCACCACACCACGCATCCCCACCGAATTTTCTTCGAGCGCTTGGATGCTCTGGTCACCAAAAGTGTCGGCGCCGATTCGCGCGATGAGCGACACTTCAGCTCCGAGCCTACCCGCCGCGACGGCCTGATTCCCCCCCTTGCCGCCGGGGTACGTCTCAAGATCGCCGCCGGTGACGGTCTCGCCTGGGGAGGGCAGCGCTGGAACTCGAATCACGAGGTCCGTGTTGACGCTTCCGACGACTGCTATGCGCACTGTTTCTGCGTGTGACGACTGAATGGTTCAGAACAGGTCACAGAACCAAACTGGCAGGATCGATCTCCCGGGTATTTCCTAGGCTGGTGAAATCTGTTGGTCCATTGTATTTATCCGCGATCGTCGGGACAGGCGGCAGACTCTAACCTCGGTGCACTTAATATGTCGCTTGGCCGCCCCGTCCCCGAGCGACGTAATCGTCGCTAAGCGTCCGTTCTGAGCTGAAATTCGCCAGCGCGACCTCCTCCGCGCCAGAGCTTGTCGTCGACTACCAGATAGACGTTTTTGGCAGGTTCACCCGGCATAAATAGTCCGTTTGTATCATGGATTACGCGGGGGTCAGTCCGATAATAGTGAGTTTGCGTATCTAGAGTGGGGCATCGGCCGGGTGAATGGTCGCGCCTCAGGGGGTTGATTGGGCCGTGCGACGGATCAAAATCGACTCCATCGCGCCGGGCATGAAGATTGCCAAACCGATTTACGACGAAATCGGACGTGTGCTCGTCGCGGAGGGGGCCGAGTTAACTGAGCGTATCGGTCAAGCGCTGGAAGGTCGGGGCATATCCGCCCTGATGATCGAGGACGAAGAGTCCGCCGGCATAGAAATCTTCGATGTTGTGACGGAACGGACTCGCAGCGTGGCGATGAAAAGTGTTACGCGCGTCCATGAAGTCATAAAGGCCACGAGTTCGGCAGGGCCTGCTTCCAAAGGTGGCGACGATGACGACCCTGAATCGGCCGCGGAAAACGTCAACCGCGACGTGGAAAACATCATCGACGAAATCCTCGATACGGAAATGCTGGAGGGAATGTCACTCCTGCAGGGCACCAGCGACTCTGAGCTGAATATCGGCGTTGACACTGCGGTCGTGGCGATCGTAAGAGGTAAGAAATTATTTTTCGAACGACGCTTGTTGCGCATCGTCGCAGCAGGTTCGATGCTGCACGATGTGGGCCTCTCAGAAATCGACGCCGGGCTCGCTAGTAAGAGCGAAAAAAGAATGTCCGAGCGGGAGCACGCCACGTTTCAGACGCACGCGAGGGCCGGATTCAAGATTGTACGGTCCTTGTTCCCAACCGATCCCTTGATCGCCCAGGTGGCGCTCCAACACCACGAACGGCAGGACGGCTCCGGTTTTCCGCGAGGCTTGGAGGGAAACAACAAGGTGTTAAAGACCGCGGCAGAGCGAACAAGCGGAAAGTACATCACCACAACGAGCGAGGTCGCTCAGGTGGCAAGGCGCTTTGCCGAGCTCTCTTCAGGAGCCTCTTCGGCTGGTGCTCTGCCGCCGGAAACGGTGGTGGCAACAATGGCGGAAGAATCGGGCGTCCTGTTAAACGCCGAGGTGGTAAAGCGGTTTCTGCAACTGGCTCCGCCGTTTCCAGTTGGCATAGATGTGGTCTTTACCGAAGGGAAACTCAAGGGGTTTCGCGGGATTGTGGCCGAAGTGAGGCCGCACAACCGCGATAGACCCGTCGTACGTTTGCTGCGCGATGCCCAAGGCAAGGCCACCAAGCGTATACACATCGAGCTTTGGAAATACCCGGATTTCCAGATTTCTAGTCGAGTGGACTAACAACGCTCAGTATTCGATGAGTCTTTAGGCTGTGTGGGGCCGCGCTAAATACCCGGCGCGGCGTCCTTGATGTGATCGTGCTGAAACGGAAACGCCTGGCCGTTTGTCTCAGAACGTGTGGCCCGAGGCGATTAAGTGATGCGGCGAATATCAAAATCCATACAAATACGGGCACGAAAAGCGGATGATCCTACCCGACGAGCCGTCGCAGATTCCCGCCCGTCAGCAGTTCGTACTGGTCGTGCGGCAATCCCAGCGCCCGGATCTCCCGCAGTAGCCGTCCGGGGTGCTCGGGTGGGTTATAGGGGAAATCGAGGCCGAAAATCAGCAACTCGGCGCCAACAGTCGCGACAATGTCCGACGTCTCCTCAGCCGAAAGCCGCCAGGGATGCGATCTTGGAACGGCCAGGACCGACGTCAGGCCGCCGTAAGCACGGCCGGGCACGTTTGGCCCGTCGGATTGGCGGTGATTTTGCAGCACCCCCACGGCCTCGTCCCGGAACGCCCTTCCGCCCAGGTGCTCTAGTGTGACTACGATGCCGGGATAGTCGAACAGCAGGTCATCGATGAGCGCCGGCCGCGTCTTGGTAATCGGCGCCGAGTGAACGCCGGTATGGAACGTAAGTACCATTCCTGCGTCGGAGGCGGCTTCGTAGAAGGGGCGAGCCCGTCGGGAGTTGATCGCAAATTCCTGAGCGGCGGGATGAAGTTTTATGCCCTTTACGCCCATATCGACCAACCTTGAGACTTCCAACGGCGCGTCGCCCGCTTCCGGGTTTACCGAACCGAAGGCAGCCAACCGGTCACGGTGAGAGCTGATGACTCCGTCCAGCCAGGCATTCGCATTTCCCATTCCAGCACCGGCCATGTGGTGCGGAAACGGGGCAAAGCAGACCGCCCGGTCGATCCCGTGCGCATCCATGCAGTCTAGGAGCTTCGAAATCGTTCCCTCGGGCCTGATCTGCTCCGGGAAAACGTGGGCGTGGTGGGCGAATACCATCCAAATTCGACCTTTCGCGCTTCGTTGCGGCGTCGATCCCATGGGCGAGGGTCATGGAATCGTGAAATCCGTTGTTTAAGATCAATCGAACCGTCTACTGGGGATGCACATCCGCGCCCACGGAGTTGCCGAGCTGCTCCAAATCGGCATCATTGCCACGAATGCTGGACACGGCCTGGTCGATCCGATGGTCAACACTTTCGTGGCACATTCCATCCTATCCGAAGGCGTAGGGAACTGGCAGAAGCCGCTGTTGCGGCCCAACCTATGTCCCAGCTGGAATGACCCAAAAAGCGGCCCCACCACCGCGGTGAGATGGCAAAATAATTACAGCAGTCAACGACTTGATCCGCTTTGCTGGCTCACCTGAGCTTCTAGAACCGACGCCGTTTGCAAGCTAGGCGAGTTTGGGTGGTATACGAACTGCGCCAGTAGAAGATGATCGACGGCGATATGACGCCGCCTTACCTTCGCTTGTATGGCTGTATTCGATCCCTCATTCCAATTCCACACCCCATTTGCAATTCGCGCCGTTGAGCACGGGTCTTGGGGAGGGGGCCGGTGGTCTCATGGAAGATCAACTGGCAAAGGAAGACGACCTTTAGCGATTTCATAACCACCTATGTTGGAAGGTGACTGCTATCGGTTTCCCAAGCATGCGTTCCGCCTGCGCCGACAATTCCTCTGTCCGGGCGAAATAACAATCGGTGGGTAAGAATGGGGCGAAATGCCGGTCTCGGATGCCTTGGATCAAAACCGAGACTTTTCCTGGAGCTTAGTTTGTTCATTAACGGCAACGTGAAAGGGATTCCGTTTTCACCAGCGGGCTTTTCCCGTCGCGGCCGTCTGTTTCTCGTTGCCGCTATTGTCCTAGCTCACTTAGCGCTGTACGTGCCGATTTACTCGGCGGTTGGCCCCGGGGCCGCCATTTCCTCGATCGTGCCAGTGGCGGCGGCGGCGTGGTTATTCGGATTGCGTGTCGGAGTTGCCTTGGCTGTCGCAGCTCTGCCCGTCCATTTGCTTATTGAGGGCCTTTGGCTGGGACCTGGCTCTGCTCACTTAATCTCGGAGCCGAGAACGTGGATCGGACACATCGCGCAAGCGCTTTTCGCAGGCGTCGTCGGAGCCCTGCGCAACGTCTACATCAAGCTAGCCAGAGAGGTAGCTGAGCGAGAGAGTTCCGATCGCCGTTTAAGGGACCTTGTTGCCGCATCGCCTGCGGCGATAGCCGCGCTAGATGCTGACGGAAACGTAATGCTGTGGAACACCGCAATGGAGCAAATATTCGGATGGAAAGAGGATGAGGTGATTGGAATACCAAATCCCATTATCCCGGAGGACAAGTCAGACGAGTCCCTTGAGGTTTGGGAGCGCTTGATGCGCGACGAATAGGTAGTCGGTTTGGACCTGCACAGGCAGCACCGCGATGGTTCGCCGATTCTCGTCAATACGTCGTCTGCGGCCTGGCGTGACTTTGACGGAAAGATCGAGGGCATCGTAGGCGTGTTTACAGATGTCACGGAGCGCCGACGGCAAGAACGCGCCATTCAGGCGGAGCGATTGCGGATGGCGCACGAAATGCACGATGGACTTGCTCAAATCCTGGCCTACGTCAATGCCGAGACGGCGGGGATAAAGGCTTTGGTTGAACGAGATATCTCCACGCAGGCCATCGAGGAAATCGAAAAACTATCGGCGAACGTACGGGCGCTTTCGGCGTATGTTAGGGACACGATGTTAGGACTGCGAGCCGCGGCGGGGCATCCAGAGGGGTTTTGGTGCGGCCTTTCGGAATTCGTGGACAAATTCGGCGTCCGGCATGGTATGAACCTGGAGGTTACTGGCTTTGATCCACCGAGCGGAGATCAGGTCGACGTTGCTGACTACCACGGCATCGTCCGCATCGTTCAGGAGGCGCTGTCGAACGCGTACAAACACTCCGATTGCAATTCTGTGGCTGTACGGTGCGCTTTCCGAAACGACCGTACCGCGATCACGGTCGAAGACGACGGCAGGGGATTCGATATGGACTTCGTTTCAACCTACGGTACAGAGCGAATGGGAATCGAAGTTATGAAGCAGCGTGCGGAAACCATGGGAGCAGAATTGACAATAGTTAGCGCACCGGCCCAGGGCACGCGCATCGAATTGGTTCTGCCAGCACCAATCCGGCCCTGACGGCGACCAGGGTAAGCGGCGCATGTTCACCGCAATCGCTCCGGCCGCGCTCCAGCATCACCTACCCGAGCTATCCTGCGGCCCATACAGACGACTAAAGTACGCTGAAGGGCTTAATAGGAAATAGGCTGAGCGTCAGCTCCGGCCGTAAATGACTCCACGCGAAATATCAGCACTTGAAATCGGGTGATAGCCTTCTGGAGAACGCAGCGAAGGTGCAAATCGAACCCAGGGCTCCTCCAATGACAGAAAACACAGAAGGAAATCCAGCGGAATCAGCGACCAAAGCGCAGAAGCCTAAGCACACGGTGGTGGAGGTCGTTGCGAACTCGGTGGAAGAAGGCGTCGAGGCGGGCGCTCTTGCCATGGGCGTGGACACCTCGCTCGTAAAGCCCGAGATCATCGAGGAGAAATCGGGCTTCATGGGTTTGGGCAAACCCAAGATTCGATTGCGAGTTCGCTATCAGCCGCCGAAAACAGAGGAATTAGCGGTCCCGGAGGAGGAGGAGGAAGAGGAGCCAAACGTCGATGGTAAGGTTCCTCATCGGATTCAAGGACGGAGCGTTTCAGCTTCTGGTAACGGCGCCCCAGGGTGAAGGTACGCTGGTCGCGGAATCCGACGTCCACGCGGCGCTCGAAGGTCTCCCCATACCTGAAGGGGCCGAAGATTTCTGGGTGCAGGAGGTTGAGTCTCCGTCCGGAATTCCGATAGCTCTCTCTGGCCTCGATGAGGCGGATCTGGAAGAAAATGGTGAGGAATCCGAGGCCGCGGGCCCTGCGGATGCCGAGGCATTATTGGCGACACTGCCCGATGCCGAGAGCGACGATGATGATGAGAACACTTCGGATGGCGCTCCGGCCGGAGAGGATGACGGGGACGGGGATGATGAAACCTCTGTCGGTTCGGCCGCGATCGCATTGTCGACCGACCGGATGAGGGCGTGGATCGGCAGTTCCACGCTTTCATTTACCGAGCCCCTCGCCGCCGAAGATGCCGCCAAGGCCCTACAAGAGTCGGGGATTACGCACGGGACGAACGACGCATTGATCGCACGGGTCGTGGGCAGGACGTTGCTCAGACCAGTCCAGATCGCGCAAGGTGTGGAGCCCGTCCTCAGCATCGACGGGGACCGTCGATTTCCAGGTGGACCTTCCCGAGGAGGCATTGGCGGCGCTCCTCAAGGATTCCACGAAAGAGGGGACATCCAAAGATTCCCAGAAGGAAGATGGCGAAGGCCAGGCAAGCGCGGACGACGAGGCCCCCAAGTCAATCGACTGGTTCGAGCAGTTCTCATTGCAAACCGTTGAGCAGGGCGAAGTGCTGGCCGTGGAAGTCCCGCCCGTGATGGGTTCGTCCGGGATCAACGTTTTGGGTGAGGAACTGCCCGTGGAAGAAGGCAATCGGGCGGACCTCACGGCCTATGCCGGCCCGGGTACCGAGGTGATTGACGATCGTATCGTCGCGGCGATTCCTGGCGAGCCGAACATCGCGGAATCAAAATTGGCCGTTTGCGAACTTACGGCGTTTCCCAAGAATATAGATTTCGCCACCGGCAACGTTCGATTTCCCGGCAGCGTGCATGTTAAGGGGAACGTGAATCCCGGCTTTACCGTCAGCGCAAAAGACAACGTCGAGATCGGCGGCGGCGTCCAAGGCGCCACCGTGACCGCCGCGGGCAGCGTGCTTATCGGCGGCGGGTTCCTCGGCGAGGCCGACGGGAGGTCGGGCACTCTCATGGCGGGCGGCGAACTGAAGGTTAAGTTCGTTGAGTCTGGGACCGTGGCTGTGGGTGGGGACATGCTGGTAGGCGGAGATATCGTCCGAGGAGACGTCTCGGTGCTCGGCAAGCTGAAGGTTGAAGGCGGTGGGCGGATAATCGGTGGACGAATTTCGGCCGGCAAGGAGGTTCACGCGAAGACCATCGGGTCGCCAACAGGCGCCAGAACGGTGGTGAGTGTTGGTAACCCATCCGCCGAGGAGAAGACCGTGAAGAAGCTGGTCGCCGCCCGCGCCCTGGCGACTATGACCGAGGAAGACGCCAAGAATCCGGACGAGCCGGACGAGGAACCCGACCCGGACGCGGCGGTCGAGGCCGCGGAGGATGAGACTTCGGTCGAGGAGGACAAACCCGAGCGAAAGCCACGGATAATGGTGAGCGATGCCATTTATCCGGGCGCGGTCATCGGAATCGGCCATGCGGTGAAAATCGTTGATACCCGAATCGACCACTGCATACTCCGCGAAGTGAATAACGACATCAGGATATTTCCGCTCTAGCCCGGCGCGAGCGTTGGTAACGAATGGGTGTCGAACTGCGTTTTTCAACCACGCACACTGCTAAGTTCGCAATTGCGAGGCATGGACGTAACGCATGGTCGCGTGCATAATTTCCCGTCGCCAGCGGGGATTCGGGAGGCCGGGGGTATCCCACGCCGGGCGCAGACTTCGTTTCAATCCGGGGCGATTTGATAACGCAAAAAACAAAGCGTAGGCCGCCGCGCGGCCGCGGCGAGTACCTGAGTCTTCTGGGCGCTCTTGGCGTATTGGCGATCGCCGCCTTCCTGGGGGTCGTGATCTGGTCGCTTTCTCCGGATGAAGTTGAGAGTCCTCCACGCGCCGCGCCGGTGGTCTTGGCCGAGGCGCCTCAGGCCATGGAGCCGGAGCCTCAGGCACCGACGCTGAAGGAACGCGTGCGCCAGGCGGTGGCTCCCGTCATAGATCTTCCGGCCAAAGTTACGAACCCGCTAGAGTTCATTCCCGACTGGCCGGCCGATGAGGAGATTTCGTTTCTGTTCCTGGGAACCGACAAGCGGGACGACGACCCGTTCGCGAAGACGGACACCATCATGGTTCTCCGGATCGATCCTCGGGCGCACGCGGCGGTGCTGGTGTCGATACCGCGAGATGTTTGTTTGGACAAGTGTGATACCGAGCCCTATCGCATAAATACGGTGCTCTTCTTCGAGGGGGCGAACAGTCTTCGAAATCGCGTCAGCGACCTGGTCGGATTTCCCATCGATTACCACGTCACGATGGAGTTTCAGGGATTCGTCGAGCTTGTCGATTTCTTCGGCGGCGTGGACGTGGTGGTCGAGCGCGACATCTACGACTACAGATATCCCAACGCGGCGGACGACGGCTTTGATCCGTTCATACTCAGGGCCGGCTTCCACCGGTTGGACGGCGAATCGGCGCTGAAGTACGTTCGAACCCGCTGGGAGGACCCCGAGGGCGATTTTGGCCGCATGGATCGGCAGCAAGATTTCCTCCTGTCCATGCGGGATCAGGTACTCACGCCCAAATCGATCATGCAGGCCCCCGCGATCGTCGGGCATATCGCAAACGCGTTTGAAACCAACTTCCCACTCACCAGAATGCCGGCGCTGGCGAAGCTTACGCTGCGAATTCCATCCGCGGCTGTGCTCGTCGCGAATATCGACTACACCGACAGCCGGGTGTATCCGGCGGAAGGTGAAAACGGAGCGAAGGTACTGGTCCCGAACGTCCCCCGGATCCATCGCTTCGTGGCCGACGTTATGGAGGAGGCAAGGCAGGCCGGCGGCACTGGAGACGTGCCGGAATACGAACCGATAGTGAGGCAACAGCTAGAGCCGTGACGTTCGATCGAGCCCGTTGACTGAGCCCGCGGCTGAATTCTCAATAGTTTCATACAACATCCGGGCCGGGCGGGACTTCCACGGCAATGCCAGCCTCGATCGTCAGGTGGAACTCCTCCGGTCGCTCAAGCCCGATCTCTTGGCGCTCCAAGAAGTGGACCGCAATTGGGATCGCAGCGGGCGAGTTGACCAATGCGCGGCATTCGCGAGCCGGCTGAACATGAACTCTCTCTATGCTCCGAACTTGGTGGGACCCTGGCAATCGGGGAGGATTCGGCCGCAGTACGGCGTAGCCGTTCTATGGGCGGGGGCAGCCGCGCCGGCGGGAGGAAACGCGCTGTCAGGCGTGCCCAATCGTGAGCCTCGCGGCTTCGCGTGGGTTGAGATCAACCGCGGCGGTGGCATGGTGCGATTCGTATCTACCCACCTGGGACTCGACGAGGACGAACGGACGTCGCAAATGGAGCTATTGTGCAAGTGGGTGGAGGCTCGGCCGGGACCCGTGGTGGTGGCGGGGGACTTCAACATGACGAATGAATCGCGTGAATATGAATTGATTACGTCGAACCTGGCGGATCTCACTCGCGATCGCGGCATGCTGACCTTTCCTTCAGGGAGGCCGGATCGGCAGCTTGACTACATTTTTGCCTCGCCGGGGATCGATGCGCTGTCCGTGGATGTGGTGCAAGGGCTCGACTCCGATCACCTCCCGCTGGTGGCCCGGCTGGGAATCTGAGAGGTCTTGGCGGCGGCAGTCTAGAATCACGGCCATCGCACCGATGGGAGACGTGAATTTGGCGATATCGAGCTCGGATTCTCCGGCGGAGATCTTTTCAGTGGGCACCGAGGTCGTCCTGGGTCTGATTCAGGACACGAATTCAGGCTGGCTTGCAGAGCAGGTTGTCGCGGCCGGTGGCGAGGTGAGGAGAATCACCGTAGTCCCTGACGACGCCAGGGAAATGGAGCTTGCGCTCCAGGACTCCATCGACCGCCATACAGGTTTGATCATCACCACCGGGGGTCTGGGACCCACGCCGGACGATATAACGGTGGACGTTCTGGCGACCATCGCGGGTTGCGGCGTCCGTTCCGACGAGGCGGCCATCGCCGACTATCGCGCGCGCCGGGAAATCCCAGACGACGAGGACCTCAATCCTAATCTGGTCAAAATGGCCAGCGTTCCGGAATCGGCCACTGTGTTCATCAATCCCGTTGGCTGGGCGCCCGGTTTTTCCGTGCAGGTGTCGGCCACTACGATCTTCTGCATGCCCGGGCCTCCCCGTGAGGTGAAAGGGATATTCGAAACACACATCGCGTCGATTCTCGCCGAGAGCTACAAGGGGAGGGTTGCGACCGCGCGGGTACGCATCGAGATGTTCGAATCGCAGGTGTCGCCACTCCTTCAGGAAGTAATGATGAAGTATCCGAACGCGTACCTGAAGGCCTACGTTGCAATGTCCGACGGCACGGGACTTCCGGTCGATATCGTGGTGCGCGGCGCCGACGGGCGCCCCCCCGACGGCGAGCTCGAAAGAGTGCTGACCTTCTTTTCCGATCTGGCCGAGGTGCACGGTAAGCGGATTGAGACCGTGAGCCAGTCGGGGTCGGCGAATTGATTGCCGACAGCGGTTAACTAGACGAATTCGGGGATGTCGACCGCGATCTTTACATCAGGGTGAACCGGATCGCAGTGGCGCGTGATCACGGCACGTATGCAGTCGCCGAGTCACTCGCGGAGGCGCTGCAATGGACGTCGATTCTCAAGGGATCGTGCCAGGTCACGCTGACTACGCGTGCCGCAAGCCGCTAGTCCCGCTGCCCGCCTAACCCCGAGTTGAGCCCGAGACCACCATCGAATCCTCCGAGATCAGCAATGTTTCCACCTTTATGGGCGGTCGCGGGAATCCTGCGTCCACCGACCTTTCGGCGAGGCCGACCAGACCGCGGCGCAGCGGGCCAGGCAGGAAAACTTGACCGATCTGAGCCCTAATCAGCCTCAGCTCGCGCTCACCCGATTCGATGCGGATCGCTATGTCGATCCGAAACGGGAACTCCAGCCGGCCGATCGTCATCGTGCCGCCGGCTACGAGCGTGTTCTCTTTGAATTGTGTTCGGAGATCGCCAAACTCCATGAAGAATCTCGGTCCCGACAGGGCGTCAAACTTTGATGACAGTTCTTGTTCCTCGATCGTGAGTTGGATCGGAATGGGGACGCCGGTCTGCTTGCTCTGATTTATCAGATCATCGATCTCGTGCAGGCGGGCGTCCAGCTCCGATCGCGCGCGGTCGCTCGGCGCGATCTCTGTCAGGTCGGATGAGTCGATACCTGGCCTGGACGCGAAAAAGACGACGACGGCGATCGCAGCCAACGCGACGATGCCTAGAAACAGGAAGACCCGCAAGCATCCGAGCATGGCGAGAAATCCAGAATGAAAACCGTGGCGGACAGCAGTTAAGCGGACGGTGACGTGGCATCAGGGGATGCATTGGGAGATACTTCCATGATGGTAGCAGTCAGGTAATCGCAACTGCGCTTGACACTGCCTCGGATCCGTATAGGCCGCGGGCAACGGTCAAATATTCATCGGCTCAGCGAGGGGACCGCGGTGAAGAATCGCGCAGTGAAATGCCTGATTCGCTGATCGTCAGTTCGGCGCCGGGGCGCGCAGGCGTGCTGGGCAATCCCAGCGACATGTATGGCGGGACCGTGATTTCGATCGCGATCGATCGCCGCGCTTACGTGGCGATCGAGCCAGCCAGCGAGCTTAAGTTGATATCCATCGACGCAGCGATGTCTCAGACGATAGATTCGCCGCAAGATCTCGCTCCCGCGCCCGTTCCGTCATCGGCGGAGCTCACCGACATGGAGCCGCGAATGCTGGAGTCCTCGAGGCGCGAAACCTATCTCAATGCCCTCAAGGCCGTTGTGGACCACCAGGGTTGGACGAAGTTCCAGGCGAAGATATCCTGCTGGAGCGACATACCACCGTATGCAGGCCTTTCAGGCTCCAGCGCCCTCGTCGCGGCAGCCCTGCACGCCACCGACCGCTATTTGGGAATCTCGCGGAACCCGTACGACTCATCTGAGACGGCGAGAGCCATTGAGTTCCATCGGCTAGGCGTAACGTGTGGATATCAGGACTTCTACGCGACCACGTTCGGCGGCTTCCTGTACATGGACTTTCGCGGCAAGGAGCGATGGCTTGGACCCGCGCACGAACCACTCGCGACCGTGGAGCGGTTCGATTCGATGCCCCGTCCGTTGCCTTTTGTCATAGCAAATACTGGAATAAAGAGAGAGTCGAGCACCCCGCACCGACCGCTTAGGGAGCGGTGGCTCAGCCGTGAATCCAAAGTCGTGGACGGAGTGGGAGAACTGGCGGAACTCGCTCGCAAGGGTAAGAAACTGCTCCTGACCAGAGCTTGGGATGAAATCGCGGTCCTAATGAACGAAAACCACAGGATCGTCCGGGAGCTTGGCGGATCGGGCGAGGCCAACGACGGGCTGATCGAGAAAGCCCTCGGATCGGGATGCGGCGGCGCCAAGCTGGCGGGAGCAGGGCACGGCGGAACCATAATCTGTATGAGCCAAGATCCACACAATGTCGTCGATGCCTTGAAAGAGTCGGCCGGGACCGAGGGATTTGTACTCACCCACGCAGCCCAAGGTGTTTCCAGGGAGCACCCGGAGGTGGCGCGGATCGCCCTGGCCAGCTGCGAACGCCAAGGTCGATAGTGGAAGGGCGACATCGTGCCTCTGGGACACTTGCGATTCGTGGCGCCACTCGAGCGTTGGGCTTACGGATCGACGGCCCGATCCGTTGCGACGCGGACGCATGGGTGTCGGGCTGTTTCCGGGACTCCGTCCGTGACGCCAGAATAGGATAGGATTTTTTGGTAATTCATCGGCCTCATCAAGCGACTAATTGACTGATCGGCGCGGACCTCTCTTATCTCGCAGAGAGGAGATGGTCCCGCGATATGCCCGAGAACGTCGCCTGATTGCGCGTATTCTCTCCAGGGTTGCGCGTGGCGCCGCGATGGCCGGATGCGGAGGGAAGGCGGAAGGGCCTAGATTTGATATTTCTGCCGATTAAGTCCTTCTGGTGGGCGCTGGGACAGCTTTACTATGACTTGATTCCGCTGGCGCTCAGGGTCAACATCTTATGGTCGTTGACCGTATTACCCCTCACTCTTCCCGTCACCCTGATCACGATCGTCGTGAGTCAGCCGGAGGTCAGGGATAGCATCGCCGATCGGCGAGTCCCGCTCGATTTGCTGGTAGGGGCGCCCCTACTTGCCGCCGTCGCTATGTTGCTGGCCGGTCCCGGAACCGCAGCCATGTACAACAGCATCTATCGATTCACGGAGCTTGAGCCGGTTAGCTTCCGGCTTTTCGCGCGGGGATTCAGGCGATTTTTCGTCAGGGGCTGGCTTCTCGCCGTCGTCGATCTCTTCGCGCTGTTCGTGTTCGCCATCGGATTCATGTTCTATTGGTTTTCGGGCGAACTGTTCCTTCAGATCATCGCGGTGGTCTTCGTCTATCTTCTGCTCTTTTGGGCGCTGATGCAGCCGTATCTGTACCCATTGTTGGTCACATTGGATCTCGGCGTGTACCACACCTTCCGGAATGCCGCCGTACTCGTGGTTGGAAATCCAGGCGCAACGCTTGGTCTGGGCATAATTTCCGTAGTCAGTCTCGTGGGGTTGCCGATATTCACGATCGTGGCGATGGTCCTGGGCCCGGCGGTCGTAGCGCTCACCGGAGTTCGGGTGACGGGGAATCTTCTGGAGGAGTATGGAGTGTCCCCGGACGAGAACGGCGCCGCCGAGATCTAGATATGCAAGCGAGGGACTAGACCGAACATGGCGGCGATCACGATGGACGAGGTCGAGGTCCGCTTATCGGTCAAAGATGCCGTCTCGCGGTTCATGAACCGATCCGAACCCCTGGCCGCTGGGATTTCGGAAGAGGGCGCCGGTCCCAGGGTCGATGATGGTCGAATAGTGGCCCTCGATGGCGTCGACCTCAGCGTCGCGGATGGCGAGACGATAGCGGTGGTAGGTCCGTCCGGATGCGGCAAGACGACCTTGCTGCGAATGCTGGGCGGATTGGTACCAATAGATTCCGGGTCACTGTTTTTTGACGATGAGGACGTCACCGAGCTTCCGCCCAAGGACCGGGGGGTCGGCATCGTTTTTCAGGAATATGCTCTTTATCCGCACATGGAGAGCCGGCGGAACCTGGCGTTCTTTTTCAAAATGCACAAACGCGATCCGGAGGTGCCGGAGCGGGTCGCGGCCACATGCGAAATCATGGGGCCGGGCTTTGAGGACCTCCTGGACCGGAAACCGAAGACGCTGTCCGGCGGCGAAAAACAGCGTGTAGCCATAGCTCGATGTATTATCCGAGATCCTGTGGTGTTCCTCTTCGACGAACCGCTTTCCAATCTGGATGCGAAGCTGCGCTCTCAGACCCGAGTGCAAATCAAGCGCCTGCTGCGTCGATTCGGCACAACCGCCGTCTATGTGACCCACGATCAGACCGAGGCCATCGCGCTCGGCGATCGGATCGCGGTAATGGAGGCGGGCAAGATAGTGCAAATAGGCACCTATGACGAGATATATCAAAGGCCGGTGAGCAAGTTCGTGGCGGGATTCTTTGGAAATCCGCCGATGAATCTGCTGCGCGGCGTGGTCAAAGACGGTCGAGCCGTGTGTTGGGACCACGAATTTAACGTCGACGGTGACGCGCTGCGAATTCTGGAGGGAGAGGACGTTACGCTCGGTATTCGCCCCGAGCACGTTAGCGTGGAGCGCGATACCGGAGAAAACACCTTCATGCTTGACGTTGACATAATCCAGCGGTTGGTCAGTGAGAGACAACAGCTTGTCTCGTTCAAAGTTGGTGACGACAAAGTTACGGGGAAAATCGATCTGGACGTGAAAATCGATCGAGAAAGTCGCATTCCGGTTCACTTTGACAGCAGTTTCGTCCGCGTGTTCGACTCCCGCGACATCTGCGTTGTCTAGCGGGACGCGGCCAGTATCACCGGCGCCACGCCAATCGTGGACGGGAGGCTCGAGCTCTGACAGGGCCGGTCTGAGTTTCTTGAGATCGCTTGATCGAGGGCAGTGCGGCGGATCGGGCGCCGCGAGCCGGGTCTGAGTTGCCGCGGATCGAACCGCTGGCCGATCATCCCGGTTTGATCGAAGTCGTAGCTCGGTGGCATTGGAATGAGTGGGGCCATGCGGACCCCGATGGATCGCTCGATTCGTGGATCGATGGTCTGCGCAGCAGGTCCGGCCGCGAGCGGGTTCCGATCAGTTGGGTCGGCTTGAAGCGCCTGGAGCCGGTCGGCTCGGTGGCCCTCATCGACAACGACATGAGCACGCGACCTGATCTGGGGCCATGGCTGTCCGGGCTCTACGTAGTCCCCGAACTGCGGCGCCAGGGTATCGGGACCGCGCTTACCAGGCACTGCGAGCGGGAGGCTTTCCGGCTCGGAGCGCGCCGGCTTTATCTGTATTCCTCCGTCGCCGAGTGGTTCTACCGGAGGTTGGATTACGTTGTCGTCGACCGGGACCGCTACGAGCAGGAGAACGTGGCGGTAATGGTGAAGGCGCTGGCGCAGTCGTCGACTGACGCGAAGTCGCCCTGATCCTATCGATCTGAGTCGAGCCGGCTGATGCTATAATTTGCGCAAGCAATTAGGTCCTGTTCAGAGCGCCAACAGGTGGGCAACGTCCCACTTTTTGTTTTCCTACGGCCTGCGCGCAGATCCCTCTTAGAGCAGGGCGGCAATGAATCCAGGCAGGGGTCGATGAAGAGTGATTTTGAGCTGGCACTAGCTCAGATTGCCGCCGAAAAAGGGCTGAGTCCGGCTGACGTGCTGGATGCGGTGCGCATCGGTGTGGACTCCGCATATCACGATATGCCCGGTTCGGTGGAAGATGTCGAGGTAACGGTCAGCAAAGAAGGCGCGTTTACGGTATTCGCCAATCGAACGGTCGTCGATGAAGTCCACGACGAGGCGTCCGAGGTTTCCCTCGCTGCGGCGGTGGAGATCGACAGCTCCGCCAAACTCGCCGAAATTGTACAGGTTGACATAACTCCAGAAGGGTTCGGCAGGATCGCGGCCCAGAAGGCCCGACAGGCGATGCTGGATACCCTGAGGGAAGCTGAGCGGTCGCTTGTCTACGATCGGTACGTGGACCACATCGGTGAGTTGCTGGTCGGCAAGGTGACTCGCATGGACAATCGCGGCGCGATCTTGGAATTCGGCCGTGCGGAGGGAATCCTGCCCCCGAATGAGCAGATTCCCACAGAGCATTACCGGCCCGGGCAGCGAATTCGCGCCTACCTGATGAGCCTCAGCGATACGGGCAGGGGGCCGCAGCTGCAGGTTTCGCGACGGCATCCGGACTTAGTGCGGCGGCTTTTTGAGCGAGAGATTCCTGAGATCGCCAACGGCACCGTTGAGATAGTTACGATCGCCCGGGACGCTGGAATTCGCTCGAAGGTTGCCGTCATGTCGAATCAGCCGGGGTTGGACCCGGTTGGATCATGCGTGGGAATTCGGGGCTCGCGCATCCAGAATATCGTTCGCGACCTTGTGCCCGAAAAAGTCGAAATCATCGAATACGATCCTGAGCCGAGGACATTTGTTGCAAACGCGCTGAGCCCAGCTCGCGTGCTCGAGGTCAACGTCGATGTGGACGAGAACCTCGCGGATGTTTTGGTCGGCGCCGAAATGGTTTCGCTTGCCATCGGCAGGGAAGGGCAAAATACGCGGTTGGCCGCTCGGCTGACGGGATGGCGGATAAACATCCGCGACGCGTCCGCACCCGATCGTCTGCATGTGGAGGCAATTCCAAACGCTGAAGAAGTGTTAGAGGCGATTGGAGGGTCCGAACAGCAGAACGGCGAACAGAACGATGTTGAATCGACCGAAGCGGAATCCGGCGAGGAAGTACCCGTTGCCGGAGAGACCACCGAGACCGAATCCGAGGAGCAGGTCTAGCGGGTGCCTCGACACGTTCCCAGGCGCTCTTGTATCGTCTGCGGGCTGAGTTCGGGGAAAGACGGGCTGCTCCGCGTAGTTCGGCGGCCCGACCAGAAACTCGAACTCGACTTCGGCGGGCGGCAGCCGGGCCGGGGCGCGTATGTTTGCGGGTCGGCGAAATGCTGGGAAGCCGCCATAGACAGAGGCGGTTTCGAGCGGGCGCTTGGCGTGCGTATCGACGAGGGAACTCTCGATCGTCTCCGGGCGGATTTCCGAGAGATAGCGGATCAAGTAGGAGTATCAGAATAGTTACTGGAATCGTACCGATGGAATGGATGACTCGCTCCGATGCCCGGACGTAGACGAGGCGGGCGTGGGAGGCCCCAATCGCGCGGGGCGCGCAAGCGCCGCGTGGTGCCCACACAGGATTCGGTAGAGACCGCGGAACAGACCACCGCTGTTCAGGATCGCCCCGAGAAGGTGATGCTCACCGAATCCACGTCCGTGCCCGAACTGGGCGAGTTGATCAACATGGGTTCGGGCGAGGTGATAGGCGAACTCTTTCGCCGTGGCATCGTAACCAACATCAACACGGTCCTCGATTTCGAAACGGCCGCGCTGCTGCTCGCCGACCTGAAAATCGAAGCCGAACTCAAGACCGAGGCTGATGCCGAGCCTGACGAAGCAATCGTCGAGATCGACATTCCAGAACCCTCAGGTGAAATGGGCCCGCGACCACCGGTCATCACGATCATGGGCCATGTTGACCATGGCAAGACGAGTCTGCTGGATGCGATACGGAAGACCAGCGTCGCGCGCGGCGAGTTGGGCGGGATCACTCAGAGTATCGGCGCGTATCAGGCTCAGGTCGGTGATGACACTTTGACGTTTATCGACACGCCGGGCCATGAAGCGTTCACGGCCATGCGCGCTCGTGGAGCAGAGATCACAGATCTCGTGATCCTCGTGGTTGCGGCGGACGACGGCGTCATGCCCCAAACGAGGGAGGCGATTGGCCACGCACGCGCGGCGAACGTGCCGATCGTCGTGGCCGTGAACAAGATGGATCTTCAGTCGGCCAATCCGCAGCGCGTCCTTGCGCAGCTGGCTGACGAAGGGGTGCTTGTCGAAGCACATGGCGGCGAAGTGGTGCATGTGGAAGTGAGCGCGGAGACGGGGAAGGGGGTGGACGAGCTGCTCGAACTTGTGTTGCTGACCTCTCAGCTTGAAGAATCGACCGCGCGAATCGACGGACCGGCCAGGGCGACCGTGATGGAAACCCGCCTCGATCGAAGTATGGGTCCGCTGGCCAACGTGCTCGTGTCGGCAGGCGAGCTGACGCCAGGCGATGCGTTCGTGGTGGGGTCCGAAACCGGAAAGGTCAGAGGTCTCATCGACTTCAAGGGCGACCACGTCAAGAGCGCGACGCCAGCGCAGCCGGTTTCCATCATGGGCTTGAGTGGAATGCCCAGATCGGGCGATCCGCTCGCGGTTGTTGAAAGTGAAAAAGTGGCAAAGCAGATCGCCGAAACCAGGCGCCTCACCGCCCAACGGGAGGATAGCTCAGTCGCCATCCGCTTGGGTCTCGAGGACCTCGCGTTGCAGCTGTCCAGGGGCCAGATTCAGCAGATCGACCTCGTGGTCAAGGGGGATTCCAACGGTTCCGTGGAGGCCGTTGTCAAGTCGGTGGAAGCGCTTGGCGACGAAAACCTCAAGGCCAACGTGGTCTACAGCGGCGTTGGCAACATTACCGAGTCGGACGTAAACCTCGCCGTGGCCGCAAAGGGCGTCGTCATCGGATTTGGCGTAAAGCCGCATCCGGCCGCGGATGCGCTAGCAGAGGCCCAGGGTGTCGATATCAGGACCTATGGGATCATCTACGAACTCATCGAGGACGTGAGCCAGACGCTCGAAGGCATGCTGAAACCCGAGATTCGGGAGGTCATCACCGGTCGGCTGGAGATTCGCGGCCTGTTCAGATCCGAGCGCAACATGAAGATCGTGGGCGGGATGGTCACTGAGGGATCGCTGACTCGCGGAGCCGACATTCGCGTAATGCGGGACGGCGAGGAAATCGGGACGGGCAAGATCGAGACTCTGCGGAGGTTCACCGATGCAGCCGCCGAGGTCGCCGCCGGTTACGAGTGCGGTCTCGCGCTCTCGGTTCAACCCGCGATCAAGCTGGGGGACATCTTAGAATCATTCCGCGAAGAAGAATTCCGACCCGGACGTTAGTCCTCTTTCAAACCGTTTACGATGGCTACCAGCAGGCGCGCACAACGCGTGGCATCGCAGATCGCCCGCGACGTCGGGAATATTCTGCAATCGCGAGTAGATGATCCCGACCTAGGATTTGTGACCGTCACCCGCGCCGATGTGACGGCCGACCTCAGGCAGGCGAAGGTGTTCTGGGCCGTGCTCGGAAACGACAAAGATCAGTTGCGAACCAGGAAGGCCCTTAGCCGCGCCGCAAAACATGTCCGGAGAGAACTCGGACTCATACTGGGTCTGAGACACACGCCGGAAGTCGAGTTCGTGATGGATGCCGGGTACCAGGCTGAGCTCGCGGTTCTCGAGACCTTGCGTAGTCTCGACGTTGAACGGAAGGACCCGAGCAAGGATATGGATGGCTGATGAAAGTAGCCGCGCCGCCCATGAACGAGGGGTTCTTTCTGAACGTTGCCAAACCACGGCGGCTTACGTCGGCCCGAGTCGTCGCCAAGATCAAGCGAGCAGGGAGGTTCAGCCGGGTGGGCCACGCCGGTACCCTCGACCCGCTCGCCGACGGGGTGCTGCCGATCGCGGTGGGTAGGGCCACTCGTATCATCCCGTACCTACACGCCTACTCGAAAGCGTACGTTGCCGTGGTGATGTTCGGGCTATCCACCACCACCGACGATCTGGAAGGTGAGGTCCTGACCACGTCCCCGATTTTCCCTTCGCCCGGTCGGATTCGCAGCGAATTGACGAAGATGTCGGGCACGCGAATGCAGCTTCCGCCGGCGTATTCGGCCGTAATGGTGAGAGGAAGGCGCGCCTACGATCTCGCGCGTTCCGGCATCGCCCCGGACGTCAAGGAGAGAGCCGTCCACATTGAATCCGCACGCCTGATCTCCACCGACGTCTGGCGAGAGGGCGAGCTGATCGATGCCGGCCTGGATTGGACTGTCCGCGATCCGCCAGGCGATGGTCGCGCAAGAATGGTGGCGGCAATTGAGATCGAATGCTCGTCGGGTACCTACATTAGGAGCATCGCGCGGGAGTTGGGCAAGGCGCTTGAAACCGGCGCCTGCGTGGCCGGTCTCTGTCGCACGCGGGTCGGACCGTTTCACCTCCTGGACGCGACATCTCTTGAGATGACTCTGCACGCGATCGAGCACGGCTACGTGCGGAACATTGCCCATGCGCCAGATGAAGCCGCGCTGGCGCTTGACGGACTGATTCTTGGCGAAGTCCAGCGTTTGAAGTTTCTCCATGGATCGGCGGTCGACTGTGGCGGCCGGATGGGATCGGCGAGATTCTACGATCGCCCGGGCGCCTTCCTGGGGATCGGAGAGATAAGACGCCACGGCGTGGCGGCTCCCAAGGTTGTGGTCGGGTCCCTCGAAGGCCTGCCGGCTTGACCAAGGTCGTTTCGGCGGACTCCGAGTTCGCCGCGGACGGGCCAACCGCGGTCACCGTCGGGAAGTTCGACGGCGTTCACGTCGGCCATCAAGCCGTCGTCGATAGAACTCTCCGCGCCGCGGCCGATATCGGAGGTAAGTCCATTGTGGTGTGTCTTTGGCCACACCCGGCAAGCGTGCTTCGTCCCGGTACCGCCGTACCGCAGCTGACCAACCTGGACGATCGTCTGGACCTCCTCGCATATCGCGGACCCGACTTCGTTCGCGTCGTGACTTTTGACCTCGCGTTCGCGGCGCAGACGGCCGACGAATTTCTCATGTCGCTACGGCGGAATCTGGGTATGGAAGTGCTGACATTGGGGGCCGATGCGCGCTTCGGGCGCGATCGCCACGCGGGCATCGATGAGCTGAAAGCCATAACGAATCGAATTGGTGTGCGGCTCGATGTGGTTAGTTTTGTCGGCGAGGACGATCCCGTCCGCAGCGGCTTGGTCAAAAAGGCGTATTCCGAAGGAGATATCGAAGCGGCCAGCCGAATGCTGGTGCGACTGCCGAGTTATGCGGGGCGGGTTGAGAGGGGAGAGGGACGCGGACGCGATCTAGGCTTCCCAACCGCCAACCTGAGGGTCGCGGATGGGGTGGCGATTCCCGCCCGGGGAGTCTACAAGGGCTCGGCGATCATCGAAGATGACCAATCGCGCGGTCGCATTCGCGGCGTGTTGAACTTGGGAACCCGTCCAACATTCGAGGATAACGGTGATCTCCTTCTCGAGGCACACCTGTTCGATTTCAACTCTGAGCTCTACGGAAAGCGCTTACGGGTCTATTTCGAGAAGGCGTTGCGGCCGGAACGCAAATTCGATGGAGTGGATGATCTATTGGACGCTCTTCGAAGTGATGTTGACGCGGCCACAGCCTTGCCCGATCCGGACGCCAGCTTGTATGCGCCTTGGCATCCCGCCGGCCTGATTTGATCGACTGTCGGATTACTTACGGGCGCTCGGGCCTCGTTCTGATAGGTTGAGTCCACTGGAACCAAGTTTTGCAAGCGGAGCCAATGGACGATTGAAGCGAATTCTCTCCATATACGTGACGAGCGACTGCGTGGCGTGCGATCGGGCGGTGGAAATGGCCCGCCTGGCGGACGGCGCATTCCCCATGCTTGATGTTAATGTCGTAGAGATGTCGAGTGGTCTAGATTCCATGCCAGTTGAAGTAACCGCCGCTCCGACATACGTCTTAGACGGCCAGGTGATCCATCTCGGAAATCCTTCCCAGGGATGGTTGTTTGAGCGTCTGTCCAAAGATTTGCGGTCGGCAAGTAACGTCGGCACGCAAGGGGGGTAACGGCCGATGGCGATTGGTGAGCGCCTGGGAAGGCGCGAAGACCGTCTTGAAGACAAGCTGGAGCTCCTTTCATCGATCAGCATTTTCCAAGATCTGAGCCCCGACGAGATGAAGGAGCTGGATCGATCGACGCGCACGATTACGGCCGAGAAAGGTCGCGTCGTTTACGAGCCGGATACCACTGGAGAAGGGCTTTTTCCTGCTCAAAACGGGAAAGATTCAGGTGTACAGGCTTTCGCCCGAGGGGAAGAAGTTCATCCTCGACACCATCGAACCCGGAACCTTTTTCGGCGAAATGGCGTTTGTCGGCCAGGGAATGTACGGCGCCTTCGCCGAATGTCTCGAGTCTTCTTCCATCTGCGTTATGAGCCGCGACGACTTGGAGCGCCTGATTTTGCAGCGGCCGGTGGTCGGAGTGCGACTCATGGAGGCCATGGCCGGACGATTGGAGTTAGCCGAAACCAGGCTTGAAGATCTTGCGTTCAAGTCGCTGGCCGGAAGGCTCGCAAGCATGTTGGTGAGGATGGTTGAGCCCGGATCAACCGAGGTCGCGGGTCTAACCCACAATGACATGGCGGAAACCGTGGGGACTTCACGGGAGACCGCGACGCAGGCCCTCAACGATCTCAAGCTGCGTGGGCTCATACGCATTCGCCGGAAGCGAATCGAAATACTCGATATGGACGGTCTGATCGACGTGGCGGAGTCCTACTAGGAGCCGTCTACTTCCGATCTCCGGGCAATCCTCCCAGCGCCGCGCGGTAGGCGTCGTCGATCAACTCGTCTGCCAGTAGGCAGTCGCGCGCCGTGGCGACAGGCGGTTCGTCGCGCTTCCAGGCCCTCAGAATGCTGGTTACCGTCTTCCTGTAGGTGTCCCAGAAGTCCAGCTTGGTGACGACCGGGTCGCCCTCGTTCCTCGTTTCGATGAGCGAATCGCCCTTCCAGATCAAGTGAGCATCGGAGCCCGCGATTCGCCATTCCCCGTCGGTGCCGTCCGTTGGAAACGTGTAGCCAACCTCGACGGTGCCGATGACCTCTCCTGCCTTCAGCGTCACGATCGCGTAATCCTCGATCGGAAGCTCGTGCGCCGCCGACGACATTGACGCGGCCACGACCTCCACATTTGGCCCGACGAGCAGCCGAAATAGGTCCAGGCCGTGTCCACCGAGGTTTCGGAGGCAGCCGCCACCAGATTCGGACGGGTCGAGCATCCAAGGGGAACCGAATTGGACGTAGCGACTGGGGCTGGGGCGAATCATCCGAAGCTGAACGTGGGAGACTTTCCCAAAATCACCTTGCTCGATCATTTCGGAAGCACGCCTGGCAAACGCCGACTCGCGGTTTGTGTAGGGTACGGCGACGAACGCGCCCTTCTTCTCAGCCCGCGCCACGACCGGGCGCAGCTGATCCGACGAAAGGGCCATGGGCTTCTCCATCATGAACGGATAATCCGCTCCGATCAGGAAGTCCGCAATCGCGGCCATTTCAGAATGCCGCCCCAGGGCCACGACGAACTCCGGATCGACTTTCGCCAACATTTCGCGGTAGTCGGCGAAGGCGGGCGCACCGTAGGCGTCGCCCCGCGATTTGGCCAGCGCGAAGTCCGCATCGGACACACCGACAAGGTGCGTGTCGAGATCTCTGAGTTGATCCAAATACCGGGCGTCGACAGTTGCGTGCCAGTGCCCTACGCCCACCACGGCAATTCGAGTACCGGCAATATCGTCAATCGGCATGATGCGGCTCCCGATCTGCTGCCGCCAGCGAAGGTCCCCGCGACTAATCTTTGACGGCGCCGGTCCTGTCAGCGGTGGACCCATCGTAATGCCGTCTAAGTACTTCAGCCACTTCCGGCCGCGTGAATTCGGGCGGCAAGCTCTCGCCCGCCGCGAGCCGCTCGCGCACGCGCGTACCACTCAGCATGAGGTGATCGCCAGTCGGGTGGGGGCACGTCTTTGATGAAGCCATACCTCCGCATTTCCGGCAATAGAACGTATTTTCGAATGAGATCGGGCTGATTCCCAATTCCCCAGGTTCAAACCGATCGAAGATTCGCTGGGCGTCGTACGGTCCGTAATAGTCCTTGACGCCGGCGTGGTCGCGCCCGACGATCAGGCGGGTGCAGCCATAGTTTTTTCTTACGAGGGCGTGGAAAATCGCCTCTCGCGGGCCGGCGTAGCGCATTGCCGCGGGCAGCACTCCAAGAACCACACGGTCTTCAGGGAAGTACTCCCTGAGCAAGACTTTGTAACAGTCCATCCGCACTTCCGCGGGAACGTCGTCACGCTTCGTGGCGCCGGTCAGCGGGTTGAGGAAAATCCCGTCGGACATCTCCAGGGCGGTTTTCAACAGATACTCATGGGCCCGGTGGACCGGGTTTCTCGTCTGGAATCCCACCACCGTTCGCCAACTTCGGCTTTTGAACAGCGCTCGGGTCACCGCCGGCGGCAGGTGAATGCCCTCAAGCTCAACCGGCGGCCCGAGAACCTGGACCTTTCCGCCAACTAGCATCTCCCCCTGCTCGTAAAGCGCCGCGACGCCAGGATGTTGCTCATCCTCGGTGAGGAAGATGCGCCGGGCCTCCTCGGATTTGTCGTACTCGTAAACGTCCTCGACGTTCATCACTCCTCGAAGCGATCCACCCGTATCTCGAAGCGCGATGCGGCCGCTCATCGACAGCTCAGCCGTCTGATGGCGCGGCGCCGAAAGGGTGATGGGCATCGACCAGGGAAGTCCTCCGGCCAGCCTCATCTCCTCGAGCACGCGCTGGTAGTCCGGCCTGCCCATGAAGCCCGTCAACGGGGATAGGGCGCCAAATCCGATCAGATCGAGATCGGATTGCTCGCGCGCGGAGAGTTGCACCGACGGCAGCGACTCGGCCTCGGCGCGGAGCGCCGCCGCGGCGTCACCGGAAACCATCCGCTCGACCAGGAGGCCGCCGTGGGGTCCCATCTGAGTGACTGGAGGTTGATCTCCCGAAACGTATCCAAGCTCGATGAGGCGATTCAACACCTTTCGCGTGCTCTCGGCCGGAGTTTCAGTATCCGTCTCGATAACGACGTCAGGGCTCAAAGGCTCTTCGTAAGGGTCCGATATTCCTGTAAAGTGCTCGATCTCGCCGGCGATAGCCTTCTTGTGCAGCCCCTTGGGATCGCGCTGCTTGAGCGTTTCGAGCGGGCACATTACATAAACTTCGACAAAGTTTCCGATCTGCCTCCCCACTTCGTCGCGGATGTCTCGGTACGGAGATATCGCGGCGGCGATGACCGCAGCGCCGTTGCGGGTAGCCATCGCCGACACCCACCCGATCCGCCTGATGTTGGCGTCTCGATCTTGTCTTGAGAACCCGAGCCCGCTGCTGAGGTTTTTTCGGACCTCATCGCCGTCCAGCAATTCAACCGAATGTCCTCGGGCCGCCAGCTCGGGCATCAATAGGCCGGCGACGGTGGATTTCCCGGCCCCGGACAGCCCTGTCAGCCAGACGGTAAAGCCCTGTTTCAAGAAGGAATTCCTTTCGCGACGGGAAGATATGTGGGTTGGCCGTGCCGGCGCCGCCCTAACCGTTGACGTGCAATCCGCATTCGGTCTTGGCGAAACCCGGCCACCGACCGGCTCTCAGATCCTCATTGCCGGGTTCAACCCGGCGCGTGCAAACCGTGCACCCAAGGCTCGGATAGCCCTCGTCATGACCACGGTTGTATGGAACATCATTTCGATCGATATATTCCCATATTTTAGATTCGGACCAGGTTGCCAGCGGGTTGACCTTGACGATTCCGAATCCCGGTTTCCACGACACCACTTCCGCTCCGGACGTCACCTTGGATTGGTCGCGGCCCACACCGGTTATCCAGCACCTTTTGCCGTCCAACGCGGCGAAGTTCGGCTCCACCTTGCGTAGGCTGCAACACAGATCGGGGTTTCGCCGCCACAGTTCGTCACCGTACCGCGCCGCCTGCTCGTCCACGGTTTGATCGGGCACGTAAGCGGCAACCTTGATCCCATAGCGGCGCTCTGCTTCCAGGACCAGCTCATGCGTCTCAAGAAAGAGCAATCCCGTGTCCAGAAAGTAGATCTCGAGGTATTCGGTGAACCCGAGGCCGGCCACCATATTCAGCAACACCATTCCGGATGGGCCGCCGAAGGAAGACGACAGGGCTATGTCGGGGGCGTACTGCTCGACTGCCCAGGTGAGGACAGCTTCGGGAGGGCCCGAATCGAGCGAAGCGGACACTCGCTCCAGATTCGGTCGTGACCCCTCAGCCCCGTTGAGGTCTGCGTTTCGGGACGAAGGCCGGGTGTGGACTCGACGAGATCGTGTCGCCTGCGCCTGCCTCAGATGTCACCTCGTTGGGTTGCGAAATTTTATTGCACCGCGAATTATGGCATCCCGCGCTAATACGGCAGGCCCCGGTATCGCGGGTACGGGATCGTGCTGAAGATGTAAATGACGGTCGAACCGATCTTCGGGGGCGCCTTGAATGTACGGGTTTTGTATGGTATACCATGCATCATGCTTTCCCAGGTGCAGAACGTTCGGACCATGGGTCCGGTCAGGGTGCTGGAAATTCATTCGAAATCGGCCCTCAGCCGCGTGAAGGGCATGCCGTTCAAATGGAGCCTCAACGTGTATCGAGGCTGTCAGCACGGCTGCTGGTATTGCTACGCCCGGGAAACGCACAGTTATCTGGAATTGGGGACCGGTGAGGATTTCGACCGTGTGATCGTTGCCAAGGTCAACGTAGCGGAGCGACTGCGGGAGGAACTGGCCTCAACCAGGCGGGAAAAGTCTGAGATCGCCATCGGTACGGCCACGGACCCGTATCAGCCCATCGAGGGCTCCTATCGCCTTACGCGGAACTGCTTGAAGATCGTGGCAGACAGCCGGTGGCCGTTCAGCATCATCACGAAGAATTCGATGATCGTGCGGGATCTGGACGTTCTGAAGGATTGTGCGAAAAGATGCGCTCAGGCCACGGTGGTGATCAGCATTCCCATCCTTGACGAAGGGATATCTCAGATCGTGGAGCCGCGAACGGCGCCTCCACGGAAGCGTCTGCTGGCGGTTCGGAAGCTCCGTGACGCAGGAGTGTCGGTTGGAGTGAATCTGGCTCCTATATTGCCCGGCATAACTGATACTGAATCACAAATCCGGGCCGTAATGCGGGCGGCCGCCGACAGCGGCGCCCAATTCGTCGGCGCGGTGATTCTGCGGATGCGGGAAAAGGTCGGCGAGCATTTCATGGAGCAAATCAGAACCTACAGGCCCGACCTCGTTGAGCGCTACAGGGTCCTGTACGGAGCCACCTATTCGCCAAAGTGGTACCAGGATCGAATAATGCGTATTGTCGAATCGGCCCGCCGCGAGGTTGGGCTCGACGTCCGCGCGGTCCCTCGCAAGACCGGCGAGACCGGCGTCGTTCAACTTCAACTGCCAGTCGCTACTTCGCGGGCAGCGTCATAGGCGGGTCGAAGGTCAGACGAACATGCTGGCGAGCCAAAACCGTGGATCGACCGGGCCGATCCGACCGTCAGTCAGGGCCAGCGCAGTCTCCGTCGTGCATCGGCCGCCTACCTCGACTAACCGCGAGCGCGTATAACGGTCCTACTACGCCACCGGCGCCGATTGAGCGTTGACTGAGTAGCTGGCGTACTCGACGGTCGTTTCTTGGCTCTCGACCTGGATCTCCACTACCGCGGACGGTCCCAACTGGCCGCTGCCGCCGCCGAGTGAGGCCGCGAGTTCAGCAAGCGCTTCCCGCACCAGATCCATGGTTTGGTAGCTGACGTCGGGCAGGTGGCCGCCGAAGATCGCTTCGGCTTGGCCGAATCCCTCTTCGGCCGCGTCGATGAGGAGATCCAGGAGGCTCGGGTCGCCGCCGGCCGCCGCCGTTATGAAATCGACTATCCGTTCCGCCACGGCTTCGGGCTTTAGATAGTCCGGGAGCAGATCGGCGATGCCTTTGGTCTCCGCGGCCGGTCCCTCGAGGCGATTGGCCTGGCGGGTCACAACCATTTTCACGCGGGTGGTCACCGTCCGCATGCGAAGCGCCTCGAACGATATTTGCAGCCCTTTGCCCTCGCCCGGGACGCCGCCAGTCTCCGGCGGGCCGAATCCCACCGATCCCGTAAAAAGCTCCAGGCTTGAGCTCCGGGTAAACGAATCTAGTGAAAACACGGCCTGATCTATAGCCATGGCTGGCACTCCCTGCCTTTGACAGTCACGAATCCCTGCGAGGGGAATCCCTCACGGCAATGTGCCGTGCGCCCTCCTTACCAGTATCGGCCGCGACCCCCGCCCCGAAAGGGTTTCGGAGCAAAGGAATAGTGGAGATTCTCGGCCTGGCTTTCGTCTGTGGACGTAGGCCCGCGGCGTTGGCACGAATCACCGGACCCGTTGTCCGGCGCAGTGGGTATACCCGCCGGCTAGTGCAGTGTCTCTGAAATGGCGGATCATCCCGACCTCCGGGCAGGTCGGGCCACGAGCCCGACCTGGCGACAGTTCGGGAGAAGGCCATGCACCGATCCGCCGCAACGATTATCCCGATCTGAGTAAAGATCGGGCCACAAACCTCCCCCTCATCCCAGCCTTCTCCCCGAGGGAGAAGGGGCCTGCTAGCTGGTAAGCGTTTCGCCGCCGTCAACGCCTATGACATTGCCAGTGATCCATCCCGTCCGGTCGTCGCAAAGGGCGGCTATGGCGTTGCCGACGTCTTCCGGCGTGGTAAGTCTCCCGCTCGGATTTTTCCGGCGCGCGTGATCTATCAGTTCGTCGTTCCCTTTGATTCGATGCAGGGCCGGAGTGTCGGTGACCCCCGCGCGTATGGCGTTCACCGTGATCCCGCGAGGCGCGAGTTCAAAGGCCAGACGCCGGATATGGGCGTCGAGAGTCGCCTTTACCGCCGACACGGCGCCATAGTGAGGCCAGATCTTCGTGGAGCCCTGGCTCGTCATTGCAAAGACCCGCCCGCCTTCCGCGAGCAGGCCGGCATCGACCAGGTCCCTGACCCAGTAGACGAGGCTGTGGGCCATGGCGTTGAAGGTCATTTCCATCTGGGCGGGCGATATCGCCTCGTCACCCTCATTAGCCACGTAAGGCAACAGATTGGCGAATGCGATCGAGTGCAGAACCGCTCGAATTCGACCCTTGTGCGCACCATCCCCGAATTCCTCGATCATTGCGGCGACGACCGACTGCCGGGCTTCATCCTGCACGGCATTGATGTTGAAGAATCGCGCCTTTTTCCCATGGGATTCGATGCTCTTAATCACCTGTTCGACCAGCGGCAACGTCCCGCGGCGGTCCAGATGTACGCCGAAGATGTCGAGACCCGAAGCCGCCAGGGTCGTCGCCGTCGCTGCACCGAATCCGCTGGAGGCTCCCAGGATTAGCGCCCAATCGAGCTTTCTAGCGCCGTTGTCTGAGATAGAACAATTCGGAACGCGCGTCCCGCCTCACATGAGATTGAAAATCAGCCGAATTCTACAGGATCGACGGGTCACTATTGCGCGCTCTTCGGTAGTTCCACGGTCCGTTTACGGAATCCGGCATGCTGGTTGCGGCAAACGGCGGACAAATGTGGCGGCGATCGTCCGTCGATATTGGACGTGGCCGATGACGATCGCTGTCCGCGATTATCCCCACGAGCCCAGCGTGTGGATTTTGAGGAAGTTGGTAGCGGCTCTCGCGACTGGAGTGGCGGCGACCAGCAGCACGCTGTCGCCCCTGGCCATACCCCCGGATTCGATGAGATGTCGGTCCATGAGGGTGATCATGTCGTCGGTGCTTTGAGGGGGATCGCTGTGAACTGGAATCACGCCATGCCACAGATTGAGCCGCCTTACGACCCTCGGGTCTGCGGAAAGCGCGACTACGGCGACTTCGGGACGCGCCGCCGAGAGTAGCCGGGCCGTGAGTCCTGACTGCGTGTAGCAGGCGACGGCAACTATGTTGGGGTTGTGCCTCGCCGCCGACGCGGCGGCGATGGCGATTGCGGCTGCGTCCGTGTCGTCCATAGGGGGTTCGGCGCTGGCACGGTAGTCACGGCCCTCCCGCTCCGCCACCTCGAGTATGCGGCCAGCCGCTTGGGCCGCAAGGAGTGGGTATTTTCCAATCGCCGTCTCGGCCGAGAGAAGGACCGCGTCGGCGCCATCGAGCACCGCGTTCGCCACATCGCTCACTTCGGCGCGTGTGGGGTTGGGGGACGTTGTCATCGATTCCAGCATCTGGGTCGCGACGATTGCGGGAATTGATTCGGATCGGGCGGCCCCAATCAGCTTCTTTTGTGCGAATGGGACCGATTCGAGCGGGATTTCCACGCCCAAATCGCCACGGGCCACCATGATCGCATCGGCCGCCGCCGCGATCTCGAGGCAGCTCTCAACCGCTGGCCGGGTTTCCACCTTGGCGACGATGGGGAGGCTGGCATCGCCGAGAAGTTGTCGAAGTTCGAAAACGTCGGACGGTCCGCGAACGAATGATTGCGCGAGAAGGTCGATCCCGAGCTCCATCGCGACCCTCGCGGCGACCGCGTCCCTGTCGCTCAAAGCCGGAAGCGAGAGTTGCTCAGCGGGAACGTTGAGCCCAGTCCCGGTACGGATCACGCCGCCCCTTACCACCTCGGTGGTGACCTCGTTGCACGTCCCGCGAACACGCAGTTCTACGGATCCGTCCGCCATGAATATGCGATCTCCGGGCTGCAAATCATCGACAAGACCTGGATGGATTGTCGAAGCGCGCGTCGAATCGCCCTGGACAGGGCCTCTCACGAGGTGGAAGTCCCGTCCTTCGATAAGGTGGGCTTCGCCATTGAGGAGATGTCCCAGCCTCACCTTTGGCCCGGGAAGATCGCCCATGATTCCAACTTCGCGTCCCGCACGTTTCGCGGCCGCTCTGACGCTTTGTACGGTAGTCTTCCAAGTGTGTGGATCACCGTACGAAAAGTTAATGCGGGCGACATCCATGCCTGCGCCAACCAGTTCCCCAATTCGGTTCACGCTTGCGGGTCCCAGGGTGCAAATCAGTTTCGCGAGGCGCAAGACCAGTCCTCCGGTAGCTTCCGGCCACGGATAGGACGAGTCCGATCGTGGCCGGACGGGCAATGTTGAACAGTCTCGGCGTTATGACGCGAACGGGCAAGGGGTCGCCTGCGCGGTTCATCGTCGGGATCGCCCTTCTGGCGACCGGGTGGGCCGTCATGTGGGGCGTCGACAGCTTCTGGAATCCGGTCGCTTTCACCGCGCTTTGGACCGGCGCCGCGCTCTCGATGTGGGCCTTTTCGCGATCGGGATATCCAGGCGTGCGCAGGCACCTGTATCTTGCCGGCGTCTCGGTGCCCGTTTGGTGGTGGTTCGAGCTGATAAACGGCAGAGCCCAGAACTGGATCTATATCTACCGCTTCGACTATTCGTCCATTGAGTATGGACTGCTGACATCGCTCGCCTTCGCGACAGTCGTTCCGGCGATCGTGGCCGCCGTGTCGCTGGTGGACGGCGGCGGGCGCACTCTCCATCCATACGCGCGAGGATCTGGATCCCAGGCTCGACTTGCGCTGATTCTCGTGGCCTCCGGAGCGGCGCTACAAGTGGCCGTGGTGGCGTTTCCGGTGCAGATGTACCCCTTCATTTGGGTTGCGCCCGCGCTCGTGTTCGACGGGCTCGTAGTCAGGGCAGGCGGCCGGAGCCTGGCTCGGTCGCTGTTCACGGGTCGATTCGGCGAATGCGCGATCATCGCCGTCGGCGGGCTTATATGCGGGTTCCTTTGGGAATTCTGGAACTTCTGGTCGATGCCCAAATGGGAATACAGCATTCCGCTGGTCGGGGTCTGGAAGGTGTTCGAAATGCCCGTGGCCGGCTACCTCGGGTATATCCCCTTCGCCTGGTCGGTGGTGCAATTCGTACGCTGGCTCGACCTGATCCGGTCCAGAATCGCGTACGACTTTCTGCGGCGGACCCGATGGCCCTGGACATCTCGAGTTTGAGTGCATAGCCAACGAGCGCTGCCGGGCCTCGGATTGGCCGGCTGTTTCTGGCCGCCGTCGTGGATACGTTCAGTCGCAAGGTCGTGGGCCGGTCCATGGGTGACGGCATGAAGGCGGAACGGGTTGTTGACGCGTAATCGGTGGCAGTTGCGCGCCGCCGGCGTAATTCGGGTCTGACCCATCACGGCGATATGGGCTCCCAATTTTCCGGCCTGGCGTTCGGGCGCACTCTCAAAGCGTCGGGTTTGGTCGCCAGCATGGGCTCTGGAGGTGATGCGCTGGATAACGCTCCTTGCGAAGGCTTTATCTCCGTCATCAAGAGCGAGCTCATACACCGCCGAATCCGTAAGCGCCGCTACCGGCCAGCCCGGTTTGCCCGGGGCAAACCCGAGGCCGTCCTGAAGCACGGGTAAACGGGGCGACCGGGTGTGGGCCTTTCGTCTCTATCTTTTCAACGAAGGCTGGCACCCTCTCCTTCCAATTTCCACACGATCCTGCACGTTGCCGGAAATGCCAGCTCAGTACGGGCCAGCGAACATCCGATGGGGCCTCCGACGGACACCCAAAGCTTGGTTTTCTCTTTGACGCCGTGTTGGCCACTACACATAATCCTCTTGAGCCGAAAACTCAATCTGGGGGGCTAGGGTAGGTAAGACGTAGACTGTTGCTTATGTCATCGGTCTGGAACGCAGGAAGCAGCAGTTGGCATATGTCGCTTTTGCACTATTGCTTTGTGAGCTAAAGCACCTAGCTGATTTGCAAAAGCACGATCAGGGCGGTAAGGACTACTCTTGCGATCATCGAATCGCTTCCGCAACTCCCAATTAATTCGGTTCCGAAAACAGTTGCTCCGTATCCTGCAGATAGCCAGAAGGGGAGAAACGCAATGAGCATGACCAACCAAGACTGGTGGCCGAACCAACTGAACCTGAAGGTTCTCCGCCAGAACTCTTCCCTGTCAGATCCTATGGGCGAGGGGTTCAACTACGCTGAGGAGTTCAAGACACTTGACCTCGAAGCCCTGAAGAAGGACATCGTTGAGCTGATGACGACGTCGCAAGACTGGTGGCCGGCCGACTACGGCCACTATGGGCCGTTCTTCATCCGGATGGCGTGGCACGCCGCAGGCACGTACCGCATCACCGACGGCCGCGGCGGTGGAGGCTCCGGCTACCAACGCTTTGCGCCCCTCAACAGCTGGCCCGACAACGCGAGCCTCGACAAGGCGCGCCGGTTGCTCTGGCCGGTCAAGCAGAAGTACGGCCGGAAGATCTCGTGGGCCGACCTGGTGATTATCGCGGGCAACTGTGCACTGGAGTCGATGGGAGCCAAGACCTTTGGTTTCGGCGGCGGTCGCGAGGATGTCTGGGAGGCCGACGAGACTGACTGGGGGTCTGAGGACACGTGGCTTGGAGACGAGCGCCATAGCGGCGACGGGGATATCGAGGGACCCTTCGGCGCCGACCACATGGGCCTGATCTACGTGAATCCGGAGGGGCCGAACGGCAACCCGGACCCGCGTGCTGCGGCAAATTATATTCGCGAAACATTCCGCCGCATGGCGATGAATGACGAGGAGACGGTTGCGCTCATTGCCGGCGGACACACGTTCGGCAAAGCACATGGTGCTGCCCCTGATGACCACGTCGGTCCCGAACCAGAGGGTGCCAGCCTGGAGGAGCAAGGCCTCGGCTGGAAGAACGAATTTGGCAGCGGCAAAGGCGGCGATACGATCACCAGCGGCTTGGAGGGCGCCTGGACCACCGACCCGGTGAAGTGGGACAACAACTTCTTCGAGAACCTGCACGGCTATGAGTGGGAGTTGACGAAGAGTCCCGCCGGTGCATCGCAGTATCGTCCCAAGAATGCATCTGAAGTGGCCACCGTGCCGGATGCTCACGATCCGTCGAAAAAGCACGCCCCCATGATGCTCACGACCGACCTCTCACTGATAATGGACGGGACTTATGCGCCGATCGCAAAGCGTTTCCTAGAGAATCCGGAGGAGCTTGCAGACGCTTTCGGCAGGGCGTGGTTCAAGCTGACGCACCGCGACATGGGGCCCCGCAGCCGGTATCTCGGCGCGTTGGTTCCGGCAGAGCCGCAGCTGTGGCAAGACCCTGTCCCCGACGTCGATCATGAGTTGATTGGGGAGCAGGATATCGCCGGCCTTAAGGCTAAGGTCCACGCAAGGGGATTGTCCGTCTCCCAACTGGTCTCGACCGCCTGGGCGTCGGCGGCATCGTTCCGCGGCACCGACAAACGCGGTGGGGCGAACGGGGCGCGCATCCGCCTCGCGCCGCAGAAAGATTGGGAAGTTAACAACCCGGCCGACCTGGGGAACGTGCTGCAAACGCTGGAGCAGATCCAGGCGGAGTTCAACAGCTCACAGGCCGGCGGGAAGAGCGTCTCCCTCGCTGACCTGATCGTCCTCGCCGGGTGCGCGGGCGTCGAGCAGGCGGCGAAGAACGCCGGGCACAACGTGCGGGTCCCCTTTACGCCGGGGCGTACGGACGCGTCGCAAGAGTGGACCGACGTGGAGTCGTTTGAAGTGCTCGAACCCAACGCAGACGGATTCCGTAACTACCTCCGAGCCGAACACCCAAAACCGGAGGAGCTGCTGGTGGAGCGGGCAAACATGCTAATGCTGACCGCTCCCGAGATGACAGTGCTCGTTGGCGGCATGCGCGTCCTGAATGCGAACGTCGGGCAGTGCGCATTCGGCGTCTTCACCAAGCGGCCTGGGACGTTGACCAATGACTTCTTTGTGAACCTGCTCGACATGAACACCGAGTGGAAGGCGTCCTCCACATCTGAGGACGTGTTCGAGGCAAGCGATCGCACGACCGGTGATCCCAAATGGACCGGCACCAGGGTAGACTTGGTCTTCGGCTCGAATTCCGAACTGCGAGCGCTCGCGGAAGTCTACGCATGTGACGACTCGCAGCAGGTGTTCGTGCGTGACTTCGTGGCGGCGTGGGACAAGGTGATGAATCTTGATCGCTTCGACCTTGCCTGAGCTCAGCCTGGTCGTTGACGCCCGACGACCGTGAGCATCTCATCGGCAACATCGTCGAGCACATGCTGGGTTGTGCGCGAAATCCAGATCCGCCAGATCGGCCACTTCCACCGGGCTGACCCCGCATACGGTGAGGGTGTCGCCGGCGGGCTGGGGATCGAGATGGCGGAAGTGCAGAACGGCGTCGCGGTCGCGGGCTGGATACCCTCGCCAGGCGCCGGGTCGCCCAGGCTGCGTACAGCCTCCGCATCAAGGATGAGAGGTAGGTAACGGTCTAGCTATCGCCCACTGCGAATCCGGAGGAGGTTCCTCCGGGAGTGCGGCGATGGGCGGAATACGCTCGCCGAGCACCCGTGCGCCTTTTGGCCGGATTATCTGAATAGAGCCTTGGCCGCGGCGCTGGGCTGCGGTCTGGCGACTGGGCTGCCGGCCAGAGACCTAATGCGTTGAGATTGCAGTCAGTGGCCCCGTTGGGTTGCCATCCTCCAATAGACCGCGCCGCCCAGGGCGAACGCCACGACCTCGCCAGCTTCGTCCCTGCGAAATCGCCCAAACTCGCCCGCTCCCCGGCCGCCCTCCACCTCGAACACAAATAGATCATCCGTCGGTCGCAGCTTGGCGGGAGCGTGGAGGGACCCCTCGGCTGGATCGGCGGCTTCCAGGCGCAGCTCGCCGCCTCGAAACTCGACCCGCAGCGCGGGGATTCCGTGAAAAGAGTAGAGACCGAGCAGCGGCGCGATCGCTGGGGGCGGTGCTTCGCCCGGTCGGGCCATTTCTGATGGGGCTTCCGCCGCCGAATCGGCGACGAGCGCATCAAGCAGCGCCAGCGCCGCTTGCGGCGCTCCGTTATGCCAGCCGCGGTTTGTCAGCACGACCACTCCGATTCCGGCGGCCTTGTTGAAGTAGTGCGCGCAGCGATAACCCGGTAGCGAGCCCGTGTGTCCAATATGAATCTCGTCACCGTGGCGCACGGCTTGCCAGCCCAGACAGTGGCCTGCCTTCCATCCAGGATCCAGGAATTGCGGGCGGTGCATCTCTTCTATGGTGGACGGGGCCAGAACCTCCGTGCCTGATACGGCCGCCGGTCCCACCTGAAGTTGGAACCCGATCCAGCGCGCAAGATCGGCCACGCTCGAATAAAGCTGTCCGGCTGCTGTCAGTCCCTCCAGAGCGCGGTGAGGCGCCGGTTGAACGTCGTCGCTATACGGGCTTTCGTCGTATCCAGTGGCCAACCGCGCCGTCAGGTCCGCGTCAAGCTCGAAGGCGCTGGAACGCATCCCGATCGGGTCCAGGATCGACTCCCGCACATGTTGCGTGTACTCAACCCCAGCGTGCCGAGATATCACCTCGCCCATCAAGGCGAACGCAAGGTTCGAGTACTTGGACGCGCGGTCCGGTTCAAGAACGACCTCGATTCGATCCAGCTCGTCCAAGATCTGAGGCATGGAAGGGAAGTCGTGGTCTTCCCAATAATCGCGCCGAGCGTCGCTCATCAGCCCAGAATGGTGCGCTAGCATTCTTCGGAACGTTACCTGATCTCGCGATCCACGCCTTGCTTTGACGGCTTCGAATTCGGGAAGGTGCCGCTCGAGCGGGTCATCGAGGTCGAGACGGCCGGCGTCGCGCAGCCTCATGATCGCCGTGGCCGTAATGGTTTTCGTGATCGACGCCACCCGATACAACGAGTCAGGCGTAGGCGCTGCGTTAGAGTTCGTGCCGGCCACGCCGAAGCCTTCGAAGGCGGTAAGCGCGCCGCCCCGCACCACCCCGACCGCCGCGCCTGGAATGCGGCGGGGCTGCAAGATGCGGGAAACCAGCGATCGATGGGAGGCGTCGAGCCTCGGCAGATCCGTATCGCTCACGGGGCGTTGGTCCTTTTTGACGCACTGGCCGCCGACTTCCGACCGGCCCGTTAGGACGTTAGGCGGGATTCCGTGGCCCGCGGTCAATCGGGCGAATTTAATCGGAGTCGATCGGCGTTTAACCGGAGCCGGCGGGGGGGAGTCGAACCCGCAACCTGAGCTTTACGAAAACGAACGTCGCCGCCGGTCGCAGGCATTGTACGTCCCTCGTTTTCCTTCTGCTCCCTGTGCAAGGGCTCCAAGCTTTCCTGTGAGTACCTGAATCTCCCGAGCGTTCACTGCCATTGGGGTAGATGCCGGGTAGAAGTCACCCTGTCTGCGACTGTAGATCGCCCGTGCCAAACCAGTCGTCCAATCTGTCTGCCACTGACCGGTGGAGGGACGGAAGCACGTTGCTGTACGTGTCCAAGGTAGGCGTCACTGTGCTGTGCCCAAGCCGTTCTGACCCTACTTTTGGGTGGACATTTCGGCGGAGCATCTCGGTAGCGTGGCTGTGCCTTATGACGTGGAATCTGAATGCTGGAAATCCGGCAGCCCCGATTCCGGTGGCGACGGTTTCGAGAAGCGGAGAGTCCATCGGCGAATCCGTACCGTGGGCAAGTGCCAGGGTGACGTCAGCATTGGCCGGACCATTTTTCTGCACCTCCCCATCAATGGAAATCACGATTTCATCACGGGGAACTCAAGGCTGCCCGAGACAAATGCCCGTATGTAGGGTTTGTAATCAGCTGCGATCTGCATTCGGCATCCCGGTCAAGCACTCGGAAGCCGCCTCAGGAAGTCAGTCTCCTAGCGTGAACCATCTGGCTCGACGGAATGATGAAGACGACATTCTTGTCAGCGTCTAGAACCTCGATCATCGCATCGTCGGCATGGCCGGTATCGACCCGAATCGTCTCACCCTCGACTTCCATGGTGCGCGTTGTTACAGTCTGACCGAGACCCAAATTTGGGCGAAAAACGATCTCAAAGGTTGCCATCCGTTACCTTTCCTATTGACGTTTGCACGACTCCATCGACCTTCAAAAACCAAAAGGAACAACGGCTTCTATCGGTCCCATCGCCGTTCCAAACTCGACTAATTCGCACCGGCGCGGAAAGTTTCAACAGGAAGGCTTCCCAAGCAAAGGACAAAGGACCTAAGCAGATGTGCGTCGAACTCCGCTCTCATGTCCGAGGTCATAAGTTTTAGAGCCTCGAAGTGGGTAGCCTTAATCCTGTCCGGGCGATCGTTCTTAATCCCGTCGAACGCATCCGCGATACCAACGACTTGGGCCATCTGGGAGATTTCTGTCCCGGTTAGTCCATTCGGATATCCAGATCCATCGGTGCGCTCATGATGTTGGAGTATTGCTCGAGCCACTTCCGATTCGTCTCCAATGTGATCTGTGACCATCTCGACACTCTTGATCGGATGCTGGCGAACGACTGCCAAGTCGTTGTCGCCGAGCTGTTGCGGATTCTGCAACACCCTGGCTGGCAAGTGAGTTTTGCCGACGTCCGCTAGGAATCCCGCAAGTGTGTATTCGCCTAGCATCGACCGATCGCCAACGTTTAGATGCGCGGCCAGGGCCAGGGTATATAGGGCCACGTTGATGCAATGGCTGCTCAGCTGACCATCGGTGCTGGCGGCGCTGATAATGCGACCAAGGAATTCCGGCGCGTCGCCGACATGTCCGGCTGTGCTCAGGAACAGCGCCCGCGCGCGCCCTAGATTTGCTTGATCTGGCCGCACGATTAGTTCCTGGGCAAGGTTGGTTGCGGCCAGGTGGGTGATTCGCGCCTTCTCAGATTCTTCGATCGCGGAGTCATTCATTATTTCAATGAAGTTAGATTCGATGTAGCGGCAGAACTTACCCTGGTCATTCCGACTTACAAGAAGTTCTTCTACTTTGTTTCCGCGAAGCCTCTCAATTGATTCGCTGTCGAATGCAAGGTCCTCTTGCCTGTAGAGAACGACTGATTCTCCGCTCCGAATCCACAATGTGAAGTCCACCACGCTATCTAGACGCAGCGCGTCCAGCTTCATGGCGAAATAGCCGTTATCCGCCGTTTCGGATCTTGGGGACATCAATTCCTTACGTCGTGATCGATTCGCCGGAAGTCATGTCACGAGGTTCTCCGCCGGACAGGTCTCGATGCCGCGCCCAGCCCGAACCGCCAACGGTTGAAATCACCGCCGTCGGGTGCCAACAGATGTCATCCACCTGTTTTTGAGGGGTGCGACACCCGCCAAGGTTCAGCAGCCGTGCCTCCACCTGAGTCGTGTCGCCACAAAACAGGTTCTCTGACCATCGCCAGCGATTGACGCCAGTTTGCAACGGCTAACTCACCTGCACCCAGTACGCCCGTAATCGCGTCGTCCGCAGAACCTTCGAAGCCTTGCTGGGTGAGACCAAGGATCACGCGGCTCCGGATATCGTCGACGGCACCTCTTCCGGCGCCCGGGTTAGCGCTTGTTCGATGTTCACTCCACCCGTTTTTATCAGACCCATGCTCGGGTGCCGGAGGGCTCGCTATGCACACAGCCTGAGGAGCATTCGTCACCGATATGACGTTTAACACGAGGACCTTTTGACCTTGCCCCCGAAAATGCCCTCGATTTTGAGTAGAGTCCGTTCAATGGGAGGAGACGGACATGAGACGGAGCAGGTATCGCGAGGAACAGATCATCGGCATCCTCAAAGAGCACCAGGCGGGGTTGCCAGCCGCAGAGCTCTGCCGCAAGTACGGGGTCAGCGGCGCGACGTTTTACAAGTGGCGGTCCAAGTACGGCGGCATGGAGGTATCAGACGCCAGGAAGCTGAAGGGGCTGGAGGATGAGAACCGGCGCCTGAAGAAGCTGCTGGCGGAATCGATGCTGGATGTGGCGACGCTGCGCGAGCTACTTGCAAAAAACTTCTAACGCCCAGATTGCGGAGGAAGGCCGCGGCCTGGGCGATGACGGAGACTAGTCACTCGCAGCGCCGTGCCTGCGCTCTTGTCGGGATGGATCCGAAGACTTACCGCTATGAATCGAGGCGGCCGGACGACGCCGGCATCCGCAAGCGGTTGCGGGAATTGGCCGAGCAGCGCCGACGGTTCGGCTACCGCCGTCTGCACATCCTGCTGGCCAGGGAAGGCATCCGGCTCAATCATAAAAAGCTCTATCGCATCTATCGCGAGGAACGGCTCACGGTGCGCAAGCGAGGCGGGCGCAAGCGGGCGCTCGGCACGCGTGCCCCGCTGCTGCTCCCCTGGAACCGCAACCAGCGCTGGTCGCTCGATTTCGTCGCGGATGCATTGGCCGACGGCAGGCGGTTCCGCATCCTGGCGGTGGTGGACGACTTCAGCCGCGAGTGCCTCGCCCTCGTCGTCGACACATCGCTGTCTGGCGTCCGCGTGGCTCGGGAGCTGGACCGCATCGTCGAGCTGCGGGGCCGCCCCCGCATGCTGGTCAGCGACAACGGCACCGAGCTCACCTCAAACGCTATCCTGCGCTGGCAGCAGGAACGCGGCGTTGGCTGGCACTACATCGCACCGGGCAAGCCCATGCAAAACGGCTTTGTTGAGAGCTTCAACGGCCGCCTGCGCGACGAGTGCCTCAACGAACATCTCTTCGCCGGCCTGGCCGAAGCGCGGCGGATCATCGCGGAATGGAGGTACGACTACAACACAACACGCCCGCACACGAGCCTGGATGGGCTCACACCCAACGAGTTTGCAGCCCGCCCCAATTGGGGCCATAACCTGAAAAGATTCTACTTATGAGTGAGGGTAAGTTGGGGGCAGGGTCAAAATGTACTAACGTCAATTAAAAGGCCGTAGAAGGGTGCGGGGCTGAGTCTTTTCACCAATGCATTCGATTTCGTGACCTCGCAGGTCGCCCAATGTGGCTTACGGTGAATCCCATGCCGTCCCGTATCGCGATTCGCGCTGTATTTACAGCGAGAGTCAGGAGGACACCGCTGGAGATAAATTCTGGAGGGAGCTCTCCGGAATCCATTTCAGTGGCGAAACGTGCTCGAGCTGCGCACACCGGGACAGCGTACGTAAAGACAGGGCGGCAGACATGGGAGAAACGGCATCAGCGGACAAGATAATTAAACGCAGATAGTCGATATGGGCTTAATCCCTATCAAGCTGGAACTCCCGGCATCCGCGGCTGTGGAACATGCAGGCCCGCGACCGTCGGAGTCTTGAAGCGTCGCCCGCCCAGAATCTCCTCGACGGAGAGCATTTGTAGCCTCGGATAGTCGATTCCCAAGATATTAAGCGTTCCGATCTCGCCTATGAACTTGTTGAAATTTCGCGTCTGGACCGTCCCTAGAGGCCGCATGACAATCAGCCCGGCCATAAGCGCGGCATCGGTCTCCAGAACGCCCGCGAGTTGCCGCAGAGCGCCTATCCCGACACTGGCACCGCCCTTGACTTCCAAGACCATGCTTTGCAGGTCGCGTTCGCTCGGAACGTCAAAATACAGCCGCCCGTCTATCCCGCCATCGGCTGACTGCTTAGACGTGACAAAGCCGTCAACCTGTTCGACCGCCCACTTTTGGAACTGGTACTTGTCGCGTTCCCAAAGGTCTTGAGCGCCTTCTAGCGTCTGCGGTACGCCTTCGACTTCGTAGTCTTGGCCTTCAACCAGTCCGAGCCGTTCCTTGAGCCTTACACGCGCTACGCGCTTGACGGCGTGGATAGCGATATCGATCCCGATCCACTCGCGCCCCAGCTTGTGCGCGGCTTCCAACGTGGTCGCGCAACCGCAGAACGGATCGAGCACTACGTCTCCCTTGTTGCTCGACGCCTTGATAATGCGCTCCAGCAACGCCATGGGTTTTTGGGTGGCGTAGCCAAGCCGTTCCCGGTCTTGCGATCCAAGTGGCCCAATATCGACCCATACATTGTCGATCACCTGGCCGGGATCGTCGCCGGGCCGAAATTTACGTCGGGGAATACCATTTGACGTGAAGTAGAAATCGCCCTTGTCATAGAGGTTCTGGAGCTTTCCCCGCTCCATTCGCCAGCCGAAAGTCCCAGGGGTATATCCCTCGAACTCAAAGACCAAATTAGGGCGGTCACCCATTGAAGGCGATCTAAGCAGCGGGCCGCTCATGAAGCGCCCCTTGTCGTCGATGCTCGAAAACCGCTCCTCGATTTCCGCTTCGCTTAGAGGTCTTCGTATTTCATCCGCGTTGAAGATGTGCCTGCCACTCTTGGAGTAGAACAGAATGGCGTCAGACGACCGGCCATAGCGCCGTGCCTTGTGCTGGGACCCTTTTGGGCGGTCGTATCGCCGCCAGATAACCTCGTTTTGGAAATTCGCGTGCCCGAATATGGCATCAAGTAGCGGCTTGACGTAGTGACTTACCGTGGGATCGCAGTGGAAGTAGAGGCTGCCGGTCGGCTTCAGGACGCCATGCAGTACCAGTAAACGGCGGGCCATATAGGACAGATAGGCAAGCAGGCGCGGTTGCGAACCCCGCAGGGCGTTCATCCACAGCCGCCAGAATTCGACCGTCGCATCGTCTATGCCGTTCTCGCGCATCAAGACCGGCATGGTGCGAATCTCGGTCTCGCGGTTCGCGTTTAGCTCCCACATATCGCAAAAGGCGTCTATCTGGTCGGGGAGCGGCCGGCCGGTTTCATCTCGATAGATGCTGTTGTACTGGCGCTGACTGTTAAACGGCGGATCCAAGTAAATCAGGTCAACCGACGATTGCTTGAAGTAATCCTGAATGACGCTGAAGCAATCGCCGTAGTAGAGGCGATTCATGCAAAGCAACCGGCGAGGAACGAGCCGAACGCGTTGTCGTTGCGGCGCTCGTTGTACTTCCAGCAAGCCTCACCGACGTACAGCGGGATGTAGTGCTTCCGGTAGTGGTGGTGGGAGCCGTACCACGCTCGCTTTAGCAGACTCCAAAAGCCTTCAATGGTATTGGTATGAGTCAGGCCGTCCGCGTAACGCTCGCTGTGGTTTATGACCGCGTTCGGGATGGTGGACCGGACGGCGCGGTATGCGCGGTATTCGTCGGTTATTAACAGGGAGCCGGCGGGATCGACTGTCTTGCGCAGGAACTCCATAACGCCGCGTCCGGTAAGGTCGCTGGCGACTTTGGCGACTACCTTGCCGCCGCGCTCTACCGCGCCGATCACCGGCGTCTTGCGGGTAGCGCGACCACGGGGAGCCTTCGGCTCGTCATCGCCGCGCTTGTTGCGCTTGCGCGGCTTGCCGCCTACGTAGGTCTCGTCAGCCTCGATGATGCCGTGAAGCATAATCTCGCCTTGCTTGTTGGTCATTTCGGCGCGTATCCGCTGTTGCATGTACCAGGACGCCTTTTGGGGTACTTCGATGTCGCGGCTCAGTTGCGGGCTCGACAGGCTTTTCTTCGCATTGACCATCAGCCCGATAGCCATGAACCACTTCTGCAAGGGAATCTTACTGTTTGTAAAGATGGTGTCGGTCAGGACGTTGAAACTGGACTTGCAATCGTGGCAGTTCCAGCGGCCAACGCGGTCGCCGTCGGCTTTGCGAGCCACATGAAGCGAGCCGCAGTGCGGGCAATTGGTCTGTACAGGCCAGCGGACGCGCTCAAGGTGCTCGATGCAAGCCTCTTGATCGGGGAATCGGGCGAAGATGTTGAACAGGTTCATAGGTGCTCTCCTTACACACCTATTGTCCCAAATCAACCCCTAGATGTCAAGCCCACATCGACTATCTGCGTAATTAAATATCTGAGGACAAAGACCTCGTGGAACCGCGATCCGCCTGGGTCGCACCGCTCGTGGTGGCGGCGGTCGTTTGGGTGGGACTAGCGGTTAGGCCGCTCGCAAAGGCCGTTGGGATTCATTTCCAGGCGCTTGACTGCACGGTCGACCGCGCGATTATGTCGAAGGCGTTGGGTGCGTTCCCACTGTTCCTCCAATGTCGGCTGTTCCCCTGTGTTTAGGGTCGGCGGCGGTGCCAGGTTTCCTAGGCGACGAAGTTGAGATTGAAGAGACTGCGGGCTGACCCACTGACCGCCGCCCTGCAAGCAAGCTACCTGGACTTCGTGTGCCCGTTGAGCTTCGATGTCCTGAGTGGGTGTGGAAATCGCCCTGGGTGTGTTTGGCGATACCCGTCTTTGGGCAGGCTCAGCAGAAGAGCCGACGGTGTCGTCACAGCCCACAAGGACCAGAGCGACAGCGCCGGCAATTACGACAAGCCACTTCATGGGCCCATCCTGCCCGATTCATTCTGAGAATCGTCCGCATTTACGTAACCTAGCCATCCAGACGCCCGTACAAGCGATTTCAGAGCGCCGAGAGTTAGGTACCTAGCGCAGACGGCGGGTCGACGGCACATTGCCGCCTGGCCGTGTGACTATCCCCACGGCTGCGATCACAACGGCGACAGTTACAGATTTATCCTTCATCATTCTCGGCCCCAATACGGCCATACCAGGGCATAGTTTGGCGCGGAGGGACCGGATTTGCGGTCCTCAGGGCTTGCCCCAGGACGTCGTGCCAGCCTAGGGTTTCACTGACGTCGGTACGAAATCGCCTCACTGAGCCTTGTAATGGACTCACAGTCTCTATCCCAAACCACTTGACTTTTGGGGCTCGCAGCTCAAATGGGATGCAAAATCTGGGGAGCGGTTAATCCTAGATATCTAACAAATCAATGGGTTACGTCACTTTGCCGACTTAGATCCCCAACCGCCGCCCCATGCGGCTAGCGGCACCGAACCGGCGAATCTTTGGATGGAATCGAGCCAAATCAACTCGTCTTATGCGCTCGATTGAATCGAAAATGAGCCCGTCGGGTAGAAGAATGGTAGAAGCAAAGTCGTTTCGTCTGTGGGTCGAGGAGCTCGCTGCTCCGATCTACAGCTGTGGAAACTTGGAGCCGGCGGGGGGAGTCGAACCCGCAACCTGAGCTTTACGAAAGCCCCGCTCTACCGTTGAGCTACGCCGGCCTTTACAGGGGTGCGTTTGGTTAGCTGAGGACTCCTTTTGGCCCAATGTTCACAATATGCTCACACACGAATTACCCCCTATCAATCTCCGCCGTGTGCTGAGTTCCAAGGATACCGTCAAGGCGCGACGCCAGCGCCTCCTGCGTGTCCGGAATCGCATTGGTGTCTGGGAAGTCGATGCTCGCGCCTTTGGCGCGATCGATGATCCCCGTCGACTCCGCCTGGTCGGTTCTGCGCCGAAAAATCCAGCACCCAATGCAGGGCCCACTCCCCTGAATACCCATTCCCCCTGGGCTCCGAAATCCCATGATTTGGCGTTCCGATTCATGACGTCCGATACCGAGCTTTCGTCGCGCATCGGGCCAGCTCGCACGCCATCGATCCGGGGCGCCAGCACAGGACATGCTACGCTCGGTTTCTGTCGGTGGAAGGCGTCGAAACTACCCGGCTGCTCGCATGAACGCGGCGGGCGACGGTATCTTAGGATGCGGATCGCTGACCACCGCGGCAGTGGCTCGGAATCGATTCCAGATGGCCGGGCGCTTAGGTCGAGTCGCCGGCCGCGTGATTTTAGAAGTCAAAAGCCCCGGGGATGGTTGACATTCGGATGCAGTCGGGGGATTTCCATCTCGAATCAGTGGAAACCGGTCAATACGGCGACGTAGACCACGTGTCGGAGGCTTCATCGGGCGAGCGCGTGGCCTCGATCTCCTGGCATCCGAGGCACGCCAAAGTTGAAGCCTCGCCTGCCTCCGCCGAAACGGTCGAAAGCCCAAAAGGCCGGGCCCGCTTTGCCCAGGCCGTCCTGGAGTACGCGGGACGCCGGATCACCTCGAGCGGGCGTTCGTTCGACATAATGATTCCGGAATTTCACCACTTCCTCGCGGCTATCGCGGATCACTCGCACGACGACCGGTTTCGCCTCGGGCCATTCCATGGAACGCTCAGCACCGTCGGTGGGGAACCCGCCTTCAAGCCGGGGTTCCGGTCGCTAGCGATCCTGCGGGACGGCGCCGCCGAAGGATGGACGCTCACCTGGGGCGCTGACCCGCCGGCCTTCGGGGTGTTTCCGGTTCGGGTCTGCAAACGGCTCACGGCGCTGCTTATTGGACTCGGCGAAATCAACGCCAACCTGGCGGGCCATCTCGCGGGCCTTGGCTTTCGGGTGATTCTGGGCGAACAGCCTGATAGGCATTCCAGCGACGGCGTGAGCGAGCTGGTCGCCGTCGGCTTTCGAATCTTAGATCTTTCCAATCCCCAGGCCGTTGTGGAATCCCTCAGCGCGGACGGGCTCTCGGTCGTTGTGGAGGGCTATTCGCCGGGCACAACACCGCTGCCAGAGGGCGGCTTTCTAAAGTTTGACGAGACCGCCGAGCAGGCAAACCGGCGTGCGGCGGAGCAGATTGCCAGCAAGCTCGGTTGTCCCATCGTTTACAAAGACGATCCAAAGGGAGCGGAACTGTTTTTCGTCTCCTGCTCCGAGCCGCCCGCCATTGTCCAAAGAATCGGCTTCGCCGGAGAGTTGGAGACGGCCTACGCGGAACTGCTCGCCCCGCTATTTGAGTTGGATGACATCCGCGGCGGGGTGGAAATCCACATCGACAACCTCATCCCCACGTCCCCGCCTTACGGCGAGCTGAATCGCCATTCGACTGACGGAGCTTCCCTGCGCGACGCGGGGAAGCTCGAATCTCGGACTCTGGAGCTGTTCGAGCGGATCGATTCCAGCTGGGTGAATCTACTGGGTACCCTCAGCGAACCGGGTCCACGGGAGGGCCGGAACGTTGCGCTTTCGATCCAAAATAGGATCGGTCCATGGACGATTCACACATTTTGCGAGATCACGGTGAGGGCCCACGCACGCGGTGGCGAACCGCTGACGGCGACCGCTTATGCCGATCTGCTCCAGGCGTCCGAGGGAATCCGTCTGGTCGATTTTGCCCGAGACGGACACGGACTGCGCCTCGATTCCACCAAGATCCAGAACATCCTGTTCCAGAAGCTCGGCGAGATATACGACCACAAGATTACGGCCGCCCTGGTTCAGCAGCATGACGAGAACTTCAAGATCGTGGCCCTCATACCCCAGGAATCAATTCGGATTCCCGCCCGCCTGCATGCGGTCCTGCGTGCAGTGGGCGCGGTGGACGGCAATCTGGCGCCGGCCAATGCGCTGATCGACCGCAAGTTGTCGCTCTCCCGTTCCGACCTGCGGATCGCGGAATTTTTGGACCGCGCCGCCGCTCTGGAGGAGTCAACGACTGCGGGGGCGGATACGACCCCAGTACTTAGTCCGCCCGCATCCGAAATCGTCGATCTGTCCCTTCTGGAAGGAGTCGCGCCCCAAAATTCCGGCGATGGCCCTGCGCCGCTGAAAATCGGGATCGCGAGTGAACGGGACCTCGGGGACAGTAAATTCGGCATCTCAATCGACGGGGTGGAAGTGCTCGAGGCCACCAAAACTTCCGGCGACCTTACGATTCGCACGTGCCCGCGCGCCCCCGTCAACATGGACGATCCGCTCCACCGGCGAAGTTACTTCTACGCGCTCCTTGGGTACATACACGGCCTCTGCTCCCGCGATCGCGTACTGATTCAGCTAGTAGACCGGTACCAGTCTGAGTTCAAACTCTTCCTCGCCGGCGAAGCGGGCGGGTTTCATCGAGATCCGAGAGTGGCGGGGCGCCAGATCGCGCCGTTTGCGCTGGGCCGGTTGGCCGGTATGAGAAGCCGGCTGGGCGGCGATGTGCATGACAACGCCAGGGTGATGCACGTGGATCTATTCATCCGAGATGATCCTGCCCCGACCCCGCAGGCCGCCACGGTCGCCTTCAGCTCGATTGACGAAGGGCCGCTTATCGCGGCACCGGCCACGGTGCAGCTGGCATTTGGTTTTGGAGGGATATCCGGCGATCTGGCCGTTCTGAGTCGCCGACTCGCTTTCAAAGTCACAGCCTGGAACCGAACGCCGAATGAGCGCGCGCGCCACGCCCTGGCAAATGGCATTCCGCTGTTCGAGTTCGATGAGATGTTCGATTTTTCCGGGGGTAGGCTTCTCACCGGACAGGCAGCCGCATACAAGGAAGCTGGGATCGCGTTATCGGGAAGCGTTCGGGATCTGCTCGATCGCGGCCTGCTCATCGGAACCACCGACTCGGGAACGCAAGTCCGCGCTCCCGTGGGCCACATCATGGACGGTCTCTTCTTGGAGACATCGGATCCGCGATCGGGCGAGAGCATCAAGACCAGTGAGCTGTACCGCGACCTTCTGTTTGAGGAATACGAGAAAAAGGGCATACCCACGATCTACCAGGGGTACAACGAGCCCGCCGTGGTGGCGGGAGGGCGAATCTTCCTATCCGACGCATTTCGCCTGAGCGGGGCAAGTCCGGACAGCTACTTCAGCGAATCGGGCCGCCGGCGAAATTCCGTCCAGTGTCTCTCCTGCAACACGACGAACATAGCGACTCTGCTGTTGGAACTTAGCAACATGAAGGCGCTGACCGACCTCACGGTAAGGGTCATGACCCACCGCAAGTTCAACGACCCGAATGTGGGCGAGGGCCGTCAAGCCGCCAACTATCTCGGGATGACGTTCAACTTGGCCTACCACCATTGGGAAGACTCGAAGCTCATTTTCGATCGGATGGAAAGCGAGTCGCGTGACCGCCTCTTCGAGGTGTTCCGCAAGGAGATTAAGCATGCGGGTGGCGCACTGGAACCGGCCATATCCACCGATGCCAGCTTCCAGTCTGGCGGAACCGAGTTTCATGTCGGCTTGGTCCGCCTGAGCGGCCGGCTGGACGGAGGGCCGCTGGATGTCCATCGAATCAAGCTGGAGCTTCTTCGCAGCCGCCATATTCAGTACATCGATTTTCCCATGAAAGTCGATTCCACGGTGCTGGTCGAGACTCTGCACCGTCGCATTGGCATCCGAAACCTTTATGTCCAGCCGGTAACGGCGGTTCAGGACGGCGATGACGTCTTGCTGGTGTTCTTTACACCGCATCTCTTTAATACCAAGCCAAATGCGTTACTGGCGGCACTCAACCGCACCGGGCTTCTGCCGAACACTCTGGAAGGCATCGACTCCGGTCAGAGGCTGGTCGCTTCTCAGCTTCGTATCGAAGATCAAAAGAAGCTTCTGGCTCGCTATTTTCCGGTCCGTCTGCGGCCCGGCCTTGTGGCCGATCCCGAGCCCGTCTATCGATTTGGAGAGCGGGGAGCGGCGATGCCCGGCGGGGACGATGCCGCCGCGCGGCGATGGCTCTGCGGCGGGAAGGCCGCGGGTCTCATGGAGATCTCAAATCTTCAGTACAAAGATCCCTCTTCGGGGCGGACCCGCGACATGCCCGTCCCGCCGGGTTTCACCATTACGACAGAGCAGGCCCGGCTCTATTTCGAGGAAGGGCACCGTCTGAGCCCCCGTCTGAGAGAAGAGATCGAGCGCAATCTGGAGTGGCTCCAAGAGCGGACTGGAGCAAGATTCGGCGACCCAACCGCGCCGCTGCTCCTCGCCGTAAGGTCGGGCGCCAGGATCTCGATGCCCGGCATGATGGATACGATTCTGAATGTTGGGCTCAGTCCCGATGTCGCCGGCGGGCTTGCAAAGATCTCCGGCGACCCGCTCTTCGCCTGGGATTCGTACCGCCGTTTCATCGAGGTGTTCGCCGGCTCAGTGCTCGGACTGGATCGGTCGGCGGTTCTCGAGCCTTTCAAGGCCGCGGCCCTGAATAGGCTGGGCATGCAGTCGGATTCGGAGCTGAGTGCGCGCTCGCTGAAGAAGCTTGTCGAGGAGTATCTTGCGGCCGTCGCCGGGGCTGCCGGAACGAACGTGCTCGAGCACCCGCGGGAACAACTCCTGCGCTCGATTGAGGCGGTCTTCGCATCCACATTCAGTGATAGGGCCCGTACCTATCGCCGGATCCAGGGTATTCCGGACGATACCTATTCATCGGTCACAGTGATGGCCATGGTCTACGGCAACAGGGACCTGGATTCGGGCGCCGGGGTCGCCTTCACCCGTGATCCGATAAGCGGTGCCCGCGGGCTCCACGGTAGCTACCTCCTCCGGGCGCAAGGCGAGGATGTCGTAGGTGGATCGCATACGGTTAACGACCTCCCCTCGCTGCGAGATGAGAAATCCCCCCGGCTGCGCGAGTGCGCGGCTCGTCTGGACGAGATCGGCAAGGTGCTGGAAGGACACTACCGGGAGCCGCAGGATATCGAGTTCACGATTGAAGACGGCGACCTCTGGATTCTCCAGACCCGAAATCTGGGCGGGCGTACCGGACGAGGGGCGCTACGGATGGCTATGGACATGGTCCAGGAAGGCCTCCAGGACGAGCGCGGAGCGCTGTTGGACTTCGGCGATCCCAGTTCGCTGAACGATTTGCTCAATCCCACGTTCAGCGACGAATCGGTGGCTCGGGCCGCCGCTGAGGGACGCATGGCGGCCCAGGCAATCGCGGGATCGCCGGGAGCGGTCACGGCGCCGGTCGTCTTCGATCCGGACGAAGCCGTAAAAATGGCACGCGAAGGCCGGCCGGTGATCCTGGCCCGGCCTGAAACGACGCCGGCCGACATCGATGGGATGAACTCGGCTGCCGGCATGCTCACCACCTACGGCGGCTACGCTTCCCATGCCGCCATCGTTGCGCGCGCCCTGGGAAAGCCGGCCGTCGTCGGCGCCGAATCCATCGTCATCGATGAACGCGCCGGCGAGATGATCGTCGACGGCACGGTGATAAAACACGGCGACACGGTATCCATCGATGGGGCGCGGGGGCAGGTGTTTCGCGGAGAGGTGGACGTTCAGGACTCGCCCATCAAGCGGCAGTTGAACGGGGAAGAGCTCGACGAGGCGGAACGCGAGCTATCCCACAGGTTTTACAAGTTTTTAGGGTGGGCCGACGAGCATCGCACTCTGAAGATCTTTGCCAATGCCGATACGCCCGCCCAAATCCGCGATGCGCTGGCGCTCGGCGGCGAGGGTATCGGTTTGCTGCGCACGGAGAATATGTTCTTCGGGCCCGAGCCAGAACGGCGGACGGCCTTCGCGGCGATGATTATCGCCCGCGACGAGGCGCAGAGACGTAGAGCGCTCGATGCCATGTATCGATATCACTCCAAGGACCTTCTGGAGATATTCCGGCTGATGTCCGGCCGGCCGGTTACCGTGCGGTTGATGGACCCGGTCGTAAACGAGTTCATTCCCAAGACCGATGCGGAAGTCGAGCGGGTCGCGGAGTTCATGCAATTGAGCGCCGCGGATGTCCGGGAACTCGCGGGCCAGCGAACTGAAACGAACTCCATGCTTGGCCACCGCGGAATCAGATTGCCGGTGACTTACCCGGAGATAGGAGAAATGCAGATTCGCACGGTGTTTCAGTCGGCTGCCAGGGTGATAGACGAAGGCGGCGCCGCGCTGCCGCAGATCGAGCTGCCCATGGTTTTCGATGTGGGTGAGGTCCGTGAACTGTCGAGGCTGGCGGATAATGTGGCGGCGGGCGTCGAGCGCGAGACCGGCGTACGCGTTGACTACAAACTCGGGATCATGGCTGAGACTCCGGCCGCCATAATTCGGGCCGCGGAGCTTGCGCGGGAGATCGACTTTTATTATTTCGGACCGAACGATTTAACTCAGTTGACGCTCGGCATGAGCCGCGACGACGCCACCTTTCTGCCGTTCTACCTGGAGCACGGCATCTTGGGCGCCGATCCCTTCCAGACCATACAAGGCGCGGTGCTGGACATGGTCAAGGAAGGTGTGCGGAGGGCAAGATCGGCGAAGGCGGACATCGATATATCCACCGGCGGCGAGCTGGGCGGCGATCCCAAATCCGTAAAACTGTTCCACTCGATCGGATTCACTGGCGTGAGCGCGTCGCCTTTCAAGATCCCTGTAGCGCGTTTGGCGGCGGCACAGGCTGCAATAGCGGCCGCCGTTGGGCAGGACCCCGGATAGGGTTCGGCCGTGGGACCTGCGGGGCGCCAGAATCTCATATCCCTCCCAGATTCCGGCGGCTCGGGAAGATCGGCGGTCACCGGCGTTCGATTTCCATCCAAGGACTCGACTGGGGCCGCAACGCCTCCGAGAACCGCCGTGTAGAGAGATTCAAGGCTAGCTTGCGCGGCAAGCCCGTGACGCGATCTTCGACTTCATCGAAGTCTTTAACAACCGTTTCAGGCTGCGTGCAGCGTTTGGACACCTGTGGCTGGAGGAGTACGGAACGAGACGCGCAATAATCGACACCAGGACCACCCAGGCGGCAAAGTGAATGTGTTAGTCAATCCCGGGCAACTCCAGCATTTGCCTGAAAAAAGCTCAATGTCTCCGCTCCTTTCACCCGCGACTTAAGAGTACGGATCGGAGGTTTGGCCTCCGAGTCGCTCGACCTTTGTAGCAACGGGGGTAAACGACCTGGGCGATTTGCGGCAACCGGAATCGGAAGCCCGTGAAAAATGGGGGCAGAAATAGGCTGCCAAGTGATTCGACCGGTGCCATACTCCCCTAGAAGGTGCTGAAATTCTCGGATGTAACAATGGCGACCAAGAAGCAGAAACTTGGAGCGTTCGGCGAGGACCACGTAGTGAGGAACTACGCCTGTCCAAGCTGCGAACGAAGTCGAACGCTCAAGAAACTTCCAACCAATTTCAAGTGCGCCGACGTCATTTGTGATTTCTGCGGTTTCTTAGCCCAGGTAAAGACGGCTTACCGCTCGAATATAGATATGGTTCCGAGTCGAATCCCAGGAGCAGCCTGGAATCCGCAAAATGACCGAATGACAGTGGGAATCTATTTCCCGCTCTTCTTGGTGCTTGTCGATAGAAATACCTCGGCGGCGCGGACGTATTATCTGGCGCCGGACCTGCAAGTTCCCGAGATGTTCACGGCGACAATGCCACCGTCCGGGCCAGCGAAACGAGCCGGTGGGCAACGCTTTTACTACGATTTTTCGCTCGTTCAAGATCGATTTGTCGCACTCGATTCGACTCATGGCGATCAGGCGTCGGTCGGAACGGCGAAGCACAGCCGCAAAACGCGGCACCAGTGGACGAGAAGCCGGTAGCAACGAGACTCGCACGTTACTGGGGGGTAGTCCGCTACTCACCGAGTTAACCTTCCTCTCGTTCAGGCGATTTAAGGAACTGGGAGGGTCACGGATACCTTGCAAACTGCAGCCGGGGGATGATCACACGCCTACCGTCGGTGCTCGCCCTGGGGGTTCCGGTGCCGGCAATATTTACGGCACCATCGGAGTGCGATCTCGATGGCCGGAATCGAGCCGTCACTTCAAAGGGAGACATCCAATTGAGAATTGTGTTGGCTAGCGTATTGGTGAACGATCAGGCGAGGGCCCTTACGTTCTACACGGAAATTCTCGGCTTTGTTAAGAAGGACGATATGCCCATGGGGGATGCCAGGTGGTTGACCGTCGTGTCGCCCGAGGAGTCTGATGGCGCTCAATTGGCCTTGGAACCCGACGACAATCCACTCATCAATGGCGCGGCGCTAACGTACAAGCAAGCCCTCTATGAGGCACGGATTCCTGCAACCTCGTTTGCCGTCGATGACATCCAGGCAGAGTGCGCGCGGATGAAGGGCCTAGGCGTTCGGTTCACGATGGAGCCAACCCAGACAGGACCTGCATTCGTTGCTGTTCTGGATGACACGTGCGGCAACCTGATACAGATACACCAACCTTAGAGGACGGATCCGCCTCATGAGCTTGGTGGCTTTCGACTAGGGCAACTAGCCTGGCGCGCAAACGATTGACGGCAGCGAAGCGACCGCGTCAAACAGAGGGATTGATCCGAATCGAACATCCAACATCTCCGCGCCATCTCCGTCACCAAAGAACGCACATAGGGGGTGAGGGGGTCGGCCTTCCGCCGATTCTTACCGTGCCCGCCGCGCCACTCTGCCACATCGCGGTTGCATTCGATTTCCAACCGGGAACACCGTCGTAAATAAGCTTGTCTATGGAGACTTTCGACGAGCGCCACCGGCGCAGCGGATTTGCCGGGCGCGATTGAGGCCGTACGACTGAGACAGGAGGCACAAGCATGGCCGGTTCCCTCGATGACAAGGTCGCGTTCATCACCGGCGGAGGTTCGGGCATCGGCGCGGCGACGGCGAAGGTGTTCGCCCGCGAGGGCGCCAGGGTAGCCGTGGTGGTAAATAAGAACCTTGAGGGTGGTCAACAGACCGCCTCTGAGATCCAGGAAGCCGGTGGCGAGGCCCTCCTCATCCGCGCTGACGTATCAAAAGAGGACGATGTTCGCTCCGCTGTCCAAGAAACCGTCGATCACTTCGGCCGACTTGACTGCGCCTTCAACAACGCCGGGATCGCCGGGGAGTCCAAGTTGGTGGTGGACTATTCTCGAGCGGAGTGGGACCTGGTGATAGCGGTCAATCTCACCGGTGTCTGGCTATGTGTGCAGGAGGAGATCCGGCAGATGCTAACCACTGGTGGCGGGGCGATCGTCAACATGGCCTCCATAGCCGGACTGAGGGGAAACCCACCCAACGCTCCTTACTCTGCTTCCAAGCACGGGGTGATCGGCATCACGAAGTCTGCCGCCAAGCAATACGGCTCTGAGGGCATTCGAGTTAACGCCGTTTGTCCGGGAGGTATCGAAACCCGGATGGTGGCGGAAGTGATCGACGATCCGGCGATCTCAGAGTCACTTCTTCGACGGCAGGCGCTGGGCCGGTTTGGCGAACCGGGAGAGGTAGGCGAGGTGGTCGCTTTTCTGTGCAGCGATGCCGCATCCTTTGTGACCGGCGTGGCCATGCCGGTGGACGCGGGCTTCGTGGCGTAATGCGGATGCGGCGCAACGGGGGATCTTGAAGGCTCAAAAAAAAGTCGGGAGGCGAAGACGCCATGCAGTTTCCACGCACCTCTGACGAGATCACGCCGGAATGGCTGACCGCGACACTGCGCGAGCAGGACGTGATCAAGTCATCGAAGGTCGAGTCGATAACGATTACAAACATCGGTGGCCTTAAGGGCTTTGCTGGCCACGTCAACCGCGTCGACCTGGTCTACGATCGGAGCGAGCGCGCCGCGCCTCGCACCCTGATCGCCAAACTTGCACTTCCAGACCATGAGAATCGTAAGTTCCTTAACAACATTGGCGTTTATGAGCGCGAGGTACGGTTCTACCTGGAATTGGCGTCCGCCAGCGGCATGGCCACGCCCGTGCTGTACTTCGCCGACTACGACGCGGAATCCGGCTACGTCATTCTCCTGCTGGAGGATCTGAGCCACCTGCGGGCGGTGGACCAAGCGGACGACTGCAGCTTCGACGACGCCAGTGCAGCGTTGCGATCACTGGCGAGGATGCATGCGAAATGGTGGGAAGATGAACGGCTCGCGGGGTTGTCCTGGCTGCTCAACCCCGCCGATCCCAGCCTATTACGAGCAGCTCAAGAAGGTTTTGCGAGAAATCTAGAGCCGTTTTTGGAGATGGCCGGGGATCACCTACCTACCGGCCTTGAGGCCATAGCCCGCAGGCTCGTACCCAAACTCGCGGACGTTCAGGTAGCAATGGCTCGTCGCCCCGTTACTCTCAACCACGGCGATTTCAGCCTCGGGAACCTGTTCTTTGACGATGCAGATAACGCTGCGAATCAGGTAATCGCGATTGACTGGCAAGTGGCCGGACGTAGCAGGCCTGCCTCTGATGTGGCAACGTTCATCATGTGGAGTTTTGCGGTCGAGAGCAGGCGACAGCATGAGAATCAACTTATGACCGAGTACCACGCGGATCTGATGGACTGCAGTGTCAAAGGCTATTCGTACGACGAGTTTCTCACCGACCTTCGATTGGCGTTGCTGTCCCACCTGGCAGGCATCGCTTACGTAATAGTGATTCTGGGCGAAACAATGCTGTCCACCGACGATGGCCGCAAACGAGTCGCCGTTATGTGCGAACGAACGCAGATGCTTCTGGACTGGAATTGCGACGAGGCGATTCCGCGATAGGCACGCATGGGCGCGTGCTGGCGCAGCGGGAGATATTGAGGGCGTGCAAGCGCGCCGGTCGTCGTCTGACCGTGCCGATCTACGGACCGGGATACGATGCGGAGCCGAGCGCGGCGCACCGAACGCTCGAAGATATGGAGTTTACGGTCGCCGTGAGATCCGACGGCTGCTCCAGTCACCGATCCGACCCCGGCGTCTTATCCCATACCTGGAATCGCTTGTAAGGCCGTGCCGCGCGATTGGCTAACTACCCCGGCTGTCAGCCTGCCTGAAACGGGTCCGGTCAGTCGGACTCGCCTGCGCCGAGCTGCTGCATCATGCCCGCATGGTCGTACAAGCCGTGCGCTTCCTTGATTTGTCCGTCGACGACCGTGAAGATGTCGATACCTCCAACCTCGACGTCCTTACCTGTCGGGGGCATCCCTAGAAAGTCCCCATTGTGAGTTCCCTCGGCAAACCAACGGACAGCGACTTTGTCGTCGTCGGCGACCGTCTCCTCAATAGTCATTTGAAGGTTCGGGAAGGCGGACAGGTATCCTTCCAATGACTGCTTCACTCCTTCCCGTCCCTTGATCGGTTCTGGAGAGCCCGAGCTGTACCCGACGAAATCCTCAGCGAAGATTTCGTCCACCGCGTCTTCATCTTGCTGGTTCCAAGATTCATCATAGTGACGTATAACCAGCGCTTTGTTCTGCTCCGCTGACAATTTCGAGCCCCTTCGTACATATGTCCAACAGTGGGTATTTGACTCCAAATCCTAAACACCTGTCCACGTGGACATCGGTCGGGATAATTTTCACGCCGATCTGGCAGCTGCGAGACGCGCTCAGTTGTACGCCGTCACCGCCGTCCGACCGGCGCCAAGGCGAAATACCGTCTATGCGCTTCAGGGTCATTGGGAGCGCTCCGCCTTAAATGGACGGGATTAAATATGGGATAGGTTATGTGCGATGGCGAGCGCGGTTCCTTGCGGCGGAGGGTGTCACGGTATGGCTGCTGCCGGTTTCCCAGGCGCTCAAGGGCAGGGGTCGAGATGCGCCATGACTTGAAATTGCCGTATGGCAAATCAGGCGTTAAGGAGCCGCTCTATGCGCCTGGGTTTTGGGGTTGCGCTTTCCCAGGCTTGCAGGAACTCCTTTGCCTTTTCCGAAGTAAGCAGGTACGAAAAGCGGGCCATCTGCCTTCCGACATCCAGAATTCGCTCTTCGAGCTGACGGTCGCTGCAAGTACCGTCATCGCGGAATGCCTCGCGCGCGTGCGGTACCGCCGCCTGCTCAGGAATGACCCACGCGTGGAGGGACCTTCCAACGGTTCTCAACGCGTTGATTCCATTGATTCCACCGAGCGAGCCAGCTGAAACCCCGACGAGACCAATCAACTTACCCTCAGTCTCGGCGTCGCCCATAAGGTCCAGGGCGTACTTCAGCATTCCGCTGAAGCCTCCGTGGTATTCGGGCGTGCCGAGAATCAAGCCATTGGCCGGCCTTACGGTGTCCCGAAGCCTGAGAACATCGGCGGGCGGTTCGCTATCGCCGCCGTCACAGAACGGTAGTTCGTAATCCGCCAGGTCAACGAGTTCAGTTTTGACCCCAAGTTCGGCGGCGCCTCGCAGCGCAATCCGGAGAGCCATCCGTGTGTAACTCCCAGAGCGCAAGCAACCGCAGATCCCGACCACCAGAAGTGAATTTGAATTATTCGTCAGCTCGACCATTCGATTGCTCCCTACAGTGGCCCTGCCATTCGTAGTCTGGCGCTGTCACACATCAATCGCCCGGACGTGAAATAGCCGAGATTATCTAAGCGCCATGGCTGCGAGACTCGGTGTGAACGCGAGGTATGGCATTGATTGCAGCTTGCGCGCGAGCTCCATTAACTCGGCACGCCGTCGTTCGGTGAAGTCCGTGTGGAGCCGTGATCAGGAAGAGATCAATTGGCCGGGAGCGCTGAAGGTCCAAATGCCTCGATCGTAGGTGACACGGTTCTCGCGTCGGCAATCTGCAAATCTATTGTGTCTGGAGGGCGGAAGAGGCGGGTTCATCTTTCAGGCGGCCCCGATGTCGGCGGTGTTTTTCATCGTTCGCTTCAAGCCCGGAATCGCGATATCGAGAACCAACCCAAGGGAAGGCAGTTGCGACGACTCATTGAGCACGGCCCGCCGAATCCACGACGGTCAATTTTCCTTGTTTCGAAGTGACGTGTCCATTGTCGCCGGGCTGATCGGGACAGTTGTTGTCGCGAGGGTGAATCGGAGACTTATCCGTTATCAGCTAGGTTTTGACCCCGTCATCGCAGGTGAAAAGAACGCGACCGGATCCGAAAGTCGCGCCCCAGAACTACCCAGCCACCGCTGACTTCGACGGAAGGTCACCCGAGAAGTTGTTCATCTCCTACGTCCCCGATCCCCTTGTGCGGAGTCCGCGATGCTTACTGCCTTTGTTGGCAATACGCGGCGCACTTAAGGCGGCGTCGTTTGGACTGCGGCGGTGCGAAAATAGACGAGAGTTTTTCCGGGGGTCAGGCCTGTTCAAGAATCTAAATGTGGATGCAGATCCGGCATACGTGGAAGATCTCACCGCAGAATCACTTGCCCGAGCGGATCGAGCCCGACGCAACGTCGCCCAGGCACAGAATGAATGACTTGAGAAGAACGTCATCAAACTTGCCTCGCATTTCTTGCGTAAGGATCTTCAGCGCTTCGAATGATGCACTCTTGGGACGGTCGGGTCGCTCCATTGTGATCCCGTCAAACGCGTCCGCAATACCAACGACCTGCCCCATCAGATCGACATTTCCGTCCCCCCGCAGCTTCGGATAACCGGAACCGTCGATGCGAAGGTGGTGCTGCATTATTGCTTCGACTATCAGCGAATTATCGGGAAAGTGCCTGCCCACAAGTTCAACCGACTGGATCGGATGACGTTGGACATGCTTCCAGTCGTCGTCGTCGAGTTGTGCGGGTTTGAGCAAGATTTCCGGCGGCACGTACGATTTTCCAATATCGGCGAGAAAACCCGCGACCGCGAAGTCGCCGAGAACGGCCGCGTCGCCTATTTTCAAATACGACCCCAAGGCAATGCTGTATACGGCCATATTGACGCAATGCGTCTGCAATTGTCCGTCCGTGCTGGCCGCTCGGATCGCGCTGGCCAGAAAATCGGGTTTGTGATCGGCGTGGGCCGACATCATGACGAACAGCTTCTGGGCGCGGCCGACGTTATCTCCGTCGGGCTCGACAATAAGCTCCTGGGCGAGATTGGTCGCTACGAGGTTGACCGCCCGCGCCTTTTCAGGCTCATCCAGCTTCGGATCATCGATTATGGTCGACAGGTGCGACTCAACGTAGCTGCAAAACTTCTGCCGATCGTCGAGCCGAACCAGCAGTTGCGTGATCTTGTTTTCGGTGAGCCGGTCAATTACTTCGCTGTCCAGCGGCATGCCACTCTGCCGGTAAAGGACAATCTGATCTTCCTGCTCGATCCAGACGTCGAAATCAACGACGCTTTCTTCGCGCAGCGTGTCCAGCCGTATCGGGAAGAAATCACCAGGGCCATTACCGGGTCCCGAGCCGGCTTTATCCGTCATTTTGCTTCATTGGATCGGCTCGCGGTTGTCAACCCTGCTCACTTCAATTTCCCGCAATGATAGCTGTTACCGAGGACCAATGTGCCGCTGAGATTCTGGCCCGGGACAGAGGGGGGGGGTTGACCTGGCCCAAGTGGGATTACCGGTTCGGGTCCTACGCTGTTCATGAATAATTTGGGCAAGAGCCGTCCACCTGGCAGCTTCATGAGATGGCGCAAACGGGGTGCATTCACGCCGCTAGGCTATTAGGTCAGGCGCAGTCTTCGGAGTTACGTACGTGGGCATTATCGCGACCGCGGGCCGCGCTCGCCCAAGATTCGCCGAGTTCAAGCTCCACAATGAGCGGCAGATTCCGGAGCAAGCAACGTCCAGCGGCGATTCTCCCGCCATGGAAGAATGAGATTCCATCGATCGCCCCTGCTTTATTAAGGAGTTCGCGTGCGGCTGGTGATCCGACGCGAACCTTCAAACGACCCGGAAGCATACGGGTCCGTGTCATGCAGGTTCGTCTACGACACTGTTTTATCGGTCAGATGGGACAACCACGGATTAGAGGTGGTTCTGATTAGGGAAGCCGCCGTGGATCCGCCGGTGGTCAAGGACTACGACGAAGCGGAGCCGGTTACCCGATCGCGGCGGTTCGGCGACATTTCACACTGGAGAATCTTCGCTGCGTTCTTGGGCGAGAGGCGTCTTGGAGGCGCGGTCGTCGCATTTGACACTCCAAACATTCGATTGCTCGAAGATAGAGCCGAGCTGGGCCTTCTGTGGGACCTCCGCGTCGATGCTGACAACCGGAGAAGCGGCATCGGGACCGCCCTGGTCCGCGAGGCGGTTGCGTTCGCAAAAGCCAGCGGCTTGCGACGGTTGAAGGTAGAAACCCAGAACGTGAACGTGGCCGCCTATCGCTTCTACGCTCGCCAGGGCTTCCGTCTGGAGGCGATACATCCTGGCGCCTACGCGGATTACCCCGAAGAGATTCAGATGTTGTGGTATGTGGACCTTGACTGAGCTTGGAGTGCGTGGCTGGACCGGCGCTCCTATCCGCCGAACTGATCGGTCAGTTGTGGTCTTTGAGTTCCCGGGTCAGATCGTTTTCCGCCCTCATCTCCGAATCGTCGACGCTGGTGCCAGCCCGGGTCTCGAGGCCCTAATAGGCTCGTCGATAGCCGCCCAGGGGCTTCGGCGACGCGGCTCGACCAGTCAGAAATCGAAGACCTTGTCCTCGAGGCGGCCCATGCCGAGATCGAAGTAGTAGTCGAGGATCACCCTAAAAGAGTTCACCGAAGTGATAGACGGGTAGAGCACTTCGTTGCCGCCGTTTGGGAGATGGTATGCCGCCAAGATCGCGTTTCTGGCGTCGTCTCCCAAACCCATGCCGGTCCCGTGGTCGGATGAAATGACGATTACGGGCGGCTGACTGGACTCCCGCAAGAGGAAATCGACCGTTTCCAACACGAGCTCGGTTACGTAAAGAAGCTGCCCGTGGTAGGCGCCGGGGACGGTGGGATCGTGGTCGTCGGAGAAACCCGGGTAGGGTGAGATGTTCCCGTTCCGGTCGAAATTGAACGGATGGTGGGGCTTGATGATGTGCGCGAACGTAAATGTGGGGCCGTCGAGGGCCGGGATCGTCCTAAGGTAAGCGAACGCGGCCAGCGCGCGTCCGGGATCGGACCATGAGTACGGAGCCCGCTGACTCTGGCGCCGGAGGACGTCGACGAACGGCTTGAGCAGGGTGGTCCGCGCGAATTCCCAGAGGAATCGATTTGGGGCCACCCGCGAGTCGCCGGAAGTGCCCGTTGGACCCGCCCGGTCACGAATCACAACCGGACCAGACGGTGTGAAATCGACCAAGAGGTCCGCGGCGGTGTTGGAACTCGTCGCCGAGAACCCCGAATCCAGATGCACGGTTCGATAACCGAGACGCTCCAACACACGACCCAATAGATGATCCCTGGCGAGTTCGCGAGCCTGAACCTTCTCGGCGTCTCCAAATCGATCGAATTCATCGAGATATCGCATGCTGAGTGACGACGGAATCGAGAATTCAGTCTTGCGGTAGTTGCTTCGGGCCCGGTCGGCCACGTAAAAGCCGCGGTCCTCCAGCGACGTGAGGAAGGCGCTGTTGTCGAATGGTTCCAACATGTCGGCGCGGTCGTAAGAGTCGAGGATGATGTAGTAAATGTCGGGACGTTCGACAACACCCGAAATCGCGGCGGCGGCCCGGTCCGGTATCGACGGATCATCCAGTTCTACCGACGGGCGAAATAGGAGACCTATGCTGACCAAAGGGATAGCCACCAACGGCACCGTCGCGTAGTTGAGGAACCTGCCGACCCCGCGCGCCCATCGCCGCCGGAACCATGCCGCGTACGCGAATACTCCAATCGAAACGACGGCAACGGGAAGCCAGACCCTGTGATCGCCGCTGGCGTCGATCAGATCATGGACGTGCCCGTACGAGACAAAAACGGCGGCTACTATCGCCACAATCGCCGCTGCTAATCCGGCATCCCTCAACCAAATCCACAGCGCGGCCAGGAAAATCGTCACGGCGGCCAGCGAAATGGCGATCGGACGGACCATCTCACTTAGCTCGAAAACCAGAATGTTGCTGGAATAGAAACTGAGTACTCCGAAGACGGGTATCAGCCACGGGTAAAAGAAGATGCGTCTCGGCGCGTCGGGTTCGGCCGGCTGCGGTCGAATTGAAGGCACCGCAAGCGCGAGCCGCACAATTCCCGAGCCGAGAAAGCGTAGGACGAGTCCGGCCAACAGCGCCGCGACCGCTCCGGCCAGCCGTGTGCGCTCGGATCCGCCGTGGAACCAGGCGGCGCGGAATCCGCTTCCCTCTCCCTCGAGCTCGTATGCAAGTGGTCCCAGGAAGTCCAGCGGCTGGCCGTCCAACTCCGGCTGTTTGAAGTCGCGGTTGATCGATGGCGCGAACGAGGCGGTGGCAAAGCTAACGAAATTCTGCGCGTCGGGTGAAACCGCCAGTTGCAACCTGACCTCACTACCGGTCGGGAGATCGTACGGCTGGAAGACGAGGGTCTGCGGGAGCGGTTCGGCGGAAGGGCGGGCCTGAAACGAAAACTGGCGGACGGGTTCGCTGACGTCGCCGGTCACAAGGGACGCGGTTACGAGGGTCGCTGGGCCTGCCAGACCCGCTCCGGCCCAAATCTTGGCTCGGAGAATGGGGCTCGCCGGCTCGCCGAGTGACTGCTGTACTCCGTGGCCTCCGTAGACCGGGGACAGCACCGTCGACCTGGCGGGTTCCGAGGTGGTGTCAATCTGAAACCGTACCGGCGGGGCGAGGCCGACTAACAGCGCTGTACCGACCGCCGCAGCGAGCGCGGCGACGCGCCGGATCAAGAGTTCGGACGGAGCGGTCAACTAGCCCACGCGTTACCGCTAAAGGCGGTCCTGTCCGGCCGGCCGACGATTGCCTCCCTCACCCACATTTCACCGCCCGAGCGGGCGGCCATCCCAACTCGTCACGGCGAATCTGAAATCACGTTTGCTTCTCGGCCGTGCGTCGGCAAAGTGCCAACCCGAGACGCCGACATGTCGGCGAATCCGGTGGATCGACGGGAAGCGGATGTTCCCCGCCGCCGGGGGAGCTGGTCGGACGCGCCGAGCCCACGGGCGGATAAGCTTCGCTTTCGGCGCCGGCGGAAATGATTCGGGGTTATAGGAGCGATTCGAGATAGGCCGGTAGACCGCCTTCATCGATGGCGCCGATTTGCAGGTCGGCGGCGGCCTTGGCCGGATCCGAAGCGTTGCCCATTGCGATCCCGGTCCCGGCCCACTGCAGCATCTCCACGTCGTTGATGTCGTCGCCGATGGCTGTTACCCGCTGGCGGGAGACGCCCAGTTCACTCGCTAGCCAGCGGAGCGAGGCCCCCTTTGACGCGTCCAGCGCAAGGACCTCAAGCACGAGTCCCTCGAGCCGTGGACTCCGCCAGGGAATGTGCCGAACGGCTTCGGAAAATCCCGACTCAATGTCGGCGACGGTGGCGGTAAGCCTGTGCTCGTCCCCAAACACGACCAACTGCATCGCATCGGCCAGACCGTGGAAACCGTCGAGTGGTACAAAAGCCGTGGGGTTGGACGACGCGTAGAGCTGAAGTTGACGGTTGGCGGACAAGTCGCCGTCAACGAACAGCTTATGGGTCCGCCCCGGCGTGTCGAACCACACGCCGATGACCCCGCGCTTGCGGAAGAGTTTAATGAGTTCGATGGCCGTTTCGTTCGGGATGAATCTATCGTGAAGGACGGCTTTGTCTGCTATTCGCCTTACGACGGCTCCGTTGCTTTGGATGAGGTACGTGCCCGCATCGAGCGGCTCGATCGCCTTGATGGCCGTGGGCCAGCGTCGCCCGGTGGCAATGACGATCGTTGCGCCTCTGGCCTCGATGTCACCGACGGCGCGCTTGGTCCGGGCATCGACATTCGAGCCGTAGTCGCAGATGGTCCCATCCACGTCCAGCGCCAAGATGTCGAAAGGCAACGATTGCTTGTCGGTCATGGCGAGAGACGACTCACTTCAGTGCGATTCCTCTAAGGAGTCGCCCTCGGCCTCGTCCACAGCGGCGAATTCGGCCTCGTCTGGGGTCTCGCCTGCCTCCATTCGATCGAGAAGCTCGTTATACCCGGCTGGAAATTCTTCGCCCATTTCGCGTGCCATGCTCCGCGCCATGCGTGCGGCGGCGCGGGGGTCATCGTCGTCGAAGCCGGAGTCGAAGTCCAGGACGCCGGAGTCGTCACCGGCCGGATTTGAACCCCGCAGGACGGCTGCCTTCGATATGGTGCGTTCCAGCTCGGGCTCACCGCAGTGCGGACACGGAAACTCACGCACGGCGGAGAACGAGCGGAACAGCCTCGAAACGCTCTTCCCGCAGCTTCGACACCGATACTCGTAAATCGGCATTATTGGCCCTCCGTTGGAGCCACTTCGCGTGAATAGAAAGCGCACACGGGCTGGAGATTGCACCGCGCGCATGCTGGCCGTCGCGCCCGACAAACCTGGCGCCCGTGGCGAATCAGGTTGATGTGATACGGGTACATCCGGTTTCCTGGCACCATAGATTCTAAATGCTCCTGAGTCTTTGTCGCAGTGGCCGACATGGGAACGAGTCCGAGTCGACGCACGACGCGGTGGACGTGAGTGTCCACCGGAAACGCCGCCGAGCCGAGAGAGAAAAGCAGTACGCAGGCGGCGGTTTTAACTCCCACGCCAGAAAGAGATGTCAGGTAGGTTCTGGCGTCGTGGATGTCCCAGCCGGCGAGCTGAGAGAGATCGCCGCCCATCGGGCCGTCGAGCACGGCACGGAGAACGGACTTTATGCGCGGCGCCTTTTGATCCGCCAGCCCGCCGGATCGAATTGCGTCGGCGACGTCGCCCACGGGAGCGGCGGCCACTTCAGCCCAGGTTTTGAATGCAGTTCGGAGGGAAGCGAAGGCCCGGCGGCTGTTGCCATCAGAGGTATTCTGAGAAAGAATTGCCGCGACAAGCTCGTCGAGCGGAGACGCTGGGTTGCGGTTTTCGGGAACGCCGTACTCATTCGCCAGCAGCGCGTAGACACCGTTAATGGTGGCGGAGGGCGGGCGTTCCTGGGTCAGCGGTGGGCTCCAATCAATACCGGTTATCGTCGGTGGGATTGTAAGTCGCATACCGCGTGGGCAGACGGCTGCGTTCCGAGACGCAATCGGACTTCCCGCGATTCGGGACTGAGTTGGAGGGAGTGAATGATTGCCGCGGTGCCGTAAGCCACTGATGCCACGGTGTTACACGGGTAGCGCCAGCCGAAGTAGTCAAGAGCCGGCGACGGCTGTTGCCAATCCCTCGTCCAGCCGGGAATGGGCGCCGGTAAAAGATCTGCGTCGCCGGCATCGCTCGGGAAACCCCCGGAGGCCTTCGCTGGGGCTCTCGCCCCGACGCCCGTGGGGTCCTTCGAAACTCGCTGGAGCTCAGGAGTAGCCATGGGTCGATCCGATGTCGGGATGAATTCCGGGCCGGTTCTGGATCGGGAGGGGATCCACAAGATCCTGCCGCATCGTGAGCCGTTTCTGCTTATCGACGAGATTCTGGAGTTGGAGCCCGGCAGGCGCGCGGTCGGGATCAAATATGTTCGCCGCGACGAGGAGTACTTTCGGGGTCATTTTCCGGGCCGCCCGGTTATGCCTGGAGTGCTCATAGTCGAGTCGCTGGCCCAAACCGGCGCATGTGCGCTGTTGAGTCTCGACGAATTCCGCGGCCGCATCGTTTTATTTGCCGGGATCGATAAAATGCGATTTCGCAAACCTGTCGAACCTGGCGCCTCCTTGGTTTTGGAGGTCACCGTGGAACGCATTAGAGGACCGGTTGGCAAGGCGGCGGCGGTAGCCACGGTTGGTGACGACGTGGTGGCGGACGGAACGCTCACCTTCGCCGTGTCCGCCGCGGGCGAGGGGGGCGATCTCTGAGAAGAACGATCGCTGCGCGGGCCAGGAATCTTGGCACCACTGCCTTGAGCCGCTCGCTCGCCCTCTTATTCCGAATCGGCCGGAAGAAGCAGCCGGCGATCGATCTGACGGCGTCCATGTCCGTTCTGGTCATAAAGCCGTGCAGCATCGGCGATGTGCTCCTGGCAACCCCGCTTTTCCGGGCGCTGCGGGTCGCGCTCCCGAATTCCACCCTTGCGCTGGCGGTGGGGACGTGGTCGAAGGTTGCCGTGGCCAACAACCCCGCCATTGACGAAATTATTGATTGTGGCGAGATCGGCACCCCGCGGAAATACGAGTTTGGCGCATACCTGGCGCTCGCGGGCCGTCTCCGTAGCCGCGCTTTCGATGTGGCATTTGTGGCGGATCGATCGCCGATGATGACCTTGCTGCCGCTGCTGGCCGGAATCCCGATTCGGATCGGGCTCGACAGCAAGGGCAGGGGCTTTTCGCTAACCACCAAAGTGCCCGTGTCTGAAGTGCGCCACGAAACCGAGATTTACCTGGATGTGGCACGCCACGCTGGAATCAGCGCCGACGATGTGAGTCCCAAGTTCCATCCCGCGCCCGACGATGTGGTCACGGCGGAGCGCGTTCTCGAAGAATGGGGGCTGCGCGGTGGAGCTCTGCTCGTGGTTGCTCCCGGCGGTGGATCCAATCCTGGGGGGTCGAATCCTTCAAAGCGTTGGGATCCGGCATGTTTCGCGGAGACGGCTGACCGGCTGCAGGATGGACTCGGGACCAGGACGGTGATCGTTGGCCAGGAGAGTGATGCGGGGCCGGCGTGGGAAATGAGAAACTTGATGCGCCACGACGCCGTCAATCTCGTTGGTCAGACCTCCTTCGGACAGCTTGGCGCGATCTTGACGTTTGCTTCGGTCTTTCTTGGTAACGACTCCGCTCCTTCGCACCTGGCGGCGGCGGTGGGAACACCAACCGTGACGGTGTTCCTGGGGACTAGCCTCAATCAGTACCGGCCGCTGGCGCCTGCAGCTGTCGCGGTTCTCGCCGGCGACAATCGGGAAACCATAAGTGATGTTGTGGAAGCGGTGAAGGGGTTGATAGAAAAATGGGGCGTTGCGGGGTCTGGAATGCGCTCCGACGCCGGATCCTGATCCCAGTTGCACAGGGGTCGGGGTGTTGCCGTTGCTATAATCGCAGCGCCCCGAGGAGGGGTGGCCGAGTGGTTTAAGGCGGTGGTCTTGAAAACCTCTAACCGAAAGGTTCGTGGGTTCGAATCCCACCCCCTCCGCCTGGATACGCGGTCGAAATCGGAGGAGTCGCATAGTTGGCCTAGTGCGGCCGCCTGCTAAGCGGTTACCGGTGTTTATAGCCGGTCGTGGGTTCGAATCCCACCTCCTCCGCCAAGGCAAACCAGCCGTTTCCACAGGGTTGGAAGAGGAATTTCGCTAACCAACGGCGGGCTTTCGGCCGGGAAGGCCGAGTTCCCAAACGGGTAAACGCCTTCCGAAGCGAGAGATCACGGCGGGATCACGCCTTCATCACCGAAACCTCACGATCCCATCACGGGAATTGGCCTGGTCGAGCCGCACCGGTACAGACTGGGCCAGGAGGTTACTCAAGTGAGCGCCGAAGCACTATCGCTTGACCGACTGATCAACCACTTTCACGCAACCATGCGATTTTTCCGAGACATCCGTAGAGGTTCCACAAGTGCCCGTGAGGCTATTCACCAAAATATGCACCGAATTTGGAGCTGAAGCGCGACGACCGGCTCGGAACTGCATCCCACCGAGCGGCGCAGTGGGGCACGGAGCCGCGGCCGGTCACGCGACTTCGCGGCCCAGCACTGCGACCTGACCTACGAAGGGCTCAATGCCTTCTTAGGCTAGGACGCACTCGGACCGACTCAGGAGCAGATCGAAGAAGAGGCGCACGCCGGCCTCGATGCAAAACACACTCGCCTCCGGATCGTAGATATCCGGATTCTCTCTGCCCATCAAATCCAAGACGCCACCGATGCCGTGCTCGTCTTCCGTGGCCTGCTCGGCCTTCTCCACTGAGAAGCAGATGCCGTCGAGGCCGTCAGACAGGATGGTCCGCAGCTTGTCCTTCGTGGTGACAGCGGCGACCCGCCGTCCAGCTTTGCTAAAAGCGGCCAGAATGGTGGGTGTCCGCAAATAGACCGGATCGTTCATCATCACTTCCCGGCCTGTCTTGGAGTCGTAGTAGAAGTTCCCCGGAATGCCGTTTACGTCCGGTGTGGTGCCGGTGACGATAGCGACGTTGTTGGGATTCGTATAGGAAGGCACGACGGTCTGAGCCTGGCCTTCGCAGCCGTCGGCGATGATCGTCGCGAGCTCGGGCATGACGTCGACTGCAGCCTGCAGATAGGCCGGGTCGCAGCCATCGACGCACACGGCCACAAGCCTGTTCTTGTGGTCAGAATACTGGCGGCCGTTTACGTTGATCACGGCGAGTTCGGGCGTACGGCCATGCGAGGAAACTGCCGTTCTTCGGCCGCCTGCACGGCCTTCACGATGTGGCTGAGCTGGTAAGGAGGACTGACGAGCGACTCATAGGGATACGATCCAGCCGTGCGGTCGAGAAAGGCGACGGCCTCGTCGAGATGACGGGGACTGTAGTTGTGAACGCCACGGATGGTAAGGCACTTGCGGATCACCTGCTCCCCTGTGAGGTTGAGGTCGGTATCGGGATGGACCATGCCGACAAATCCGTAGTACCCCCCGGGGCGCAGGAGTCGGATCCCCTCGGCCACCAGACTCGACGATCCGGCCAGCTCGATGACGGCGTCCACACCGTGCGGCGCAGCTTCTTCAATATGGCGTCGCGCCTCGGGATAGCGGTCCTCCCGTCCGTCGATTGGAATGGCTCCAAATCGCGGCAGGAGAGCCAGCCGCCGCTTCGAGTCCGAACAGACCGTGCTCCATGTCGATCATGAAGAAGTCGAACCCGACCTGCTTCATCACCTGCGCGATCGATGGATTGGTCACTTCCTGGACCATCGTACCGATCACCGTCTGACCGTCGAGCAAGCGGCTTTTCAACGTGTTTCTGCGCATGGCGTTCCCCCTCGGATCAGCATTCATCAGGTGGAGGCAGTTTAATCCTCGGGGGGCACGATCGCCGGATTAGGTCGCGGGCAGCACCGTCACCACGGCCTCGGCAACCGGGCCTTGGGCTTCCCCGGCGATGCGAATCTCCGCCGTGATCAGCCGCCGGGGTTGAGCGTCCTCGGGCGCGGTCGCCGACAGCGTGAGCTCGCCGCGCGCACCGCTGGCCAGCTCAATTTGCGCGAATCCGTTGGCGGTGTTCCAGCCGTCGGGAGTCAGCAACCGGGCCTCGTATGTCGCCTTGTGGTCGAGGTTGTTGCGCAGTAACAACGCGTACTCGAGTTCCTGACCTGGAGCGACCGCTCCGTCGTACGGCAGCAGGCGCGCCCACCAAAGATCCACGTATCGATCCGACGGATCGCCCACGAGCGCGCGCACAACGCGTTCCTTGCGGGCTATGAAGTCGCGATACTCGGCGGTCTTCCGCGTGTCCCATGGGATCACCTGCCGGTGACCTGGGCAAACCAGGTCCGGCGCCACCGCCTCCATCACATCGGCGCACTTTTCATGCATCCAGAGCTGAAAACTGTTGCGGAGGACGGTCGTCTGAAACACCTGGGTGGTTATCCTGCCCGTGATTCCCGGCGCCAGCTCCTCGAATATGTTGTCGCCCGTGAACGCGATCTTCAGACCGTCCACCGTCGTTGCCAGAACCATATGGAACTCGGTCTGCCCCGGCGCGTGGTGGATCTCGAATTCATACTCCTCCCAGGTGAAGGTATCGCCGTCGCTGAACCGGCGTTCGATCAGTATCGGTGTCTTGAGGGTACAAGGGGTGCTGCACCAGGCGGCGGGGTTCTCCAGCACCTGCGCCACCTCCTCCAGCGCCCAAACGCGCGTGCCCTCATGTCGAACGAGGTACGGCACTCCGGCGGTGTGGTCGTCATGGATGTGGCTGTTCATGACGACGTCGATCTTCTCGACGCCGTACGTTTCGCGGAGTTCGTCGAGATGATGGACGACGAACCGCATGGTGTCGCCGTCCTCACGCTCGGACCCGGTTGCCATATGGGCGCCGTACGAGTGTCCGTAGTCGAGGAAGAACGCCTTGCCCGACTCGGAAAGCAGCACGTAGAAATTCGAGCAAGCATGGGGACCGCTCCACAGCAGATGACGTGAAAGCTGGATGAACCGTGGATCGGGGAGCACGTCGAGACCGTGACCCCCATCCCGGCCCATGAATCGAATCCCCCCTCCGAGGCGGGCGAGATCCATCAGACGTTCCTCCAGCCGCTCGCAGTCGCCGACGACGTCTTCGATCGGAGTCCCATGCGAAGGTAGCGCCAGGTGTGGCGCCCGGCGTCGGAGCGCCTGGACTGACTGCAGCGTGAACAGCGCTCCCTGTTGATCGCCGTAGCCGTACTCCATGGCGTGATACTGGTAAAGCACGCCTCCGGCGCACATCAGATCGCCCGTGAACGCAACGTCTTGTCCGTCGATCCGCCCCACGAGCATGCTGCTGCCGTGGGTGTGGCCCTTGGCTGGAATAACATCCAATTCGAGACCGCGCCAGCTGAATGTCTCGTAGTCCTTTAGGTCCTCATCCACGGTAACGTTCTCGGCCAGCGAGAAGAAGGTGCTGCGGTCGTTGTAGTTGTTGTACAGGCGCTTGTGTCGCCAGAAGAATTCCGCATTCTCGAAGAGGTGGCGCTCATGTTCCGGCACGGCCACCTTGGCGCCGGCGTCGGCGAAACGATGAGTTCCCCAACACTGATCCCGGTGATGGTGGGTATGCAGAACCCAGTCGATCTCGCTTACGCCGATCTCGCCAAGATGCTCGGCGACGGTTCCCGATCCGGCATCGATCAACAAGCCGCGATCGCCGTCGGTCACGCAATATACGTTGCACGTGTCCGGCCAAACATAGAGGTGTTCCGATAACTGAGTCCAGGTCATGACTTTTTTCCCATCCGCTCTAGCTGATCAGGCCTAATGGTAGTCAGCGTGCGATTGAGATCAATTCCGCATGGTCGGGCAACCCGCCCCCGTATCAGAATGGCGATACGCGAATCGCCGGCTGCTAATGCCTCAGAAACCGAGACCCCGATCGGGAGGTATCTCCTGCGCGACGACGAGGATATGCTCCCCTGCCTGGACAAAGGCTTTTGTGCTTTGACCGAGCACGTACCCCGCCACGGCGGCCTTCACCTGCCAGGGCTCCTCGTCGATTCGGTAGAAGTCATGGAGCAGCGCCACGGTCTGGCCCACCTCCACCGGAGCGCCCAGTTCCAGGACGGGTTCGTAGTGACCCGGCCAGGGCGCGGGTACGTAGCACGACCGATCCACGGCCTCCACGAGCTTTTGCGTGCCAGCCGCGTGATGGCCTACGGGTTCGGACTCGCCGGAGAGTTCCCCGTGAAGTCTGGCCGCGCCGAGAATACCGTTGCGCGCGTAAGCCACTCCCTGCGCGCTCACAAACGCGCCCCATCCGATCTCCGATCCCAACGTGATTTTCCCGAGCCTTTCGCTCTCGCTCAGCATCAGGCCGGGCGTCAGGTCCTGAAAGAGGCTTATGAAGGGCGTGCCGAACCACCTGGCCGTTTCGATCGTAAGTCGGGCCTGTTCCGGATCCGCGACCGGGTGGGCGAGAATCACGGGGGCATATCGGGCCACGAGGCCCCCGGAGTGTATGTCCAGGACCACATGGGCGTGTGGCCAGATGTACTCTCGCACGAACTGCGCGATACGGTGGGTGATGCCCGAAATGCCGGGTGACGTGCCGGCCCCATCGACGAAGCCTCGGTTGAGGTTTACGTTGTCGTCGTCCACGCTCTCACGAGCGCCGCTGCGAAACGCCGACACGTTGAGGACCGGCATCAATATGATCCGTCCCAGTACGTCGTCGATCTCGATCTCTCGCAGAAGATTCTTTATGGCCACCGGTCCCTCGTACTCGTTGCCGTGCGTCGAACCGAAGGCGACGAGTCCGCGACCGCCCTCGGCCTCCGGCCCGACGAACACGGTAAGCGGAAGATGCCATTCCCCCCAGATGCTGTCGTGCTCGAGCGTGACCCAGTAGTCACGACGGCCCGGAGATTGGAAATCCAGTTCCGGCGGCGGCGCTGCCGTTCGTTCCAACATTGACCAGGTACTCCTTCAAACCGCGATTCATGCTCGACGCTCCGACCGCGAGTCGCAGGTTCCTCGCGTCCGCCAGACCCATCCGCTCGTGACCAACGGAAAGAGCGTGGGTCGATTATCGCCACTCCGTTCAATTGCCGCATCGATGCTCCCTGAGGTGACGCCCTTGCCCGTTTTATGGGGCCAAATTTCGCCTTTCACGACTGGACCTGAGCGCTGCGAATGGAACGCGCTGAACGAGAGCAGGCTAGTATTTCGGCGTCACCAAGATCCAGCGAGATAGGCTCCCGGATCGTCCAGCACGTGCGAATTCGCGAGCGGCAAGGAGGGGCACATATGGCGCGCACTGCTCCAGCTTCCATTAAGGAAACCCACCAAGACGATCTCCTACGCGCCGCGCGGCGCGCGCTCACGGGCGGCGCGCTGGGGCGCATGAAGCCGCCGCAAGAGGTGGACTTGGTGCTTGCCTCGGGTAAGGGCAGTCACGTGATCGATGTCGCCGGCAAGGAATACATCGACTACGTGCTGGGGTCGGGTCCCATGCTGGTGGGACACGCCAACCCGGCGATCGTCGAGGCGGTCAAGGAGCAGCTTTCACGCGGATCCACTTATTTCTTCCTCAACGAGGCCGCCATACGGCTCGCGGAGCGGCTCGTCGAAGCGGTGCCCTGCGCGGAGCAGGTCCGCTATCAGACCTCGGGTACGGAAGCGACGTACATGGCGCTTCGATGCGCGCGGGCCTTTACCGGGCGGTCCAAGATCCTGAAGTTCGAGGGCGGATGGCACGGAATGCACGACTACGCCCTTTGGGCGACAGTTCCCACCGAGCCAAGCGACTATCCGCGCGCAAAACCTGATTCCAGAGGCATTCCGGCTTCAATCGGCGACGAAGTGCTGGTCGCGCCGTTCAACGACACGGAAAAAGCGGTCGAGATAATCGAACGCCACGGCGAGAGCCTGGCGGCGGTCATAGTCGAGCCGCTGGAGCGGATTCTGGTTCCCCAACCGGGGTTTCTCGAGGCCGTCCGAGATGCGACGGCGCGCTGCGGCGCGGTGCTCATCTTCGACGAGGTCGTAACGGGTTTCAGACTCGCCTGGGGAGGCGCTCAGGAGCGCTATGGCGTCACTCCCGACCTGGCAACCTATGGCAAGGCTATGGCGGGAGGATTCGCTATGTCGGCGATCGCCGGCCGCGAAGAGATCATGCGCGAGTTCGACGGAGACCTGCGTCCGCTTACGGAGGTCGCGTGGGCCACGGGTACCTTCGGCGGCAACCCGATTGCGGCGACGGCCGGGCTTGCCGCACTCGACATCCTTGAACAGCCGGGCGTTTACGACGAGTTGCACCGGATCGGATCGCGTCTGCGCGCAGGGATCGTGGCAGCCGGACGCGGATACGGAATTCCGGTCCAGGCTCTCGGTGAGGACCCCGTCTTTGGCGTCCGCTTCATCGAGAACGAATCCGTCAGAACGTGGATGGACCTACAGGAACATGACGTGGAACTCGGGCATCGATGGGCGGTGGAATGTATCAGACGCGGGCTGCTGCTGGTCCCGAATGAGAAGTTCTACATTTCGATCGCACACGACGACGCTGACGTCGACCGGACTCTCGAGATTTGTGACGCCGCGTTCCGCGCCTGTACGTCGTAGGGGGCGCGTACGCCCGAATCAGGGAACTGGGACACGGTCTAAATCGAGACGGTGGAGAGACATGTCGCGCCTAGCTGGAAGACGCAGCCCGCCGCCCACCGAGGAACGACAGGGGCGGCGATCGCGAGCGTCATCGCGGCCGCAATGAGAAACGCGGTCCTGAATCTGGTCGTTTGAACGTCTAGGCCCGCGTCAAGTGCGCTGCCGGCCGTGGTCCGCGAAAGGACCACCAACGCAAACACCCCGCCCCAAATCGCCCGACCGCTCGCCCAACCGAAGGTTCTGGTCGCGGCCACGAGTCCGCCCGCGATACCGAGTTTTTCGCGCGGCAATCCTCCCATGATGGCGCTCGAGTTCGGTGTGCCCCAGAACGCGTTTCCCGCGCCCACGATCGCCAGTCCCGTTACTAGGTGAAACATGCTGGCTCCGGCGCTGAGAAAGGCCAGCGTCACGTAGCCGGATCCGAGTCCGAGAATCCCCGAAGTGCGGAGAATCCGCGGACCGAATCGATCGGAAGCCCGTCCGGCGAATATGGCTCTCACGCCGGAAACCACCGGATAGATCGCGAGCATCGCGCCCACCTGGGCCACGGGTATGGCCATCACGTTCTGCAGCATGAACGGAGCCAGCAGCATGACGCTGCTCAACGAAACGAAACCGAGTAACGAGACCGAAACCGCCGTGCTAAAACTCGATGATCGGAAGATCGAAAGATCTATCAGCGGATAGTCGGCGCGGCGAAGTCGAAGCAGGAATAGCGTTATGAAAACGCCCACGGCCGCCAGGGCGACCAGCACAGGCGCCGAGGTCCACCCGACGCGAAAACCTCGGTTCAGCGCGAAGACCGCCGGCGTGATCCACAGAATGAGCAAGGCGGCGCTTGGGATATCGAAACGCTCACCGTGGACCCTCGGAATCGTGGGAAGCACGAAGAAGCCCGCGGCGCACGCCGCGACGGCCCACGGGACTAGCACCAGGAACAATACCGGCCACGGGGCGAATCCCAGGATCAAACCTCCGATTACCGGTCCAGAGGCCAGTCCGGCGGAAGCGATGAATCCCCAGTATCCGAGCGCGCGGCCCCGTTGAGCCGCGGGGTACACATACGTCAGGAGCGCCGGAGAGTTAGCCTGTATCGTCGAGGCTCCGAAGCCCTGCGCCACTCGAGCGGCCACAAGCCACCGCACACCCGGGCTGAACGCGGCCACGATGGAAGCGGCGGCGAACAGCACCAATCCCGTCAAGTAAACGCGCTTCCGGCCCATGAGATCCGCCAACCGCCCCACCGATATGTGAAGGCTCGCGACGGTGGCGAAATAGGCGAGGACGACCCATTGAACGGTCGGCAGATCCACGGCGAATTCGTTGGCAAGGGTGGGGAGCGAGACGTTGACCATGCTCGCCGTGACCGTAGACAGAAACGTGGCCATGCCGATGACGAGCGTCACCACGATCCGCCGTTTGGACGTCATCTCAGCCCCGGGCTGCGCCACGGCGGGCCTAGATGAATCGCGCGCCATACCGCTCGATGGTCAAATCACGCCGGCGTCAGTGGGGGAATTTCAATCAGGGCCGTTCATCGCGGCGCCGTATTTACTCAGGGCCAAGTGAATCAGCCCGGAATAACCTGGCGTGCGAGCCGGGTCGTTCGATCGGCCAGCCGCGAGATACTATTGCTATCGAAGCCGCTGACAATGCTCCGCACGCGGTCGTCGAGCGGTTCAACCCATCCCTCCGGGATCGCAGCCGCACCCGCGCGGCGCGCCGATTCGCACTGGCACGATCAGAACGGCTAAGCTAGGCGCGACGTGTATGGAGCTCGGCCTCGACGGCGGCACCCATACGCGGTCGGCGGCGAAGCACATATTGGCTCTGGGACTCAGCAGGGAATCAGCGTGGAGACCAGCTAATCTCCTGTTGAGGTCCGGACGCGGGAGTCCGCGATGACGCAGCAAAAGACGACCAAACGGCAGTTCCTTCGAGCCGTTGGCGGGGTCGCCGGGGTTGCCGCCACCTATCACGCCATGAACACGCTGGGCATGCTGGGTCCTGAGACGGTCCATGCCGCCTCACCTGATTTGCCGCGTGGCTCGGGCTATGGGAAGCGCGTAGTCATCCTGGGCGCCGGCATCTCCGGCATGACGGCTGCCTATGAGCTGTTAAGAGCGGGCTATCACTGCACGATCCTGGAGGCCACCGATCGCGCCGGCGGCCGCAATCTGACAGCCCGCGCCGGAGATGTGATCCGTGAGGTCGACAGCCAGCAATGGGTTGACTTCGACCAGGAGGACCACCTGTACGCAAACCTCGGTCCGGCCCGCATCCCCTACCACCACCGAGCAATCCTCGGCTATTGCAAGGAGTTCGGCATTGAGCTTGAAGTCTTTACCAACGACAACCGCGGCGCGCTCTTTCACAACGTGGATCGCTTCGGCGGCGAGGCCGTGGTTGGTCGGCGAGTTACGACCGACCTGCGCGGGTATGTGGCCGAACTGCTCGCCAAGGCGGTGAATCGCAACGCCCTGGACAGCGAGCTCACGGGTGATGACAAGGAGCGCGTCCTTGGCATGCTCGTCGAGTTCGGTGACCTGAATCCCGATCATCTCTACAAAGGCTCGAGTCGCGGCGGTTATCGCGGTGAGCACGTCCACGCGGGGCTCGAACCCGGGGACGCGAACGACCCGCTCGATTTCAGCGAGCTGCTCAGATCGGAATTCTGGGAGTACAAGCTGCACTTCGGCTACTTCCTGGATCAGAACCCAACGTTGCTCCAACCGGTTGGCGGAATGGACGCCATCGCGAAGGCGTTCGAAGAGCGGGTGAGGCCGCTGATTCAATACGGGAGCGTCGTCGAGGAGATCCGGAAGACGCAGGGCGGCGCCCGCATCGTCTACCAGAACCAGCGCCGTGGCACGACGGACGCCCTGAACGCGGGCTTTGTGATCTGCACCATACCCGCGCCGGTCTTGAAGGACATTCCCAACGACTTCTCGCCGGAGACGCAGGCGGCGATCGAGTCGGTGGCGTTCGTCCCGGCCGTCAAGATTGGCTTCCAGACCCGCCGGCGATTCTGGGAGGACGATCACGCGATCTACGGCGGCATCTCCTGGACCGACCAGGACATTACGCAGATCTGGTATCCGGCCAACGGGTATCACCGCCACAAGGGCGTCATCCTGGGCGCCTACATCTGGGACGACAAACCCGGCCAAGGCGAGCGCTTCGCGAACATGACCCCGCCGGAGCGCTTGCGGGCCGCTATCGCCGAGGGCGAGCGCATCCACCCCGGATACGCTCAAGAGATCGAGTCCGGCGTCAGCCGGGCGTGGCTCAAGGCGCCCTACCAGAAGGGCGGCTGGCCCGAGAGCTACAAGGCGCCGAAGGAACTCCGCGAGCCCGACGCAGCGATCTACTTTGCGGGCGATCAGGTAACCGCCCTGCCGGGCTGGCAGGAGGGCGCCGTCCTAGCGGCCCACTCGGCGGTGAACGCCATCAACGAACGAGTCGCGGTGAATTAGGAGGGCATCCCGACCTGAAGGTCGGGCCACCTCGCGCAGCCTGGGATTAGCCGGTATCCGATACGGGTGCCTTAGACCCCGTGCGCGGCACGGTCCAGCACGGTCCAGTAAGCTGGAGCGGGTTGCGACCAGGCCAATCGGGGGCATTAGGAGAGCGAGCATGAGATCGAAGTTGATTGGGCCGCTATTGACGCTGGCCGTTGCCCTGGTCGCCGTCGCGGCATGTGACGGCAGCGACGCTGACAAGGCGGCTGAGGGCGAGGCGATGGCGGCCGAGACGACGGCCAGCCGTCTCGCCACGGTGAAGGAACGCGGCACGCTTATCTGCGCCAGCCGGAACGACGTGCCGGGCTACGGCTCGCTGGACGCGTCCGGCCGCAACGTGGGCTTTGACATCGACTTGTGCCGCGCCGTCGCCGCAGCCGTGCTGGGCGACCCGGAAGCTATCCAGATCACCTTCATCACAGCGGCCGAGCGCGGCCCGACGATTCAGTCCGGCGAGGTCGATTTGCTGGTGCGCACCGTGACGTGGACGACCTCCCGCGACTCGCAGTGGGGCAACTACGTGCACACCATGTTCTATGACGGTCAGGGCTTCATGGTCCCCGCGGATCTGGGCATCACTTCCGCCTATGAGTTGGGCGGCGCCTCGGTATGCGTCACCAGCGGCACGACGACCGAATTGAACATGGCCGACTTCTTCCGCCAGAACAACCTGGAGTACAACCCCAAGGTGTTCGAAGACACTGATGTCGTACTCGACTCCTACAAGGAAGGTCAGTGCGATGTCTTCACCAACGACCGGTCGCAGCTTGCGGCACTCCGTAGCGCCCTGCCTAACCCGGGCGACCACGTGATCCTCCCGGAGACCATCTCCGAGGAACCGCTTGGTCCGGTGGTGCCGCACGGTGATGAGCAGTGGTTCGACATCGTGAAGACGGTCATGTCGGGGCTGATCTACGCCGAGGCGTACGGAGTCAACAGCGGCAATGTCGCCAGCATGGCCTCCGGCGACAACGTTAAGGTCAAGCGTCTGCTGGGCACCGAGGGCAGCTTCGGCCAGGAGACCCTTGGTCTGTCGGAGACGTTCATGCAGGACGTGATCACGCGCGTGGGCAACTACGGTGAGATCTATGACCGCAACCTGGGGCCGGGCGGGATTGACCTGCCGCGCGAGGGCGGTCGTAACGCTCTATGGACGAACGCCCCGTGCACGGATTGTCCGAAGGGCGGCCAGATATACGCTCCGCCGTTGCGCTGAGAGACTCTCTTCGGAGAAAGGTTCTCGAACAGAGGGATGTTCACGCATCCCTCTGTTCCGTTTATGCGCCGGCCCGGCCCTTCAAAACGATGCGGTCTAAGGACCGGTAGGTTGAGACCGTGGTGACGCTCCTGTACGTCGACGGAATACCGGTATGGCGCAACATCGTCGTGCTGCGGTGGGTGGTGCAGATCGTTTCCGCCGTACTGGTTCTGTCCGCCCTGGCGTTCTTCTTTGTCAACGTATCCAGAGAGATCGAGGCGCGGGACATTCCCTTTGGATTCAGCTTCCTCGACCGCGCCGCACAAATTCCCATCGGTGAGACGATCATCCCTTACGACCCGTCGAACTCCTATCTCTACGGATTCGCGGCGGCTGCCCTGAATACGATCAAGGCAACGCTGTTGGGTGTCATTCTGGCGACCTTGCTCGGCATCCTCGTGGGCATTGCCCGGCTGTCATCCAACTGGCTTTTGAACCGGATCTCCTTGGCTTACATCGAGATATTCCGCAACATCCCTCTGCTTATTCAACTGCTGTTCTGGCTTCTCATCGTGCTTAGCCTGCCCAGAGTGCGGGACGGCTACGTCTTCTTCGATAAGTTCTATCTCAACAACAGCGGCTTGTATCTCCCGTGGCCGGTTCCGGAGGATGGATTCTGGCCGTGGGCTATCGCCACCACTGTCGGCGTAATCCTCGCGGTCTATGCCGCCAGACGCTTACACCAGCGTCAATCCGAAACAGGCAAGAAGAGCTACCCGATACTCGCCGGCGCCGCTATTGCCATCGGCGTTAGCGTCATCGCGCTTGTTGTTCTAACGCCCATGACAATCTCCGTTCCCAAGCCGGAGGGCACATTCGGACGCCCGCAGGGCGGGGCGCAGCTCGGCGGGAGTTTCACGGCGTTGCTGGTCGGGTTGGTTATGTATACGGCGGCGTTCATCGCCGAGATCGTTAGAGCCGGTATTCAGTCTGTCGACAAAGGTCAGACGGAGGCGGCCGGATCGATGGGTCTGTCGACCGGGATGACGTTGCGTTACGTCACGTTCCCCCAGGCCCTGCGGGTCATCATCCCGCCGACGATCAGCCAGTACCTGAACCTGACCAAAAACTCGAGCCTCGCCGCCGCGATCGGGTACCAGGACCTCGTGAGCGTGGCTAATACGATGACGCAGATCGCGCCCGCCATTTCGTTGATTTCGATGGTGATGCTTACCTATCTCGCCATGAGCTTGACCTACTCCCTGATCGGAAACCTCTATAACCGCTCCATAAGGTTCAAGGGAACGTGAGCGCCGCGGTCACCGCCAACGCCACGCCCCCGCCGCCACCGGCGTCGACCGTCGGCTACATAGGATGGCTGCGCAAGAACCTCTTCAGCTCGTGGTTCAACAGCATAGTGACGGTCGTGCTTGCCCTCGGGCTGGCCTGGCTGGCGGTCAACGTCGTCGGATGGCTAATCTTCACAGCCGATTGGGAAGTGATTACCAGCCGGGTCCCGCTCTACCTTGTGGGTCTCTATCCGGCCGAGGAGTACTGGCGCCCCCAGGTTTGCGTCCTGCTGATCAGCGCGCTGCTGGGGATGTCATGGCGATTGTGGGGCAGTACGGCGCGCGTCTTCGCCGTGGGGCTCGGCGCCGTCATCTTCGTAATCGCCGTATTGCCGCACGAGATGGCGCTCTTCAACCGGATCCTTCTGTTGCTGAATCCCGTCACGATCGGTTTGGGCTACGTAGCCGCGGGGCCGCTTGGGCTACGCCGCCCCAAACGCATCGTCGCCGTCTCGATTTCGATAGTGGTCGTCTCCATGCTGCTGATCCAGGGCATCGAAGGCGTGCCGGGCCTCGAACCGGTCAACCCGCAGGACATCGGCGGACTGATGCTGAACCTGCTGCTGGCTCTCTTCGGCATCTCGATGTCCATGCCGATCGGCATCGCGCTCGCGCTGGGAAGAAGCAGCAACCTGCCGGTGGTCAAGATAGCGTGCATAGGCTTTATCGAGATTGTCAGGGGCGTCCCCTTGATAACGCTACTCTTTATGTCGCGGCATATCCTGCCGCTGACGTTTCCCGAGAACATCCAGGTGAGCGGGCTCTACCTAGCGGCCATAACCATCACGCTATTCAGCTCGGCGTACATGGCCGAGAACGTGCGCGGCGGCATGGCCGCCGTGTCCCCCGGACAGACGGAGGCCGCGCGCGCGCTGGGTTTGCGGGGCTGGCAGACCACGCTGCTGATCACCCTGCCGCAGGGCCTGCAGAATATCATCCCGGCCATCGTGGGTCAGTTCATCAGCCTGTTCAAAGACACGAGCCTCGTCTTCTTCATCGGCATGCTGGATATCGTGGAGATGGGACGTTCGGCGCTTCAAGACAGCAGCCTGGCATTCATCGACAACGGACGCGAGGTTTACTTGTTCATCGCCGTCGTGTTCTGGGTGTTCACATTCTCGATGTCGTATGTCAGCCGGCGCATAGAGCGCGCGCTGGGAGTCGGCAAACGCTAGCGGGATAGCGAAGGAGACGAGCTATGACGGAAACGAACTTGATGGAAGAAAGCGTCGATATCCCGGCGGATAAAGAGACAATTCTGGCCAGGCCGCTGGAAGAGCGCGACGACATCATCATTTGCGAGAACGTCCACAAGTGGTTCGATGACTTCTGCGCGGTGCGCGATGTGAGCATGCGGGTCAAGCGGGGAGAGGTCGTCGTGATCTTTGGCCCGTCGGGATCGGGGAAGTCAACCTTCATACGCATGATCAACCGGCTGGAAGAACATCAGTCGGGCCGGATTGTGATCGACGGCATTGAGATGACGAATGACGCCCGCAATCTGGATGCGATACGAAGAGAAGTGGGCATGGTGTTTCAGCAGTTCAACCTCTTCCCACACATGACGGTGATCGGCAACATTACGCTTGCGCCGCAGCGCGTGCGGCATACCCCTCAGCGTGAGGCGGAAGCGATGGCGCTGCGGTTGCTCGAGCGCGTGGGCATACCGGAGCAGGCGAATAAGTACCCCGCGGAGCTCTCGGGTGGTCAGCAGCAGCGGGTGGCGATCGCGCGCGCTCTGGCGATGCGGCCGCAGATCATGCTGTTTGACGAGCCGACGTCGGCGCTCGATCCGGAGATGATCAAGGAGGTGCTGGACGCGATGCGCGAGCTGGCGGCGACGGGCATGACGATGCTCTGCGTGACCCACGAGATGGGATTCGCTCGCGAAGTGGCGGACCGAATGGCCTTCTTCGACGAGGGCGCGCTGGTCGAACTCGGTACTCCAGAGCAGATATTCAACTCTCCGAAAGAGGAGCGGACCCAGATGTTCTTGGATCAGATTCTCTGACCGCGGCCGATCCTACGGGGCTGTACTCCCCTCGCTGGGCATCTCTCTCACCTGGACCGCGGACCCCGTGCGGGAGCGCCCGCCGGAGGATCGAACCCAACACGCGGCGATGGCCTCGATACCACCAGTGCCGATCCTTGATCTGCTGGAACTCGTCGACGAGATGTCGATCCACAGTGGCCCTTAGCGAGAGAATCGACGGAGCATATCCAAGCGGGGTGCGATTGCGCCCAACGCACGAGTGTGCCGTGGCGATGCGGATCGAGCGGCGCGCGCTGCTGCACTGTCAGGAGTTTTACGAGACGGACGTCTCGCGCGGGTTCGTACCCGGCTTTCAACTGCAGCTCACGCGCAATGTCGGTCCGCTGACGCTCGCCACGGCGGTCTCGTTCCTGAGCCTGTCCCATGGGGCGCCGACCACCGCCGCGTGCTGCGCGAGCGGCTGGCCCACACGCTGACGGTCACGGTCATGATCGAAGACCTGCCGGAGCCAGCAAATCGCGTCGCGCTCGATCCCGAGCTGGCCGACGCCGAAGGCATCCCGGCGCCGAAGGTGACCTACCGGCTGAGTCCCAACAGCCGGGCGGGCCTCGACTTCGGGATCGCGCGGGCACGGGAGCTACTGGAGGCGGCCGGCGCGCACGAGGTTCTCGTCGATCCGCTGATGCGCGAGGCCGGCTGGCACCTGCTCGGCACGGCCCGCATGGGCGACGAACCCGGCGCCTCGGTCGTCGATCCGTGGGGCCGGGCGCACGCTGTGCCAAACCTCTTCATCGTGGACGGGAGTGTCTTCGTGACCTCCGCGGCGGTCAATCCAACAACCACGATCCAGGCCCTGGCGCTGCGCACGGCTGAGTGGATCGCACGCAATCACCGCGAGGTCGTCGCGTGAGGAGCGATGGTCCGCCGGCGCATATCTTCACTCCCGAGCAGCGGGCGCTGGTGCGGGCGGCACAGAACCAGCTCATACCGGCCGATGGCGGTATGCCCGCCGCCGGAGACGCCGACGGCCCGGAAGGCGTCGAGCGACTGCTTGGCGATCGGCCCGAGCTACGGCGCCCAGTGCTGACGGCGCTCGTTCAGCTCGAGGCAGCCGCCGGTGGCTCGGGCTTCATGGGGCTGACGCCCGACGGGCAGATCCGGGTCCTGCAGGCCGTGGAAGCGTCACATCCGGACCCATTTGGTGTCTTCGTCAAGCAGACGTGCAATGCGTATTACACGAACCCGGCCGTGCAGGCCGCGCTGGGTTACGGTGCGCCGCGGCAACCGGAGGGATTCGCGCTCTCGCCACTCGACCCCGCACGGCTCGAGCGCGTCAAGCGAGCCGGAAAGCGCTGGCGCGACGCGTAGCGGGCTGCATCACCCCAGCGATCCAATCCTGGTGCACGTTTCGGAGTGCCCGCGCCTCCGCCCCTCAATCCCCAACTACACCACACCGGCGCTTCCTTGCCTCCCACTCCACACCGACCCAGAGGAGACCCCGGCAGGCTAATGGTAAAGGGCTCGAGCGGCCCACGACTCCAACAGCCGTCGCGTCTCCCGACCGCCTCCGTCGACGACGAGGTGATGGCACGTGACGAAGTCCGAGGCCTCACTGGCGAGATAAACCACCGCGCCGTGCAGGTCCTTCACCTCGGCCATGCGGTCCGCAGGCGTGTCGCGCAGCCAGATGGGCTGGGCCATGCGCGTGCGGGGTGCGTCGGCCATCTCGGTGCAGGTGTAGCCGGGGCTGATGGCGTTGACCCGGCTGCCGTGCGGCGCCCATTCGGCCGCGGCGTTCGCGCGTTGCTGCTGCCGCCGTGATGCGGCAGCGACGTTCTCGTTCCAGTGTCATCACCGCGCGCCGCTCGATCCGCATCGCCACGGCACACTCGTGCGTTGGGCGCAATCGCACCCCGCTTGGATATGCTCCGTCGATTCTCTCGCTAAGGGCCACTGTGGATCGACATCTCGTCGACGAGTTCCAGCAGATCAAGGATCGGCACTGGTGGTATCGAGGCCATCGCCGCGTGTTGGGTTCGATCCTCCGGCGGGCGCTCCCGCACGGGGTCCGCGGTCCAGGTGAGAGAGATGCCCAGCGAGGGGAGTACAGCCCCGTAGGATCGGCCGCGGTCAGAGAATCTGATCCAAGAACATCTGGGTCCGCTCCTCTTTCGGAGAGTTGAATATCTGCTCTGGAGTACCGAGTTCGACCAGCGCGCCCTCGTCGAAGAAGGCCATTCGGTCCGCCACTTCGCGAGCGAATCCCATCTCGTGGGTCACGCAGAGCATCGTCATGCCCGTCGCCGCCAGCTCGCGCATCGCGTCCAGCACCTCCTTGATCATCTCCGGATCGAGCGCCGACGTCGGCTCGTCAAACAGCATGATCTGCGGCCGCATCGCCAGAGCGCGCGCGATCGCCACCCGCTGCTGCTGACCACCCGAGAGCTCCGCGGGGTACTTATTCGCCTGCTCCGGTATGCCCACGCGCTCGAGCAACCGCAGCGCCATCGCTTCCGCCTCACGCTGAGGGGTATGCCGCACGCGCTGCGGCGCAAGCGTAATGTTGCCGATCACCGTCATGTGTGGGAAGAGGTTGAACTGCTGAAACACCATGCCCACTTCTCTTCGTATCGCATCCAGATTGCGGGCGTCATTCGTCATCTCAATGCCGTCGATCACAATCCGGCCCGACTGATGTTCTTCCAGCCGGTTGATCATGCGTATGAAGGTTGACTTCCCCGATCCCGACGGGCCAAAGATCACGACGACCTCTCCCCGCTTGACCCGCATGCTCACATCGCGCACCGCGCAGAAGTCATCGAACCACTTGTGGACGTTCTCGCAAATGATGATGTCGTCGCGCTCTTCCAGCGGCCTGGCCAGAATTGTCTCTTTATCCGCCGGGATATCGACGCTTTCTTCCATCAAGTTCGTTTCCGTCATAGCTCGTCTCCTTCGCTATCCCGCTAGCGTTTGCCGACTCCCAGCGCGCGCTCTATGCGCCGGCTGACATACGACATCGAGAATGTGAACACCCAGAACACGACGGCGATGAACAAGTAAACCTCGCGTCCGTTGTCGATGAATGCCAGGCTGCTGTCTTGAAGCGCCGAACGTCCCATCTCCACGATATCCAGCATGCCGATGAAGAAGACGAGGCTCGTGTCTTTGAACAGGCTGATGAACTGACCCACGATGGCCGGGATGATATTCTGCAGGCCCTGCGGCAGGGTGATCAGCAGCGTGGTCTGCCAGCCCCGCAAACCCAGCGCGCGCGCGGCCTCCGTCTGTCCGGGGGACACGGCGGCCATGCCGCCGCGCACGTTCTCGGCCATGTACGCCGAGCTGAATAGCGTGATGGTTATGGCCGCTAGGTAGAGCCCGCTCACCTGGATGTTCTCGGGAAACGTCAGCGGCAGGATATGCCGCGACATAAAGAGTAGCGTTATCAAGGGGACGCCCCTGACAATCTCGATAAAGCCTATGCACGCTATCTTGACCACCGGCAGGTTGCTGCTTCTTCCCAGCGCGAGCGCGATGCCGATCGGCATGGACATCGAGATGCCGAAGAGAGCCAGCAGCAGGTTCAGCATCAGTCCGCCGATGTCCTGCGGGTTGACCGGTTCGAGGCCCGGCACGCCTTCGATGCCCTGGATCAGCAGCATGGAGACGACCACTATCGAAATCGAGACGGCGACGATGCGTTTGGGGCGGCGTAGCCCAAGCGGCCCCGCGGCTACGTAGCCCAAACCGATCGTGACGGGATTCAGCAACAGAAGGATCCGGTTGAAGAGCGCCATCTCGTGCGGCAATACGGCGATTACGAAGATGACGGCGCCGAGCCCCACGGCGAAGACGCGCGCCGTACTGCCCCACAATCGCCATGACATCCCCAGCAGCGCGCTGATCAGCAGGACGCAAACCTGGGGGCGCCAGTACTCCTCGGCCGGATAGAGACCCACAAGGTAGAGCGGGACCCGGCTGGTAATCACTTCCCAATCGGCTGTGAAGATTAGCCATCCGACGACGTTGACCGCCAGCCAGGCCAGCCCGAGGGCAAGCACGACCGTCACTATGCTGTTGAACCACGAGCTGAAGAGGTTCTTGCGCAGCCATCCTATGTAGCCGACGGTCGACGCCGGTGGCGGCGGGGGCGTGGCGTTGGCGGTGACCGCGGCGCTCACGTTCCCTTGAACCTTATGGAGCGGTTATAGAGGTTTCCGATCAGGGAGTAGGTCAAGCTCATGGCGAGATAGGTAAGCATCACCATCGAAATCAACGAAATGGCGGGCGCGATCTGCGTCATCGTATTAGCCACGCTCACGAGGTCCTGGTACCCGATCGCGGCTTGTTGATCGATGCCGGATCGGGAACCGTCGCCGAGCATCTTGGCGAGATCGGCGTAAGCGAGATCGACTGGGTTCTGCATACCCACCATCACCGGGATCAGTGTTGGGGAACTCATCGTTTCGCCGACGCCGGCGCCAAGGTGGCCGTGCCGGAACATGAGCGCCACCTCTTCGAGAATGCGGAATTCTTCTGGCGACACAAGCGCCTGTACAACAACTACAACGACCGCAGCACCTTCTTCTCGCTGGCCGAGAACGTTACCGTGGATGAGGACCTAAAGGACTACGAGACATTCAGCTGGCGCGGTCTCGAATTGGATGTTATTCCAGCCAAGGGCCACACCCACGGCAGCAGCATGCTCGTGGGGCGGATCGACGGACAAGACGTTGCGTTCACGGGCGATCTGATGTGCGCCGGAGGCGTGCTTTACCAGTATCACGCCATGGAGTACGGCTACGGCGATCAACAGGGAGCGCTGTTCACGCTGCAGTCAGTCCAGGCGCTCCGACGCCGGGCGCCACACCTGGCGCTACCTTCGCATGGGACTCCGATCGAAGACGTCGTCGGCGACTGCGAGCGGCTGGAGGAACGTCTGATGGATCTCGCCCGCCTCGGAGGGGGGATTCGATTCATGGGCCGGGATGGGGGTCACGGTCTCGACGTGCTCCCCGATCCACGGTTCATCCAGCTTTCACGTCATCTGCTGTGGAGCGGTCCCCATGCTTGCTCGAATTTCTACGTGCTGCTTTCCGAGTCGGGCAAGGCGTTCTTCCTCGACTACGGACACTCGTACGGCGCCCATATGGCAACCGGGTCCGAGCGTGAGGACGGCGACACCATGCGGTTCGTCGTCCATCATCTCGACGAACTCCGCGAAACGTACGGCGTCGAGAAGATCGACGTCGTCATGAACAGCCACATCCATGACGACCACACCGCCGGAGTGCCGTACCTCGTTCGACATGAGGGCACGCGCGTTTGGGCGCTGGAGGAGGTGGCGCAGGTGCTGGAGAACCCCGCCGCCTGGTGCAGCACCCCTTGTACCCTCAAGACACCGATACTGATCGAACGCCGGTTCAGCGACGGCGATACCTTCACCTGGGAGGAGTATGAATTCGAGATCCACCACGCGCCGGGGCAGACCGAGTTCCATATGGTTCTGGCAACGACGGTGGACGGTCTGAAGATCGCGTTCACGGGCGACAACATATTCGAGGAGCTGGCGCCGGGAATCACGGGCAGGATAACCACCCAGGTGTTTCAGACGACCGTCCTCCGCAACAGTTTTCAGCTCTGGATGCATGAAAAGTGCGCCGATGTGATGGAGGCGGTGGCGCCGGACCTGGTTTGCCCAGGTCACCGGCAGGTGATCCCATGGGACACGCGGAAGACCGCCGAGTATCGCGACTTCATAGCCCGCAAGGAACGCGTTGTGCGCGCGCTCGTGGGCGATCCGTCGGATCGATACGTGGATCTTTGGTGGGCGCGCCTGCTGCCGTACGACGGAGCGGTCGCTCCAGGTCAGGAACTCGAGTACGCGTTGTTACTGCGCAACAACCTCGACCACAAGGCGACATACGAGGCCCGGTTGCTGACTCCCGACGGCTGGAACACCGCCAACGGATTCGCGCAAATTGAGCTGGCCAGCGGTGCGCGCGGCGAGCTCACGCTGTCGGCGACCGCGCCCGAGGACGCTCAACCCCGGCGGCTGATCACGGCGGAGATTCGCATCGCCGGGGAAGCCCAAGGCCCGGTTGCCGAGGCCGTGGTGACGGTGCTGCCCGCGACCTAATCCGGCGATCGTGCCCCCCGAGGATTAAACTGCCTCCACCTGATGAATGCTGATCCGAGGGGGAACGCCATGCGCAGAAACACGTTGAAAAGCCGCTTGCTCGACGGTCAGACGGTGATCGGTACGATGGTCCAGGAAGTGACCAATCCATCGATCGCGCAGGTGATGAAGCAGGTCGGGTTCGACTTCTTCATGATCGACATGGAGCACGGTCTGTTCGGACTCGAAGCGGCGGCGCAGATCCTGCGCGTCGGCCGGATTCTGGATATGTGCCCGCTGGTGCGGGTGCGGAGTCCTGAGTATCACCTGATCGCGGCGCCGCTGGACCACGGCGCGATGGGGATAATGCTCCCCCGGGTCGAGACTCGCGCGCATGTCGAGAACCTCGTCAACGCAATGAAGTACCCACCCGTCGGCAGGCGCGGGTGCTCCTCCGACGCGCCGCACTCCGAGTACGATTTCGGACCTTTGTCGGAGTTCATCGACGTGAACAATCAGGACACGCTTGTGATCGCGCAAATCGAACGCAAGGAGGCCATCGACCGTCTGGACGATCTGCTATCGGTACCCGGCGTGGACGTGGCTCTGGTCGGCTCCGAGGATTTGTCGGTCTCGCTCGGCGTCCCGGGGGAGACACAGCACCGTCGCGTCTTGGAGGCGATCGACGAAGTCGTGGCCGCCGCCGCCCGCCACGGCGTGGTTTCGGCGATTCACCTGGGCGACCCCGAGGCGCTGGGAAGCTGGGCCGCAAAGGGAATGCGGATGCTCATGTACGGCTCCGACCTCCAGTTCCTGATGGAGTCGAGCAGCACCGGTCTTTCCCGGCTCAGGGCCTCCCTGGCTTCGACCGCCTGACCGCGCGTCCATACCGAAATACGCGATTGCATGCGAAGATCCCGACCCGCTACTTCGCCGGCAGGCTCAGCGCGAACTGCACGCCGCAGCTCACCCACTCGGCAAGGGCCGAGCTGCTCTCAAGGCCGGCGGCGGCCACGTATACCCAACCCGTCATGGGCCGGCCGGTGAAGTCCATCTCGCGCGTCGCGGCCTGCGTGAGCGCTCCCTCGTATGACTCCGGACCGACCCGCACCACCAAGTCGTCGTTGACCACACCGCAACAGAAGTTACCTTGCAACATGAAGCTTATGCCGCCGAACATCCGCCGTTCGGCCAGAGTCGGGTGTTTTGTCAGTATGCCTCGGACCCGTTCCGCTAAACATTCGTTATAGGCCACCGTCGTACTCCGTGGATTGAGCCGAGTGTCTCGGTCCGTTCACAGGCGTGCGAGCCACTCCGCAACGGGTGCGAGCCTACGGTAACGGACCGCGAATAATTCGACGCAGCGCGCCGAACGCAGCTCCGCTGGAAGTGCAGTCTCGAACCCAACGTGGAGCGCGTTGTGCATCAGCAACCCTGCACGGGCATGCTCGGGATCGAATCCGCGCGGAATCCGCTTGTAATGACGCCCGCCCAGTACCGCCCCGGCAGTCTCTACCGACTGCACCGCTCCGGCGAGTTCGGTTCCGCGCTCCGGATCCGCGACCGCGGTACGGTACGCGTCCAGAACGGCAGGCGAAAAACGATGTTGTCCGGCGCCCAGCAGCAGCCGATCGGGTCGCAGTCTAAAAAAGTAGCCGGGTCGCTCGCGGCTGGGTCCGTCGCCCAGCCAGAAAATCAGATCGAGGTGATCTTTGTACGGCGTTTTGTCCGGGCTGAAGCGAATATCGCGATTGATCCGGAAAATCGACCCATTGATCCGGGGATCGGCCCGAACATCCGGTGAGAACGTGGCCAGTGCAGCGCCCATGGCTATCACGAAGGCCTTGGCCGGCGCCAACCAGTAGCGCTCATATTGGGAGCGGTGCCGGTCGAACCAGGTCTTGGAGTTGTGCGTGCCCAGTTCGCGCAGAAACCGTACGGTCTGGCGGGGGAAACCACCGAGGTCGTCGCACATCGACATCTCTCACTTAGCTGCTTAGGGCGCCGCTCTGATGGGCCCGCGGACCGCGCCGAACTGTTTCTGGTCGTCAATGGCCGTCCTCGTCGGGCGCCACCTCCCGGACGCGGCGCCGGAGATATCGCGACTCGACCGGATTCGTACAAAGTCCAAGGGCGCGTCGGTAGGCGGTGGCGGTTTCAGCGCGGCGACCCGCGCGCCGCGCTCGCCACGGCACCGTGCGCGTCGGCGACGCTGCCCGTTGAAGCTGCCTCGTCCCGGGCCATGGCGGCGTGTGCGCGCCCCCGCTATTCGAGACCCTCGAGATCCATGACCGGGCGCACTTCGATGTGGCCGGTTGGAGCCCAGGGGATCATTTCGGCGAGCTCGATCGCCACGTCCAGATTCTCGCAGTCGAACACGTAGTATCCGCCCAGCTGTTCTTTGGTGTCCACGAAAGGCCCGTCGAGCGTAATCGTCTTGCCGTCGCGCACGCTCACGGTTGTGGCGGTCGAGGATGGCATCAATGCCGCGGAGTTGACCTGGGTAGCTCGCTGCTCGGAGCGCTCGTTGAAAGTCTGCCACGTCGCCATGTCTTCCGGTGTTGGCGGGGTGTCACTCTCCTCGTTAAAAAGCAAGAGCATGTACTTCATGGGTCGTCCTTCCTCTGTGAGCGGCACGGCGCCGCATCTATCTTGTAGAAGGTCGCCGGTTGGCCAGATGGACAACTATTCTCAAAAAATTTTCGATATAGCCCGGCGGTCGGTCGATATCATCATGGCAACCGAACTGAACGCACTGCACCTGGAGCGCACCTTGGAGATCGACCATCTGGGTGATTATGTCTAGCCTCGCGGGCGACGCGACGCTTCGAGACACGGAGATCGATGTGTGCCGCGAAATCGAAGATTGGCGCGGCCTCCGCATCGAGCGGCCCAACCGGTTCCGCATCGAGTTTCGCGTCGGTGGCATGGAGATCGGTCACCTTCACGTCGGTAACACCCTCCACGTGTTGTTTCCGAAGGTGCTCGGGGGGCGTCTGCGCGAATTGGGGCGCGGCATCGTTCACGAGATTCATCCTGAGTCGGGCTGGGTGACGCACCTGCTGGAAGCCTCGTCGGACGTCGGGCCTGCTCTGCGGTTGCTTGAACTGTCTTATTTGCACAAAGCGTTCGTCGTCGGTCAAAACAGCTCCAATGACTTGGCCGAATCAAGTGATGAATTTGAAGCTCGGCTGGCGGCAGTTGAACCGGACGCGGAAATCCGAGATCTGGTTACGAGCGCTACCGGCTCAAACCGCCTGAAATAGAGGGCGATTTCAAGCGGTCGACGCAACACCGAAGGTCCGAGCCTACGGCGAGGCGGCGCACCGTGATGCTGGTGGGCATCTAAAGCGGTTCTACTTAGGGGAGTTCGGGGGGAATCCTTGCGTTCGTTGGGGGCTTGCCGTGTCGACCTGACGCTACCCTCCACCAAACCCGCGGGGGATGAGGAGAATTCGATGCAGGCGATCGTCCAGGACAAATACGGGGCACGTGACGAAGTGCTGGAACTCCAGGAAATCGACAAGCCGGTGGTCAAGGATGCTGAGGTGCTGGTGCGCGTTCACGCGGCTTCCGTGCATCCCGATGTCTGGCACGCCGTCAGAGGCGTGCCGTACGTCCTACGCATCATGGGGGCCGGGCTGCTCAAGCCAAAGAACATTGTTCCGGGATTGGATATGGCAGGTCGCGTTGAAGCGGTCGGCGAGAACGTAACGCAGTTTAAGCCGGGTGATGAGGTATTCGGCGAGACCATCAGCGGCCATCAGTGGCAGAACGGCGGCGCCTTTGCCGAGTATGTGTCCGCTCCTGAAGATGTGCTGGCGCTGAAGCCGGCCAACCTCACGTTTGAGCAAGCCGCGGCCGTACCCACCTCCGGATTCATCGCAATCCAGGGTGTTCGCGATCAGGGACAGGTGCAGCCAGGACAAAAGGTTTTGATCAACGGCGCAGGTGGCGGCGTGGGTACGTTCGCAGTGCAGCTTGCCAGGGCGTTCGGAGCGGACGTAACCGCCGTGGACAGCACGGAGAAGCTGGACATGCTCCGATCGATCGGCGCGAACCAGGTCATCGATTACACCCAGGAGGACTTCACCCGGGGCGGCGAGCGCTACGATTTCATCCTCGATATCGCAGCCAACCTTTCTCTGTCAGACTGGAGACGCGCGGTCACCCGCAAAGGGACTTACATACTCATCGGCCACGATCATTTCGGAGCTTCAGGGGGTCGTTGGATCGGAGGCCTGGGTCGGGTTGTCAAGGGGCTCGTGGCGTCACCGTTCGTGAGCCAGGGGATGGGCCGGTTTGTTTCGACGAAGAAGAAAGAGTGGCTGATCGTCCTTAAGGAGCTTCTCGAAGCCGGCAAGGTCAGGCCGGTCATCGACAGGACGTACCCGCTGAGCGAGGTTCCCGAGGCCATCCGTTACCTGGAAGACGGACACGTTCAAGGAAAAGTCGTAATCATCGTCTGAGGCGGGACCGCCGCTCAGAGCACGGGATGTCGGCGTGTAACGCTCCCGAGAATAGACCGCACCGAACGGCACGGATGCGTGCGACGGGTCAAGCTGCCGTCAGGGCTGCGAACACGTCGCGGGTGCCCGCCAATCCAGGGTTCGGCGGGGCCGGATGTTGAGCGACGCAGCGACCCGTTCGGCTTCTCCGGTTTCGAGGCGGTCGGCGACCTTGGCCGATCGCTGGCCGATCATCTCCAGGTCGTTGATGACATCTTGGCCGTGATTGCGTCTCCGTGGCTTCACCCTGAGCCCACCCCCCATCCTTCGGATTTGCGTCATCGCATGGCTCCGGCGGGCGGTCCCAGGGTAATTTCAACCATTGACAGAGCCGAACATGGGGGATGTAAGCTAACGTCCCATCTTTTTTACGGCCGTCTGGCTCTTATCTTGGCCAAAACGTCACCGATCGACTAGAAAAGGCCATTTGCGAGCGATTGCGGCTCTCAATCCAAGGTGGAAACGAGCGCGCCAGGGAGGATGACGCCGTTAGAGCACTCTAGAGGCTCCGATGCGGCTGGATCATGAGACGAATCAACGTAGAGCAGTGCAGGCCGGGCATGGTGGTCGGGCAGCCCATATTCAACGATCGCGGCGACCTTCTGCTGGCGAAAGATACGACCCTGTCCGACCGGCGGATCGCCGCGCTCACGACGATGGGGTACACGTCCCTGGTGATCGACGACCCCGAAACCGAGGGCGTCTTCATTCCAGAGGTCATATCTTCCGCCGTCAAGGCACACGCGGCGAAGACCATATCGGAAGCCTTCGCCCGCATGGAGAGCATCTCTCAGGACTTTGTCGACGGCGATGTCGATTCCATCGAGGAAGCGCTGCAATCGGACGATTTTCGCGCGCAGGCGTCTGAAGTCGATCCGTTTACCTCACTGATAGCGGATGTCGAGGCGATGATCGAACAGATCCTCAATTCCGAGACGCTGGACGGAATGAACGCTTTGATGATCCATGACGATTACACGTTCCAGCACTCAGTGGACGTGGCCATTGTGTCCGCCATGATCGGCAAGCGGATCGAGTTGCCCGAAGATCGTCTTTTCCAGTTGACGCTCGGGGCGATGCTGCACGATGTCGGCAAGGTTTTCATACCGCGGGAGATCATCAATAAACCGGGCAAACTCTCCGATGAAGAATTCGATCGGATCAAGGCGCATCCCCGACTCGGCTGGCAAATGCTGCGGGCGTCCGAGGGGGCGCAACAGTACCTGCTGGCGCATCACGTGTGCTACCAGCACCACGAGTGCCAGGACGGTTCGGGTTACCCTCGCGGACTGCGCGGCCGGAACACGGTGAGCCGACCCAGGTCGGCTCGGTACGATCCCGACGTTCTTCACCTACTCGGGGAAATCGGTGCCGTTGCCGACACCTATGAAGCCCTGATAGCCGATCGTCCCTATCGACCCGGATTCCCACCGGACAAAGTGCGGGAAATCCTCGACGAAATGTCCGATTCGCATCTCAACTCCGAGGTACTGCACAACGCCCTGGAAATAATCCCCGCGTATCCCACGGGGTCCGAGATCGAGATCGTCGGCGGGCGGCTCGCCGGGCTCAGGGGCGTCGTCGCCTACGTGGACATGGAGCACTTGCAGAGGCCGGTCGTCCGGCTGATCTGGAATCAGCGCGGCGAGCGGATAAAACCCACCGAGGTGGACCTGCTGGCGGCGCCGGACATCAAGATTCGCTCGGCGCGCCCGCTGGCAGCGCCCGGGATGGTCACCGCGGCAAACTGACGATGGCGGCGGGCCTGTCCGCTCTCGGCCGCGCCAATCGCCGCCGTTCACGCCTCATCGGTGGGACCAGTACCGACCACAGCCTTCAAGTCCTCGGCGCCGCCCGATACCGATTGAACGATGCTGATCCGATCGCCGTCGTTGACGGCTCGATCAAGAGAATCGATCCACCGCGTATCGGTGTCGTTGTGGAAGCAAAGCACATGGTCTCGAAAACTCCCCTTCGCATCGAATAGGTGGAGCTCGAGTTCCGGATGCCGTTTCAGTGCCTGATCCAAGGCGCCCTTCAGAGTCTCAGCCTCTACGTCGATCCGTTGTACGCCGCCGATGACCTGGGCCAGAAGCGAAGGAATGCGAACCGTCACCCGGGCCATTTACGGATCACTCGGCAAAGACTTCGATGCAAAGGATTCTCGGCAGCAAGTGTGGCAGCGTCCGCCATGTGTCGCCGCGGTCGTTACTAAAATGCAGGCTGCCGGACGTAGTTCCCACGTAAATTCCACACGGATCTAACGAATCCACCGCCACCGCCGACCGCAGAACGCCCGCATAGGTATTTTCCTGCGGGAGGCCGTGACGCATGAGATCCCACGAATCGCCGCCATTGCGGCTGCGATAAACGCCCAGCCGCCCTTTGGGAGTCAATCGGTATTCGTCGCTTTCCAGAGGGACGGCAAAGAGGGCTTTCGTAGTTGGATCGATGGCGATCGGAAACCCGAATCCCGAAGGTAGGCCGCGCTCGATTCGTTCCCAGCTGTCGCCTCCGTTCCTGGTGCGGTACGTTCCCCTGTGATCCTGCCGGAATATGACGTTGGCGTCGTCCGGGTCCTGGGCCAATCCGTGCACGCAGCAACCGATCTCCGGATGCTCCTCATCCGGGACCACCTTCTCCACTCCCTCATTCTTAAGGGTCCATGAGCGACCGCGGTCGTCGGATCTGAGAACGCCTACCGCCGACACGCCGCACCAAAGGCGATCCGGGTTTTGGGGGTCGGAAAGAAGTACGTGAGCGCACAGCCCCGCAGCGCCCGGGAACCAAGAGGCGCGCGTGGGATGCCGGTCAAGGCCCTCGATCAGTCGCCAGGATTCGCCGCCGTCTTCGCTTTTAAAGAGCGCCGCATCGGCGACGCCGGCATAGATTTCCTCTCCATGTGGAAAAATCGTCCAGATCTGATCCAGTTCCCGATCGTCGCCCGGAGGAAACCTCGGGCCGTCGGCCGCCTGGCGCCATTCGGACGTGGAGAATCCGTCTCCTATCTGAATCGCGGGTCCGTATATGTCGCTGGCAAGGGCCAAGTGCACTCGCCCCTGAGCGGGCGCGGCCACCGCTGTCACTTTCCACCCCTTGAATATCGGCCCCTCGTTCCGCCATTCCGCCCTCGATTCATCGGAACGCAGAATAAACGCACCCTTCTGCGTTCCCACGACGGCCGTGACCTTCAACGCTTCTTCCTTTCACGCTGAGCCGGGCGCGAACTCGTACGGGTTTGTTGGAGGCGCCGCGGGGAGCGAATTGTCGGTTTCAGAGTGATCATCAGAGCGGACCATAAGGGGACCCGCGGAGCCGGGTCAATGGAGGGCCGTTAAGAATTTCGATCTATCGGTGATCGGATAATGCTGAGAAGGTGGGCCGGCCCCTCAGGCCATTTTCCCAATCCCATCGCTCCAGCGGAACCGACCGACGGCCGCCCTTAAAGAATCCGCCGAGTCCATTTGAGATGCCCGCCATCAGACCAGGAGCCCCCGCCTCGTCGCTTTAGGATGTCCGCGGGACGCCTCCCTCGGCGGCTCTCAGCTGGCAGGCAGCGAGCCGAGGAATAGCCAAATTGCCTTGAGTTCGTCGTCCGTCGACCGGCCGATCGAAACCCACGGCATGTCGTTTGCATTGAGAATCCGGCCGTCGGGCGTGGTGCCGCTGCGCACGGTGCGAATGAAATCCTCCTCAGCCCAGGTAGCCAAATTGCCGCCCGAGGTGAGGTCCGGCGCGAAACCGCCCGTGTAGTCGCTTTCGTGACACGCGGCGCACACACGCGCGAGATATTGGCCGTACGCCCGCGTCAGTCCAGGCTGCGGCGCGGCCGCTCGCGGGCCTGCGTGGTCGATGTGTTCAGCCCCCAGCGGCGGGAAACCGAGGAAGTAGAACACGCGGCCCAGGATGCCTACGCTGGTCTCGGGCAGCTCATTGTCCACCGGATCGAGGCTGCGCACATATGCGATCACCGCTCCCAAATCGGAGTCGCTCAAGTAGTTCAGAGCTTCGGAAGGCATGAATATGATCGGCCTCCCATCGGGCCTGACGCTGTGGCGAATGCTCCGTACAAAGTCGATATCCGCGTATTCAGAACCGATTCCGTCCCGGCCGGTGGTGAGATTTGGCGCCACGAACCGGCCAAACAGCGGGTCGTCTTCCCGGATGCGTCCGGCCATGTTCTCGCCGTGACATTCGGCGCAGAGGCCGTAAGACCGGGCGATGTGCAGGCCCTTCTCGATGCTGGCCGGGCCGCTGGGAATCTTCACGGCGGCTGGAGTGACTTCGAAGGTCCGATTGAACCGGCTGCCGGCCACGAAATACATCACAGTCACGGCGATTACGATTAGACCGATAAATCCCGCGAATGTGAGCGAAACCCACTTGAGAACGCGTTTCATCTCCGACCTACCTCATCTTCCGTTCGTCGCCGCGCACGACCCGCACTCTTCGTAGTCAAAGGTACAACCGAATTAGATCTCGGGAATGTCCAATTCCATGCCGGCGTATATCGCCCCAGGATCTCCATCGGTGAATCGCGATTTGTTCCTGTCAAGGATGACATCCCACTTGCCACGGTCTCCGTACTTACGCTCGGCGATGCTCGCAAGCGTTTCACTGGACCAGTTTTTGGGGGTAAGGTCATGACCTTGCCCCCGAAAATGCCCTCGATTTTGAGTAGAGTCCGTTCAATGGGAGGAGACGGACATGAGACGGAGCAGGTATCGCGAGGAACAGATCATCGGCATCCTCAAAGAGCACCAGGCGGGGTTGCCAGCCGCAGAGCTCTGCCACTACATCGCCGCAAGATGCAAGTGCCTCAACGAACCTCTTCGCCGGCCTGGCCGAGGCGGGGTTGCCAGCCGCAAGAGCTCTGCATCTAGGAGGAGTCTGCAAGTGCGCAAGCGAGGCGGGCGCAAGCGGGCGCTACGGGGTCAGCGGCGCGACGTTTTACAAGTGGCGGTCCAAGTACGGCGGCATGGAGGTATCAGACGCCAGGAAGCTGAAGGGGCTGGAGGATGAGAACCGGCGCCTGAAGAAGCTGCTGGCGGAATCGATGCTGGATGTGGCGACGCTGCGCGAGCTACTTGCAAAAAACTTCTAACGCCCAGATTGCGGAGGAAGGCCGCGGCCTGGGCGATGACGGAGACTAGTCACTCGCAGCGCCGTGCCTGCGCTCTTGTCGGGATGGATCCGAAGACTTACCGCTATGAATCGAGGCGGCCGGACGACGCCGGCATCCGCAAGCGGTTGCGGGAATTGGCCGAGCAGCGCCGACGGTTCGGCTACCGCCGTCTGCACATCCTGCTGGCCAGGGAAGGCATCCGGCTCAATCATAAAAAGCTCTATCGCATCTATCGCGAGGAACGGCTCACGGTGCGCAAGCGAGGCGGGCGCAAGCGGGCGCTCGGCACGCGTGCCCCGCTGCTGCTCCCCTGGAACCGCAACCAGCGCTGGTCGCTCGATTTCGTCGCGGATGCATTGGCCGACGGCAGGCGGTTCCGCATCCTGGCGGTGGTGGACGACTTCAGCCGCGAGTGCCTCGCCCTCGTCGTCGACACATCGCTGTCTGGCGTCCGCGTGGCTCGGGAGCTGGACCGCATCGTCGAGCTGCGGGGCCGCCCCCGCATGCTGGTCAGCGACAACGGCACCGAGCTCACCTCAAACGCTATCCTGCGCTGGCAGCAGGAACGCGGCGTTGGCTGGCACTACATCGCACCGGGCAAGCCCATGCAAAACGGCTTTGTCGAGAGCTTCAACGGCCGCCTGCGCGACGAGTGCCTCAACGAACATCTCTTCGCCGGCCTGGCCGAAGCGCGGCGGATCATCGCGGAATGGAGGTACGACTACAACACAACACGCCCGCACACGAGCCTGGATGGGCTCACACCCAACGAGTTTGCAGCCCGCCCCAATTGGGGCCATAACCTGAAAAGATTCTACTTATGAGTGAGGGTAAGTTGGGGGCAGGGTCACACGTTCTTGCTCCTAAAAAAGAATACGTAGATCGACGCGCCCCAGACGATGACGGCCGTCAGGATCTCCTTGCGTACCCCGGGCTCGGGCCAGAATGCGCCGGCCAGCATCATGCTCACTCACACGAACACGAACACGAACACCGTCAGCCAATCGACGCAAGATGGATCGCCTCGCACTTCGACAAAAACGTGGCGCTCCTGAGTCCTCCAGCGCAACAGACGGCCTCGACCGACTCTCAACTGGATGACACCCTCCCCGAAACTCGCCGAAGCACTTAAGTGACGCCCTGAGACCGCAGCAGATTTTCGCGGTAAGCGCATTCCGGCTCCGGCCGATTCCGCACGGAGAGTCAACCGCTGATTCTCCGCTCACCCGTTGCGAAACCGGCAACTAAACCTTTATGTACCCGAATCGATCTGGTCAAACCATCGGCGCGAGGCGATGGCGTATAGGACGGATACGGGAACCAGGTAGCCGGCAGCGGTCATGATAGCCGCCCGCAGCGACAGGATCGTGCCCACCGCGCCGATCGTCGGGCCGCCAACCACCTGGCCGAGCGCGTCGGCCTGTCCGCGCATCGAGAATACGGTTGCCCTGACCGATCGTGGTATGTGGTGGTTTGTCCAGGCTGTCATCACCGGGTCGATGACGTCCCTGAGGGGACGTACCGCCCAGAATGCCGCCAGAGCCAGGGCGAAGTTTCCGGCGGCGCCAAAGATGAGCACGCCTCCGAAAAGCAGGACGTTGACGCCGAAGAGCGCTCGAGTGACGGCCCGCGAGTCGTTCGTATCGAGCCGCCGGCGGGCGATCTCCGCGGCCAGCAACGAGAGTGGAATTGAAACGGCGCTGATTATCCCGAACCAGACAACCGGCTGGAACGTCCCCAGCGAGGGGAGATCGAAGGTCTGAAGAAAGTGGGCGGTCGAGAGCCGGTCCAGGCCCTCGCCCATCGCCGCGTAGAGTCCCACGGCTATAAATACCGTGATGAGCACCGGCGTGCGTGAGACGGTTCGGAATCCGCCGGCGAATGTGGCCCTCATCGATCGCCATGTTTCACGTTGACTTTCCGGGGCGCGGGCAAAGCCGGTCTCGGGCATCGTTAGCGCGAGGAAAATCGCGAGACCGATAAGCAATCCGCCGCCAACGACGATGGGTAGCTGCAGATGAATGCTCGCCAGGGCCACGCTTGCCGCGATCCCGCCAAGGCTGCCGATTCGGTGCATCTGAAACCCCCGGAGAAAAGCGCCGGCAGCGCGTCTCTCGCCAACCTCATCGGCGATCCAGGCCTCCTGGGCGCCGCTGGTGAACGTGGCTCCCAATCCCCAGACCACCTGCGCCAGAAGGATTGCCGAAAAAACGGGCACGGAGCCTTCCAGTACGAACGCGGCGCCAATCAGAGCGAACCCGATGATCACCGATAGCCTGCGGCCGTATAGATCGGCGACGACCCCTGTGGGAACCTCGAAAAGCAACACGGTTGCCTCGACTACCGTGCCGACGAGCACAAGTTGGAGCGGGTTGAGCCCAACCGTCAGGACGAAATAGACCTGATTGACGGTGAAAATCGTCATCGTGAACAGGCCTACGAGGCCGTTCAAAGCCATGTAGAGCTTGAACGCGTCGATCCGCCTCAACGGGGCGCCGTCGAGGGAGATTTTCAATAGCCTCGGTCGATGGTGTGGGACGCGATGAAGTCGAAATTGATATTCATTCCCAGACCGGGCGAGTCCGAAACCCGCACGAATCCGTGATCGTCGATCGGGTCCACCAGTTCGTTGAGCCATGGTGGGGGGATCTCGTAGTCGATCAGGGGGTGCAGGAGGCCGCGTTCGTAGTATTCGCCGGGAATGCCCATGGCGCACAAGGCGTGAAGGTTGCCCACCCCGCCGCCGTGGACTTCCATTGCGACACCGAAGGCTTCGCAGAGATGGACGATCTTCATCAGCGCCGTAAGGCCGCCGACGTCCCAGACCCCGCCCCGGCTTATGTCGGATGCTCCGCGGACGATCCACTCGGCGCGAACCTGCAATCTGCCCTCGGCGGTCTCGGGACCGACGACCGGAATATCGAGTTGATCGGACAGCCATTGGTACGACGAAATACTGTGCTCGTCCATGGGCTCTTCCAACCAATGGAACCTTAGCTTTTCGAGTTCGCGGCCAAGTTGCAATGCCTCGATACGGCTGTACTCGTGAAAGGAGTCGAGCATGAGATCCATGTCAGCGCCCACCGCCTCCCTGACCGCCCGGCACGCCGCGATATCGCGCTCCGGGTCCGGCGCGCCGGGGATCGGGGGCATCCAGGTGTGCAGCTTGAACGCCTTGTAGCCGCGATCCTTGCACTGGGCCGCGAACGCCCCGTACAGCTCGGGCGAGCTAAGACCGCCGTCGATGTCGTCGCCGCACATTGTGCTGGCGTAGGCCGGGACCTTTTCCCTGTACGCCCCCAATAGCTTGTGGACGGGCTGGTCCAGATGCCGGCCGGCCAGGTCCCACAACGCCAGATCGACGCCGGCCAGCACTCGATCCGTGAGTCGATCCCGGTAGATTCTCTGGTTCCGCTTGAGCGTTTGCCAGATTCGCTCGCGGTAAAGCGGATCCTCTCCCAGCAGCAGCGGAGCGACGGATTCGCGTATCGACGTCGGATCGACCCCGAAGACGAAACCCTCCGCGCCTGAGTCCGTGCCGATGCGGAGCAACGACCCAGTCGCCTCGTGTTCCGGGCCTGGGTGGCCGTGACCCTCGGAGTCCTGCACGACGTTCGATCGATAGGTGAAGACCTGGATCGAAACTTCGGTGATTTTCACGTTCCTAAGCTCCTCGGGGGCGCCGGGTTAGTAGGGAAGCAATTCGCGAATACTGTTGGCGGTCCATTCAATCGTGAAACCATCGATCCGGCGGTAGCCGGGCTTGTTCTCGTATTCGTCCGGACCGGAGCATCGATTGAATTCGACCCGGACTTCGACCGGGAAGTCCAGGACCGTTGGGGGAATGTCCCGACAGCGAGCCGCGACATGGGCCACGCCCGAACGTATCAACTCGTGCGCCCGCTCGGGCGCCAGCGACCGGCACCAATCGCGTCCTATGCCCTCCTTCACGGCCACCGTCTCGACCTCGGGGACAAGCTTGCGAGCTTCTTCAGTCGCGGCCAGATCTCCGGAAACGAATACCAAGGGCACTCCGAATCCTCCGGCGTAAAAGGCGTCCTGCCCGATCTCACCGTATTCGGCGCCGTCGATCAGATATCGATGCCAATTGACCGACGACTGCGTGTGCTCCAGAAACGCCTTCGGCGTGCCGGACATCGCGTGCATGCCGATGGCGATGAGCATATCCACGTCCACGCTCATGTCAGGCTGGCGGTCTCTGCCCGTGCATGGGCGTTCGTACCGCGCGCGCGTGTCCATCTCCGCGATGGGCAGGTGAAAGCCGCCGCCGTGGCCATCCGCCACGGTGACGGATTCAGCGCCACCGACGAAGGCGCCGGCGATGGCGGCGTTGACATCGCCTGCAAGAAGCCGCCTGCCCTCCGCGTACGCGGGATCTCCCGGTCGCACCTGCCCGACGTTTACTATCCCCGAAATACCTTCCATGTCCGTCATAACGTACGCCTTCATGATCCCTCCTAGGCCTTCGGCTTCAGTGGATTCCCGCGGGGCAGCCGTCGCGCGCGAGCCTATCAGCAACCGGGATGGTCGGGCGCGAGGGTAACCGGGGCGCCGATTGCGCCGTCGATGGCCGCGGTTTAACGTCTAGATGACTCCGGCGCTGGGATCGTTTCAAACGTTTCGTCCGCGGCGGCCCGACGGAGCGTGCCGCGGATTTGCCCCATCCGGATTCAGCGGAGGTTTCGATTTGCCATGACGGCCGATAGCTCGCGCCCGATACAGGCGAAGCGGGTACTTGTGGTGGGTGGATGCGGTTTCATAGGCAGCCATCTGGTCCGATCCCTGGCCGAACACAACGAGGTCGTGGCCCTGGATCACGTTCCCCCCGCGATGGCGATCGCGGGCGTTGACTATGTACGCCAGGATCTTCGCGAGAGGATCGACCGGTCCAAGCTTCCCAGCCGCCTGGACGTTGTGTTCCATCTGGCGTCGTCCTTTCTCCGCAACGGCGATTCACCGGTGGACTATCTATCGGTCACGATGAGCAGCGTGCTGGATGCGTTGGACTATGCGACGAGCGCGGGCGCGGGCAACTTCCTTTTTACGTCGTCCGGCAGCGTCTACGCCCCAGGTCCGACTCCCCATCGGGAAGACGCGCCGCTGCGACCGACGAAGAACCTGTACGTAGCGGCAAAATACTCGGCAGAGCTTTTTGTCGAGCACTATTCGGATCAGATCGCGGCAGTCGTGACCCGCCTGTTCGGCGTGTACGGCAAGGGCACCAGCAATCCCTGGGGCCGATTGGCCCGGTGCATCGACGCCGGCGACGCGGTACGGCTGCGGCGAAACGGCGCGCCGCATATCAATCCCGTCTACGTCCGGGACCTGATCCCGATCCTGGAGGCCGCCGCGATGCTCGGCCGGTACGAGACGATCAACGTTGGGGGACAGCGCGTTTCGAGCAACCTCGAGGCGGCCAATCTCATGGGTGAGGTCCTGGGCAAGAAGCCGGTCGTGGACTGGATGGAGGACCATGATCGCCACATCGTGGGGGACCTGACAAAGATGATCAGCCTGTTCGACTGCCGCCCGAAATGGTCCCTCGAGCAGGGACTCAGGGCGTGGCTGCTCCACGACGACGAACCAACCGACCCCTCCGAGATTCCGGACTGAACCAAGGCCGCAAGGGCTACAGGACACGGGTGGCGGCGACTCTGGCGCCCTGAACCGCAATGTTCGGGAAGCCTGGAACCAGAACGCCGGGTTGTGGGATCGGTATATGGGCGACGAGGGGAATCGCTTCAGCCGGGAGCTGGTGTGGCCGGCGGCGGAACGTTTGGTCGCCGTGGAGGACAGGGATCGGGTTCTCGAGATAGCCTGCGGGAACGGAAACTTCGCCCGCCGTCTCGCTGCGCGCGGGGCGGAGATCGTAGCGGTTGACTTTGCCGAAGAGATGGTGCGACGGGCCGAGTCCTACGAGGCCACGGAGCTGATCGACTTTCGGGTCCTCGACGCGACCGATCGCGCCGGGCTGCTCGGATTGGGGGCGTCCACCTTCGACGCCGTGGTTTGCAATATGGCGTTGATGGACATGGCGGAGATCGGCCCGTTGGCATCGGCGCTGTCACGGCTTCTCAAGCCACGTGGACGGTTCGTGTTCACCGTCACGCATCCATGCTTCAACGCGAATTCGATACCGGTGATGGAGGAGGAGGTCAGGGAGGGGGAGATCGTTGAGACCTACTCCGTGAAGATCTCCCAATACCTCCGGCAATCACCAACCCTGGGCATCGCCGTCCGCGGCCAGCCTGCGGCGCAGTTCTATTTCGACCGGCGACTGCATGAACTTCTCACGCCCTTTTTCTCGGCTGGATTCATGATGGACGCGCTCGAGGAGCCTGCGTTTACCGAGGACAGCGAACCATCGAAGCGCACGCTGGGATGGGGTCCCAATTTCAGCCAGATCCCGCCGGAATTGGCGGTCCGTCTCAAGCTGACCGGTTGAATCGCGGCCGTTCGGGCGCTTCCCGGCGCCCCTAATCCGGCTAAGGCGTTGGGTCCTCGTCCCCCTCGGGCCGGATAGTCTGCATGAGCTCCCGCCATTCGGCCGGCGACATTCCGCTGGACTCGCGGTCCACCTCCTCACCGGCGATCATGCGCCGAACCACTGCCAGCCCCTTTCTGGAAAGCGGCGCCCCGCCGACGCGGTAGTCCATGAACGCGTCGTAGGTAAGCGGGACCCATCGCTTGAGGGTTTCCCGCATCACTTCCGCGTAGGCCCGAATCTCGTACTGGGCGTGGGCGTCCGATCTAAGCCACAGGAAATGCATTAGATTAAGCAGGTCGATCTTCCAATACCACTGCGTGTAGAAGTTGAGCGAGAGATTCATGCGGGCGAGTTCGCGGGCCAGGCCCGCGCGACCGGGGTCCAGGACGTTTCCCTCGGTGTCCTCGTTCAGCATCTCCTGGTAGTGGTCATAGGCTCTGAGTGCGTCCGCCTGCAACAGTTCCAGAACCCGCGCCGCTTCGCCGCCCGATAGAACATCGCCGCGGCCCTGCCGGTTCGACGACGATTGCGTGCCCAGGTGCTCAGCTTCGGGCACATAGAACTCCCGATCCAGGATCGAGTACCGCGCCGAGTACTCATTTACGTTCGCGGTGCGGTGCCTGATCCATTGACGGGCCACGAATATCGGGAGCTTCACGTGGTACTTGATCTCGCACATCTCGAACGGAGTCGTGTGCCAGTTCCGCATGAGGTAGCGGATCAGCCCCGCGTCCTGGCGGCGGCGCTTCGTACCGTGGCCGTAGGAGACGCGCGCAGCCTGGACGATGGCGGAGTCGTCGCCCATGTAGTCGATGACGCGGACGAACCCGTGATCGAGAACCGGCCGCGGCAGATATAGGATCTCCTCGAGTCCGGAAACGGTTGCCCTGCGGGTCTCGAACGATTGCGATCGCAAGGCGTCGATTTCAGCCTTCTGCTCGGGACGCAGATCCTGCGTTTCGTCCTCGATCGTTTCCCAGCCTCCCGTCATCCGAACGGTCGTAGGTGCGGCGCCCCGCAATTACAGCGCCGGTCGGCGCCGATGGCAACTGGAAAAGTCCGTCCCGATCCGGCCGGGTGGTCGCTGGCCGGCCGGAAGCATTACGGCATGACATGCGATCGGGGACCCAAACCTGCCAGAATGATGCCTCACTTGGCCCCGGCGTGCTAGAAGAGATATCGCGTGATTTGTCCGGGTGCGGCACTCGACCCTGGAGAGGTCTGCAAATGGGCGATCGGCTAAACGTCGGCATCGCAGGCGCGCGACGCGGAACCGCGCTCGTCGGCGGATTCCGCGCGGCCGAGAACGTAGAGGTCACCGCCCTCTGCGATACGAATGAGCCATTCCTCCATGAGCGGGCCGACGCTCATAACATTCCAAACCGGTTTAGCGACCTCGACGCGATGCTGGAATCCGACGTGGATCTGGTGTTCGTGGCCACACCGATGCAGCTTCACGTGCCGCAGGCGCTTGCCGCCCTGAGCGCCGGAAAGCATGTGATGAGCGAAGTCACGGCGGCGGTTTCGATGGAGCAGTGCAAAGACCTCGTGGCCGGCGTGGAAAAGGGCCGGGAATTCGGCCTGAAGTACTCGATGGCCGAGAACGCCTGCTTTTCCCGCGAAAGCCTGACCATCAAGAACATGGTCAGGGAAGGGCTTTTCGGCGAGCTTTACTACGCCGAAGGCGAATACCTTCACGACGTAAAGAGCCTTCACTACGACAGCGATGGCGCACCCACGTGGCGGAGCCGGTGGCAGGTCGGCGTAAACGGATGCACTTACGGCACGCACAGCCTGGGACCGGTGCTCGAATGGTTCCAGGAACGCGTCGATTCGGTCCTGTGCCTGGGAAGCGGCGCGCACGTCGCACCCGAACACGATCTCGAAGATACGACCACTATGCTCTGCAAGACGACGTCGGGCGCGCTGGTCGATATCCGCGTGGATATGCTGTCCAACGGCCCTCATGGGGGCGGCTATCACGCCCTTCAAGGCACGAAGGGCTGCTATGAGGCAGCGAGGGGCCTCGGCGACGGGCCGAAGCTGTGGCTGGACATGTTCGGCAGCGAGTCGTCCGACAGCGAGACCATCGATACGGATCCCTATCAATGGCGCGCCCTGGAGGATTTCGAGGGCGATTTCCTTCCCGAATACTGGAAAAACGCGTCTCCCGAGGCGCTCGCCTCCGGCCACGGGGGAACCGATTTCCTCGTCGTCAGCGACATCATCGACGCTATTCGCGAGGACCGCGAGCCGATGATCGACGTCTATCGGGCCCTCGACTACACCGTTCCCGGATTGATGTCGCAGATATCGATAGCCGAGGGAGGCAGGCCGGTTCAGATTCCTAATTTCCGCGAGGGAGAATGGGAATGGGGGCCGTCCAAGCAGTTTCGCGAAGACGAGGAGTCGCCAGTGAATTACGGCGAGACCAATACGTTCGCAACCGGTTTCGATTTCCCGGAAGGACCATCATTCGACAAGGCGGGCAACCTCTACATCACGGACGGCCAGCGCAACGCCATTCCCATGGTGACGCCCGGCTGTGAGGTGTCCATATTCTTCGAGTCCGAAGGCGGTCCCAACGGCTCGGCGTTTCACCGAAATGGCGAACTCTACGTGGCTGAGCCCAGGGCCAAACGTGTAGTGAGAATCTCCACCGAGGGAGAACTGGAGGTGGTGGCCGATAAATTTGAGGGCGAGCCGCTACTCGCGCCCAACGACATAACATTCGACCTACAAGGCCGGGCATATTTCACCGATCCAGGTGAATCGCACCTGGAAGATCCATACGGCCGCGTCTTCAGGCTCGACCTTCCCGGAGGCCTGACTCGTATCGCCGACCGAATGGCATATCCGAACGGACTCGCGGTTGCTCCCGACGGGAATCACCTGATAGTTGCGGAGACCTATTCGGAAAAGCTCCACATTTTCACCCTTGACGAAAACGGGGGCGTCCGCGCAAGGGACGAGTTCGCATACGTCGGTACGGGCCGCGACGGCGAGGTGGGGCCGGATGGGATGGCATTTGACGAAGAAGGCTATCTGCACGTGGCGATCTTCGGCGGCGGAGTCGTTTCCGTGGTCTCGCCAAATGGTGACGTGGTTGATACGCTCCCGGCCGGCGGGCTGAGGCCGACGAACGTGGCTTTTGGCGGCGAAGACCGCCGGACACTTTACATAACAGAAACCGAGACCAAGGTCGTCTCCTCAATCCGTGCGCCGCGACCGGGATTGCGACTCTTTGGGGATCTGGAATCCAACGACTGAGTCGATGTCAGCGGCCGCGTCCAAGAGGCATCGGGACGGTCAGCGATGCGACGAACCTCCGTGGTTTTAGTTGCGATATTGCTGGGCACCTCGAAATCGTGTCCCGATCTGTCTTTGAGTGGGGAAGGCCGTGTCTCGAACCAACCTGTGGCCCGACTTGTCTGCAAGTCGGGATGGCGAACTCCTCGAACCCGACCTGAGTACAGGTCGGGCCACGAATCCTGGAACGTACCGGCGGTCGTCTCAGCTTATCCCCACAGCCGCCCTGCGACCTCAACGCAAGCCTCCACGAGCCGATCCCCGGCGTCGGGCCGATAGGGCGAAGTTCGCACCTCATAGCCGCCGAGCGGGAAGGCGTCGGCGGTCGGCATGTAGCCGTAGTACCCGTTGGAGTAGCCGGAGAACGCCGTGAACGTCGCTGGTGAGCCGTCCTTGATGGCCTTGCCGATCTCGCAGAACGGTTCCAGCGGCGTCGCGATGAGGACTACGGGGCCGATGCGCATTCCCTGGATCCAGAGCTTCACGCTTCCGCCGCCGAACAGCTTGGCGTGATGCAGGGCGAGTTCCGCCCGGCGGGCCGGCCATGCCGCCCCGGCGATCTTCTCCCGATCTCCCGATTTCCGGGCGGTGACCAGAACCGATTTGAGACGGTCGAAATCCGCCTGGGCCTCGTGCACGGGCGGGTAGTCCCGCACCGGCAACTCCAATATCGAGTTAACGACCGCGAGGGTCGAATCGGGCTCTCCGGAAGGCTCGTCTGCATAGATTCCGAGATCCGCTCCCGATGGCAGGATTCTTACAAGCCGCTCCTTACGCGCCACCGGATCGATGTCCATACGCGCCCGCGTCGCCTCGATCCCAAGCCTGCGGCCGGCCCGGAGGTAGATCTCCACGTCGTCGGTAAAGCCGTTCACTGGTCCCACGTTCCCGGCGGCGCCCTGTAAAAACAGACAGGTTGCCCCGACGTTCGCTTCGACCGTCTGGCGCATTGGGCCTGGGAAATCGGGAGTCAGGCTGCGATTAGGGGGGCCGATGGTGGTGCCGTGGCACGCGAAGTTGACCAACGTGGCCACAGGGCGGGCTTCATGGTCATCGAATCCCACGACCAGGACCTCACGATCGACAAAGCCGTCCCAGTTGCGGCCGCAGAAGATCGTGCCGTCGGGCTGGGCGGCCCGTCGATTGATGCTCGTCGGGCATTCTCCGCGTCCGGCGCCGACGCGCACCGGCCGTACATCGTTTTTCGCAATCCGTACGGCATCCGCGACCTTGGCGGGCAGGGCATCGGTGTACGGGCCGATAAGCTCGTCACCCTCCGTCATCCAGGTGAAGTCGAGAATGGGTCCGGAATGAGTGTGGCTGTAGGAGATGCGCACGTTGTTGGGATCGATCCCGGATTCGGCGGATACCGCGCTGCGCACGGCCGCGTCGAGTTCGGGCATGAGCCAGATAAGGTCGAGGTCGACTATCGCCACTTCGAGATCGTCGTTCGCGACGACCAGCGCCGTGCAAAGCAGCGGCATGTCCACCGCCTCGGCCCGCTGATGCGTCTGGGCGCCCCATCCGGCGTGCGCGATGCCAACCGGAGGAGTGATATCCGTTCTTCCGGCCCCGGCCTTCAGGTCACTCAAGCCAACCATCCTTTATTCAATGGACGCCGCATAGTGCACCACGGCTCCGTGCAGGTCAACGTGGTCGTTTCCCATGCGGCTTGATAGCATCTGCGGGACGAGTTGAAATGGAATCTCCGGTCCGCGCTGGACCGTGTCCTGGTAAGGGAATCCCTGGTGCCAAACGAGGAACTGTCCGAACAGACAAAGCGCATATTCATCGACTTTGTGCAGATGGAATCCTTCGCCGACGATCCCTTGATTCTCGCCGACGGCGATGGAATCTACGTGATCGACGTGGACGGCAAGCGCTACATCGACGGCTTGTCGGGCGTGATGGTGTGCAATCTGGGATACAAGAACAAGCGAATCGTCGATGCTATTACGGATCAGCTTCAGCACCTGCATTTCTCGATGCCGATGTATTCCACCAACGAACCGGCGCTCGAATTGGCGCAGCGCCTCATCGACATCACGCCTCCCCAGTTCAATACGATGAAGCTCCTGAGCGGAGGGTCGGAAGTTACAGAGGCGGCGATGAAGATCTCCCGTCAGTATCACCGGCAAACGGGGAAGCCGCATAAGTACAAGGTGATATCGCGTTACTGGTCCTATCACGGCGGGACGATGGGCTCCCTTGCCGCCAGCGGCGGGGCGAGCCGCAAGCAGTTCTACGAGCCCTACGGGACGGGCTACATCCATGTGCCGCCGCCGTTCTGTTACCGGTGTCCGTATGGCCTCGAGTATCCGAGCTGCGAGGTCGCTTGCGCCTCCGTGGTGGAGGAATTCATAAAGGGCGAAGGCCCCGACACGGTGGCGGCGTTCATCGCGGAGCCGGTGATCGTCTCGGGCGACGGATTTGTGGTTCCGCCGGACGAATATTTCCCGAAGATTAGAGAGATCTGCGACCGCTATGACGTTCTGTTGATATATGACGAGATCATCACGGGATTCGGACGTCTTGGCGCGATGTGGGGCGCCGAGACGGTGGGAGCGTGGCCGGACATCATCGCCGCCGGCAAGGGCATGAGCGCCGGTTATTACCCGCTTTCCGCCGTCCTGCTCTCGGACCGGGTCGCCCAGGCCTTCTCGGGCGACGATGCGGACCTCGTGCAGTATCACGCCGGGCATACCTATGGCGGCAATCCGGTCGCCGGGGCCGCCGGAATCGCGGCCATCGATCAGTTGGTAGAGGGCGACTATCCGGCGAAGGTCCGTGAACTCGGCGCATACCTGATGGACAAGCTCGATGGGCTGAAGGAGAAACATCCCGTAATTGGGCAGGTGACGGGCAAAGGGCTCTTGATCGGCATCGAGTACGTGCGGAATCGTGAGACCCACGAGTCGTTCTCGGACGAGATCGCTTTCAGTAAGAAGGTGGATTTGGCGTGCAGACGCCGCGGTCTGGTGACGCGTCCGTCGACCCACGTTCAGGTGCTTGCGCCGCCGTTCATCACCACGCGCGCGCAGCTTGACGAAATCGTCTCGATCATCGACGTCTCGATAGAGGAAACGACTCGCACGTACGCGCCGGAACTCGCGGCAACCGCGGGGGCGGCCGCTTCGTAGGAGCGCCAGCCGCGCGTCGAAGGTGGAGCCTGGCGTCTGATTGGGCACCGTTCTCTCCGCCGACATCTGAGAAGTGCCAACGGCGCGACGCGATTCAGCCTGCGCCGTGGAGGTCACCTAGGGCCGAGCGGTTACGTGCTCGAATACCTCGAGAAACTCGCTGAACGTTTGGTCCCATGTGAAGCGTTCGCTCCATTCGCGCGCGTTCCGGCCCAGTCGCTCGCACTCACCTTTTTGAGTTAGAAGCTCGACGCAGGCCCGGGTCCAGGCCGGAATGTCGCCGTAGGGCACCAGAACGCCGGTCGACTCGTGAACGATGGAGTCGCGAAGCCCGGCCACGTCGGCCGCAATGGACGGTGTCGAGTATCTGGCCGCCTCCATAACAGTCAATCCCCAACCCTCCTTGAACGACGGCTGGAGCAGCACCCAACTCCTGGTCAGCAGTTCTTCCAGGTGGTCTCGCGCGGCATGCCCGATCAGATCTACGTGTTTGAGACGCTGCGAAGCGATCAGATCTTCATAGGCCGCCAGCTCGGGGCCCGACCCGACCACCAGGAGGCGGGCATCCGGAAGGCGCGCTTCGACTCCTTGCCAGGCCCTGAGCACCACGTCGACCGATTTGTACTTGCGAAGACGTGAGATCACGATGGCGGTGGGCGCGTCGAATTTCTCCGGGCTCGATGTCCCGGCCAGGTGATCCGCGCCATTCGGGACTATCCGCGTGTAACGGGGAGAAATTCCGAGAGAATGGAGTTCTTCGAGCGTGCTGTTGGACACGACGGCCCAGTCACGGCCCCGATAGAAGAGGCGGTAGACCCATCTCTCCAGCAACCGACCCAACCACCCGAATGGTCCGAATTCCTTGACCCAGGCGTCGCTGTTGAAGTGATGTTGGAACACGATGTGGGGCCCGGGACGAAACAGGGGGATCAGGTACGGAATTTTGTTGACGAACTCCACGACGACCTGATCTCGTCGCCTGAGGCGGATCGCGTAGAACAAGATCGACAGGAACATCGCCAGCAGCTCGTTGCTCCCGATCCGCACGATCTTGCAGCCGTCGACGATCTCTCGCGACGCGGCGCCCTTTGGGCGGCGAACCAGAACCATCATGTCGTGTCCGGCGCGGCTCATCCTGGTCGCCAATTGCCACAGCACGAGTTCGGCGCCGCCGGCCTTAGGATCGAGATGGTCGTACCAATTTACGAATAGCACGCGTCGCCGTTGGCGAAAGCTATCAGTTGAAGTCATATGGCCGCCTCCGGGGTTGGAAGCCGAAACCTGCTCCGTGCCCGTGGCGGGAGGCAGCCGTTCGGCATCGCGAATGGCGCTTCTCTGCGTCTATGCACGGCGTCTAAGGATCGCAAGAACCGAATACTACCGGCTTTGTGCGGTGGCTTGTGGAAGGCTCCGGCTGTGCTTCGGACCGGATCATCGCCGGAGTCCTTCGTTTGACATTCGCGTGATGCGAGGCTGCGCGGCGCCCCGCTCCTTCAATATCGAGGATTTGCAGTTTATCCTCGGAGGTCGGAGCGTGAGGAGGGAAGTCGGACTATGCGAGTGCTAGTCACCGGCGCCGGCGGTCAGCTTGCGACCTATTTGGCACAGGCGTTTGCCGGTAGCGATTTCACGGCCCTTACACACGCCGAACTCGATGTCACGGATGAGCGCCAGGTGAACGCGCAAGTCGTAGGTGCGAGACCCGACCTCGTCGTCAACACCGCCGCGTTTCACAATCTGCCAGAGTGTGAAAAGGACGTTGCGACGAGCTTCAACGTCAACGCGCGTGGACCGTATCTACTGGGGATCGCCTGTCGTGAAATCTCGGCCAAGTTCATCCACATCAGCACCGATTACGTGTTCGGAAACGCCAACGCGTCGAAGCCGTTTGCCGAGGGTGATCTGCCCGCCCCACAAAGCGTCTACGCCGTGTCGAAGCTCGCGGGAGAACATCTCGTCAGACAGGCGACAGATTCTCACATCGTCATTCGCACCTGTGGGCTGTACGGCGCGCGGGGATCCGCCGGAAAGAGCGGAAACTTCGTTTTAACGATGCTCAGGCTTGCTCGCGATCCGGGGGCGGTGAGGGTCGTGAGCGACCAAGTTTGCACGCCAACGTCCGCCAAGCACCTGGCCGGGGCGATAGCGACGCTGTCCGGATCAGGGCGCTTCGGGACTTTCCACGTGGTCAACTCCGGCTCTTGCACGTGGCACGAATTTGCTTCGGAGATATTCCGAATTGCGGGGTTGAATCCAGACACCGCGGCCGTCACGTCCGCAGAATTCTTCGACGGCGTAAAGCGTCCCTCATATTCGGTGCTCGATTGCTCCCTATATGAAACAGTGACAAGCCGGCCGATGCCGTCGTGGCAGGATGGCCTGCGAGACTATCTCGCAGAGATTGGCGAATCGGCGGCTGTGGAGGCTCAGTCGTGAATCCGCGGGCGGATACGCATGGTTGCGGCTATCCGCGGAGCCTGAAAAGCTGGCGGATGTAGTTGATTCCTTCGATGAGGCTGGCCTTACTCTCTTCGTGGGCGCGCGCCTGAAAATGGAACGGAACGTCTCTCACAAGATCGACCTGGCCGCGTACCAGTACTTCGAGCAGTATTTTGTAGCCGATGGGCCGCAGATCCGCTCCGTCTAGGATGGATTTCCGGAATAGGAAGAAGCCGCTGAGGGGATCGGTGGTGAGCCGTGACCTCGGAACAATTGCGTAGGCCGCCCACCGACCGAATTTGCTAGCAAGCTTCCGATAAACCCCTGACAGGCCGATCTCCAACCCCCCTGACATGTAGCGGCTTGCGACCACCATCTCAGCGTTGGTTGCGCGCGCCTCCTGAAGCATCCGCGGGATGACGGATGGCGGATGCTGGAGATCGCCATCCATCACGACGATGGTGTCTGACCGCGCCGCCGGCAACGCCTCAGTTACCGCGGAGGCAAGCCCCGCTCGAGTTTCGCGATGCCGGAGCTTTATTCGCGGATCTGCGGCCCCCGCACGTTCGATAACGTCCGCAGTTCCGTCCATGCTGTCGTCGGCAAAGACGATCTCAAGGCTGGTATCTGACAAAGCGGACGTGATCGCGTCGACCAGCGGCTCGATATTGCCCGCCTCATTGAAGGTCGGGATGATGAGGCTGAGTTCAGGCGGCGGAGTGGGGTCCTGCAAGTTGGAATCCGTTCTCCGCAGTCCACGGGACCGCGCCATTGCCGTATCGGGCTTCCGCTCGCTAGACCCTCACCGAGATCGGACTCGCCCTCCCTGATGAGGATCGCAGGCGAACGCGTACATGATACGAGGGCGCTGGGACCTCGATATCAACGACGGACGTGGTATCGCTCCGGGTCCATATCAGACTGCTTAGTCGATCGATTCACTGAAATGGCGCGAGTTTTTGGGAGTGATGCGTGGCGTGAGGCTGTGGTCGCGATTTGCGCGGCAGGGAGAATCATTTCCCGCCGTGGATGCTGCGCCATGGGTTGCAGTTACAAGGTCGCCCTTCTGGCAGGTAGAACCCTCAGTGGCACGCTCTGATCGTCTCCGTTACGTTCAGCCTCCCGGTGCCCACATTCGCGGGAGCTTTTCTCGAACGCATTGATATTTGCGCGTTCTCCAGTTGGCCAGACCGTCGATTTCTGCTGCTTAGAAATTCGACACTTTTCTACACCCCTACGCGCGCACGCGCGAGTCAGAATCGGACCCCAGGTGTGGAAGCCGGCCGAATCGGGTCTACCCCATGAAAATGGTGACACATGGTGACACCCCAACCCGTGCGCGCGAGGCAGAATTGCACCTCAGGTGTGGAAGCCGGCCAATCTGGGTCTACCCCTGAAAATGAGGACACATCAGGACACCCCAACGTGCGCACGCCCGCGAGGCAGAATTGGACCTCAGGTGTGGAAGCCGGCCAATCCGGGTCTACCCCATGAAAAGGGAATTATATACTTGACTACGCAGGCACGGATACACTCATAGTAGACTCGTATAGTACCCTGCGTTTCCAGCTTCTTAGGAGTTCGCTCAATGCCCAAAACAGAGCCGAAGCGCAAGCGCGGTCGCCCTGTCACAAAGCCACTGCCGCCTCGCATTGATGCGCCGCCGGAAGCGATAGCAAAGGCGCTACTAAGTCTCCCAGCCGATCACGAGTGGGAGTTCCTGAAGAAACAGAAAGCCAGGCCGAAGGAGCGATGATGAAAACTGACATGGCCGAAATCACCCTTCAGGCGATGTACAGCCACATGAAGGACGAGTTCGAGACGGTTCGGGTGGAGACGAAGCTTGTTCGTGAAGGCCTCGACCGGCTGGACGCGAAGGTCGATGTGCTGGACGTGAAGGTCGATGTGCTGGATGCGAAGATCGACCGGCTGCTACGTCTCCCAGGCGTCCCCGGAAGCGCCCCCTAACCGCGTTCCTGCGTATGCCGCGCGATCACGAGTGGGAGTTCCTGAAGAAGCAGGGGACTAAAGCCGCCCCGCAGGACTAATGGTTCTCTAGTTCTATGACCATTTGCATCAGCGCGATATGCGATGACGGTCACGGCGTTATCGCTTGTGCCGACCACATGATTACCGGTGGCGATGTTCAGTTTGAGCAAGCCGGATCGAAAATCACGACACTCACCCCTCAATGCGTCGCGCTGACGGCGGGGCCAGCCCTTACTCATAAAGATGTTTTCGGCCGAGCGCAGCTAGCAATTAGCCAGCAGGCGGCCCCTTCAGTCCAACAAGTCGTCTTCGAGGTCAAAACCGCGTATGCGCAAGTTCGAAACGAAAGAGTGGAGGAGAACTATCTTCGGCCGCTCGGCCTAACCTTGCAATCGTATGGGATGGCAAGCCAAGACCTTGTGTTCCAACTTGTTCAGCAGGTTCGCGACTTTAAGCTGGGCCTCCAAATCATCATCGCTGGTGTGGACCATTCAGGTGGGCATCTTTATGTGGCCACCGATCCCGGAACCGCGGAGTGCTTCGATGCGCTGGGGTTCGTCGCTATCGGTTCAGGGGCGCGTCACGCCGAGGCGACATTCATTGCACATGCGTATGCTCCGACATTTGCCGCCGTTGAGGCTGCGTTTGTTGCGTTTGAGGGGAGGCGTCGTGCGGAGTCTGCGCCCGGTGTAGGACGTCGACTCACCGATCTGGTTCATATCAGTTCGGAAATTAAACAGTTTGATTCGAAGGCGCGAGATCAGTTCGACGCGATGTATCGAGAACTCCGCGACAATGAAGATAAGATGCGTAAGACCATTCGAAACGTCGTACAGAGCCCCTCAGATTCGCCCAGTACAGAGAACCCAGAGGAGGAATCCGAATGAAGAAAACAGCTAATACGTCTCAAAAAGAACAAATATCCAAGCTTTCTCCGTTTCTACAACCCGAAGCGTATGCTGCTATGCTCGTGGTGCGTAAAGCTCGTCTAGAGCTAAAATGGAAACTTGGATTGCGGCGGCCTCCACAGCAGCCGCTCCATAGTCAGCCTCCGATAATTTCCGAGCCTATTTCTACGGATACCGCCGACTAGAACATCTTGGGCTGGCGCGTCTTGCGCGGCCCTATCAGTTCCTTGTAGGTCAACTGCTTGCTGTCCATGCCCCGCGCCATCGCGCTCATTTGGTCGATGGTGTCTAGCGGCCGCTGGTTGTGGCGGCCCGCGAACTCGTTGACGTAGCGGTCAAGGTGTTTCACGGACAGCTTGTGGTAAGTGCCTTGGTATCCACGCTTCAGCATCGACCAAAACGACTCAATGCCATTCGTGTGGGCCTGTCCGTCTACGTACTCGCCAGCCGAGTGCTTGACCGCTTGGCGCAGGCGGGGCAATCCATCGTAGGCGCGGGCCTCGTCGGTGTAGACCGTCGCGCCGGTGTCCGTGCGGTCGATCACGAATCCCTGAAGCGTCCGCGCGTCGGTAGCGCCCACGGGAGCGGCTGAGACTTTGCCAGTTTGGCGGTCTTTCGCGCCAACTACGGCGGCTTTGCCGACCGTTCCCCGGCCCGCGTTCAGGCGCTTGCTGGCGTGCTTGTTGCCTTCCTTGCCGCCGATGTATGTTTCGTCAACCTCGACTGGCCCATCGAACTTTGCGCCTACGATGTTCCACGCTTCCCGGATCCGATGAGCCAAAAACCAGGCCGACTTCTGCGTTATGCCGAGGTCGCGGTGTAGCTTCATGCTCGACACGCCTTTGAGGTTCGTCGAGTAGAGGTATAGCGCGATAGCCCACTTGGAAAGCGGCAGCTTCGATTCTCGGAGTACCGTCCCCGTGCGAACCGAGAAGTACTTGCGGCAGTCACCGCAGTAGAACGGCATCGGCTTGCGGCTGGCGCGCGGCTGGATGCGGTCTAGGCTACCGCAGTGCGGGCAAGCTATACCGTCCGGCCAGCGGTTTTCGACGAACCATGCTTCGGCGGCTTCTTCGTTATCGAACTTCCGAACGACTTCCATGATGGTGAGGCCGCGGCGCTGGGCTTTGCCTGGGGCCTTGTGTTGCTCGGTCATTGCTTACTCCCTTGTTGATTTAAGAGAGTATACTACGCAAGTCTTTGCGTAGTCAAGTATATAATTCCCCAATAATAGCTAGGGATTCAGACTGTTTGCGCCCAGCCGCCGTTCTCACGATGACCTCTCGTCTGCCGTATGCCGTCAATTGAATCGAGCGGGATCATTTGCGTTTCCCGGTCTGTCCAGAGATTGACTCGCAGTCTCGCCTCCTTCGCTCTGATCCCCAGCGTTGTCACGGGACCGACGTCCATACTCAATATGTGAATTCGAATGCGAGGTATTCGGACCCACGAGAGCCATTGCTTCCCAAGCCTTGGCAAATGGGGCGCGCCCATCAAATCGGGAGCATACGATGTCGCTGGACACTCGAATCGTTCGCATTGATCTGAACTCGGAGTAGGCACACTTGGGAAGCACGATTTGGATGGCCACGGCCCTCGCGACGTGCTTGGGTTTTGGAGCGATTTTCGCTCGCGCACTCTTCTATAAACATCGGGCCGGAACTCTGGCTGATCAATCAATGGTTGGAGTGCTTGCTTCGGTTGCGTTCCTCTCGGTCGCGATGCTCATCCTAATGGCGATAGGCCAGATGCAAGCTTGGTTGCTGGCATCGATCACGACTGCCGCTCTGGTCGTGGCCGCCGCAGTCGCGGGGCGAGCATCATGGGGCCTCCGTATGCGGCCCATGCCGCGAAACGAGTGGGCGCTCGTCGCGATCCTTGCGGCCGCCGCGATTCTCTTTTTCCGTCCTGGCGAAATGATCTTCGGTAATCGGGATTATGGCGTCTACGTGGCAGCGGGCAACATGATCGCGGACCAGGGGCGCTATGTGATCGTCGACGAAGGCTATTTGGAACTTGGCGAGGCCGCACGCCGTGCGGTCGGCGACTTCATGCGGCCCGGAGCTGGAGGTAAGGCTACGCTTCATTCTGGCTTTTTCCTGACCGACCGCGAGACCGGCGAGATTACGCCACAATTCCCGCCAGTCTACCCATTATGGATCGCTGCCGCGGATCTGATCGCTGATTTCAACGCAGTGCGCGCGGTGACTCCTCTAATTGGGCTCCTTTCCGCCGCCACATTGTTCCTACTAATGCGCTCGCACTGGCGGCCACAGGCCTTTTTGTTACTCAATTGCCGCAGATCTGGTACTCGCGAAACCTGTTCAGCGAGGTTCCCGCGCAGTTTCTGGTGATCGGCTCAGTTTGGATTCTTAGTATCGCTGCCAAGCACAAAAGCTGGGCCTTATCTCTGCTTGGCGCAACGCTGTGGATGCTCTCAGCTTTCGCACGCATCGACATGCTGGTGGTTGGACTGGGCATAGTTGCCGGTATCGCAGTGAGCCGAGCATTGGACGAAGATGTTCGAAGAAGACTCATCTACGGCGGCCAAGCTGTTTTTATTGTGGCATTAGCAGGAGCGCCACTTGCCTACTATGCGACCCTTGGGAGCGGATATTTTGAAGTTGTTAGGCAGGGAGCGCTAGTCAACTTCGGTCCAGCCGATTTCCCGATTCCGCTGCTAGCGGCACTCGTTTGGGTGACGCTTCCGATGGCTGTCCTGGCATCGAGCTTGTTTGTCAGCCTGCTAATTCGGCGCCGCGTTCAGTCTCACTTGTTCCGGAACCGAGCGTACCGGTTTGCCCTGGCTGCACTGATCGCACTCGCCATTAGCTATCCGGCTTTTGTAAGACCGTTCGGAGACGATTCGACGGCCCGACTCGGATTCCTATGGCTTTCGTGGTATCTCTCGCCGTTGGGAGTGGTGATCAGTGTTGCGGGCATTGCGCTGCTCGCATACAGAATCAGCCGGCGAGGACTCTCGACCAGCGCGCCGCTCGTCGGCGCCTTTTTGGCGACGGCTCTAATACTCTCCTGGCAGCCGTCGGTCGGACTAGATCACTTCTGGGCCATCAGGAGATTCGTTCCCACCGTCCTTCCTGGATTTGCCGTTCTGACTGCGTATTTCGTGTACCGTTTCGTACAGTCGCGTTGGCGCCAGGCGGGTCTGATCGCTCCTGGAATAGCGGTGGCTGGCTTGGTGGGCTTTCAGCTTTTCACGTTGGCGCCGTTCTTAGACCATCGGGAACACCAGGGATCCCACGGAGGAGTCGCTGAGATCGCCGATGCCATTGGAGAGGACGACATTGTGCTCATGGATCCGAGATCCTTGCAGGAAGTTGCACTGCCCCTACAGTTCTTGTTCGGTCGAACGGTTATCAACATACAGGTTGAGAGGATTGAATCCGCGCTCGATTCGGAGATTGAGACTTGGCAATCGTCGGGACGGAATGTGTATCTCCTCGTGGGGAGTCGCGAAGCGCCCCTCCTAGCCAGATACGTCAATCGTCGGAAAATAAGGTGATACTTCTTGGGATTCACGTTGAATCAGTCAACGGAGAGTCAGGCGTTTCCCTCCAGCAGCCTGAATCGCCACGACTGCCCTTTCGGCGTCACTGAGTTTCCGACCGTTGTAGCGAAAATCGAACTCATTGAGGTATCGGTGCAAATGCTGTCGGCTGACGTGGTGGAACGTCCCGACGATTCCCCGTTTCAATAGGGCGAAATAGCCCTCGTGTTAGTCGTCAATGTACTGACCAGGAACGCCAGGAAGGCGCCGTGCGCGTTCGAAGGAGCAAACCAACGTACTCGTCCCGACCAAGCCAAGTTGAGGTCTGGTCCCTGCCATATACGCTGCTCAAGCTGGCCGTCCGATAGTTAACCGGTCGCTGGGGCTGGTGAAACGCTTTGGGAGCCACCGCGGGAGGTCGCTTCGTCATATCGTCTACGTCTTCGAGTTTCAATTCAGCCGGGCAAATCAAACACGACGGTGGCTGTAAAATTGGCTGTCAAATTGGCTGTCAAATGTGACCTTAAGCCAGCCGTTGACCGGGGTCCCTTCCGCCTGCCAGAGATCTGAAGGTGACAGAGGCCCCCCGGCCCCTGCTCCGGCGGATCCGGTGGATCCAGCTAGCCCATTTCGAGCGTGCATTTTGCGATTCAGAACCTGAATTCCTCCCATTGTTGGAAACCAGCAAAACAACTTGCTTTTGGTGACGCGATTCCGAAGCACGTGAGATTGATAGTCAAGTCGTTGGACCAACGTCAGGCGTGCCCACTGTCTAACTTCTTTCGAGCACCTGGATTCTGGGCCGTTGGCTTGAAGACCTGGTCTGCGTGCGCCAATCGATGTCGGCCGAATGTAGGTGCCCATGACTTCAGGCGAAGCTATGGGCAAGTCAAACCTGCCAATCTCGTACCTTAAGTGCTCGAGCCCCCCGGATCTCACACCTCGGGTGATTGCTTCTCGACGCCCCGGAATGTTCCGAATACGGTATTGGTGAGTCCAGCCATCTAATGTCAGAGCGAAACGCCCATGACTGATGTCATAGTCCAAACGGACTACTCACTTGACAGGATCACATCCTGTGGTGGGCTTTACCCAAAAGGTGTGGAATTTAGTTAAAGGCGGTGTACCTTCCTGCTGAGTTTTAGGTGCCGGGCAAAGCCTGGCGCAGGAAGGAGGACACCGCCATGAGGAATGAGACCATTGGGGGCGATGCGCCGTCAAGCGCCGCCTACGAAGGGCTGGAGGCGTTCGTACGCCAGAAGGTCCAGGGCTTCATACAGGAGGTCTTGGAAGAGGAGGTGACGGCGCTACTGGGGCGCAGGCGCTGGCAACGGCGCCGAGGCGTCGACGAGGTCCCTGGCTACCGCAACGGGTACGGCAGGCTCAGGAAGCTGTCACTGACTTCGGGGACGGTTGAGGTGCGCCGGCCGCGGGTGCGGGGGCTGGAGGAGCGGTTTGAGAGCTGGATCCTGCCTTTGTTCAAGCGGCGCACGCGCGAGGTAGGAGAGCTGTTGCCGCAGCTCTATCTGCATGGGTTGGCGGAGGGTGACTTCGATCTGGCATTACGAGGTCTGCTGGGTGAAGGGGCGCCGCTGTCGGCATCGTCCATCGCGCGGCTGAAGGCGGGGTGGCTGGCCGAGTACGAGGCGTTCAAGAAGAGGTCGCTGCTGGACTCAGAGATCGTCTACCTGTGGGTTGACGGCGTCTACGTCAAGGCGGGCCTGGAGAAGGAGAAGGCGGCGTTACTGGTGGCCATAGGCGGGGTGCGCGACGGGCGCAAGCTGGTGCTTGCGGTGGAACCTGGCTACCGCGAGTCCAAGCAGAGCTGGGCCGGGATGCTGCGCGGTCTGAAGGAGAGGGGCATGAACTGCCCGTCCGTGGTCGTGGGAGACGGGCACCTGGGAATCTGGGGCGCGCTGGCAGAGGTGTTTCCGAAGGCAAAGGAGCAGCGCTGCTGGAACCACCGGATCGTAAACGTGCTGGACAAGCTGCCGAAGTCGCGGCAGGCGGAAGGCAAGCTGCTGCTGACCGCGATCCCCTACGCGCAGACCAGGGCGGAGGTAGAGCGGTTGAAGGGCAGGTTCCAGGACTGGTGCAAAGGGAAGGGGTTCGAAGGCGCCGCAGAGCTCATCGAGTACGACTGGGAACGCATGGGCACCTTTTATGACTTCCCCAAAGCCCACTGGAAACATCTGCGCACCACCAACATCATCGAGTCGCCGTTTGCCGCGGTGCGGTTGCGGACGGCCGCGGCCAAGCGTTACAAAAAGGTCGCCAATGCCACCGCGGTGATCTGGAAGACCCTGATGGTGGCGGAATCGCGATTCCGGCGCCTCGATGCGCCGCATCTGGTGGCCGAAGTCGCGGAAGGAGCCGTCTTCGTCGACGGGGAGCGTTTTTTGAAGAGCAGGAGAGAAAAGGTCGCCGCCTGAGGCTATTTACACACCTTTAGGGGGAACCCCCCTGTGGTTAACCGTGACGGACAGTTGCTGAGGACGTGGAGGTCACATTCGTGCGCTTTTCTGGCATCCGAGACAAACCGAGGGTCCGAGCGCTCCGCCCTCGGGCGGTGTCTCCGATCAGGCTTAGCGGGAGCCAGACCGCCGCCCTCGTCGGGAATGATATCCAGCGGAGGATGCTCGCGCTGCTCCCTTTTCACACCTCAAGGCCTTGCGACCAAGGGTCCGATGCATCCGACTGCGAGCTGCGCCTGCAGCGAGCGCTCCGACAAAACCGGTCAGCGTCAATTCTGCCTGTTCGACAAGGCTGCGATAAGGGCGCTGATACATGAGAGCGCTCAATTCCTCCATCTAACGATTCGTAGAGGTTGTGACGCATGGTATCTGGGCGAGGGCGGGATGATGAGCACGGAACGACAATCAGGTTGGCATTCGCAGTCGCGTTACTGCTAACTGTTGCCCTCGGCACGATCCAGGGCTGCGATGAGAAGGCAGGAGACCCGGCGACCGTGGACAGCCCCGTACGGAGCCCTGAGACACCCATGTCGTGGCGGCAGCCGACGTCTGCTCAGGTTCCTACGCCATCCGCCACACCTGCGCCTGCTGCTCTGCCGACAGCCACGTCGACGGCAACGGTGGTATCGGAGATGGGCACTGTGATTACCGGTTGGTTTTCGATCATCTGGAATGGCGAGGCGCGATTCTTCATTGATGACGACAGCGGCACGACATACGAAGTCGAACTTGATGAGGACGTGGCACGTCCGCTCGGCGGTCCGCTGGAGCTCAACCGCAAACGGTTGACCATCACCGGGGTGTTTGTGTCGGAAGAGCCGAAAGTCTTCAAGGCCGAAGGAATCGAGCTGGCGGCAGACTAGCAATGAATCGATACGTGTGGCGGAAGTGTTGAGTTTCCCAAAGTCGAAGACTGAGGTGCCGGCGAACCGCGCCAGGGTTTCGCCTGCTCCTGACCGCACGCCGATTGGCGTCCGGTTGAGGATCCTACGTGGTATTGGCATCGGAATCCGAACGCGTATGAATCGGTCTCCCTGAGGATTCCGGCTCTGGCTCTCGTATTGCTACTCACAGCCCTGGTTGGCAGCCCCGTCTCGGCCCAATCCCCCGAGTCTGGCCTCTACAAGTGCGCCTGTGATGAGCACCTCTGGTATTTCGACGGCGACGAAAAGCACTGGATAGCCGACACCGAAACCTTCGCCGACCGTGGCTTCACGTGGCTGGACGTCGAGACACTTGAGCGACTTGCCATGAAATCTCTTAAGACGGGCGCGGCCTACCACCTAGGCGATCTGGTCCGCGACCCGGCTACGGACGACGTTTTCCTACTCTCGGAAGGCAAGCGCCGCCTTGTTCGAGGGCCTAGAGCCGTCGAATATTTTGGCCTTCAATTGGATCAGGCTGTCGAGCTGCCCACAGCCGACATTCACGACATCCCCTCGGGTGATGACTTAGTAGCCCCGATTCCGGGGCTCAGCCGTGCACCAGGACAGAGCGCCGACTTTCATGGCTGGTTCAGCGTGCTGTGGGGAGATCCAGAGCCAGGTACCGGCGGGACGAGCAGCGTCGACTACTTCATTACCGACGACAGCGGCGAGACATTTCGTTTGCTCCCCAGCGCAAGGTCAAGTACACCGCCCAGCGTATTCATCGCCAATGCGAGAAAGCGCGTGCGGGTACGGGGCACGTGGGCGGCCCGCCCTGGAGCTTGACTCTATCGAGTTGTCGTCGGAGCCGGCGGCGTTAGGCAACGGCCAGGGGCCTCAGGGAGCCCAACCGCTAACCGCCTCGAGTGCTCCGGCGCTGGCTGGGGCCCAACCTTACGTAAACATCCTTTGTAGGTTTGCAGGAGACCCTTCCACTCCTTACCCAGCCTCGTATGTGGAGGGTCTTATGGGCTCTACAGCGCCGGGCCTCGACCATTACTGGCGGGAACTCTCGTACGGCAATATCAACATAGCCGGGAGCATCGTGCTTGGTTGGTACGATCTCCCTCAGCCCCTATCTGATTATCAACAAGGCTACTTAAACAACGGGCTTAACCGACTTTTCGAAGACTGCGCCGCGGCCGCCGATGCCGACGTGTACTTTCCCTCGTTTTAGTGGCATCAATCTTTACTTCAACGCGAGACCCGAATCGTTCGGGGGCCGGGGAGGGTCGCGGTATCTCCCCCTAGATGGAGCGCCCCGGTGGTACGGAGCTACTTGGATCTATCCAGGTGGCAGCCCGAGCAGTTTTCTGGTCGCCCATGAGATGGGTCATTCATTCGGACTGCCGCACTCGGGGGGACAGTACGACTACCCATACGACTCGACGTGGGACGTCATGAGTGCGTATCCGTTGTATTCGTGCACGGACGGCCCTGATCCTACCTACGGTCCAAAGCCGATGCACACGATCTCTTACCACAAAGACTTGCTGGACTGGATACCCGGATCCCGGATTCTGGAGCCGTCACTGCCCACGCAAACCATCACCCTGACCCAATTATCGCAGCCTCCACCGGGCGGGTACCTGATGGTTCGAATCCCCATCGGGGGTTCCACGACGCACTTCTACACGGTGGAAGCTCGGAGGCAGATCGGCTACGACGAAGCCCTGTGTGGCGACGCCGTCACCATCCACGAGGTGGACACAACGCGAATCCGGAGGGCGCAAGTCATCGATATCGATGGAAACGGCGATCCCAACGACGACGGAGCCATGTGGACCGCCGGAGAGACATTCACCGACACCGCGAATGAGATCGCCGTCAAAGTTCTCTCCTCCAGTTCGACCGGATTCTCACTCCAGATCGATATTGGCGCAGCTCTGGGCGACACACCAGTGACCTCCTGGCTGTCGCCAGTAGATCTGGTGGCGGATCGGGGAAATTTCTATACCTTCACCGCCGGGTACTTGGACGGCAACGGCGCCACCGATCTGCAGTATGCCGAACTGCTGATCAACAAGAGCTTCGATCCATCGGGGGCGTGTTACGTGCGCTACAACCAGAGCTCCGGCGAGATGCAGATCCACAACGGCGCTTTCTGGCTGAACGCGGGCGTTCCGGGATCCGGAACGATCGTATCCCGACCGCTATGCGACCTGGACGCTGGCGGCAGTTCAGTATCGCCTTTAGGCAACGCCCTGACGGTTGGCTTCGCGATCCGATTCAGCAATTCCGCTTCGGGCACCTTGAACGCATACCTGCAGGCGATCGACTACGGCGGCCGATCGAGCGGCGGCAACGACCACGGCGATGTAACCATCGGCGCCTGGACACTAAACACCGATCTCGATGTGGACACCGTCTACGCCGAGGGTCTGCCACCGAGCGCGCCGATGAGCTTTCAGATCTTCGACTCGCCCGGCGGGGCCTCGCTTTACGGTCCCGTGACTCGCGATGCACAGTCGCAGGGAACGGCGTATTTATTTCTGTATGAACACGGAGTTGACCTCGTTCCGGGACTATACGTGGTGGCGACCGATCTCAGCACGGGGGTTGAGAGGCAACTCGAGATCGCGGAGTTGTACATCGACGACATCGATGAGTTGAACGACGTGGTGAGCGGTCGAGCCCCACCCGGTTCGTCCGTGAGGATATCGGTCCGCGGGTTTTGGACCTCGAATGAGGTGACCGTCACAACCGACAGCGGCGGAAACTGGCAAGCCGACTTCAGCGTACGCGGCTTCGACGTCACGGGTGGCGCCTACCTAACCGCCAAGACTTCTGACGCCGACGGGGACACGACTGTTACGTCGGGGTGGACGTCGAACATCGAAGTATCGCTGTCGGAGGATTCAATCAGAGCCAACTCCATCGCGGTGGGCGGATCGGTGCGTTATCAGATTTTCGAGAGCAAGGGAGGCCCTTCGCTATACGGACCGGTGACGCGGCAGATTGGTTCGTTTCGGAGTTACGACACCCTGAGCCGTTCGCAGCACGGCATAGACCTGGTCCCGGGAAACTACGTAGTCATGACCGACCTGGCGACGGGGACGTTGCGCGACCTTGTGCTCGCCGATCTGTCGATTATCAGCGTGGACGTGGAGAACGACACCGTCAGCGGGACCGGACCTGCTAGTGAAACCGTGGGAGTCTGGGTGCGTTCGCTCAACCAAGGCTACGGCGCTTCCACCACTGCGGCAGGCGACGGCTCATGGGCAGTCGATTTCAGCTCATTTGCCGATATCACTTCTGCCATGATCGTGGAAGCTGAGGTGGCCAACGCGGGCGGGAACCAAACGACCCTGACAGCTGACCTCGGACCGCAGACGCTCGCGGTCACGCCCAACAACGCCACCGTGACGGCGGGTACCGAGCAGATCTTCGCGGCGGAGTACACCGACGTCAACGGCCGGGACGACGTGCACAGCGCCTACTTCCTCATCAACGGAAGCTTCACGTCGGTCGGCGCGTGCTACGTTTCCTACGGCCAGAACAGCAACTCGCTCTGGCTGCACGACGGCTCCACCTGGCTTTCTGCCGGGTCGCCGGGGTCAGGCTCCGTCGTCAGCGGTCCTCGCTGTGACCTCGATCCCTCCGCCTCGACCGTCTCCGGCTCCGGCAACATCCTGACCGTGTACTTCGCCCTCGCATTCGACTCATCGTTTTCCGGGTCCTACAACCTCTTCCTCCGCGCAGTCGACGACGGCAATCATTGGAGCTCACCGACCGACCACGGAAACCTCACTATCCAGGCCGCCAACATCGCTCCGACCACCGTATCGGTAGCACCATCGACGGTCAGTCTGGACAATTTTGACGAACGGATTTTCTCGGCGGTGTATTCGGATGCAGACGGATGGGATGACCTGACGGTCGTGTTCCTGAGCCTCAGCTCCACCAGTAACCCTATTGGGGAATGTGTCGTTCGATACGACCGAAGAAGCAATCAACTGGCTGTTCTCGGAGATCTTGGCGACACGAGCTGGAACGTTATCGGACCACCCGGGACTGGAATTGCGTTTCGTGGCAGGAATTGCATTCTCAACCCAGTCGCCACTTCTGTATCGAACGATGGTGCAAACCGGCTGACGGTTGATTTTGCCATTAGGCCTGCCTTTCCACCGCCCGGTCCCTATGCCGTTCGTTTGGGGGCGACTGATGCGGCGGGCTCGTTGCCCCCATATACAACCCACGGAACCCTGACCGTCAACAATAAGGCGCCTACCACCGTCGCCATCACCCCCAACAACGCCACAGTGGTGGCTGGGACGGAGCAAGTCCTTGCGGCCACGTACTCGGACGGGGACGGGTGGGCCGATCTAAAGAGCCTGTACTTGAAGATCGCCTCCTCGTCGGGCTCGTGCACGGCGGCTTACAACCAGAACTCCAACACCCTGTGGCTGCTGGATGGGTCGTGGCAGAACGCAGGGGCCCCTGGCAGCAGCTCGACCGTGGCCGGTTCATCGTGCACGCTAGACGCTTCGGCCAGTTCCACATCGAACAATGGTTTCAACAGCCTGACCGCCAGCTTCGCACTCACGTTCGCCGACGGATTTGCGGGCACGTACGACCTGATCATGTACGTCTACGACGAATCGGGCGCGGTGAGCAGCGTGACCGACCGTGGGAACCTGACCGTGACCGCGGACGCGGCTCCCACAACGACCTCGGTCAGCCCAAATAGCGCCACGGTGTCGTCTGGGGCGCAGCAGATCTTCGCGGCTGCGTACACGGACGCCAACGGGTACGCCGACATCAAGCATGTGTTCCTGCTGATCAATTCGGCGGTGTCGGGTAGCGGTGCCTGCTACGTGCACTACAACGAGGACACGAACCGCATGGCGGTGCGGAGCGGGTCGAGCTGGAAGTTCACGAGCACGGGGCCGGGATCGGGTTCTGCCGTCTCAAGCGCGCAATGCAGTCTGGACCCGGCGGCCTCGTCCGTCTCGCGCTCTGGCAACGACCTGACGGTCAACTACGCCATCACGTTCACGGGCGCGATGGCGGGAACGCAGAACCTGTACCTGTAAGCCAAGGACGGAGGCAACCTCACATCAGGCTGGACCGACCGTGGGAACCTGACCGTTACAGCCGAAGCGGCCTCCGCAAGCGTGCTCTCAACAATCGAGATCGACACGGCCGGCGTCCCGCCCTCAGGCGTGGTCGACGCCGCCTACGACGCGCTTCTCCGGGCCGAGGGCGGCACGGTGCCATACTCATGGTCACTCACTGAATCATCCGATCAGCTACCTCCGGGCTTGAGCCTCGATCCCGCCACCGGGCGCATTATGGGCGTGCCCACGACGGTGGGTACGTATCCGGTCACCCTATCCCTCATGGACTCGACGGGCGCGCAAGCCGAGGCGGAGATCGACCTCATCATTGAACCCGCCCCGTTGCAGATATTTACCGAGACATCACTGACGAGCGGCGTTGTGGGCAGCGACTACAGCGTGGCCCTGGAGGCGGCCGGCGGCGTCCCGCCATTCAGCTGGGCCCTGCCGGAGGGATCGGCCGGGCTGCCGCCCGGCCTGACGCTGGATCCGGCCACCGGCCAGATTTCAGGCCTCCCGACTATGGCGGGCACCTACCAGTTCACAGTCGGGGTTACCGATGCCCCCGGCGAGGTCGCGAGGGCGAATCTCGAAGTGCTGATCGTGGCTTCCGCGCCGGACATCGAGTCGGTGACTCCCGCGTTGGGACCCACCGACGGCGGAACGGAAATCACCATAGCCGGTTCCGGCTTCGCCGAGGGCCTCACGGTGCTGATCGGAGACGTTCAGGTAACTGACGTAGTTGTTGAATCGGAGACGAGTCTGATCGTCGTCGTCCCGGCCGGAGCGGCCGGAACCGTGGATGTCACGATTCTCAATCCCGACGGTCAGCAAACTTCGCTCACACGGGCGTTCATGTACGAAGTATCCGAACCGGTGGCGGACGAGTACGTCCGAGCGATATTCGATCCGTCGACGGGCGTGATGTATGCGGCCAACGCCGGCCCGAATACCGTCGATGTTATTGACGCCGCGAGCGGAGACTTGATCGAGCGGATCGATCTGGCCCGGGACGACCCGTCGATCGTGGCGCTGACGCCCGACGGCCGCAGACTTCTGGTCGGATACGCGAACGGCGTCGAACTGTCGATCGTCGATCTCGGTGCGTCGCCACCGGTGGTCACGGCAACGCGCAGTCTCGCAGGATCACCGACGCTCATCGTTGCTACATCTGATGGCTACGCGTTCTATCTGATCGGAGCATCCGATCCCGGGCCACTGCATCGAGTCGATCTCGGCACGGGCCAATCCAGCAAATTCGATGACATCAAGGCCACGGCGCTGGCTAGGAGCGCGGACGGAAAGACGATCCTCATAGCTTCTGGCGATACCGTCCGCACCTATGACGCGATTACGAAGCGCTTCAGTGAACCGGTCAAGGTGAACGGGTTTGGCACCCAAAGTGGAACGAGGATCAACCAAGTCGCGGCGACCGCTGACGGATCTCGCTTCGCGGTGGGACACGGCGCTCTCACGGTCGTATTGGACGCGGACATCGTGGCGGTCGCAGAGATGCAGCAGGCGGTTCTTGCCCCTGTATTCGCACCCGACGGTGATCTTCTGTACGGACTGTCGGGGACCAAGATCTACGCCCTCGACACCGCCAACGGCACTGTCGTGGCCAGCAAGTCCGCGAAGAACATGCTGTCCCAGGGCGGGCTCGGGATGGCAAGTGACGGCAAGGCCCTGCATGGCGTAAAGGGTGAAGGGATCGTGGAAGTGGACGTGTCTTCGATTGAGGCAGCGTTCGTGCCAGCCACGCCCACGCCAACCGTGACGCCCACGGTCAGTGCTACTGCGACCCCGACCGGGACGCTTACCGTGACACCCGAGTTGACCGAGACGGTGACCCCGACCATGACGATTGAGCTGCCAACGCAGACCCCGTCGGTTGCGGCCACGGCGACCGTCACACTCGAGGCCACCGCCACGCCCACGTCAAGTTTGACCCCCGGTTTGACGGAGACTCCGACCCCGGTTCCATCACAAACCGCAACGCCCGAGGCGACTCAGTCGCCGACGCCAAGCGCCGAACCGACCTTGGTTCCGACCATGACCCCGACTCCCACGCCCGAGCCGGAGTTGTCGCCTACTCCCTCACCGCAGGCGATCCCATCGCCAGCCGCCACGTCCACACCCACCTCCACCCCAACGGCCGCCCCATCAGCCACGCCGGCACCGGAACCGACCGCAACCCCTGTCCTCGATCCGACAGCCACACCCACACCTACCGCGGCGCCCACCGACACTCCCGCGCCCCTGCCGAGTCCCACTCCAATCCCAACGCCCGACCTGACGGACACGCCTACTCCACAGATCACCGAAACTCCGACCCCACAGCCGTAACGCCCACAATTAGCAGCTCCAGCAACTCGGCTCTTCAATTCCCAGCCGGATTGCGCGTCGTCTACATCACTTGAGAAGCCGAGTTATTCAGAGTTCACGACCCATCAGCAATGATTGAGCGTGTAGCTATACAGCGATTGAGCGTAAATCTATACAGCTAGGACCCCACCGTCGCATTGCCCCGTGCTGCGCGCGAAGTGGCCGCAACCTCAGAACCGACTCACGGCCGCCGATCGAGCGTGTGGCTATACAGCTGGTGCCGGCAAATCGTGTAGCTATTTGTGCGCGCCAGCGCCGCCGGGATGTTGATTCACCGTTCGGAATACTCGTTTGCCGAACCTAACTTGCCCTAGATCGACGGGATTCTCGAGGGTTCTTGGATCCTCTGCTCCTTGGCCGCTCGCTTTCTGTCCTCGCAATGTTTCTGCGATCGACGTTACTATGTGTAGAATCAGCGCTCTTAATAAGTCCGTTTAATAGGTCCCCGGCGGACGGCCAGTTCACAACCTAGCTCGGACGGCCATGGACGTTGCGAGCGAGAGTAAGACCGCGTGAATCAGATCGCCAAATCTCCTTTCGTAAGCGTCATCATTCCGTGCAAGGCCGTTGACGAGACAATGGACGAGTGCCTGGATGCCCTTGCGGACGTCGCGTATCCGAAGTTTGAGGTCCTGGTCGTGACGGATGTGCCGGCCGATGCACAGAGAGCGTCCGTTAGATACTTGGAGTCCGGCCCAGTTGGGCCCGCCGCGAAGCGCGACCAAGGCGCAAAGGCCGCACACGGGGACATACTGGCGTTCATCGATGACGATGCCTTCCCGGATCGCGACTGGCTGCACACCGCGATGAACGTGTTCGGGGATCCGAGCGTGACCGCCGTTGGCGGACCCGGACTGACGCCGCCTGGCGACAGTGCGCTGGCTCGTGCTTCGGGATGGATCTTGTCTTCGTACCTCGGCGGTGGCCCGCATAGATTCCGATCTATAAAAGCCAAGGCCCGGTGGGTCGATGATTATCCCTCCATGAACTTCCTCGTCCGGCGATCCGCGTTCGAGGAGGTTGGCGGTTTCAGCACCCATTTCTTTCCCGGAGAGGACACGAAGCTTTGCCTGGCGTTGATCTCCGATGGTGGGAGGATTCGGTACGACCCCAACGTGGTGGTGTATCACCATAGACGCGATCTATTCCGCCCGTACCTAAGGCAAATAGCGCAGTACGGTCTGCACCGCGGACACTTTGCCCGGATTTACCCCCGAACCTCGCGCCGGTTGAACTACATGCTTCCAAGCCTGTGGTTGTTGTGGGTCATAGGAGGAGCGATCGTTGCCCCGGCGGCGCGGCCAATCTGGATGTTATACAAGCTCGCACTGTGGGCTTACGGGGCCGGCCTGTTGTTCTCAGGAGTCGAAATCGCGATGCGGTCCCGGAACATCGGTATGGGGGCCTTGGGCGCGATGGGCATTGCGCTCTCCCATCCCGTCTACGGCGCGGCCTTCATACGGGGGTTCTTCGCGCGCACGTTGAAAAGGTGATCACACTCGGCGCACGGAAGTGACCTGCGTTGCGCTAGAGCTGCCGTCGAATCGATATTGGTCCCGTCCGAGCGCTATAGATCCTCTTACTTAACCTGGATACCTCGGTCGCCATCCCGCAAGCTCGTGCATTTGAACCCACCTCGTCGACATCGGGGCGCAGGCAAAACGATCCCAATCCATAGAGGCTATGCGCGGTAGGTCCGCCCCTGTTTGAGATCGACGGGGGCAGGGAGGCTCTAGGGGATAACGTCCGCCGACGTTTGAGCAGGCGTGGATTCGAGTAGCTGCTCGGCCGGAAGCGGTGCGGTTGAACCCCCGGCCGTGTAGAGCTTGGTGGGCAGTTGCGCCGTGCCGGCGGTCGCCACGTCAGATTCCTCCGCGCCGTTGACCGAGGCCTCCCGGGTCTGCCCCTTCCTGAAATCAAGGAGATGACCAACAACGTACTTTGATCCCCTGACGACGTAATAGCGGAAGTGGTCACGGCTTTTCAGAGCCGACCCAAGCTTGCGGATAATGTACCGAGGCGTGAAAAAGCTGGTGTAAAGCGATCTGACAAGGCCCATGATCTGTTCATCCGGGATCGGGGATTTCAAAACGGGTTCCCGCATGTCGTACTTATGCCAGTTGTCCGGGCCGTCGAAATTGAGCCAGTCCCGTTCGCGCGCCTGCGCGTATAGCTGGGTACCCGGGTACGGGATGACCACGGTGCCCTGCAGCGTGTTTATCCAGCCACGATCGAAACACTCTCGCGTGTAGTCGACGGTTCGGCGAGCCTCATCGAGCGATTCCCATGGATACCCCACCATGCAGGTGGCGTGGGGTTCGAGCCCGGCCGAGCTCGCCCATCGTACGGAATCCCACTGTTGCTGGACGGTGGTCCCTTTGTTAAGTAGGTCGAGGGTTCGCTGACTCGCCGACTCGATCCCGTAGAGGATGAATCGGAAGTTCGCGGACGCCAGCATCTCGTACTCCGATTGGTCAAGGGCATCGGCTCTCATGTTGCAGCCCATCATCAGAACCTTGTGCAAGCCGCGCTCGCGAAATCCGGCACAGAAATCGTGTAGCCAGCGTCCTACAGGGAAGGTGCCGGTGTCATCGAAGACCTCTTCCACGCCGAGGGATACGAGATTCTCCAGCTCGTCGAGGTAGTCGTCCACCGGCCGTACGGAGAAAACCGGAAGCATGCTAGTCCAGGAGCAGAACGTACATCCGCCGCCGCCGCGTTTGGGACCTCCCGGCACGCGCCGCCTCCACCAGCAGTCCGCGCCGGTGACGCCGGTCGCCCATCCGTAGGTGCCCACCTTGAGAAAGTTCCCATTTCGATGTGCGTATAGACGCCATTTCACGAGTTCGCGGTCGATGTGGGGGCGATTCTCAAGGAACACGACGGGGTCAGGCTCGGGCCCGGAGTTCCGAATCTCGCCCCCGTCGTTCCAGAAAAAGCCTCCGCCTAGGTCTTCGCCGCGCGAGAGATGATTCGCCAGATTCACGATCGCAAAGTCGAACTGTCCGCCGCGGATGGTGAAGTCTACCGGGCAGAACAGGAACGGCTCTTCTGGAAGGGCTGTGATGTGGTCACCGACGAGCGCGATCTTCATTTCGGGGAACCGCTGCTTGAGCTCGGCAATACACCGGTAGATAGCCAATGCGGATGGAGTCTTCGTCTCGATCATCATCAAATCGGGTTGGGCGAGTTCGATTTGCCGGCAGTACTCCTCCCAAGCCCAGCCCTCGGCGATTCCGTCCAACCAGAGGGCCTCGTGGCCCACCTTTTCCAGCAGGGTCGCGGCCAGAGCGGGCAGGACTGGAAATATGACCGTCGCGTTGTTGCCGACGAAAGCGTTGAGGAGCCGAAGGACACCACCGCCACTGCTGTCACGGTTCGAAAAGATTTGATACTGGCGATTTTGGCTGAGAAGCGGTATGCCCTTCTCCGACTCGAAGGGTGGGAAGCTAAGTGCAACCTTCACGCTATTGCTGACCTCGTGGGGCTGCGAGACGGGCCGACATTCCGATTCCGCCGGCAGACGACAAGACGATTGTAGCTAATCACGGCGACCGGCAACGATTCGTCGATTCCCGAGTAAGGAGGGTTCGTTGAAAGCCGGCCTGTGGCGCTAGCGACGATCGTACGTGATCGGCTTCGATAAACTCTTAGAAGGATGGCTTGGACCCGAGACAGCGATGCGTCGGGTTTCGACTACGGCTGAAGGGTTGTCCGTGCTCTCAAGTTGGGGCCACTCCAGACCCGCTCTTTCAAGTACAGCCGGATCGCTGAACTCGCGGCAACGGGTGTCAGCTTCGTCGGTTTCTACCTCGATCTCCCGGAAAGCCCCTTAGCGGTGTGTGTCGACGAGTGGCTCGATATTGCCCGCCTCAATCGCAAACTGAGCGAACATGGACTCGTGAATGTCTGATCCGCGGAAGAAGAGGCTGCGCGGAAAACTGTCGGTGGTAATCCCGGCGTTCGCGCAGGAAACAGCGATAGGTGCTGATTTAGTCCGGGTTCAGGAGAAGATCGAGGAAATCTCCGACGAATACGAGATCTTGGTGGTGGTTGACGGAGACGTGGACAAGACGGCGGAACGCGCTCGGGCGGTGGCCGGTCCGAGAACGCGAATAGACGTGATCCATGAGAACAGGGGCAAGGGGTACGCCGTGCGCCACGGGGTCGCGCAGACGGACGGCAGCATAGTGGGATTCATCGACGCGGGTGGGGACATCGACGCTGCCGGCGTCGAGACGGCGGCGGCGCTCGTGGACAGCGGGGTCGCCGACCTGGCAGTGGGTTCGAAGCGACACCCGCGCTCACACGTGGAATACCCGCTTGCAAGGCGGGTATACAGCAGAGGTTATCAGCTTCTTTGCCGGATTCTGTTCAATCTGAATGTTAGAGACACACAGGTTGGAATCAAGTTCATGACCCGTGAAGTGGCGGACCGGGTGTTTCCAGCCCTGCGTACAGACGGATTTGCGTTCGACATCGAGCTTCTCGCTTTGGCGCAGAGACGCGGCTTCACGCGCATCGAGGAATGCCCGGTAGCGGTAGATCTCCGTTTTCCCTCCACAATCGGCACAGGAACAGTTTTTGACATGCTGTGGGATACGCTCCGCGTTTTCTACAGGATGAGGATCATAAAGTCGTACGACGATCCTCCGGAATTGCCGTAAGCATTGAGCCCTTCCGACTTGACTGCGAGGGATCTCTCTGGGGAATTGTTTGTCGCTCGTCCGAAAGAAATGACGGAGCTGCCTCGGTAACGTCAGGACCGGTGTCCATAACCCCGTACGTATCGTGACCGTCAATGAAATGCTTGCCGAGCAACGGTTATTCCCAGGTCACGCCATCGTCGGACTGAGCGTGGAAAAGCCGACTTTCAACGGAAGGCCGGTGTTTCTGGCTGTCGAAGTAGCTGTAGTAATCCTCGTACCAGCACTTGAAATGGTCGGCTTCCAGATCGTTGACCACGCCAAAAGCGCTGGGTCGGAAATAGGTCGTTGACTTCGCACGGGCGGTCGCGCCGGATAAGAGGATTAGCCGGATGTTTGACTGGGCGATGCTGCCGGCGAGCGACGTTCTTCACGGCCGCGATCACGTCGTTGTCAACGAAGACCTGGCGGCGGTTTCCGACGTCCTTCATGACCGTGTCCTGGGATTACGCCACGTACTTCTAACTGACACGCCTATATCGTCTCGCGGTCCATCCGCTATGGACAAAGCGATCGTGTGAATAATCATGATAATTCAACGCTGTGGATGTGTGCGGGATGCTGCTGCTGCGATTTCTACCTCGTACTTCCTCTCTCCGTCGGTTAGAGCCGGGACGGTGTGACCGCGGCTTGGCCCTTTGGATCGCTGGTTTGCCATACGCCTGCGCTTTGGCATTGATGCCGCATAGCGGACATCACAAAAGCCGCCAAGACCGAAAATGGGGGGCAACTGGCGCGAATTCCCGACGGCAACGGCTCGTTATGGCTCGGTTCTCATCATGCTGACGCCTAGCTAGAGTCAGCGCTGGCACCCGGAAGCGGGGAGATCACCGTCATCTCCGAGGATCGGACGGACTTCAATATTTGATGAAGGGGAAATGGGGGGGGGGGGGGGGGGCGAGCCCGCGTCTCCGCTCAACGTCCCTGCCGGGCAGGCGCATACCTTCGAGCCCGCGAGTGACGAACGCATTGGCCACGAGATTTATCTCGTCGAGCCAAGCCATAGCACGTTCCCGAATTACCATTCGTCGTTGCGACCCGTCCCGATGCAGGCCTTTCATCTCGATTTCCCAGAGCGGCATGCATGGGATCCAGTCTTGGGGCCACTATCGCCTCGTGTATCGGGCCCTGACGATTTGGATATGGTTGAGGTCTTCGTGTCTACCACGACGCTGCTGAATCTGTTTGCGCCAGCGTACATCGCCTTCGTTCCACCTCTGAATCCCCCTCTTCTGGCCAGATTATTAACATTCAATCTGGACCAGTTCTTGGGGGTCAGGTCGGCAGGAGGCAGCGATCCACGATCTCGGCCCGGTCGCTTGCGTAGCCGCTGAAAACGTTGCTGCTGCCCGCAGATGAACCAGGCCAGCGGATGCCTATGTCGAGAGCGTCACCCGCTGTGAAGAGGTTCGCCGAGATCGTAGGCGTCGAGGCACCGCAGTCAACGAATACGGCTACGTCATTTGCCGTAAAGCTGTTGTTGTTGATCGTTGCCGTCGCCAAGGAGAAGATGCCCACGCCTGCCACCGAGTCCTTGATCGCGTTTCCATCAATGGTGGCACTGCCCGAGTGCAGCACGATCGCGGCCGCGGAACCTGAAATCGCCTGATCGCCGATCGCATCGGTTAGATAGGGATCGGTGGGGTCGTACGGGTCATATGGGTCGTAGGGATCGAACGGCAGAGTTCCGGTAGAGGCTCCAGTCACCGCGATGTTTGCGCTGATGGTCGGCGAGCCCGATTCGGAGAGGATCCCAGCCGCAACATCCCCTGTGCTCGATATTACGTTTGAGCTGATCGTTGGACTGCCCGCAGTCCTGATCCCGACCGCCGGACTGAGCGTCCCGGCTACCGTCACCGTAATGGTGAGATTCTGAATCGTTCCGGTATGCCCCGCGGAGAAGAAGTTGATGCCGTGAGCCGAGGTAGCGGCCGAGGCCAGGAAAAATCTGACAAAGGCGGTGTCAGAGATGGTCAGCCCGTCGAGTGTGCCAGAGACTGTCGCGGTCGCGGCAGTAGTGCTCGAAGTCACCGTAGCGGTGTAAGTGCCGTTTCCATTGTCCGTAACGGAACTGATGCTTCCCAACGTTGTCGCAAGGGTTACGGTCGCACCGCCGACCGTAGCATTGTTTCCAACGTTGTCCTTCGCTTGAACCGTTCTGGTGGACGAACTTATCCCGTCGGCAAGTATTGCCGTCGGTGACGCGCTTATATTCGACGTCGCGGGGAACCCGAACGACCACTTGATAGTCACTTTGTTCGAGCGCTGGGTGGCGCTGGTCGAGTCAACGAATTTGGCCTCGATCGTGTCCTCGCCGGTCGACGTGCCGGTGTAGGAAAAGGTGGCCTGACCCGAGGAGCTGGTGACGCCGGTTCCGGTTATTCCCGTGTGGGGGCCGGCGATGACTTTGAAGCTTACGGTGGCTCCCACCACGGGTGCCGAATCTTCGGCGACGGTAGCAGTGAGGGTGTGCGTCGATCCAATGGTGCTCGTTACGTTGTCAGGGCTGAGTGTGATGTCGCTTATCACCGTCAGGTTCTCGCCGCGAGCGAGTATGTACGGCGTACCCACGGTGCCGTCCGTTGCTGTATTGGAAGCCGATGAGTTCAAATCGATGGCAAGTACCTCAAACGTGATTGGCCACAGATCGAATCCGTTGTGCACCGAGCAACCCCAGTTGGATAGGAGAGCATCGGTAAGGCCGGCTAAGACGGAATGGGTGGCCACGATGTGGGCGTCATCCGCGCAAGAGGTGCCTGTAGCGGTAAACGATCCCACTCCGAAGGCATTGAGCACAGGCACGGGCGTAGACGGCGACGCTCCATCGTAATACTCGGAAAGCGTTATGTACGCCCCCGTTTTGCTGGGCTCGGAGGCGGCGAACTTGATGCCCTTTTCGATTAAGGCTGATGTGCCCGCAGCGCTGTGACCAGCCACGTCTGTCCCGATAATGACGACATTACTCGTTACCGCGGGGCCCCACACAGATGTGTTCGCCTCTGCGGCGGAGATAGAAGTGGTACTAAACGAGTCGGGGTCTCCAAGCACTATCGCCTTGTAGGCTGCGAAGTCGCTGGTGGTCATCGCCGACCACTGGGTCGCCGTAACGATGTCGTAGGTAAGTCCAAGATTGTTCGCAGCCTTAATCTCCCTGCTGCTCGTGCCCGAAAGCAGTGTGCTGTCCAGGATCAGCAGGTCCGCGCTCGCGGCCCCGGCCTCGCGCTGCTCGACCAAACCACCTAGTGCGCCAGCGACCATCACGAAGCTGATAAGGGCAGCGCGGGGAAGCGTTCTCAAGCGTGGCAGCCTCATCTGGGCACCCGCCCAAAGGTCCAGCCGCTAAGCCATGACCATCCGGGTCTAGAGCGCTTCCGTGACCGTTGCGGAGATTTAGCCATCTAAGTCCCCGTTGCCGTCACGGTAATGGTGTTCGATCCCTGGAAGTCGATATTGTCCAAGTCGCCGAAGATGCCGTTGAGAACGGAACCTGTCCCGCTGACCGTAATTGAGATGTCTTTGATTGTTCCCGATAGCGGCCCGTGGAAGTGGATTCCGGCACACTCGCCCGTGCTGCACGTAACGGTCACCGTCACGCTGTCAAGGTTCAAATAAAAGCGGGAATATCCGGCCGAATCGACCCCCGGGGCGTGGATCCCGAATTGCGCAACGTCGAGGATCTTGACGTGGCTCAGGGTAAATTGGTTAGTGCTCGTGATCCCTGCGCCGGTGCCGACCGTGATCCCGCTCCAAGGTGTCGACGTGGAAGACTGCATTACGATCGGCTGCGATGCCGTGCCCTGAACAATCAGGGTGCCGTCCACCGTGAGTCCCGACGAGAAATTAATCGTGACGCCGGGCTGGATCGTGAGTGTCTGACCGGCCGGCACCGTGACGTCACCGAGCAAGTTGACGGTGGGCGCTGACCAGGTACCGCTGACGCTCCCGGCAGACACGTTGAGAACAGTTGGAACTGGCGTGGGAGTCGGCGCATTCACGGTGACCAACACCGGACCGGCCGCCGAACTCCGGACCCCGCGCTCGTCGCCTACCTGGAAGGTGACCGCAAAAGTTCCGGCTGAGTTGAAAACGTACGTAAAGGTCTGGCTGTCGACGATGAATTGGCCGTCGATGGACCATCGGAATTCGGTGAGCGCCAGGCCACCGGAGGTTGATCCGATTCCGGAGAAGTTGACGGACTCTCCGAGACCGATAGTCACGTTCGCGGTTGGCGTGTTGATTTTCGCGCTGGGTGGACCTGGAGTTGGCTTGGGCTTGGGCGTACTGGTGGGAACGGGTGTGTCCGTCGGCGTGGGCAAGGGCGTTTCGGTGGGCGTCGCGGTCGGAGTTGCCGTGGGAGTTGCCGTCGGCGTCTCAGTAGGCGTGACGGTGGGGGTCTCGGTTGGCGTTTCGGTAGGAGTGACCGTTACGGTCGGGGTCTCTGTGGGAGTCGGCGTCTCGGTGGGCGTACCGCTTGGGCTCGGTGTGGGTGTCGGCGAGCCCTCAGGCGTCGGGGTCCCTATCGGCGTCGGTGTGCCGTCAACCTCGGCTAATGCGGCGGTCGCCGTGGGCGTCGCTCCGGTGGCGACGGCGGCCTGGGGCGTCGGGGTGGTGGCAGGTCCGCCTCCGCCCGGTGTCCCGCCTCCTCCCGACGTTCCGCTCGCGGCTGTCGCGGCGGCCGCGGCCTCGGAGTTCGAGTCGGCGGCGGTGTCTGCGCCACGGACGGCAACGTCGGCGTGGGCTGCGGGATCGGAGTGGCCTTCTCCTTGTCCTTGCGCTCCGGCGGCTTGACGTCGCGTACCTCGATCACCTCGTCGACCGTCTCGACCAGCGCCGCCTCTTCGTCCGTCAGGGGCTCATCCACCGGCGGCAGCGGGTCCTCGTCCGGCAGAACCTCCGTGGACTTTCCGGATTCGACCGCGACCTCGATTCCCGACTCACCGGCGACACCAACGGTTCCCTCGAAGCTCTTCCACTTCGTGCCCAGGATCGGGTCCTCCTCGACGATGAAACCGGTTCCCCGGACCAGTCCCACCGACGAACTGGTTCTGAGTCCAAAACTCGACTCCGCGTCAACGATCTTGTTGACCCTGCTGACGGTTCGACCGACGCTCTGGAAGATGCTTATGCTCGACTGGCCGGTCTGGAACGAACCCGACAGCTCCTCGAGCGTGATATCGGCTCCGCCGTCGAGCAGCACCACCGAGCCTTCGAAGAAGATCACAGTCGCCTCGCCGCCCTGCGGCACGCGAATGCGGTCACCCGGCTGCAGCTCGGCCTCGTCAACGACTATGGTCAGCGAAACGCCGTCGCCGGCGAGGATCTGTATCTCACCCGACGAGACGTCCAGCAGTGCGAGCGGCGGTTCCGGAGTGCCGCAGAGAAAGCCCATGAACAAAACCATCAGGGCGATTACGCCTATGACGGTGCGGTAGGTGAACCTAACGCGGCTCAAAATGTACGACGTACCATCAGACTGCGGGCCCCTAGCTTGCGATGCTTTGGCTCCCGACGGGCAGGGACGCTATGCGCCAGCATGGAGACCGGCTGTGTTCGTACAGCGTCAAAGATCAGGACGCTCTTTCCTCCTGAATATCGACCCCCCCCCCCCCCCCCCCCCCCGGAACCTGCGCGGATTATGTCACATAATGCCGCAAGCGAATTCCTCACGATGCATTACCTGCCGACGTCGCAAATACGCGGGCGGTCGGACTTCAAGGCGATCGAGCCGGAACTATCGCCAGGTCACGACCAAAAGTCGAAACTGACCGGTCTCGTTACCGCCGGCTAGCAGCTGACCATCGGGGCTCCGGGCCGAACTTTGTTCGTCGTCTAGTAGGTCTCCAGGATGGATAATCATTCACGAGCAACGGAGCTCCAAATCGTAGTCTTTGAACCTTCGACGGACTTCCGCCCAGATCCGGACCCACCAACGGTACCGTCCCAAGATCCACCTCAAGTTCCGCTACCACGACCACCATCGTGGCGGGCACGTAGCTCGCCCGCCGGCTTCTCAGCATCAATAGTCCGCTGCCGGGGCTGGAGGCCCCTGGTTCGATTTGCCTGCCCAGTTCAATGATGCAAGGGGTCTCACGTCCCGCTGTCTGGTCCTCAAGAATCGCCGTATCGTCGTCACTTACGCTGGCGAGAATCCCTGCGCTCTGGCTAAATGCGACCCTGTGACCCTGTTTCTGATGCCCGTCAGAGTTCGGGTGATCTCACCGGAATCCAAATCGACCAACGCCATGTCTAGAGGTCCGCCCACCGCCGAGCGCACGGTGTTGAGCGCCCGGCCCAGGTATCCCGCGATCGTCGTCACCACCAGACCTTCTGCACTAACAGATTCCGGATGTCACTCGCCTCGTGGGACGTGACACTGACCGACCTTGCACGGAATCACTTCGGGTGACAGGCTTGCCTGCGCTGTTCGGTTTTTGTGTGGTAGACTGCGGGTCCCCGTGTAGGGGCGTGGACAGCCTACAGCATATGAAAAGCAGCCGGCTACTGGCCAGCGTTGGAGCGGGCGAGACGAGCCGTGGAGGAGCCTTTGCGAGAGATATCCGAGATCCCCGAGTCAGTACGGCTGGGGGCGCCACGACTGGTCTCTGGCCCTCACCCTGGCCCTCACCCTAACCCTCTCCCAGGGGGAGAGGGGATACACGGGCAGTCGGTACGGCAGGGGGCGTTACTGCGGGCGGTGCTGGAGGTGGAGCGGCGCTGGGGGGTCCGCGCCTCGGGCCGGCTGTTCGCGGGACGTTACGCGCCGCCGTTAGGGCTCGCCACGGGTCTGCCCGATCTGGACGCCGCCACGGGGTTCGGCGGCATACCGCGCGGGAAGCTGTCGGAGATCACGGGGCCCCGCTCAAGCGGCCGGCTGACGCTGGGGATGCGGGCCCTGGCCGCGGCGGTGGCGGATGGCGGCCTGGCCGCCTATATCGACCTGCCGGGGGAGCTGTATCCACCCGTAGCCGCGGCGATGGGGATCGATCTGCGGCGGCTGGTGGTGGTGCGTCCGATCGATATCCACGGAGCGACGCACGCGGCGGCGACGCTGCTGGCGAGTGAGGGCTTCGAGGCCGTGCTGCTGGACGTGGCCGGGGAGAATCCGCGTCCCAACGCGCTGGCGCGGCTCGCGCATCTTTCGGGACGCGGCGCAACGGCGTGCATCTTCGTTACGCAACGTGGTGAGGATTTCGGTCGAGGGCGCGTGGGGTCCGGTAGTGGATCAACGGGGTTGCATTTCTACTCCTCGCTGCGGCTGGGCGTGGCACGGCGCGGCTGGCTCTGGCATGAGGGTCCCATGGGCCGGGCGCCCGTGGGCATGCAACTGCTGGTGCGCGTTCTCAAGACCCGCAGCGCCGCCGGAGTAGGGGAACTCGTAGTCGATTGTCCGTTCATCGGGAGGCAAGTTGGCGCGGAAGACGATCTGCGTTCGGATACCCAGGTTCCGCACAGCGCTGGAGGCCGGGGAGCGTACGGAGTGGCGATCGCGGCCCCTGGCCATCTACAGGCCACGGGATAAAAACCGCGCGCTCGTAGAGGTCTCGGCGGCCGCCGAGGCATACCGTATTCGATCGGGCATGGCCTTCAAAGAGGCCGAGCTGAGGTGTCCTCAGGGCGTGTATCTGCCGGACGACCCGGAGAAATACGACAGGGCCTTCGACGCGGTGCTGGACGTGATGGACCGTTTCTCGCCGCTGGTCGAAGACGCGGACCTGGGTCTAGCGTTTATGGACGCGGCCGGACTGGAGCCGCTCTACGGGTCCGACACCGACCTATGCGGGAAGGTTCGGGGTGCTATAAGCGCCGCCGGTCAGGAGGCGTCCGTGGGACTCGCGGGCAGCAAGTTCGCGGCGGAGGTCGCGGCGCGGATCGTCGGCGAGGGCGAAGTGAACGTGATCGCGGTGGACGACCGTAAATATCTGGCTGGGCAAGGGGTGGATCTGCTTCCGCTGCCGGAAAAGGCGCTGGCCCAGTTGCGGTTGTTGGGCATCCACACGATGAGCGAGTTCGCCGCGCTTCCCCGTAACTCGATTCGTCTGCGTTACGGGCCCGAGGGTTTGCTGGCGTGGCGGCTGGCTCAAGGGGACGACACGCGGCCTCTGGAAGGACGGGAGCGGGCGCTGGCGCTCGAGGACGAGGTGGAGTTCGAATGGGACGAGCACAATCTCGACCGCATTACGTTCGCCCTGCAGGCCCTCTCACAACGCTTGGCGGCGCGACTGGAAGCCAAGGGAAGGCTGGCCCAGCGAATGCGAGCCGAGATAGGCCGCTCCGATGGCACGTCGCAATCGTTCACGCTCGACCTGCCGGAACCCTCGGCCCAGGCGCGTACCTTCCGCGACGCCGTTCGTTGGTATCTGGACGCGAACGAGGCGGCCGGGGAGCCGGCGTCAGGCCCCGACGAGATGACCTTCGATGCGCCCGGAGTGTCGTTCATCCGGATAGAGGTGGAAGAGCTTGTGGCGTTCGAGGGCAAACAGGTGGGCATGCTGGCGAACCGCGCGGAACAACTGGAGCGGGCCAACCGGGCCATGAGCCGCCTGCGGGTGGAACTGGGCGGCGAGGTCGTGTATCGGACCGAACTCTGCCCGGAGGAACGCCTGCCGGAGCGCGCCTTCAGGCGGGTCGATCCCTACTTCGAGGACCCGGAGGCCAAGGGGCGGCAGCGGTTGGTTCGAAGCCCTCACCCTAACCCTCTCCCAGGGGGAGAGGGAACAAGATCGGGGGCGCCTTCCGAGCCGGAGGAGAGGCACGCGGCCGGTTCGGGCGGCACGCTGCGCCTGTTCGATCCACCCGTCGAGGCACGGTTTGCCGAGGGTCGAGCCGGCCAGCCGATCCGCGGCCCGCGCCCTTTCCTTCACCCTAACCCTCTCCCAAGGGAAGAGGGGATACAAGGAGGCGTGGAGATGGGCGAAAACGACGGCGCCGAAACCTATCCGTCGTTGCTGGGCAGGCGCTTGGAGTTTGGGGGGCTCTCCAGGGAGATCGTCACTTGTGACGGGCCTCACCGGCTCACGTCGGAATGGTGGGAAATACCCGAGGACCGCGACTATTTTCGGGTGTCTCTCAGTGACGGCACGGCGGTACTGTTCTATCGCGACCCGCGGGCCGATCGCTGGTACGTGCAAGGACTTGTCGATTGAGCAGTCCGAGGCCGTGCTATGCCGAGTTACACGCGCACACCAACTTCTCCTTTCTCGATGGCGCGTCTCACCCGGAGGAGATGGCCGCCAAGGGCAAGGAGCTTGGGCTCGCCGCCCTTGCTGTGACCGATCACGACGGCGTCTACGGCGCCGTCCGTTTCTCCAGGGCCGTTGCCGACGCGAATCAGCCAACCAATACGACGCCGGCCATGAAGGCCATAGTGGGCATGGAACTCACGCTCGCGGGCGGCTCCCATCTAACCCTCCTCGCGCGGGACCGGCGGGGCTACTCGAACATCTGCAGGCTCTCCACCGAAGCCCACCGCGACCGTCTCAAGGGCGAGGCTGAGCTTTCGCCCGACGTATTGGCCCGGCATGCCAAGGGGCTGGTGGGGCTTTCCGGCTGCGGACATGGCCTGGTGGCGGGGGCGGCCCTGGAGCGGGACGTGGAAGGTGCGATGAAGCACGCGGGCGTGTACGCGGAAATGTTCGAGCCCGGCTGCTTCTTTCTCGAGCTGCAAAACCACCTGCAAGAAGAGGACATCATCGTCGGCAATTGCCTGGTCGAGGTGTCCAAGCGCACCGATCTGCCCCTTGTGGCCACAAACGACGTCCACTACCACGATCGCACGCGCAAGCCCCTCCAGGACGTGCTGGTCTGCATAAGGCACACCAAAACGCTCACCACGGCCGGAAGGTTGCTCCGGCCCAATCCGGAGTATTGCCTGAAACCGGCGGCCGAGATGGCGCGGCTCTTCGCCGGAGTGCCGGATGCGATAACCAACACCCTGCGCGTGGCCGAAATGTGCCAGTTCGATCTGAGCAAGCCACTCGAATACGGGCTCCCGAGGTTTCCCGTTCCAAACCGTGGGACCGAATACGAATACATGGAAAAGCTGGTCTGGGAGGGCGTTGCGCGACATTACGAGCATGTGACCGATCACATCCGACAACGCGTGTTACGCGAGTTGGAGCACGTCCGGCGCTACGGGCTGGCCGGATACTTCCTAACCGTGCGCGACATCATGGAGTTCTGCCACGCGAACGACATCATGGCCAACACTCGCGGGTCGGCCCCGGGGTCGATCCTCTGTTACGTGCTGGGAATCTCGCTTATAGACCCCATTCAAGCAGGGTTGCTGTTTGAGCGGTTTATGTCGTCGCAGCGCGGCGAGCCACCCGACATCGATCTGGATATCGAGCATCAGGAGCGCGAGCGCGTAATCCAGTACGTCTACGAGCGCTACGGGCGCGATCGGGCCGCCATGGTCGCCAACATCATCGCCTTCCGTGGGCGGTCGGCGATCCGAGACGTGGGCAAGGCGCTCGGTCTGCCCCTGGCTCAGGTGGACCGTCTTTCCAAGCAACTCTCATGGCATCGATCCTCCGATATGGCGAAGGAGGTCAAGGAGGGAGTCGAGATACCGCGTGAGATCCCCAATCGGGTGGCCGAGCACCTGCTCGAGCTTTGCCGGCAGATCGACGATTTCCCTCGCCATCTCGGGATTCATTCCGGAGGGATGATCATCTCCTCGCGTCCGTTGATGGAGTCCGTCCCTGTGGAGCCGGCGACCATGGAGGGGCGAACGGTGGTGCAGTGGGATAAAGACGACTGCGCCGACGCGGGACTGCTAAAGATCGATCTACTCGGCCTGGGCATGTTAACGATGATTCACCGCGCCTTCCGGCTGATCGAGCGGGGCGGCGGAGAGAAGCTCACCCTGGCGGATTTCAAGCCCTTTGGAGAGACAAAAGAGGAAAATGAAGACGTCTACGACGCCATCTGCGCGGCCGACACGTTGGGCGTGTTTCAGATCGAGAGCCGCGCGCAGATAAACGCACTGCCTCGAACCAGGCCGAGAGAGTTCTACGATCTGGTCGTGGAGGTGGCCATCATCCGGCCCGGCCCCATGACCACCAAGATGCACCGGCGCTGGATACTGCGACGCCTGGGCAAGGAATCGGCCAGACCGGTGTGGCCCGGTCTCGAGGATGTCTTGGAGCGCACCCTCGGGCTTCCAATCTTTCAGGAACAGTGCATGCAGATGGCCATCGTGGCGGCGAGTTTTTCCGCCGAAAAGGCCGACGCCCTGCGCCGGGCCATGACTAGCAAACGATCGCTTCAGCACATACAGCGTTTGCAGCACGATCTGATGGACGGGATGCATCGCAACGGTGTGCCGAGAGATGCGGCTGAGCAGATATATGCCCAGATCGAGGGCTACGCGGGCTATGGGTTTCCCGAGGCTCACTCCTGGGCGTTCGCATTGCTCGTATACATCTCCGCGTGGCTGAAGGTTCGCCATCCCGCCGGGTTCTTGTGCGCCATTCTCAACTCGCAACCCATGGGCTTCTACCATCCTCACACGCTAATTGGCGATGCCCAACGGCATGGGGTGGTGGCGCGCTCGGTGGATGTCCGCCACAGCCGCTTCGAGTGCACCTTGGAAGCAGATGGCGCCGTCCGCATCGGCTATAGGTATGTCAAGGGCCTGGGCGAGGCCTATCGCGAGAAGCTGGATAGAGAGATCGAACGTACGGAGTACCGTTCATTGGATGATTTCTGCCGGCGCACACGCCTGCCTCTTGACGTCTTGGAAGCCCTGGCCGTCGCCGATGCGTTACGGGGATTTGGCCTCGAACGTCGGGAGGCATTGTGGCGTGTTCGCGCGTTCGCTCCGGCCGAACATGGAGACGAGCTGCCCGAACTGGGGGCCGATCTCGAGGAAGAGGTCCGGCTGCGGCCGGCGAGTCCGATGGTGCAGGCGCAGATGGACTTCACCGCAACCGAGGTTTCCACCAGGTTTCGGGGTATGGAATTTCATCGATCATCCCTACGACGTGCGGGCGTGCTGACGGCCACCGATATACAAGAACTGGCGTCGAGGTTACGTGAAAAGAGGAATCTGCCCGGTCCTAAAAGCCCCGATGGCCATGGCGAATCTAAGAACGGAAAGGTATCGAACAACACAACATCGACGGCGGCCCCATCGAAACGAGACTCTGAATCGTCTCGGAACCTGGCCCGGAACGGGACGGCCAACTCGAATCAGCGTGATCTGGATCGAGCGCGCCCAACGTGGGTTTCGCCCGGCGAACAAAGGCGGAAGAAGCGTGGCCTCGATTCGATTGGCGCACCCAGATCGCGCCTGAGTCAGGGCCATCCGCGCCACCAAACCGCAGCGGCTCTGCAAAGCGCGTTCGAGTCTGAGTCGGAAACAAGGTCGGGAAGTGACGGCATCTATGGAGAGAGCGCGCGAAGAGTAGGAAACAGCTACGACGGAACGGGAACCGGGATCCAACTACAGGGTCTGGGCGACACGGCCATCGATCGCTCGTTACGTAAGGAGGCCCAAACCGGGAAGTACGTGACGGTGGCCGGGATCGTGATAAACCGGCAGATGCCCGGGACGGCGCGCGGGTTCATATTCATGACGCTGGAAGATGAAACCGGACTGATGAACATAATTGTCAGTCCGACGGTATTCAAGCGATACAAGCACGTTATTTTGGATGAGCCCACGCTGGCCGTTCACGGGGAATTGGAGGATGAGGACGGCGCCGTTCAGGTGATGGCGCAAAAGATATCTCGTCTGCACGAAGCCAAGCTCGAGCCTCCACCTTCACACGACTGGCATTAGCCGATCGAAATCCCGACCTGACCGCGTCCATTCTGTAAACTCCTCTAGTACCGTGCGAGCGCGCGGAGCGCGGGGGTAGCTCAGTTGGTAGAGCGCTAGCCTTCCAAGCTGGATGTCGCGGGTTCGAGCCCCGTCCCCCGCTCCTTACAGGGGTAAGCTTTACATAAAAGCGCTAATCACCTATTTCGGTGTCTTTGAAAGCGCCATACTTCCGCCACACTAACGACGCGCAAGCGCACGCTTTCGTACGCGCTCTCCACACATCCGCCACACTGCAAGCATGGGCGGAGAAGAGGGGGTAGGAATAGGCCATGAGCGACAAAGGCGTGTCACTGAAAAGCGCAATTGCCCACTATGTGGCGTCCATCACGCGGGAGAACTACTCGCCGAGGACAGTCGACCTCTATCGATCGGTTCTAGAAAAGTCTGCAGACGGGCTCGGCAGATCCCCGACAGTGGACGATCTCAATCTCGATTCAGCGCTTGAATTCCAACTGAAGCTTCAGAATAAGTCGAAGTATGAGCGGCACCCGTTCCACCAACCGGACGGGAAATGCAGCCCTCATTACGTCAACCTCAATTGCCGTATTCCTCGAGGGTTCTCCTCATGGATCCGCAGGCACGGCTATACTAGGGAGAATGCCCTCGAGCACTTTCATCCGGGAAGGCTTCCGCAGAAGGAGAAAGTGCCGCTGACCCCCGGGGAGCAGCAGGCACTGTTCTCTTCAATCAAGGGCGATTCCGACCAAGAGGTCCGCCGACTCACGCTTGTCCTCACGCTTTTGGACACGGGGCTTAGGGCGAGCGAGCTTTGCGGTATCGAAATGGAGGACCTCGATCTCGAGACCGGCGAGATGCGAGTTCGCAACGGTAAAGGCGCTAAAGATCGGCACGTTGCGGTAGGAATGCGGACTCTGGCCGCGCTCCACAACTACGTATCCTGATACCGTCCTGAATTGGCGCCTGGATCACCCAATCGCCTGTTTCTGACCGAAGAGGGCTGCCCGCTGATTCGCAGGTCTCTGTACCAGATCGCCCGCCGCATGCGGACACGGTCTGGTATCGATCGGTTCACCGTCCACTTATTCCGTCACTCGTATGCGGTCTCCTACCTGAAAAATGGAGGGGACGTTCTTACCCTCCAACGGATTCTTGCGTATAACAGCCTGAAGATGGTGAACCAATACGTGCATCTTGCTCACTCCGATGTTGTTGAAAGTGACCCTGCCCCCAATTTACCCTCATTCATAAGTAGAATCTGTTCAGATCGTGCCCCCAGTTGGGGCGGGCTGCAAACTCGTTGGGTGTGAGCCCGTCCAGGCTAGTGTGTGGGCGTATTGTGTTGTAGTCAGTCCTCCATTCAGCGATGATCCGCCGCGCTTCGGCCAAGCTGACGAATAGTTGCTCGTTGAGGCACTCGTCACGCAGGCGGCCGTTGAAGCTCTCGACAAAGCCGTTCTGCATGGGCTTGCCGGGTGCGATATGTTGCCAGCCGACGGAGCGTTCCTCCTGCCAGCGCAGAATAGCGTTGGAGGTAAGCTCGGTGCCGTTGTCGCTGACCACCCTGCGGGGTCGTCCTCGCAGCTCGACGATGCGGTCCAGTTCCCGGGCCACCCTGACGCCAGAGAGCGATGTGTCGACGACGAGGGCGAGGCATTCACGGCTGAAGTCGTCCGCCACGGCCAGGATGCGGAACCGCCTGCCGTCGGCCAGTGCGTCCGCGACGAAATCGAGCGACCAGCGCTGATTGCGTCTCCAAGGGAGCAGCAGCGGGGCAAGCGGCCGTGTCGATCAAGGACGAACGGTGGCAGCCCGGCTGTCACCGGACCTCTTCAAGGGGGCGAGGCGCCGTTTCGACTGGTGGCCCCCAAAAAGCACGCAACGGTGGACTGGCAGTGGCAGATCGAGCGAGGCTCCAATCTCACCTGCGGAGAGCTTCGTTTCCATCCGGCGAGATCGGGAGTTGTTAGGTTAGTTTGGCGTCTGAGGCTAATAACCTGGCGGAGCTTTAAACCCTCCGGTTACCTCGGCAATGAGGCTCGCGAACTCGATCGTCGTTCGGTCACCAAGGTGCGGGCCAACGATTTGGACGCCTACCGGTAGCCCATCGCTGGTAGAGCCGACAGGCGCTACTGTCACCGGGAATAGAAAAACTCCGAACACGACCATCCAGGGAAGCAGGTCCCAGTAAGGCCGCTCTTCTCCATTCACGGTAAGCGTGCGCGCGTCCTTGTCGTCACTATGATCGTGTGGATACGCTGCCGCTGGCATCACAGGGGCCAGCAGCACGTCGAAATCTCGGAAGAAGCCCTGATACTTGCGTCGGATTTGATGTCGCTCCTCATTCGCGCGTAGCCAGTCCCTGTGTCGCATCACGGTATAGGCAGCGGGTATTGTCAGCGGGTCGTCCTCGCCCAAATCGTCTGCGCGCTTGATCAGAGCTTCGAATTTCTCGTCTGGCGCCTCTGGTGAATGAATCGGAGAGTACAGTTTGCGCCATAGCTTTGTGGCCTCACTCATCCCTATTGGCGGCCTTGCTGTGGTATCGACCGATACGCCGGCAGCATCTAGGCTAACTACTAGCGACTCCAATCGATTGCAAATCTCTTGATCTACCGGACACTCGGGATCGTCCAGCCAAGCGGCCACTCTGAAGTCGCGAATCGATTTGTGGCGCGACTCCGGTAGTTCAAGTTTCCAACCGATGGCGTCCTCCGGTTCGGGACCGGCAATCACGTCCAAGACCAGGCCCAGGTCCTCCGCACTTCGCGCCATTGGACCCATCGACCAGATATCGAAGGGCGCCAGCCCTCCCGGAGGACCTGGAATGTGCCCCCGAAACGAGACTGTTCCGTTGGTTGGCTTGTGCCCGTAGATTCCGCAGCAATGTGCCGGATGCGTAATTGATCCCCCGACGTCGCTGCCGATGTCGAATCCGGTCAACCCGGCAGCCACCGCAGCCCCGGGACCTCCGGACGAGCCGCCCGGCGTTCGGGCGTGATCCCAGGGATTGTTCGTCGTCCCAAAAAGAGAGTTGTAGCTCTGCGCGTCGCTTGCCATTTCGGGCGTGTTCGTCTTTCCGAAGATGATGGCTCCAGCATCAACGAGTTTCTGCACAACAGGACCCTGGGTCTTCGGAACGTGATCAGTGTATTTTTCGGCGCCTGCTGTCGTCCGAACTCCCGCTACCTCGATGGTGTCTTTCAGCGTCATTGGAACGCCGTGTAGGGGGCCGACTTTCTCGCCACGCGCTAGTGCGGAGTCCGCCTCGTCAGCGCGTTTCTGCGCGCGCTCAATGTCAAGCGTTACGATCGCGTTCACGCCAGGATTGAACCTTTCCACTCGATCGAGGTAATGGTCCAACAGCTCTCGACAGCCGATCTGCCTTGAACGAACCGTGGCGGCGAGCTCCGAAGCAGACGCAAAGGCAATTTCTGTCATGGTTCCTCCCAGCGGGACTCCGGTGGAATAGAGGCCACTTCGTAGCGGGGGGGTAGCGGTTGCGTACATATTGTCCCACGTACGAATGCCTGGAGTAGAGGTCAGACTCAACAGCAAACGCGAGCCTCGATGCGCGCGGCCGCGCGCAGATGCGGGCTTTTGTCAATGCTGAACTGTCTGCTTCAATGTGGGTGGATCGTATCCGTCGAGGGTGATGTTGGAACGCGTTCTTTCGATCCTAGGCGCTAAGAACTTCGTTTCCATTCGTCGCGACACAATGCGTACACGATCCAGTCGCCAGCATTGTCCAAGTCGGGGATTTGTGAGCGAGGCGGCCGCTCCTTCCGCGTTCCGATTTTTTATCACGCCTACCGATTGCACATTTTGAATATCCGTGATGCCATATATCTAACGGAGCCGCGGGAGGCCTCGAATCGCGACTGGCAACCGCGCACTGTGACGGCATAGTGTTGCCTTCCGATACATCCTCAGTACTATTCGCCCGCGACGATTGAGTGCTAGGAATGGAGACACGAGCCGCTGGTGCGTTTCCAGTACATCGTCTTCGCTAATTTGATGCTATTTTGCCGCTACGAATACGCCATGAGCTTGGGCACTGCTCACCGAAGGAATTCCGATCTCCGTCGCTGCGATTGCATTCGATTTCCGGGCGGTATTTCCAGGACTTCGAAGCAAGAACATGCTGTCCAGCAGTTGGTAGAGGGCGGCCTGGATACCGTGGCCTCAATCCAGCGAAGAGCCTAGAGGATGGATCCAAATCTCCAGTGGCCCAGAATGCGCTGAAGGGGCATCACCGGACGCCCGAACGTGCTTGAGCCCCTGATCCGCAGTTCATTTTGTAGCGCAACATGGGGATGCTTGCCGCTAGAGAATCGCGCTGCCTTCGCCCTGAGAGGATCTAAATGCCACCTAATGAACCCCGATCGAGTTATTGCGCCATAGGAGGGTGCTTTCGCTTCGTCGTCGCGGTCGATTTGCAGTGCGGACAGCTCACGAGCTTCTCCTTGGCGGGTCATGCAAGAGGCTATGCTTCGCGAGCGAGCTCTGAGATTTGACGGAACGTGATCCAAGTCGCGTGGACTTACGAAGCCGGCTTTCTCTTTGGCGCAACGCCTGACACGCCGCTCAGTCCACCCGACACGACGAGGTACTCGCCGGTCATGTGGGCCGAATCCTCGGACGCCAGAAACGCCGCTGCCGCTCCAAGGTCTTCCGGTTCGGTCCACCGTTGGAGCGGTATCGACTGCCGTAACCGTTCGCGCAGATCCGACTCCTCGATTCGCATAACCGCTGCTCGCTCGGCCATGTTGGCCTTCTGAAAGTCGGTATCTACGGGGCCGGGACAGATTGCGTTTACGTTGATTTTGTACGGGGCGAGCTCATTCGCGAGCGTCTTCGTAAATCCGATAACGGCCCACTTGGAGGCGTTGTAAGCGATTACGAGGGGTGGAGCGGAAATTCCGTTGACCGAAGAGATGTTTACGATCTTGCCGGACTCCTGCTTGATCATCTCTCGGGCCACATACTTGCTGCATATGAACACGCCCGTAATGTTGACGGCCATGACGCGGTCCCACTCGTCCTCATCGAGATCGACGGTCTCGACGACTCGCTGTCCCAATCCCGCATTGTTTACCAGGACGTCTAGATGACCGAATTCCGCCAGCGTCGTGTCAACCATCGCTCGCACGTCCGAGGCGTTGGTTACGTCGCAGGCGACCACTAAGGTGCGCCGCCCTTTTGCCTCGATCTCTCTTGAAGTTGCCTTTGCGGTCTCCTCATCGAGCTCGACGATGACTATGTTTGCGCCCTCCTCGGCGTACCGCAATGCGATGCCGCGCCCTATTCCGCGGGCCGCTCCCGTAACAATTGCAACCTTGCCCTCCAGCCGCATCGTCTAACCCCCTCTTTTACGTCTCTGGCCCGCTCAGGCGGCGGGCCGGCGCCCATACTTTTTGCAGGGATGCACAGGTGATCTCAAAAAGGTACTTGGCCGAAAATCTCGGTGCGTCACTCAACAATGTTCAGCGATCGCCAGACCCTTGGAAAGCCCGTCGGCCACACCCCAGTCGAGTTGTTCACGTCAAGCGCCTCGATGCCGAATTCCAGCGATGTTGCAGTGAGATCCCCGAGAGGTATCTCGATCCGATACGTTGCTCCTCGACCTTTTTTCAGATCGAGGGCCGGCAGCTCGCGATCTTCGCCGGTCCTACGTTTCAGGCGGACAGATTCTATCGGGCGGTCGCCGGTGACAATGGCCCTGACGATCAACCGGTCGTCCCTCCAGAGAACCGTAGGTGGGGACAAGACCTGAAGCAGAGGCGGATCCGAACCTGGTCCTACGCGGACCATCGCTCCGAACGACCTCATAGACTCCAGGCGCGGAGGCGCCACCGCCGTGACGGAATACTCATAGCTACCAGGCGTCGGAGGCGCGTCTTCGAGATTGGCTTCGGTTATTGGTTCGGGCGTGACGCACGCCCAGTGGTCCCGTCCAGCCTCGCGACGCCATACCCTGTACCCCTGTGCGGTGGCCGATGGCGTCCACTCGATGACAGCCGAGTCGACCGAACCGAATGCGCGCACCCCGTCAGGAGGCCAGATACCGCGATAGGTTCCGAAGGCATGACTCGTCTCGTCATACGTGGACATAGCCTTAACGTTGATGGTGGCAAGAACCCCCAGTTCTCCCCGGCTTTCGATCTTGCGCGCGTAGGCAAGCATGGCGTCGCGCAACGGGGCCTGGCGCAACAGCTCCCATACCCCCTCGTCCTGGCTGTGACCGGGGTTGCCTTGAGCGGCTCTCTGGTACAGGACGTCTGCCTGACGGTAAAAGGGGCCACCCGCCTCAAGGGTCACAGCAACACGGTCGTATTGGGTGAGCCAATCGATAGTCAGGATGAGCCATTGAAGCCGAACTTGGCCCGCCGGCTCCCCGTCAGCTTCCAGTTCGGAGAGCATCGCAGCAAGCCGCCGTCGGATTTCGCTCAAACGGTTGAGATTTACTGGGCTGGGCCTGCTGTCGGGAATCGCAAAATGGCCGTCCGCGAGCGATAGACTGCTTCCAACACCTAGCCACTGAAAATTCCAACACTCCCACTGCCCCCACGAACCCGTCCAGCGCGGCCCCATGTGCTCAAGCTCGCGGAGAATCGACGCCACTTCTTTGGCATGACGTTTCCCGAAGGCCCGTTTCGAGTAATCGTCGTAGAAGGTCTCAAACGTCAGATCAGGTTCCCAAGCGTACCGAGCGGAGTATGAAAAGACTTCCTCCAGGTCTCGGGTTCGCCAGTGAATACCCATGAAGCCCCGACACCCCTTCTCACGCGCGTCTCGACAGAGATCCGCGAAAACGTGTGTGTTTGGCTGCGGCCCCCATTGATCGCGGCGGGAGCCGCCGGCATCCGATTCAAACCAGGGGACGGGCCAGCTATCGCGCCCCTCCGAAAGCTTTCCGTATACGTGGCTCACGGACCTTCCCGCCGATGGGTCAATGTTGTCCAGCGACGAGAAGATCACGTCATGCGGGAGGGTTTTGTCTAGTCCAAGATAGAGTTCAGTCGACTGCATCCAGTAATCGCCACCCCAGCCGCAGATGAGCAGGCGCATCTCGGGACGGATCGTGTCAACGATTTCACGGGCCAGATTGACATATGCGCTCAAACGCACGCCTTCGGCAATGAGATCAGGACGGCCCAGGTACTCAAAGTGGGATGCGATGCGGTCGTGCTCTTTCTTGAAATCGGAGGACTGCAACCATGCGTCCACTTCGCCAGGCTTCGGACCCAACCATGAACGCATTTCAGCCTGCCAGATGGCCAGGTAATCGAGGCCCGGATACGCGCTAAGAATGTGGTTTAGCCGGCTTTTGAGAGCCGCTACGACGTCAGGATCGAACGGATTCCCCTCCACCTCTGTCCCCAGTACGATCTGCAGCCCGCGCTTGTGCGCGTATTCCAAGGCGCGGGCGAACGTCTCCTGCGCACCGATGATCTGCTCTTCCCGGGTCTTGCCCTCGACGGTTGCGGTCGATCCGAATACCTCGGTATCGAACCAATCGCCCGTTCCAAAGCCGAACTCTTCACATCTATAACCGGACGCCTGACCCCATCTACGGGTGGGTGTGCCCCAGCCGTAGGTCAGAGATGTGGCGAAGGGGCCTCCACCCCGCCACTCCGTCTCGTCGGCGTCGTGGACCCGTAGCGCCGAATCGACATACTGCGTGGCGGTTCCGTCCGGCGGATAGGCTTCGAGTGGGGTGCCGTAAGCGGGGATATGGACGACATTGTTCTTCATCTTGACCATCTGGTCGAAAAACACCTGATAGTCGGGCAGATCCCACGTGGCCGGGCTGTTGAGAAAATTCGGCCAGACGAGGCTTCCTCGGACGTCGAATACTGGCTCGGCACGTGTATTTACCGGCTTCCACTGGAAGTCATCGCGATCGGGAAGTGTGTCGCCGCCGAGGTAAAAACCGAAACCCAGCGCTTCGAGATAGCCGTAGACGCCATACAGCACGCCGATGGGCTCGGCGCCTGCAATCGTTACGTTGGCGTCCTGGGTGGAGATGACGTAGCCCTGCGGATGGATATCGGAGAGACCGGATTCGAGGACAAAATCCGGCCGGCTATCGGAGCCGGCGGAGACCAATTCCACATAGCGCCTCAGCTCGGCGGCGGCCAGGTCGATGTGGCGATGCGACTCCCCCACGACATCGATATTCGTCAATTCAAACTCTCCGGCGCCTCACGCGTGCTTTTGCTCAGGCGCATGGTGTGGCAGAACTTGGCCCGTCGATTTCTCCATGAAGCCTTGCTGCAGCCCTAACTCAGCACATTGAGCGACTGCCAGACCGAAGGATATCCGGTCGGCCAAACGCCTTTCTGCCCCAGCTCGTCCTTCGCCTCCAACCCGTAGAGAAGGACTTCGCCTTCAAATTCTTTTAGCGGCAATTGCACCCTGAAGGTAAATCCAGGTCCCGGTTCCAGATCGACCGCCCCGAGCGGCTCGCCTTTCAGCGTGCGTCGGTGAAGGACCACGCTATCCAGTTCACGGTCGCTGGTAACTATGGATCTGACCGTGAGTATGTCATCAGACCACAAGACCGTCGGTGGAGCGAGAACCTGCACCAACGGAGGATCGACATTGGGTCCGACACGCACCCTTGCGCCGACCGATCGAAGGCTCTCGAGCAGCGGATCGGCAACGGACGTAACGGCATATTCGTAAACAGCGGCAACCAGTCCCGTGTCCTCGAATCGGCATTCCGTAATCGGGTTGGAAGTCAGGCACGTCCAGTCGCCATCTCTACCTTGCCTCCGCCAGACCCGGTACCATCCGGCGCTGGTTGAGGGCTTCCATTCGAGCACGGCGGAGTCTGCCCGACCACGCCCGCTCACATAGTCAGGAGGCCAGTTCCCGCGATGAGCACCCATCTTGTGAGCCGCGTCCAGGTATGATGAATAGGCCTTTACATTGATCGTTGCGAGTACGCCCAACTCGCCCCGGCTGCTTATCTTTCTCGCGAATGCGTGCATGGCGTCACTCAACGGAGCGGAGCGAATCAGCTCCCAAACGGCTTCGTCCTGGGAGTGGTCCCTTGTCCCGTGGGCGTCGTGCATGTGAAGCGCCCCCGCTTGCAGCTCATAGGAACCCTGTGGCTCCAGAATCTGCGAGGCGCGATCGTACATGGTGATCCAATCGATCGTAAGCATGAGCCAGCGGAGCCGATCGTGTGCGGCCGGTTGGCCTACGGGATCGACGTCGGTCAGCATCGCTGATATTCGCCGTCGCATCTGATGCAAGCGACTTGTGTTCAGCGGACTCGGGCGGCTGTCGGGTTGGTCGGATTGAGTACTCGAACCCAACCATTCGAATGGCCGGCACTCCCACTGGCCCCACGAGCCGGACCACCTCGGCCCCATAGACTCCAGCTCTCGCAACAGACTCGAAACCTCGCGCCAGTGCTGAGATTCATAGGCCGTGCGAGCGTAATCGTCGTAAAACTGCTCGTAGCTGATCTCGGGTTCCCATGCGTAACGAGCGCAGTAGCTAAAGACCTCTTCAAGATCGCGAGTGCGCCAGTGAATGCCGAGAAAGCCCTCGCATCGTTTTTCGTGGGCGTCCCGGCACAAGTCCGAAAAGATGTGCGTATTCGGCTGCGGTCCCCACTGGTCGCGCCTCGATCCCCCTGCATCGGATTCGAACCAGGGAACTGGCCAGCGTTCCCGTCCTTCCGACATCTGGCCGTACACCCGGCTTAGCACCCGATCGGCCGTAGGTTCGATGTTGTCGAGCGACGAGAAGATCACATCTTGCGGCAGCGTCTTGTCGAGACCCGGATAGAGATCTGTAGATCGCATCCAGTGGTCGCCGCCCCAGCCGCAAACGAGGAGCCGCATTCCGGGTCGAAGTTCAGACGCGATCGCATGGGCTCGATTGACATACGCGCTTAGTCGTACGCCCTCAGCGATCAGATCGGCGCGTCCGAGATATTCGAAATGTTTGGAAGTTTTGTCGTACTCAGTCTGAAATGCCGGCGAATCGAACCATTCGCCGACCTCACCGGGTCGCGGGCCCGCGCTGGATCGGCTTTCCGCCTGCCAGATGGCCAGGTAGTCGAGGCCGGGATATGTGTTAAGAATGTGTTTTAGCTGGCTTTTCAGCGCCGCTTCGACGTCGGGATCGAACGGATTCCCCTCCACCTCTGTCCCAAGCACGATCTGCAGCCCGCGCTTGTGCGCGTATTCCAGCGCGCGGGCGAATGTCTCCTGCGCTCCGATGATCTGCTCTTCTCGGGTCTCGCCCTCGACGGTTGCGGTCGATCCAAAAACCTCGGTCTCGAACCAGTCACCCGTTCCAAAGCCGAAGTCACTACAGTGAAACCCTGACCGCCGGTCCCACCTGCGCGTGGGGGTGCCCCAGCCGTAGGTCAGGGACGTGGCGAAGGGGTCTCCACCCCTCCACGCGGTCTCGTCGGCGTAGTGGACCCGTCGCGCCGAATCGACATATTGCGTGGCGGTTCCGTCCGGCGGATAGGCTTCGAGTGGGGTGCCGTAAGCGGGGATATGGACGAGATTGTTCTTCATCTTGACCATCTGGTCGAAGAACACCTGATAGTCGGGCAAATCCCACGTGGCCGGGCTGTTTAGAAAGTTTGGCCAGACGAGGCTTCCGCGGACGTCGAACGCAGGCTCAGCACGTGTATTGACCGGCTTCCACTTGAAGCTATCGCGATTGGGAAATGTGTCGCCCCCGAGGTGAAAGCCAAAACCCAGCGCTTCGAGATAGCCGTAGACGCCATACAGCACGCCGATGGGCTCGGCGCCTGCAATCGTTACCTTAGCGTCCTGGGTGGAAATGACGTAGCCCTGCGGATGGAGTTCGGAGAGTCCGGATTCGAGGACGAAATCCGGCCCGCCGTCGGAACCGGCAGACACCAATTCCACATAGCGCCGCAGCTCGGCGGCGGCCAGGTCGATGTGGGGATGCGACTCCCCCACGACATCGATATTCGTCAATTCAAACTCTCCGGCGCCTCTCGTGCCGTGCTAGCCAGGCGTATGGGACAGTTGAAGCTGAGAGGCATCATATGACAGAGAAGCGAACGGGCTTGCTGGTCGAGTCCCGCTTGACCAAACCCCGACCTTCGAACCGCTCGAGGTGCCCTGCAAACGAAAACGCCAGAAGCTCGTCCGCCTCGCGCGGCCAATCTCCGAGCCTGGGACCAAGCTCCGACATTAGATCACGCATGGTAGCCCCGTTTTTCGCCTGTTGCAGAGCCTCGAGCATGAGACGGTCCACCTGCTCGACGTACCGGCGGCTCTCGTCGAGGAAGTCCCCAATTTCGTGGCCATGCTTGACGGGCCAGTGAGCCAGGCAAAGCATCTCGGCGTCAAGGCTTTTGAGGTATCGAATCGTCATGAGATAGCTATCTACGTACAGGTACGTAGGACCCAGGGCCGCGCCGCCTTCGACACTTGGATACACACTGCCCTGAACGGCGTCCCCTCCAAAGATGGCTCTGTTCTTGGTGTCAAAGACGCAAAGGTGTCCGTAAGTGTGGCCGGGCACGTGATGGATCTCCAGCAGCCAATCACGGGCGATCCGCAGCGTCTCGCCGCCGGACCACGTAAAGTCGACCTGTTGGGCATGGCCCAGGTCTCCCATAATCGCCGTGTGCGCGTCGTCGTCGAATGCGACGCCGTGATCCGCCTCGTAGTGGTTATACCGGAAGCTGTATGTCGTCTCCGGGTCCTCCACCATAAATCTATCCTGGTCACCGCAGGTAAGCGCTATGGAGGGATTCGCGCTCTTTATGGCGCTGAGCCCTCCGAAATGGTCGTGGTCGCTATGCGTCACAACAACCATGTCCAGGTCCGTCGGCTCCAGTCCGATCTGCTCCAAATATGGAAAAATAACGTTGCGCGGCTCCGAAGATCCGCCGGCGTCGATGAGCACGGTCCGATCGCTGCCGACGAGCAGATATAGCTGCAGCGGTCGTCCCCCTGTGATCGAATCGATTTTGTGCACGCCAGGTGCGATTTCCATAGCTATTTGTGCTTCCTGCTAGTCGATCGGCAACGCGCCGGCGACTGTATAGCCACCGTCAATCATGAGGTTTGACCCGGTCACAAAGCTTGATTCCTCGCTGGCGAGGAACACGGCCGCCCGGGCGATTTCCGCAGGCGTACCAACGCGCCCTATTGGGTGAATGGCATCGAATCCCGCGCGAGACTTTTCTTGATCGTCGGCGAGCGCCACCGCCCTCGCAAGCATTGGCGTGTCCACTGTTCCCGGCGAAATGCTGTTCACTCGTATTGCGTCTGCAGCGTAGTCAATTGCCATCTGTCGCGTCAGCGCCACGACGGCGCCTTTGGAGGCCGTATACGCCGCGATATCCGGTGTTCCCACTATTGCGGTTACCGAGCCAAGATTGACGATCGAACCGCCTCCGCGCTTTTTCATCTCCGCAATTGCGTGCCTCGAGCAATGAAATATGCCACGAACGTTGACTGCCATGACGCGATCCCAATCGTCTTGAGTGGTTTCAGTAACCGATCCCATCGGCATTACGGCTGCATTGTTGACTAGAACCTCGGGGGGTCCAAATTCATTGACCGTCGTCTCGACCAGTTGCCTGGCGCTCGCCTCGTCCGAGACGTCGGTTCGCACCGCCATCGCCTGTCCGCCCGCGTCCAGGATCATTGCGGCGGATTCTCTACACGTTGCGTCGTCGATTTCGGCTGCGACAACCTTGGCCCCTTCCCTGGCGAATTCAAGGGCGATAGCTCGACCGATACCCGACCCTGCACCCGTTACAATGGCGACTTTGCCCACCAGGCGCACGGGCTTCTCCTCTAAGTATTTGAATGGCTGGGGGGCTTCGATGTCTGGCGATCAGAACTTTACCGCCCCGGAAGTCAATCCTTCGACGAAGTGTCGGTTGAAGATCACGAACATGGCCACTACCGGAACCATGGCTAGCGTGCTTCCCGCCAGAACCATTCCGTACTCGACACGGTATACATTGATGAGGGCGGCCAATCCTAGCGGGACCGTGAGCATGTCTCCACTGCGCAATACGATGACGGGCCACAGATAGTCGTTCCACGACGTGAGGACGGTCAAAAGGCCCAGCACCAGAAAGCCGGCTCGGGTCATCGGAATCGCGATGTGTCTGAATATTCCCACCTCGCTGGCGCCGTCCACCCTTGCGGCATCTAGGATCTCGTCGGGAATGCTCAACATCATCTGCCGCATGAGGAAGATGCCGAAGGCGCTCATAATCTGGGGAGCGAACACGCCCTGATAGGTGTCTAGCCAGCCCAGAGAGTTGACGACGAGGTAAAGCGGCACCAGTTGAACTTGGATCGGAATCATCATAGTGGCCAGAACGAACAAGAACATCTCATTCTTGAACCGGAACTGGTACTTCGCGAACGCAAACCCCGCCAGCGACGAGAAGAAAAGCACTGACACGACGACCACAAAGGCGATTACGGCGCTGTTGAGATACTGGCGGGCGAATGGAATCTCTTCAAAGAGCCGCACGTAGTTGAGGGGCTCAAGCTCGCTGGGAATCCACCTAACCGGCACGCTGTAGATTTCGTCTCGGCGCTTGAGCGAGGAACTGAGCATATATGCGAACGGGACAAACGTAAGAAATGCCGCGGCCGTCAACAAAAGGAATAGGATGATCGACCGCGATCTCCGGCGCATGCTTGAAAGCACGGCTTGCCAAGTGTCCTTGGGCACGAGAGGTTCATAGACTTGGCCTGCCGCTCCGGTGGCGGCTGTTCTGCGGTCCTCTTCAGGCGAGCGAACCATCTCGGTTTTCAGAGTTCAGTCCTTGAACACGCGGAAGATTCGTAGTTGGGCCACTGAGAGAGCCAAAATTATGAAAAAGAGGACATAACCCATGGCCGACGCGTAAGTAAATTTCGCAAAACCAAAGGCGTTGTTAAACAGATAGACCATTGACATAAGTCCACGGTCGCCTGAATTGCTCAGCATCAGATACGGTTCGGCGAAAAGATTGTAGGAGCCGATGATTGCCAGAATAACTGTGAAGAGAATTACCGGGCGTATCTGCGGAAATGTCACGTACCTGAAGACTGCCCAGTGCCCTGCCCCATCGATTCGAGCCGCTTCCTCAATGTCCTTGACGGCGTTTTGCAGTCCAGCGAGATAGTAAAGACTGTTTATCCCCGTCCACTTCCAAAGCCCCATCAGAACGAGCGACGGGATTACGAAGTTGCCGTCTTGTAGCCAGCTGATGCGTTCGATTCCAAGAGGCTCGACGATGTAGTTGTTTAGCAACCCGTACCGCGTGTCGAATACCAGACCGAAGATCACCGCCACCACAACACTCGACGTGAGCAGGGGCAGGAAAAACGCGATCCGGAAGGCCCCCTTGAAACGTAGGCCTGGCGAGTGCAGAGCCAAGGCCAGAAGCAGCGCAACGGGCAGGATGATAAGGATGCTGCCCAACCCGTAATAAGTGGTGTTCCAGAGCGAATGACGGAATCGTTCATCCAGAACCAAGTCGATGTAGTTCTGAAACCCTACGAAAGATCGCTCGGCGACAAATCCGACCTGATGATGCAGACTCAGATAAAAGGCATAAATTATGGGGAACAGACCGAATATGCCGAACCAAATGAAGTAGGGCGCCGTAAATAGATAAGGTACTGACCGCCTTAGCAGTCGAGCCCAGTTCAAACGCCCAATCTCCCGTCAGTACCTAATCTGTTGGGCACGCCAGTACGAGAATCGCCACGGAACGCTCATATCCCGTTGGACTAGACGGGCTAAGGCGGCAACGCCCCCTTAGCCCGTCTAACGATCCTACGTCCTAGCCGCCCTTGGCGATAATTTCGCGTACTTCAGCAGCCGCTTGCTTCATCCCTTCTTCCACGCCTATCTTCCCATCGAGAACATCCGGCAGGATCTTCGACTCCCAAATGTCGCGCAGTTCAGGTCTGAATGGATGCTGATGTTGCGCCGGCACTCGCGTCGCAACGAACTTGAACACCTCGGTCAAGTCCTGTCCACCGTACCACGGGTCGGAGAAGGAGATTTCGCTACTTTCCATGGCCGGAAGGAATGCCGGGAACTGGCTAATCTCTTTGTAACGGCGAACGCTTCCATCGATGGTGAGCATTCCGAACTTGATATATTCCCATGCCTCAGCCACGAAATCGGTGTGCGTCGTGATCATAATGCCTGTGCCGCCCCAGCAGCTGGTGTCCGTTTTGGCCGCGTCGCCGGCCCACAGAGGCAGAGGCTGGCACCGCCACTTTCCTTCGCCCTCGGCGCCAACGTTGTCGCGAATGAAGTCCGCGCCCCAGTCCGCTCCCACGGCGGTGGCGTAGTGCTCCTCCTTGAGAGCTCCCCACATTGCGGGGCTCCACGGCTCCGCCCTGTCGGCAATTCCCCCCTCAGCGCGGAGGTCTTCCATCCACTGCATGGTTTCAATTAAGACGGGGTCGTCCAGACCGACCTCGCCGTCTTCAGTGAAGTAGTCTCGGTCCCGCTGGCGGAACATAGGCTCCATCGGCATCGGGAAAGCGCCCGTGCCGGTACCCGTTATGAGTGTTTCTCCGCCGGACGCGCTCTTAAATCTGGCTCCAGACTCAACGTAATCGTCCCAAGTCGCCATACCTGCTACAGGATCGACTCCGTATTTCTCGAAGAGAGAAAGGTTGTAATACATGACTACCGGCGTGAGCGCGTATTCCACGCCGTACGTCTTACCCTCCCAGGTGTAAAGCGCTTCTCGGGAGGTGACCAGTTTGTCCCAATAACCTTCTCGGGTGAGCATGGGCTTGAGGTTGACTAGCTGAATGTCACCCTTTAGGAAGCGGCCCATCGGGCCCTGCTCGATGTCCACCATGTCGGGCGCGCCGACACCCGTTTGCAGCGCTACCGACAACTTGTCCCATATCTCGGAGACGCCAACCCACTCCGTCTTCACGGCAGGATTGTTTGCGGTGAACAGTTTTGTGTTGGCTTCGTGCCATCGCGGAATGTGAGCAAATGTCCAGCCTGTTAGCGTGACTGACCGAAGCCTGGGCGCCACCTCGACGGTAACTATTTTCTCTACAATCCTCGTTACGATCTTCTCCTGGATGACCGGAACTTCTTTGACGACTTCCTTGATTTTTTCTACCGGGACTTCCTTGATGACCTCGACAATCTGAGTCTCCCCGCACCCCGCCAGAGCAGCAGTGGCCACCACCGCCGTACCTACCGCTCCATAGCGGAGTACATCTCGCCTGCGCATTCCTCTTGATTTGTTCATTCAGGCACTCCCCGAAAATATCCTTATTGCCGACACGAAATCTCTAGACGGGTCACGGGCCTCGTTTCTCCTGGCGACGGACTCCTTACCGTCTACTACCTCCCGACGCTCGGTGAAGAGACAACGACTAAAACCGTCCGACTGGAACCACCCTATTACACCTCATTCCGCATGATAATGAGAGAAAAAACTACTTGGTGTCAATTATTAGTCGTCGGTATCAATCCGATACGTGTCTGGTAATCCCACTCGCAACGACGAGCTGCATGGAGTACGGCACAATTATTGGCTCTCAATGGACATAGAGAGTTGGAAGGCGGGGGGAATCCGTCGCCGTCGATGCCCTTCTTTGAAATCGTGCCTACTTTGTCCGACGGCCCTCGCGATTTCAGGGGGATTTGTCGCCTATTCCCAATAGAACAGCGAACAACCGCCATCGACAAGCAACACCGAGCCGGTCATGTAGTCGGAATCCTTTGAGCAAAGAAACGCTGTGGCCTTCGCCACCTGTTCGGCGGTTGATAATTCCCCGAGCGGTATGACCCGCTCAGCCTGCTTCCTAAAACCGGGATCCTTTTTCATCACCTGTGCGGCCAGCCCGGCATTTACGATGCCCGGCGCGACGACGTTGACGAGAATGCCCTTCGGTGAAAGTTCCCTAGCCATGGATTTGGCAAGCATTGTTATGCCCGCCTTCGAAACAGAATATGCGCTGTCCTGAGGCCACGGAATGTCGCCGACCCAGGACCCCGTAAAGATAATTCTGCCGGGCGATCCTCGGCTCAGCATTAACCGGGCCGCCGTCTGGCCAACGTTGAAGCTTCCAGTTAGATTAATGTCAAGATGTTGAAGCCACTGTTCTTGAGTCAGGTCCAAGAACGGAACGGGGATCACGATACCGGCGTTGCTGATCACCACATCGAGCGGATCGATGGCGGAGAGGGCCGACTCGACGGCTGCCCGGTCTCTCACGTCGGCCTGAATGTATTTTGCATTCCCGTTCGCAGACGCTCGATCCACCCAGCGCGATGCCTCGTCGGGGCTTTTGCGGTCTAAGAGGGTGACCGTCGCGCCCCGCCGGCTTACTTCCGCGGCCATTGCGGCCCCGATGTCCCCAGCGCCGCCGGTAATCACGATGCCCAGATCCTTCAGCTCCTCCACAAATTCCTCCCTTCACCTTCCACGCCGGCGATCTTCTCCCCGACATAGGGCCGCGTTTCGAGGCGAACCCGTCAAACGTCGCAGACGATCCGCCCCGCGCCACGTCGGCCACGTCAGTATCGTTGCCGCCTTGGCGCGGTTGCCACCGCGACTCTAACGTTTTTAATGGATAATCTACACGCTCGGCACTACTATGCTCGATTGGGCAATCATGCATCTTCCTCTTAGCTCTAGAACCCTGAAACGTCCGGTTCGAGGCAATGCCCGCGGTGATGGTTTTTCAACGGGCACGGTGGCGTCCCGTGAACATCGCTGTCGCCAATTGGACCGCGTAGCCCCTTCGTCAGGCGTCGGCCTTTAGATGGCGGACAGGGTCCGCTGGACTGATTACCAGCGCCAGCTGTGAGCGTAATTCCTTTCAGCAGATCCAACTTGAGACTCGAAGGAGCTTTTCCCAAGGAACGGGTCTTGGGTCTAGTGCTGCTGGCCGCGCTTCTCACGTTGTTTCTGATCTTCAATCGGGTGCCAAAGCTCGACACGGTGCAGGCAGATCTCGCAGCCGCATCCTCGTCCACTGCGAGATGCTTTCAGGGATTCTGCGTGGATGCGGACCCCGGATCCTCCCTAATTACCCGCGTATGGAAATTTTCATTCAGCTACCTCAAGCTCGTGTCGATCGGCATGGGTCTTGCATTCCTAGTCGCCGGCCTTGTTGAAACTTTTATTTATCCTCGAGCTTATTCGACGGGCATTCGAGGAACCGGGTGGCGAGCGGCGCTCAAGGGTATTGCTGTTGGGACGCCATTAACCCTTTGCTCCGCTTGCATCGTCCCTATTTCTTCCGCATTCCGCAATAGAGGCTCTGGCGTTGCTTCGACGATAAGCATTGTTCAGGCGTCATCCACCCTAAACCTGCCAGCTTTGATCATGGCGGCGATGGTCTTTGCCCCTGTAATTTCCGGCACCAGGATCGCCCTTAGCCTGCTCGGCGCGCTGCTTGTTGGGCCAATCGCCGCCCTGGTAGTCGGTCGGCGACATGAGCCTCCCGTAAGCGAAACCGTCGGGAACGGTGCCGCGCGCTCCCGATACGCAACGTGGACGATCCTCCTTACGACCGGCATCATAGATTGGCTGAAGTCCAGCACTGCATATCTGCTGCGCCTGGGCCCCATCATGATCGTCGCAACTCTTGCCAGCGGACTTGCAATTCAGCTACTCAATCCCGAAATCGTCGAGACGTACCTTGGCGATCATGTCCTCGGCGTTGCGATAGCCGCTTCGATTGGCGTCCTCATAAACGTACCGCTTATGTTCGAGATACCGCTGGTGGCCGGGCTTCTCTTGGTCGGAATGGGCACAGCTCCTGCAGCCGCTCTCCTCTTCACGGCGGCCGCCGCCGGTCCGATAACGTTTTGGGGGCTGGCTCGCGTACTGCCGCGGAAGGCCATTGCCACCCTCGGTACCGCCACGTGGGCGATTGGAGCATTCGGCGGTGTCGCTGTACTGGGAATCCTGGCGCTGGCGCCGGCGTCTGAGTTCGGGGACGGCGTGGGGCTTGCTCATAGTCCGGCCGTGACGGCTGAAGGCTTTCAAAGTACGAATGCGGCTGGCGGCCTAGCCAGATTTCCGTATTTCACCGACGTAACCGCCGCATCCGGGATCGCCTACGTTCAGTACCGCCTCAAGCCCGACGGTGCCTGCCTTCTCGACGGTGGAATTGGCAACGGCTCGGGACGCGGGCAGTACTGCGGCCCCGAGCGCATGAGCGGTGGTGCGGCGGTGGCCGACTTCGACGGCGACGGCCTGGTGGACCTGTTCGTAACCCGCCTCGACGCGCCCGACATCCTCTATCGCAACGTTGGCGACGGTACGTTCGAGGACCGAACCGCGGCGGCCGGATTAGGCAACTTCGATCTCAGGTCAAACGGCGCCGCCTGGGTCGATATTGACAACGACGGTGACCAGGATCTGTACGTGACGACGATCGGGGACAAGCGGTTTTATCTTTTTATTAATGATGGCGGAGGTCGATTTACCGAGGAAGGCGTCGAACGGGGTGCGGCTATTCAAACGAACGAGCTCCACATTGGATTCAGCATTGCCGTAGGCGACTACGACCGTGACGGCTGGCTAGACCTGCACATTACCGAGTGGGGCTCGGACTCGGTTATCTCGACCGGCGCTCCTTCCCACGCCCGTCTTCTCCGGAATCGTGGGACCGAAGCACCCGGACATTTCACGGATGTGACCGTAAGCGCTGGCGTTCAACTTGATGACGTTCGGACCCAGGCCCTCGGCGGACCGAATTCCAATTCGATGCTGTCACTTTCTGACGGTGCTGGACTTAATGGTCCCTTCGCATTCGCCTCGGCCATGATCGACCTTGACGGAGACGGCTGGCCCGATCTCGCGGTCGCCTCCGATTTCGGTCAGTCGCGCTTGTTCTGGAACAACCGCGATGGCACGTTTACGGATGGTTCGGTGGCCGCCGGGATCGGTTCCGACAGACACGGCATGGGTTCCACGTTCGGCGATTACGACGGCGACGGTGATCTGGACTGGTTCGTGACTTCTATCATGGACCAATCAACGAACTGCGACAGCATTCTCATTCAAGATGAGTCGGCACGGGTCAGCCTTGGCTGTCGTTCAAGCCTTGCTGCCGGCAACCGGCTCTATCGCAACGACGGGAATCGACTCTTTGCTGACGCTACCGACTCGGCCGGAGTCCGCGACGGAGGCTGGGGCTGGGGCGCTGTTTTCTTTGACTACGACAACGACGGGGACTTGGATCTCGCAATGGTCAACGGAATGAGTCACTCCGCAACACCTTCAACGTCGGCATTTCAGCCTCCAAAGCTATGGCAGAACGACGGCTCCGGCCGGATGACCGAAATCGGGGCTGAATCTGGCTTGCTGCACCTTGGCGCAGGTAAGGGCCTCCTGACGTTTGACTATGACGGCGACGGAGATTTGGATCTCTTTGTAGTTAATAACGGAAGCACGCCTCGCCTGTATAGAAACGATGGCGGCAATTCCAACCCCTGGCTTCGTATTCGCCTGGTGGGAGCAAGTTCAAATCGCAGTGGCGTTGGAGCCCGAGTTTCTGTGGCGCCGCGGTGGGGAGGCCCATCGCAGATCCGTGAGATTGGTGTCCGCAGCCATTTCCTTGGCCAAAGCGAAATTGTGGAGCATTTCGGACTGGGTGCCGGAATCGCCGAGGTCGCCGAAGTGAGGATCTGGTGGCCCGGCACCGAGCGGGAGGTGGTGCTCCGGGATCTTCCCGCCAACGAAACCATCGTGGTTCACGAAAGTCGCGTCGGGTACACACTCGAATCTTCAACCGCTTCCTAGGACGATCGTCAAGAAAGAGGTTCCGGCGCCGAGGCAGCCCTGATTGATTTTTGGAAGTGAGACAGACATGCGGTAGAGAACGCTCCTGATTTCATCACCGCCGGTACAACTAGAAGGATCCTTCAAGTTTCAGAGCACCGAGGATGTCCGACGAAGTGCTCCCCAAAACGGGTGATGACCTCGAGAAATTGGACGAGATCCACGAGGGTCTTGTGGGTGAGGGCATTGATGTCCTCGATGACGGCGACAACGAACGGCGACAGCTCGATCAACCGGTTGAAATCAACCGCGTACACCATGGGCAGTTCCTTGATCAACTCCTTCACGAAACCGGTAACGATGAGGCCCTGGCCTTGGGCTTGGAGAGTGCCCTACTCAGCAGACAGAAAAGCTGGTCGTCGCCGATCTTGCTGACCGTGGCTTCGCGACCGATCCGCGTGTCGTCTTCCTTAATTTCGATATTTGGATACGTGTCGGAGCGGCGTTCCTGTTCAAGCTGCAGCGCGTAGCAGACAACGAATGACGTGGCCTGATGAGATCGCAAGAACCTGCCGGGAACGCAATTTGCTTCACAGGCTTGAGTTCGATGAAAGGCCGGCTGACGCGATCGACGCCCTGGTGGCCTCCGAACTAGGCACCAGAATGGAAGACTCCTGGGGATTTAACGACCGGACCTCAAAGAGCGCGCAGGCAAGCTTCAAGGTCAGTTCGACTCGACCAAATACTCATAGCTGTTCTTCTTGTCGGGGCGTAGTTGTCCAGGCGTTACCGTGATCCCTGCAGTGAAGGCGTTGGGCTCACGGGGACTAGCAACCGCGCTTCGTCACCGACTCGCGCCGTGCGCGCGCGTATTTCGCAGGATGCCGTGATAGTCACAGTCTTCGACCTGGACGACCACGACGGCGATCCCTATATCGTCAACAAGCGTTTGTACGGCTGTGGCCTTTCGGGACTCTTAGCCGGGGCACCGGACGATCGGGTGGCACTTGCCCAATTTATCGACCTCGCGCAACCCTTTGCAATGGCTTGGACTTCGCCCACTCCAAGGTATTCATCGATGGTGACATCAAGCTGGCCAAGGAGCTTTTGACGGCCGACGGTGCGCCCAAGATCCCCGATGTCGGGCTGGTGATGGCCGAGGTCAGGGTGAGGAGGTTCGGACTGCGGACCTCTTGGGGATCACGGTGCTGGGACTGGAGGAGTATCTTCTCCTGGCAGTATGCTCATGCGGAATTCGTACGGTCGACCGCAGACGACGAGCGGACCACTTTGCGGCGCGAGCCGGCCGTGTGATTTCCCGGCTGTCGCAACAACCAATCCCGCATTTCCTCGGCCTGTATATACCCTGTATATAAATAAGGGACGGAGCCCGTGAAGGCCTGGGAGAAAGCAGATGGCCTATTCGGTTACCAGTAGGAAATCGGCAAAGACCTAATACCTACACTCCCGGGAAGTGACTTTGAACGACGGGTGTATCCAGCGGATTTGCTACTTCGCCGGCGGGGTCAGGGCTGATGCCATTGACCAAATGCCTGCTGGGTATGGTGTGATTGAGAGCGATCGCAGCGGTCTGCCCCTGCTCAAGAAGAAATAATTCCCCCAACGATTCGATTCGGAGACTCGGTTGGTTTCTCGTCAGCCTGCCCGTCCAGGGTGACTCGCCGAAACACAGCCTCCGGCAATTAGAACGAATTAGAAACAATTACGTAGAATTAGGTCGGGAAACTCGGTCGATTCAGGGGCGAAAGAGACTCATAGCCTTCCGATCGACGAGCCGACTCCTACAGGGAAGACTGGCCTGAATTTCGGAGATTTTGACATCAAGCCTTCCAAGCTGGATGTCGCGGGTTCGAGCCCCGTCCCCCGCTCCTTACAGGGGTGGCCTTGACATAAAAGGCCATTTCCCGCTTTTCCGGTCCCGTTGGCGGCGTAAACCTCTGCGAGCACAGGTGAAGTATGCAGCTGGGGTGCCCGAGCGATAGCAGTAGCCGTTGCCGCCCAGGAATCACTTATGACCGGCCGGGCAGTTAAGGTCCGAAACGACTTTTGGAGAGTCGGGCGTGCAGCATCGGCGAAAGCTGGTACCCGAATGCCAAGCAAGCTTCGCGCGAGCGTTTTCACCAAAGGTCCGTGGTGCGCACGCCGTAGTTACGGCCCATGCACTAGTTAAGGCTCAGTCGTTCCCTCAGCCACTCGAGCTTGAGTATCTGGTGCCTCAGACCACCGTGCTCGTGCCCGGTGTTTGGATAGGTCTTCAATTCAACCTCACCGCCCAGGGTAGCGCCCATCTCTAGCGTTGCCGCCGACGGACACACGTTGTCCTCCAACCCGATTGCCAGAAGCGTTGGGCACTTCACAAGCGGTGCGAAGTTGGCGACGTCAAAATATGTCAGCGTGTCCCAGAGATCTTGTTCCATTTCTGGCCTTTGCCTGAGCAGATCGCTGATCTCGGCGTACGGATAGCTCGAGGATTCGGACACGGAGTATCTGAAGTTGGTTAGAAACGGAACGTCTGGAGCGCAGGCCGACACACCGTCAGACAGCGCGGTTGCGACGATGGTCAGCGCCCCGCCCTGGCTTGATCCCGCGACCGCTATTCGGTCTGAATCGATTTCAGCCATCCCCTTGACAAGATCCACGCCGAGCACGGCGTCACAATAGGCCCCTCGATAGATGTAGCGATGACGATCGGTGATGTTGTGGGTCAGGTAGTTTGGGAAACCAGGCCGAATCGCGCTGTCGAAGTCGTGACCGCGAACGCTCACCCAGAACGTTGCAAGTCCTTCGTAGGCCATATTTCTTACGCCTACATTCGGCCTCATGCTGTAGCCCGGCAGCATCACCACCGCGGGGTGCGGACCCGGCGCACGGGGCATGGCCAGCCATCCAAATATCTGCACGCGTTCGAGGCTTGTGTAATTCACCTGAAACATCCGCACCTGCTCATCCGATCGGAGCGTGTCCTCCTCAACGTGGCGTCTGAGTCCATGCCCTCGAGCCTCCGCGAGAGTATCCGACCAAAACGCATCAAAGTCAGCCGGCCTGTCGACGACGGGTACACCGCTCGAGAGGTCGTTTGAAGTGCCAGACATCTAGATCTCCCTCATCACTTGCGCCTGCGACCAGTAATTGTGCCTGCTATTGGTCCGAAGGATTGGGGTGAAGGGATTCCGGGGCGGCGGATTCGGGCAACAGCTGTTGCCCTGCGCTCTGGTGGAATTGGTCCTGAAGTCGAAACGAAGGACCGATAGATGGACGCTTCCAATCCTTTCGGTCGAAATCGCAACGATTTTGACCAACTGTGATGCGGCTGCGGAGTCCTACGAGTGAAATTTTGGAAACCGCAGGGTATGGACGGTGTTTAGCCCCACCGCGTCAATAAGCTCAACCGAGATCGAGGCCGGCTCGGCGAAACTGAACGCGTAAATAAAGGGACCCGTCGGATCGACCCAGAGCCAGTCGGCGGGGATTCGTGCGGGAATCACCGCGTCAATGCGGCCCGTACTCAGATTCATCACGTCGATCCGATGGCCCATTAGTCTGGAGACCAGCAGCCTCCCATTCGCAATGACCGCGATGGACAGAATGGCCGATTTTTCATCCGAAAGCGGCACCAGCACACCGGTGTCGAGATCGAGCCTGTAGATCTCGCCTTGAGTCGTGGTTATGACAAGAGCGTTCTCATTCAGCGGATCCTGGACCGCGTGGGATACCTCGACGCCAAGCCACGTGACCAATTCTGTCTCGTCCCCGGTCGCAAGATCGATCCGGTGAACGGACGAGGTGGCCGTGTTCAGAAAGAGCACGGCCGTGCCGCGTCCCGCAAGGACCGGAGGAAGCATGTTTAGGCTGAGGATCTTATGAAGAGCGATGCGCCCGGTGACCGGATCAACGACAAAAAGATGCGATCTTGGGTCCATGGCGAGGGCAAACGCTTTGGAGAACACAACGTCGCCAAAGGCCGAGCGCCCGATGTACCGATGCCACACCGAAGACCCATAGGCGGAACCTGCGTTCCTCATACGGCGAGCGATGATCCCCATCGCCCACAGGCTCTCCATCGCCGCCGGAGTACGGGCTTCATAATCCAGGTCTCCGCCCACGGGCAGCAGGAATCCCTGGTAGATTCGCCCGTCGGAATCAGAGATAGGAGCCCAACGCCCGCGCGGAATCTCGGCCAGCTCTTCAACTGGCAGGCCCGACGTGCGATCAATGCCGATAAGCGATACGGCGCGGTCGTCCCCTGCGGGCGCCGTTGACAGAAATAATCTACTCGGGGATGTCTCTTTTATTCGTATCTTGACGTGAGATTCGCCTGCCGCGGGCACATCGATCTCGGCTCGTCCGATTATGTAGTCAACCTTGCGAACCACTGCAGAGATCCTGCCGGGACGCATTGAGTCAAAGAACAGAGGCGCATCATTCTTGGTCGTACTGTTCGCGACTACCTGACCGAATGAGTCCTCTAGGACGACCTCTGCGCCCCCAACGCTGAAGCCGGTAGCCTCGTCGAATACGCTGACCATCAGGCGGTTGGGGTACGGATCGACTTTGAAAGCCGCTGTTGTCGAATCAAAACCCTCGACCCCGTCATTTTCGTGATTCGCGTGAATATGAAGCAGACGCGTTCCGCGCGGAACATAGGCGGCGGGGATCGAGGCTTTGATCTCGAATTCGCCCCGGCGCGAAGTAACAAGCTCCCTCAACGGCAGCCGCATGGACCCTTCATCCGTAGCCCCGCCATGTCTATCGATGAGAACGCTAACGCGAGCGCGCGGTGGCCAATGACTTCCCCGGATGGTTATTGCGGCGCCCGGCAGTCCGTGCGGCGGAATCACCTCGAGTTGAGCCCCGCTGGCCGCCGCTGACGCCGTCGAGCCGCCGATCGCCATTCCGTACGCGCCCAACGAGACTATGGCCAAGACGGGGCCGAGCACGGCGATCGCCAGCAGGAGGCCAAAAACCGCGGATCGTCGGACCGTCAACATTCCCGCCGGAGCTTTCTTTGCACAGTCACACCGCCGTTATATTGACGAAGCATGCTCGTAGATCCGCCGCGTACACGATCGTTCTCTGTGAACTAGCATCGAAGCCGTCAAATCGGCTATCGCTGCTGAATCGCCGCCGGTAATAAGAGCAGTTCGGGCACGTACGCTCGATGGGGAAGCGAGGTCACATATACCACAGCGCTGGCGACGTCCTCGGGCAGCAGCGCCTGGTCCAAGATCTCGGTCGGCGTCGGCACGGGTCGCTTTTCCACCAAGCGCGTCTTCGTAAGTCCCGGGAATATTACGGTCGTTCGGATGCCGTTGGACGCTTCCTCCTGCATGAGTCCATGCGTGAAACCGACCTGGGCGTGTTTGGTCGACTGGTAGGCCACGCCCGAAGGATCGGGCATCTGCACCGCGGCCGATGAAATAACCACCACCCTCGCATTCGACTTCCTAAGCGTCTCCAGCGCGCTCTGTACGGTGTGGTACAACCCGCCGAGATTCGTTCGCTGCATCATGTCCCAGTCTTCTGCCGAGAGCACTTCAGCGGCGCGTCCCGGGATATTGGTGCCTGTGGCGTAGACGAATATGTCGATGCGGCCAAATCGATGGACGATGGCTTCGACCGCCGAGCGGGCTTGCTTCGGATCTTCCACGTCGGCGGGGAACGCCTCGGCCCTCCCTCCGGCGGCTCGTATATCGGCTAGTAGGCCGTCAAGCGCCTCCGAAGTGCGCGCGGAAGCCGCGATCGCGGCCCCACGTCCCGCCAGCGCGAGAGCCGACGCCCGCCCCATTCCGAAGCTGGCCCCGAAGACCGCTGCGACTTTCCCCTCGTGGGTTTGGACCATTCACCTGCCTCCCACCTCGGGCACATGTTGGGCGCTATCGTACATGCCGACCAGAATGGGGGGACACGAAGAGGGGCGGATCACGGCTCTTGTTGGGATTGTCGGACACGGCGTTTCGAAATCTCGTGCCTAAACATTCGAAACTTACCGGTAGCCGCGCTCGCCGAATTACGACGCCGACATCGGACCACATCCACATCGAGCGTGAGACGGACTGAGCAGTAGAGTCCGACCTGGGTGCTTTTTGGCGCTAGGGGCTGAGAAGCCGCGGCGTGGACCCACGCCGTCCCGTCTACCCGCCTGTAACCTCCGCCCATAGGCCCTTTAGGAACTTGAGATCGGCCACGATTCCTTCCTGACGTAATCTGTGCGCCTCATCGCCCGTATCAAGTCCCCCGACTGTGGCGATCACCGACTGATCCGAGGTGTATTCGCCGTGAACGCTGAACGGACCTTCGAAGCGCCACGAATGAAGAAGACCAAGGACCTGTTTCCAGGGGGTCGCACCCTGTCCGGCGAAAACGAAATGTTTACCCCAAGGAGCCGGGGCATCAGGATTGTCGAGCTCGATAAACCGGGCGTCCTTGGCCCCGATCGCCGCCAGATGATTTCGAACCATGGCCAGGCCCATTTCAGCGTCTTCGCCCTCGACGGCCATATGCCCCATGTCCACGTAACCTCCCAGCGACTCGGGATCGAAATCCCGGAGCAGATGCATCAGGCCGGCAGAGTTTGACCCGAGATTGGGCCCGCTGTGGGTGTGACACACGGACTTGACCCCGGTCTGTTCGCTGAGCTTCGCAAAGCCTTCGAGGGCGCGGCGCGCGCTCGCGACGAGCGACCAGTAATCGTCGCCGACCGAAAATGGGAAATATCCGATCTTGATCGATTCCACTCGAGCCTTCCCCGCCGCCTCGAAAACGCCTCTGGTTTCCGGATCGTCAGGGTCGTTCGCGTCCACGGCCAGGGAAATCAGTGGAGTGGCGAGCCCCATGTCGCTCCAGACGGCTACCGCGTCGGGCAGGGCGTCGGGCGCATTGCTCGGGTTCACGCAGAATCCGGGCCGCACCGCGAGGTCAAGGCCGTCAAAACCCAACGCCTGCGCTCTTTCGCCCGTCTGCTCCACATTCAGTTCCTGAAACATTTTCGTGAAAATGACTGCCTGCATCATCGGCGCTCTCCTGCATGATTTGTGTCCGTCGTCGGAAGCCTCGATTGTAATGACGGCTTCGAATCGTGATATTACCGTCGGAACGAGTCGCAGATCGGAAAAGGGCGAAATCGTGAGAATCGGAATCCTCGGAACCGGAAACGTAGGGGGGAATCTGGGACGCCGCTGGTCGAGCGTCGGCCATGACGTAATTTTTGGGAGTAGGGATCCGGAATCCGATCGAATCCGGCGACTGGTGGCGTCGACGGGCGGAACCGCCCGCGCGTCCACCATTGGGGATGCTTGTTCAAACAGCGAGGTCGTGGTGATCGCCGTGCCCTCGTCGGCCGTCACGGATGTTATGAAACAGTGCGGGGATTTGGCGGGCAAGGTCGTCGTCAATGCAACCAACTCGGTTGACTGGACCAACGGCGCAAGGGGGACGGCTGCTACGTCGATCGCGGAGGGAATTGCCTCCATTGCCCCGGTCGCCCGGATGGTCAAGGCGTTCAACGCCATCGGCGCCGACCATTACCTGGATCCAATCTTCGAGGATACGGCGGCCGACATATTCATATGCGGTGACGACGGACCCGCCAAGGCGTCGGTAGCAGCGCTCGCCTCCGACATTGGCTTCGAGGTGGTGGACGCCGGTCCATTGAGCAACGCTCGGCTTTTGGAGGACCTGGCAATCCTCTGGATCTACCTGGCTTATCGGGGCGGATTGGGCCGGAACATAGCCTTCAAACTGCTAAGGAAGTAGCAGGGTCGTTGAGCTTGAACAAGAGGACCGATGAGGCCTCGGTGCCGCAGCCGGCGGCCCCTGCGCGTGCCGCTTCACACGATCGACCTCACCGCCGAAGTGGCCGATGTTGTTATTCCCGGCCATTCCGGTCCATTCAGAACATGACCTTTCGGCATCAACGCAAACCAAATGAATCCGGCGACGCCGGCTGAAAATCGTGTAGCCCGGAAGTCGCGCAACTCGGCCGCTATTTAACCCAAGTACGGATGCTTCGCTGATCTCGCGAGCTTGAGTTAGGCCGTACGAAAGTCAGGAATCGTGAAGCGACGCGAGGCCATCGATCACAACTTCGCCGTCGGGAGCTAATTTCGGCAAGAGTGCGAAGCCTCTCGTGCGCCGGTTCGGCGCCGCGCTAATAAGCCCTAGATTCGACGGCGCGAAAAGTCCGGGGGCGCTGCGCGAAACCCTGAAATGAGCCCGTCGCATATTAGCGGTCTCCAAAATCCGCGTCGTGTCGTATGAGGTTCGGCTCTGGGGCCGATGCCGCGATACGTAGCATCGCCCAGGCCTTCGCTCGATTCGCCGTCCTGCCGAACGCTGAAAACGGCTGGAACGAATACCGGCCACCGTGGGCGGGGACGTTCTTCAAACTCATGGTGGGTCCCGTCAGCAGGTTGGCGAATAATCCGGACAACCCGTCCAGCGAGGCAATGTCATGCTGGAATTCAATATGGATCGAGAGCCCGAGGACAGATCGCAACCGCGTCATCGTCGGTGGCGTTCGGTCGGTTAGCGTTCCCGGCTCGGCTCTGGACGTTGCTTACGCCCGTCCGACTGCCAAGATTTTGACCTCATGTCTTGGCGTCCACGATCGCGCGGAGCGATCCCATCAGGCGAACTGGAAACCGTACAGCTCGGCGTTACGCAGATGGAACCTCAGTTTCACCGCGCCCGGCGCCTCGGTGACCATCCCTCGCCCCGACCAATTGACCTGGTGGCTCACCGCGTCTCCAGTGAACGTCTCACACTTTTCCCGCGAGAACTCCTCCCAAACGTTGTTCCAGCCGTCCATGATCTCCACTTCAATAAAGCCGGCCTCGCGGCATCGACCGTTGATGAAGAGATGGGCGCCCGTGGAAAAAACGGGCTTGGTTTCGATCCAGCCCTCTCTAACCGTGGCGTCAAGCGAGACGTAGCCGTCGAGGCGCAGCGTGGCCAGACATAGATGGTGTCCGTCCCGAGCCAGACTCGGATCCAGCGCCTCGGGCACGTCCAGGCCCTCGGCTCGACCGTAGACCCACCAGTCGTGATGCACGTTCATGCCGCCGTAATAGAACCAGAGCTCATCACCGATCACCAGCGGCTGGTTCGTCGTTTCGATGTCGAATTGATCGCAAGACCCGTCACCACCTCGCGGAACGAATGGAGAGTGGTCCAGAAATCGCTTCCAATCTACTCCGTCGCGGCTGTAGAGCAGGTACATGTCGAGGGTGTTGTCCACCTGATGCAATACGTTAAGAATCCCGAGGTGCATCTCCCCGGCGCGCCATGGAACGAAGCCGTAGTGACCGTCATCCAGGTTGTCATTCTCGCCGGGCTCCAGGACCAAGGCGGCTTCGGACCAATTGAAACAATCCTCGCTTTCGAGGCGGTAGATACGCCGTCGTGTGCCCCAAATTCCCTCCGGTTTGGCCGGATATACCGGCGCGAACCACGCGTCAAACGACGGATGAACGCTTCTTCCAGGATGGCCCCCAAAGCGTCCCCAAAGGATGTACTTCCGGTCGATGGGATCGTAGGTCAGGATTTCGGTATCGTCGTCCCACTTGGGAAATATGGGATTGTCCTCGTACGGCGTCCAGTCGATGCCGTTCGGGGAAAAGTTCAGACATAGGCCCGCCCCATGAAGCCCCGAGGGTCGGCGCTCCCGCTTGCAATACATCATCTTGTATCGGCGCGCCGGATTCTCTTCGGTCTCGTCCAAAAGAAATGACGGGGCGGCCTGCGTGACGTCAGGACCGGTGTCGATAACGGCGTTGGTATCGCGGCCGTCGATGAAATGCTTGCCGAGCAGCGGTTTTTCCCAGGTCAGGCCATCGTCGGACTGAGCGTAGAAAAGCCGACTTTCAACAGAAGGGCTGTGCTTCGAGCTGTCGAAGTAGCTGTAGTAATCCTCGTACCAGCACTTGAAATGGCCGGCTTCAAGATCCTTGACGACCCCAAACGCACTGGTCCGGAAATAGGTCGAGGACTCCCACGGCCGGTCGCGCCGTATCAAAGGATTAGCCGGATGTTTAACTGGCCGGTGCTGCCGGCGAGTGACGTTTTTCACGACCGCGATCACGTCGTTGTCAATGAAGAGCTGGCGGCGGGTTCCGACGTCCTTGGCGACCGTGTCCTGGGCGTACGCAACGTACATTAAATTGACCTCCCAATTTCGTCTTGTGATCCATCCGCCATGGACAAAGCGATCGCGTGAATAACAATGCTAAATCAACGCCGTGGATGTGCGCGCGGTGCTGCTGGTGCGATTCCTATGCGGTGCTCCCTCGTTCGGCGGGATGCCGCCGGGACGGCGTGACCGCGGCTTGGCCATTTGGCGACCGGCCTCTCGAGACCAATCTCCAGCACTCCCGATCGCCGTGGTAATGTCATCGACGGCTACCGAACCCGTTTCTTCCCAACCTGAGTATCACCCTTGACCGTGCACATCCGATTCTCCGATCCCACGCGTCGCAACCCCGGTAGAGCCTCGGCTTGATCCTCTATCTGGGGGTTCTGATCGTCATTCTCGCGCTCGTCGCCACGTTTATTCATCCGATCGTCCAGATCCTTAACATCCAATTCCGGCGGCCCGTCAGGCGCGTTTGGAATTCTCGCTCAGGCGCGCGCATTCATCATGGATTTTGTTTCCTGGGCCATCGTTCTGACCATACTGCTGGCGACGTTTGTAGCCGCCAGGTCGCGGGTCTCCGGTGGTAGAAATCCACGAATCTCGACCGGTACTGATCTCGACGGCGCGTTCGCCTTCAACAATACCCAGAAAGAGGCGGCGATAGCCGTTGCGATAACGGGCTTTAACGACGCAGACGCTACGGCCGCGGCGGTCACGGAGTTCCGGGAGCAGCCCGGGGTTTGCAAGGTAATTGTGGTCGACAACAACAGCACGGATGACACGGCGGCTCGAGCCGAGGCCGCCGGGGCCACGGTTGTGAAGGAGGAACTACAGGGCTACGGGTACGCATGTATGCGTGGACTTTACGAGGCGCTCAAGGTTCCCGAGGCGGAGGTCATTGTTCTTACCGAAGGCGATGGAACGTTCCTCGGGTCCGACCTTCGCAAATTCCAGGCCTACATAGATCAGGCCGACATGGTGGTGGGCACGAGAGTCGTTCCCGGTTTGGTCGAACCCGGTTCGCAGATGGACGACTTCTTCACCTGGGGGAACCTGGCCGTGAGCGCACTGATTCGGCTGAAGTTCTGGAATTCACAGTTCCTCGGATCCGCCCGTTTAAGCGACGTCGGGTGCACGTATCGCGCTATGCGGCGCGAGCCTTTGGAGCGAATCCTCCCGCTGCTCACCGTTGGTGGATCCCACTTCTCGCCGCACATGATTCTCGTCGCGCTGATGCAAGGCCTCTCAATCATTGAAATCCCGATCACCTTTCGCCGCCGCGTGGGACAGTCAAAAGGGGCAGGGAAGAGCCTGCTCGCGGGGTCGAAAATCGGACTGGCGATGATCTGGCACATACTGACCTATCGACGGCCGCGAGGCGCGCATCCCGCCGGGGCCCTGAAAGAGGAATCGAAGCCCTGAGCCCGGTGGCGCGCGGGACCGTATCGAAGTCAAGCCCGCGTCTCAAGATTTTGTTCATGATTACGCGCGACTGGTATCACCCCGAGGCGACCGGGGGTGACATCACGCCATGGGAATACGCACGATATCTTGCCGCCAACGGGCATGAGATCGTCTATCTGACCAGCAGTTTCGTCGGGGCCGAGCCCGAAGAGTCAATGGACGGTATCCGCGTGGTACGACGCGGAGGACCTTGGACCCAGTTCTGGCACTGTTTTACCTAGTACATACGAAACGGTCGCGGAAGGTTCGACGTGGTGGTCGCAGAGGGATTCGGAGGTTCGCGGATACCGAGATTTGCTCCGCTGTATGTAAAGGAGCCGATCGTCACGCTGTGGTATCAAGTTCACGACTCCCTTTTCTCTGCTCAATATCCGTCCGCAATCGTGCCGCCTCTCAAGTTGCTCGAGCGCCTTACAGCGCGTGTCCATCGCCATACATCCGTGTGCGCCCTCACGGAAGAGTGGGAACGGTTACTGCCCGCTGTCGGCCTAAGTCGGGAGAATATCTCGGTGGTGCCCGTTACCATCCGCGAGAATTGGCTCAGCGACAGTCGACCTCGCAGCGAATCTGCGCCAACGATCGTCTGGATTGGGAAGTTCCGCCGCTACAAGTGTCCGCACCATTTGTTGCGGGCGATGGAGAAGGTTCTCGCTCGAATTCCGAATGCACGAATCACATTCGTAGGGCGGCATGACGATATCCAATATGAAGACGAGCTTCGGCGGATGGCGCAGAAGCTATGCATACTTCCAGCGGTCTCCTTTCAGTTCAATATCAGCGAAGAAGAGAAGCGAAAACTCCTTATGCAATCACGCGTGCTCGTCGTGACATCGCCTGTGGAAGGATTTGGGATCGTCGTGCTGGAGGCAAATGCTTGCGGAGGGCCCGTTGTGGTCAGCAGCGGAGTGCCGGAGAGCGTGGTCACCGACGGATACAACGGCCTTCGATATCCATTTGGTGATATCGAGGTCCTCGCTACGGCGCTACTTGAGGTGCTGGAGGACGATAAGACCTTTGCGCGGCTTTCCCGAAACGCTGTGAATTTCGCGCAGCAGTTCGGTTGGCGCACCGTGGGTGGGCGCTTCGAGCATGTTGTCCTGAACGCCGAGCAAGGTCGAAGCGCCGGCCAGGCGCCCCGCTGACTCGCGGAATCCATTCGAATGGCCTCAACAGGAAGCGACGGGCCGTCACGGCCATCGGATCGGCGACGGGCATAGCAACCGTCCGTCTGGACACATTTCGCGAGAGTTCCGGGTGGCCGAATGTAGACGTTGTGAAGCTCGATATTGAGGGTTCCGAGGCGGCGGCCCTCGCGGGCATCGAAGAGCTTTTCGATAGGAATCAGGATGTGCGGCTCATAATGGAGTATTACATTGCCAACCTGGAGCGTTGCGGTTCCGGCCGTAACGAACTTCGAGAGGCTTTTATTCATCTGGGATTCCGCAAGGGATACATAATCGAACGGGGACACCTGTTGTTCGACGTGGCTTCAGAGCTTCCAAAGACCCGGGCAACCTATGACCTGCTGCTGACGCGGGAATGACACTTGTCGACGCGCCGGCCGCCTTTCCATGTACCGTCGTTCAGCGGGCATTGACCGGCACCAGAATCTCCAGTCGATCTCGTATGTAAGGCTCTCTTCCCTTCCATGAGCGTATGGCCCAATTTCTTCATCGTTGGCGCGCAGCGATCTGGCACGACGTCACTCTACTTCTACCTCAGGCAGCACCCCGATGTGTTCATGCCTTCCGTCAAGGAGCCGCATTTCTTTTCGCGAGTGAGGCGTACCGGGAGGTCACGACTTCGGTCGCGGCTGTCACGCGTCGTGGAAAGCGAAACCGGCTATCTGCAGCTTTTCAGGGGTGGAGCGTATGACCCTGCCCCCAACTTACCCTCACTCATAAGTAGAATCTTTTCAGGTTATGGCCCCAATTGGGGCGGGCTGCAAACTCGTTGGGTGTGAGCCCATCCAGGCTCGTGTGCGGGCGTGTTGTGTTGTAGTCGTACCTCCATTCCGCGATGATCCGCCGCGCTTCGGCCAGGCCGGCGAAGAGATGTTCGTTGAGGCACTCGTCGCGCAGGCGGCCGTTGAAGCTCTCGACAAAGCCGTTTTGCATGGGCTTGCCCGGTGCGATGTAGTGCCAGCCAACGCCGCGTTCCTGCTGCCAGCGCAGGATAGCGTTTGAGGTGAGCTCGGTGCCGTTGTCGCTGACCAGCATGCGGGGGCGGCCCCGCAGCTCGACGATGCGGTCCAGCTCCCGAGCCACGCGGACGCCAGACAGCGATGTGTCGACGACGAGGGCGAGGCACTCGCGGCTGAAGTCGTCCACCACCGCCAGGATGCGGAACCGCCTGCCGTCGGCCAATGCATCCGCGACGAAATCGAGCGACCAGCGCTGGTTGCGGTTCCAGGGGAGCAGCAGCGGGGCACGCGTGCCGAGCGCCCGCTTGCGCCCGCCTCGCTTGCGCACCGTGAGCCGTTCCTCGCGATAGATGCGATAGAGCTTTTTATGATTGAGCCGGATGCCTTCCCTGGCCAGCAGGATGTGCAGACGGCGGTAGCCGAACCGTCGGCGCTGCTCGGCCAATTCCCGCAACCGCTTGCGGATGCCGGCGTCGTCCGGCCGCCTCGATTCATAGCGGTAAGTCTTCGGATCCATCCCGACAAGAGCGCAGGCACGGCGCTGCGAGTGACTAGTCTCCGTCATCGCCCAGGCCGCGGCCTTCCTCCGCAATCTGGGCGTTAGAAGTTTTTTGCAAGTAGCTCGCGCAGCGTCGCCACATCCAGCATCGATTCCGCCAGCAGCTTCTTCAGGCGCCGGTTCTCATCCTCCAGCCCCTTCAGCTTCCTGGCGTCTGATACCTCCATGCCGCCGTACTTGGACCGCCACTTGTAAAACGTCGCGCCGCTGACCCCGTACTTGCGGCAGAGCTCTGCGGCTGGCAACCCCGCCTGGTGCTCTTTGAGGATGCCGATGATCTGTTCCTCGCGATACCTGCTCCGTCTCATGTCCGTCTCCTCCCATTGAACGGACTCTACTCAAAATCGAGGGCATTTTCGGGGGCAAGGTCATTGGCGCTGTTGGCGCCTGCCGTGCCGCATTGAATCTGTACGAAATTGGCCGCTCAGTCGGCGTTCCATTTGGAACCATGAACCTTTAACGTGAGCAATAACCCCTGATGCGAACCGCGGTGCGCATATTCCTATTGCTCGGCGCCATTGTGACTGGGCTTCGTCTGTTCGAGAGGGTCGCGGGGTCCACGCCATCTGCTGAGGTTGAAAAGACCTTTTCTCGGCGTGGACGGATTAGATCTTTTTGGTACCGCGCTGTCGCCGTTTCTCTAGTCGCGATTTCGTTGGGCATACCAATTCTGCGGGAGTTTCCTGTCGGTCCGGCCGGACTGGACTCGGTGCTTTGGCGGCTGTGGCCGTTAATTCTCATGGCGACGGCGGTCGCGATCTTGAGGGCATCCGATACCGGCCCGTCGCCGGCGTGGACGTGGCTCGTACGATCGTGGCCGATCTCGTATCCCGTGATCGCGGTCGCGGCCTTGGCCGCAGTCGGGCTCGTCCCCACAAGCTTCTGGAACACGCTACTGCAACTATGGCCTGTCGCGGTGCTGCTGGTGGGGCTGCTCCTAATTCTTCGGCGGCGCGTGACGGCGCTGCACGCTGCGGTCCCGTTCCTGGTCTTTTCAAGCTTCCTTACGGGAGCATGGGTATTCGGAGCGGTTTCCGCCACCTCGGTGACAACCCAATTGGCGGAGTTTCACTTCCCCCAAGGAAAAGTTGCCAAAGCGAATCTTACGATCGACCTGGGGATCGACAACATAACCGTCGGATTGGGGCTTGCCGACGATGACCTCCTTACAGCGGCTTTTGTCGAGCGTAGCGCCGTTCGCGACTCGCCATTTCTTCCTGCAAGCGAACGGTTCAATCCCGGGCTGCAGGTCAGGGGAGACACGGCGTTCGTGGACCTTCGTCGAAACACCGGCGCCGTGGCCGGCCGATCGTTCTTCGGAAGTCGCGAGGCTGTCTGGCAGTTTGACCTGAATCCAGGCGTTTCGTTTGAACTTTCATTGAAGGGAGGCGTCGGGAACTCGGTTCTGGATCTGACGTGAATCGAGGTATCGAAGCTGGTACTTTCCGGCGGAGTCGGCGTAACGGAGATCGCATTCCCGGATCACGTTGAACGCGTAGAGGCGTCGATTGAGGGCGGTGTTGGTCAAATCGAACTGAACATCCCGGCAACGGTAGGCGCGCGACTGATCGTCGACCGCGGAATCGGAGCACTTTCGATCGCCAACCGTTTTGAAAATCTCGGCGGCGGCACATACGAGACCAGCGGTTTCGATCAGGCAAGGAATTCGATCACCGTACAAATAGACGTCGGCGTCGGTCCCGTGATCGTGAGGTGAGCGAACGGACTTCGATCGCACCGCGCCGAAAGCACTAGCAGGCCATGGATTTTAACGGCCCTGCATTCGCGTTGAACGTTTCTTTTCCGACGGGTCGCTTGTCTTGCCGCATCAGCCACACGATGTCAGAGCAGGCAGTTCCGCGCAGACCGAGAGCGGTCGTGGAGCAATGCCGAGAAAGATCGCCTGAGGTCCCGCCGCATCGTCCGCCTCCAATAGGAAAAGGACGCCGTCCGGTTGCTGGCGGAGCGTCGCGCCACGTTTCTCGAGATCTGCCCGAAGGTCGCTCAGAAACCGTCCGCTGATCTGGGTTACGTAGGGCTGATATCCATGTTGGCGGGCGCGGATCATCGACACCGCCAGCCGGGCTGAATCGTCCGGCGACGGGATTACCCCAACCAGGTGGCCGGACGCGATGAGAATCTTATCGAGACTTCGCGAGTACACGATGGACTTGGCAGGTAGCCCGTTCCTGATTCGGTCGGATAGCGCCACCATCTGCGATCGATATTCGGCTTGCCCCTTCAGTGAAGCGGGCAGATCGCCCGAATAAATATGCAGACCACCCAGTATCGCGATGGCCACCGCGCCCGCAGCTCCCAGACGCCGGAAATTGTCGGGTACCCGATCCAGCCCCAAGAGCAGGAGGATCGCTACGATCAAGTACGCGACGGCGGCGTATCTGGGAAAATCATGCGCCAGCGCGCCGATGGAATCGCCTACGCCGTAGTTCGCGAAGCTGAGGCGTGTCGCAGCAAAAACCCCAATTAGAACGACCAGCGATACCACGGCGACGGCAGTCCGTCGTCGCATTCGCCGTACGAGGAAGGGCGCAAGTCCGGCGACCGCCAGGAAAAGAAGCCATGTCGGTCCAAGCGAAAAAAACGTATTGCTCGACCGCGATTTCCAGATCGTTCATCCTTGGGAGACCGGATGGCGCGAACGCGTACAGAACGGTGGAAATTGGAAGCGCGGCGGTGTCACGGAGGGATGTCAATTCGATCGTTCGGGCGGAAAGTTGATAGCCCGTCATCATTGGATTGCCGCTTGTCTGCCAGTTGAATATTGCGGTTACCGACATCGTCCCAAGGGCCGCAGCCGCGTGAAGACCCGCGATAACCCGCCAACCCTGCCGGACAATGAGATAAGTGATCAAGAATGAACCACCGATGAGGAACACCATTTGGTCGGGCCGAATTAGGCCGGCGATACCAAGGCTGATGGCATAGGCCACGGCCAATGGTGAGCGACGATTCGTTAACCAGAGAATCGCGAATACCAACGCGATCGAGATCGATGTGAGATACGGAGAGAAACTCGACCAAGGCCGGAGAATCCAATAGGCGGCGGGCAGCGCCAAAACTGGAAGTAGCGCCCCTATCTGGGGGCGGCGCGCGGCGATCAGGACACCGGCTCCCGACAGGGCGGCGATGCCGAGTCCCGACGTCGCGTACGGGAGCCACCATCCAATTGGACCTGCGTTAAGGCCGGCCCCGTATATGTAGAACGTTGCTGGAGGATGGGGACTAAACGCCTCCAGCCCATTTGAAACCCAGAACCGTGGATGCACGAGATCTTCGGGATCCTCAAAGGGGAGGCTGATCAAGGGACTCCCGGTCAGCGCGACGATCTCCGCGCCCACTCGATTGTTCGATTCGTCGGGACTGATAAAAACCGTCGGCGTCGGCGAACCCCAGATCCACGTTAGGAGCCAGACCGTAAGACCGGCAACCAGCAGGCACCAAAGTGGAAGCACCCATTTTCGCCATCGAGAACGCGGCAAAGGCCCGTTACGCGTGCGGTTGAAAGCGAAAGCGATCGCAATCGATAAAGGTCCAAGGGCTCCGTTTAGTCTCCGCTTTAATCGCCGGTCCGCGAGGTGGACGCCAAATTGCGTAAGCTGCTCCCGACCAAACGCGGATGCCGCCAGCAGAGCCACCGCCACTGAAACTGATATCAGAACGGGTACAGGCGGGCCCGTATAGTCCTCGAGCGCGAGCCTTCCAGCCAGGACGATCAGCATCGCGTAGAGCGACGCCGCGGACGGCGAAATGCCTGGCTGTGGTGAGGAGTTTCCGGTGACTGCGCCCCGCACCCAGCGAATACCCAACACGACGGCGGGATACGCCAGTCCCACGAATAAGACGCCCGTGGGTGATCCCAGCTGGGCCGCGGGTGGCAGGGCCGCAAGCCCACCGGCGCCACTTAGCGCCACGAAGGTCCACCCGACCGCATCGGCGGAATCCCGGATAGTGGAATGCAGCCCGGAGAAACCGGATGAAATACTCAAAGTCTGTAAGACTCGTGGGAAGCGGAAAGCGTGGATGACAGCGTATCAGGAGGTCGAAATCGATCCGTCGCGGTGCGTTCGCAACTTGTCGATCTCACGGGCGCTTTCACGGTCGCATCTCAGCGGCCGGACGCCTACTTGTGTGATTAGTCTTAAAGGACTAATCACATGACGAACCTCAATTGTGATCGCGTTGCCTGGTAGTTGGACGAGGCTCCGACGAACCCACTATCGCCAGGGTCTATGCGATGGGGTGGCGATTGACATAAAATTGGGCAGATGCGGCAGTCTTCACGCTTAGCGTGCCGGGTTTTGACCCCACGGATTACGGTTGCGGATCATCCGAGTCGAGCCTGCCGTTCGGGGAGGTTCCGAAGGTTCTAGTCGAGGCGGGCCGTCTTGGCCGTTGGGCGGCGCATTACGGTTAAGCATCCAAAACCACCCAAACGGGTTGTTTTTTCGGGAAAATGTGTTAAGCGCTTTATAGAACTGGGCGGAGCCGAGGTCGAATATAGCGTAGGGAGACGTGTGCAAGGATTCTGAATGCAGAGAAAACGGTGCGGAAAAGCCATGGCCAGATATGAGCCGAGTCTTTGCGCACCGGAAGTGCTGCCGTCAGTAGGAGGACTTCTGCCGATCATCTTGCAGCGGAGGGCTGCGACGAACATCCCCAGGGAGGGATTCGGCGCTTGACGTTGAAATCGATGCGAAACTAGGCCCAGCGCGCCACGGTGCGCGCCGCCGCCGCTTTCGCGCGCCGTCTTGTGGCCGGGTTCCCGTTTTCCCCGCTAACCGCCCGCCGATTCCTGGTGGTCGGCGTGGCGATGGTAGCGCTGTTCGCGCTGGCGGCCTGTGCCGGCGACAAGAAAGAAGAAGTTATCGAGGCAGTCCTCGAGATTCGAGCGGGGAACGTGGAGGTGGTGGGGCTGGCGGATACGAGCGCCACGTTGGCGCAGGACGGCCAGGAGCTTCGAGTAGGCGACCGAATTCGGGTTGATGAGGGTGGGGAAGCCGCCGTCATCTTCTTCGACGGATCGGTGGCTCTGCTAAAAGGCGGATCCGACATCACGCTCGAGGAATTGAGCGGAAATCTTGACACCGGCGAAACGCATGTACAGTTTTTCCAGCTCGCCGGAAAGTCCCTCAGCCGGGTCAACAAGCTGGTGGATTCCTCGTCGTCCTACGGAGTGCGGACGAGCACGTCGGTGGGGCTGGTACGTGGAACCGCGTTCTTCGTTGAGTTGATCCGCACCGAGACCGGCGAGATCGTAACCAAGTGGAAGACGATTGAGGGCGTGGTTGGCGTCGGTAGTGACACGGGCGTCGAGGTTCTTGTCGAACCAGGCAAGGCGACGGTCGTCAAAGCCGACGAAGACCCGGAACCCCCGGTAGATGAGCCTGCCACAGAGGAAGAGCTCGAGGACATCGAGGAAGTTGACACGATCATCGAGGAGAAACAGATAAAGCCGCCGCCGGCGAGGGACCCGGAGTTCGCGGATGAGATCGAGCTTGGGCCTACGCCAACGCTCCCGCCGGTGAAGGTGGAAACCCCGGCTCCGCAGCAAGCTCAGGCAGGCCCGCCGCCCACGCCGACGGCCACACCGACTGCGGTTCCGCCGACGGCAACGCCGGTACCGCCGACGGCGACGCCGAGTCCGGTACCTCCCACCGCAACGCCGATACCGCCCACGGCGACTCCGGTTCCCACGAATACGCCCAGGCCGCGGTCCGCGCCGCCCACTCCAACAAGCACACCGCGGCCCGCCGCAACATCGATTCCCACGGAGACGGCGGAAGTAACGGCGACGCCGACGCTGCCGCCGTTGCCGACCGCGACGCCCACGCTGGAGCCCACGTTAACGGCGACGCCGCTGCCGACTGAAACCCCGACCCCGACCGCGACGGCGACACCCACGGAGACGCCGCTCCCGACCGAGACGCCCACGGCTACACCAACGGCGACGGCCACACCGACCAGCACGCGGAAACCGAAGAATACGCCCACGCCGACGGCTACCCCTACTAATACGCCTACGCCGACTCTGACACCAACCGCTACGTCGACCCCGACCCCAACCGCGACCCCTGTGCCGCAGGCGAATGCGACTGAAGGCGTCGAGGTAACGATCATCTTCAACAGCGGCCCAGCAGAAGGCGTTGTTGTAGTTCTGGACAGCGTCACAACCGGGGGGACAATCTCGATTCTTGTAAGTAGCACCGCTCCCGGTGTCGTCGCGCCTACCATCGCCTCTCCCGTGGGTAGCTACTACGACATAAGCACCTCGGGAGTTGTGTTCTCGGGTCTCACGCAAGTTACGGTTCCCTATTCGAGCGCGCAGGTCGGCGGCTCCGGCGGTAGTGAGTCGCAAGTCGTGCTCATGCACTTCAACGGGAGCACGTGGGAAGACGCCACCACGAGTCGTGATTCAGACTCAAACACCGTCACCGGGCTGGTGTCGAGCCTATCGCCGTTCGTCGCAGGTTTGGACCAGAACGCCCCGAGCACGCCCGATGCAAACCTGGTCATCGTTGCCGAGAATCCACCTGGAACCGACGACACGGTTTCCGGCCTTGATGGAGCCGTCGCCGTGGACGCGACTGTGCGCGTCTGGAATGGCGATCCCAATATCGGACCCGCGCTTCTGCTGGGCTCCGTGACCTCGAGCACAACGGGGTCCTTCGAAGAAATAAGTATCGGCGACAACGATCCTACGGCCGGTACCGTTTATGTGACGGTTACGGACAAAGGCAATAATCGAAGCTCAGCCACAGCGTTCACCAACGACATCGTCGCCCCGAACGCACCGGACACCGGCCAAATCCCCGTAACTTCGGACACGGTCTTTGGGCTGGCCGGCGCCGTCGAAGGAAATTCCGTTGTCGATGTCTGGGACGGCGACCCTAACGTATCGGGCAGCGTGATAGCGACGTCGACCGCCGCCGCAAACGGCGCCTTCGGGCCCATCAACATCAGCAACACGGTGGTGATCGTCTACGTGACGGCCACCGATGCTGCAGGCAATCGGAGCGCGGCGGTTCTCCGTTACAACGATGATGAGGATCCCACCACCGCAATAGTCGTCGCAGATCAGAACAGCGCCGCGATTGCCGACGGTGGCCACTCGGCATCCAGCGTAACGATCACGCTTTCGGCCACGGATAGCAGATCGGGGCTGTTTAGTACTCACTACCGGCTTGACGGCGGTCCGCCCACGCTCTACCCCGGCGCGTTCCCGGTAACGGGGCAAGGCGCGCACACTGTCGATTTCTGGTCGAGCGACATAGCGGGCAACACCGAATCGGTTCGGGGGGTGTCATTTACCATCGACAGCACCTCTCCGTCGCCAACGATCTCTTCCCCGAGCGACGGGTCGTTGGTCAGCGGTAGCGTCAGTATTTCCGGCAGCGTTGGCGAGTCCAACGTCGCCTCCTGGGCGCTCAAGCGGGACGCCGGCACAGAGGTCGAGGCGACCATCGCGACCAGCACCGGAACCGTGGTATTAGTTACGTGGGTCACTACGGCTGTTTCCGACGGCAACTACGCGCTATCGCTGCACGTTACCGATTTGGCAGGCAACACCGGCACATCCAGCGCCATTACAGTCACGGTAGACAACACGGCGCCGTCGGCCACGATTACATCGCCTACGGCTGGTTCCAGCCCCTTGTCCGGGAGTGTTTCAGTAGTTCTGGCATCGAGCGACGCTAATCCGGCCAGCTGGACGCTCAGAGCCTCGTCGTCCACGATCTCGTCAGGCAGCGGCGCCCCACCTTCATCAGTGGCTTGGGACACGACGCAATCGGCCTACCCGGACGGTTCTTACGCACTTACGCTTCAGGCCACGGACCAGGTGGGGAATACGTCCACCTCGACTGCTGTGACCGTTACCGTAGATAACACAGGCCCGTTGTTGTCGATCAGTCCCTTCGGAAGCGGCGATCACATCGGCGCCACGGTGTCCGTGACCGGCTCGATCGTTGAAACAAACCTCGATACGTGGGTTCTGCAGGTCAAGCAGGGGGCGACGGTGATCGCCACACTTGATAGTGGAAACGCATCTTCCGTCGGCAACCTGACTTCGGGGATCTCTTGGGACACCACAACCGGGTCATTCCCCGACGGATCCTACGATTTGGTGCTTACGGCGACCGACCTGGCCGGCAACGCCGCGAGTGTTACGCTCGCGGTCGGAGTCCGGAACTTGGCGCCGATTATCACAGTAACTGCTCCATCCAAGAGCGGTTTCGTGACCAACCAGAGCGTCACGCCCAGGGCGACCAGTGACGTTGGAGTCCTGACGGCGACCGTCACGATCGACGGCGGCGCTCCCGCCAGCTACGACCCGACCAGCGGCCCGGCGTTCACGAGCGACGGGGTCTACGTGGTTACCTTCGTGGCCACGGACAGCCAGAATCAGCAGACCTCCACGGTTCAGCGAACGTTCACAATCGACACCACCAGCCCAGACCCTGTAATTTCGTCTCCGTCCTCCGGTGTCCTGTCCGGCGACATCGTGATCTCAGGTTCAACATCCTCTGAGGCCAATCCGGACACCTGGACGGTCACGGTCAGGTCGGGAACCGATGCCGGCGGATCGATAGCATTGAGTGTCAGCGGCTCAGGATCGTCGGCGTCTGCGTCGTGGGACACGGTTGCGGTTTCGGACGGCACATTCACGATCAGGATGCAGGCAACCGATAAGGCCGGGAATTCGACGACCTCGACCGGCGTCACCGTAACCGTTGATAACACCGATCCGGCGCCAACGATAACCTCGCATAGCGCAGGTGATGTCGTTAGCGGTCAGGTGGCTGTAACCGGCGCGGTGGTAGAGGCGAATCTATCGTCGTGGGCGCTCAAGGCGGACTCGACCGTCATTGCCACTGGAACCGGCTCGTCGGTTTCGGGGACGTGGGACACGTCCTCCGGTTTCGGTGACGGATCGCACACCCTTACACTCAGCGCCACCGATCTTGCGGGCAACACGGGGACCACCAGTGTTGTCGTGACGGTTGACAATTCGGCTCCCGCCACCTCGGTCACTTCGCCCGCCAACGGGTCAATCGTTCGCGGCACGGTACCTGTTGTGGGTTCGATCTCGGACGCGAGTTCCGTCACTTGGACCCTCAAGGCGGATTCGACGGTTATCGGCACGGGTAGCGGCTCGTCGGCGACCGCCTCCTGGGACACCACCGGCTACAGCGATGGCGCTCATACGCTTTCTCTGCTCGCGACCGACGCAGCCGGTAATTCCGCGGTCGCCAGTTCGGTGACGGTAACAGTGGACAACGCAGTTCCCGTCCCGACCATTACGTCGCCGAGCGCGGGCGCATTAGTCCGCGGCAACATCGCGATATCGGGAACTATCGTCGACGGCAACGTGGATACGTGGGTCCTCAAGATAGATTCCGCGACGATAGCAAGCGGATCTGGTTCCTCAGTGTCCGCTACATGGGACAGCACGTCGGTCGCCGACGGCTCACACACCCTTACGTTGGAGGCCACGGATTCGGCGGGAAACAGCGCCACGTCGAGCGGCGTCACGGTAAACGTCGATAACAGTGTCCCGCTCGTGTCCGTTAGCACTCCATCGGGGGGCGCTGTCGTCGCAGACACTGTGGAGATCGCGGGAACGGTAACTGACGCAAACCCCGACACGTGGACGCTCAAGGTCGATGGATCCGCGATACCTGGCGGGACCGGGACTGGATCTGCGGTTTCGGCATCGTGGGACACGGCAAGCGTCGCCGATGGCAACCATACGATTACGCTCGATGCAATTGACCTGGCCGGGAATGCGGCGACGCAGCTAAGCGTCACGGTCACCGTGGCCAACACTGCGTCCGGCGTCTCGTGTGGAGGGTTCAACGCATCAAGTGCGGCCGCGGCGGGCTACAACTGGATCGAGGGCACCGACGGTGACGATCATCTCGACGGCGAGCCGGGCAAAGACATCATCGTCGGTCTGGGCGGCGACGACAAACTTCATGGCAAGTCAGGAGACGACATTATCTGCGGTGGTGCGGGCGACGATGAGATCAAGGGCGACGACGGCGACGATACCCTCTACGGCGGTGAGGGCGACGACGAGCTTGAAGGCAAAAGCGGCGCAGACACTCTGTACGGCGACGGTGGCAACGACGATCTCGAGGGAGGCAACGGCAACGACACGCTTTACGGCGGCTCCGGGATCGATAAGCTCGAAGGCGAAAACGGCACGGACATCCTTTACGGCGAGGCGGGCAACGACGAGCTCAAGGGCGGTAATGGCAACGACACGTTGTACGGCGGGGACGGAAACGACACCCTCAAGGGCGAAAACGGCGACGACTATCTAGACGGTGGATCGGGCGACGATACGCTCAAGGGTGGCAATGGCAACGATCAGTTATACGGCCAGGCGGGCGACGATAAGCTCAGGGGCGGCAATGACATAGATATGCTCTTTGGCGGCCCGGGCGACGACGAACTCAAGGGAGAGGACGGCGACGACGAGCTCCACGGTGGTGACGGCGAGGACACGCTCAAGGGCGGAGACGATAATGACACCCTCTTCGGCGACGCCGACAACGACACGCTCAGCGGTGGGGGCGGAAACGACGCCCTCGACGGCGGCACTGGATCCAATGACCTAGACGGTGGAAGCGGTACCGACACGTGCATCAACGGCCCCGCTTTTGAGGACTGTGAGAATCAGGAAGATACCGAGGTCGAAGGCGCTGGCGCCAACAGTCCGGTAACCATTTCGTTTAGCGGTCCGGTCGACTCCGTCACCGCAGGCGATCCCGACAACTACGTTATTGAGAGTCCGATTGGCACGGTCCTCGATCTCAGCGGGGTGAGCATCGAGGTCGACGGATCCACGGTTCGGATTCTTGGACTGACGCTCGTCCAGGGCGACACGTTCAAGGTGACGGTGAACGGGGTCAAGGATGCCAGCGGTCGCCTGATCCCTGTCGACGGATCATCGAATGTGGGCACGGGTGTCGTAACTGGGGGACTCGTGCCGACACCGACGCCCGAGCCGGCGGTGTCGCCTACCCCAACGCCGGAGCTAACGGTTTCTCCGACGCCAACTCACGAGCCCACGGTTGAGCCGACGCCCATGCCTGAACAGACGATGACTCCGACGCCAACCCCCACGCCGACGATCTCCACAACTCCAACGGTTGAGCCGACTACAACGCCGGCGCCCGAGCCGACGTTGAGCCCGACTCCGACCGTCGAACCGACGGCAACACCAACGCCGACGCCTGAGCCGACGTTAAGCCCGACTCCGACCGTCGAACCGACGGCGACTCTGATCGTCGAACCGACGAGCACACCGGCCCCAGAGCCGACGCTGAGCCCGACGGCGATCGTAGAGCCCACGGCGACCCCCGCCGCGCCCGAGCCGAGTTTGAGTCCGACCGTTACGGTTGAACCAACGGCCACACCCGTACCTGAGCCAACGGCCACACCCGTACCTGAGCCAACGGCCACACCCGTACCTGAGCCAACGGCCACACCCGTACCTGAGCACGGCCACACCCGTACCTGCCGACAAGCACGCCTGTTCCCGAGCCAACAGCCACGGAGGTGCCCGAGCCGACGGCCACTCCGACGGCGATACCGGAGCCGACCAGCACGCCGCCGCCCGAGCCGACGGCCACTGCGCCACCTGAGCCGACCGGCACGCCGGTTCCCGAGCCGACCGCGGCGCCGGAGCCGACCAGCACTCCGGATCCAGAGCCGCCGCTCACACCCTCCCCAACTCCCGCGGGGTAGCTCGGGCCGAGCCGTCGGCGTCTCGTTACACCGGATTAAAGTTCAAATGAAACCGATCAGCGACGCAGAATCCAAACTGCGCTGAAAATCCCGGCGTCGTTGATTCGCCGCGCGTCGAAGTGACCGGCGTTAGGTTGACGCGAACCGCGACCCCGAACCAGAGCGCGTGATTGGGGCAACGTTTCATAGGTGAGGAGTGTTCCCCCCTCTCTCAACCGCGGTGCTCGCGGGTTTATCCGAGGGCCGGTCCTGAGCCGGCTCGGCTCTTGATCTAGGCCGGCTTCCGCTCGATCTCGAATCGTTTCGCCAGGTCGTCAATCGTCACCGACGGCTCGTAGCCCAGAAGGCGCTGAGCCTTCGAGATGTCGAACGCGCTTGCCTTCGGGTTTGACTTGTACAAATCGGGATTCGAGATCGGCGGCGAGTCATCCGGCCAGGATTGGTTCAGCAGTTCCAATGTAGCGAGCTCGGTGAAGTTTTCCCGAGCGGTGAGGTAGAAGGCCTCGAAACGTGGCTCCTGGTCGCTGAATTGAAATTCGCATGCGAGCCCGGCTGCCTGGGCCACGTCGTCCACCGCGATCCACGCGCCGAGCCAGTCCTTCTGGCCGCCGCGGCTGCCCTCCGCGATCACCTTCGACCACGCGGGCCGGTTGCGCGCACCGCCCCAAACCCATGTGTACCTGAGGGATATCACTTCGATGCCGTAGGCTCGCGAATACTGCTCGCAGATGACCTCGCCGAAGTACTTGCTCAGGCTGTAGGCCTCGTGCGGCCAGGAAGGCTGCCGCTCGTCAATCGGGATGCGCAAAGGCTTGAGAACCGTATTGTGAATACCGAACCCAGATGCCGATTCACTGCAGCCGTAAACGACGCGCCGGATCCGATTTGCAAGGACGGCCTCGAGTAAGTTGAACGTAGCCATGGTGTTGACCCGGAATACGATGTCCGGAGGATCGCTGACGGGGTCGGGTATCGCGGCGAGGTGAACCACCACGTCAAATCCCCGGACTGATGATTTGGTCTGTAGGGGATCCTCGAGGTTGACCTCCAGGAGCGGGAGGTCGGGGTGTCGGTCGGAAGGCCGGCGGTCCAGAATCGTTACGTCGTGCCTCGAACGCAGTTCGGCGACCACCTTTCCACCGATATCCCCGGCGCCACCGGTCACGAGCAGCTTCATTTGGAATGACATTCCTCGGGCCGCTTATCTCTATAAGAAAGAGACAGGGGCGAAATTCTCGTCAGAGCTTAGCGAACCCGGCAGCCGCGCGGGCGCGGAATTCGGTCACGTGGGTGGCGTGCCGGTCGAGACTGGAAGAACGGCAGACGCATCGCAGAATTGCATCTCGTGATCTCCAGAGCCCATCGCGCGCGCGGTTGGAGGCCTGCGGGGGAAGCGACGGGGGCGGTCGACCCGTCACGCGCAAGGGTCCATTGGCCGGATCGCATCCCGGGGGTACCATCATGGCGCTCTTGTTTTTGGCGGGCGGAGGTGGCACGTGCCGTACTACATGACCCAGGTTTCATATAACTCCCACTCTTGGGAGGCGCAGGTCAAGAATCCAGAGGATCGCTCGAAGATTATCGGCACTTTGCTCGAGGCTGCGGGTGGTCGATTGATCTCCTTTTTCTACGCGTTTGGGGAATACGATATCGTCCTGATCATGGAGACTCCGGACAACGCCACTGTCGCCTCCGTGGTTATTGCCGCATCCGCCGGCGGAGCGATCAGGAACATCAAAACGACGGTACTGATGTCGGCCGAGGAAGGCCTTGACGCAATTAAGAAGGCCGGTAGCATCGCCTACTCACCGCCTGGATAGGCAATCGCGGCCCAACTGATAAACGCACATTCGGGATAATTCGATGGGGTTAGGTCCGATTCGGTTGCGCCTGGCAGCTGATATGTCAAGCGAGAACGTCGGGCCCTCTTGGAATGGGCGCCGCGGTTCGACAACGGGGAGCTGAATATTACGCGGCGCCCGATCGCGCGGTCGGTCGTATCCTATCGAGGTAACCGTAAGCATTGAAAGTCAGCCCCTGAACGGGCGGAATGCCATGAACATACGAATCGGGACGGCGCCCGTTTCGTGGGGCGTATGGTTCCCCAGCGATCCGAATCAGCCGCATTGGCACTTGTTTCTAGACCAGGCGGCGGAAGCCGGATATGAGTGGATCGAGCTTGGGCCTGCCGGATACATGCCCGCCAACCCGGAGACGGTAAAGGCCGAACTGTCGGCGCACGGTCTGAGGGCCTGCGGTCAGGTGGTGATGCGGCACCTGGAAGACGTTTCGTTATGGCCGCAGATCGAGCAGGAGGCGCGTACGGTCTGCGAGGCGCTGGCGTCCATGAACGCCCGGTTTCTCATTCTGATCGACGACGCCTATACCGATCTAAATACCGGTGAGGTAAAAATCGATCCGGAGTTGGATGACGCGGCGTGGCACCGCTTGGTCGAGACGCTGGTGAAGGTCGCTTCGCTGGCACGGGACGAATTCGGCCTCACGATGGTTTTCCATCCGCACGCGGATACACATGTTCAGACCGAGGAGCAGATTGAGCGACTACTTGATGAAACGGATCCGGTCGACGTAGCACTGTGCCTGGATACGGGTCACCATGCGTATTGCGGGGGCGACGTGCTCGATTTCTACGAGCGCCATTCCGACCGTATCGGCTACCTGCACCTGAAAAATGTGGACGCCGAAATCCGGGAATCCGTGGCCAGGGAGAGCACGCCGTTCGCCAAGGCCGTGGGGAGGGGAGTGTTCGTTGAACCCGATCGGGGATGGGTTGACTTCGACGGCCTGATCGCAAAGCTCCGCGAGAAAGATTTTGACGGTTGGGCGGTGGTGGAGCAGGACATCTACCCGGCCCCATTCGACAAGCCGCTTCCCATCGCCCGACGCACCCGCGCCTATCTGAGGGAAGCCGGCTTCGGCTAGGGCGTTCTCACCGGCGCCGCCCAGACGCGCGGAGACGGACCGATCAGTCGATCGTAGCCGTGAGCAACGTATCTGAGATGCATTTACTGAGAGTAGAAGCGCTGTTTCTCGCGGCCGCTTTCGTATTCGGGGAGAAGTTCGGCGGTTTCCTCCCGGTTCGAGACCTCCGCGACGCTTATGTCCCACCAGACGGTTGAATCGGGACCGAACGTATGGGGCTGGACATCGACGGCAATGACGACGGGCCCGCCGCGGACCGAATCGGCCTGCTCGAGCGCCGACTTAAGGGAGTCGGGCGAGTCGGCGTGGAGTCCGACCGCGCCCATGCTCTCGGCGTTCTTGGCGTAGTCGATCTCCAGGTATTCGCCCGCCAGCGGCCCTCCCACACCCTCGCGTTTACGAAACTCGTTGCCGAAGGAGATTCCGGCGCTGGCCATTTGCAGCCTCCGGATCACCTGAAACCCATAATTCACGGATACGACGATCACGACTTTCAAGCCTTCTTGCACTGCGCTCACGATCTCGGTGTTATTCATGAGGTAGGTGCCGTCGCCGATCATCGCGTAGACATCTCGGTCCGGGAAGGCCATTTTGGCGCCGATGGCGCCTGGAATCTCCCATCCCATGCACGAGTACCCAAACTCGAGCAGGCAGTGACGGTCGCCGGAGCAATCCCAAAGTTGCAGGAGATCACCGGGAACAGAGCCCGCCGCCGCAAGAACCATGGAGTTCGGTCTCACGCTTGAATTTATGATGCCGATCATTTGGGCCTGCGTCATCTGCTCTGCGCCGGCGACGGCAAAGACCTCGTTTTCGACGCTGTAATTCCACTGGATTTGTGCCTGGCGCACCGCGTCTTGCCATTCAGCCGGGGCCGTGTAGCCGGCCGCGGCCGCGCGAAGCGCTTCGAGGCCGACTTTGGCGTCCGCGACGATGCACAATGCGCCCTGTTTGTGAGCGTCGTGGTCGGTGACGTTGATGGTTACAAACTTAACGTCGGGGTTCTGAAACAGAGCCTGCGATCCGGTGACGAAATCCGCGAAACGCGTGCCGACGCCGATAACGAGATCGGCGTCTTTGGCGATCCGCGCCGCGAGGGGCGTCCCCGCAACGCCCGCCCCACCCAGGCTAAGGCCGGCGCCGACCCCCGCGCCCTTCCCGGAGTGCGTCTCACCCACCGGAATTCCAAGCTGGTTGCAAAATTCGGCAAGTTCGCCGGTCGCGTCGGAATAGTGCACGCCTCCACCGGCTATCACCATCGGTTTCTCGGATCGGCCGAGCATCCGGGCGGCTGCTTCGATCGATTGCTTCTCGGGCAACGCGCGCGGAATTCTCCAAGTCCTTTCGGAGAAAAACGCGCTCGGGTAGTCGTAGGCCATCATCTGCACGTCTTGAGGCAGCGAAATCGTCACGGCGCCGGTTTCCACCGGGCTTACAAGCACTCGCATCGCCTCGGGCAGCGCCGTGAGGATTTGCTCCGGCCGTGTTATCCGATCGAACATTCGACTTACCGGCCGAAAGGCGTCGTTAACGCTTACGTCGGCACTCACCGGATGCTCGATCTGCTGCAAAACAGGGCCCTGACGCCGCGTGGCGTAGTAGTCCGAAGGGAATAGCAGTACAGGCAATCGATTGATCGTGGCCGTGGCGGCGCCCGTCACCATGTTCGTGGCGCCTGGGCCGATGGATGACGTGCACGCCATCGTGGACATTCGTTTGGTCGCCTTGGCGTAACCCGTGGCAACGTGGACCATGGCCTGCTCGTTCTTGGGCTGGTAGTACGGCAGGGAGTCGCCGTACTCCTCGAGCGCCTGCCCGAGGCCGGCCACGTTCCCATGACCGAATATCCCAAACATTGCAGGGATCAAACGCATTCGGGTCCCATCGCGCTCGCTGTACTGCGCCTGCAGAAAGCGCACGATGGCCTGGGCGGTGGTGAGTCTTACGGTTCTCTCGGTGGCCATGGCATCGGGTTCCTTGTGGCACGAACGTCGGTGGCCTGGGAGGGGCTCATGCGGATTCTAATGGGAATAGAGTGGCGCGACCTTATATCAAACATGTCGCGGCAAGTCCGCGCGGATCCGCCCACGTACGTGCGCGGTCAGGACTACAACAGTCCATATAGGCGGCGGATCAGGCCTTCGGATATATCCGGACGCGGGCGGTCCTCGATGTCAGACGGTGGGGTGCTGGAGCTAGGTTGCCCCGCCTGTGCCTTCTCCGCTCCACGCCGCCAGGAAGGTCCCGTCGGCGTCGAAGCGCTGAACTCGGTTGTTGTTCGTATCGGCCACGTAGACGCCCTCCACTCCCGCCTGGATCCCGGTGGCGCCGTCGAACTCGCCGTCACCCGAACCTTTTCCGCCCCACTTCATGTGGAACTTCCCATCGATCCCGTAGCGGTGGATCTCATTAGTGGCCGGCACTACCACGAAATATTGGTCCTTCCGGTCCACGGAAAAACGCCCAGGTTCTTTTAGTCCTTCGAAATCCGCGATGAAATCCAGCTTGCTCTCGGATCTGTTGAACTGATACCTCTTGGTGGTTTCGGTTTCAGGAACCCACAAGAGCGCGAACACAAAGCCCTCGATCGGTATCGCGGTAACGCTCGTCCACACTCCCCCCGGTTCGCCCTCGAGCGGCAGTGGATTGCCGCCGAGCGAGTTGAAACGCCTGAGACGCTCACCGCCCTTATCGATTATGAACGGGAGGCCGAACCCACTCGCGCGCATCCCAATGGGATTGTCGAAGATTTCGGCGTCTCCCCAGGTCTCGGCTGTTGGCAGATGTCCCTCCGGCCTACCCAGATAGAAGTTGAATTTCTGGACCCGGCTATTGCCCTCATCGAGCACCCACAGATTCCTCGCGCGATCCTGGGTAATGTCCACCGGATTCGAATATAGGCCCGGCTCCGAGCCTTCTCCGCCTGACCACCACTCCAGCTTTCCGTCGAGTGTAAAGTTGAAGATCTTCCCGTCGCTGGCCGCAACGTAAATGAATTTTCGCTCGTCGTTCTGGCCGATACCCACCGGCCTCACCATTTCCGTCGGCGTAGTGAAGGCTTCGGGACCGCCTACGAGTTCGGCCGAAGGACCGCCGCCCGCCTTTGGTTGAGGGCGAGCAGGTTGCGAAGCAAGTCCTCGTCCAAAGTGCCCGTGGCCCAGCTGTATGCGCGTCGCTCGGAGCGTGTGTTCCGCAGCCACTTGGCGGCGAATTCGGATCCGCTAAGTCCAGAGGTCCCGCTCATTATGTCGTCCCCAGATGCATCACTATCCGTTGGCGATCCCAAACCCAGATGATATTACGCGTGCGCGGGTGCGGATGGCGCGATGGCCGGCTCCCTTTTGGGATTCCCGACCTCCGGGCAGGTCGGGCCACGTCACCGGAGCTTGACGGTCAACTTTCCCCTCACCTCAATCCTCTCCCCGAGGGAGAGGAAGGGGGTTTTCCCGACCGGGAGACCGGTCGGGCCACGTGGACGCAAGTTCCGTCGGGCCACGTGGACGCAAGTTCCGTCGGGCCACGCGGCGGGAAGTCCGGGCGGGCGTCAGTGCAGCTAAGATTCAGTCGAAGTCGGACATTGCTTGGGGTTATCGAATGGCCGTAAAGATCGGATTCCAGGCGAGCCTGGGGTATCGGCTTTGGCCCGCGCATGAAGTGGTCGCATCCCTGAAATCGATCGGCTACGAGGGCGTCGAATGGACGACCGCCCACTTCGACCCGGCCAAGACGGGCGCGGACTCCCCCCGGAATCTCATCGAGATGACTCGAAACGAGGGCCTGGAACCCTCGCGGATCATGGCCCATGAGGATCTTGTCTCGCTCGACGAGGACGAGCGCCAGAGCCGGATCGGACGCACGTTGGAGGTTATCGAAGCGGCCGGTGAATGCGATGTGGCGACTGTAGGCACGATGACCGGACCGGCCCCGTGGGACGCCGACGCGCCCCGCATCCCGGACGACATATCCGAGGGCGCGGCATGGGATCAGGTCCTTGACGCGTACACGCGGTTCGACGCCGCCGCTCGCAAGGCCGGGGTGACGATAAGCAGCGAAGGCGTCTTCGGAATGGTGGCGCACGACTTCTATTCCCATCGATACCTGATCGACGCGCTCGACTCCCCCGTACAGATGGTGAATTTCGACCCGTCTCATGGAATCCTGAGTGGGAATCTGGACGTGGGCTGGATCATCCGGCAGTGGGGATCGGCGATCGTACATTGCCATCTCAAGGATGCGGTCGGGATCAGCCAGCGCCCGGGCGAATTCATTTTCCCCATGCTAGGCGAGGGGCGGGTGGACTGGACCGCGTTTTTCACGGCCCTGGGCGAAATCGGTTTCGAGGGTTACTGCGCCGTCGAATACGAGAGCTTCGGCTACCTATCCAGCGTTCTGGCGGACGACTCCGAGGCGGCCGCCCGCGTGAGTATGGAGCAGGTACGAGCTCTCATGGCCGGCAACGGGAGCAGGTCGGCAGACGACTTCTAGAAGACGTTTCCATCGAGCGGCGTCGCGTGCGGCATTCCGCGCATGTTCTTGTACTTGATGAAGTCCGAGTGCTCCGGCATTTCCATTTCATCGAGGCCCTCGGCGTACAGCCTTTGCATCCAGCGCGGCGCCTTGTTGCGGCGGAGGAACCGGGTCACCTCGCGGTGAAGGCGGTCGGCCATCTCGGGATTGTCCGCAATCACGTTGTTGGCCTGACCTATGTCCGAGGGCAGGTGGTATAGCTCGCGGCGGGCGGGATCCGGATGATCGATGAGCGCCCAGTCGCGATTGGTGGCGGTAAGCGTGGACCATCCCGAGGGCAGGTGCATCGAGGGTTGTCTGCGCATGTCTCCCGTAACCTTCACCGGGAAATTGCCGGATATGGCTGTGGACCGTATGGATCGTTTTTCGCCGGTCAACAGCGGGAGCCAGGACGTGCCCTGGATCTCCATCTCCGCCGGCGCGTCGATCCCAAGCATGTCGAGGATCGTCGGCGCGAAGTCGGGGGGCTTGACGATGCCGCCGATACGCTTGCCCCGGCCGATGCCGTCCGGGTGCCGGACCTGCAACACCTGGTGGGAAATCTCCTCATAGAGCGGACCGGTCTTGCTTTGGAGTCCGTGCTCGCCGAAGTAATGCCCGTGATCGGAGGTGACGACGACGAGCGTGTTGTGGGCCAGGTGCAGGCGCTCCAGCGTGTCGAACACCCGCCCGATCCAGCGATCCATCATCGTGACTTCGCCGGCGTAGAGCTTGCCGATGTGGGCCTGCTCCTCTTCGGTGAGGAAGTTCTCGGTCAGGTTGTACTGCGGCCAGAACACTTCGATGCCGTCGTATTCCGGGTCGTAGAGATCCACGTAATGCTGGGGTGGATCCCACGGCTCGTGGGGATCGAAAGAGTCCACCCACAGAAAGAACTTCTCATGACCCGCGTTGCGTTCGAGCCATTCGCACGCCGCCGACATCACGCGCGGCGCGAAATACTCATCTTCTTTGGTGATGTCCTTCGTTTGCCGGTGATAGAGCGACATCTGCGAGTTGTGTTTGAACTTGCTCGCGTCCGACAAGCGGTATTCCTTGAACCAGTCGGTTCGGATTCGGTCGACCTCGTTACCCCTGATCATTTCCCAGGCGTGGAACGGCCGATCGAAGCCGTAGCCGTAGTTGATGAGGTGCGGCGTGTCGTTGATGAGCATCGTTACGTAGCCGTTCTCTCGCAGCACTTCGGGCAGCGTGAGCGCCTCCCATTCCAGGGGGACCCACGGATTCAACGGCGCGCCGAACCGGCCTTTGATGAGATCGTGGCGGCACGGAATCGTCGCGAAGGAACCCACGTAGCACCGATCGAAAACGGCGCTCTCCTCGGCGAAGCGATCCAGAACCGGCGTGTGCATCCAGGTGTTGCCGTTGGCGCCGATATAGTCGTAGCGGAGAGTGTCGTTCATGATCAGGATTACGTTCACGGGGTCTCCTTGCTGTTTGCCTGACTGGAGGATGCGCCGAGTGTATGGATTGAATGGATGCCCTGTCGAGCCGCCGCCCTGGGGCTACGGCTACGTGTAGCGGATCTCCGATCCTCTTGGCATGGGTTCCGGTTCGGCGCGTCCCGGCTCGTACCACGATCCGGCGATCGGCGGCCGAACGGCATCCGCCGCCACGACCAGGTCGACAACGCATGGCTTGCCGCAATCCAGCGCCCAGCGGATCACGTCTTCAACTTCGGAGTGATGGGAAACCCTGGCGCCCTCCGCGCCTAGAGCTTTAGCCAGCGCCGCGTAGTCCACACGAGCGCTGAACTCGGTCCCGATCAACTTTCCGTCAAAGTCGGCCAGCTGACCGTCGCGAATGACCGCCAGCGATGAATTGTTGAACACCAGCCATACGACCGGAGCATCCCATTCGACGGCGGTCGCCACCTCCTGGCAGACCATCATGAATCCGCCGTCGCCCGTAATCGAGACGCAGGGCAGATCCGGCCGCGCGATCTTGGCCCCGATTATCGCCGTCGGGCCCCACCCCATTGGCGTCCACCCCCCGGGATTGAGGAACAGGCCGCCTTCGCGAATGGGATAAAAGGCGGAAAAGTAGTGGGCGTGATTGCCCGTATCGACGGACAGCGCCGAGGCGGCGGGCAATACGTTGCGCACCTGCTGCGCGACTCGAAGTGGTTCCATCGGTTGCGCGTCGTCCGGGGGCAGGTCGATCTCGAACGACGACTTCGCGGCGTTGACGGTGCGCGCGGATTCGGACGATCCATTACGTCCGCCCAACCTTCGGACCTCCGCGATCAGGTCGCGGACGACCGACAAGCAGTCACCCTGGAGACCCAGTTCGATTTTGACGGCGCGCGCCATCTCCCTGGGCTCGATGTCGATCTGGATTATCCGGTTCTGTCGCACGAAGGGCTTGCCTTCGGTCCACCAGCTTGTCGATTGGTCCGCGAACCGATAGCCGATCGCCAGGATGATATCGGCGCGTTCACGAATGAACTCATGTGCCACCGGATGGCCAAGCCACCCAACGATTCCCACCGAGAGCGGATGATCCTCCGGGAGCAATCCCTTGGCGACAAACGAGGTGGCCACAGGTGCGCCCAGCTCTTGGGCCAGGGCTTCAACCGCCGGCCCGGCGCCGGATATAAGGGCGCCGTTTCCCGCGACGATTACGGGAAACTCGGCGGCGGCCAGAAGTTCCGCGGCGCGCCGTGTCAGATCCGCATCCGCTCGGGGCCGAGCAGTTGCGGAAAACGGATCGGGCTCCTGAGGCGAGGCGTCGCAATCGGCCTGTTGGACGTCCCACGGGATCTCGATGGCGACGGGTCCGGGCCGCCCTACCCGCGCGGTCGTGAAGGCTTTGCGCACCGCCGTGGGGATTGATGATCCGTCTGCTATCGACCACACGCGTTTGGTCACCGGCTGCAGCATCTGCATGAACGACTGATCGGCGGGCGCGGAGTCGGGGCGCGAGGTCTCCTGAAGCTGACCTCTTCCCTGCCATTTTTGCAGCGGACCGCCGATCAGCGCCAGCAATGGACTTGAAGTGGACATCGCCGTGCCGATTCCCATGATCATGTTGGCGGCGCCCGGACCGACCGACGAGCAGCACACGCCCACCTCTCCGCTCACTCTCGCGTAGCCGTCCGCTATGTGCGCGGCCGCCTGTTCGTGGCGCACCAGCTTGAACTCGATTGACTTCGAGTCGTAGATGGCGTCGAGGATATTCGTGTTGCCGTGGCCCGGCAGGCCGAAGACGTACCGCGTTCCGTGGCGCTCGAGCGCATCCACCAGGGCCTGTGCGCCATTCATGCGCTTTCCGCGCCCAGAGTCGTGTTCCGAGCAGCCTCGAATGACGACGGCAGATCGAATTCCTCGTCAAACGGCATGTCCACCGATTTACCGGTCCACGAAGAGAAGAAAGTCGCCGTTATGGCCTCCACGGCTTTGAGGCCGTCGGCGCCGGTGGTGTGCGGTCTTGCTCCCGTTCGTACGCACTCGATGAAGTGCCGCAGCTCCCTTGCGTACCGGCCGTCATGGGCCATAGCGAGGTCGATATTCCTGTCTGTGGGCACGGTCATCTCCCGGTAACTGCCGCTCGAATCGCCGTAAAGGTACATCTGGAAGGGCTCCGCCGAGACGTAGCTGAATCCTCCCTTGAATTCGATGGTCAGCGTAGCGTCGGCGCCGATGAGGACGTAGCGCTCCAGGGCGGGGCCGTGCCTGCACCTTGACATAAGATGAACGCTGGTTGCACCGCCGGCGTGGCGCATGACGGCGCTGCCAATGTCCTCGACTCGACGGCGTGGGTCCGTGATCGAGACCTCTCCGCTGACCCGTACGACGTCACAGCCCACCAGCGGCAGAGATCGACGGTATGGCTGCCATGATCCTGGAAAACGCCGCCCCACGTCTGCGGTTCTTCCCGCGATCCGCCGCGGAAATCGGCATAGAAGGACCAGTCGCAGCGTATTTCGACGATCTTGCCCAAAGTCCCCGCGTCTATGAGCTCCCTTACTTTGAGAAAGGACGGGTCGAATCGCTTCATGAATCCAAGCATCAGTATTCGATCGGACCGCTCCGCCGCTTCGATAATGCTCCGGCACTCGGCCACGGTTCGGGCCATGGGTTTCTCGCAGAAAACGTGCAAACCGCGATCGAGGGCATCGATGCACTGCTCGCCGTGCGCCCAAACGGGCGAGGCGACGATGACCGCGTCCACTCCTACGTCGTGCAGGGCCGCGACACTGTCGACCACCTGTCCCTCGCCAACGAGGTCGCGCATGGATCGGGCGTTTTCCGCGTCTGGGTCATATAGCGCGGCGAGCGTTACATCCTGTAGGTGTCTCCATACGGGCGCGTACATGACCTGTGGTCCACCCGGACCACAGCCGATGAGGCCCACTCTGATAGAACCGGTCAGGTGCCGCAGCTCCCCTTGATAGTCGCCACGCCTCGGATACAGCCGGTAGCCGCACCATGCGAGGCAGACACAGGGTTTGCCATGATTCAGTCCCTCCTAAGCTCGATGAGCGTCACCGAGTGGGCCGGGAACACGTGGTTGAACGAGCCATCGCGCCACTCGATGTCTTGGCGGGAGGATTGCACGGCCACGGCGTCGGGTTCGCTGAATGTATTCCCGGCAAGGGGTGCACGACCGTTGAGCACGTGATTCGTGATCCTGGCAGGCTTTGCTTCAAAACCGTCAATCTCGATCCCGGCGTCGATATTACGGTTCTGGTGACGGTTGACGCACGCCAGTACCAGGCGGTCGCCGTCGACATCAGCCGTGGCCGCTACGTCGAGGTACGGGACGCCCTCCAGCGGCGGTTCGGTGCCAAGGCCGGGTGAGTCGAACCCATCGACTTCCACCTCCGCAACTATGGCGGTCGATCCGCAAACTCGTTGGTAGAGACCGAGGGCTAGAAACGTTGGCGTCTGAACGACCCCGTTCGGGGTGGCATCGATGGCCCCCAGCCTATTGACGAGGCTGAATTGGTGGGCGAGTTCGACGCGATCGCAAAGCCGTTGAAGCTCATTGAGCAGCCCGGCGGCGTAAATTCCCTCGCGAAGAGAGTAGATCTCCTTCCAGCCCGGAGCCCGGCGAAGATCCGTCCGTACATTCCACTCATCGAAGGAGACGGTAAGCGGCTCGAGGGACGTCGAGTGTTCGTCGATTACGACGATGGTCTCTCGAAGCATGCGACCGGTGCTCACGGCGCCTGCAGTGACCACGTCCCAAACCAGGTCCGGTTCCGGCTCCTGCTCGAGATATGCGGCGTTTAGGAGGTAGTAGTGCACCGAGATGGCGTCGAGGCTCGAACCGGCCGCCGCCACCATTCGTTCGTTCCAACCACCCAGCGTATTGCGTACATGCCCGACGCCGGTGAGGTGGATGGACGGATCCACCGCCTTCATCGCGCGCGCGAATTCCACGGCCGATCGCGCGTACGTCTCCGCGTCCACGTGTCCGACCTGGAAATTGCCCCACATCTCATTGCCGATGGACCAATACCGCACGTTGTAGGGCTCGGGATGACCGTTATCGGCCCGGCGGCGTCCCCACTCGGAATCCAAAGGTCCGTTGCAGTAATCGACCCATGCCGCCGCCTCGCCTGGGCCGCCCGATCCGGCGTTTACGGTTATCGATGCTTCGGCGCCGGTTGATCCGCAGAATGCCAGAAATTCATCGGTTCCGAAGTCGTTCGGCTCGTACTCGCTCCATGCTCTGTTGAGGCGGGTCGGTCGCCGGTCGGCGGGGCCGATGCCGTCGCGCCAGTGGTAATCGGAAGCGAAGTTTCCACCGGGCCAGCGGAGGCTCGTTATTCCAGCGTTGCGAACGAGGTCCGCGATGTCGGGCCTGGCATGACCCGTGCGATCGGCCCGCGTCAGCGAAACCGCGCCGATCCAGAGGGTGCCGCGGCCGCGCCCGACGATCTCAAGGGTCGCGGTTGAGTCGCGCCCGGGGCGCATGGTCCCTGAATGCGTGATCCATTCTTGAGATTCGCCGTCCGCTGCAAGATCCCAGCGGCACAACTCACCGGCGCCGTCGCGCAAGACCACGGAAATCCCCTCGATACCCGGTCCGATGCGTACCACGAGGCGTGCCGCATACTCGGCGTCGCCCAGGACTTCGATGCCGCTCTGTCGTACGCCGAAGTAATCGCCGCCGGCCGCATCGATTTCAATGCGTTGAGACTGGCCGCCGGAATAAAAGATGCTGTTGTCGTGAACGAATTTGACGTCATCCGAGGCGCCGACAGGGCGCCATTCCCGGACGACGCCGAACGACGGGCGATCGTGTACGTGGTACCTCCACAAGTCCGACTGGCCTCTCGTCCTCGGGGTTTCATCGTGGCCGGCGAACTTCCGGTTTCGGATCAACTCGGGCCAGAGTCCTCCGTATACTCCGTGTTCAAGATGCTCGACATTGCATCCATAGATGAATGGGCTAATGGTCCCAAGGCGTTCGCCCGCGGCGATCCGAACTCGGGCCGGTAGATCCCTCAGCGGATGATCCGTTCCTGGTAGCCCGATCCATCCGGTTAGGGGATGGAGACGATACCTACCCGGACCGAAAGGTCCGCCTTAAGGACTTCCACCTCCGGCCTCCGGTACGATCCGGTATATATGAAGGGACCCTCCGGATCTTCCCAGACCCAGTCGGCGGGATTTTCAAGTGGAACGACGTTTGCGATCGTGTAGTGGTTCAGATCTATGACGGTCAAGATCGGGGATTGCCGGCTGACAGCGAGGGCGCGGCCCGACTGCCCGCTGACGTGAAACCAGGTCACTCCCGGTATCTCCATCAGCGGTCCCTCAACGTTGCCGGTCTGGATATCCAGCGAGAATAGCCCGCCGCCGAGTGCGGACAGCATGAGCAGCTTTTGGCCCGTGGGATCGAGGGCGGCATGTCGTACGAAGCGGGGTAGCGTCGTTATCCGACCCAGTCGACGGCCGGTGTCGGAATCGAGTACATCCGCAGTTCGCCGAAACCAGTTGATCACGTAGACCCTAGAGCCATCCGCCGCCAGGATCGGGGGCAGCACTTCGGGGCCGAAGCGGATCCGCCGGTTGATGTGGTGGGATTCGCGATCCACCAAATACAGACTCTGAGTGAACCAGTAGGCAGTGTCATGGGCGAATACCAGATCGGTGCTGTCGGTGCTCCCGACGTACGAGACGCGGCTTGGGTCGAAGTCGGTGAACCCCTTGATCCCGTTGGCGACCGCCAATATCGAGTACAAGGCATTTGGCTCGGTCGCCGGTAGCGCTGTGTCGCCACCCGTCTCCGTCGCCAGCGAATATCGGTAGGAGAGGCCGGAATTGTACACATTCAGGGTCCTCGTTCCAGGAAGCGAGATCCATCCGGCGATCGTGTAGGCCAGGCCGGATGCCCGATCGACGACGCCGTACGTTAGGACTCCGCCGCCGGGGGAACGGGTGTGCGGGATGAGGAGCCTCCTGCCTGCATCAGATATCAGGGTAACGTCGACTTGGGACCTCCCGTTTTCCGCGATCTCGACGGACGAGATCCCAGCCAGGAAGTCAAATTGCCGGATGTGGACCTGAGCAGCGCCGGGTTTGAGTCCCTTCAGAACGAGCGCACCGTTCGCATCCGTGCGTCCGGACGCGATCGACCGTTGAAAACTATCGATCACCGCCACGATCGCGCCGGGAAGAAGCTTCCCGCTGGCAGAGTCCAGGGCCCGGACCGCAAGTTCCGTTGGGTAAGGCTCAAGGGTAAAGCGCGATCGAGTGGGGACGATATCGTCGCCTTGCGCGGCGGACGCCTCAAAATCCACTGCCGTGGCTGATGTCCCCACAAGCAGTTCGGGAAGCGCCAGTTCGACCTTGAATGTCCCGTTTCTGGAAGTGACCACCCGGGCCACTCTCAGTCGCGGCCGCTGGTCGGTCGAATCGGTGATAGCGCGGCTGACAAACAGCTCGATCTCTTTCTTCGGCGACCACCCGCGACCGGTGACGGCAACGATGCTGCCCGGCGGGCCGGCAGCAGGGGACAGGAGAAGTTCCGCCGATCGTGCTTCGCCCGATCGCGTTCCGCCGCCGATGGACTCGCCGTAGGCGCCAAGTCCCACCACACCGAGCACCGGAAGCAGAATCACCAACCCGATGGCTACGGACGCGACGGCCGCGATACGGAAGGTCATCTATCCGCCGTGCCTCCGGCCCTCCGGCCTCTGTTGGATGCGCGCGTCGGACGCTGGATCATGGCGCTTCACTGCGCGCGTGGTTGGATCGCGCGTCCCTCGCTAATCAGACCATCTCATGCCACGGCTCCACCAGTCGCAGCGATTCCTTGTCGAACTCCGGGAGCGGGCCTCCGGCATCGTCTACGATCTTGGCGATTATCTCTTCGGCAAGTTCGGTCGCGTCTCCCGCGATGTTGTTGGCAAGATCAGGGTCGGACGCAATTTCGTAGAGCTGTCGATCCGATCCATCGGCCTTGCCGATGTAGATATGCTCGTCGTCCTGATAGCGGAAATATTCCTGGAAGCACGAGGTGACGAACTCCCACTTCCCTGGAGCTCCGCCTGTCAGCGGCCACAGATCGTGGCCCTCGACGGGAACCGGCTCTTCTATGCCCAGCAGATGCAGTGCGGTCGGCAATATGTCCGAGTCGTATGCCCAAGCGTCAACGGACGTTCCGGCGCCTTCCCCCAAGGGGTGTCGAATCATCATCGGTACGTCCATCAGTTCCGGATACTGCGCGTGACCCAGCTTTCCGATCAGATCGTGTTCGCCGAGAGAGTGACCGTGATCGGAGACCAGCATCACCAGGGTGTTATTGAGAACCCCAACTTCGTGCAGCTTTTCAATAAGCTGGCCGATCCATTTGTCCACCATCGTCACTTCGCCCGCGTAGAGGGCGCGCATGTGCTTAAGCTCCGGCTCGCTCATGACGTCCGTAGGCCCGTACTGGGGAAAGATAATCTCTCGCCCATCGAATCCGGGATCGTAAAGCTCGGTGTAGTAACGCGGAGGGTCCCACGGCTCGTGCGGATCGAACGAATCGACGGTCAAGAAGAAATCCCCTTCCGCATAATTGTGCTCCACGAACTTCATCGCTTCGCGGAACACTCTGGGGGCGAAATGGTCCTCCTCCGATTGCCGGTCCATGATGTTGGCGAGGTAGCCCGGAAGAGCCAGAGCCCTGGGCGTCCCCTCGAGCTTTGGTGTCAGGTAGCGCGAGAGGTCCATGTGCTTGGCCCGCGCCGGCGACGCGTATCGATCCGATTCTTGACCCCTGACGAAAATGAACTGGTCGAACCCCCGGTGGAAATTCATCGAAGGTTTGAACTGGTGATAGGCGTCGGTGATAAGGCCGGTGTGATATCCCGCGTGCCGAAGGATTTCCGACAGCGTCACCTGGTTTTCATCGATGGGCGCCCAGCCGTACCATCGAACGGAATCACCCTTTGGGGACTGGTGGTTCCGAAACGGAAAGACACGGTTGCCGGTGTGAATTGCCCTGCGCACGGGGATCGTCGGGACCGATTCGGGAAACGCGTTGGTAAACATCACCGAATCGGTAGCTAAGCGGTCCATCGATGGAGTCGCGATCCAATCGTTTCCGTAGCAGCCGACGTGGTCCTTGCGCAACGTATCGATGACTATCAGGACCAGATTCACAGGCTAGCCTCCTTGGTCACGGAATCGACTAGTACGTTCAGCGATTGTGGTCCAACAGGATACTCCGTCCGCGATCGTGTCCCGTTTCTATCGCCCCCCACATGTGTCCGTGGAAACGATCGGGCGCGTCTCAGGAGAACGGCGCGGCGGCGGTTAACATTCGCTCGCAAGACCGTATTACGGACCTCCAGATCTCGAGGAACCTGCCCATGCTGACGGGGCTCAAATCGGTCGGGAACCTGCCCCTGTTCGATCCCGCTAAAGGCAAGACTCTCATGGAGCCGGAAAAGCCGGCGAATGGATACTGGATCGGAGCGCCGAGCACTTGGGTGGAGAATGACGTTGTCTATCTGAGCGCGCGACATCGCCGCCCGCTCGACCTCGGCCGCGGCTGGAAATCGTCCATATCCCGCAGCGAAACCGGCGAGGATTTCGAAGAGATCTGGGCCTGTTTCGCGGAGGACTTCGATACCGAATCCATCGAGCGATCCGCGCTTGTGAGGGCGCCGTCGGGCGAATGGCGGCTCTACGTTTCGTACGTGGATGGCGACCGTCGCTGGCGCATCGACCTGCTTGAGGCGGACCGAATCGATAACCTGGAGCCGTCGCGGCGTATTCCCATCATGGACGCGGAATCAACCGACAGCGAAGGCGTCAAGGATCCGGTGGTCCATTTCATAGGGGGTACGACCTACATGTTCGCGGCCTACGCCCCCGGGGATTCGGTAGCGCCGGACTCCACCCATGAAGACCTGCATGGCACCGGCAACGTTTTCACGACCGGGTTGGTTTCGCATCCGAGCGGTCTATGGCTGTCAGCCGATGGACGCCGCTTCGAGTTCCAGCGGGACATCACCGTGCCAGGCGACGGATGGGACCGAAACGTCGCCCGTCTGAGCGCGGTGGTTCAAAACGGCGCAGGCTACACGATCTTCTATGACGGTCGAATCACGAGCGGCGACGTCTACGAGGACAAGACCGGATTCTGCACTTCGCTGGATTTGGTCCACGTGTTCAAAAACACGCTCGACGGCCCCGTTCTGGAAAGTCCGTACGGCTCGGGATGCCTGAGATATCTCGACTGCGTTCGGTTTGGCGAAGACCTGATCTATTACTACGAGCTTGGCCGCGACGACGGTGCGCACGAATTGCGCGTGGCGAGGGTTCCGGCCCCGGACTAAGCCAGGTCGCGGCGAACATGTCCGCGGCCCCGTGCTAGCCTCACGGTCGTCTCGGCATTGATGGGGCCTTCCCCTTGGAAAGGCAGGAGATGAGTCAGACCGGTCGCCCGAATATCTTGTTCATCATGTCCGACGATCACGCTTCACACGCCATCAGCGCCTACGGCAGCCGCATCAACTCCACTCCGAACATCGATCGCATCGCCGAATCCGGCATGCTGCTCAACAGTTGCTTTTGCACGAACTCGATCTGCACTCCCAGTCGGGCGACGATCCTGACGGGCCAGCACGGGCACGTAAACGGGGTGAAGACTCTGGCTGACGCGCTCGATGGCCGCCGAGATCCGCAGGTGCAGAAGCTCCTGCAAGGGGCCGGTTATCAGACGGCGATAATAGGCAAATGGCATATGGGCCACGGCGGCCTAAACGATCCGGCCGGGTTCGACTACTGGAACGTCCTTCCGGGCCAGGGCGCCTATCACGACCCCGAGCTGATCGACATGGGCCGCACGCGTACAATCCCTGGCTATGTGACCGAGATAATCACCGATCTAAGCCTCGAGTGGCTCGAGGGTCGCGACCGGACGAGACCGTTCCTGCTCATGACCCATCACAAAGCGCCTCACCGTCGCTGGGAACCCGCGCCCAAGTACGCCTCGCTCTATGACGACGTTGAAATCCCGGAGCCTGAGACATTCGACGACGATTATGCCAACCGGGCCGCCGCGGCCGCCGCCGCCGAAATGCGCGTCGAACGAGATCTCGCAAGCGCCGATGTTAAGCAGGATCCTCCAGAGGGATTGTCCGGCCAGCCGCTCAAACGTTGGTACTACCAACGCTACATTAAGGATTACCTCCGCTGCGTGGCCTCCATCGACGAGAGCGCTGGGCGGATGCTCGACTATCCCGAAGAGAACGAGCTCGTTGAAAACACGATCGTCATCTACACGTCCGATCAAGGATTCTTCTTGGGCGACCACGGCTGATACGACAAGCGGTTCATGTATGAGGAATCGCTGCGGATGCCGTTCCTCGTGCGCTACCCGCCCGAAATCGCCGCCGGATCGGTGAGCAACGACATGGTGCTCAACAACGATTTCGCGCCGACGTTTTTAGACTACGCGGGCTTGGACGTTCCCGACGAGATGCAGGGCGTCAGCGCGAGATCGGTATTCACGGGCAATACGCCCGCCGGCTGGCAAACCAGCCTCTACTACCGCTACTGGATGCATCTGGCGGATCACAACGTCTACGCCCACTACGGCGTGCGAACCCATCGCCACAAGCTGATCTACTACTACGGAGAGGCACTGGGGTCATCGGGAGCGATCGACGGATCGAAGCCGCCGGAGTGGGAGCTGTTTGACCTCGAGGCCGACCCGCACGAACTGCGAAATGTCTACTCCGACCCCGCTTACCTGTCCGCGGTCGAGGAGCTTACGGCTGAACTGAACCGGCTGCAGGCCGAGGCCGGCGACAAACCCCGGCACTAGATCCCGCGCGGCCGTTGTCCGAAACCAACTGGCTCGCGGTCCCGACTGGTGGGTGATTTTGGGCGCGAAACCGGATTCGCCCTCGGCCTATGGACAGATCCAGGGCGAAGAGTGCGCTACCTTACTCCGGTCGGTTGCGCGGGATACCCAACTGGGGTGGGTGGTCGAAGTGATACAACCACTTTTGCGCTTTCTCGTCATGCACAAGTCGACACTCGAACCAGAGAGGTTGAGAGAGGGCGATCCCCCGCTGGGGGGCGGTACTGCTGACCGTCGCTCGTACAGTCACAGATCCATTTTCGAGATCCGTCAGCAAGCGATCGTCAAATAGGAACCAGACATCTCGACGCTCCCCGGGATCCATTGATACAGCCTCTGTCCGAATCTCTACCCCCTCCGACTGCTCGATCAGTTCGACGGCTATGTGTGTGGCCATTGCTCGTCCTGCATTGGTAAATTGGACCTGGACGCACAATCGCGGCTCGCCCTCATTCGGTACCGCGATTCTCGCGTCGTTTGTCCACTGTCGAACCGTAAGGCAAGGCGTCAGGTCGATTTCGCCCTGTCGCTTAAGCTGGTCGACCTGATCTCTCTGCGCTTGGAAGGCCCGCCGGGCAAAGACCGAAGCGATAATTGCCGCTATGAGCGCGCCGAACGCAGCTGTCGCCGCTATGGCGGTTCCCGCACCAGCCACCATTTGCCCGGCTAATGCGCCTCTTGCAAGCTCTTCTTCGTTGGGACCCAGCCCTTTGGAAACGAACATGATGAAGTAGATGACCCCCACTATCGGGCCGATCACCAATATTGCCGCCGCGACGACGATGACCGCGATCAGCAAGAATCGCGCGACCGTGGCTATGCCCACTCAAACCTCACGTCCGGATCTCGATGTTTCCCTTTACGTCTATAGCCTTCATCTTAGGGTCGAGCCTTGCCCTGGTCAGGAACATTTCAGACTTACCCGGAAATCCCGTCAAAACGGCATCGTCCGCGGCGGGCCGGGGGGATGGGCGAAGATGGCCGCGTCGAAGCTCCGGCGAACGAGGTCCCACTTGATCTCCTGGCATTCCGGGTTATTGGACAGATCGTTGTGCTCCCACGGATCGTTTTCCAAATCGTAAAGCTCGAACAGGTCCTTACCGTGGTAGGTCACCAGCTTCCAGCGCCGGTCGCGGTACATGGTGGCGTGGGTCTGGTCGGGAAGATCGATCGCGCCGAAGAACTCCGTACGCACGAAGTCGCGATGGTGGTCCGGTGAAGCGGCCCCAGTCAGGATCGGAATCAGCGATCTGCCCTGTATGTTCTCCGGCACGTCGTAGCCAAGTGCCTCGTAGAGCGTAGGGGCGATGTCGCACAGCTCCACCAGGGCGTCGCTGACAAGCCCCCGTTGAAACCGGGCCGGCCAGGAGATCATCAATGGAACCCGTACGAGGCCCTCGAAGAACCGGCAGCCCTTGAGCACCAAGCCGTGATCGCAGAGCGCCTCGCCATGGTCGCTCATGAAGATGACGATGGTGTTCTCGCGCTCGCCCAGCTCGTCGAGATGGTCCAGCAAGCGCCCGAACTCGTGATCGACCTGCTCGATCATGGCGTAATACGAGGCCTGGACCATTTTGTGATCCCGCTCGGCCGGATGCTGGGGCTTGGACTGAAAGTCCACTCCCGCAGCGACGATTCGCTCCTGCTGCTCGAGGTCGCCGTCCTTGAAATGGGCGCCGGGAAGTTTATCGGGGTCGTAGCGCCGGAAGTATTCCCAAGGGGCGTCGAACGGAGGATGAGGGTCGAACGGGTTCACGCTCAGTAGCCAGGGCTGGTCCGGCCCGCGGTTCCCGTTTACAAACTGGATGGACCTCTCCGAACACCACCGGGTCTGGTGGATTTCCGGCGGGATATTGTCCTTCTCGGCTGTGGGCACGTAGAGTCCGCCGAAGCTCCTGACCTCCGCCCCCTGCGCATAGGTGTCGGGGCTCTGTGGATTCATCAGCCGGTCGGGATCGTGCCCGCGGCTACGGAGCCATTCGGCGTGATCGTGGCCCAGCACATCCGGCCCCTTGTGGGAGTGACTGTAGTCGAATGAGCGGTAGCCATCGTCGACGCGCTGCTCCTGCCGGCGCGCGGCTCCGGCGAGATGGAGCTTTCCAACCAGCCCGCAGTCGTATCCATCTCGCGCCAAGACATTTGTGATCAGTCTGCTCTCGTGCTCGGCGGGGAAGTACGCATTTCCGTTCTGGTTAACGCCTAGCGCGCTCGGATACATTCCGGTGAGGAAGCTGGCCCGGCTGGGCGTGCAGATCGGCGTCTGGCAGAACGCGTGGGTGAAGGTCACGCTTTCGCCCATGAAGCGGTCCAGCCGGGGCGTATTTATGTGGGGGTTGTTCAGCGCTCCGATGGTGTCGAATCGCTGCTGGTCGCTGCAGTACCAAAGAACGTTCGGGCGATCCGCCATGCTATTCCCTCGCTTTCGCGTAACTCGCTCCAGGTTGGAGGGCGTTCGAGCCGGTCAGCCGCCCTTGGCCCGGTCGGCTTCTTTGCCATATCGGGGAAGCCAGTAAGACCGATAGAGCTCGTCGCACTCGACCGAACAAAAGGAATGTCCGTCGTCGCTCAACCAGACGTCGCGAGGAATCATCTGACCGCACATTTCGCAATTGGCGACCTTGGGGTCCCACCAGCTTCGGTTGAGTTTCTCCCAATGGCCGGCAGGTTGATTCCCCTCATTCGGCTTCGAGGAGTCAGAGCTCACGAGGAAACCCTCCTGGCTTTCACGCCGTCGCGAAGATCGGCGGTTGCGGGCTCATTGATCGCAAGCTGGCCGTTCGACTCGTCGACGGCAACCTTGTAGTAGTCGCGAGCGGCTTCCACGGAGATGAAGCCATCCTGAGCGTCTTCCAGTACGGACTCGGGAGGGCGTTCTTCCGGTGGACCGAACCCCCCGCCGCCGGGGCTGCGCAGGATTACCTGGTCGCCTCGCTTCAACTTGATGTTGGCGACGCGAGAGTTGCTCTTGGTGCCGAATACTTCGCGGAAGGTTCTGAACTGTGTTTCGCCGGAGAGTTTTGCCAGCAGGGCTGAGGTGGTTGCGCCCCCTCCCCCAAATATCCCCCAGGGCCCGCTGACCATCCGGTCGTACAGCGCCGATACGGTTATTTCCGGCGCCGTTACCTCCAGAACGCGCTCGCTTCCCAAACCTCCTCGATACCTGCCCGGCCCACCGGAGTCGTTGCGCAGGCTGTGGGACCATTCGACGAACGGATAGCGCGTCTCGAATATCTCAACCGGCGTGGTGCGGCAGTTGCCATTGGGCACGCAGAGGTTGTCGTTGCCATCGGCGTGGGCGCGTCCACCCCATCCCACCCCATCGAAGTGGTAGTGAACGTAGAACCGGTTTGTGTGTGGATGAATTCCGCCGAACAGGAAGTTACACGAGGTGCCGCCGGTCGCAGCGCTGATACGGTCGGGCAGAGCCTTCGCCAGCGCACCGAGGACGATCTCCCACAAGCGCGGATGAGTCTCGGTGTTTCCGCCGACCGACGCTCCCGGTTCCGAGACATTCGTGATGCTTCCGGGAGGAGCGACCACGGTAATCGGACGGTAGGCGCCGTCATTGTGCGGAATGTCGTCATCCACGAGATTGAATATCGCGTTGTACACGGCCGACGCCGTCACCCCGTAAGTGCAGTTGAGAACGTGGGGTCCTTGGGGATCGCTGCCCGTGAAGTCCGCGAGGATGGCGTCGCCATCCACCACGAGGCGCAGCCGAACCCAGCTTCGGATCGGTGGATCGCAAGCGTCTTCCAAATAGTCCTCGAAGGTGTATTCGCCGTCTGGTATGGCGCTCAACTCTTGGCGCATCCAGCGTTCGGCGTAGTCCATGAGATCGCGGGTGATCTCACCAATCCGCTCGACGCCGTACGCATCCAGCAACTCGTGAACGCGCTTCTCGGCCACGTCGAGCGACGCCAGCATGGCGTGCAGATCGCCCCACGAGTAGCGCGGAGCGCGGTGATTGGCCATGATGATGCGCCAGATGTCCTGGTTGTAATCACCCTCCCGCATCAGCCACACGGGGGGCAGCCGCAGGCCTTCCTGATAGACCTCGGTGGCGGTCGTCGCGAAGCCTCCAACGGCCATTCCGCCCACCTCGACCATGTGGGCGATATTGGCTACGTATCCGAAAAGCTCGCCCTCGTAGTGCACCGGCTTGATGACGACGTGCTCCGGCATGTGGGCGCCGCCGCGGTATGGATCGTTGTGAATGACCACGTCTCCGGGCTTGAGATTCTCTTCGCCGACTTCGGCGATCAGCCACTTGACCACAAACCTGATGGCGCCCACCTGAGCGGGCGAAAACTCAGTCTGGGAGAGCATGTTTCCGGCCCTGTCGAAAAGGACGCATGAAAAGTCGAGACTCTCGCTGAAAATCGGCGAGTACGAGGCGCGCATCATCGTCGTGCCCATTTCCTCGACGATTCCCCGCAGCCGGTTGTAGACCACCGTAAGCGTCACAAGGTCCGACGGGGAGTTCGGGGCGGCGTTTTCGCTCAAATCAATCCGCGCTCCGGCGCATTTCGCTCTACGCCGCTTTCAGATGCCCACATCGATGATCCCGACGCCGTCTTCGGCCACGGTAAGAGAATCCCCCGTGTGGATGAGGATCGTGGAATCCAGCTCCTCGATTATCGCCGGACCGATGATTTCGTCCGCCGAAGCCAGGTCAGCGCGTTGATACACGGCACATGCGACGGCCGCTCCGTGGGCCAGGAAGACGAACCGCTCTTCAGGGGAGATCGGGGCGCCCCGCGCGTCAATCGACGGGAATCTCGGCTTGGCCGTTTGCCCGATCACCGTGACGTTGAACTGAACCATTTCAATGACTTCGTCGTCGATGCGGTATCCGTAGATCTGCTCGTAATGTTGGTGAAAAGATTCGAGGAGTTCGTCTATCGCGGCCAGGGTGATCGGCCCTTCGGGGATGCCGACCTCCTCCTCGTAATTCTGCCCCATGTAGCGCATCGTCACCGATCGCTGGAGGGCCGGCACGCCGCCGTAGCCCTCACGGCGCAGGTCTTCGGTCGCCTCCCGCACGAGTCCATTGAGCCTTTCATCGATGGCCTCGGCGTCCAGGCGATCCGAACGGACGATGTTGGTCCACGTCTTGTCAACGCGAATGTCGGCCAGCAGCGCGCCGAATGCCGAGCTCAGCCCGGGATGGGGAGGAACGATCACGCGCTTGATACCCAGAGACCGCGCTATCGCGGAGGCGTGCAATGGACCGGCCCCGCCGAACGCGACGATTCCGAAGTCCCGCGGATCGAGGCCCCGTCGAATGGTTACCTGGCGGATAGCCTCGGCGATGTTCTCGTTCGCCACGTCGACTATCGACCTGGCGGCGCCTTCGCCGGACATATCCAACGTGTCGGCGATGGATTGGAGCGATTGGATAGCCAGCTTCGCGTCGAGCTGAATCTCGCCGCCGAGGAAATTGGTGGGATCAAGACGCCCCAGCACGACGTTGGCGTCCGTAACCGTCGGGCTTTCGCCCCCCTGTCCGTAACAGGCCGGGCCCGGATGCGCTCCGGCGCTGGCGGGGCCCACCTGCAGCAGGCCGCCTTTGTTTATCCAAGCTATCGAACCTCCGCCGGCGCCGAGGGTCGTCATGTCGATGAACGGGGCCGAAACGGGCAAGCCGAACTCGAGTTCCCATTCGGTGGTGTAACGAACCTGCCCATTCACGACCACGCCCACGTCGGTGCTGGTTCCGCCCATATCCAGCGTTATCACGTTTCGCTCGCCGGCGGCCTCGCCAAAGTGGAGGCCGGCGATAATTCCGCCGGACAGTCCGGATAGGAGCATCTGCACCGGTCGATCGGCGGCCGATGCGGAGAGCATCTGGCCGCCGTTGGACTTCATCACCGACCAATGCCTCTCGAATCCGCGCTCTTCGAGGCCCGCTTGTATCGACTCGACGAACCCCTGGGTAAGGGGTCGCAAGTAAGCGTCCATTAGGGTCGTGCTCGCGCGGTCGTATTCTCGCCAGATTGGAGCGACTTCGTAGGAGATCGATATGGGAACGTCCGGTAGCGCCTCCGCGATGTAGTCTCGAACTTCGATTTCGTGGGCCGGACTCACGTAGGAAAACAGGAAGTTGATCGCGATCGCCACGTTTTCCCCGTTCGAACCGGCGATCCGGGCGCGCACTTTTTCAGCGACCTGCGCAAGGTTGTCGGGGGACAGGGGACGGAGTACCTCCCCCTGGTAATCGATCCGCTCCCACACACCCAGGCAGTCGCGACGCCGCACCAGTGGAGTCGGGCTGCTCCATTTGAGGTCGTAGTGGAACTTGCGGTTGGTTCTTTGAAGGAACGGGATGTCCTCGAAGCCTTCGGTAGCCAAATAGATGACGCGGGCGCCTGTCCGCTGGTGCAGCGTGTTGATCGCCACGGTTGTCCCGAGCACCAAGTAGGAGATGTCCTTTGCCGTTCCGCGCAGACGCTCCAGGCAGTCGAAGATGGCTTCACTGGGAGCGGCGGGGGTTGACGGCCGTTTTATGACCTCAACCTCGCCGGTTCTCTCGTCCATCGCGACCAGGTCGGTGAAGGTGCCGCCGGTGTCGATTCCTACGCGAATTCCCACTAGTTCATTGTCCCCGCCGGGGACCTGCGAAACTCGAGTTCCCAGCGCGAGATCTTACGTGCATCGTATCGATCGCCTATTCGTTGAGGGCCCCGAAACGGGCCGTGTACTCGTTCCAGATGTGCTCGGTCTGATGCAGCTCGCGGATCGTTTTGTACATGAGCGACCACATCTGATCAAGCTCGCCGCGGGCAGTGTCGCGATTCCGAGCGTCGAGCGCCTGGACCGCCGTCCGCGACCGTTGACGGATGACTCCGGCCGCCTTCGCGGCGGCGGCGGCGAAACCGTCCGCGGAGCGTGTCAACTGCGCCGCCAGGTCGTCGGTGGAAGTTTCCGCCGACGAGTCGCTTTGGATTCTTTCGGCCCGTGTCGACTGCCCATACCGAGGCGGCAATTTCGTGGTTTCGCCCTCCCAGCTTGTATGGGTGGGTTCGACGTGCGGTGTTACCGATAGGTACATCAGCGCCGAATTATCGCCGGAACAACTGACCTGGTGCTTTTCGTCGACACGGGCGACGCACATCTGGCCGGGCTTCAGCACCTTCCGTTCGCCCTCGATCTCGAATTCCACTTCACCGTCCAGTACCAGGAAAACCTCCTGCCCCAAATCGTGGCTGTGCCGGTTGTGGACCTCGCCGGGCTCGAGCTTGACGAACCGGCTCCGGATTTCCGGCGACACGAATACGTTCCGTAGATCTTTGCGAAAGTCGAATACCTCGAATCCCATCAACCGTCCCCCTCATCCGTCGGATGCGTCCAGGCTTGGATTATGTCGCGCACCAAGGCTACGTCGTCGATTATCTCGCTGGCCGGGGTCAGCGGATCGCGGCCGTCACGGATACATTCGCCGAAGTGCGCGAGTTCGTTCTTGAAGGGGTTCGCATGCCATTCAAGTTCTCGTTTTGACGGATTGAGCTCGCCATCGATTTCGGAGATCGTCACCCGCGTGGGCAGGCCCCGGCTAAACCCGGTCGGAAACGAGACCACAACGCGTTCGCGGCTCCCGTAAACCTCCAGCGTCTCCTTGAAGTCATAGAGTTCCGGTAAATCCACCCAATTGAGCACCGCGCGCACGCCCGTTCCATACTCGAGAACGGTGGTTACGGCTCGGCCGTCGAGCCATATCTCGGTGTTTAGCACCCGTTGCGGCGGACCAAACATCCCGTGCAGGTTGCCTATGTCGTGAATGAGGCTCCCATTGACCAGCGTGAACGCGCGGCGCAGATCGTCGGGAGCCGCGTCAAGGCCCAGGGCCTGGTCGATGAGCTTGTTCGTGTCCCGCCGCAGCGATTCGAGGTCGTCGGCATCCACGTCACCGGCGGCGTGCGTGCGAAACTCCGCGGTGTGCAGGGAGTTGTCCGGGTGCAGATGATTCACCTGGACGAAGCTCACGTCGGTCATCCCACGCACGCGTTCAAGCGCGAACTTGAAAGCAGGATCGTGGCGCTTCATATAGGCGATCATCACCACGACCCCGGATCGTTCCGCGGCGCTCGCCATATCGCGCGCCTCGCGGGTCAGAAAGCAGGCCGGCTTTTCGACCAGAGCGTGTTTTCCAGCTTCGGCGGCCGCGATGGTCGCCGGTGCGTGGGTGCCCGACGGACACACGATCACGGCGTCGACATCGGCTTCCACAAGCGCCCGGAGGTCGCTGTAGCGACGGTCGGCTGGAACCCCGAAATCGTCGCCGACGCGTTTCAGCAGATTGTCGGAAAGGTCGCAAATCGCCGCTATTTCGAACTGGTCGTCGAGTTCTCGCAGATTTGGCAGATGCTGGATCTGGGCCACGGCGCCGCAACCGATGATCCCCATCCTGATTCGATCCATGCCTGTCTCCCTGCGACCGGACTGCTTAGGGTGATATCTAAGAGCCCTGGCGAACTCGGTATCCGCTCGCGCAAGCCGTAACTCTATCCGAACGAAGCATGCTGGCGCACGGCTGACTTGCTCAAGGCGCCCCATCCTGAAATCTACGCCATTGCGTCCTCCGTCTCCGGGCGTTGTGACTGGCAGGCCCTGACTCTGTGATAGGACTAAGCCCTACTCCTCACCTGACGACACTACGAGCGAACATTGCCGGCAAGATCGTGGTCTCCATATTCGCCTTCGGAATCGGTCATGGAATCTGGAAACGGATATTCGCCGGCGTCGGCGAGGTGGCTTTGATTAACCCGCCCCGGTGAGCGCCGGCGAAACCCTGAAGATGAGGCTAGAAGCCTGAGCGACTCGCTCCGGCGGGAGGCGGCCGGGATCGGGCCGCGGGCACGGGTCCAGCCTAACCGAGCAGCCCAGTTGAACGCTGGATTGACCCGGATCTCTAGCTTCGGTCTACAACTCGCACGGTACTAGTCCGGCACGCCGTGATTTTTCGAACCAAAAGGGGAGCCGCCCAGGCGGCTAGTATTGGTCGTCCGAGCTGAGGCGGGGTCCGCGCATCGGCGCGTTTTGTTACTGGATGGTGATGGATGCCGAGCCAAGAAGTGAGTGTCGTTATCAAGCGGTCGGTTGAGGACGTTTTTGCTTTTGTTGAGAATCCGGAGAACGACCCGATCTGGCGTCAATCGGTGATCGAGGCGGAGGTTGAGACGGAGGGTGACGCGAGGGAAGACCCCACGGATTTGTCACTCGGAGGAGAAGGGGTGGGGGCCACCGGACGCGAGGTCTACAAGCTGGGCGGCATCCAGGTTGAATCGACGTGGGAGATTACGGAGTACGATCCGAATCACAAGGTGGTGTATCGCAGCACGTCCGGTCCAGTCGAGTACGAGGGCGTTTGGACCTACGAGTCGGTGGATGGCGGGACCAAGGTGATGTTCGCGATCCAGTGGGAGGTCGTCGACCGGACGGACATTGGAGTCATGGCCGACCGCCTAATTGGCAGGGTGCACCGCGAAAACACTAACGGGAATTTGCAGGTGCTCAAAAAGCTCCTGGAGGCCTAGCCGCCACAGCCGGTCTCAACGGTGTAGGGCCGCGAACCAGACGCAGAATGAGGCGGGATGAAGTCCACGTAGGCGAGCCAGTATTACAGTGGCGATTAGTACGCAGCATGGGATAGCAAAGGGACAATTACCCAAAGCTCGTCGACGGGCTGATTGTGCCCGTTGTCACCCAGCCAGCCATTTCCGTCGCGAGAGTGGTCGCCGATTTGTCCAGTCCACTGATTATGGTCCTGGCATCAGTGGCGCTGGCCGCTGGCAACGAAGGGCACGAGTTCAGGACACTTGCGACCAACGCGGTGGGCGAAGGTTCGAAAGCGGGGAAATCTTTCTGGGAATGCAGGAAACATGCATGCTTCTGATTTAAGTAACCGCATGCAGTCCGGCCTGTTGCCGCGGGGGTGGCGTTTGAGGTGCGGAGTGATCTGTCCCGGATCCACCTCGATGAGTGGAAACGGCGCTAACCATAAACATTGACAAACTGTTGATGCTGATCTGCGATGCGGTGCCGCTTCCCTGTGTCGTGGTGGACTTGCGGACTTTGCGGATTCGTTGCGGAAATGAGGCGATGGCGCGGTTGACGCAACAGACTAAGGCCGAACTCGCCGGTACCAGCCTGCGGGCACTGTCAACGGATGAATCGGTCTGGCCAGATCCTACTAAGGAGGATATCGGCGCGGACGTAGAGTCCGAGTTGGAGTTTCAACTCAAGCTGCCGGGAGGAGGGAGACTCTGGGTGATGGCCTGCAGCCGTCGGACGGATGTGGGCGGTGAAGTGGTCTTGGTTGTGGTGCTAATCGATGTCGAGGAGCGCAGACAACTGGAAGACAGCCTTGCCGACACCGCCGTCGAGCTCGCGATAACGAGCGGCTTTCCCGAAATGAACCCGGGCCCAGTCTACCGATTGACCAACAAAGGATCGGTCATTCTGGCTAATGCGCCGGCAAGGCAGGTGTTTGGCGAGGAACGGGTCGAAGGCCGATCGTGGCTGGACCTGTGCCCCGGAATGACCGGAGAGTTTTGGCGCACAGTGCTCGAATCCAACAAAGCGGTGGCTCTCGAAGCGCAGGTGGGCGGGAAGTCATTTGCATTTACGCACACCTATGATCGAGAGCACGATTACGTTTTTGTGCATGGCACGGACCTGACCCAGCAGCGAGTGGCTGAGCAAGCAGTTCGAGACAGTGAGCGCATGGCGGCCGTAGGTACGCTGGCGGCGGGAATCGCACATGAAATGAATAATCCGGCGGCCGCGGCACAGCGATCCGCCGATCAGATTGGTGCCACGGCGAGGCGATTGACCGCCACGCAGATGCACCTCCAGCAACTCGATTTGACAGACGGCCAGCGGCATCGGCTGGCGGACATGGACCGGCAGTTGCAGAATCTGCCGCGCGGCCCGGTGACCGCGGACGCGACATTGCTCGCCGACATGGAAGTGGAAATCGAGGAGTGGCTACAAGATGCTGGTATCGAGAAGGCGTGGGAGATCGCGGCCGAGCTAGCGGAGTCCGGACTGACGCCGGCCGACCTAGAAGAGCTGCGCGATGAATTTGGTGGTGAGATCCCGCCGCCCCTGCTGCCGTGGATCGTCGAGACATATCTAATCTACAGCCTGGCGGACGAGGTGCGTACCAGTAGCAACCAAGTGGCGGGGCTGGTGGCCACGCTGAAGGCCTACACGTTTCTGGACCAGGCGCCGGTGCAGAGCGTCGACGTGGGAAAGGGCTTGGACATAGCCGTCGAGCTAATGCGGTCCAGAATCGGTCCTGGGGTCGAGATCGTCCGCGAGTTTGAGCCTGGGCTTCCTTTGATCGATGCGTACGGAAGCGAGATGAACCAGGTTTGGAGTCACCTGATCAGCAACGCTCTGGACGCGATGGATGGCAAGGGCCGGCTAGTTTTGCGAGCGGCGAAAAGCGGCGAGACGGTCCGGGTGGAGGTGGAGGATAGCGGTTCGGGAATCTCGGAAGATATTCAAAGGCGTGTATTTGATCCGTTCTTCACAACGAAGCCTCCGGGACGTGGACTGGGCCTCGGACTGACAACGTCGCGGAACATCGTCGTAAACATGCACCGAGGAACCCTGGAGTTTGATTCCCAACCGGGCAGGACGGTTTTCGTCGCTCAGTTGCCCCGAAGTCTGGCGGTCGTGGCCGCGCCCGCCTAACCGAATAGTCGGCGGCAGAGCCCAGAAATCGCCGGGAAAGGGGCCGACAAACGAGTGGTCCCCAGGACTCCATCAAGCGCCGAAGGTTTTCCAAGTTGGCTTGAAAGACGTCGCGCCGGAGTAGCCCGCCTCGATGAGCGCCCTAGCCAATGCCGGCATGTCCGGATCGTCGGCATCGGGGCTCACCTCCGGGGAGAGTGAACTAAGCCAGGCGGGCATCCCGGCGCGGGCGGATGAATTCCTCGGAGGTCCCGACCGATCGAAGATAGCCGACGTAAAGATCGCGTAGTTCCCCGGCGACATCGAGGTTCTCGGCGATCACGTCGTTGGTCATGGCCGGGTCGGCGCCGTTGTCATATAGCTGCGGCGTCAGGGCCGCCAGACTGGGGACCTCGCTCCTTCCCCGGCTGTCGATAGCTTCTGTCGTGGAAACTGAACCGGCGGTCGACGACGGCTCCGGAGCCCCGAGAATGAGCGTCCAATCCGGGGTCACGATTGTGCTGGGCCTGCCACCCACCGGTGAGCAGATGCTGTGCGACGAGACGGCGAACTCTCGCAGGCGGTCTCGTCCTCCCGTGATGAGCGGAACCATGGAGCCGCCGTGCATCGTTCCCGGCGCCTCGACGCGAGCCAGATCCAGAATCGTTGGCATGATGTCTTGGGGCTGCACGTAGCCGTCGACCTTCTGGCCCTCGGACGTTACTCCGGGGATATGCGCCACCAATGGAATGCGCGTGACCTCGCTGTAAAGCGGATGGGGGCGAGCGGGGCCGTTCGGCACGATGATGCTCTTACCGATGATTTCGTGTTCACCGAAATAGAAGCCGTGGTCGGACGTATATATCAAGGCGGTGTCGTCCCATAAATTGAGCCGGTCCATCGTGTCGATGATCCGGCCAAACCAGCGATCGACCATGGAAACCTCACCGCAGTAGAGGGCGTGGGAATGGCGGAGCTCGGCGGCGCTCATGAAATCCCGCCAGTAGCCGTAGACGGGATAGGTCACGCGCTCACCGTCGTAATCGGGGTCGTAGCGATCGGTGTCCCAATGGGGCGGGTCCCACGGCTCGTGGGGATCGAATGTATCGATATGCAGGTAGAACGGCAGGTTGCCGCGGTTCAATTCGAGCCAGTCGCAGGCCCGGGTGAACGTGGTGGGGCAGAAGCGATCGGCTTCACTATCCCAATCGGCGATATTCCGTAGGTATTGCCGCATGGTCACATCGGGCTCGCGCAATTTCTCGGGCGCGGCCGGTAATTCGACCTCTATCGGATGAGTGCGGAGGCGGTCGTTCTCCTGGCCACGAATCCAGTCCCAGCCGGAAAAGCCGCGGTCGAAGTGGAATCCCCGTTGGAGGATGTGGGGCGTATCCGCGATGAGCATGGTGGTGAATCCGGATTTTCCCAGCGTCTCCGATAGCACCAATTCCGATGCGGGCAGAGGCGCCCATTCGGCATAGGTGAAAACCGACCGGCCCGTGAAGATCTCCCGCCGGTTGGGTACCGTGGGGAAGGATCCGATGTACGCGTCTTCGAACAGGCATCCTCGCTGAGCCAGCCGATCGATGTTTGGCGTTTCGACCGACCACTCGCCCCCGGACGCCCAGGATCCGGACTGCGCCCCATAGGCGCTGATGTGGTCACGGCGCATGGTGTCGGAAACCACAACGATAAAGTTCACGGCGCCGAACCTCCTCTCCGACGACTTTCAAGTGTCCGCTCGAATCGCGAAGGACCCTTGGGCGGTGCGGACGCTCGACTAATGCAGGAGTACATCAGAAACGTCGCGGGAGCCACAAACTAGCGTCGATCTGGAATACGGTGACCCCCTCTGCCTTCGGCCTTACCAGGCCGACTGTCGAACGGGCAGGGGATCCACCGTCCAGGCCATCCGGTCGCACAGCTGCTGGAACATCTCGAGCTTTACAGCGGCCTTATCCGGATCGTTCCAAAGATTTCGCGTCTCGTTGGGATCCTGCTCGAGGTCGTACAACTCACCGGAGTCCAGGCCGTGAGCCACCACCAGCTTGTGCCGCTCCGTGCGGAGGGCGGTCATCTGCGCGGCCGGATCCTGGTGCCAGGGCATGGCGTTGTAGTACTCGCTGTAGATCGAGTCCCTGTGATGGTCAACCGGGGCGGCGCCGGTGAGCAGGGGCCAAATGGACTTCGCCTGCATCCCGCTTGGCCGCTCCAATCCGGCTGCATCGAGGATCGTCGGCGCGATGTCCATGAGTTCCACCATGGCCGGGCTCCGTACTCCGGGTTGAACGGTCTCAGGCAACGCGACAATCAGCGGAACCCTGATGCACGGGTCGTAAAAGAACGGTCCCTTGAGATACATCCCGTGGTCACCGAGCAATTCTCCGTGGTCTGACGTGAAGATGATCAGCGTATTGTCCTGCTGCGACGTTGCTTCAAGGGATTCGAGGAGGCGGCCGACCTCAACGTCGATCAGGTCCACCATCGCCCAGTATGCGGCCCGCACGAGACGATGATCGTCATCGCTCATCTGCGTGAAGTCGAGGCCCCCGGGTTGATCGGACGAATTCCTGTGGTCCAATCGTTGAAAGTCGGGCTTGTCGTCGAGTTCGCCCTCGACGTAGTTGGGCAGAGGGATGTTGTCCATGTTGTCGAGGTAGCGCTCGATGTATTCGCGCGGTGGGTCGAATGAATAGTGGGGATCGAATATGTTGAGGGAAAAGAGCCAAGGCTGGCCCGTTTCGCTGGCCGCTTCGATGAAATTGATCGCCTTCTCGACGCACCAGGTCGTCTGGTGAAGCTCGGCCGGCATGCCTTCTTTAACGTAGGCGGAGCCATCCAGAGGCGATACCTGGTAGCTCGCGCCCTTGTCGCGAACCCAATGGATGTACTCGTTGGCGGGCCAGTCCGGCCCCGGATGATGCGACCAATGGAACTCATCGTATCCATCGTCGATCCGAGCTTCCATGTTGGGTGTGGCCGACGGATGGCATGCCGAAAGATGAAGCTTTCCAGATAGTCCGCACGTGTACCCGGCATCGTTGAGCAGCTTCGTTATCAGCACCTCGCCCGGCGGGATCGACTGGCCGTTCTGCCTCGCCCGCGTGGTTCGTGGATAGCGTCCGGTCAGGAAACTCGCCCGGCTCGGCGTGCAAACCGGGCTCTGCGAATAGCAGTGCTCGAAGAGGGTTCCGCGCTCGGCCAGGCGGTCGATATTAGGAGTCTTGACGTGCGGGTTTCCGTAGCATCGGAGCGCGTCGAACCGCTGCTGGTCGGTGCATATCCACAGGATGTTGGGGCGATCCACGGGGCGTCTCCTTGTTTGCTGCTCGCGAGAATTTGCCGTGCCGGCATCGAGAGTTTCGCAGAAGGCGGGCCGATGCTCGAATCTCTGGGCAGCGCCATGGGCGAGTCGTCGAATTGCCTAATTCGCAACTCCCCAAAGCCAGATGACGCCGTCGTATCCCGCCGCGCCGATGAGAATGGCGTCGGCGCTTACGGCGAGGCTGGAGATGGTTCCGGTCGGGGCGTCAAGAATGGCTACGCGGCTGCCCGAGTCCAGATCCCAGATTTCGACTGCGCGAGGATCGACGGCTCGTCCATCGGTGGCGGCGATCAGAGTGGTTCCCGAAATGCCGACGGCGCTCCTAATTTGCCCGGCGAAGCGGTGAAGCACGATTCGCTCTTCATCCGACGACAAGCTCCACAGGGCGATCTCGCCATGGCGTACGTCGCTGCTGGATGTGGTGATAAGCGCGTCGCCATCAGGGCTGAACCGGACCGAATCGAACCCGCCGTCACGCCAGCGGCCCGAATAGATCGGCTTCCAGGCGAACGAGTCCCACACCGCCAGTTCACCGCCGCGGCTGATGATTGCGAGCCGCTCGTTTGGTTCGTCGAAGGCGAATCCCGTCACGGCCGTGGTCATCGCCGGAAATCCGTGGAGAAGGTGCGTATCGGCGCCCTGAAGTTCGTACACGAAGACCGCTCCGTGCTGATTCCCCAGGACTAGCAGCGGGGCCCCGCGACCAACCGACACGGCCGGCGCCTGCCCGGCGGGTGTCACGCTCAACCGTCTCACGAGCCGCCAGGAATCGACGTTCCAAATTGCGACCGTACCGTCCTTTGCAGCGCTGATCATGTGGGTCCCGGCCGCATCGAATGCGATTTGCGTCACCTCACGTTCATGGGCCGACCGCAAGACGGTCCGGCCCCCGGATTCAGGATCCCAAACCTCGAGATCGCCCTGAGAGTTGCCGGCTACGAGCGCTCCGCTTGGAGAGAAAGCCGCGGCGGTGAATGGCGCCGCAAATCCGGATAGGCTCCGTACCCGCTCCATATTTTTTGCGTCCCAAAGCTCAACCGAACCACCGGATGATGCGACCGCGAATCGCAGGCCGTCGGGGTCCACGGCGACGCTTTTAAGCGCCGATTCGGAGATCTGCACGCTCCGCAGTGCGATTCCATCCGAGACACGCCACTCCGTGATCGCGCCGTGGACGTCGGCCGCAACGATAACGGCGCCGTCGCGGGTGAACTCTAGGTCGGTGATCCTGGCGGGAATCTCGATGCGCCGGACGGGTTCGCGTCGTGCGGCATCCACCACGCCCACGGCGAGATTCCCACCAGTGCTGGCGATTACCTCTCCGTTAGGATCGGTGGCGAGCACGTCGATCCACCGGCTTCGGTCGCGGCGCTCGTCGATGAAGGCCCCGGATTCCGCATCCCAGTAGCGCAGGCCACCGTCCTCCAGACCGCCTACCAGGAGGGCGTCGCCGTCCGCGAAAACCAAGCTGTCAACCGGGACCCGCAGCGATTCTCGTGCCCACGCGCGCGCACCGGTGGCCGTATCCCAAACCTCGACGGTTCCCGCGTTGGACACGTAGTCATAGGTCGCCACGGCCAGCCGACCGGCATCGGAGCTGAACGCGGCCGAAGTGGAAACCGCGTTTCCGGTGTCGAATCTCATTACCTGATCGCCAGTCGAGGGATCCCATATCGCCGAGATACCGTCCTTGCTCAAGGTGTGCAAGTTGGCTCCATCGCTCGTGAAGGAAACCAGCGCGACCCCCGAATCATGGGCGAGCCATCGCAGGCCGCGGTCGCCGTCGGCGGCGCCGTACAAAACGACGAGCCCGGCCGCGGTCCCCACTGCCAGATCGCCGGAAACCGGATCGAAGGCGAGGGTCGTCGGCGACCCGAGCCCCAGGCGGCGCAGGGGTACGAGTTCACCGACGTTTCCGCGATTCATGCGCCGTAGCGGCAAGTCCGACGGCTGCAGCGGTCCCCAACCATCCGGCGTCGCGGCGGCGGGGCGATCAGCGATGGTGGACAAGTCTTTGACCGTGGTTCGAGCGTCGCATGAAAACAGCACAGCCGGCAGCGCCGCCAATGTAAACATGAGTGGCGCGAGGGCGCCGGCGCGCTTGAGGTTCACTCGGTGGCCATCGCAGAGGTCAGATTGTCCGTCTCGATCCTAGCTGTTCCGACGTACGTCCGAATGAGACGTAATTCACATGGCGGCCCGCACGGCGCCAAATCGCTCGAGTGATGCTTGGCGAACGGGCCGTAGCGGTCATGGCGCCCGAACCGGCCATCTGATTTAACATCTTTGTGTCGCGGAATTGAGATGAAGGGCACGTTGTTGCATCGACCGAACGATTGGCGCGGCAATGATTGAGGTACGCGCCTCCGAGGATCGCGGAACGACCCAGCTTGGGTGGCTCGATGGACGGCACACATTCGCATTTGGCGGATACGCTGATCCAACGTTCCGTGGGTTTCGGTCGCTGAGGGTCCTCAACGAGGATCGCTTGCAGCCCGGGTTTGGATTCGGGATGCATCCTCACCGCGACATGGAGATCGTCACTTATGTCCTGTCCGGTGAGCTCTCTCACGAAGACGATACGGGGACATCGTCGGTCCTGGCGGCCGGGGACGTGCAGGCGATGAGCGCCGGAACTGGCATCGTTCACGGGGAGTTCAACCGATCGGCGGATGCAGCCGTCCATCTGTTTCAGATATGGATCGAGCCCGATCGATCCGGCGCGGCTCCTCGCTATGCGGAAAAGTCATTCCGCGACGCTCTGGCCGCGGGCGGGCTAACCCTGCTGGCGAGTCGCGACGCTCGCGACGGTTCGCTCGAGATCCATCAGGATGCCGACATCTACGGGGCCAGCATGAGGACGGGCGACGAGATGGAACATTCGTTACTGCGCGGCGAACACGCATGGGTCCAGGTGGTCTCGGGTTCGGTGACGGTCGCGAGTGTTGATCTGGGCGAAGGCGACGGCGCGGCCATCAGCGCCGAGTCTAAGGTGATCGTGCGGTCTCGAGCCGATTCGCAAATTCTGCTGTTCGATCTGGCCTGAGGTCGATTCGGTCTGGCGCCCGCTCGGCGGTCGTCGATCCTTCGTGTCAGCCGGCGATCGATCCGGCGGCGTCGCGAGCCGCCTCGAGCGTCGTTTTGACGTCCTGCTGGGAATGCGCCGCCGATACCAACACCGTCTCGAACTGCGAAGGTGGCAGGTAGATGCCGCGCTCCAGCATGGCCCGATGGAACCTTCCAAACGCTTCGGTGTCCGACGTCTGAGCCGTTTTGTAGTCAGTAACGGGTTCGGCTCCGAAGAACCATGTGAGCATCGAACCGACCCGGTTGTAGCGGACGTCGACGCCACTTTCCACGAGGATGTCGGTGAGGTCCGCCGCCAGCCGCGAGGATAAGGACTCCAAATCGCCATACGGCGGATTTTCCAGAAGCGCCGTCAGCGTAGCGATACCGGCCGCCATGGCCAGAGGATTGCCGGATAGCGTGCCGGCCTGGTACATCGCGCCCAGCGGTGCGACCTGGCTCATCAGATCGCGCGATCCGCCGTAGGCGCCCACAGGAAGCCCACCGCCGACGATTTTCCCCAGGCAGGTCAGGTCGGGCTCGACGTCGAAAAGCTCCTGGGCGCCGCCAGGTCCAATGCGGAATCCCGTGATAACTTCGTCGAAGATGAGTAGGGCGCCGTGCGCGGTGGTTCGACGTCTGAGCTGCGCGAGGAATCCTGGCTTGGGTGGGATGACGCCCATGTTTCCGGCCACGGGCTCCACTATCACGGCGGCAATCCGTCCCGAGAACTCCTCGAACGTTCGGTCCACCTGATCCGGGTCGTTGTACGGAATCGAAACGGTCAGGCGAGCCACATCGGCCGGCACGCCGGCACTGTCGGGGATTCCGAGCGTGGTCGCTCCGGATCCGGCCTGGACCAGGAGGCCATCCGAGTGTCCGTGGTAGCAGCCGTCGAATTTCACGATCACGTCGCGTCCGGTCGCGGCCCGCGCAAGCCGCAGCGCGCTCATCGCAGCCTCGGTTCCGGAATTGACGAACCTTACAACGTCCAGCGAAGGAAACGCGGCGATCACCAGCTCGGCCAGTTCGATCTCCGCCGCGGTCGGCGCGCCGAAGCTTGTTCCCTTGGATAGCGCTTCTTGGACCGCGGTGACGACGCGCGGATGCGCGTGCCCGAGTATCAACGGACCCCATGATCCGACGAAATCCACGTACTCGTTGCCGTCCACATCTCGTATCCGGCTGCCGCTGCCGCGCTCGATGAACGGAGGCACGCCGCCGACGGCATTGAAGGCACGGACGGGGCTGTTGACGCCTCCGGGCAGAACCTTGATGGCGCGGTCCAGGAGGTCGATTGACGTTGACAGTTTCAATTCAATCCAAACGGTCGGAGCGGGCGATCGCCGGAATAGTATCCGAAGGCGCGGCGGGTGAAGTAACTCCGTTGCCGAATTATTGAGGTCCGGGCGCGGCTACAGAGTGGTTTCGCCGAATGTGGACCGACGTACGATTTTTCGGGCGCGGGCCTGTGCACTCGCCCGACGATGGGCTTCGCGCGGCGTTTTCCGGCCGCGGAAACGTTTATGGAGGGAGCCTTGCGGTCGAGGGCAAACGCGGGAATTCTGGCGGCCATTCGATGAAATGGGATCCCCCTTCGAAGGGCCGGAAGGCGACCTGGACGAGAACATTCAGCGCCTCCGACGTGGAAGCGTTTGCGCGGATTTCCGGCGATTGGAACCCGCTGCACTTCGATGCTGAGTTCGCCGGATCGACGCGGCTTGGTGGGATTGTCGTCCAAGGCGGGCTGACCACGGGCCTATTCAATGCGTTGGTAGCAATGGAAATGCCGGGCCCGGGAAGTGTCTTCTTGCGTCAGGAGTGGGACTATCCGGCGCCGGTCTACGTTGGCGATACAGTGACCGCCGAGGCTGAAGTTTTGGAGTCGCGGTCCGACAAGCCGATCACGCGTCTCAAGTGCGAGGCTCGGCGGCAGGACGGGACCGTGGTTCTGACCGGGGAGTGCCTCGTCTACACGCTCCAGCCTGAGCTAGACGGCGACGTCTGAAATAGCCGCGGAGCCGACCGGACGTTGGCGCGTCCTGGGCTTTTTGGGCGTTGGCGAACTGCTCGCCATGGCTCCATGGTTCAGCGCCGCGGCCGTCGCGCCGCTTTTGCAGCGCGACTGGGAACTATCGGGACTCGAAGTGGCCCTGCTCACGGTTGCCGTGCAGTTTGGTTTTGCCGCGGGCGCGATCGCTCTCGCGGCCACCGGCGCCGCCTACGTCTTGCCGTCTCGAGCCCTCTTTGCCGTTGGGGCCGTGGTGGCGGCGGCGTCCAATCTCGGCTTCGCCGTGTTGGCTGCGGACATGGCCACCGGCCTGCCTTTTCGCCTGCTTACGGGCGTTGGACTCGCGGCGGTGTATCCAGTGGGCATGAAGATGCTCGCGGGCTGGTTTCGACGAGATCTTGGTCTTGCGATCGGGGTGCTCGTGGGCGCTCTAACGGTGGGTTCGGCCCTTCCGCACCTGCTTCGGGCATTCGGCGCCATGGCTGAATTGGATTGGAAAACAGTGGTCAGCCTCCCGAGCTTCGCGGGCGCCGCCGGCGGGTTGGTCGTTTATCTTGGGGGCCGGTCAGGTCCGTACGAAGTGTCTGCACCGAGATTCAGCATTCGCGTGGCGATAACCGCTCTGCGTGAGCCCGCGGTCCGACTGGCGAACGTGGGGTATTTGGGCCATATGTGGGAGCTTTACGCGATGTGGACGTGGATTCCGGCGTTTCTCGCCGCCAGCTTCGCCGCTTCGGGACGGTCCGATGTCGCGTTCAGCAGCGCCGCGGCCTTCGGTGTGGTCGCCGTCGGCGGCATCGGATGTGTGGTCGCCGGCGCGCTCGCGGATCGGCTGGGGCGCACAAGCCCCTCGGACGCGTCAATCAACGGAGACATTCGCCAGGGGTTCGTCTACGAGCGAGTCCCCCACATCATGCTCAGCTCCATCGCCAATAAGACGGAGATCGACGTCATTTGGGAGCAAAGTCAGAACGGGCTTGAACGGCCGAGGGAGCAGCTCAACGCGGCGCTCGACGAATCGTGGGAGGAATGGGAGATCCCACGCTAGGCCGAAGACTGGTGGCCGCCGAGGGCGCAGGATTTCCTTGCTTGCTGGTGGGACCAGCGCATCGCCCGTCAGAAGGAGATCGACGCCTCCATCGCCGCCAAGGCTGACTTCGAGTACCTCTGTGACAAACCCTACGTGGATAACAAGAAGGTCCGCGTCGCCGGCCCGTTCACCGTCGAGAGCCTCTCACCGCGTCGTGTGCTTGGCGTGGACGAGAACGACGAGCTTATCGACAGCAACGCGGACTCGTCGGGCGCCTACGGCGAACCGCAGAACTTCGCAAACATGATCCTCGAGAACCTCAAGACCGCAGGCGTGCAGCAGGCGCATAAGGAGGACAAGATCACTTTCTCCTCGATCGCGGCGCGGCCGGGCGATTTCGTCTGCGCGGAGGGACGCTACTTCGAGGGGGAGGAGGAGAAGGGGACTCAGAAACGCTCCGCCATCTTCGTCGGCCCGGAATTCGGCACGGTTACGCGACCGGACCTCGTTACCGCCGCTTGGGAGGCCAGCGAAGCTGACTTCGAGGTGCTGATAGCTTGCGCGTTTAACTATGAAGTTCACGCCACCGAGTTCAGCAAACTAGGTCGTATCCCCATGCTCAAGGCACGAATTAACGCCGACCTGCACATGGCCGATAACCTGAAGAACACCGGCAAGGGCAACCTCTTCGTCATCTTCGGCGAGCCGGACATCAACATCCTCCCGGCTGAAGGCAGCGACGCCGACGAGGGCTAGATCCAGGTCAAGATCAAAGGCGTCGACGTCTTCCACCCCAATACCGGCGAGATCCGCAGCGACAACTCCGATGCCATCGCCTGCTGGTTCATCGACACCGATTACAACGAGGAGAGCTTCTTCTTTCGGCACGCCTATTTCCTCGGCGCCAACGACCCGTACAAGTCGCTCAAGACCACGCTCAAAGCCGAGATCGACGAGGAGGCGTGGGAGACGCTGCACAGCGACACGTCACGCCCGTTCGACAGACCGGCGTTGGGTCGAATCGGAGTGAAGGTGATCAATCACCTCGGCGACGAAGTCATGAAGGTCTTCCGAGTGGATTGATGGAGTTCCGCATCGCGGACACTTTCACCGACAGCCTCGCCAGGCTTACGGGCGATGAACAAAAGCTGGCGAAGACCACAGCGTTCGACCTGCAGATCGACCCGTCCGATCCTGGGATGCAGCTCCACCGCCTGACCAAATCAAGGGACAAGAATTTCTTATCGGTGCGCGTCAGTCGCGACTTACGCCTGATCGTCCATCGAACCGCCGGGCGCGGATCAGTTCGCACACCCCGACGCTCAGCGTCGATTCCGCCTGATGACCGATGTGGCGGAGCTGGAGCGAGCACTGGATTATCCATGGGAGAAGTGGGCGGTATTCCTGCATCCCGCCAAGCGGGCCGTCGTGGAGCGCGTCTTCAATGGGCCGGCGCGCGTTGCAGGCTCAGCAGGCACTGGAAAGACGGTTGTCGTCCTTCACCGTGCGATGCATCTCCCTCGCAAGGATCCTGACTCCTCCGTGCTTCTGACGACATTCTCTATCGTTCTCGCCAGGCTGCTTCGCAACAAGCTGCGGCATCTGATCGGGGACGATGCGGCGCTTCAGACGCGCATCACGGTTCGCGCGATCGACGAGGTAGGACTCGATCAGTTCGAGTCAGAGTTTGGCAAGCCGCGAGTCGCCACGGCAGCAATGATTCGTCCCCTGCTCCGCAGCGCGTCAGCAGATGCCGAAGTGCATCGATTCTCCGCACGTTTCCTCGAAACTGAGTGGAGTGAGGTGGTTGACGCCTGGCAATTGGAGACGTGGGATGACTATCGGGATGTCTAACGTCTCGGCCGGAAAACTCGCATCGGAGCCAGACAACGGACGGTGCTGTGGTCAATCTTCACGCGGGTGCGGTTGGGACTTGCCGAGCGGGGTTTGGTCACCATCCCGGGTGTATTCGCGCAAGCAAAGAATCTAATCGCCGACGGAGTTGATCACCCGTTCGACTTCGTGGTCGTCGACGAGGCCCAGGATATTGGGGTCTCGCATCTGCGCTTGCTAGCGGCCCTCGGCGGTGAAAGCGGCGACCGCCTGTTCTTCGCTGGCGATCTCGGTCAGCGGATATTCCAGACTCCGTACTCATGGCGAGCGCCCGGCGTCACTTCTGATAGTAGGGCGCCGAGTTCGCCGCGGGGCCGCGTGACCATCCTTGGACTCGCGTAGCAGAGAAGCTCCGATTGCTTCCTGATTACTTCGATTACCTTGGGATGTTGATGTCCGAGGTTCACATTCATCAGCTGGGCATTGAAGTCCACGTAGCGACGAGGGTCATGGTCGAAGAGATAGATGCCATCCGCCCGCTCTATCGATAACGGCGCCTTCGTAGCCTGCGTTGTCCACTCCGTGAGCGTGTAGCTGCGGTTAAGGTCAAACACCTCGCTGCTGGACATCGTCGTATCGGCCGCCAACGTGGTTCCTTTCAATTGACTCGTCCAGATCGATCCGCATTGTCGGCTCTCTAGGCACCTGCCCTGCCCAGGATCGTTACGTCAATGCTCTGGGAACGCTCTCGGAGCTGGTTTCGCAATAATCCTTCGATTCCAAACCCAGCGGACGTTAGGAGTTCGATCTTTCCCGAATCGTCTGACCCCACGTAGGCCTGGAATTTCGTGAAGGCCGGCCAGTCCACCGCGTCAAGGAGTTTGATGCCGTCGTCCTCGAAGGCGGGATGGACGTAGAGGTCGAACGTGTGTACGGCGCCGCCGAATCTGGGATCGGGACTGAGCCTAACGACCCCAACGACGGAACCGCCGCCTGAAACCTCCAATACCCACCCCTGGGACGAGCCTTGCTCCTTGACGTCGTGGAGAAAATCTATGAACGCGCCCTCGAAGTTCCTTCGACCGATGTGCCCGGAGGCGATCATTCTCAGCCCGGGGCCCTTCGAGCAGCCAAGCAGCGTCACAAGCCCGGCCCAGTCGTGCCAGCCCATTTCCCGTACGGCCGTCGGACCGGGCGCGAAATAATCCCGCTCAAACGTCTCCTCTGAATCGGCGTAGTAGTGCATGAACCCGGATCCAGGCTCCACGGACTCAAACCCAAATTCCTTGTAGATGTAGTACGGAACCGTGTCGTAGCCCGTTCCGAGAAATAGGGCGCTGCCCTCACGGTTTCGAAAGTCCTCCATCTGGCGGGCCATCACGGCCTTGGCGGCGCCCTTCCGCCGGTGCTCCGGAGCTGTGTAGACGTGACCGAGGATCCCCGACCCGAGGTACTCCCAAGTGGCTATGTTGGATATCACCTCGCCGTCGAGGTGGGCGATGTAGTAGTAGGACTCCAGCCGTCCGAGGTCGCCCATTACCGTTTCTTGGATCTGCCATCTGGTGACGCGTTCTTTGTGGGCCAGGAACGGCACGATCCGCTCCCCCCAATCGGTGTCGGGGGCCTGCACGCGCGCAATTGTGGCCAGTTCGCCGGACTTCAGCGTTTCAGTACCAAGCTCGGTGTACAAAGTTCGCCTCCTCTAGAGCTTCCCGCGTTCAATCGGGCCGCTCTGGCGGTCCCGAAGTCGAATAGACGGCCGCGTTCGAGTCAACCGGACTCCGAGCGCAAAGCCGCGATTGCCTCGATCTCCACCCGCCAGCTTGGATCAACCAGGCGCACGCCCGCGACGAGCGTCGCGGCTGGATATTCATCCGCCTCGTAGAATTCCCCCGGGACGCGGTTGAACTCGTCGATATCTTCGGGATCTCGCAGATAGATCGTGATCTTGGCGAGATCCGAAAACGTTGCGCCGTGGGCCGCCAGCGCCGTTTTGAGTTTTGCATAGACCGCCCTTGTCTGATCGGTGATCGTCGCTCCGATCGTGTTTCTGTCTTTGTCGATCGGGGCCAATCCCGAAACAAAGAGCAGGCCGGCACTGGGGATCACGGTGGTCTGTGTAAACGGCGCCCGCGGACGGCCCAGGCCCGCTGGATTGAGTCGCTGAATATTTACCGCCATTGGTCCTCCTACATGCGTCTGATTTCGGCGGGCGCTGTCCGCCGCTACCATGCCTATCACGCCTCAGCGCTGCTCGACGTCGCGCTACGCCGGCCGAGTTGTGATGCCCTCGTAGATTTCGGGGCGGCGGTCCGGCAAATACGTCGCGATCGAGCGCCAACCGGCGAGGTATTCGGGCGTCAAATTCACTTCCGCGTCCACCACTCCCGCCTCCTCGCGCATCTGGACGAGAAGACGGCCCGACGGCCCGGCGATGCACGAATGGCCGAGGCTTTGCCAGCCCGAGGCGGCTCCGATCCTGTCGGCCATGGCAACGTAGATTCCGTTCTTTAGAGTGCGCGTTCTTGCCAGGGCCTGTACCTGGTCGCCGCTCCAGCCCCATTCAGTAGATTGATACTCGTTCGTGACCCAATTCGTGCAGTTGGCTATCAGCTCCGCGCCCGAGAGGACAAGCGCGCGGATGTATTCCGGGAAAACCAGGTCGTAACAGATGGTCAGACCGATTTTGCCGAGATCGGTGTCGACCACGCACAAGCCTTGGCCCGCTGAAAACATCGACTTCTCCGACGAAAAAAAGTGCGCCTTCCGATATGTGGCGACCAGAGATCCGCCAGGGCCGCACAACACCGCCGTGTTGTGATAGGCCGATCCGGCGCGCTCGATTATTCCGCACGCAAGATACAGTGAATTCGTCTTGGCGATTTCGCACAGCGCCGAGGACGTATCGCCGGGGATGGGCTCCGCCAGGACCGATATTCGGTCATCCCCAACCGATCCGGTCGTCGCGAGTTCTGGAAGGACGACGAAAGCCGCGCCACGGCCGGACGCCTCATTGACCAGCGATTCGATGGTATCCAGGTTGGCCCGGACATCTCCCGCCTTCGACGCCATTTGGGCAACCGCCGTTTTGAACATGTCCCTTGCCATTCCTCCTCCGCTCAGATATTTAGGCCACCGGGCATCCGTGAGTATAAAATCCGCGCCGCTTTGATCCGCCGGCGAACCGAACGGGCGATTCGATGGCCAACGCGTTTTCGGGCGCAGAGTGAAAAAGCGTGCGCTCGTGGCACGAAAGGCGCTGGTCTGGATAGGTCAGGCATCCGATGCGGGAGGACGGACATGGGAATCACGATTACGGCGTCGATACCGGGCGGCAATCCACGTGAGCCGGGCGCCATCCGACTCGAAAACGGCGTCCACCACATAGAGCCGTGGAGCGAGGACGGAGATTTCAACTACAAGTTTCATCTGCTCGTGGCCATCGACAACGATGGTTCCACGGACGCTTCCGTTGATCTGGAGATCGATTGGAAAGAGGAGAAATACGCGTATCTGCGCGACCAGCTTTATGCGGGGTCAGGCGACGAATGGACGCTGGTAACGGGTGACGTCGACGGTCCGACAATTCGGGCCACCGTCAGCGCTCCACCGGGTCAGACGCTGGTCTCCCTCCACCCCGCGTATCGGCGGGCGGAGTTGGAGCCGTTCTTGGCTTCAGCGGTTGCACGCGGCGCCCGGCGGAAGAGCGCGGGGACGTCGGCGGACAGTCACGAAATCGAGGTACTCGAATTTGGCGACGAGGGCGCCGATCGCGAACGGCTGCTGGTGTTTACGCGTTTCCACCCATATGAGACCGCTGGCAGCTACTGCGCGGAGGGGATGGTGGATTCCCTATTGCAGGAAGGCCCCGGAGGCGATGGAGTGCTCGATCGCTTCCAGGTCACGCTGGTACCGATGTGCAGCGTCGATGGGGTCGAACGCGGCACGTGCAAGCGAGTATCGGAGGGCGGACCCGACGTCGAGAAGGGCCTGGGCACCGATGACCCTACGGTAATCGCCCTCAGAAACACGATCGACGCGGTCGCGCCCGCCGGTTTTCTGGATATTCACGGTTGGATGCACAGGGATGTCGATGGCCTATCAATCTACGACCGGGCGACGGCCGACGGTTTTGTGGAAGCGTTCGCCGCAAGCGAGATCGATATCGGGCCAGACCGTGACTGGCAGGAAGGGGACCATACGTCCACTCCATACGATCCAGCGGACATGCGCTACTACTGCCGGAAAACGCACGGCAGCAAGGCGCTGGTGCTTTCTTTCGGCTGGGAGGGCCGGAGCCTGCAGGCAATGCGAAATATCGGCGCGGCCGCGCTCAAGTCCTTTGCGGCGTCGATCGGCTGATCGCCTGTTCGCGGCTCGGGCTATCGGGGCCTGCCACGGCGCGATTGACGTGCCCCCACTGGGTTGATAGATTCGACCGAACGCAAAGTAGATCGAAAATTGAGAATTGAAGACGTGGTTTGAGGCCGATCGAGCGAACGAATCTGCGCTCAGAAGTATCAGGCGTGCTCCGGGATTCGATACTCCGCTCCGAACCAGGATTTGAACCCGGTTCTAGGATTTCCGTCTCGACGGTGGCACGGGTTCTCGGAGTCAGTCCCACGCCGGTCAAGGAGGCGTTACTGGGTCTCCAGGCCGATGGACTTGTAGTCATCCGACCGCGGCGGAGCGCCGAAGTGGCGACGCTGACGATCGAAGACATCCTTGAGATACGTGAAGTCCGGCACGGTCTGGAACGTTGGGCCGTCGCCGTCGGCAGCGGGGCGTTTTCTGTTGATCTCTGTGCGGACATGCGGTCGTGCCTCGAATCGTGGCGAGCCGCATTCAAGGCCAACGATCTTGACTGTGGCATGGATTGTCACCTCAGGTTTCATCGACTTCTGATCTCCTCGGCTGGAAACTCAAGGCTCATCGAACTGTACGAATCGCTCATGGCGAGGGTGCGCATCATCGACGCGTACCAGCGCAAGGGCTTCGGCCGTCCCAGCGACGAAATCAAACGTCATGGGGCAATACTCGAAGCCGTGGAGCGCGGAGACCGAGAAGCCACTGCCTCCGCGATTGACGATCACTTCTCGATCGGCACGGATCGATTGATTGAGAAACTGCAAGCGCAGGGCATTGACTTCGGCCGGTCGCAAGGTGATTTGGCGGTGGGACCGTCGCCCCCAAGATTCACTTCCGACCTTTCACACATGTCGAGTTCCGGGGGACTAGTGGGGGGCGTTCCACAGGAGGTTTTGCCAGCAACAGATATATCGAAGTCGGTTGTAGGCCGATCAAGTAGGTCTCTGTCGGCCTGAATACGGAGGCTACAGGACTAATCTTGTCGTTGTACCGGCCGCAGAGGAGAACATAGACGATGTCGAAAGTGATTGGTAAAAGGCTCAGCAGAAGAAATCTTGTCAGGACCGGATTGCTCGCGGGTCTGGGTGTCGCAGCGACGGCTGCGCTCGCCGGATGCGGTGAAACGCAGGTCGTAGAAGTGATCAAGGAGGTACCGGTCGAGAAGATCGTGACCCAGATCGTTGAGAAGGTTGTCGTCGAGGAAAAGATCGTTGTCCAGGAAAAGGTGGTGACCAAGATTGTCCAGGCCGCCACGCCGAAACCGATCACGGGCGAACTTGTGTACTGGGATTGGTTCAGCCCCACTTCCTCCGAGCGTGCCAAGAAGTGGTTTGCGTGGCTGCCCAGTGAGCTCAAGGCCCGAAACCCAGATCTAAACTTCAAGATCGAGCACGTGCCGTTCGGGCAGGTCATGCAGAAGTTCCTTGCGGCGGCGGCGGCGGGTAACGCGCCCGACGCAATGCACACGTCCGTGGACTGGGGGCTTGCGCTTCACCTCCGCGGCCAGCTCGAGGAGCTGTCGCCGTTCGTGAAGACCAATCCAGAGACGTCTCTGGACAAGTTCGTTCCCGTGGCCGAGCAGTACGCGACCTTTCGCGGCGAGCAGTACGCCATGCCGTGGGACAGCCCCGACTCGCGACTGTATTGGTACAACCGGACGATGTTCGAGGAAGCCGGTGTGGACCCAGATTGGGACAAGGTCTCACAGTGGACCTGGGACGAATTCCTTGAAAACGGGAAAAGGCTGACCGTCAGGGACGGGGACGACGTCACCCGCTCCGGGTATCTAACTACGATCCCGAATCAGGAGATTCTCGCCGCCTTGATGCACAGCCAGGGTGTCGGATTCTTCAACGATGACTTCACGAAGCTTGTGTTCGTGGAGAATGGGGCGGCGAAGAAGTCGATTGAATTCTTCCAGAGCCTCCTCGCATCGGTTTCAGTGCCCCTTACCGCAGAACGGCAGGACCGGCAGATCTTCTTTGCAGAAGGCTCAGCCATGGTGACGGGCGGAAACTGGTGGATCTCCAGGCTGCGGGAGCAGGCGCCGGATCTCGACGCCGACATGGCACCGTATCCGGATGGCGGCGCGGGCCCGGCCGCCACGACGTGGCTCAACAATTTGACGCTCCCGAAGAGTTCGAAGAACCAAGATGCAGGCTGGCGGTTTATCGAGTTCTACACGTCGAAGGAGACCTACCGTTCGTATCTGAGCATGTGGGGAGGTTCGGGCCCGCGCAAGGACATCGTTGACGTGCCTGAATTCGCGGCGGCGGTCGCCGCCGAGCCGCTGTTTTCGCGAGTCGCGCAGATAACGGCGCTCGGAGGCTACGACCCGTCGTTCATGCTCTGGAGCGAACTCAGCCCGATCTATTGGCCTCACATGGAGCGAATCTTTGTGGAGGACGGCGATATCGACAAGGAGCTGAAGGCCATCGAGGACGAATTCAACCCAGTTCTCGCAAAGTTCTTCGAATAGGAGAGTTAGTCCCCCCGCTAACGGCTCCCGGAAGTGCGTTGACGATATACGCACTTCCGGGAGCCGAGCTCCCACGTACGTAAATTTCGGCGGTGGGCCGACAGGGTGTTGAAATGAGTTCTGGTCCGCAGACGCTTTCTCGGAGGATTCCACGGCCGCGGTGGTCTGTCGCGCGGCAGGTGGCCGCGTACCTCTTCATCTCGCCGGCGGGCTTCTTTCTGCTCGCATTTTCCTTCATTGCGATCGTAATTTCGTTTTTTCTCAGCTTTTCCGATTGGTCACCCATCAAGGAAAACTGGGGAATGGTTGGATTCGACAACTACGCCACGGCGTTCGGTTCATGGCGGTTTTGGAACTCCTTTAAGAACACAGCTGAGTTCGTGGCGATATCGGTACCGGCCATAACGCTGTCGGCGCTCGGGTTGGCGTTGATCGGAAACCACGCGAGAAAACTGCGCTCCGTTTTCAGGACGCTGTTTTTCATACCCACAATTACGCCCGGCGTGGTTGTGGCGCTGATCTGGATATGGATGTTTCGGTTGGACGGCGGCGTGAACGAGGTTCTCAGCAAGGTGGGCATCGATGGCCCGAACTGGCTCCTCGATTCATCCAAAGCGCTGTTAGCGATCATCATCATGACCGTCTGGGCCGCGGTCGGCTACTACATGGTCATATTCATGGCCGGTCTCGCCGACATTCCACAGGTCTACTACGACGCGGCCAAAGTCGATGGGGCAAACCGGTGGCGGACCTTCTGGAACATCACCCTGCCGCTGCTTCGAAATTCCGTCATATTCGTGGTTATTACGCTTGTGATCGGGAGCTGGCAGGTCTTTACCCAAATGTTCATCATGACCAGGGGCGGTCCGGCCAACGCCACGGAAAGCGTGCAGTGGGAGATCTTTCGAAATGCGTTCATGTCGTTTGACATGGGCGTCGCGGCCGCGATGTCGTGGATACTCTTCGTGGTCATATTCGTGTTCACAGCCGTGCAGCTGAAGATCTTCATCTCCCGTCAGATCTACTAGGAATCTCAATGGCCGTTCTGGAGCGCCTGACGACAGCCGAAATCGAATCGGCGGCCAGGAAATCGCGCCGTCGATATCTCCTGACGAACTCCGGGTGGATGGTTCTCGTTTACGCCGTGCTCGTCATCATTGCACTGGCGACGTTTCTACCCTATTTATGGATGGTGATGAACTCCTTCAAGACCGAAGCGAATTTCTACAAGGACCCATACGGATTGATACCCAGGGACTGGTCGCTGAAGTCGTATCTGGGCGCGGTCGGCTACGGAAGAATGGGGGTTTTCGTTCGGAACAGCTTTATGTACTCGAGCGTCGTCCTCATGGTGCAACTCTTCTTCAACTCGCTTGCCGCATACGCTTTTGCGCGCATCGAGTTTCGGGGGCGAAATGTGATGTTTCTGATGGTGCTCGCCACCATGATGCTGCCCGGGGCGGTCACCCTTATCCCAACGTATGTCCTCGTCTACGCGGTGGGCATGCTCGATAGCTTTGCAGGGGTCGTGGTGCCGAGTTTCGCCGGCGCTTTCGGCATCTTCTTGCTTCGTCAGTTCTTCCTGAATATCCCGACTGAACTCGAAGACGCCGCCCATATCGATGGAGCCGGTTTTTTCAGGGTCTACTGGCAGATAATCGTTCCGCTCGCCAAACCGGCCTTGATCACACTGGGAATCTTTATTGTCCTGAGCGAATGGCAATCGTTCATTTGGCCCCTTGTCGTCCTGCAGGACATCGACAAATATCCGATTACGGTGGGACTGGCGCTCCTCAGGGACCGAAACCAGGATTTCTGGCCGCAGATTCTTGCGGGTTCCGTGGTCGGCACGGTGCCTCTGGTCCTCCTGTTCGTTCTTACGCAGAAATACATCATCGGCGGAATCACCCTATCCGGCCTGAAGGGCTAGCCCACCGATATTGGGAAGGACCTAGGTTGTCCGACGATCGTGTTCGCGTCTCGATTTGGTTTGACACCGAGGACTATTCCGACCCGCCGTCCGACGACGCGGCGATGCGACTCGCTGACCTCCTAACGGATCTCGGCGTCGTTGGGACTTTCAAGCTCGTGGGTGAAAAGCTGCGCACGCTCGAGCGCCGCGGCCGCGGCGACGTCATCGCGGCCCTGGGCAAACAGGATATTGGCTATCACACGGATTGGCACACCAAGCACCCGACGGTCCCCGAGTATCTGGTCGAGTCGGGCTGGGACGACGGTATCGAATTATTCCTCCAGTATGAACGGCCTGGAGTCGAGGACATCCGCCGGGTTTTCGGCCAAACCCCATCCTGCCACGGACAGGCGGGCGCCGCCTGGTCGCCGCAAGCCTTTGCCGCGTGCCACGATTTGGGAATACCCATCTACCTGGACGACGGCGGCGGAAACCATCTGTCGCTCGACGATCTGCCGCATCGATACTGCAACCTGCTGTGCATTTCGCACCTCGGCGACGCGATCGTGCACGTTCCACCGAGAACTGGGGATTTCCTGGACCGGGTCAAGGCCGAGTTCGACGTGGCGGTTGGGCATGCTCGGCGGACGGGAGGACGGGTGGTGGGAATCTACAGTCACGAGGTGGAGTTCTCCCACGTGCGCTTCGCTGATGGAATAAATTTCGGCGACGGCGAGAATCCGAAGAGCTATCCCTTGGTCCCGGCGCCCGTCCGGAGCGCCGAAGATGTCGAATCCTCATATCGGCAGTTCCGGGAATTCGTCGCCTACGTGAAGAACTATAAAGGTGTGGAGATCGTGGCCCCCGCCGACTTACTTCCCATTTACGCCGATGCGGCCGCCGCCGTGGCCTACGACGGAGACGCGGTGGCAAGGCTCGCCGAAGCGTTCCTGGACAACCCGGGTTACGCAGAGGTTTCGGACGGTTGGCTTAACCCGGCCGAGATCTTCTCGCTGGTCGCACAGCGGCTTCATGCGCGCGCAAGGGGCAATTCAGCGCTCCGGGCGGTCCCCTCGTCTCCCTTCGGACCAAAGGGAATCGTCGATCCGCGGTGGGGTCGAAATTCCGTGACCGTGAGCGGAAGGGATCTCCTGTCAGCCCTTCCGCCGACGCTAAGGGCAATGGACGAGACCGGTGCCTTGCCGCCGCTGATACCCGTGGGCTTCATCAGTCTCGAGCCGGAGGCATTTCTGCGCGCATGTTGCCGATTGCTGCTCGATAGATCGACCGACATGGAGACGCTCGATGTCGACGCCGACTTCATTCCGCTGGACACAGAGCGCCACATCGCCGACGACAGCCCTGAGATCTGGAAATGGTGCATCGTTCCAGACTTTACGGCTCCTCATCTGATTGCACTGGGCAAGCGGCAGGCGTGGACCATAAAACCGGCGACGCCGGTCTGAGAGCGCGGATGCTCCCGGCCTGTTCATTCACATAGAAGGGATGATTCTCCATGGCTAAATTTCGCTTTGGGATCGTGGGAGCCGGCAATCGCGGCATCCGAACCTATGGCGGGCATCTGCGTGGGCGGTACGCCGACCGCGGCGATCTGGTAGCTATGGCAGACCTTGATAAAACCAGGCTTTCCGTAGCCACCCGCTTGCTGGGGGTCGAAACCTCTTACCGTTCGGCGGATGAGCTGATAGCCGCGCCCGACGTCGACGTTGTGGTCATCACGACGCCCGACCATACGCATACCGAAATCGCGCTGTCTGCGATGGAAGCGGGTAAGCACATAATCTGCGAGAAGCCGGTGGCGACCACCGTGGCGGATGCGAACCGGCTGCTGGAAGCCAGTCGTTCCTTTGATAAGTCTTTCTTGGTGGGTTTCGTCCTCCGCTACGCGCCATTCTTCGCGGGCATGCATTCGGCCATTGACGAAGGAAGGATCGGCAAACCTCATTTCGCGGCGGCCGTCGACAACCGCGCCGGGGGCGGGTACTTCCGAAGCTGGCACAGGCTGCGGCGGTTCTCGGGCGGGCTGCTCAATCACAAGAGCGGCCACACACTTGACATAATCAATTGGATGCTGGGGCAGCGTCCGGTCGCCGTGTCCGCCACCGGCGGCATCGCCCACTACGGCCCCCGCGATTGGGCCGGGCAGCACTGTCGTGACTGCGCTGTGGCCGAAATCTGCCCCGAATACTTCGATATTTCGATAGGGCTCATGGGCGAGCTTTTCGCGGCTGCGGACGATTCAGGTGACTCCAAGACCGACCGCTGCGTGTACAACTCCGACAAGGACACCGTGGACCACGCGACGCTGAACATCGAGTACGACGGTGGAGCCAAAGCCAGCTACGGACTGTGTCTATTCGCTCCGTATAACCAACGCGAGCTCGGCGTGATGGGCGCCCGGGGAAAACTGGAAGGACGCGAGGGCGACGACGGCGTACGTCTCACGTTGAGAAGCACGTATCCCCAACCGCGGCGTGATAGCGGACGCCCCGCCTCGGACGAGCTTCTCGAAGTGAGAGCGGTCGGGGGCGAGGGAGTAATGGGTGGCCACGGCGGCGGCGACGTCGGATTGCTCGACGATTGCTTCGACGCCCTAGAGGGCAAGCGCGACCCTATCGCCGATCTGGAGGCCGGCTACTGGAGCGCCATGCTGGGCGTGACCGCTGAGGAGTCTGTGGCGCGCGGTGGTCTTAGGCTGGAGATCGGCGAGTCGATGAGAGGCGGCGTATGACGGCAGTCACTACTCGATGCGCGGGTTGTAGTGGCAGCCGTCAGGTTTGAGGAACTGCTGGACCAGACAGGAGGGAGGTTGCTTGTGCCGAAGTACCGAGAACTGACCGAGCAGACCGTTCGGCGACTTCCGCGCCGCACGCTCGGCGATCGCGACAAGAGAATGCTCGCCAAGTATCGGAAGTTTGTCAGGGGCATGCTGCTGAATTCGAGCGACCGATGGAGCGCCCTCGAGCTAGCGGATGAGGAGGTCAGGCGGGTGGCCACTGTCAAGAGATGGCTTCACCGTGTGGCACTTGCGGAAGACGTCTCCATAAGCGTACACAAGCGCGGCAATCTGCTACTTTTCAGGCTGGCTGACACCAGACCCGACTGATTAGCGGCGCATCTGCCGCGCAGCCGTTGCAGTCGATTCGCTCAAATGGACCTCCGCGCGTGCTCGCATGAACTGAGGCGGGCGAAGCTCTGGCGCGGCGTGTCCTGTAGGGTGCGATATCCGGCTCATGCCGCCAGTCAGAAATCCTTAGCCGGGCTGCTCAGTCGATCTAATCTCCTTATGTCCTCGCCTGACGTCGATTGAGATGCGGTTCCACAACCCACGGACCAGAAGTCCGTTGGCCTTTTTCGTGAAACTCGGGCCTCTATAACCTGGGAGCCGCCAAGCAGAAGCGTGGAGTACGTTGGTCGTCTTGACCGGAATGCCTTTCGGCGAACGGGCTGCACCCGTCCTCCAATATCCATTCAGGGGGCCGACTGACGACGTAGGAAGGCCCCGTAGTGTGCTGCTTGAACTGATTGCCGGCTTGGGTCGTTTCGGACTGGTCAGTTACATACGATAACTGGACAGGTTTCGCTCATACGTCGTCCCTGTGTGCCACAGCGCTTACGCGGATATACCTGTCAAGGAGAACATCGTTGAGTCGGCCCCGGTCACGATCGCTGCCGGAACGGCGGCGTTATCGATCCGAAAATTGATTGCCTTGGAGGTGGAACTTACCGGTGATTTAGGAAGTATGGTGCGCCAATTAGGACTGGCGCCAAGCCTCTTTCAGTCAGGACGGTTCACCTTTACCCCGTGGGGCCCCTTTCCATTCCTTGACAGCCACATTGACTCCCCCAGCGGACTCGACGCCGTCTCAGGCAACGAAATTCAGGCGGACCTACCTAGGCTGCAAGGGACCGGGGCTGAATAGACTGCGAGCAAACGCCGCACCTTGTGCCGGTGGGTGTTTAGCCGGAGCTAGAAGGTTCGGTCCTGACCCGGGAACTGCCGCCAGTTAGTCGTGTCGCTGGCGATTTCGTACACGTTGCCATCCGGGGCGCGAAAAATTGCCCATGCGTGTTCACCAGCAGCCCGGATTTCCGGGCTGTGGGCCGATGTGCGAGTGCCTAGCCATATCAAGCCTTGAACCTTCTCCCGTGCCTCTCGCCTCCCCGGCCGATGACCCCGGGTTCTGCGTGATTCAGCCCGCGCGTGCGTGAATGTCCGGATTGTCCGATGGGCGCCTAGGTCGCAACGCGGGGCCAAACAGGGAAACGTCGCCTTCGGAAGCAAAGATCTCGAAGATCACGGAGGCGTTGGGCGTGAACCTGTGGGCCTCGACTAAGTCGTTCGTGGGCGAGGCGAAGACTATAGGCTAGTTGAAGTCGGCGACAGTGGCGTCACCCTCAGCGTCGAAAACGTGGGCCCTGACGAAGGTTGTGCTGTCGGTGACGTCGAACAGCCCGCCGAAGCTGGCCGACCAGGCGCCGGTGACCGGGTCGGCGACCACATCCAGGCGGGTGCTGTAGCTGTTGACGTACACGGCGACGTTAGCTCCTGGTGACGCTGTACCGCTGACGATGTCAGCCGTAGAGTCGACGCTGTCGACCGACAAGGCAACGACGCGTACGTCGCGCGATCCTCGTCATCTGCGCGCTCAGTCCGCGCCAAATACAAGAGATCACCTGTGTGTCGCGGGATCACATGCGTGTGGAGATGCCAAACGTCTTGATTGCCGGCGGGCTCGTTGTTCTGGCGCACGGTCACGCCATCACACGGGTAGCTCAATCGCATCGCAACCGCAACCCGCGTCAGAACCTGCGCGATTCGCGCGGCGGTCGCGTCCGGCAGGCCATAAATGTTTTCGTGATGGACCAGCGGCATGACGAGTGCGTGCCCTGGATTTGCGGGGTACCAGTCGCGCCCGATCAGGACCATCACGGAGGAGTCCCGCCATGCCTCGAAGTCTCGGTCCGTAGTGTGCACGGCCGCACAGAATGGGCAGTTATAGCCAGCCGGCGCGTGTGAGATTTGGGCGCCAAAATCCACTCGCCGAACGTCCTGTCCTTTCGCCTGCCAGCTAGTTCCGATTCCTCTCCGAGTCCGCGATCCTAGCGTTCCGGGAGTTGGGGTGTCACGAATAAAGTGCAGGATCGGTAGGCCACTCTGTGACGCTTACCGGATGGCTCGCTCGACATAATTGACCGCGAATCCAGAGTAAGTGTCGGGGCGCCTGACCCTGCCCCCAACTTACCCTCACTCATAAGTAGAATCTTTTCAGGTTATGGCCCCAATTGGGGCGGGCTGCAAACTCGTTGGGTGTGAGCCCATCCAGGCTCGTGTGCGGGCGTGTTGTGTTGTAGTCGTACCTCCATTCCGCGATGATCCGCCGCGCTTCGGCCAGGCCGGCGAAGAGATGTTCGTTGAGGCACTCGTCGCGCAGGCGGCCGTTGAAGCTCTCGACAAAGCCGTTTTGCATGGGCTTGCCCGGTGCGATGTAGTGCCAGCCAACGCCGCGTTCCTGCTGCCAGCGCAGGATAGCGTTTGAGGTGAGCTCGGTGCCGTTGTCGCTGACCAGCATGCGGGGGCGGCCCCGCAGCTCGACGATGCGGTCCAGCTCCCGAGCCACGCGGACGCCAGACAGCGATGTGTCGACGACGAGGGCGAGGCACTCGCGGCTGAAGTCGTCCACCACCGCCAGGATGCGGAACCGCCTGCCGTCGGCCAATGCATCCGCGACGAAATCGAGCGACCAGCGCTGGTTGCGGTTCCAGGGGAGCAGCAGCGGGGCACGCGTGCCGAGCGCCCGCTTGCGCCCGCCTCGCTTGCGCACCGTGAGCCGTTCCTCGCGATAGATGCGATAGAGCTTTTTATGATTGAGCCGGATGCCTTCCCTGGCCAGCAGGATGTGCAGACGGCGGTAGCCGAACCGTCGGCGCTGCTCGGCCAATTCCCGCAACCGCTTGCGGATGCCGGCGTCGTCCGGCCGCCTCGATTCATAGCGGTAAGTCTTCGGATCCATCCCGACAAGAGCGCAGGCACGGCGCTGCGAGTGACTAGTCTCCGTCATCGCCCAGGCCGCGGCCTTCCTCCGCAATCTGGGCGTTAGAAGTTTTTTGCAAGTAGCTCGCGCAGCGTCGCCACATCCAGCATCGATTCCGCCAGCAGCTTCTTCAGGCGCCGGTTCTCATCCTCCAGCCCCTTCAGCTTCCTGGCGTCTGATACCTCCATGCCGCCGTACTTGGACCGCCACTTGTAAAACGTCGCGCCGCTGACCCCGTACTTGCGGCAGAGCTCTGCGGCTGGCAACCCCGCCTGGTGCTCTTTGAGGATGCCGATGATCTGTTCCTCGCGATACCTGCTCCGTCTCATGTCCGTCTCCTCCCATTGAACGGACTCTACTCAAAATCGAGGGCATTTTCGGGGGCAAGGTCAAACGCTCCATACTCGCGATATCAGTCTCTGATCCGGTTCGATGGGGTGACATGGACTCGGAGCCCGCGCACGACTCGCTCGCAAGTTGCCTGACCGAGCGACTCGACCCATCAGGTAGCGCGAAATCGAAGCCCTACGCGTGAGATTGACCATGCATGAGTTGACTGCATAAAATGCTTCTTCTCGCGGGATTATCTGGGCTATCGCTCTTGTGCGGTCAGATCACGGGGCCCTGGCCTTCTAGCCTCTCTCGCGCCCGCACCCACAATCGATTGTCCCTACCCCTACGTGGAGAACCACGCTGCATTCGACGTGCAGTGGGAAATCGTTGAGCCGACTAGGATCGGGTGCATCAAGCCGTTCGCCGGGCTCGTCAAACCAGACGACATCACGGTCGTAACCGACCCGATTTCTCGAGTCGGATGGCACCCCGAATACGTCTCGGTGTCCGGGAATCGGGCACGTTGTTTAATCGTCAAGGCGAAATCTCGACTTGACTCCACTTCTGATTCCGCCCTGACCACGCATTGAACTTGCTCGCACGACCCTGAATGAAGTGCGGAGCCACGCTTGCGGTGCAGTTGAATTGGGGTGACTAGGCTAGATCACGAAGCTATGGTGGCCTTCATGGTGGCCTTGATCTGCTATTTGTCGGCCCTTCATGTGTGAACTCAAGAGAACTACCCCTGTAGACTTTTGGAGCCGGCGGGGGGAGTCGAACCCTCAACCTGCGGTTTACAAAACCGCCGCTCTGCCATTGAGCTACACCGGCATTTACAGGGGTCAGTCTACCGACTGCTTACCCTCGTAGTGCCTAATTGCCAATGAGTTGCCAATGAATCTCCTACGCAGGCCGTGTTTCGGCGCCGAGCCAGTCGTCGATTCTGTCACCAAACGCGGCCTGCAGGCCTGGCACAGCATGGGTATAGATGGAGAGTGTGACGGCAGGATTGGCGTGGCCAAGACGCTCGCTGACGAACGCTATGGGTGCACCTTCCTGAAGTAATAGTGTGGCGTGCGTGTGCCTCAATGCGTGCCAATTGATGTCCGGAATATCGGCCTTCCCGACTATACCTTTGTAGGCCCTATACAGATTCCGGGCGCTGAGCGGCCCGCCGGTCCCGGTGCAAAACACCAGGTTCAACTCCGTCTGGTAGGCGTGGCCCAACATGAGTCGCTTTTCAGCTTGCGCGGCCCATGCCTAGCGAATTATCTCGTGTAGTGAGGGCGATATGGATATAGTGCGGCGGCTTCGCTTTGTCTTGGGCGATTTGAATATGAGGCCCTGCCTAGGCACCGTCTGAAGTATTTGGCGAACGCTAAGGGTCATGCGGTCGAGGTCGATGTCGCTCCATCGCAATCCCAATACCTCGGACTGCCGTAATCCCGTGTACGCGGACACGTAGATGATCGGATAAATCGATGAATCAGAGGCACACGTAATCAACGTTTTCAACTGAGCCTTGGTTAGCGACACCGGCTCATCCCGACTCACCCGGGGGGTCTTAACTGCCTGGGCCGGGTTGGCCGACAGCATCTGGTGCTGCACCGCAAACTCCAAGGCCGTCCTAAATACTCGGTGGTGATTGAGAATGGTCCTAGAACTCAGACCCTTATCTGGGAAACAGTGGCGGCCAGATGTTCTCCATCGTGCATAGACCCTCGCCATATGATGCGGCCGCAGTCGGTGGAGCCGTAACGACCCAAACTGCGGAACTAGGTGTACGCGTATGACCCTGCCCCCAACTTACCCTCACTCATAAGTAGAATCTTTTCAGGTTATGGCCCCAATTGGGGCGGGCTGCAAACTCGTTGGGTGTGAGCCCATCCAGGCTCGTGTGCGGGCGTGTTGTGTTGTAGTCGTACCTCCATTCCGCGATGATCCGCCGCGCTTCGGCCAGGCCGGCGAAGAGATGTTCGTTGAGGCACTCGTCGCGCAGGCGGCCGTTGAAGCTCTCGACAAAGCCGTTTTGCATGGGCTTGCCCGGTGCGATGTAGTGCCAGCCAACGCCGCGTTCCTGCTGCCAGCGCAGGATAGCGTTTGAGGTGAGCTCGGTGCCGTTGTCGCTGACCAGCATGCGGGGGCGGCCCCGCAGCTCGACGATGCGGTCCAGCTCCCGAGCCACGCGGACGCCAGACAGCGATGTGTCGACGACGAGGGCGAGGCACTCGCGGCTGAAGTCGTCCACCACCGCCAGGATGCGGAACCGCCTGCCGTCGGCCAATGCATCCGCGACGAAATCGAGCGACCAGCGCTGGTTGCGGTTCCAGGGGAGCAGCAGCGGGGCACGCGTGCCGAGCGCCCGCTTGCGCCCGCCTCGCTTGCGCACCGTGAGCCGTTCCTCGCGATAGATGCGATAGAGCTTTTTATGATTGAGCCGGATGCCTTCCCTGGCCAGCAGGATGTGCAGACGGCGGTAGCCGAACCGTCGGCGCTGCTCGGCCAATTCCCGCAACCGCTTGCGGATGCCGGCGTCGTCCGGCCGCCTCGATTCATAGCGGTAAGTCTTCGGATCCATCCCGACAAGAGCGCAGGCACGGCGCTGCGAGTGACTAGTCTCCGTCATCGCCCAGGCCGCGGCCTTCCTCCGCAATCTGGGCGTTAGAAGTTTTTTGCAAGTAGCTCGCGCAGCGTCGCCACATCCAGCATCGATTCCGCCAGCAGCTTCTTCAGGCGCCGGTTCTCATCCTCCAGCCCCTTCAGCTTCCTGGCGTCTGATACCTCCATGCCGCCGTACTTGGACCGCCACTTGTAAAACGTCGCGCCGCTGACCCCGTACTTGCGGCAGAGCTCTGCGGCTGGCAACCCCGCCTGGTGCTCTTTGAGGATGCCGATGATCTGTTCCTCGCGATACCTGCTCCGTCTCATGTCCGTCTCCTCCCATTGAACGGACTCTACTCAAAATCGAGGGCATTTTCGGGGGCAAGGTCACGGGTAATCTAGGAACAACTTTTTCAATCATGCAGCCGAGGGGATGTAGGTGACCCCCGCTGAATGAGTGCCAGCTTCTAGCAGGTTCACTGCACGTAATGGCTCGATGATCGTGTCCAATCATGCCACCGGATAACCGAGCTCTCGCCCCGCCTCTATTGACGGATGGACTAAGCCAGCACCAATTCCAGACCCTGCGCAAAATGCTGCGAGAGGCAGGGATTCGACTGATTCGTGAGTCCAATCGGTATTACTTGACGTCCAAATTCGCGAAGGGAATGTTCGTCAATGCAAAGCCCTTGCAAAATGCTACGGGCAAGTTGCGTGGTGATGCACTCAAGTCGTTAACGAAACTGGGCATAGGTCTCAATGAAGGTGAGGCGAATGAGATACCCGAGTCCCTAAGGAACCGGATCTTGAAAGTCCGTCGTCAGGACTCTTCGACTTGGAACGTCCTACAATGTGACCTTCATCTGAACGAAGATCCAATCCGGGTCCTTCGCGGCTTTGTCGACGAGCATGCCAACGTCCGCCTTTATCGAATATTCGCAACCGACGCTTTTCATAGACGCGATGCCGTTTGGCGCATCCTCGAGCGCATCCATCGTCAGCGCGAATCCTTTAGCAGCATGCTTCAGCGCAATGATCTTCCAGAGGGATCGCCCGTTCTCGGACATGTAGCACTTCGGCCGGCGTACTTCGTGCTTGCTCCGCTGATTTCAAGGCAAGAACCACTTGCGGCAGTCGTCACTACGCGCAGAAACGTTCAAATAGTGGCCATTCCATATGGGGGGTGTTTCAACGCGACGAACATGGTCCGAGGTGGCCTGCGGGTGGCGGGATACCAGAGCCGTTCGCCATTCCAAGCCACGGATTCCCAATAAGAAAGAGAGGGATTCCATCCAACCTAGCCGTGGACCTGCTCGAGAAGTTTGTTACTGCCTCGAACGGACTGATCGACCATCTCACGGATCCAGCAGTTTGGACGAGTCCGTCCGGCGAAATCAACATCGATGAACGAAATATTGCTTGGTCCTCAGCTCGCTTCGGAATTGGAGCCATCGCACAAATGGGCGAGGAGTGGCATTCGGAGGAGATGATCTGGACGGCATTTAGGGCTATCGGAATCCTCCAAGGGATTTGGGAGGGCGGCCGTCAAAAGCCGAAGCTTCTTGACGAAATGCTGAAGCTGGACGTGATTCGTCGACACGCTCTTTCACACATTCCCAACGTAGTTTTGAGAGACTGGTATGGAGAGGTGATCGATTACCACGAGGAGGCGCTTTTCGGCATCGACAGGTCAGTGGACGTTGCTACAAGGACAGTTCGGGAACTTCGAAACCTAGTGCATGGAACTGGCTCTCGAGCCCACGATCGCGCTGCACGAATACGCGCACTCGAAATCGCCACTCAACCCGGTCTCAGGTTCCTAAAGGATGTGGCAGCATGTTGGTGGACTGCGGCTATCTGCAGTCCTACTACCCACTGCGTGCCGGGCGAATCCCCAATTCGATCTGGTCAGCGCCCCAAGCATCCTGAGACTTGCCATCCAAGTCCGTTGATACTGGTCCGGCACATGCACCGCAGTTCATCAATCCTATTTCACAACTGATCACTGATCTCCGTTAGGCACTCGCATCGGTATCGCAAAGGCCTTCTGCTGCCCATTTTGCACACGTCTTGGGGTTGCCCAGCGCCGATATCTGACTACCTTACGTTCTCGGCGAACCTGTGGAGCCGACTGTGGGAACCTAGTTCAGTGATACTGTGTTACGACATCGGGGATAGCCGGTACACCCAAGAAATTTCCCATATCGGCCGTTCCGAATGACCATTCTTCGTCCGCAATCCGAACATTTGTTCGTAAACGAAGATTGAGTTGTTCGACCGGATCTCGCTGTCTTGGAAGATCCCCTACGTCTTGTCTTGACCGGGCGGGCCGTCCGAGTCGACGCCGTTGTACGACGGTCTCGAAATCTGAGTTCTCGAAGCTTGATTGCTGGCGTCGTCTTTCTTCCGCTGCTTGTTACGAAATATTCATCCTCCTCGAGTACGATCAAGCCCGCTTTTTGGAGATTCGATGCGGCGGAAAGCAAGTCTCGCTTGATCCGAGACCCAAGGTGCGCAAAACCTTTGCCATGATGGTTCTGAAGTACCGCACGGGCAGCGCGCAGTACGTCATCCTGCAAGTGGGCCCCGCCCTTTACAGACTGAAAAACAGCGTACTCGGTGTCAAACAGGTGAACTCGATCTGTACCAGGCTCCGACGGCACTTTCTCACCTTCGCCGTTGGAAACTCCATCACGTCCGTTCGGATCACCGCCCCCGTCGCCTCGACTTCCATGGTTGGCGGAGAGGTCATCTAATCGCTCAAGAATTCGGTCGACTTCCGCATCTGGATCGTCCCTCCAACGCCGATACGGGATTCGCTCAATTGTCCAGCCCGCCCTTTCGAGGACTGCCTGCCGCTCCAAGTCCTCCATCTTCAGATCACCATGCTCGTCGTAGTGATAGGTCTCGCCATCGCACTCGAGGCCAAGACGCCCGCCATTTCGACGACACTCCATGTCGACGAAGAATCCGCATGCCGGATACTGCTGCACCACTGTTACGCCCCGATCCACGAGTGCTGAGGCGACCTCGGCTTCAAACTCAGAATCAGATCTGCCCAAGCGACTCGACTGACGTGGCGGGAGACGATCCTGGTTTCGATAGCAATGGTCAAGCCAATCGCTTAGTGCGCTTGGCCGACCGTCCGCGAAAGTGAATTCGGATTTGTCGGCCGAGTGGAAGACGTGAATCTCGTCCCTGGCTCGAGTAAACCCGACGTTGAGCATTCCCTGTATATGGGATAGTCCATCATCCGAGCAGAAATCGCTGACTGTGGCATGACATTTGCGTCATATGAAAGTGAGTACAACACAACGTCTCTTTCGTCGCCCTGAAACCCGTCAGGATTCACAACTACGATTTCGCACTCGCTGACCGTCTGCTCGTCGATTGTGTCTGCGACCAGGTCCTGCAACAGACGCATTTGTTCCTCAAACAAGGCTATGACCCCGAATGTCGCCTCAGAGTAATCTGGATCAGAGACCAATCGGGCTAACTCCTCTACAAGCGCACTGGCCTCACGTTCGTTCTGCTGTGTCCCGTCCGCCACCTCGCCATCGACTACCCGATGGACGTTGATCACCCGCTCGTCTGGTCGACCGAAGTTCTTGTTTTCCTCATCGGTCATGATCCGCAATTGATCGTCGTACCAACGATGGTTGGAGAACTCGATGATCGGCGGCATCGACCGATAATGCTCGTTGAGCAAGTTTTCCTTTTCGGAGCGGACATAAGCCAAGTCCAAAAGGCTTTCCTTCCGAGCGTCCAAGAACCCAGCAGGATCATGGCTCGTCATCTGGCGTCGAGCGTAGGCTTCGACCGCCGTCTTTGCGGCCGCGAACGCAAAGCGCCGGGCCTGCATCTGCCGGGAGTCGCCAAAGACCACGATCTTCTTAGCTCGATAGAGAATTGGGAATATCGATGGGAGATCGACCTGCGAGGCCTCGTCGATAATCACCACATCAAATAGCCCGGGCTGGCATGGAAACAACCTCGCCACGTCGTCAGGAGTCATGAGCCATGCCGGCAGCATCTTCAGCAGGCCGCTTGCCCGTTGAATGTCGGACTTCAGGTGATCAAAAACGGAGTAGTTCTTGAAGCTCGTTTGGTCGCGTCGCAGAACTTGCTGTAGTTCCCTCAGATTCTGCCTTTCGCCGCGAGTGGCGCTCGAAACAAGGGATTCGGCTCCGAGTCCAAGCGCAGCCTGAGCAGACTTGCCCACTTTTGCCCGCTGATTTGATCCCTGAATCGCCAGCCTGTCCGTGGGGATTGGGGCGCGACGGTCCCAACGGCGCCGAGCAAACCAATACTTAATGAAGCGGGTCACACGACCAAGGCCGCTGGATGATCTCAGAGCCTTAGCAGCAGCTTCAACATGTGCCTCCGCACGCACAGCAGCGGCAAAATCCCTTCTCGTGACAGTTAGGGCGTCTTGCTCCGCTCGATGCCGATTCTTGGCAGATGCGTGTTCAAGTGTGACTTCCGCTTGAGATCTGTCCTTGCGGATCGAGTCAAGCCGATTTTGAAGATGCAATTTCGACTGACGATCCCGTCGGAGCAACGTCATTGGCAGCTCCGAGAGGTCAAGTCTTTTCAGCAAGTCATCCACCACTTGAATCGCTTTGTCCTTTTGGGACGTAACGAGAACAGACTTGCCGGTTGCAACCAAATGGCATACCAGGTTGGCTATCGTGAGGCTCTTGCCAGTGCCAGGAGGCCCCTCGACTCGAACGACATGCGTTTCGGGATCATCGATAAGGATCGCCACGCGGCGCTGCGACCTGTTTGACGGAAACGGGTAATAGATTTCCGCCGCACGATTTCGGTCGTGCTGAAATCGGCCTGCTCGACCTGACCTGCGCCCGTCAAGAGCGCGGTTACTGCAGAAGGCTCCTCAGCTTCGCCTTCATCCACCCGCTTTGAGCCAATTGCCTCCAGGTCGCTGACAAGAAAGTAGCTGGCCTTTGGCGCAACAAACAGCGCCGCCTGGTCAATCACCCGCAACTGCGACCCTGTCTTTGGACGTTCCGGAATCGCACCAAGAGATCCGTCAAGGTCACCTTCGACCGACATGTCGGGAAACTCTCTGGTCACCTCGTCGAGGAATCCTTTCATCGCCCCCGCGGAAATCGGAATGTCCGGCCTCGCATCGATCAGTCGCTGAATCGCCGGCCCGGAGAGTTCGCTATCAGGATGACCCTGGAATACGAGCGGATTGAGATATGCAAAATCTTCCCCGGAGGTGATTCGAAAGGCTCCGCCTCTCGGCTCGATTGCCACCGGCATGTACAGGAGTGGTCCTCTGACAACCCTTGCTCGACTTCCTCTAGTGCCTGCAACACGTCCGACAACGTATGGGAAGCCGTAGTAAAGCTCCCGTTCGTACGGATTGAGAGTCAAAGTAGAGTGCATGCGGCGCATCGCATCGTAATGACTGTGATCAGGACCGATTGTGAATTGTGCGCCCTTCGTTAGCAGGACTTCGGTCGATAGGTCTGGTCCGAGCCATGCGAACGATCTTGAGGCGGAGTCCCGCTGAGACCATTGGACGAATGCCGATGAGGCCCACCGCTGAGTTCTCAGGAGATCGCCGTAATACCCGCATACGGCCGAAAGCAAATCGCTGGCCGCTGGAGACGCAGAATCGCTATCCGATCCCTCTACCAAAACTGCCCGCTCGAATCCTTAATGGTCGGCTGAGTGCGCCAGTTTACATGTCGGCAACGAGCCGAACCTCTCCGAGTGACAATCGACTCATCGCTCTGGCCTAGCGGGAGCCTGGGCTTCTATGGCCGATAGACGGACAAAATGCGGAAACGGGTCTCAATGTCTCCGCGCCATCCCCGCCACCGACAGATGAGAACGGGGTTAGGGGCCGACGGCTGCGGAATCGGGAATGGGAGCCGAGCCTCAACAGAAAGCGGGCTGACAGCCACTTTGACAGCCAAGCCAACGGACTGAACTCCGTCTCAGTGGTCGATTTGAGACCCCAACCCCCTTGGATTCGACCCCGATCGCGCTCCTACCGCGTTAAGACCCCTGGCACGCGCGAGTGACGTGGCAAGGCCGGGCACGGCGTCCTCTTAGATGCGCCGTCGAAGCCGCTCAGAAACTTCACCACCGTCGCGTCTCCTCACCTGTTCAGGGAGCCTAACAAAGCCAGAAAAGGCGGAACGCCTTCAAAGGCCGGAGTCGCGCTTCTTTGAATTCTTCGCCCTTGGGGGCTCGCCTTGCTGGGGCATCCCCCCTCCGCCTGCAACCTGGCCACCGGCTCGTCTATAAACTGGCGCCACGATCTGGCGACTAGTTCGTCCAGAAGTTCTCTCACTGGTCCGGACTTTTTTTTCGAACCTCGCAAAGATATTGAGCGACTGGCCGACCAAAGAACTCAGGTAGATGCTCTTGCCCCCCAATGGCCCGTTCCAGCACGCCGCGCTGAGGCTTTGGGCGTTCCCCGGGCTCGATGGCGTAAGTGCGTCGATCTGTCGAAATGGTCACGGCAGGTGCCTACCAGGTCCAAGGGAAGCGCTCTAGATCGGTCCCAATCTCTCTGGCCGGGACGCGACGGACATGTTCAAGCTCGGCCTCGAGCTCGGCGGCCAGTTCCGCAGGTGTCGCCGGGTTTCTATCGAGGGCTTCGAGCGTTTGCGCGATGCTCATTCCGTAAAGCGCCAGGATTTCGAAGAGCCTTTGGGCCAGCTTAGCCGTCGGGTCGGTAGTCCCCGCCCGAACCGCCGCCGCCAGAGCGCGTGCGAGGCCGCCCAGGCGTAGCTGAGTCTTTGAGGGCTTCGGCTCATGGGGTATAGGTGTTGGCTGGGGGCCGTAACCCGGCCGCCGCGTTACGTCCCAAAGTCCCAAGGCCGCGTATAGCCGCGCGTGCGGCGTCAGATTTCCCAGAGGATCGGTTGCCGACATACTTTGGAGCTCCCTGCGCAGAGCCTCTTCAGTGGGCGGGGGTCCGGGCTTCTCCGGCAGGTAGTTCAACGGCCACAGCGGATTCCCGTATTTGAGCGGGTTCCTGTCCCACGCCGACATGGCCAGGTCCCACTTCACGTTCGGAGGCAATTCCTCGACTGAATTGACCCCGTAGAGCCGCTCCTTCGCCAAGGCCCTGTCGGGATTGCTCGTCGATGGGGACGCCGAGTCGGTTGGAACCGTCTGCAGGGCCCTCGGTTCGGGCTGTTCTGGAGATTTCCACAAACCCCACTTCTGCCCGCCCTCGTCAGGGCTTCTTCTTCGGAACTTCCGCCACCGACTTAGCCACTTCCGAAATGCCAATTCTCACCCCCGGGCCAGCGGTAGTTTCCAGACGCAGAATATAGAATTTCTCCAACTCACGCCTTGTCGAATAACGCCAATCGCAAGATCCCTCACGCGCGCGTATCCGAGGCCGAGCGAAAGAGCCCATTAAGTCCCATTGAGCGATTTTGGCCCATACGACTGGCCATCTATCCCATATGAGAGAGGCAAAGCCACCCAAGCGTAATCGTGGTCTCTGCTGGCTAAAGTCTGCGGCAGCCGCTCGCTGAAGTCATCTAAGAGTCCGGGGGCGAATGTTTTTCTTGGCGGGTTGATCTCAATTCACACTCGTCATTTGCGGCGAAATCTCGCACAGTCATATACCGCTTGCCTCGGGACATATACCACCCAATCACGATCTCTTGACCTGCCCGCTGGGTATGCGTTTGACGACATCCACGGTCGCCGAAACGGTGCAATTCAAATAGGGAGTCGGTACTGCGTCTCTGCATCCACAGGCCTTTCACGCGCGCGAGGGCGTGCGCCGCGCCGAAGACCCCATATTTCCCAGGTACTCGAACACGGGTCGTATGGCGAATAATGGACTCGTATGGACCCGGATTCAGCCGGGCGGGGTGGCTAATGGGATGCCAATGGGATATTTCATGGGAAGTTGGCGTATATATGGGCGTTTTGAGCGAAACTCGGTTCACTCTAACGAGTCGAGAATGTGTAGTCACACAGACAATGTATCGCTACACGATGTTGCTGGTGCTAGCTGTATAGCTATACGCTCGATCGCCGCCTGTGAGTCGGTTCTGATGTTGCGCCTACTTCACGCACACTGCGCCGCTTTGCGATGGTGGGGTCCTAGCGGTATAGCTATACGCTCAATCGTCGCCCCTGGGGTCCGTTTTGAGGTTGCTCCATGTCTGCCGATGTAGCCGGAACTAGCTCTATGGCTGCACGCTCAATGATTGCTGGTCGGTCGGTGCACTCCGAATAGCTCGGCTTCTCAAGTTATGTAGCCGGCGCTCAATCCGGCTGGGAATTGAAGAACCGAGTTGCTGGAGCTGCTGAATGTGGGCGCTACGGTTGTGGGGTCGGAGTTTCGGTGGCCTGTGGAGTAGGCGTGTCCGTCAGCTCGGGCAATGGAGTTGGCGTGGGACTCGGCAAGACCGTGGGAGTGCCGGTTGGCACCGGTGTGGCGGTCGGCTCAGGAATCGGGGTCGGTTCGGGAGCGGTCGTGTTCGTTGGGGCGGCCGTTGGAGTGGAGGCGGGCGTGGACGTGGTGGTTGGCGTTGGCGTCGCCTGCGGTGTGGGAGTTGGCGACAGCTCCGGCTCCGGCGTGGGAGTTGGCGTCATAGTCGGCACTAAGGTCGGTTCGGCGCTTGGCGTGGGCGTCGGCGACGGTTCAGGATTCGGGGTGACAGTCGGTTCCGCGGTTGGGGTGGGTGTCAGGGATGGTTCAGGTGTCGGCGACAGAGTCACCTCAGGCGTGGCGGTTTGTGATGGCACCGGGGTTGGGGTCTCCGTTACGCCAGGAGTCGAACTTGATGTGGGCGTGGCGGTGGCCTCGGGTGTGACAGTCTCCGTAGACGCAACCGACGGGGTGGGCGTTGGCGGCTCAATCGTCATGGTCGGGGTCGCATTAGCACTGACCGTGGGCGTCACCGTTAGCGTGTCAGTTGGTGTGACCGTTGGTGTGGGCGTGGCCGGCACGAACGCTGCCTCAATCGAAGACACGTCCACTTCCACGATCCCGTCGCCCTTTACTCCATGCAGGGCCTTGCCGTCACTTGCCATCCCGAGCCCGCCCTGGGACAGCATGTTCTTCGTGGACTTGCTGGCTACGACAGTGCCGTTGGCGGTGTCGAGGGCGTAGATCTTGGTCCCTGACAGGCCGTACAGAAGATCGCCGTCGGGGGCGAACACTGGAGCCAAGACCGCCTGCTGCATCTCAGCGGTTGTGGTGAGGCTCGCGTCCAATACGACTGTGAGAGCGCCGTGTCCCACCGCGAAGCTAGATCCGCCGGCGGCCGCCGCGGCCTGGATGATCCTGGTCCCAGTTTGGGTGCCAAACCCATTCACCTTGACCGGTTCACCCAATTTCTGCGTAATCGTGTCGTAGATGCTTACTTCGTCACCGGTCGCCACTAGCACCACCTTGCCGTCGTCGCTCCGGGCCAGCGCCGTGGCCCTGATGTCATCGAAGTAGCTGGATTGACCCGTGCCGAGGTCCAGTAGATGCAATGGCCCGGGATCGGATGCCTCGATCAGATAGAACGCGTAGCCATCAGATGTGGCAACGATGAGTGCCGGTGATCCTGCCAGACTGTGCGTGGCCGTGACCACCGGTGGCGACAAGGTCAGATCGACGATCGACAGTTCGACGCTGTTCGCGTATCCGACCAGAAGCATGCGACCGTCGGGCGTCAGCGCCACGATCGATGGGGCATCCATGACCAGATCGATCCGCTCGATCAAGATTCCACTCGCGGCGTCAATAACATCGACGGTATTAGGCCCGCGGTTGGCCACGTACATCACCCCGCTCGACGGTTCGAATACCGAGTCGACGTACTCGTCGGCCACCGGTTCGGATTCTTCGTACGTGAACGCACCTGTGAGCGATGTTTGCTGGCCATCGGGATTGATGACCGTCACGTCCACGATTCCGGCCGCTCCGGGCGGTACGACGACGCCCAGATTCGTCTCCGATTCAACAACTACGTCAGTTGCCTGAACGTCGCCGATTACAACCGTGAGACCCTCGGCGAAGCCGGACCCCGCTATCTTGATTGCTGTTCCGCCCCCGGCCGGTGCCGACGCCGGCGTCACCGACTCGATGACTGGCGCGGCAGCCACGATGGATACCTCACGTCCCCGCCGTTGTGGGCAGCGTCGCATTCGCCACCTCGCCGCGGGCATCTGTCACTTCGACTGTGAAGTGATACGTCCCCGCCGTTGTGGGCACGCCGGTGATTTGGCCGGTGGCGGGATCGACACTCAGGCCGGTTGGTAATCCGGCCGATCCCGCCGAACAAGGCCCAGCTGTATGGCGGGACGCCGCCGGTGGCCTCCAGGACCGCGCTGTAGTCGGCGCCCGCAACGCCGGCTGTCATAGAGCTATCGGTGGCGATCAGCAACGGGCTGGGCTCAATTATCAGGTCGATGCTTGCCTCGGCCTGCGCGCCGGTCGAGTCCGTAACGGAGATGACGATCGCATAAATGCCGGCGGCCGTCGGCACGCCGGTGATTTGGCCGGTGGCGGGATCGAGATTTAGATCTGGAGGCAGCTGATCGGATGATTCAGTCAGTGACCACGTGTACGGAACCGTCCCGCCGTCAGCCTGCAGAAGGGCGTCGTAGGTGGTGTCTACAACGCCTGCGGACGGTGGTGTCTACAACGCCTGCGGACGTACACCGGTCGTGTCGATCTCGATTGTTGAGAGCACGCTTGCGGACGCCGGTTCGGCTGCCGTCACGCTCAGGTTCCCGTGATCGCTCCAGCCGGACGTGAGGTTCCCACCGTCCTTGGCGTACAGGTACAGGTTCTGTGACCCCGCCATGGCGTCCGTGAACGTGACCGCGTAGTTCACCGTCAGGTTGTCGCCTGTGCGGGTCACCGAGGACACCGCCGGGTCCAGACTGCACTGCGCGCTCGACACGGGTGAACCTGATCCCGGCCCAGTGCTCGTGAACTTCCAGCTCGAACCGCTCCGCACCGCCAGCCTGTTCGTGTCCTCGTTGTAGTGCACGTAACACGCACCACTGCCCGACACCGCCGAATTGACCAGCAGGAACACGTGCTTGATGTCGGCGTAGCCATTGCCGTCCGAGTAGACGGCCGCGAACACCCGCTGGACACCGTGCCGCTGGCCGGCGTGATCGAGGTTGTTGTGGGAGCCGCGTCTGCTGTCACCGTTAGGTTCCCATGATCGCTCCAGCCCGAAGTGAGGTTCCCACCGTCCTTGGCGTACAGGTACAGGTTCTGTGACCCCGCCATCGCGTCCGTGAACGTGACCGCGTAGTTCACCGTCAGGTTGTCGCCTGTGCGGGTCACCGAGGACACCGCCGGGTCCATGCACTGCGCGCTCGACACGGGTGAACCTGATCCCGGCCCAGTGCTCGTGAACTTCCAGCTCGATCCGCTCCTCACCGCCAGCCTGTTTGTGTCCTCGTTGTAGTGCACGTAACACGCTCCACTGCTCGCAGACACCGCCGAATTGACCAGCAGGAACACGTGCTTGATGTCGGCGTAGCCACCAGATTGCCGTCCGAGTAGACGGCCGCGAACACCCGCTGCAACCGACGGCGGATGCAATCGTGCCGCTGGCCGGTGTGATCGAGGTTGTGGTGGGAGCCGCGTCTGCTGTCACCGTTAGGTTCCCATGATCGCTCCAGCCCGAAGGACGGGCAGTTCATGCCCCTCTCCTTCAGACCGCGCAGCATCCCGGCCCAGCTCTGCTGACTCGGTGCCGCTGGCGCCTACGGTGTTCCCGATCGCGTGCAACAGCTCTCCGTGTTGTGGTGGGAGCCGCGTCTGCTGTCACCGTTAGGTTCCCATGATCGGTCCAGCCCGAAGCAAGGTTCCCACGTGTCGGCGTTTGCCGCGTACAGGTACAGGTTCTGCGTTCTGTCACCGCCATCGCTCCAGCCCGTGAACGTGATTCGCGTAGTTCACCGTCAGGTTGTCGCCCGAGCGGGTTGTCGCCCGGCGGGAGCCGGACGAGGCGGACGGGTCCAGACTGCACTGCGCGCTCGACACAGGTGAACCTGATCCCGGCCCAGTGCTCGTGAACTTCCACGTGGAACCGCTCCGCACCGCCAGCCTGTTCGTGTCCTCGTTGTAGTGCACGTAACACGCCCCACTGCCCGACACCGCCGAATTGACCAGCAGGAACACGTGCTTGATGTCGGCGTAGCCATTGCCGTCCGAGTAGACGGCCGCGAACACCCGCTGGACGGCGGATGCAATCGTGCCGCTGGCCGGTGTGATCGAGGTTGTGGTGGGAGCCGCGTTCGGGACCTGGACGGTGAGGCTTCCGTGGTCGGTGGCCGAGCTCCAAAGGCTGGAATCGTCAACTGCGCGGAGGAAGAGGTTGTAGGTCCCGGCAAAGGTGGTCTTGAAGGTGACGGCGAAGTTTACCGTCAGGTTGTGGCCTGTGCCGGAGCCGGAAACGGACGATCCCGAGGGATCGAGGTCACAGCGGGGACCGCTGACGGCGGAGCCTGACCCGGGGGACCCAGCAGAAAGCCAGGTGGTGCCGTCGTGGAGCCACAGCGAGTTGCTGTTATGACCGTAGGCGACGTAGCACGCCCCGACCGACGTATAGCTGTCGTTGACAAGGAGGTAGACGCTCTTCAGATCGGCCCACCCATTGCCGTCCGCATACTTCGCCGCGAAGACCTGCTGCGTCCCCGCCGTCACCGTCGCGTTGTTGGGGCTGACCGATACCGTCGTGGGCGGCTCATCCGTGTTCCGCGAGTGATGCGTCACGTCCGCATCGCCGTCGGGCACGTGGGCGTACGCGTAGGAGCCGGGCACGATATCAACCGGCTGCGCCGCGGCGCCCTCCGCTGAGGGAGGAACGGGCCTCCGCTCGATCAGGAGGGCGCCGTCCTCCTTCAAGCTCTCCGCCGTCACACCTTCAAGCGGCAGAGCAGCCCCGGTGGAGAAATCGGCGGACCACGTTCCGTCGCCCGCCGCCACGACCGTCATGCTGGAGCACTTGAGCGCACACGCCACGACGTAAACCTGGCTGCCGGGTTCGGCCCGGTCGGACACCACGTCGGTAGTTGGGTCCACGCCGCCGATGTGGAGGGGGGCGACGATCAGCTCCTTGCTGAGCCCGGTGGCTAGGCCGGTGGCCAGCACGCTGTTGCCGGGCACGAGGTCGAGCCCGTGCTCCGATCTCCCGAGGTAGTACCAGCCGGTATAGTCGGCGGTGCGGGTGACCGGCCCATAGAGCGAGGGGCCGCCTTCAGAGGCCAAGATCTGGAACATCACTGATCCGTTGGGCGTGAACCCGCGGGCCGAGACGCTATCGAAAGCCGGCGCGGCCCAAACCGTTGTAGGCGGCTTCGCGGTCCTTGTTCTGTCCCCATCCGCGTCAGGCGTCGACGCGTACAACCAGGTCCCTGATGTTACATCGTGGCCCTGGGCGCCGAAGTCCGCCGACCAGGTCCCGCCACTTCCGGCCGTGACCGAGTCGAATCCGCAGAAGCCGCCGAACTGCGGACACGTCGAGAGATCCACGACGGCGCCGGCGGGAGCCCGGCCAGAGACCACGTCGGTGGATGTGTTTACGCTGTCGATATAGAGCGAGGCGAGCACCAGGTTGGTGGAACCGCCGCTCAAAACGTCGGTCACGACAACGTACTGTCCCGGGATCAGGTCGAGCCCATGTACCCAGCGCCCGAGGTAGTACCAGCCCGAGCTGTCGGTGGTGAAGGTTGCGGGGCCGTAGAAGGACGCCCCGCCCGGCGAGGCGAAGATCTGGATCGTGATGGATGAGTCAGCCGTGAAACCAGAGGCCGACACAGAGTCATACAAGAGATCAACCGAAACGCTCCCCACCACACCCGTCGTCGCGGTCGCCGAGACAGTCGTCTCGTTCCCGCCCAGGTTGGCCACCTCGGCCTCGGCTGTCATGCCAGATGTGATATCGAACCAAGAGCTGACATCCAGTAACCATGAGCCGTTGCTCATAGCACTCGTGGAAGCGCCGGTCCCCGAGCTCGGCAGCCGCAGCCAGACCCCCACGGTTTCGCCTGGAGGCGCGGTCCCGCTAACAGTGTCCTTAGCCACGTCCACACTGATAATCGATAAATCCGCCAGCACAAGGTCCCGTACGGTCCCCGTTGTCAGGTCGGTCACGACCACATAGTTGCCGGCGACAAGATCCACCCCGTGCTCTGAACGGTCCAGCGTGTAATAGGTCCACGAGGCAACTTGCGTTACTGGTCCATATAGCGATGTGCCTCCACTGCTCTCGAAAATCTGAAATCGCAGCGATCCGCCCACCGTGATGTCGTTGGCTCTGATTGAATCCTCCGAGAGCGAAACCACTATGTTCGACGTACGTGCCGAGTTGTGGGTCTTGTCCCCGTCGACGTCCGAAACATTGGCCGATACATAGGCGCCGCCCGTGATGTCGACCCCGCGTACGCCGTAGTCGGCTTGCCAGCTTCCGCCGCTGTCTGATGTGGCCGCTACCGCATCCCAATCCCAAAACCCGCTGACCGACGTCTCCAAAGGCGAGCTGGGTGGAGCTCGACCGCTGACTAGGTCGTTCAGCTCATCTACGCTGTCGATGTACGGGCCAGCGATCTCGAGTTGCCTGGCGAACCCCGTGCTGAGATCGGTTGCCACAACGTAGAGCCCAGGAACGAGGTCAAGCCCGTGGTCATTCGAGTACAGGTAGGACCGCCCCCCAGAACTTGCGTTGCGGGTCACAGGACCGTAGAGAGAGGTACCTCCCGGCGAGTCGAAGATCTGAAAGCTCACTTGAACTCCTGGCGGCAATCCCTCGGCGTATACGTACTCCCAATCGAGACGGGCGTTGACGTTCCAGGCGCTGATGGTCAGATCGCCGTGGTCGTTGCCGCCGCTCGACAGGCCGCCGTAGTCGATCGCCTGGAGGAACGCGTTCAAGCTTCCCCAAGCAGAAACGCCGAATCGGATCGAGAAGGCCACCACCAGGGAGTTGCCTGAAGGCGTTGCCGAACTGCCGCCCGCGTCTAGGTCGCATATCGGACCGGATACTGTCGCGCCAGATCCCGGAAGGCCCGCGCTCAGCCATGACGTGCCGTTGTGGATCTGCATATCGTTTGAGTTCTGGTCGTAGCGCACGTAACACGCCCCCGAAGGATCGAAGTTGTTGTTGATCAGCAGCTCTGCATAGTGCAGATCGGTCGCGCTGGCGCCGTCAAAAAACCCAGCAGTGAAGGTATAGAAAGTTCCTCGGTTCGCCGTCAGATCGCTCGGAGAGAGCCAGGATGTGACGGGAGCGTCGCCCAAGGCGACGCCCACGTCGATTCGGACGTTAATTCCGGTCGAATCGCCGGATAGCACCTTTACGGAGATACCATTGGCCGAATCGTTGAACATCTCACCAGCGGTCCAGACAGCCGCGTCGTCGTTCGGATCGCCGTTGTTATCCACGTCGATCACTCGAGCCGGCCTGCCCCGCGTCGTATCCACCTCATGAATGATCACGCCTTCGCCGCACAGCCGGTTGTCATATCCCGCGTTCATTCGTGTTTCGAGGGTGTAAAAGTGAGTCGATGATCCACCTATAGGTATCTGGGCCATCAGGTATCCGCCCGCGGGTGGGAGAGCGAGCCGCGAGATCGTAATGGTTTGGGTGCCGGCAGCTGCAGTGAACTTCCTCGAATCTGGTATCCACCCAAGCCGGTCCTTGTGGTGAGATATCGTATGAAAGGGCGTACCGCCATAGATCGGATGTCCCTGCCCTCGACAAGCCCAGTTGCTGCCCCCGCTCATGACGTCCCAGCCCGAGTCGTAGGTTGCGTTGTACGGGCCCGACGAATGGGGGAGTCCGAAGGTGTGTCCCATCTCGTGGGCAAGAATGAAACTGCTTGGGTTGCTCCTTGGATAGATCCAAGTCGTTCCGTACCATCGCTCCTGTCCATCGAGGTTGAGATACCGTGACCCGCCCCGGCCCGCGAACAAATCGGGGTTCGAGTTGAAGTAAAGATTGATGCCACTGAACGAGGGAAAATACACGTCGGCGTCGGCGGCCGCGGCACAGTCTGCGAGAAGTCGATAGATCCCATCGCTGAGCCAATCCTGCTGGTAGTAGGAGAGTGGTTGAGGCAGGTCGTACCAACCGACCACGATGCTTCCCGCTATGTTGATATTGCCGTAGGAGACCTCAGGCCAGTAGTCGTTCAAACCCGGAGACGTGGAGCTCATCAGCCCCTCGACGTATAACGTGTCGTATGGCGTGGAAGAATTGCCCGCAAACCGACAAAGGATGTTTACATAAGGTTGAGACCCGGTTAACCCCAGGGCACTCGTCGAAGCCAGTGGCTGACCCGCTTGAGGGTCCCGACCGTTGCCGGGAGCCACCGGCTCCAATGAGACCTCGATAGAGTCAAGCTCCAGAGCGGGCCGAGCGCCTGCTCGCGCGGTTGCACTGGAGGCCTGGGTACCCCACACGCCCGTTACCCGCACCCGCTTCCTGGCGTTTGCGATCAGAGCGCCCCTTGGCGTACCGAGTCTGGCGCTTGGAAGCAAGCGAATCGTCTCGCCGTCGTCGTCAGTTATAAAGTAATCGATGGTGCCCGTTCCGCCGGTACCAGGCTCTGGATCTCCCCACAGCACGCTGAACCAGCCATGAAAGTCGGCGCTCTGTCCGGGTGCACGGCTGAGCCCCGGAATCGGGGCTACTAAGTCATCACCCGAGGGGATGGCTTGAATGTCGGCGGTGGACAGCTCGACTGCCCGATCCAATTGAAGGCCAAAATATTCGACGGCTCTAGGGCCTCGAACAAGGCGGCGCTTTCCTTCCGAGAGTAGGAAAACGTCGTCGGTCGCCGGGTCGCGGACCAGATCGCCAACGTGGTACGCCGCACCCGTCTTAAGAGATTTCATGGCAACGCGCTCGAGCGTCACGACGTCCAGCCACGTGAAGCCACGGTCGGCGAAGGTTTCGGCGTCGGCTATCCAGTGCTTTTCTTCGCCGTCGAAATACCAGAGGTGCTCGTCACAGTCGCACTGGTAGAGGCCAGACTCGGGGGATTGGGCCGAGACGGGGCTGCCAATCACGGCTGTGAGTAGCAATACGAGAGCCAGAGCCGGAATCCTCAGGGAGACCGAATTCAGACGCGCTCGGATTCCGATGCCAATACCACGTAGGGTCTTCAGCCGGACGCCAATCAGCGTGCGGTTAGGAGCAGGCGAAACCCTGGCCCGGTTCGCCGGCACCTCAGTCTTCGACTTTGGGAAACTCAACACTTCCGCCACATGTTTCGATTCATAGCTAGTCGGCTGCCAGCTCGATTCCTTCGGCCTTGAGAACTTTCGGCTCTTCCGAGACGAGCACCCCGGTGATGGTCAACCGTTTGCGGTTGAGCTCCAGCGGACCGCCGAGCGGACGTGCCACATCCTCTTCAAGTTTGACTTCGTAAGTCGTGCCTCTGTCGTCATCAATGAAGAATCGCGCGTCGCCATTCCAGATGATCGAAAACCACCCGGTAATCACAGTGCCCATCTCCGACACCACCGTTGCGGTCGACGTGGCTGTCGGAAGAGCAGCAGGCGCAGATGTGGCGGATAGCGTAGGAACCTGAGCAGACGTCGGCTGCCGCGACGACATGGGTGTCTCAGGGCTCCGTAAGGGGCTGTCCACGGTCGCCGGGTCCCCTGCCTCCGAGTCGCAGCCCTGGATCGTGCCGAGGGCGCCGGTCACTAGCAATGTGAATGCGAAAGCCAACCTGATTGTCATTCCGTGGTCGTCATCCCGCGCCCGCCCGGATACCATGAGTCGCAACTTCTACGAATCGCAAGTTGGAGGGATCGAGCGCCCCTGTCGCAGGCTGGTCGAACCAACAGATTCGGTGGCGACCGGTTCTCTAGGACCACTCGACGCAGCCGCATTTCCCAATCGAATGCATCCGAACCTTGGCCGCAAGGCTTAGGCGCGCGAAAGGGGTCCGGCGCGAGCGTGCTTGGCTGGAGACCATTAGTGGCGAGCGCGGCGGCCTGGCTGCCGCTCGCCGTCATTACAGATACAGCGGGAGGGCGGAGCGCTCGGGCGCTCGGCTTGTTTCGATTGCCAAAGAAGCGCACGAATGCGACCTCCACATCCTCAACAACTGTCCGTCACCCGTACCCGCGGGATGTGGTCCTGTCAAGCCAGTAGTCCGCTTTGACTACGGCATCAGTCATGGGCGTTTCGTTCTGACATTCGTTGACTGGACTCACCAACTCCCTATTCGGATTATTGGGAGCGTCGAAAAGCAATCACCCGAGGTGTGAGATCCGGGGGCTCGAACACTTAAGGTACGAGATTGGCAGGTTTGACTTGCCCATAGCTTCGCCTGAAGTCATGGGCACCTACACTCGGCAGACATCGGTTTGCGCACGCAGACCAGGTCTTCAAGCCAACGGACGAGAATCCAGGTGCTCGAAAAAAAGGAAAGTGGGCACGCCCGAGTTTTGGTGGCGAGGTTTCTACTAATTTGGCCTTCGGATTCGGGTCAAGAAGAGCCAGCCGGTTTGCTGAACTCCAGGACAAGGACAAATTCAAGTTCTGAGACCCAAAAAGCGCGCTCGAAATGGGCTAGCTAACACCCTTCAACTTCGCCGGGGCAGGGGCCGGGGGGCCTTGGGGGCGGGCTCACGGGATTGCCCGGGTTGATCCTCGAAGAGGCCGCGCGCAGCAGCCTCGATCACTACACATTGCTCCTGACGCGTCCGTAAGCCCACCGTGCGGCCATGACGCCCGCCGTAACGCCGCCTACCAACCAAACCGCGGTCGTCAAGATTAGCCCGGCAAGATTGAAGAGGTTGACCGGGCCCGGAGCCTCTGGATCGAAAGCAAAGGTCATACTGATCCCCATCAGGTCAAACGACAGCTTGTTGAGCGTCTGGATAAGCATCACGCTGATCGGTGTGGCGAAGACAAAGACGACGGCCGCAAGCGCCCAAGCCAGTGCTCTTCGCATATCCCCCTCCGACCCGCTGACGCGACGATAAGCCCACCTTGCCGCCAGCACGCCCGCCGCGACTCCCCCACCCAACGAAAAGACGGCCGCCCCGACGACACGCCAGAGGACGCCGACGTTGTCTATCTGCCCCACGTCGGCTTCCAAGGAGAACGGCGGGGAATAGACAAACGGCACGTCAAGAGTCGCCCAGTACACGGCTTGAATTAGCCGCACGCTGGTCGCCGCGACGAGCAGGAAGGCGGCCGTTGCCGCCACTAGCGCGAGCCCGGTCCTCAGTTTTGCCCTCCCTCAAGTGACCGCCCCTTAAGAATGCGGATCGGGGGTTCGGGGTTGGCATCCCCCGATTGCTGCCAATGAATTGCCAATGGAATTGCGGCGAGGGGCGGCGACCAGCGACGGTCACCCACGCTCGGGTAGCCCGCATTACGGGAATAGCAACGACGGGAGACCAGTACCGAATACGGGCGGAATCGCGGTGCAGCGAATTACAAAACCGCCGCTCTGCCATTGAGCTACACCGGCATTCACAGTTTGGAACAGTCTGGTGTATGTGCGCTTTGGGCACGATTGCTAACAACCGATATTGGACATCTAAGCCGTCGCCTGCTCGTCACCGAGAATCGCATCAAGTTTATCGGCCAGCGCCTGCTGCACGTTGGGAAGCACGTGCGCGTAGACATTGAGAGTCGTGGTGGGTGTGGAGTGTCCGAGCCTCTCGGACACCACCGATATCGGTACGCCTTCGTTCAAGAGGATGGTGGCGTACGTGTGGCGTAAATCGTGGAAGCGAATCTTAGGTATTCCAGCGCGGTCCACGAGCTTCCCGAATTCGCGAAGAACGTTTCGGGGACTGAGCGGTCGTCCCGTCTGCGTCGCGAAGACGAGGTCCTGATCTCCATATCCCTCTCCCATCGATAGCCGTCTTTGTGCTTGTGCGGCTCTTGCTCGACGGAGGGCTCTAACCAGCGAGTTCGACAATGTGACGGTGCGTCGGCTTCTCGCAGTCTTGGGCGTCTTGAACCGGATACCCTCCCCCGGTATGTACTCGAGCGCACGCTCGACCCTCAGAGTCCCGTTGTCGAGATTGACGTCGGACCAACGGACTGCGAGGACCTCTCCTTGGCGCATGCCGGTGTGGCCCGCAAGGTGCACTATCGGTCCAATAGATGTCGATTTCGCAATCTCAAGCAGGTGCCCGAGCTGCGGTCGATCCAGGACCTTAATATTTGGCGGTGCAACTCGCGGGGGCTTTACGGAGTCCGCAGGGTTTGCTGCCAGCACCTGTTGTTGCACCGCATAGCCAAGTGCTCCCTTAAGAACACGGTGGTGGTTGACTATCGTCCGCGGCGATAGGCCTCCCTGCTCTTCGTTCTTTCGCCCCGAGTCAGCCCACCGAGCGTACTGGGGGGAGACGTGCCGGGGCCGAAGAGACCGGAGTCTAATGTGGCCGAAAGCAGGGATTAGGTGTTGCTGAACAATCGACTCATATCTAATCCGGGTCTTCGCCGACAGGTTGGGCTCGACGTACTCCGTCAGCCAGGCTTCGAGAAACTCGCTTACCGTAAATCTTGACTGCGCGACGTACATCCCGGAATCGATTTGATTGAGAGTGCGGCGCAATTCCCGCTCGGCATCTTTCTTGGTTCCCCTTACGGCCTTTGAAACCTGCCGGCGTCGGCCCGTGACTGGGTCGCGCCCTGTGTCGTACACAACGGTCCAGGAATCAATTGACCGTTTGTAGATGTGGCCTCTCATTTTGACTCCCAATTCTTGGGATCCCGCACTTTTTCCACCCGAAACCTCGCGGCGCATGGCGATGAACGTTGATGCGGCGCCGGTGGGCAAAACCGTTGGCGGCGGTGAACGCGAATGAACGGCGATCGACAGGTAGGGTCTTCGCACCGCCCTTTATTGCCTATAAAAGCGGAGGATTTCGAGAAGTCCATGGAGATTCTCAACGAGGACCCGGAGCACAACCGCTGGAACCAGGCCCATAGTCACTTCTTCGAGTCGGCTTTGAGTCCGACGAGCGGGGAGACCGACTTCACGCTGATCCCCGAAGTGTTTCGATTTGAGGCTTCGCGTTAGTCGAGCTCAGGGGAGAGTAGGCGCACCGGTGTCATGTCGCCGCGAGAGTAGCGCCGCACCACCAGTGTTCAATTCGGAAACATAGTAGTTTGACCCGTGGATTCATTGTGAGTTAGCTTCCGAGGCGACCTGCAGTCTGCCATGGGGGCACGGTGAGCGAGCCGGTTCGAATAGGGTTCATTGGCTGCGGTGGACATGCAACTCAGAATCTATATCCGAGCTTTCGACTTGGTGTGAGGCAGGAGCAGGTCCCTGAGAAGCCGACTCCTTGGCGACGGACTGGGCCAGAGTCCGAATTCGCCTTGGGCGAGCTTGTCGCGTGTTGCGACCTCCAAGAGGATCTCGCCAAACGCAACGCCCGTTACTTCGGGTTTCAGAAGCACTACACCGACCATCGCGAGATGCTCGAAAGAGAAGACCTCGACGCTGTATTTGTGGTCATGCATCCCCGGGACCAGCCGATGATCGCGATTGACGTCCTGAATTCGGGAAGGCCCGTCTTCGTTGAGAAACCGTCCTCGGTGACCGTCGAGGATTCCGTTGCCATGAAGGAGGCGGCCGGGAAGAACGCCCAGTGGGTGATGATCGCCTTCATGAAGCGGTTCTCAGTACCGTATCTGCGCGCGAAGCGGGTCATCGAAGACCCATCTTTCGGACCTCTTTCAACGTTCGAAGCCCGGTACATGTACGGCCAATACCCGCCACATGGCGTATACGACTTCATAAACGGTTTCTCATGCCACGTTCTCGATCTGGCCCGATTCTTCATGGGCGATGTGAGGGCCGTGTACGCCTCGTATATCTCGCTGGCCGGCACGGGGTCTGAACGACCGATGACTTTCCCTGAGGTGACCGGCTCGGAGCGCACCTTGCACCAGGAAGAGAGCTGGCTCATCTCCATTCAGTTCGAAAACGGCTGCACCGGCTTTGTGCACACGGGCTGCCTGGAACGTTTAGGTGAGCGCGTCCAGGTGTCGGGTCGAGGCAGTTTCGTCGAGGTTGCGAACTGGCGCGAGGTTCGCACGTATCTGGGAGATCCGGACACCGAGAGCACGTGGGAGCCAAATGAGACGCTCGTCAGCGACGCCATGGATCTCCGCACGTTCCACGGTTATACGGGAGAAATCGTCCACTTTCTCAACTGCGCTGCTGAAGGGAAGACGCCGTCAGTGACGATCGATGATGGCATTGCTCAACTGCGGATGGAGCAGGCATGTAAGAGATCGGCTCTTGAGCAGAGGGTGGTCGAGATTGATGAGATCCCAGTTTGACAGAAGGGACGGGCTCGAATTGTCACCGGTAAAAGTGGGGTTCGTCGGCGGAGGCGAACACGCCCGTATGAGCCTCTTTCCCAGCTTACGGCATGCGTTTGGGGGCTCGCCCGGCGGCCTGCCGGCTCTCATTGCCTCCCATGTTGGCGAGCGCCTGCCGGATCTCGGCGCGGAGTTGGTAGCAATCGCCGAACACAAGGCCGATCACGCCGAGCGGATCGCCTCGTTCCACGGTGGTCGTGAGATCTACCCGGATCATCGAGAAATGCTGGACAAGGCGAACATCGATTGCGTCATCGTTTGCCTGCATCCGAAGACGCAAGCCGACGTGGCCATCGATTGTCTGAATGCCGGAAAGCATGTCTGGGTCGAAAAGCCTCCTGCAGAATCGCTTGCGAATTCGTACCGGATGAGGGAGGCCGCCGACGCCAACGCCAAGATCGTCGTAGTCGGTTTCATGAAGCGGTTCTCCCAAACATACTTGCGCGCCAAATCGATCGTGGAACTACCGAGTTTCGGCGAGCCAAGCATGTATGAAGGCCGCTATACGTATGGCCAATACCCGGTTGACGTATACGATTTTCTGAACGGTTTCTGCATACATCATCTCGATCTCCCTCGGTTTTTCATGGGCGACATTGAAACCGTGTACGCGGAGCGTGTTTCACGGGGAAAGGGTCTCGACGGCTACGCGATTACGCTGCGATTTGCCAACGACGCCCTCGGGCTCATTAACGTCAACTGCCTCGAAGGCGTACATAACAACTGGAGTGAAAGGGTCGCTGTCACTGGAGTCGGAAGTCGAGTTTTCGTGGAAAACTGGCGGCGGGTCATAGCGTTCCTCGACGGTGAAGAGGAGATGCGTTATTGGGAACCCGACGACATCCAACCCACCGACGACGCGAACAATCTCAATGTCCATGGGTTCGTCGGTGAGATCAGGCACTTCATCGAAAGCGTTTCAAATGAGGTCGAGCCGGTCTCGAGTCTTGAGAACGCCATCGAGGCGATCAGGCTCCAGGAAGCAGTGAAGCTTTCGGTGAAGACGGGTGGCCGAGTGAAACTCTCCGAGGTGACTGAGGATGTTTAGGATCGGACTTGCCGGATATGACCTCTGGCCGCATACCCTTGCTTTCATCAGGGCCCTGAAGGACGCCGACTTTTGCCAGATCGTCGCCGTCTGGGATGAGGATCCCGAAGATCTCGAACTGCTCGTGAAACACACCGGCGCTCAGGGATTTACAGACCTCGGTCAGTTCGTGAACTCTGACATCGACGGCGGGATCCTCACGGTCCGGACGTCAGAGCGAGCCAACGTGTGTAAAGCCCTGGCAGCCTCCGGTAAGCACGTGTTGGCCGATAAGCCGATGGCCATGACCGTGGACGAGTGCCAGGACATGATTGACGCCTGTGAACATGCCGGCGTGAAACTCCTCGTAGGCTACAACTTCAGGTACTGGAAGACGTTCCCGCTGATGAAACGCGTATGGGACACCGGCGACCTGGGCGAACCCCACCATATCTACTGTTCCTACCCCACCGGCATGCCTTCAAAAACCGAGTCCGACGAATCACTGGCGAGCTGGTGGACGGACCCTTCGGCAACTCCTGGAGGCGCGTGGTTTACGCATGCGGATCATGCCTTGGATTTCGCGCGTTGGGTTTTCCGCGCGGAAATCGCCGAAGTTCTTGCCGACATGCGAACGTTCGTACACCATGAGTTCGATACCGAAGACTACGGTGTCGCGCATTATCTGTTGACAAATGGGTCCACGCTGATCGTTCATTCCGATGGCATTTCGCCGGGACCCCAGGCGAGGCTCGATCTCAACGTCTTCGGAACCGAGGGCGGAATGGCGTTCTCCTGGCAACCAAAGTCGATCCTGCGGGTCTGGGGCGCGCCGTCGTTGGGAGCGGACTACGTCGAGTATCAAATCGATGACTCTTGGGACGTGGCGATGGGCGAAATGACACGGGCCTGGGTTGATTCGGCGATCAACGACACCGAACCTCCGATAACCGGCATGGATGGTCTCCGGGTGATCGAGGCCACCATCGCATCGTACGAATCGTCCCGCCTCGAAAAGCGTGTGCGGCTCCGGGACGTGCGGGCCGTTTCCTCCGCTTCGTCCGGTTCAGTCTGAGGCGCCATCTGAGAAGTTCGGCGCGCGGCTGGAGCCAATCGCGGTCAATGTTGACCGACCTTGCTAGCGGTGTAACAATGTTGACTGAAGTGGCCAGGTTGTGGATACGGGACCCACGTGTCATTTCAGGGATAAGTTTCGGAGGAGAATTCACATGTCAAGTGAACGTGGCAATGGACGCCAGACCATCACGAGACGCCGACTACTTAAGGGCTCGGCTATCGCGGGACTGGGTGTTGTTGGACTGGCCGCCATCGCGGGATGCGGCGAGACTCAGATTGTCGAGGTCATTAAAGAGGTACCGGTCGAGGTTATCAAGATCGAAACGGTTATCGTCGAAAAACCGGCCGTTCAGAAGGTAACGATCCTCGATTGGGTGCACCCCTTATCGGCCGAAGACATGGCCGTCTTTCAACCGCTCATCGATCGCTTCAACAGGGACGTCAACCCCAATATCGAGATTCGGATAGACATTGTTCCGTGGAGCAATCGTATTCAGAAGACGATGGGCGCCGTGGCGGCGGGCGCGCCGCCTGACACCGCGTACGTAAACGTTGACGAATTTACGACGTACGTCGTGCAGGACGTTCTCGAGCCTCTGGACGAGTTCGTAAAGAAGGACAACGTCGATCTGGACGACTGGCTCCCTGGACCGCGCTCGGGGATGGATTGGGAGGGCAAGATCTACGAGCTGCCCCACCTCTTCGCGTTTCGCGTGGCCTACTACAACAAGACCATCTGGGAGAAGTCGGGACTCGATCCCGCCAAATCGCCGACCACGTGGAAAGAGCATACGGAAATGCTCACGGCGATAATGGCGGGGAAGGAATCCGGGGCGCACGATGCCTACGGCGGCGTCTATGCTGGGCTTGGTGGCCCGGTGAGCTACTGGAACCCTTACTTCTATCAGGCTGGCGGCTCGCTGCTCACCGAGGACGGCAAGTCGGGCTACAACTCCGAGGCGGGCCTGGCAGCGGCTGACAAGATCCTCGAGGTGGTGGAGAACTTTTCCGATCCGGCCGGTAAGGGTTCGAACGGAAACGATACCCGCTCCGGATTTGGCCAGGAGAGGTTCGCCTACCACATAAACGACGAACTCTCACTGATTAGGCTGATCGAGAAGGACTACGCTGGGATCAACTTTGACGTGGCGGAAACGATGACCGGAAAGGTCAAATGGACGCACGGAGGCCTCGGCTGCAAGTGCATCTTCGCCGGCAGCAAGCTGAAGGACGCCACCTGGGAGTGGATCCAGTTCATGGCCGGCGAGGGCAATTTAGAGTACAACATTGCGTTCGGATTCGTGCCACCGCGAAAATCGAACATTGCTAAGTACGTCATCGACCCCGATGTTGCGGCGAATCCTGTGAAGATCCGCGCGTTGAAGGAAGCCGAGTTTGGCCGGGTCGAAAAGGCGCCTGGACTCTGGGATATGTGGGACGTATTGAAGCCGGCCATGCAGGCGTTTGTGATCGGTGAAAAGACGCCCAAGGAAGCCCTCGATGAGGCTGCCGACAAGATCGACAAGGACATCGTAGGCAGATATCGCGGCGCCACGACAGGATAGAGCGCGGTCGCGACAAAACGTAGGGGCCACTTCGCGTGGCAGTAACGACTGAAAGGCGGCGCCCGTCGTTGAGGAGATCTCAGCGGCGGGCGCTGACCGGATATCTGTTCGTCTTACCGGCGGTGCTTCTATTTCTTATGTTCCTGGCGATACCGCTTCTCTATTCCGCTGGCATAAGCCTCTTCCGCTGGACAGGCATGTCCGAAGCAACCTTCGTAGGGCTGTCGAATTACAGTCGTCTTCTGACGGACAGGGTCTTCTGGCTCTCGATGAAAGCCACCGCGGTCTATGCGGTGATGGTTATTCCCGCCACTACGGCGGCCGCCCTTTTGGCGGCGATATTCGTCAATCAGGGCCTTCGAGGCACCAACGTGTTCAGGAGCCTCATATTCATTCCGGTCATCACATCGAGCGTTGTTATCGCCGTCGTTTGGAACTTCATCTACCAGGGCGGCGAGGTGGGCCTACTCAATGCCATTTTGAGACTCGTCGGGCTCCCTGGCCATATCTGGATGGGCGACATGCTTACGGCGCTTCCAGCAATCGCCGTCATTGGCGTTTGGAGCCGCTTTGGCTGGTTCAGCGTCTTGTTCTTGGCCGGTCTGCAGGATATCCCCGTTGAGCAGCGCGAGGCCGCCGAGATAGACGGCGCATCCGAGTGGCAGGCCTTTTGGCACGTAACTTTGCCGTTGCTGCGGCCCACGATCGCTCTTGTGATGGTGCTGGCGGCCATTCAATCGTTCCAGGTATTTGACGTTGTGTTCATCATGACTGAGGGCGGACCCTACTACAGCACGCACGTTCTCGGCTACTACATCTGGACAGAGGCATTTCGCGGTCTGCGAATGGGCTACGCAAGCGCCATGAGCTATGTGCTTTTCGGTTCGATCATGATCATCACGTTCATACAGCTCCGAATTCTGAGGCCAGCAACCTAGGGGGCGACGGTGGCTGAAATAACCCAAGCAGTCCGAATACGCGACAGGAGTTGGGTACAGCGTCGAGTACGATTCGGTGCCCGCGCTGCCGCGGTCTATCTGGTGCTGATATTGATGGGAATCACGTCTCTGCTGCCATTCTTTTGGATGCTCTCAACGTCATTCAAAGAAACCGAGACGTTATTCGAATATCCACCCCAGTTCATCCCCGCCGAACCGACGCTTGCGAACTACGCGTTTCTTTTTAATCGAACCAATATTCTGCGCTACACATTGAACACCGCCATCGTCACGCTGGGAACCGCAGCTACCGTAATCATCTTCGGGTCCATGGCCGGCTACGCGTTCGCGAAACTTAAGTTTCCAGGGAGGAACTACATTTTCTTTGGGCTACTTGGAGGGTTGATGGTGCCGTTCGAGGTTCTGATAATTCCTCTCTTCGTCCTCATCGTCCGCATGAATATGGCCAATACCCTTCAAGGAATCATCTTTCCCATGGCGGCGGGGCCTTTTGGGATCTTTGTGATGCGCCAATATCTACTGAGTATTCCCGACGAGCTTCTCGACGCAGCGCGAGTCGACGGCGCGAAAGAGTTCACCGTTTTCTGGCGGATCGTAATGCCAATGAGCAAACCGGCGATCGCCGCGCTTGGCACACTCATAGCGATAGGTGCGTGGAATTCATTCATTTGGCCCCTCGTGGTGACGTCAAGGGAAGAAATGCGCGTGTTGACGCTGGCGATCTCGATTCTCCAGCTCGAGTACCGCGGCCTTTACGGCACGATGATGGCCGCCGCCACGGTGGCGTTCGTTCCCGCGCTCATTATCTTTCTTCTATTCCAGCGCTATTTCGTTCAGGGAATAGCGCTCTCGGGGATCAAGGGATAGCTGTAACGCTCCGACGTGGAAGTCGGGGAAGCAACCTGAACCGCCCGGATGCAGGAAGGGATCTCTGTTGAAATACAGGTCAGCAATCGTCGGGTGCGGGCCCAGGGGGAAATCGCACGCCGAGGTATACCCGGATATCGCGAACATGGACCTGATCGCATGCTGTGATCTGGATACGTCAAGGCGCGACTCGTTCGCGGACGAATTCGGAATACCTGGCCGGTACGGCGATCTTGATGAAATGGTCGCCAAAGAACGGCCTGACGTCGTTCACCTGGTAACGCAGCCGGACGCAAGACTCGAGCCAATTTCGCAGTTAGCCGAGGCCGGCGTACCTGCGATCATCGTTGAAAAGCCGCTCACTCTATGGCCGTCCGAAGCGATGAAGATCGAGGAAGTCTCGGCGCGCACCGGATGTAAAGTGATCGTGAACACTCAGCGTCGCTACTTTCCCCAGTACCCGGCAATACGGGAGCTGATCAAATCCGGGAGGCTGGGTGAGGTCGTGTTCGTTCGAGCCAGCACCTGGGGCGGCCCGCTGGCGATGGGTCCCCACCTGATGGACCTGGTGATGATGGTGCTCGACGAGCAGCAACCGGAATCGGTCTGGGCAACCGCGGAGGGCCTGGAAGGATATGAATGGTCCCACGCCGCACCGTCTCACGTCATGGCGACCTACTGGTTGCCCGGCGACCGGCGGGTCTTTTGGGAGTGCACGCCGAGAGGATTGGGAACGCGTGGCGTGTCCGAATACTGGATGCACCTACATATCGATATCTTGTGCACCGAAGGCTTGATTTGGGCCGAGCAGGTAGGAACCTGGGGCTATCAGGTGCGCGGAGATTCGGATGTATTCAGCGAACCTGCAAGCTGGTGGGACCAGTCGGTGCCCGGCCAAAGAGACTTCACGGCCGCCGTTGCTACCTGGCTCGACGATTCCTCGAAGCCACACGAGTGCCGGCTGGATACAGCGTTGCCGGTCATGTGGGCCATATTCGGTGCCCTTAAATCGGCCAAACTCGGATGTCGAATCACGCTCCAACGGGAGGAGCAGTTCATTCTCGACGCGTCGCAGCCGGGCCGGACCGTCAGCGTCCCCGGCGGCGTCACGGACAATGACCTAAAGGCGCTCCGAAACGGCCTGGCTCGATAGTCCTGGTCGATATGCGAATCCCCTTTCCACGGGCAGAAGGTATCTGAATGGCCGGCAGCCTACGGGTTTCGATCGTTGGATGCGGCAATCGAAGCGTGGAGCACATGAATGCCGTCGATTCCGTGCTGGGGTTGGACGTTGTCTCGGGCGCTGACGAGCAGGCTGACGGTCGCGCGCGGTTTTCCGATCGCTACGAAACGCCTGTGTATGACGATTTCTCGAAACTGCTGGCCCAATCGGTTCCCGATGTTGCGGCCATATGCACTATGGAATATCCCCGCTATCAGTTGACGATGCAGGCAATTGGCGCGGGCGTGCGCGCGATCGTCCTGGAGAAACCCATGGCCAGGACGGTGACCGGGGCCCGTGAAATGGTCGCCGCCGCGGGCGCCGCCGGAATCCGGCTGGTCGTATGCCACCAGATGCGCTTCGCCGACGAGTTCGTTGCCGCGAAGTTGGCAGTCGAACGAGGCATGATCGGGACGCCGTATCTTTACCGAGCGTCATCGTACGGACAATTGATGGAGCAGGGCCCGCACATGGTCGATATGGTTCTGTGGCTCGCGAACGACCCCGAAGTTCAGTGGGTGATGGGACAGGTTGCTGATATCGAAGACGGACGGTCGACCGTGCATCCAGCGCCGGCGTTTGTCCTTGGCTACGTCAGCTTCGCGGACGGCTCTCGCGCGGTCCTCGAATGTGGACGTAGTTTTCAAAGGGCCGTTGAATTGCCCGATGAGACGTGGCTCCAAAAACGCGTTCAAGTTCTTGGAACAGACGGCGTGGTTGACTCGATCGTTGCCCACGGCTGCAAACTGATGAGCCCCGCGGTCGCTGGATGGCAGACCCTTGCAAGCGGTGATTCAAGTTGGAACCGCGCCACCGTGGCCTTCTACGAAGAACTACGCGATGTCGTGAACGATGGCGGTACCCATAGGAATAACGCGGAAGCTTCCCTTACCGGTTTCGAGATCATTCATGCCATATATGCGGCGGCCCTGGCGCGGGAACGGATCGAGATAACGCCCGACATGGACCCGATGTCATTAGAGAAGATCATGGGGCCGGCTTGAGCGCGCAAGGATAGGAGGCGACGAGTAGAGGGCCCTGTCGTTGCGCCCGCGGAATTCCGATTGGAGCATCAGCAATGCGCCTGACCGAGCACATCTACCTGGTAGGTGGTGGCGACCTTGGATTCGGAATCAGCCACCCAATCGACAGTCACGTCTACCTCGTCACGGACGGAAAATCTGGGGCCTTGGTCGATTCGGGCGTGGGCATCGATATCGAACCGATCCTTCGGAATATTCGTGACGATGGCGTCAGCCTGGACTCGATTGAGCGGTTGTTGGTCACTCACGCCCATGCAGACCACTCGGGAGGTTGCGCGCGTCTGAGGGAGCGACTTGGGCTGGAAGTTTGCGTCCCCGCCGCTGCTCGGCGTTGGCTGGAAGAGGCGGACGAGGACGCGCTCTACCTCACCCACGCAAAAAAAGGTGGCCGCTATCCCGCCGACTACGACTTCCAAGCAGTAGAAGTCGGCAGCCAACTGACGGACGGAGATGAGATAGAGGTTGGGTCGTTGTCGCTACGAGCGATAGAGACGCCGGGGCACTCTCAGCCCCATATCAGCTACCTGCTTGAATCGAATGGACGATCTTTTTTGTTCGGAGGCGATTTCCTGTTCCATGGCGGGAAAATCCTCCTGCTGAATACCGCGGAATGCTCGATCACCGACTACGCTAGGAGCATGGAGAAGCTCCGCGACGTCCAGCTCGACGGATTGCTTCCAGGGCACGGGGCGATTTCGATGAGCGGAGCCCAGGCCCACGTCGACGCAGCCCTGGCTCGATTCGATCAGCTTGCCGTCCCGTCCAACTTCCTCTAGTTCGCGGTTTGATTTAGATCTCTGCTTCACTCTATGGCAGGAACCGAGAACTCCGAAACGGCGTCCAAACGTGCGCGATCGTCATCGTTAAGCTGCCACCCGATGGAGCCGACGTTATCTTCCAGATATTCCATCCTGCTTGGGCCAATAACGGCGACCGTGACCTCCGGATGTGACAGCACCCAGTTGATCGAAACCTGCGTGGGGGTCTTCCCGTAGCGAGCCGCAGTGTCCACGACCTCGTCTATGACGTCCATGACGTGTGGGGTCAGGGTGCCTTTGAATTCGTCTTTTCGGCGACTACCCCACAACGTGTCGGACGGAGGAAGTTCGCCTCTGGCGTAGCGCCCGGAGAGAAGACCCACGGCAAGAGGGCTGTAGGCCTCAATGGCCACGCCTTCTTCTCGGCAAAGTGGCACCACTTCGTTCTCGAGCTCCCTGTGAAGGAGGCTGTACGGATTCTGGATACACGAAGGTTTAGCCGCGGCGAGGCGATCGGCTGACCAGAGGCACTCGCACAGTTCCCAAGCGGCGAAGTTGCTCACGCCCCAGTAGCGAATCTTGCCCTGTCGTACGAGGTCATCCATCGTTCCAACCGCCTCGGCAAAGGGAGTTGTGCTATCTCGAACGTGCATGAGGTAGACATCTATGCGATCGGTACCCAGCCGCGTCAGCGACCTCTCTACTTCCCTGACGATGTGATATCGGGAGTTTCCATGATCGTTTGATCCGTCGCCAACGGCGCTTCCGACCTTCGACGTTATGACGACGTCGTCCCGCCGGCCTTTGAGCGCTTTGCCGAGCACCTGCTCCGAGACGCCCGCGTATCTGCGATCGTCCATCGGTCCGTAGACGTTCGCGCAATCAAACAGCGTGATCCCCAGCTCCAATGCCCGTTCGACAATCTTCTGCATCTCGCGCTCATCCGACTGGGTTCGAAAGCCCAATCCAAACGCAATGCGCGAGACTTTGAGGCCGGAAGCGCCGAAGTTCACGTATTCCACCAGGTCCTCCTGACACTATTGGCAGCAGTGTAAGGCAGTGCCGTCGCCGGCGGCACATCCCGGGAAACCCTGGGCACCATCACAGATACGGGCACGCGTGTCACACCGGGAGCCGATGCGCAGGTCCAAACAGGTAAGTGCCGAGGACATCGGTACGGAGCTGGCTGCCCTGCGGAAAGTCACGGCGGCGGCATCTGGCTCCGTCGGCCCGTGTCGAGCCCTCGGTGCTGAGGCAGAACCAACCAGAATGCAAGTATGCTGCTTGCCGTCGTCACAACTGCCGGTAACTTCCACAAAGTCCCGCCCGCCGGCGACCATCACCTCTCCAGGAGGTATCATGTCCGACCATCCGGCACCCGTCGCGTGGGTCACGGGCGCTGGCCGCGGCATCGGCCGCGCCATCTCTCTGCGCCTGGCCGCCGACGGCTTCGCCGTCGCCATCAACGACATCGATGCCGAGACGCTGGACGGCGTCCAGCAGTCGATACAGTCCGCCGGCGGCCGCGCCCTACCGGTTCCCGGCGATATCACCGACGAAGATGCCGTCCGCGGCATCGTCGCCGATCTCATCAGCGAATTCGGCAGCCTTGACGTCCTGGTGGCCAACGCCGGCGTCATCCACATCGGCCCTTTCCTGGACACGACCCTGGAAGACTTCGATCGGGTCCACAACGTCAACGTTCGTGGCGTTTTCATCTGTGGCCGCGAAGCCGGCCGCCGGATGATCGCGCAAGGCGGAGGCAAGATAATCAATGCCGCCTCCATCGGCGGCCGCCGCGGCGGCTTCGATCAGCTCGCCTACTCCGCCAGCAAGTTCGCCGTCATCGGCATGACCCAGTGCATGGCCAAAGAATTCGCCCCTCATGGCATCACTGTTAATGCCTATTGCCCTGGCGTAGTCGACACCCGCATGTGGGACTACATCGACACCGTCCGGTCGGAAGCGATGGGCCTGGATAAGGGCGGCGCACGCGAGGCGATTGTGAAAACCATTCCCCTCGGGCGGCAGGAAGAGCCCGAAGATGTCGCAAAACTCGTCAGCTTCCTCGCGTCGACCGACTCCGACTACATCACCGGCCAAGCAATCAACGTATGCGGCGGCGTTCACATGCAGTAGACGCCAACAGTCTTCACGCAGCGCTCGCGTGCGCTGCGGAATACCTACTCGTACTCCACAACCGCCATGACCAGCGCTTCAAAAGGTTCAAGGCTGAACTGGATGTACGGCCCGACTTTCTCGAACGGTATCGTCTTGCGATCGGGCACGCGAACCACTTCGGTCGCCCACCGACCCGGCGGCGGCTGCACCCGCACGGTCGCGCCAACCGGGATCGCCGGATGTTGCAACTGCATATTCAGCAGCCCTACTAGCAGGCGCATGTCCTCCTCCTGATGAAACAGAGTCATTTCCACCGATGGGTGTGTATCCACCTCAAACTTGTATGGCCCCGGCAACACCCGTTTCAGCAGGCTGAGAACCAGCCTTGCATTTACCGGCTCGGCACTGCTTTCAATCGGCGCCGCCACCCAGACTGCCTTTCCCTTGCCGAAGGGATTCACGATCAGCCCCGGATCGTTTCCCGGTGTCAAGGCCGGTGGGTCGCTGATGATCGCCGCAAAGCGGCTGCCGATGGCGTGGCCAGCCTCTGGCGCCACAAACGGCAGCGTCACCGTAGCCAACACCTCGGCTCCCGGCAGTGCTTCGGCCCGCACCATCGACCCGTTGAAGATCAAGTGGTCCTGGGGCCAAATTGTTTTCGCCACTTCTTCATCCGTGGGCGTCAAGTACGTGACGGTCGTCCCCAACCTTCCCGTGTAGCGGACTCCAAACAACTCCTCCAGCAGGTACTGGGGCCCGGCCTGGTCGAACCGGTCCAGCGATGACGGTCCGCTGGCGTACAACACGCCACCGTCCTCCACGAATTTCCTGAACTGGACGGCCTGTTCCTCCGTCATCTCCAGAACGTTTGGCACGATCACCGCCCGAAATTGACTAAGCTGGTCCAGGGTGGCGTTGGTCACCACTCCGAAGGGAATGTGGCCCTCGCGGAGGATATCGGCCGCTCCCTCCACAGCGTCCAGGTGCGGTGATTTGTCCACCGCCCGCACCTCGGTTATGTGCACCCGGTTTTCGTCCGGGTTGTACACGGAGTTCTTGTCGAAGTAGATCGCGACATCCGCCAGCAGATCGCCCCCCAGGAAAGGCTCATAAGGAGCACGTTGGGCGTTCAGGTCACCCATGAAGCTGTAGGCTTCGCGGTTCAGGGTGCCATCGGCGTCGATCCCGTCGATCAGCATCAACGCCGCCGAGTGGAGCGTGGGTATGAAGGATTCAAGGCGAATCTGTTCGGCGGTTTTGACGGTCACGTGATCTATGACATGGACGGTGCGCGAAGTCATGAACTCGAAGGGGCGATTGCGGGTCAATCCGGTGTACGCCTTGCAGGCGAGAGAATGCGAACCCGGACCTCCGTAGAAATCTCCACCCACAAAGTCGCAGGCCTCCGCCATTCCCAGCGACACCCCGGACAGCCAATGGCGGAACACGGTGGCAAACTGGTGGTGGACGGATATGGGGCGGATCTGCTTGATGGTGTTGGTCATGCCGTTGGCGAACTCAAGCAGCCATGACTCTCTGGCCTTCTGGAACTGCCTCCAGGCCGGATCGTCCCAGTCGACGATGCGCGGCGGTTCGGCGTCAAACTCCTGCCGATACCGAGCGGTGCAATGCGGGCAATAACAGACATCCGGCCACATGGTCATGTCGATGAAGATGCACTCGAACTCGTAGGCGCCGACCAGTTCGCGCAGGAGGGCCTGGACGTAATCGCTGTAGGGCGAGTTGGGACAGGCGTACCCATAGCGGCCCTGCATGATCTTGTCATCGCCGCCGGCGGGCCGAATCCGCCAGTCGGGATGCTGCTCATAAGCCCAGTTGTCCCAGATCACGTGGAAATAGCAAACGGTGTGGAGGCCATGACGCCGGCATTCCTCCAGGACTTCCCCGAAGAAATCGCGGCCGTTCATGGCGCCATGCATTTGTCCCACCTTCGTGGGCCACAGACACAACCCGGCGCACGAGATGGCGTACTGCTCAAATGACTGAAAGCCGGCCCGCGCAATCGTCTCCACATAGTCGACCGGATCAAATCGGCTCAAAAGGTCGGGATGCCAATCGGGTACGTGCATGTCTACAAGCAGACGGCGATAGACCTGATCCGGCCATCTAGTTGGCTGCGTCATGGCTCCCCCTTACAGCGTCCTTGGGCCTGAACCCAACGTCGTGATTCTTCCGAATTGCCCATTACCCCAGCCACGAATAGAGCCCCTGAAGATCCTCTATTGGGCGCAGCCCCTCATAATTCGAGCAGGCTCTCTCAGTGTTCTCTTTCTTCGGGCACTCATTGCAGTCAGAAGCATTTTTCGGCGACACCATCCGAAACACTGTTCGTCTTTTCACCCTTAGGCCGCTGCGGATCGTAACCCATTACCTCAGAATAGCGCCTGATCCATCCACCCCAATCGAGTCGAATCTTTGCCGCGAACTGCTGTTTTTCGACGTGGATGCCGGATGGCTCCCCCGATGGTTGGACGTGATCCTCCTATAGCTTCTCAATCGGTTTGTTGGACTCGTAGGAGGCAGCGATGGACTTCGCGAGCGACTGAGCGCTGGAGCGGACGGTTGATTTGGCGCTTGGAGCAGCCCTCCGCGGTCCGGCGTCCGACGTGTGCACGAATCCAGGGTTCGAACGACAATGCGGACCATGACGATCGGCAAGAGGGCCTGACTTGGGCTCCGATCCCCAGCGCGGTTGAGTCGTTAGCGGATGGTTGGTCGGGACGAGGCGCCTGTGGGCCAACGCCGCGGAGATGGGCGAACGCGGCTTCGCTGTGGAGGCGCTGGAGATTTTCTCCGGCAGCGATGGGCAGTGCCCCGGCGGTGTCGGTAGCCACCCCGAAGGAAGTCCACACTATTCCGAGATAGTGGATCAAATAGCTGATTCAACAATCGCAGAAGATTGGCTGCGATGGGAACCGCGGTGTCTGGTAAGCCGATTCGACGACTTCAGTTCACGGATTTCAGGGCATCCACTACTCGCGTCATCGCTTCTGTGTCGCGGCGGCAGTAGGCAAGCAGGTCCGACCGAATCGAGTCGGAAATCTCGCGAGGAGTTTCCTCATCGATCGCTTCAAGAAACGCGCTGGACGCCACTTCTCCATCTTGGATTTCGAGGTCCTCATAGCCGAAGTCGGGAATCAGCGCGGGTAGGACTGACTTGATCGAAAATGAACCGCGAAAATCCCTGTGGTAGTAGTGGGATCGAACAAGGCTTAGCAAGTCAACATGCGGCAACGATAAGAGTCCGTCAAATCCCAGAGGCAGGCGTGACAGAGATCTGGCGAGATTTCGGAGTTGCGTTATCTCGTATCCGCTATACGTCACGATCGTAGCCGCACCGGCTAGTTGTTTGGTCAGGGTCCGGGCGAATTCCGGTCGCGGTTCATCCCAACCTTCTGCAAGGAACTCGTGGTGGGAATACTGCCCGTCCGGATGAAGAACGTGATCGGACCATTGGAAAGGCAGAACTTCGTACGGACGAGTGTTTGGGTAGATTGGCAACGCCGGGTTGGCAGTCTCGAAATCGATGAAGTGCGCGGGCGGAAGGATACGGTGAAGCTCTTCATTCAATGCCGGCGATACAAATGGCTCTCCGGTCAACACAGCTTCCCTAACGCGCTCTTGCGTTTCTGAGAGGCGAGAGCCCGAAGGGATGTCAAAAATTGAACGAATACCCGAGGCCCGGAAATTCGAAACACGATCTGCGGTGATCCTGGGCAGTTCGTCAACGGACCATTCCGGCTCATTCCTCCGGCAATGCTCTATGAATTCGCACGCGTATGGCTTCGTGCAGTGGGAACCGATATCAATTATGGGAGCGGATTCGCTCTCGAGTGACTGACGCATATCCGCGAGCGCTCCGTGGACCTGGCCCAGCCAGCCCCTTGTCTCGGTCGTCCTGTCGCTGACCGCGAACAGGTCAAATGCATCGTATGCGCCCCCGGGGTAAACGTAGTCGCGATTGATGTGGGCGATGGAGGCCCGATCAATTGCTAGGCCGGACCGCTCCAACGTATGAAGCTGAATCGCCAAATCCGGAATGTGCTCTTCCTTCACCGACGTAGACGACTTGACCTCAATCAGATCCCAGGATTCATCGTTTGATCGAGAGAGAATGTCGACGCGTACGCGGACGCCGTCTTCGGTGAAGGCAGCTTCGTACAAAGTAGATGCATCGGAGTGCTCCAAAAGCTGCTTCGTTTGCGCAGCCGCGGCCTCGTGTTTGTTGAAGGGCTCGTCGATCAGAATGCCGCCAGGATGCACCTGCCGGGCGACGACTCCAACTCGTGTTCCCATGTCGAATCGGGATTTCTGCGCTGGGTCGGGTGGCGTCTCGTCGTCCCGCTCAAAGCACTGTTTGTATAAACGCAAGTGGCACTGGAGCCCGGCCATGAATCGGCTCTTTGACAGGAGCGGAATCGAGCGACTAGTCATCGAGAAATGATACGTGAGGCGTTCAGGACGGTTAGCGCTTGTTGCGCAACCGGATTGCAGAACTTAGTTACAGAAGCTTTGCGTTGGACGCTCCGTTGCCACTGGAAGGAGAGTTGATTTAGATCTCTCGAAGTCGCTGCAAGTGCTGCCAGAAAGATGCGGGACCGGATTGCGGCGCTATGAGTCAACAGTGCCCGCGTGATCCTCGCGACGGGCTTCATACACGACCGGACCCTTTGGGGCTTTGCCCACGATGCCCGGCGGCTAGACATTTTCGACCGGCGCTTCGATGACTTGCCTGCAGCGGGATGTCAGTAACGGAATCAGTCATGGAGCCCTGCATCCGCGCGAGCCATCGACATTTAGTCATGTCAGAGGGATAATCCGACCGTTGACGGTCGGGAAAGATCTCGATCCGGCGCGCCGGGGAGCAGCGAATGGCCAGCCTTCTTACTGACGCTCAACTCGAGCAGTTTCGCGAACAGGGCTACACAGTAGCCGAGGACGTTTTCGATCCCGACGTCGATTTCCGCGCCCTAAAGCGAGATTACAGCGACATCCTCGACGGCCTCGCCGCCGAGATGCTTGACGAGGGCGCGATTCAATCCTACGCCCCGCAGACACCATTCAGCGACCGGGTCATAAGCGTTTATCAGCAATCGGGCAATCTGTCATTGCAGCCGTTTGACATATCCCTTCCGCTGAAAAACATCACGGCGGATACACCCATGTACCTTGGAAAAGCGGCGTTCGATCTGTTCACTCATCCTCCCTTGATCGACACAGTTGAGCAGCTGCTCGGGACCGAGGTGTACTCGAATCCCGTCCAGCACATACGCATGAAGGTGCCCACGCCCGACCAGCCGAATGGCCCTGGACCAAACGTGACCGGAGTTCCCGGTACCGCGGTGACGACCCCCTGGCATCAGGATAACGGCGTCGTAACCGAGGACGCCGATGACACCGATATGCTCACGGTCTGGGTGCCTGTAACCGACGCGACCGTGGAATCCGGCTGCCTGACGATCGTGCCAGGGAGCCACAAGCGCGGCATGGTCGGCCATTGCCCGCGATTTCCTGCGCTTACGATCCCCGACGAGTTTGTGCCGGAAGACCTCGCAATTCCCGTTCCCCTGCGAGCCGGATCGGCGCTCTTCCTCACGCAGCACACCATGCATTGCGCCCACGCGAACGTGACTGACGCGATTCGATGGAGCTTCGATCTGCGCTACCAGCCGACGGGCCAGCCGACAGGCCGGTCCTGGTTTCCCGGGTTCGTGGTTCGAAGCAAGTCCGACCCTTCAAGCGCGCTTACCGACCATCGCGAGTGGGCAAGTCTTTGGGAGCGCGCACGCGAGCGGCTGGTCCAGGAGGATCCCGACACGTTGCGGTTTAATCGCTGGAGCGCAGATGCGCCCTGGTGCGCCTGATCTATATCGACTGGACGATTCGAGTACGGCCGATCGACACTCGGCCAACACTCCGGAGTTGGCGGAGTTTCTGAGGTTCATTACTCATACGGCTGCGACTGCCCTTGCAATGGTTAAGCAACGCAAGTGTGATCGATCGTGCGCTTTATCGACTCAACATTCGCGAGGTTCGGCGCAATGAATCCACATGGCGTTCAAGGGCTAAGAACTGATGGGGTAGGGGCTCGAGACAGAGGAATTGCCAGAGAAAGACGCCCGCGGCGCTGGGAACAGTGCCTGATATGAGAATCGGCGAAGGCGCATTCAAGTACGAATGGATCGAGGGTTGGGCTCAGATACCAGAAACCGAGAGTGCCCGTAACGGCTGGTCGCACACGGGCATGGTGACAACGCGGGACCAGAGCATTGTCACTCTGCATCAAGGAGAACCGCAGCTGCTCTATTTCAATACTGAAGGAGAGCTCCTGCGTTCAGTCGCAGTCGATATCGATAACGCCCACGATCTCTTGCTGGTAGAGGATGACGGGGTCGAGCACCTATGGATTGCCGACAACCTCTCGGGCCGCGTGGTGAAGATCGAACTAAATGGTCGAATTGTCATGAGCCTCGACCGTCCCGATCTCGATGTGTACCGGAAAGGTGGCACGTATTCGCCCACTTCCATGACCGTAGACGAAGATCGATTCGGTGGGTCGGGCGACATCTGGGTAACGGACGGCTACGGCTCATACATCGTGCACCGCTATGCGGCTGGCGGCGAATACGCTGGCTCGATCACGGGAGAGGAAGGTACGGCTGGGACGTTTGAAAACCCGCATGGCGTGTCTATCGACAGGCGCGGTTCCGAGCCGGAGTTGTTGGTCGCCGACCGCGGTAATAGCCAGGTACAGGTCTACGACCTGGACGGCGCGTTCAAGCGTGCATTCGGATCGGGTTTCCTTTACCGACCGTGTTGCTTCGTGGAGTTGGGGGATAGCTTGATTATTGTCGAGCACCGCGCCGGCCGGTTGACGGTCCTCGACTCCGCCAACCGGCTCATCTGTTACCTCGGCGAGAATCCGGGTGTTGAGAACCTGCCGAACTATCCAAACGTAGCACCGGAACACGTGAAAATCGGGAAGTTCAACAGCCCGCACGGAATCACTGCCGATTCGAACGGCAGCCTCTACGTCCGGGAATGGATGGTCGGCGGCAGGACCATCAAGCTCGCGAGTGTTTAGTAGCCAGCACCGGTCTCTAAGAAGCGATCAAGATTAGCGGAGGCTGAAGCCCCACCGTTGAATTGACGCCCGAACCACGAAACAGGGCAAGCACACTTACGCCAGCGACCGCGTGCTAAAACACGAACGATCACAATCCCTTCATAGTGATGGCGCTCTCGGCAAGCTCATCGCCATTCCGATGAGCACCTGTGTTGAGCGCCATTCGTTGAGCCGCTTCGCTATCGAGAAGGTTCAGGTGGACCAACGTCGAGGGGAGTTTCGTCGATCGGATGCCCTTCCCCGTCTCCTTTCCGAACCGTCCATCGTCCGGCTAGGAGTTGGGTAAATGTTTGATAGGTTCGGGGACCGCGCCCAACGAATTCAATCTCTATATCCAGGCCATCGCCTTCCATCGCCAATCGCCGCCGCCATTGCGGGCCCTAATGGCCTCGATGCTGTCTGTGAGCCTGTTATTGGCTGCCGACGGGTCCGCGTACGGCATCTATCGCTCTGACACGGAGGCGGCCTCGGCGGCTTCATCATCTACGCGGCCGCGCTGCGCATCCGCTATTTCGCGGAGCACTGGTCAGTGGCCTCTGGCGCCGCGCTCGCGCATCTGAGTATCGATCGCCGGCGCCCGAACCGGTTCATGATCCGGACCGGTTTGATGGGTGGTGGTCGGGACAGGAAGGACAGCGCGCGAACCGCTGTATCACGTCGCTCTTGTCGAGGATTCGTAGATCCAAGAGCGTCAGCGGTCCGCCGGGCTTTTCACAAATACCGAATTGGCCGAGAGCCAGCTGAGGGTTTTCCCGATCGAAGCGAGTCGGCGCCTTCGGGTCGACGTGAATCGCAGCGGAGACCACGGCCTGGACGGTCTCGATTGCCTGTTCGACCCGTCGCATGGTCTGCGCGTCTCCTCACACATTGCGGGTGGCCTGCTAGATCGCACAACCGCCGCTGTATGCATTGGCGTATCGCTCCGAGCAATCCGCGTAGACCGCGATGTTGTCGTATCCGGCGCGGGTCAAGATGCTTTCAAGCTCGTGCCCCGTAAAACGGAAGAAGTCGTACGGTTCCTGGTGTGGAGGGCAAATGAAGTGAACATAGGAGAAAGCCCGCCCCCCAGGCGGTAGCACTCGCTAGATCTCGTCGACGGTTCGAAATGGGTCGTTGGTGTGCTCAAGAACGGTTATGGATAGGGCCAGCGCGGGGCTATTCGACGCGACCGGAAGGGAGTTGACATCTCCCAAAATATCCAAATTCGTGAATTCCCAGCCCATTACCGGTCCGCCAGCGACGAAGTCGATCGAGAGATAGTGGCCGCGAGAGAACATCGGTTCCAGGATGGCATCCCCGGCTCCGGCGTCGACGACCAGGTCTCCAACGGGCAGCCGCTCTATCTCTCGGCGCAGGAGTCCGTAGATGGTTTCAAATCGTGGATCAGATTCCGGTATTTCGTGCGCTTCGCCCCACTTCGTCCAAACTTGCCGGCAGGCGTCGTCCGAGGGTGGGCCGATTTCGGTTAGTGCGCCAGTCTGCGCCTGCGTCATTCACATCCGTCCGGATCAGACACTGATCCACCCAGAACATAATCGGAAAACGCGTCGACGATCATCACCGGGATGTCGTACGCAAGGCGAATGCGGTTCTGACCCGACACTCTTGGTCAGTCATCGGCGAACCGCGGGGGCGAGCGATCAGTCGAGGACAAAACGATCCGTCATATTGGCCTTAGCGGACCCCTCGCGTTAATTGTCGGCCTTGCCGTTTGATTTCCCCTTTTTCTTCGGCGGCGGGTCCTTATCGCCGCCCTTGGCCTTCGATTTGTCCTCGGAGTTCTTGTCGGTCTTTTCTGTTTCCTTGGCTGCCTTGCCCTGGCCAAATTCCGAGTGGCTCGGCTTGGGCTTCTTTTCCTTGAGCTTTTCAAGCTCCTCCCGATCGGCTTTACCGGGCTTAAAATCCTCCGGTTTCGTCGGGCGCGCCTTGGGTTCCTTGGCCAGCGATGACCTTTTTCCCGGTTTGACGATGACACCCTTTTCAGCCTTGGACTTGGATAGTTCCACCTCGCCTTCTGCGGACGCCACGTCCATGGAACCGTCCGCGTGCACCGTCACTTTGAATTGAGTTCCCCTTACCAAGCCGACTCCGGCGGAGGTCAGCACGTTGTAAGACGATGCGGTGTCGAAGAGCTCGGCTACTCTGCTCCACGTATTGCCGGGCGCGAACTGAAATATGTCGATCGTCGTCGACCCCGATTCCAGCGCGGACGAATCGACGATTCTGACGTGCGTGTCGTGCTCAAGCTGCATGATCGAGCCTTCGAAAAAGAGAAGGGTGATCCGGCTGCCTGGTCCAGTGGAAAGCTCGTCTCCGACCCACGCGAGCTGACCGTGCTCCACCGGCTCCCACGTTTCCAGGTCCGCGGACTTGATGGACGAACCGCCAAAATCCAGTTCGATCAGTACGGGCTTTTCATCGCGGGTAAGCGCTTCGACGGCCGCGTCCGAGGAGATCGCGGAGGAGGAAAACGCTACGTATGACGCAACAAGCAGCAGCGCACCGATGACCCGCACAGGCGCCTCCCTCGGTCCCTCTGGCGCTAGGTTCCGAATTCGGTTTGACCGAGCGCGAACCTCAGCTTACCCGCCGTAGCGGGAAATCTTGCGCCCGGACGGCCGACCGGCGGGATTGCCTACATGGACGTCGCTCGATTTGGAACCCGAATCCCGGATGCCCGCGCCGCCGCCAACGGCGGTCTCGGCGTATTGGATGTTGACTGGCGCCTAGTACTCGCTCGACGCTCGAGCGCGGTCGAAATCAGGCGGCGAAAACTCCGTGGTGCCCTGAACATCCAGAATGTAACGAGCGGCTTCGCTCAGGCGTTCGTAGGTCTCCGGTCTTATGTATTTCCGCTGATTGATGTACTGCGGTAGGTCACGGCGCCCGAAAAAGGCGAACGCGGCCGGCCGGTTCGCGCTGCTGTTGTTCTGGGTACCGCTGTGCCAAGCATGGGCGTTCATAACGTATGCCGTGCCCGCCCTGCCGGTTAGATGGATCTCGTCCGGGTGCGGATCTTTGGGATCGTCCATCATGTCCTCCGCAAACTTTCCCAGGCGGTGCGACCCTGGAACGATCCTCGTCGGCCCGTTTTCCTCCGTGAAGTCGACGAGAAACCAAATCGAGTTGACGAACTGATACTCGCCGGGTGCGACTGGATTGCTTGAATCGGTGTGAAGGGCCTGGTGGCCGCGTCCCGGGAGCGCGTTGCGAGCGTTGAGAGCCCCCATGCTGAACTCGCCCGCGATGATATGGCTAACGCAGGCGAGCACCTTGGAATGTGTGAAGCAGATATCGAACATGGGATCCTTGTTGACCAGATCCCCCAGCCGATCCGTACCTTCCTCCTTGTGGACTTCGATTCCGGCGTCGTCACCCTCGATCCTGGCCAGCTCCTCGACCCGGTCCCGCATCGCGGCGGCCCGCGCGGGAGTGAGAGCTTCGTCGATGCGAAGAAACCCGCCTTCATCGAGCGACTTGATGTCGGCATCCGAGAGGGTATCGTCGAGCACACCGCACGCGCCGAGCGCGTCATTGATATCCATGGCTCCTCCGATCCCGATGCGCGCTGACCGCCGTCGCTGCAAACCGTCGGCGTGATTCGCGATTGGATCGTAACCGCCCTGCCCGCCGCCGTGAAATCCGTTGCTGGCGGGGTTTATTTGGAGCCGGCTTCACCTCCCCACGAGGGCTTCACGCGTCGATGGACCGCCTGACCCAGGCCCACAACCAGGAGGCCGAACGCTTCGCCTGGACCAAACGGGATGTCTTACCAACATCCCTCAAACGTTAATACGGGGAATAATGAAACTAAGTTCTGAGGTCCGATTCCGGCTCTTTCGCGCCTGCAGACGCGCCGCGACCGTCCGGGGAGCTCACGACGAACGTGCCTGCCAGCATGTCGTGCCAGGCTTGCTTCTCGGGATCCCAGACGACCCATAGATAACCAACGAAGAAACCCAGAGCCGAAAGAGGTTTGGCCACCAATTCCCGAAACAACATACGACGGCGGGAGATGCGGTCACCCAGGTCGCCCGCCACGGCGATGCCCAGGGCGATCTTGCCCGGAGTAGTCCCTAGCAGCAGGGGCAGACCGATGAAGTATGCGGGGAACACGAGCAACGTCACCAGCAGCGCTTCCGTCCTCGAAGCCATGACGGCGCCGACTCCAAAGACCGAGAAGATGACAGTCGCGATGAACCAGTCGAAAGCGAACGCGGTGAACCGCCGCCAGAAGCCCGCGCGCCTGATGGGTGACTCTTCCCCGTCAAAGGGCCCTCGAAGGTCGGCTATACGGGCAGGCAGATTGGGGACCGGCGACGGGCCTTGGGCGACGGTCCGGACCTGCCGGGCCAGAAACGCGGACGCTCGAGAGACGGGTCCGGGCCTTGGTGCGATGGTGGGGATGGGCGGAGTACCGGCGATCTCGAGCGGTAAGGAACGTCGAAGCTCCCTCACCACGATGGCCAATATCCTCCACAAGAGGATCGCCTTGGGCGCGAAAATCACTACCCCAACGATCAATATCACAAGGATTTCCGCAGTGGAGACAGCGGAGAAGTCTGATTCGTCCCCGCCCAGAAGCAAATCGGGGTCGTTCGCCGCTCCGATTCCAAGACCTATGCCGGGCAGCAGGTTCCACAGGCCGTGGACGCCCGCGGCGAGCGCAAAAAACCCCGCCAGGCGGCGCCATGCCCGCGGGTGTTGGCCCAGCACCCCGTAGATTCCGAGCGCGACCAGACCAGAAGTCAAGGGGTGGAGAATGCCCCCGACTCCCCTGACCAGCGCGAACATCGACCAGCTCCGGAAACTTGGATCTAAACTGTAGTAGCCGAAATCCTCGACGATGGCGAAGCCCGCGCCGGTTGAAACTCCCACGACGAACGCCCCCGAGGCGCCGCCGATCCTCCTTCTGAGCAACACCATGCCGAGACCCTTCGAGAACTCCTCCGCCAGCGGGGCCGTGACGGTGGCGGCGGCCAAGACGAGCACGAACCTAACCGCCGGGCTGTAGATATCGGCACTGCCGCCTCCCAAGGCGATCGGGATCGCTATGGGGGCAAGGGCCGCCCCTTCCAGAAGGATTGCGACGACCGTGGAAAATAAAGAGCCAAGGACGATGGCCGCCGTGGCATGTCCCCAGCTCACCGGACGGTTCAGCCCCCGCACCACGAAGGCCACGACGGCGAGCGGGGCTAGGACCGCGGCCGGGAGAACGGCGAACGCAAACGCGAGGGCGCTGCCGCCCGCCACGCTGGCCTGTCCCGCTACGACCGCCACTGCAAACGCCAGAAGAAACCAACGCGCCCTCGGAACTCGGGGGAGTGACGACGGAGTCCATCTCCCCGAAGAGTAGATGGCTCCGGCGCAGACCGCGAGCAGATACAGAAGCAGCGCAGCCGCGATTGCGACATAGAACCCGGAGCCCACCTAGCTCATGTCCAGGTTGGCGCGGCCGGAGGCGTCCGCTCCGAAGTGCCCGAGCACGGAGAGGTCGGCCTGCTGAAACGGTGTGGACTCGCCGGCGACCGAAACGCGATGGCCCGGCAAGGCGCGCCCCAGACGAGAACGCATTCCCGTTGAAGGCCCGCCCTTTTCACGGCGGCGTCGTTCCGCCGGGTCGCCGGCCTGCCCATAGGCATGAATCGCGTTCACAATGGTGGGCCTTGTATGTCTGACATGCGCGCCGCTACGTCGCCGTCCAGCCTCCATCCACGGGGAGCGTGGCGCCGGTGACGAACGACGCCTCGTCGCTGGCGAGAAACACGGCGGCGGCTGCAACTTCGCTGGGAGCGGCCAGCGGCCGGCCCACCAGCGACTTTCTCGCCCACATTGCCTGGACGTCGGCGTCATCCCGGTACCGATCGTTGAGCGGTGTGTCTATGGCGCCGGGAGCGATCGCATTGGCGCGAACTCCCCGAGACCCGTAGTCCGCGGCGATCGACTTCATGAGCATTATCACGCCCGCCTTGGCCGCGCAATAGGCCGCGTTGTCCTTGAATGCAACGATGCCGCCCACGGACGCCATGCTGATGATCGAACCGCCTCCAGATTCGATGATTCTGGGAAGCGCGTACTTCGAGCATAGGTAAACGCCGGTGAGCGTTGTGCGAATGGCACGATCCCACTCGTCGTCGTCCGATTCGGTAACCGAGCTGAAGCCGCGAAGATAGGCGGCGTTGTTGAGCAGGACATCAATCCGGCCGTGCCGGTCCGCAACAGCGCGGATCATGCCGCGAACCTCATCGGCGTCGGACACGTCGCAATGCAGATACAGCGCGTCGCCACCGGCCGCTTCGACGGCGGCGACCGTTTCAAGCCCCGCGGAATCGTTGATGTCGACAACCGCGACGTTGGAGCCCTGCTGGGCAAATTCGAGACTGCAGGCGCGACCGATTCCCGAGGCCGCCCCCGTGACAATCGAAACTTTCCCCTTGAGTCGCATCGTAGGCCTCCGTTTGATGACCAGCCCGCCTCGTTTGAGAGCTTGAATTATGGACTCCGCGAACGCTCGCGAAATTTCCGGGAGCGCCGGAGGCATTCGGCAGACGTTCGATTCCAGCGATGCTCGACACTGCCCGAAGGAGCTGTGGGTTTTGCGTACCATAGAGGCGCCAACGATGGGCCGCTGGTCATCAGCCCCATGGAGAGGTATCCGGGAGTCGATCCATATGGCTGCGAAGGCGAAGGACATTGGCGTCGGTGTAATCGGCATGGGGATGGGACGAAACATGCTGGGCATCAACTCCAATCGCGATTCGACGCTCGAGGTTCGAGCGATATGCGATGTCAGTCCGGAGGCCATGGCCAGAGCGGAGCGGGACCACCCTGAGCTTGACGTCTTCACGACGACGGAATACCGCGAAATCCTCGATCGCCCCGACATCGACCTCGTCGGCATCTACAGTCCCGACCATCTTCATTTTGAGCAGTTGAGCCACGCGCTCCAGGCCGGCAAGCACGTCATCTGTACCAAGCCAATGGTGATCTCGCTCGACGACGCCAAGGCGACGGTCGAGTTGGTTCGCCGGACGGGCCTGAAGTTCCTCGTCGGTCAAACCTGTAGATTCGTACCCCGATTCATGGCCGCCAAGAAACTGGTGGACAGCGGCGACCTCGGGCGGCTGCTTTTCGCGGAATCACATTACGTTCACGACATGCGGCCTGTATTCGATGCGACGCCGTGGCGATACGAAGCCCCTCAGCACTTCATATATGGCGGCGCGTGCCATCCGGTGGATCTGATCCGGTGGATCGCCGGCGACATCGTCGAAGTGACCTGCTACGGACAGGCCTCCGGGATGGACACCCGCTATCCCGAGGGGGAGATGGACAACTTCCTGATGAATCTTCGCCTCGAGAATGGCGTGATCGGGAGGATCATGGCCGTGTTTGGTCTCGTGGAGCCTCCACAACCGATGAACGGGCTGGCGGTCTACGGGACGAAAGGAACCTTTGTCGAAGATATTGCGATCTTCGACCGCTTCGAGGGCTTGCCCGAATGGAACATGGAGTTCCGGTCCGAGGCCGGTCACGGAAACGAGGTGATTCGGTATATGCGTCACTTCGAGGAGTGCATCATCGACGACAAGCGTCCCATGCCCGATGAGATCGAGGGCGCGAAGTGCATAGCCGCCTGTTCCGCGGCCCTGGAGTCGGCGCAATCGGGCCTTCCGGTCAAGGTCTTCAACGATTTCTAGAGCGCGCAGGGCAGTGGCGCGACGTGCGGCCAGCGGGCGCCGATCGGGTTCGGCGCGTCTAGCTATGTGATAGCGGCGTCCGTCTGGTACATTCCGCACCTGCGTGAGTTACGGCTACGTGCCGGACACCCGGGAGGTTCTGCCAACAATGCCAGAAGTGGGGATCGGGATTGTCGGGCTCGGGATGGGGTCGAGTCTGCTGCCAATCAACGCGCTGCCGGGCTTTCCGGCCAGGATTCGCGGCGTCTGTGACGTCGTAGAGGAGAGGGTCCGCACGGCGCAAGCGGACCACGGCGTCGAATTTGGCACGGACAGCTTTGATGCGCTTCTGGACCGATCCGACATTGACCTCGTCGGAATATATACGCCGGATCATCTTCACAAGGATCAGGTCATCCAGGCCCTGGAAGCCGGAAAGCACGTTCTGGTCACCAAACCGATGACCGTTAGCAATGCTGAATCGGAGGCGGTCATTGAGGCCGTGCGGCGCACCAAGAAACGCGTGATGCCGGCGCAGACACAGCGCTTCGTTCTCGCCCATATGGCTGTGAGGCGTTTTATCGATGAAGGGGAATTCGGAGAAATCTACTTCGTTGCGGCCGACTACTATCAGGACCTCCGTCCCATATACGATCGAACGCCGTGGCGCTACGAGGTGCCCCAGCAATTCGCTTTCGGGGGGCTGTCACACAACATCGACGTCATGCGGTATCTCAAGGACGAGATAGTCGAGGTGGCGGCTTACGGATCGTTCAGCGGACACGATCCTCGATATCCGTCGGACGTGCATGAGACGTTTGTCGTCAACGTCAAGTTCGCGGACGGCACGATCGGGCGGATTGCCATGGCGCCGGGAACGCGGCCGCCGCTGCCGAACATCTACGTTCAAGTCTTTGGCACGGACGGCACGTTCGTAAGCAACAAAGTGGTTCTGGACAGCTTCGCCGGCAAGCCGGTGATCGATTTTGATTTCGAGGACGAGATATGGACCGCCGCCGAGATCAGGGTGCTCCGTGGATTCGTCGATTCGATACTCGAAGATGCGCCTCAACCTCTCGACGAGATCGATGGCGCACGAATCACCGCCGTGGGGGAATCCATACTGGCGTCGATCGAGTCCGGCGGCGCTCCTACGAAGGTGAGACTCGAGTTCTGAAACGCTGAGGCCGCCCCACATGAAGCACGTCGAAGTCGAAATCAGCAGGGAGGACGCAGAGTGAATAAATCGATCGGCGTAGGGGTTATCGGAATCGGCATGGGCGGCACCATGCTTCCGCTAAATCACGATGAGAACAGCCCATTCGAGGTTCGATCCATCTGCTCGGCGACCGAGTCGAAGGTCGAAGCGCTTGCGAAGGAGTGGGATATCAAGCATTGGACCACTGACTATCGCGAGGTGGTGAGCAGGTCCGACATCGACGTAGTGGGCGTATATTCACCCGATCACCTTCACGCCGAGCACGTGACCGCCGCCCTGGAAGCCGGGAAGCACATCGTGTGCACCAAGCCGATGGTCGCATCGATCGACGATGCCGACCGTCTCGTCAAACTCGTGGACGAGAAAGGGTTGAAGTTCCTCGTGGGGCAGACGATGCGATTCGAGCCGGAGTTCACCGCCGCTAAATCTCAACTGGACGCGGGACTTCTAGGTGATCTGATCCTCGTTGAGGGTCACTACGTTCACGACATGCGCCATATCTATCCCTTGACTCCGTGGCGGAAGGATGTCCCGCAGGATCTCATGTACGGGGGCGTATCCCACCCCGTTGACATCCTGCGATGGATTCTCGGGGACATCGAGGAAGTTCATGCATACGGTACCCGGGCCGGCTTGACTCCGGAGGTGGAGATCAAGAGCAACTTCGTCCTCAACGTCAAGTTCGTCAACGGGGTCATGGGCCGCGTCCTGGGCGTTTACGATGTGGTCCACCCGCCCATGCCCATGATGGGCATCAGCCTGTGGGGGACCAAGGGAACGTTGATGGCCGACTACACCGACCTGAAGGGCGGTCACGTAAACGTCGTGTACGACGAATTCGAGGGACAGCCGGTGGGCACGTTTACCTACGACGCGGAGACGCTCGGAGCCTATGGCCACGGCGAAACGGTACTGCGTTACATGAGCCACTTCGCCGACTGTCTGGAGCACGACACGGAGCCAAGTCCGGGCGTGCGGGACGGCGCGAAGTCGGTTGCGACCTGCGCCGCAGCCTGGGAGTCGGTGGAAACGGGCGAGGTGGTAAAGGTCCGGAACGACTTTGGATAATAGTAAAAGGTCATTAGTCGCTGGGAACCGGATCTGGAATGGCTGAGTACAGAGCAGGGATAGTCGGAGTCGGCTCGCGCACTGTTCATGGCGATCTTTGGGCCAGGACGCTTGCGGGGATCCCGAACGTAAAACTTCTACGGCTTGCCGACGAGGAGCCGGACGCACTGGAGCGGACGGCGAAGGCGGTGGGCGTGGAGCACACTTCGCCGGACGCCAGGTCAGTGCTGGAGGCCGATGACCTGGATATCGTGGTGGTCAACACGGTGGACCATTTGCACGCGGAGCAGGTCAACGCCGCCCTGGACGCTGGAAAGCACGTTCTCACCGACAAGCCGTTGGGCGTCGACACCGCCGAAGCCGCCGCCATAGCCGCCAAGGCGCTTATTAAAGGTCTAAAGGTGGCTGTTGGGCAGGTTTTCAGATTCGCGCCCCACTACGAATTCGTGAAGGAACGCGTGGACCGGGGCGAACTCGGCCGGATATTCCAGGTGGAAGCCGGATACGTGCACGACCTGCGACCGATCTGGAAGGCAACTCCCTGGCGTACCGATCCGTCAAACCCTCAGAACCCCTGGTTTGGGGGTGCTCTGCACCCGATCGATATGGTCCACTGGATCGGCGGCGAGGTCGAACACGTGTGCGCGGTGGAGAACAAGGCGTCGAAAGTGGAAGAGTTCCCAATAAACGACAACGCCTTGATTATGTTGAAGTTCGCCAGCGGAGCGATCGGACGCGTCTGGAGCACCTTCGGGATTCAGCAAAACCCTGGCTTCCAGACCTTCTGCAACGCATTCGGCGATCTGGGAAGCTGCTGGGCGAACGCGAACCGCAACGAGGTCGAATTGCACCTAGGCTGGGGAGTGGATGGTGTGGGCGGCCCCATGCTGGTTCCATTCTCCAGCGGCGCTAATCCGAATCTTGCCTGCGTGCTCGACTTCCTAGCGGCGATCGAATCGGACGGCGCCCCGCGAAGCGACGCGACTCAGGCCGTGCGGAATATGGCCGTGCTTGATGCGGCGACCAGGTCGGTCGAATCGGGGCGGTTCGAACCCGTCACCCTACCCGGCTAAGAGGATCGGTCGGCGGTTTGATTTCGAGACCCTCCGCACGGGACCTCGCAACGTAATTCCGGCTCACGCGCAGGGATTACGGCGGCCGCCTTCCGGGAGCTTGGGAGATTGGAAATCGAACGCAATAGCCTGGCGCTAGATGGTTCCCGACCGATGACTCCCGGCGAGATCCCCGCCGTGAATCGACTCGCCACCGATGTATTCAGTTCGAAGCGCGCGCCGGCGAATCAGGTGCCGATCGAGTACCCGCTCATATTCCAGGATCCCAATCTCGAGAACCGCCGGGGCATATTCATCAACGGCAAGCCCGTGTCCTACGTTGAAATCCACATCCGCCAAGCCACGTTCTTCGGATGTGAGATTCGCGTGGGCAGCCCCATGCTCGTGCCCTTCTCCGGCGGCGCCAACCTGAATCTTGCCTGAGTGCTTGACTTCCTTGCCGCGATCGAATCGGACGGCAGCCCGCGAAGCGACGCCAGTCAGGCCGTGCGGATTTTCTCGCTAGAAACCAAGCTCAAATTCCAACACAGTCTTTCGAAGGAGCGTCCAGGTTCATACCTCGATCCGATCCCCATCGTTACATATGCTTGCATTGGGGAATATTGCCTTCGCCTCCTCCAACACATCAGCGTCGTCATAGACCTGCGACAAATGGGTGAGGCACAAGCGCTTAATTGACGCCTTTGACGCCGTTTCCGCGGCGTATTTCACGGTCAGATGTCTGTTATCAATCGCGCGCGAATGATCAACGTCAAGGAAGGGCGTGGAAGCTATGACGCAGTCAGCGCCAAGCCAGCGATCGACCAATTCGCTATTCATCTGCGCATCGGGGGTTACGACTAGCGACGTGCCTGGAATCTCATCTCCCAGGACCTCGTCCGGTCTCACTTCTGAGCCATCGTGAAGTGCCACCGGTGGTCCATCTGTTGGCTGGCGACGGACAGGACCAGCCGGAGCAGCACCTTTGCCTGCCTCATCCGCCAGGAGCTGGCGTCGCGGGGGTAGTGAGAAGATGAAGCCTACTGATTCCCGGGTGTGATGCGTCTCAAAAAATTCACATTTGAGGCGACCGATATCCGCAACTGCATTCGGCTCGATTTCGCGGAGATTCAGATCAACCTTGCCCCGAAATTCAACAGCTCCCAAGAGTTTTCGGACTTTACTCATTGTGTCCGGTGGCGCCAGTATGCGTAGCTCGTCGGCACTATCCACGATGTCAAGGTGGAAGGCAATGCCGGCGGCTCCCAAATAATGGTCAGGATGCTCGTGGCTGATCAACAGTGTCACCGACCCGGTGAATATTCCGCGCATTCGTTGAGCATGCGCTGCATGGAGGATTTTTCCTATCGTGCCGTCGCCGCAATCGACGATTAGAGTCTTGCCGTCGTGGCGAACCAGGATCGAAGAATATCCGCGACGATGCGAGGCAAAGGGACCGCCACTTCCCACGACCACCACGTCGAACATTCAAATCTCTCCGAGTCGTTTTGTAATCGTCCAGTCCCCAATTACCGGGTCACATACGGTGAATGCCAGTCCTAGACGGATTCTGGGCGACTAACAAACTCGTACACATGGACTCCGCAGGCTACTTAACTTGAGGCTATGTGTCTCCGCGACAAATTAGCACAAGGCTATCGTGATTTGGCGATGATGTCCTCCGGGTTTTGATGCTCCTATCGTCTGTCGAGCGGGTTGCAGGATTTGTGGGAGGCAGCGGTAGAGTTCGCGAGCGACGCAGCGCTTGAGCGAACGGATGATTTCGCGTTTGGAGCGGCCCTCCGTGGTCCGGCGTACGAGGTAGCCACGAATGCGGGGTTCGACGACCGTTCCATCGCGGATAAGGTGCTTACTCGGATCGGGCGAAACGCCGAGCTGATGAGGCTCATCTTCGATAGCGATCCGGGTGAAGCGACGGCGCCCAACGGCCCCATGGGAGAGGCATTTTTGCGGCGCTTTCCGATTCCCATGGTCTGGACTGGCATCAACTTCGTATTACCGCCGAATCATCAACCGCGAGCTTCACGGCCGATCCTCCGATTCAACCAATGAGCCATGAGGGCGGCCACTTTCGGAAGACTTTGGGTCTCCTTAGCTCTCCAAGTCATTGTGGCGGCCCGGAGCGAGCTCGCCGAAAGCGTGTCATCTTGACGTAGAGACGTAGATTGGTTAATATGTGCGTTGGTTTATGCCGCCCACACTATTTTTGCGTAATGCGTGTGGTTTTTGGGGGAGATATATGGAAAAGAAGTGGTTGACTCGACGGAAGGCGCTTCGGGGTCTTGTACTGGCGGGGGGGTCAAGTGTCGGTCTCGCCGTGCTGGCGGGATGTGGTGAGACGCAGGTCATCACCGAGACCAAGATTCAGGAAGTTATCAAAGAGGTACCGGTCGAGAAGATCGTCACTCAGATCGTCGAAAAAGAGGTGGTCGTCGAGAAGGTCGTCACCCAGATAGTCGAGAAAGAGGTGATGGTCATCCAGGAGAAGATCGTCACCCAGATCGTTGAGGTGGCGCCTAAGGTTCAGTCGGCGACCATCAGCTACTGGATGCAGCAATGGGACGACGGCGTAGCGGCCTTCCAAGGGGCCATCGACTCCTTCGAAGCCGCCAATCCCATGTACAAGGTGAAGATGAATCCAATCGGGTTTGGTGACCTGTTCGCCAAGTTCTACCCGTCCATCACTACCGAGACGTCGGGCGATGTCGTATACACCTACACCGACTGGTGGTATCCGATCGACGTCACCAAGGTCCTGCATCCCATGACCCCTACTCTGCGGAGTCGGTCCGAGTTCAGTGGAATCTTCTTCCCAAAGGCACTGGACGCCGTCTTTTCCACGGACAATGAGTTCTATGTCGTGCCGTTGATCTGTGGCATGGGCGGTCCGATATGCCTCATCGATGTTGACGCCGCCGAGGCGGCCGGCATCGACGTCGAAACGATCACCGATTCGTGGGAGAACCTGGAGTCGGCTTTCCAGAAGGCGACCATCAAGGACGGCGACCGCATGACCACGGGTGGCATAGAGATGTCGTGGGGTCGATTGGGCGGCTGGGTGCAGGCAATGATCCAGCAGCTGGGGAGACAGTACTACGACACCTCCACGGAGCTATTCAACTGGAATACGCCCGAGACCGAGGCGGCGGTTCGTTTGACTACGGACACCATTCGCAACTACAACTCCCGGGAGCTCATAGCCGACGCAGACGGTAACGCGCTGTCAAAGGGAACCCACGTAACCGAGATCAACGGGCTTTGGAAGGTCTCCAGTTACGGCAACGCATTTCCCGATCTCAATCTCGTGCCCAAGCCCATGCCGGCGTTCCCGGGTGCGAAGGAGCTCGTCTATGAAAGCGATCCCATCGCAGCCATTACAATTCCCAAATTCGTCAAGGGCGCCAAGCTCGAGGCTGCCCGAGCCTTCATGATCCACCTCTGGCAGCCGGAGAATCTCGCCGCGTTCGGCAAGTTCTATTCCGGTAGCCACGCCGTGAAGGCGGTGTACGAGAACGAGGAATACGTCAGCAGCCAGTGGGGACGAGTCGGGGTTCCGTTCATGCCGACTAAGGTGTGGCCGTTCATCAGCTTCCCACGTCACCACGTGCGTCGGCTCTCCTCCGAGTGGGCGTCGCCGCTCGAAAAGGTGACCTTCGACGGATTGCCCGTTCAGGACGCCATCTTTGATGTGGAAGAGCGCACCTCCCTGCTCGACAAAGAGGCCCTCGACCGGTTCAAGGCCGGCGCATAGCCCGTATCGACGCAGACGCCAACGGCGGGGGTTTTTTCGTAAAGCCCCCGTCGCCGGCGTCCTAATCCGCTTCCATAAGATCACGTTCAGCCGGGGGATGCTGTGATAGCCGCAAGGCCGCTCACGAACTTAGTTTCGCGCGTGACCGACCCAGCGCGACGGGCCAGGCTCCCCAGCTCGTTCGTGCTGGTTGCCGCCCTCTCGAGCTTGATTTATTACGTGATTTTCTTCCTCGGGCCTTTCATCGGATCAATGGTCATAGGGCTTTTCAACTGGGACCTTCTGACCACTGCTGTTTTCCTAGGTCCCGGCAACTTCCAGACCATGGCGCGGGACGATCTCTTCCTGAACGGCCTCAAGGTTTCCTTCCTCTTCGTGGCCGTCGAAGTCCCCATCGTCCTGACACTGCAATTGGTCTTGGGGGCCACCCTGGCCAGGATGCGCACCGCCCCGCAGAAGATCTACCTAACGATGTTCTTCCTGCCGGTAGTCACGCCGTGGCTGGTGGCGGTCATGATGTTCACGTTCCTTTTCGACTCACACGCTGGGCTCCCCGCCGGGCTCCGAGACCTCCTCGGCGTGCACGTAATCAACCCCCTTGCTTTGAGAGAAACGGCTCTGTACGCGATCGTCGTCGTAACCGGCTGGAAATTTCTCGGCTACGGCGCTCTCATCTTCTTGGTCGGCATCAACGAAATTCCCGACCACCTTTACGAGGCAGCCACCATCGACGGCGCTGGAGGCGTGAAGCAATTCACCAAGATAACTTTGCCGCTAATCACGCCTATATTGTTGGCCCTGTCGATTACCAGCTTCATTGGTGCGCTACAAATCTTCGAGCCCTTCTTCATCATGACCGAGGGCGGACCCTCCGACGCAACGCGCACCTTTTCCCTTTACCTATATGAACAAGCCTTCGACAAGCTGCGCTTCGGCTACGCTTCTGCCATGGCCTTTTTCATGTTCGTGCTGCTGCTGGTCGTCTCGATCATCCAGCTCGCCGTTTTTAAGGCCCGATGGGAGTACTAGGCGGGCCCGCCGGCGCCGGGGAGGGCGCCGTAGCTCTTGAACGCCGGGTCTCCCGTACCACCCTCGGCTCGAGGGTGCGCCGGAACATAGGCGCCTGGCTTATCGTCGCCGGAATCTTACCGTTGGCGATTCTCGTTGCCATACCATTCGTCTGGATGTACCTATCCTCGTTCAAGACGCCGGCGGAGATCGTCGCACGAGAGATAACTTGGTTCCCCTCTGAGCTGTTTCTCCAAAACTATCAGCAGGTCTGGGAACAGTCCGATCTCGTACGGGCCTATGGAAACAGCATCTTTGTGACGTTCTTCGCCGTCACCATCTCCGTTTTCACCAGCGCCATGTGTGGGTTCCTATTCGCGAAGAAGGACTTCTGGGGCAAGAACGCCCTTTTCATCTTCATCCTCAGCACCCTGATGGTTCCGTACTTCGCGATCTTCATTCCTTCGTTCTTCCTCTACGCACGGTTCTTGGGCCTCAAGGACACGTATATCTCCCTCATCCTGCCGCACATCTTCACGCCGTTTGGGATTCTCATAACACGCCAGTTCCTGCATTCGATTCCCAACGAGTTGATCGATTCGGCGACGGTGGATGGAGCGGGCGACTGGAAGGTGTTCCTTTACATAATCCTTCCCCTGTCCAAGCCCATCCTGGCGGCCATCGCCATATTGCAGTTCCTCTCCGCTTTCAACGAGTTCCTCTGGCCGCTCGTAATGATCGATAACCGCGACCTGTTCACTCTTCCCCTGGCCCTTCGGCACATAATGTCCGCCGAGTACCAGCACCCAGGTCGCGTATTGTCGGGCGCCACCATGGCGCTAACGCCAATTGTCATCTTCTTTATCATCTTCCAGCGTCACATCGTCAAGGGGATATCGCTGACGGGACTGAAGGGCTAACAAGGCTCCGACCCCCGTAACCGAAGGACGTGCACGAGTGCGTCAAACGCAGATCCACCGATGAACGCGAATTGCCTTACCAATAGTTCGGCGTTGCCGGACGGGGGCTAATTCGGCGGCGGATCGCCCTGAGAACTCAAACTCTTGGTCGAATGGCGGTCAATAATCTCCAACGTCTCGGCGTCCAGCACGGCCACATCCATGCCCTCGCCGCCTCCGGCATATAGGTACGGTCCGTCAAAATCGGCCCAGATCCAGTTCGCCGATCCTGGCAGCGGTACCGTTCTCACAATTGGATTGCCGTCAAGACCGTACAGGGCTGTCATGGCCCCCAGGCCCGGCCCAACCAGATAGAGCCGAGTTCCGGTCCGGTTCGTGCTCAACCACGTGGCGCCTGCCACGCTGACCATTGGACCAGAAATTTCGTGTAACGTCAGATCCACTCGAAACACCGTCCCCGTGCCCGCCTGCAAGAGGTATACCGCCGAACCTGAAGGATCGGGTGCAAGCCGCAGGACATTACTCGGCAATCCGGTTATGACGGCGGTTTCGTCACCGGTGGCGACCCGGACCGCCGTCAGTTGATTGCTCGAATTATCTATGACGTATAGAGTGCCCCGGTCGGAAGAGAATCCCGCCACGAAACTTCCTTGAAGGACTTCACCCCTGCGCGTCTCCTGGCCGGTTTCGGGGTCGAGTAGGAGCCACGTGCTCGATCCATGGCCAAAGCCGGCGCCGGTTGCTTCGGTTACCAGGACTACGTCCCCATCGGCCGACAATCCCAACAAGTTCACTCTGGCGACGATCGCCCTCAAATTCCCCGCGAAACGCAGGCCCCATGCCCGCATCGATTCAAACGTACGGGGATCTGAAACGACGGTCCGCGGCGCACCGGCTTTCACGGTCGGAAGCAAATAGAAGAAATGGGTCTCCGAGGGGAACGGCCGTCGGGTGGCGGTCGGGCCGGCCGTTTCTCGGTTCAAAATCTCATCCGCGCGCAGACCTGACGCCCTATCCAGCGCCATTATCCGCAGGCGACTGGCATCGAGGATGTCGCTGAACGGCAGTAACAGGCGCTTGCCGGGATCAGCTCTCAGCAAGACCGCGGCTCGACTGGGGCCGGTCGCAGCAACCGACAATTCGATGGTGGCCGTCCGGTAGTCAAGCTTGCGGACTTCGGCGGCGACGTTGCCCGGCGTAATGCCCGCGAATTCCGCGATTCCCATCCTGTCGGTACGGCCGCTCGCCAAGACCGTTCCGAAGCCATCTCTTAGAAGCACATTCGCGCTATTCAACCGATCACCAGTCTCGGCGTCGGTGACATTCACGCTCACAACGTTTGCATATGGTTCAACGCTGAAATCAACGGAGGCGTTTAGGGGCGGCTCACCACTTTCGCGTCGAGCTTCGGCCCGGATTTGAACGCGATCGGCGGCGGCCGAAAGCAACGCAGGCGGGAGTGTGAGCTGGATCGCGAAAGTCCCACTCCTGGATGATGTGATTCTGGCCAGTGGAACCTCAATTACGTTCCCGGTATCGCCGGACTGCTCCTTGCCGAGGACAAGAGATATTTCCGTTCGGGGGGGCCACCTTTGCCCCTCGATTAGAACCTGGGAACCGGAAAGGGCTCGATCGGGTTGAATGCTGAGGGCCGGTTCGACGGTCGCGGATCCGACCGTGAGGAATCCGATCGACTCCCCGTAGAGTCCAAGCGCGACAACCACCAATACTGGTACAAGCAGAACTGCGCCCAGGGCGGCTGTAACGGCTAGTCCCGGCCTAATCCTCATTGCGCCTCACGGTCGGCGTTCCTGCGCAATCACGATTCCCGCCCACGCGGCTCGCTTCTCGCCCGTGCGCCGCGCTGGATTCTCGAAGTGAAATCTAAGAGTGCTGAAAGCGATGCCCGCTGAGAAAATGATCGACGACTCTAGGCATCATATTCGAGCGAACCGCCTGGTTCTCGGCCTTTGGGCGCTGGACTCTCGTTTGTGAGAGTATTCGGAAATTCATGACGTGCCCCAAATTCACGTGATCGGTTACGAGCATCGTTGCGCGTAAGCTTGCAGCACGACCGACTTAACGTGGATTTACACCGCCGGTTCCCTGGCGGGGGTCATTGAAATGGATGAAAACGATTGACTGAGGTTATCCACGTTGGTCTAGTCGGCGCGCGACGGGGCCCTTCGTTTATCGCCGGATTTAGGGCGATCGAGGGCGTAGACGTAACGGCCATCTGCGATATCGACGAGGGGTTTCTCAATGCCCAGGCCGATGAATACGGCATCCGGGGCCGGTTCACCGCACTGGCAGGGATGTTGGAATCCGACGTCGATCTGGTGGTGGTCGCCACGCCCATGCAGTTCCACGTTCCGCAATCGCTGGCCGCGCTGGCGGCTGGCAAACACGTGATGAGCGAGGTGACCGCGGCGGTATCCGTGGAGCAGTGCAAGGAACTGGTGGCGGGGGTCGAAGCCGCGAAGAAGTCGGGCCTCAAGTACATGATGTCCGAGAACTTCACGTACATGCGCGACAACTTGCTCATTAAAAGCATCGTCGACCAAGGGGCATTCGGCGATATCTACTACGCCGAGGGCCAGTACGTCCACGACATTAAGAGCCTGCATTACAACTCCGACGGATCGCCGACGTGGCGTAGCCGGTGGCAGGTGGGCGTAAACGGCTGTACATACGGGACCCACAGCCTTGCGCCGCCCCTGGAGTGGTTTGGAGACCGAGTCGATACAGTCGTATGCCTCGGCACGGGCCGCCACACCGCGCCGCAGCACGTCGCCGAGGACAGCACAACGATGCTTTGCAAAACGAGGAAGGGCGCGCTCATCGAGATTCGAGTGGATATGCTCTCGAATCGCCCGCATACGATGGCCTACTATGCGCTGCAAGGGACGAAAGGTTGCTTCGAAAGCGCGCGCGGGCTGGGTGACAGACCGAAGATCTGGCTCGATCGGTTCGGGAAGGGCGGCAGCGACCGCGAGACGATCGATACCGATCCGCACGAATGGCGTCCTCTTGACGACTACGTCGACGAGTTCCTTCCCGAGATGTGGAAGAATCCCCCGCCGGAAGCCCTGGCGGCCGGCCATGGGGGCAGTGACTACTTCATCGCCCGCGACATCGTTGGTGCCATTCGCCGGGACGAGCAGCCGAGGATCGACGTCTACCGGGCGCTCGATTACACAATGCCCGGGTTGATGTCGCAGAAGTCCATCGCCATGCGCGGCCAGCCCGTGAAGGTGCCGGACTTTAGGTTTGGTTCGTGGGACTAGCGGGACCTGATTCCTAGTTGAGCAGCGGTATTTGGGCCGACCCACATCGGCCGATTTACCATTTCATGCCGGATCGAGAACGCTACCGGATCAATGACCCGAACGGTTTGATCCAGTGGAAGGGCCGATACCACCTGTTTTATCAATTCAGCCCGCACGGACCGTACCTCGATGACACCCATTGGGGCCACGCCGTCAGCGACGACCTCGTTCACTGGGAGCACTTGCCGATAGCGTTGTCGCCTGACGCCGGCGGACCGGACGCCGATGGCTGCTACTCGGGTTGCGCGGTCGTCCACGATGGAACGCCCACGATCATTTACACGGGAATCAGCCCGGAAGAACGGCCCTGCCTGGCGACCAGCGATGATGATGACCTACGGGAATGGACGAAATATCCGGGCAATCCCGTCATCAAGAATCCGCCCCCGGGCCTGGAAATGGTGGGTTTTCGCGACCACTCGGCCTGGCGCGAGGACGGCCACTGGTACCAGGTCATCGGTGGGGGAATCGAAGGCGCGGGCGGCGACGCTCTGTTGTATAGATCCGCCGATCTGATCGACTGGAAGTTCCTGGGGTCCCTGATGGCCGAGCCGTTGGAAGATCGCGGCACCATGTGGGAGTGTCCGGACTTCTTCGCACTGGGCGACCGGCACGTCCTGATCGCTTCCAGGCTTCCGCACGAAACGATCGATGATGTCTGGCGAGCGCGTGTGCGGTACTCAACGGGCGAGTATCGAGACCACAAGTTTTATCCTGAGCAAGTCGGGATTCTCGACGCCGGCGGGAATTTCTACGCCCCTCAAACCATGCTTGACGACGACGGCACTCGGCTTATGTGGGGGTGGATCACCGAGGGACGCAGCCGCGAGGCCCAGAGGATCGCCGGCTGGACGGGCGTCATCTCCTTGCCCCGGATCTTGTCTCTGGATGATTCGGGCCGGCTTCTGCAATCGCCGACAACGGCGACCGACGGTCTCCGGTCGAACCATCGGCGGATTGAAGACGTCACCCTCGGCGGCGGTGCGTCGGTCCGCCTGGACGATGTGACGGGCGACAGTCTGGAAATTAAGGCGACCTTTCGCTGTGACGACGCGGGATCGGTCGGAATTAGCGTGAGGTGCTCGCCGGACGGAACCGAGCGCACGCGAATCGTCGCGGACTTGGACCGGAACACGCTCACGATCGATCGGTCGGCGTCCAGCCTCGATCCGGAAACATTGCATACGGTGGAAACGGGCGCCATGCCGCGCGCCTCGAAAAACGGCTATGTCGAAGTGCGCCTGTTTCTCGACCGATCGGTGCTGGAGGTATTCGCCGGAGGTTATGCGGCCGCGAGCCGGATGTATCCGATGCGAGCCGACAGCCTGGGACTGGAAGTCTTCGCCGAACGCGGCCAGGCCCGGCTGGTTTCCCTTGACTCGTGGGACATGCTCTCAATTTGGTAGGCGACAAATGGATATCGATGCCGTTCGTCCGAGGGCGTGTCGCGGGCGCGACCGAGCAACGGAAATATTGATCCCACAGCGGAGGCTCATATGAAGGTAGTCGGATATACCGATCCAATGAGCGCAGCCCCAGGCGACAATGTGCGCTTCATGGTGAGTTGCACGGAACCCACCTACCGCGCCGACATCGTCAAACTCAGAAGCTGCGGCGAGAACTCCGACGACCCGCGATTTAAGTTCACGCAAGTTTCCACGTCCGTGTCCGGAGAGTACCCGGGACGGGACCAGGCAATTGAGATTGGCTCCTACGTGAGCGTTCCAGACGCCGCGCCTTTGCGACTGACAGGCGCGTTTCCCATCGCCGCGTGGATCTATCCCACCACGCCGGACGCGGGTGCGCAGGGAATCGTCACCAAATGGTCGGATGGCGACGGGGATGGATACGGGCTGTTCATCGATGAAGCGGCCGGCCTGTCGCTCTGGGTGGGCGATGGTCGTGGCTCGGTCGAAAAGTTGAGCACGGGCGAGCCTCTGCAGGCCGGTGAGTGGTACTTTGTCGCGGGATCGTTTGACCCGGCCGAACGTCGCCTCTCCGTGTATCAGAGGCCGCTGTCGCGATGGCGGGCCTCGGAACGGTTGTGGGCCGTTCGCGACTCAGGCCAGTTTCCCGGAATAGCTGGAGGCGGCCTGCCGCTGCTGATCGCCGCATATTGGCGGATCGATAGCTCCGGCAGTCCGACCGCGGCCGGGCTCTTCAATGGAAAGATCGATGGCCCGCGAATATTCGACAGGGCTCTCGCTGAAGCAGAGGTCGAAGCACTTTCCGGTGACGAGCCACCGGCGGGGTTGGAAGACGAGGCGATCGCCGCATGGGATTTCTCCCGCGAAATTTCGTCGCAAACAGTCATCGATGCTTCGAGTAACCGGCGCCACGGGCTTGCCATCAACATGCCCATGCGCGGCGTGACCGGCCACAACTGGTCGGGTCGGGAGACGGACTTTAAACGCGCGCCCCAGGAGTACGGGGCAATCTACTTCCACGACGATGATCTTGACGATGCCGGATGGGATGCCGATTTCGAACTCGACATCCCGAGCGATCTGAAGAGCGGTATCTACGCCGCCCGCCTGAGGGTTGACGAGTTCGAAGATTACGTGCCCTTCTTCGTCCGCGCCCCGAGAGGATCGGCCACCGCCCCGGTGCTATTCCTCGCGCCGACGTTTACGTACATTGCCTACGCCAACGAGCATTTCTACGATCGCCCGCGAGCGGTTGCGCCGAATGTGAACCGAGAAATCTACGCTGATCAATACGATTACGTAAAGTCCAATCGACTTGGAAGCCTTTACGACCATCATCCCGATGGGACGGGGCATGCGTATTCCAGCCGACTCGTGCCCACCGTCACACTGCGTCCCATGTACTACAACCGAGGGTGCAACGCGCCGTTTTTATTCTCCGCCGATCTCCACCTCACGGACTGGCTCGAAGAGCGGGGCTACGACTACGACGTGGCCACCGACGAGGACCTGCATGCGGAGGGCGCGGACCTACTCTCGCGTTATAGCGTGGTCCTCACAGGTACCCATCCGGAGTACTACACCGAGTCGATGCTCGACGGTCTGGAGGGGTACCTGGGGAACGGTGGCCGTCTGATGTACCTGGGTGGCAACGGCTTTTACTGGGTAACGTCGATCGATCCGGAGCGGCCGCACGTCATCGAGATACGCCGTCGCCAGGGCACGAGAATGTGGGAGGCGGCGCTGGGAGAGTTCCATCACAGCACGACGGGGGAATCAGGCGGATTGTGGCGATATCGCGGCCGCGCGCCACAACGCCTCGTCGGAATTGGATTCGCCGGGCAGGGCGTGGACGCTGGCACTCCATATCACCGTCGGCCCGATAGCTTCGAGCCGCGGGCGGCGTTCATATTCGAAGGCATCGATGACGAGGAGCCGATCGGCGACCACCCGTCGGAAGTGCTCGATACGGGAGCGGCCGGGCTCGAACTGGATCGATACGATTTCGCGCTGGGGACTCCGCCGCACGCGCTGATCCTCGCGTCGTCATCGGGACATTCCAGTGTTTACCAGCGCACCGTGGAGGAGGTTCATTTGATGGACGGCCGCCAGGGCGCACCTGACGACGCAGACGTACGGGCCGACCTTTTATTCTTCGAGACCGATCGGGGCGGCGCGGTATTCTCCGTCGGATCGATTACCTGGTGTGCGAGTCTCTCGTACACCACGTACGAAAACAACGTCTCCCGCATCACCGGAAACGTGCTGAATAGATTTCTGTCCGACGAGGCGTTCTAACGCGCCGCGATCTCCGGCTGGTGCTGTTCGAGCCAGATTTTTAACGGAACATCTTCGTCCTTGGGCGATGAGTAGCCGAAGTTGCTGGTGGTGTGGCCGAGAAGCTGCTTTCGAATCGGATCGGCAACCTCGTACCACTCCGCTGGAATCGTCATCCGATCGCGGGGCCGTATCCACCGGTACCCGTAGCCGTAGAACATCGCCTTTCGTACGATCGGTGAGTAATTCGTCGTTCCGGAGTGCCAAAGACGCCGGTCGAAAATGACCGCCGTGCCTGGCTTCACCAACACCGGAATGGCGCCGACGGGCTGACCCAGGCCGTTCGACGGCATCGCGACCTCATTCCTTAGATGGCTGCCCGGGATGATCCAGAAATTTCCGCGGCCGGGCTCGCTCAGATCGGTGACGAAGTAGCCGACCTTAAGCGAAATTCGCGGGCGAGGGTCGGCTTCCATGTCGAAATTCAACCGGCCCGAATCCTGATGCCACCCGAACGTCTTGCCGTTGGGTTCGAACGTCCCTTCGGTCTGCTCGGTGATGATGAGGTGGCTGTGATATAGGTATATGTTCCATCCGAGGATCCCCCACACCTTGGGAATGATGCGTTCGTAGTCCACGAGATCGAGGAACGCCTTGTCCGCGCCCACGAAATTTGGCGCCGTGACATAGCCTTTGATACCGGTTTCGACGATGTCGAGCAGCCTCCCGTCGGCGTACGCGTCGTCGATGACCTTCAGGTACTCGTCAACCATTTTCGGCGGAAGAGCGTCTTCGACGACTAGGTAGCCTTCGCGCTCGAAGTGTTCACTCTCCTCATCCGTGAGCGCATATTTCAGACAGCTGGGGTCCATTTTCCACTCTCCGATGCGGCGTTTGGCGGTCGTCAACCGGCCATGGGTCGATCCTCGGATGCGCGGATTATAGGCCAGCCGCAGCGCCGATCGTCGGAGCCCGTTTTGCGGCTGCTTCGAGATGTCCTTGGGATTGACCCAGGGCAGGCTGCGTGTGGCCTAGCAAATTCCGTGAGATTCCCGAGCCCCGTAAACGGGGAAATGATTCTACAGTTGCGTCAAGCAATGCGATTCCCGCGAAGCCCAAACGCACCCAAATCAGCTCAGATCCCGAGCCATCCGTACGCGAGCGTCCCATGCGTGAGAATTCCTATGTCCGAGTCCGCGCAGAAACCCAGGGTGGACTGCTCCGGTCCACGATCGAGCATGTTGTAGCTGATCTCGTTTGCCGTGACCGGACCGAGCTCATTCGCACGGTCGAGTCGCGGGCGTTTGAAATTTGAGACCCCGATATGGCGGGCTTTGCCTTCGTCAATGAGCTTGTTCATCTCGCCCATGGAGTCCTCGATCGGGGTGTTTTCGTCCGGCCAGTGGATAAGCAGAACATCCAGGCAATCCGCGTTCAGCCTTCTGAGGCTCTCCTCCACCGATTTGCGAATGGCCCCAGGTCGCCAGTCCCTGTAATGGCCCTCGCCGTCGGGTTCGCGCAAAAGGCCGCATTTCGTCACGATCACGACATTGTCCGGTTTGGATCTGATCGTCTCCGCCAGGAGTTCCTCCGAGATGCCGTAGACGCGGGCGGTATCGAAGCAGTTGATGCCCAGATCCAGGGCGCGGTAGATGGCCTTCTTGGCGTTCTCTTCAACGCTCGGCCAGTAGCGAACGCCTCCGCCGATCGGGTAGCAACCGAAACCGATGATCGAGACCTTGAGCCCCGATTTCCCAAGCGTTCGATATTCCAAGTCGGGATCTTCCTTGAGCGCGCGGGCGGCTCGGACGTTGCCTCGGGGAGAAACTCGGGTGGAAGGTAGCACCGGGTCGTTGGTGGATCAAGCGAGCGTCCGACCGTGCGGCGAGATCGGGCGCCGCCGCGCCCGGCGGCGGGATTCCCAACTTACGATCGTGGAGCTATCCTTTTTCAATCTTGTATGGGGCGGAGCACTCGGAGTCGGGTACCTACTCGTCGAAGGAGGGTAACGAGCGTGGCGGTTAAAGCACCAAAGGCGCGTGAGCGCGTTATATTGGGACGAAAAGACGCTCGAGCGCATGAACACGGCAGTGGATGGCGAGTTCATGCGGGATTCCTTCGGGTGCCGGTCGAGCGCGGACGGCTGCGCCGATACATAGAGTGTGAAAAGCTGGCGATGCTGGCCATTTGCGGCCACCTTCCCAACGTGCCCCTATACGCGGACATCGGCAAACTGGCCGAGATCGCATACGAAAACGTCCTGCTGGCGATGACGTTGGAGGAGCGAAACCACGAGCACCCTGGCGGCAAGCGTGAGACCGTCGATGCCAGCGCATTCGGCGAGTTCGAGCGTCTCTTTCACCGTCCGAACACGCTGGCCGAGATGTACGGCTTCGTTTTCGAGGTCCTTGCCAGCGCGCAGCTGGACGCGTACGAGCGGCATTTCGCCGAGAGCGATGAGTTCTTCAACCGGCCCACGTCCAAGATTCTCGAGGACGCCATCGCACTGAAGCGGCGACAGGTGGCCTGGGGATCCAAACGGTACGCCGAATTGCTCGGCGATCTTCCAAAAACGAAGCGGGCGAGGTCGAAAAAGAGAGTTGCGGCGTTCCGCCGTCTGCTGATCTGGGCCGGGGGGCGTCGACGGGACCGTAGCAGGACCCAAACCGTACTTGGTCGAGGGGTCATTGGAGCCGGTTCCGGAACGCGTCGACTTCGATCCCGCGTTCAAACTTGACCAGGGCTATATGAGCAACGACGAAACCATCAAGTGGCGCGAGAAAAGGCCACGGTTTGACGGCGTGGACAAAAACGGCGATGAGATCTCCGGCCCTGGATACCTTTTGTACAGCTACTGTTGCGAGATCGACGTCTTCCTGCAATTCGCGATGATCATCTACCGGGCGCCGCGCGATCTTCCGCTGAGCTTCTATCGAGACACCACGCGCCAGCTTTGGGATGAATTCAGGCACACGTCCATGGGCCATCGGGCGATACGGCTCAACGACATGGATCCCATGAATCTGATCCGGCCGATGCGCTGGGATATGTGGCGGGAGATGTCGGTCGCGGAGAATTACGCTTGGATCACCCAGACAGGCGAGGCGTGTTCACTCGCCGGCAAGCACACGCAGCGCAAACATTACATAAAGGAGCGGAAGTTCCACGAGCAGACGTTGATCGAGTGGGATATCTCCGACGAGAGCCAGCATGTGCGCTACGGCGCCCGATGGCACAGGGAGATGATGAAGCGGGATGATTGGGAAGGGACTCCCAAGCAGTTCGTCATCCATTCCACCGAAAAGTTCAACTGGCTCCACTATCGGCACATGAAGGCGCTCGACCTGGTCCCTGACGGAATGGTCGAACCCAAGCCCTACAAGGGTTGCGCCGACTACGACGTATTGGGGGCGTAGGGGCAGTCTGGGCTCGACTCGCCTGCGGACGAGCTGGGCAGGTTTGATCCCCCGATGATGGTCGGGCCGCATTCGGGAGCTGGTTCGTAGCCGGCGGGAGGACGGGCCGTGGCAAGATATCCCGGTGGACGTTCCGGTGAACCCGGCTTGATGTCCTGCTAAGGAGCACGAATGACCAGCGAGCGGGTCCTGTATCTAAACGGCGAGTTCATCCCCGAATCTCGGGCGGGACTGCCGATCACGGACGCCGGTGTGCTCTACGGTCACGCCGTCTTCGAATACACACGAACCTTCAACCACTGTCCGTTTCGGCTCGAGGCGCACGTCGAACGGCTCTACGCATCGATGCGATTTACCGAAATCGATTGCGGGCTCAGCCTGGCCGAGATGGAGCGCGTGACCCTGGAAACGGTCGATCGCAACCGGCATCTTTACGACGCCGAAGACGACATCGGGATATCCCACAACGTCTCCAACGGACCGATGGAAGGGTTCGGTCCGATGCCGCCTGGTGGTCCCAGGCCTACCGTGCTCGTCCACACCTGGCCCCTTTCGCAGCGTGATCCGGGCATCGCGTCCGTCTATGAGACGGGTGTGCCGGTTGTGGTTCCGTCGCAGCGGGCCGTGCCGGCCAGGCTCATCGACCCGAAAACCAAGAACCGCAGCCGGATACACTACGCCCTTGCCTACATGCAGGCCCGGCGGATTGACCCGGATGCCTGGGCGCTGTTGTTGGACGACGACGGGTTCATCACCGAGGGCATCGGTTCGAACTTCTTCATCGTGCGCGACGGCGAATTGATCTCACCGGAGCCCCGCAACATCCTGCCTGGAATAACCCGGGCCACGATTATCGAACTGGCGGAGACGCTGGGCATCCCGTTCCGGGAGATGAACCTGGGACTCTACGAGGCCATCGCCGCCGACGAGGCGCTGCTCTGTACGACGCCGTACGTCATCGTGCCGGTTCGAGAAATTGAGGGGCGGCGCCTCGGCGAGTCCGTGCCTGGGCCGCTGACGGTTCGGCTCATGGAGGCCTTCAAAGAGTTGGTCGGGCTGGACTTCGTGGCCCAGGCCAAGCGTTTCGCAGAAGCCGCCCGGTCGCGAGAATCGGAGGTTGCGCCTACTACGGCAGGCTAAGAACTGCGTATCCCGGTTTCACAGCGGAATCGTGGCCGTTCAGCGAGGCACCAGCAGGCCTTAACGGCTATCCCGATCTGAGTAAAGATCGGGCCACAAATCGAGCTTCCTCTCCTCCGGGGAGAGGATGGAAATGAGGGTGAAACTGGGGCCAGGCTCAGGAACGCGATGACCAAGACGCGTCGCTAAATTTTTGGAATCGGCACATCTCAACCCGAGCAGCCTGCTCCACGGTTGCCGCCGCACGGAACAGCCGATCATCAGCCATCCGGTGGCGGCGGGTCCTTTACGCCTACCGCAAGAAAGTGATTGGTCGCGCCGAGGAGCGAATCCTCCGACTCCAGCGCCCTGACCGTCGCCAACAGCCGCTCTTGCAGATCGTCGTCGAGCCAGTATTCATCGAATCGCTCCGGCGGCACGATCAACGCGCCGATGCCCTGGATCGCCAGCATCGCCGACTGTCGAAATCCCGCTTCGGCAAGTTCGTCCGCAAGATCGCTCGGCCGATGGAAGTACGTGGTTGTGAAGTAGCGTGGATCTCCGGTCGGGTTCCTGTGCTGTCCGTCGCGCCTGTCGCGGGCCGCGATGTCTACAAACTGGGGGTCATCGAAGAACCCCCGAAACAGTCCCTGAAACGTTGACGCATATCGGGAAACCGCCAGTGCGAACACCTGGCCAGTGTTGAGAAGCACCCGGCGAGCCTCGCCGAGCGCTTCCAGGCGGTCCGACCGCTCGGTGAGGTGGTACAAGGGGCCGAAAAGAAGCACCGCATCCATGCTTGAATCAGCCTGTTCCAGGCCCGTCGCGTTTCCCACGCTGGCCGACGCAAGTGGCGCGTCCGGTTGCCGGGCCGAGGCCTCCCGGGCGGCCTCCACGTGTGGCGGGTGCGCGTCGATCAGATGCACCTCGTAGCCTTGGCCGGCCAGCCAAAGGGCGTGAATCCCCTCCGCGCCGCCTACATCCAGAATCCTGGCCGGCGCCGGCGGCAGAAAACGGACGAGGATCTCCCGAACACGCGCCAACTCCAGTCGGCCGTGGCCAGTCGCGAGCCGGTTGCCTTCATTCGCCCGCTGATAATAGTGATGGGCTTCGTCGTGAAGGCCGTCCTCGTCGTTCGCTGGCAAGGCTGGCCATCTTCCCTTCGCGCCGGATAAGGCGCGGTAATGCAGGCGTCATGACGGAATGCTCGCCGCCGCTTGGATCCGCAATCCGCGAACGCCGCGGCAGAGCGTAATGGGCGTTGCTTTCGCGCCTTCCCATCAGTCGAAACCGCCGGGCGGTTCGTGCTGGTACGATCAATCGCCGCGGACCGAAAGCGCACCGTGGACCTTGCTTTTGCAAAGGAGCCCGTAACGACCGAATACCAAACCGGATCCGACGACCCCGTCGCACTGAATGTTATCTACAACCGGCTCGTCGGAATCTGCCAGGAAATGGGTACCACGATGATGCGTGCCTCGTACTACCCGATATTCAGCGAGAGCTTTGACTTCTCATGCGTTCTTTTCGACCGCAAGGGGAACATGCTGGCGCAGACGGAATTCTGTCCGGCGCAGGTTGGCGCGATCCGATTCGTGGTCAAGTGGCTCATCGCCGAAGTCGGCGAAGAGAATCTCCGCCCCGGCGACGTGGTCGTTCACAACGATCCCTACCGCGGCGGGGCGCATCTCCCCGAGCATGTCGTGATCAAGCCGGTCTACTTCGAGGGAGATCTTTTCGGCTACGTTGCCAACATCGCCCACATGGTCGAGATCGGCGGAATGGCCGTGGGCGGTTTCGCGGCCACCGCCACCGAGGTCTATCAGGAGGGCCTGCGGCTGCCGCCCGTCTGGTTGATGAAAGAAGGCGAGTACAACCGGGACGTTTGGCGGTTAATCATGGCGAATCACCGCGCACCTCGATACTCGTGGGGCGACCTGCACGCCATGGTGGCTTCGCTGAACGTGGCGGAGAAACGGGTCCACGAACTGCTGCATCAATACGGCCGCCGGCACATAGACGATATCAGCAGCCGGCTGCTCGATTACGCCGAACGCTGGATGCGAAACGAGCTGCGCTCCATCCCCGATGGGGAATACACATTTGAGGACTTCATGGAGGACTCGCGGGATCCGCCCGTTCGCGACTGGATCAGGGTCACGGTCGTCGTGGACGGCGGGAGCCTGCTCGTGGATTTCACGGGCAGCGATCCCCAGGGCCCTCATGTGGTCAACTGCACCTACGGCGTGACGGCCTCGGCGGTGTACAACGCCATATTCCAGATCGTCGATAACGACGTGCCGCACAACGAGGGCGCCTACCGGCCGATAACGGTCGTCGCGCCGTCGGGCAGCGTTACCAACGTCGTCGAACCCGGAGCGTCGGTCGGTGGCAACACCGAGACACATCCCCGGTTGTGGTCCGTGGTGCTCGGCGCGCTCGCAAAGGCCGTCCCGGATAGGATCGCCGCGTCCACCGGTGGAACGGCCTGCAATTTTCTATTTGGTGGCGTGCATCCGGATACGGACAGGTTCTACGTTCATTACCATTTCGATGGCGTCGGTTGGGGCGGACAACAGGATGCCGACGGCAACAGCAATCAGTGCATCCCAAACGGGAATTGTCCCACGACGCCGGTAGAGGTTTTCGAGACCCGGTACCCGTTTATCGAATGGTTGTACCGGTTGCGCAGCGATTCGGGTGGACCCGGTCGGCGCCGCGGCGGCCTCGGCTCGGAACGAGTGCTCGAAATACGCGCCCCCGAAATCACCGTGTCAGCGCTATACGATCGGATGACAAGCGCTCCGTGGGGCCTGTTTGGCGGCCGAGACGCCGGGCCTTCGCGTCTCCTGGTGAAGAGAGCCGGCGCCAGCCGCTTCGTGACGTTCAGCGAGGCGTTTGGAACCGTGAGCGATTCCCGGGTCGCGAACATCATCCTCACGCGCGGCGACCAGGTGATGCTGTGCAGTCCCGGCGGCGGCGGCTATGGGCTTCCGAACGAGCGGGAGCCGGAACTGGTATTGCGCGACGTGGACGATGGCTTTATCTCCGCGGACGCCGCGGCCGGCGCCTACTCCGTAGCGATCGATCGGGAAAATGGCGGATTCGTCATCAACTCCGAGAAAACCGCCGCCCTACGCCAGTAGCACTCACGTAAGTCGCAGCCCCGGCATTTGACCGAGCCGTCGCGGGACCGATAGGCGGAGAATCTCATTGGTCTCGATCGATCGCAAGTGTAAAGATTATTCCCGGCGCCGCCGGACGGGGTATCTATAGTCGAATAGATGCAGCGAATCACCAGGAACAGGGCGACTCGAAGGCGGATGCTGTATGCGATGGGCCTGGCCGTCGGGGCCGTCGCATGCAATGGCGTAGACATTGCAATCCCGCAGGCGACGGACGCGGTCGTAAGAGACGGCGATATTGGAGCGCCCCCACCGGACTTTGCTGCGGTTTCGCCCGGCGGTCCCTCCTGAGTCGTCCGTCCCGGACTGTCCGACGTGGAGCGTTCGTCGGAGAGTACCGGTCGCGGGAGATCCGTCGATCCGGCCGACATAATCCCGGATGTCCCTCGGGATGCGATTCCTCCGCTCTTTTCACCTGAATACGTCTCCGCCGCAGGGGCCGCGGACTGGTTGCAGCCCGATCACCTCGTATTGGGATTCGAGTGGGAGGGGGATGCGCGGGCCTTTCCCTTGCGGATTATGAATTGGCACGAGATCGTCAACGATGTCATCGGGGGCAGAGAGGTCGTTGTCACGTACTGTCCGCTGTGCCGAACTGGTTTGGTCTTCGATCGACGCCTCGAGGATGGCGCCCTTCTCACATTTGGCAACACGGGCTCACTCTACGAGAGCGCCATGGTCATGTATGACCACCAGACCGACAGCAAGTGGTGGCAGGCCGCGGGGGAGGCCATAACGGGACCGCTCACCGGCACCCGGCTCACATTGCTTCCCGCCATCACGTCCACGTGGTCGGACTGGGTGGCTATTTGGCCACAGACGCAGGTGCTGTCGCGCAACACCGGCCACCGGCGGGACTACGATCGGGATGCCTTCGCGGCGTATTCCGCCGTCGATTCGGAACCGGCGTTTCCGATCTCATTTTTGGACGATCGGCTGCTGCCCAAAGAACGAGTACTAGGCGTCGAAACTTCGGAGGGGCCGGTGGCTTACTCGCTGACCGCCCTTGAGCCGTGGACGGTTCTGCACGATCGGCTAGATGGCCGGCCGGTGGTTGTTTTCAGCGGTCCGTCGGACGCGGGCGCCGTATTCGAAGCGATCGCGGACGGCCGCGCCTTGGATTTCGCCGCCGCCGATGGATCGTTCCGTGACGATCAGACAGGATCGACATGGAACCTGGCCGGACGGGCCGTAGACGGTCCTCTAAAGGGCACGCAGCTTGAACCCGTCGCTTCGTTCGCGTCGTACTGGTTCTCCTGGGCCACCGTATGGCCGGAGTCCCGGATCATGCCGGAATCCGCCGTGCGGGGCGCGACGGGGCAACCCCAATCGACGCGCCCACCTCCCGCATCCGCGGTCAGCGTTCCCTCTGCGCGTCCCGGAGCATCGGCGGCGCGCGATTCCGCTGGTCGGTTTCCGCTCGATCCTGGAGACCACGAACTGCCCTCGGACCTCGACGATCTGTCGGTCTCGAACGCGGCGGATATGCAGCCTCTCTCGAGGAAGGGGCTCGGAACGGCCGCCGCGGCTTCTTTCGAGCCCGCGACGGGGGCCATGGCCATAGGCTCCAAGACGGGGATGATCAGCCTGACGGACTCATCAACGGGCGCCGAACTGCTCCGATGGAAGGCCCACCAAGATGCCGTCAATGCACTGGCCTTCAGCCCCGATGGCTCCCTCCTGGCGACCGCGGGAAAGGAAGGAACGGTTCACTTATGGGAGGCCAGGACTGGGATCGCTCTGTTTTCCTTCGACCACGAATTCCCAGTAAGCGCAGTAGCCTTCAGCTTCGACGGAAACGCGATCGCGGGCGGCGATTGGAGCGGCAAGATACGCCTTTGGGAAACGGCCACCGGCGTCGGGATTCAAACGCTCGCCGTTGGGAAGCACACCGTGACTTCAATTGCGTTCAGCCCCGACGGGAATCTTCTGGCCGCTGGAACCAGCTTCTGGCCGGTCTGGCTGTTCGACGTTACGAGCGGCAACCTGCTGCGGAAACTCGAGGGCCACACTCGCCTCGTATCCGACGTGGTCTTCAGTTCGGACGGCCGGCTGCTCGGCAGCGCCAGTCTCGACGGTACGGTGAGAATCTGGGACGTCGATTCGCGAAGACAGGTATCAGTCGTCGAGGACGGCGCTCTCAACCTGCTCAGGCTGGCCTTCAGTCCGGATGGCACGCTCCTGGCCACCGGACGGCTCGATGGGGTCATTCGACTTTGGGATGTGGAATCCGGATCGCCGCTGCGGACTCTATCGGGTCATACGGACGGCGTTCTGAATCTTGCGTTCGCGCCCGATGGCCGGATGTTGTCCAGCATCGATTCCAGCGGCGCGATCTGGTTTTGGGGAGTGCCCAGCACTTCGATCCCTTAGCCGAGTACCCGCCTCGGCGTCCTGCGCGGCGTAGGGCCGACCGACCGATGCGCTTTGTGGCTACACATCGGCCACCGATCCGTCTCGTTGCCAGTTGGCGGGATTCGCGACAAAGTGATGACCGTGCGCTTCCACGAATTCGTCGTCGAGTTCCACGCCGAGTCCAGGGCGATCGCTCAACTCGAAGTGCCCGTCCTCGAGCACAAGCGGATCTCGGAGAACGTCTTCGAAGTACGGCGGCTTGCGCGCGTATTCGAGTATCAAAAAGTTGGGCATCGCCGCGGCCAGATGAACTGACGCGGCGCAGGCCACGGGGCCGTTCGGATTGTGAGGGGCTACCTGAATGTAGTTCGTCTCCGCGTGCGCCGCGATTCGCCGCAGTTCCGAGATGCCACCCGCGTAGCACACATCCGGCTGGATGATTGGAACGCTCCGAGACTCGATCAGCTCCCGGAACGCCCAGCGCATGTACAGACGCTCGCCCGTTGCCGACGGAACTCCCGGTACCGCTGCCGCGACCTGCGCGTAGGCGGTGATGTTGTCGGGTGGAATCACTTCTTCGACGAATAACAGATCGAACGGGCGGAGTGCCTCGAGGCATGCCACGGCTTTTGGCGGGCTCAACCTTCCGTGAATATCGATCATAAGGTCCATCTCGCCGCCGACGGCGTCCCGCAGGTCCCGCGCGGTATTGATGGCGGACTCGACGATTTCCGACTCGGAGACGGTGCCGAACTCGGGTTCGGGTCCGAATTTGAACCCAGTAAAACCGTCACTCTTCGCCTCCAGCGCTTGGTCGACCACCGGCCCGGCGAAGTCCGGCCGCACGTAACAGCGCACGCGGTCGCGCACTGGACCGCCAAGCATGCGAAATACGGGGAGACCGGCCGCCTTGCCGGCCAGATCCCAAAACGCCTGATCGAGACCGCTGATCGCGGCGTTGATGATCGGTCCGCCGCGCCAGAACGGATGCCTATACATCTGCTGCCACAGGTGCTCCACGCGGGTTGGATCCTGCCCGACCAGAAACGTGCTCATCCGGTCGAGTACGGCGCTCACGGCCAGTTCCATGCGAAGCAGCGTGCATTCGCCCAGTCCGCGAATTCCTTCATCGGTGTCGACGATGACGAACGTCCAGTTGCGATCCAGCAAGGACGACTCGTCGGGGGGCGCTCCTACCTGGACAGTAGTGATTTTCGTGATCTTCATCGGTTGGATCGCTCCTCTTCCGCCGGCGGGCCGACGGGTATTCCCCTGTTCAACGGACGCAGAATCAGACTTTCATTAAGTACCCGGAATCGCTAGTTCCAGGGACGCCGATCGTCCACGGCCAGCGGGAGCCGAACGACTTCGCCGGTGACGGCCGAAATATATGCAGCCTGGATTATCTCAACGCAGCGAAGACCGTCTTCGCCGGTCAGTTCCGGCTCGGCGTCGTTCAGGATCCAGTCCGCGAAGTTCGACCATTCACGCCGAAACGCCTCGTCGTGCCCGTAACCCTCGAGAAAGGTGGTTTCCATGGGGGCTCCCTCCAGTTGGTGATGGATCGCAACCTGTCGCGGGTCGTAGGCGATACCGCCGTTCTCGCATACGAGCTCGTAGCTGAATGACGTGCGGTAGCTGGCCATCGGATAGAAGGTGGATACCTGTAACGATCCAACGGCTCCCGATGCGAACCTCAGGGTCACGGAAATCGCGTCCGAATAGTCGCTGACCTCGGGATGCACCTTCGGGCTCTCGAAGGCGACCACCTCCGCGACCTCGCCCAACAGGTATCTGATCGTGTCCACGTCGTGCACACCCGCCCAGTGGAGCAGACCGCCGCAACCCTCGCGGCTGGCCCACCATCCGGCGATCCGTCTTCCAAAGTATCCATCGACGTTGATGGCGAGGGGGCGTCCGAAGTCGCCTCCGTCGAGCAGTTTCTTTATCTGCTGATAGGCGGGCCTGAGGCGCCGCTTGTGGCCCACCATCAGCTTGACGGACTTGGCGGCTGCGGCGGCGATCATCTGGTGACATTCCCAAACGTCGATGGCCATGGCCTTTTCGCAGAACACGTGCCGCCCGGCCTCGGCCGCCGCGATGACGATCTCGCGATGCGTGTTGTGGGGAGTGAATACCGCCACCGCGTCACACTCGCACTCCTCCAGCAGATCGGCGTAGGAGTTCCACCACGGGACCGAGTGGATGTCCGCCACCCGTCGCGCGGCGTCCCCGTCCAGGTCGGCGACGCCAGCGATCTCGAGCCCTGGAAGGTCCGCGACGATGCCGGCCATCTCGGCGCCGAAACTCCCCGCTCCGATAAGTCCGACCCGAACCCGCTCCACGTTGCCTGATGCCAATTGCCAAATACCTCCGAAGGCGATGTTCACGCGCGGGGTTCGAACCCCGCGCAGGCCCGTCCGGGCAGTCTGCCCCACGGGTCAAAGCGAGCAGATACTACACGCCCGCGGCCCGTGACGTGATGCCCAACCCTTCCCCAGGACGTGTAGCTTGCTAGGACCGGAGGTCCCTTCTCGCGGCCGCAGTTTTCGGAGAACTCGAACGGGGTTTGGGAGGCGTACCGCGTCCCAAAAGCGAGTTTAAGGAGTTTGTGAAGTGGATAGTCGGGACGCAGGCCGCGCCGGATCCGGCGCTGGTTTCGCTCCATCAGCGCGCCCGCATCTGCCGGACGTTCCTCGCATACCGGACCGCGGCGTGCGGGACATGCCATGTACTTAGCGAGTACATTCGCTGGCCATCTTTGGGTGGCGCGCCTAGACTGCGGCTTGGCGAGCGGATCGGCAGCGTAGACGTAGCGATCGGGAGGCGGACATGGCGCGGATTTTCGTATCGATCGGCCGTGATGCGCCCGAACTCGAGCGCTTCGCCGCCGAGGAGCTATGCCGGTATCTGCTCGAATGCTTCGGCGCGGAGGCCCGGATCGGGGCGGACGTTCCGGATAACGCCGACATCCTGTTCCTGGTGGGCAGTCCAGCTACCAACCCGGCCGTAGAGTCCGCGACCGGACAGCGCTCGTTCCCACAACTCAGCGATCAGGGATTCGTTCTCCGCCGGATGCGCTCAAAGGGGCGTCGGTCCTTCCTGCTGGGCGGGGGAAGTCCCAGGGCAACGATGTGGGCGGTGTATGAGCTCGCGCAGCGCTGGGGCGTGCGTTACCTCCTCCACGGCGACTCCCTGCCGCGGCGCAGGTCCCCGTGGTTGCCCAACATCGATGAGACCATGGAGCCCGAATTCACGATCCGTCAGTGGCGCGTAGTCAACGACTTCGCCTGCGGACCGGAGTCGTGGGGAATGGGCGACTACCGGCCGCTGATCGATCAGATCGCGAAACTCAAATTCAATCGGCTGTACGTCTTCATCTACGCGTATCAACCCTTCCTGAAATTCGAGGCCGGAGGCGTGACCCGCAGCAGTGGAACGCTCTGGTTCGGGTTTTCGTACCCCATAACGGACGACATGATCGGGCGGGAGCTGTTTGACGACCGGCGTGAGTTCTGGAACCCTGATCTCCCTCTCAACGTCGATTCCGAGGAACTGGCGGCTGCGGGTGAGCGGCTGTTGAAAAACATAATGCAGTATGCCGAAAGCCGTGGCATGGAATGCGTGTTAAGCGTCTACCTGACCGAATTCCCGCCCGAGTTCGCATCCGTATTGGGAGATGTCGAGGAAGGGCGGCCCTCCTTCGGTAAGGTGACCATCGTGCCCGGCGACTCGATCGGCGTCGACGATCCGGCGCTGACCGAACTTGCGGGCTCCATAATCAGATCGGCGATCGACACGTATCCCGAGGCGAGAAAGCTGGTCGTCGACATGCCCGAACAGCGGCGATGGGTGCCGGATCACGAGCGCGCCTGGGCCGCCCTGGACGACCGTTACTGGATCTCGCGCGTCGCCAGCCTCGAATCGGTTCTTGCGGCCGCGCAAAATCGAAGCATTTATCCGGGCGGCGTGGAGCGGGCCGTGAACGAGGTGAAGGGCGACATCGTCAATCTCTATTTTTACGACCGGCTGATCCACGATACGGACGCCGTCAAAGGCTCAACCCGCCCCGATATCAACTTCATCTGGGACAGCGTCGCCGAGGAGCTGTTCCCGATCCTGGAGGCCATCGTTGACGATGGCAGTGAGACCCAGAACTTCGTGGACTATACGCCATCGAACATTCTCCGGCGCCGAGAGGCCCTGGCGGATCTGGTCGCCGTGGATCTCCCCGCAACGCTGATCTACACGTTGCACGACGACAACGTGGGCGTCCTGCCGCAGCTTACTACCACGTCGTTACATGAACTGACCCTGGAGCTGAAGCGACATGGGTGGGCGGGATTCACGACGCGTTACTGGCTAATCGGCGACCACGACCCGACGGTTGCGTATCTCAGCCGCGCCGCCTGGGAGCAAGGGACCACGGCGGCGGACGTTGCGAGCGATCAGGTGTCGAGGGTATTCGGACGGGCGTGCGTGCGTGACATGCTCGAGGTGTTTCGCGAAGTGGAGGCGGCCACCGTGATCCTGGAGCAGCATGCGATGGGCGTGGCCTTCCCCGTGCCCGGGATGATGATGAAGCAGTGGACGGATGAACCGTTTCCCGAAGAACTCGCATCCGTCCGGGACTGCTACGGCAGGGCGCTTGACTCCGCCGCACGAGCCGGTCGCAAGACGTCCGCTCAGGGCAGCCACTACGTGAAGCACTGGATCGGCCGGCTCGAATTCGGGATCCAATACCTAGAGGCGGTCGAGCTGGTGCGGAATGCCGCCAAAGCCGAAGCGGCGGGCCAAATCGACGAGGCAATCCGTCAGGCCGAAGAAGGGCTGGCGGCGGCGCGGCGTTCCATCGAAGCTCAGGTCCGCGTGGCGCGCGATCAGTCGGATCGGGGCGCCGTTGCCGTGCTAAACGAGCACGTGTATCGTCCACTGCGGGACAAGATCGCGGACCTGCGATCCGAAGTGTAGCGGGATAACGGAACGATGGCGCCAATGTTCACTTACGCGCATCGGCGCCAGGCCCGACGCAGCGCCAGAGACCGCGATGACCGACCAACGATGTATTGGATTGTCCTATTCGGGTTTTCGATTACTCGGCGCGGATTCAGGGGGCGATGGTGCACGTAGCGTATTCCCAGGACACCGTCTTCAAGGATGTTGGCTGCACACGGCAGTTATTCGTCGACGACGATGTGATAGCCGCAGTCAAAAACGTCACGCGGCGGCAGCATCGACCTGCCAAACATCCCGCGAATCCGGTCATCGTTCGTGACCGGCCGTGGGAGTTCTCCACGTACTTCCGAACGAGCACATTTAACGTGCTGCATGATCCGCGGGCCGGGCTATTCAAGTGCTGGTACGAGGACTTCTACAGCTATTTCGGTAGTCCGAAACACAAACCGGGGCTGGACAGCCGGATCATGTACGCGCAGTCGGAGGATGGCCTCCATTGGGAAAAGCCACCTCTCGGGATGCATTCCATCGACGGGCGGGATACCAACGTGGTCGTCGACTACAGCCCGGATGCCATGGCCAGCTGCGCGACGGTGCTGCTGGATGTAGCGGAATCCGATCCAGCGCGGCGCTTCAAAATGATCTACAGCCGCAGGGAGCGAACGGACATGGGATTTCGCGGCGCCGGGCTGTTCATGAACTATTCCGAGGATGGGATCGACTGGACGCCCGATGAACGGAACCCCATCTACGAGCATTGGGACGATGACGTTGAAATCGTCACCTACGACGCCATCGACAAGAAATACGTGCTCTGGGGCCGGTACGGGGGCCATCCCGCCAGGAGCCTACATCCATCGTTCGACCCGTGGTTCGCCCCGGTGTGGCCAGCGAAGCCCGATGGCACATGGGGAACTTGCCGCCGAATCTACCGCCTTGAAAGCCCCGATTGCCGCGAATGGTCTGACGGGGAGCTGATCTTCGATCCCGGGGAATTCGACAACCTGGATGACGGTCACTACGGATTCGTCCCGTGGTGCGCCGGGGAGATGCATCTGGGGATTCTGAACGTGCTTCACCAGGTGGACAACACTATGGACATGTACCTTCTGCACAGCCGCGATGGCATCGACTGGAGAAGATTCTTGGAGCACCGCCCGATCAATCGAGCGCGGCGGACCGGGAAGCTATGACGAGTTCATGATTGAAACCCCGAGCCAGCCGCTGGTGGTCGGCAACGAATTGTTCTTCTACTACGGCGGTACGAGCGTTCATCACGACTGGTGGATATATGGCAAGGAGGAGGGGCTCGACGTCCCAGAGGCACACGACAAGAGCCTCGCTCGAAACGGACATCACCTGTGCCTGGCGACGCTCCGGCTGGATGGCTACGTCTCTCTGGACGCGACGGTGAGGGAAGGGTGGATTGAGACGAAGCCTATGTTCTCGACCGGGTCGCAACTTTACATAAATGGCCGCTGCAATCCAGACGGCTATATCAAGGTGGAAGTCATGGACGGGTGGAACAACGTGTGGAGCGGCTTCGGTAGCGACGATTGCGAGCCGTTCGAGGGCGACAGCGTGAGGCACGCGGTGCGCTGGTCCGGGGGGTCCATCGACGAGATAGCGGGCGGCGTGAAGATCCGATTCTATCTGCGGAACGCGCAACTGTACGGCTTCCAGTTCGCGGACGGTTAGAATTCGGCCCGTCGCGTGCCATGCGATCGCGACCCTATGCCTGAGAGGATTTTAAAAGTGACAGACGACGACCGGCGTGCGAGCCTGACGCCCCATGTGAATCCCGTCACCAGGGGATTGCGAGAAGGGCGGGTATGTCTTGGCGCATTGGGGATCTCATTCATTACCCCCGCCGCCGCTCAAATCTTCGCGAACGCCGGATTCAGCTGGTACTACCTGGACATGGAGCACAGCCAGCTTTCCTACGAAGAGGTCAGCGAAGTCAGCACGGCCGCGAAGCTTGCGGGGATCGTGCCAATCGCCGGGCCAACAAGCCTCGCGGATCACCTTGTGGCCAGACCACTCGACGCGGGCGCGATGGGAGTGGTGGCTCCTCATGTGGAAACCGTAGCGGACACGGAATTGGTCGTTAGGTCGGCTCGATATCCGCCTCTGGGCGCGCGTGGACTGATAACGCTCGGCAGCCTGACACATTTCCGGGCCGAGGAAGGGGCGGGGTGGGTTGAAGGACAGAACCGGGAAATCTTGGTGGCGGTGAAGGTCGAGAGCCGTCGCGGAATTGAGAACGTCGATGAAATAGCGGCGGTTCCGGGCCTCGACGCCGTACTCATAGGTCCCGGCGATCTGTCGACCTCGCTTGGGATCCCAGGACAGACGGAACATCCGGAGATGATCGCGGCAATCGAGAAGATGCTGGCGGCGACGAAACGGAACGGAATCGCCGGTGGCCCGCACGTAGGAACTCCAGAGGATGCGCTGCGCTGGGCGGACAAGGGCGCCACGTTCATGAGCTTCGGGCTCGATACTGCGATGCTGCTTGAAACGTCGAAGCGTGCCGTTGAGCAGTGCAACGAACTTGTCGGCGACCGCGTTTTGAAGATCTAGGAGCAAACGAATCGGCGGGCTCGGCGGCCCTAAACGGGCGCCGAGCCCGCCGTTGTTTCGGTCGTGACGCGCTAGATCAGTAGATCCCGCGTTCGAACCGAGGGCGTTCGCCTCCGGCCCTAGATATTCTGAAGATTACGTGATGCGATCCGGTCGTTAGAACCTGCCCTTGGCTCCCACGGCCACGGTCGTCCTTATGTAACGAACCGAATAGTGAGCGTCGTCCGGATAGTTGTCCTCCGACCAGCCGGGGATGGCGCCGGCGCTCATCACGCGGACGGACTTTGATGGCGGAATGTCAAACGTCGCGGAGCTCAATCCCGTCAGCGGGTGCTGTTGGTACTCGCCACCGGCGTTGAGGAGGTCGGCTCGAATGTGCATTCCCCAAAGGTTGTCGATTCGATAGCGAACGGGAAGCGCCTTGGGGTTCTCACCCGGATGAGATTCGTTGTCAATCGTGTCGCACTCGAGCAAGACCATTCCCGGTGGCGTGCAGGCACTACCGATCACCACAACGCGGACGATGGGCTCATCCTCGGTGATCACTATCCCGTCGCCTGGGGTGTTCGTGCTGGCTGTGCTTCCGTCGGTCGGCTTGATCGGGAACAGCTCCATACCGTGCTTTTCGCCGCCCACCCACACGCGGTCCACCTCTACGTTTGGATAGTTGAACGGAAATCCGTACTGGTACGTCCGCTCTTGCAGCTCCTCCTTTTCTTGGACGGGATCGTCTGGGTATCCGATGATCCGGCGTTCTGCCTGTTCGGTTGCCATGGAATGTACCTCCCGGGTAGCGTCTCCAACCAGCGCGGCGGAAGTGTACCGCCGAGATGTGCCCGGCGACAATGTGGGGCTATGGATTGAGCCGAGTTTTACGGCGTGAACGACGGCGTCGACCGGCACTCATCCAGCCTAAAAATCAGGTATGCGTGCAAATACGGCGCTGTGCCGGCTCACGGCTGTAGATCCGAGGCGGAACGAAGGTCCAACCGTCCCGCGATCTCCAAGGTATGAGCATCGATCACGGTCACGGATGGCTGCGCGCTGGGACCTGCGAATAGGAACGGCCCGTCCGGATCAGCCCACACCCAGTAAGCACCCTCGGGCAAAGGGGCCATGCGTTTGGAGGTCGGGCCGTTGATGTCGAGGACGACTAGGTATTGGAGGCGCATACCGACGACGAAAATCGACCTACCGTCACCGCCTATCGCGAAGTTTGTCGCACCAGGTATGGTCGCGATCGGGCCCTCCAATGCGCCTGTATGGAGATCGGCGACGTACAACTCGCCCAACCCCGTAAGCAGATAGAGACTGGCTTCGTTGGGGGCGTCCACGACGCGTAGGACATATCTCGGCAGATCGCGGAACTGCGCCACAACCGCGCCGGAATCGGAATCGACGGCGTCGATTCTCCCGGCGCCGCGGCGAAGTATGTAGAACCGCGAGCCATCATTGGACATCACCGGCGCCACGTCGAACACGCTTAGTCCTCTTGAAATGAGGCGTGAGCGTCCGGACTCGGGATCGACCGTAACGAGATCGGCGAATGTTGACCGAACATCGGTTTCAACCAGCATCGCGAGCTCGCCAGCGGCGGTGCGCCCCAGGTACCAGACCGCGCGGTCCAGCAGTCGACCCCGGTGGGTGACGCTGATACCTGAATTGCGAAGGAATTTGAACGATGCCACAAGCTGATCGGATGCTCCGTTCGCGAATTCCGGACTGGACGGAGCGGGATCGCCGGCGATCCGAAACTGGAAGTTCGAGCCATGCGAACTTGGTTGGGCGGAAGTTCCCGGCGTCCGCCACTGAAAGGGCGGAACATCGACGGTCAAGTCGGCCCTGAGCCCGGAAGACCGGTCGACGCCGGCCACTTTGATCCCGGACAGCCCGTCCAGATCGAGAAACGCCAGGTACAGCCGCCTGTTCGGCCGGTGCGCCAGCTCGACGACGAGCTCGGCGCGGCCGGATTCGGGCACGGTCAGATCGGCTTGCCCGCTGAGGTAGTCTCGGAGTCGCACGACCACCGTTGATGAACCGGGCGCCACACCGGTTAGCCGGACAGCGCCACCGGGGCCGGTCATTGCTGAGGCGACCGATTTGCCCAGCGAGTCCTTCACTTCGACGATGGCGCCCGGAAGCGGCTCGCCCGATTGCCCGTCCATAGCGGAAACTGTGACCACATTTGGATGGGGCTCCAGTTCGAAAACGGCGGGATCACTTACTCTGGAGAACTGCCTGAGGCTCGCCTCTTCAGCCTCAATGAGGACGCGCTGGGTGTCGGGCCCGATAAGCGTTTGGGGGATAACGAACTCGACCGCGAATGCGCCGTTCCGGGATGTGATCGCGGTGGCGAGCCGGGTTTTCAGATCCGAGCCACCAACCGTGGGGCGGCGAATGAAAAGCAAGATTTCCCGCTTGGCCGGCCAATCCCGCCCTCGAACGGTGACTACGCTGCCCGGTGCGCCACGGGGAGGTTCGAGGCTTAGCTGGGCGCACGACTCCCCGGTCGACCGCTGCAAGCCGGCGGCGGAGCCGTACGTTCCCAGTGCCACCAGTACTATGACCGGCGCGGCTACGACCACGGCCAACACGGAAGCCACGAGTACCGCCGTTTTGGGTCTCACGGGAGCAAGTCCTTTCCGTTTCGCAGGATATATCGATCGCGCTCGAGCCGTCGCGCTCCGTGAGTCGGCGAGAATGGCGATTCGGATGAAGCGGTCCATGGCCGCCGGGGAGATCTAGGGGGCACAGGCCGAATCGCTCTTGCCGGAGGAGAATTCCGATTGTCCGCTGTGTGCTCGATCGACTGTAGACATGCGTTTGTTAATGGCCGCGGAAAGGAGCAAGATCAACTCTCCCGAGGGCTTGGGGACAGCGCCTGAAATGGAGATCGACCGCGATGGCAGGGAAGGCGCTTTCGACGGTCGGTCGGGGATGTCGTACATCTGACCGATTGGAGACGTGCAAGTCATGAACGCCGACGGCGCGAAGTCGCATCGATTCAAACTGGGATTGTTCCTGAACGAGCTGCAGATGCCGTTCGAGGAGGCGCTTTCGACCGCAAAGGGAATAGGCGCCGAGTATGTATGGTTCGATCACGTCCGGGACGAGCCTGATCTCGTCGACATGACTCCTGCTCAGATCGCAAGCATAGGAAAAAGAGTCGAGGCAAACGGACTCAGGATCTCACTCATCAGCCCTCGGAGTCCGTTCAAGTTCATCCACCTCACTGAACTTGACGGGGAAGCGCCACTAGAGCACCCCACCCTTCAAACGGAACTCGAGCATTTGACCCGGACGATGGAGATTGCGACCTCGCTGGGTATTGCGGAGGTGCTCGCCTACACGTTTGCGTGGCCCGGTGAATATTCGGCCGACAAGCCCACTTGGCCAATGCGCTGGCTCACCCGCGGCGGAGTCATCGCGGATGTTGATATGGCAAAGCTCGTAACCGTCTTTTCAGAGGTCGCAGAGAGGGCGGAGAAGCACGGGGTTGACGTCGTGCTGTCGATGATGCCGTGGAACTACACCAATACGACCACGAACTTCCGCCAGATCGCCGAGCGGATCGGGTCGGACAGGATCAAGGTCATGTGGGGCCCCGCTGACAATTTCAACTGCGGCGAGTTCGACGTGGCCACATCCGGCTTCAACAACGTTCGACCCTATCTGCATTCTCTCCATCTGAAGGACCTGCACGTAACTGATGGTCTGAACCTGGATTTCGAGTATCGCCCTCTTGGCGAAGGCGACATCGACTTCCCGACCATCCTTGGCAATCTGATAGAGCACGACTGCGACGTTGTTCTGTCCATGGCCACGCACTTCCTGCCGCCAAGTGGGTCGCGGGCGGAAGCGATGAGGATTAACTTCGCCAAGCTGAATGCGATTCTGTCCGCGGCGGCCGGTTCGGATTAGGACGCAGTCCTGTCCGTTTGAGAGTCACCCCGCCGGGTGGCCTCGGCTCGGCTGGGCGTTGATATTTGGGAGCCCGTTGGGTGGAGACATATGGATGAATCTGAAATCGATGCGACGGCTGGACGAGCACGGATCACGCGTGCGGGAGACGACGCGATGAACGATTTCGCAGTGGAGACGGAGTACATTTCGCTGCCGCATGCCGCGACCCCAAGGGCACTGCGCACGAAGATAACCTGGCGGGAGAGGCCGATCACGGTGTTGGCGCAAGGTCAGTTCCGGGCCTATCTATATCCTGTATACACGCCGCAGGGCGTATCCGTAACTGACGAGTCACCGCGCGATCATCCCCACCACAACTCCGTCACAGTCGGCTCGGACCACGTCAACTGTCTGTTCCCACCGTTGCTGCCCGAATGGACCGACCGCGTCGAAATGGGAAATTACAACTTATACGTCAACGAAACGTTCCAAGGGCGCTCCCCCGGGCGCGTCGTCGCGGTTTCGATGGAGAGCGATGAGAAGTCCGAGGACCATCTGCGGGTGATCCAGAAACTCGAATGGCAGGGCCCGATCGAATGGGCCGCCCCCGATCGGCGGATCCTGGCCGAGGAGACGCGGACCATCGACATACTCCCCGGTGAAGTCGCCAACATAATCGATATCAGATCGCAGCTTCGGCCCACTGAATGGGATCTCCGCATCGGGCCGACTCGTCACGCCTATTTCACCATCCGTCTTGCTGAGGGACTTCGGGAAGTCGACGGCGGACTCCTCGTGAACTCTGAAGGCCGGCGAGGCGCGGAGCAGGTCAACAGTCGGACGGCCGACTGGGTGGATGGATCAGGTCCGGCGCCCCATGGGACGAATGCTGGCATCGCCCTGTTCCAGCGGCGTTCCGCCGGCAACGTTCCGTGGTACGTGTTCGATTGGGGCACGATGAACTTCAATCCAATACTCGAAAACTCTTGGCACATTGAGCGTGGAAATGAGATTGAGAATTCGATACGTCTCATCGTTCACGACGGCGACGCCCAAGAGGCCGATATCGCCGGGATATACGAGAGCAGCCAATCGTGGGTAGAAGGTTGAGCATCGGGGAACCGATAATGACGTTTCAACTTAGCGAAACGGGGATGTCTAGATGAAGATACTGCGGTATGAGAGCGGCGGGACCAAGGGTTACGGGGTATTGGAAGCCGACGACTCGATTCGCGAGCTGATCGGCTCGCCATACGAGGATTACAGCGTGGGCGGAACAGTAGCGACTCTTGGCGACATCCGGGTGCTGGCGCCGGTCGATCACCCCGAAAAGGTCATCGGAGTCGGCCTCAATTACGTTTCGCACATCGAGGAAAGCGGTCACGATACGCCCCCGTTCCCGATGTTGTTCATGAAACCGTCATCGGCCGTTGTCGGTCCGGAAGTTCCCATCGTCTACCCGAGCGGCCGGGAAGAGGTTGAGTTCGAGGCCGAACTGGCCGTGGTCATCGGCAAGACGGCGAAGCACGTTTCCGAGGCCGATGCGCTGGATTACGTGCTGGGGTACACGTGCGGAAACGATGTGAGCGCCCGCGAGATCCAGCGAGCCGAGATGGCGATGGGCTGCCTGCTGATATGCAAGGGTTTCGATACGTTCTGCCCCCTGGGTCCGGTGATCAATACCGACCTGGACCCCACCAGCGCGACGGTCGTGTCGCGATTGAACGGCGAGGAGCGGCAGAACGCAAATACTTCCGATCTCCTCTTTTCGGTGGCCCAGCTCGTTGCGTACATCAGCGATGCCATGGTTCTTCGACCAGGCGACGTCATATTGACGGGAACACCCGCGGGCGTTGGTCCCGTGGCTCCCGGCGACGTGGTCGAGATCGAAGTATCCGGTGTGGGGGTTTTGCGGAATCCGGTCCAGGCCGAAGCTTGATGATCAAGCCCGCGAACAACGTTTTCGAGGCCGCGGGATCTGACGATCCAACGGTCACACATGGGAACGGTGCACTATGAGGTCTTCGACCTGAGCGCCGGAGTTTCCCCGCTGAGGGCCGGCGTCATCGGATTGGGATGGACGGGCTGGCTCTACGACGTGGCAACACGTCCTGATACGAAACTGGGGCCATCCGCGGTGCGGGACGGCATGCCCCCGTTGCGGGATGACCGCGATCCGCCACTCATGTCGCATCCGGGGCGGGAGGGGTTGACTGACTCGCACGCAGGCGCGCTGGCGGACCATCCCGGTACGGAGCTGGTCGCCGGCTGCGAGCTGGATGAGCGGCGCCTGAAGGGATTCGGTGAGCGGTACGGCGTAGACGCTCTCTATACCGACTACCGCGAGATGTTGCGGAACGAACGGCTGGATTTTGTATCCATCTGCACGCGCACCGACGTCCGGCCGGAAGCCACTGCACTGGCGGTTGAATGTGGTGCCAAGGGGATTCTCACGGAGAAGCCCATGGCCCACACGCTCGGCGAGGCTGACCGCATGGTCGAAGTTTGCGAGCAGGCCGGAGTGCCGCTGGCGTGCGGACCGATCAGCGTGGCCCATCCGGCTTTTCGTAAGGTGAAGGAACTGCTGGACGGCGGCGCGATCGGATCAATTCTCAGCCTTGAATCAAACAGTGTTCTCGCTCAGCACAACCCGTGGATGTATCTCATCGACAGTCCCGGTGCGTGGGTTCTCGGGGTCGCATCAGACGACGGAATCGTGGAGGAAACCAAAGAGTTCAGCGGAGCGGGGATAATCGGATTTCGCAACGGCTTGCACGGTTTCATTCGCCCGGGAGCGCCATTCGTGCGCATTACCGGAGAAAGTGGGGAGCTGATCTTCGACTGGCAGCGTTTCCATCTCTATCAGGACGTGGAGGGTCCGGCGCGGGTGGATCGAGTTGAGGTCAACCTGCCCGAACCGCATTTCGTGGGAGAGTGGTCACCGCTGTACTCGGTCGACAACGTCGTCGAGTGTGTGGATAACGGCGGCGAGCCCCGCGTGAGCGGACGCCGCGTCAGGGACGCGATGGAAATACAGATCGCGCTGCGCGAATCGCACCGGCTTGGGGGGATTCGCGTCGATCTGCCGCTGGAAGATCGATCCATACGCATGAACTACGACTGGTTTCGCTAGCGGATCTCGCCTTCCAGGTAGGCAACTGCGTGTGGCTTGAGCCGCAGTTCAATCCGGCTTTTCACAGACGTGAATTGCTCGCGGTGTTTCTCGCGGAACGCTTGCGGTGATTTTGCGGCGATTTCCTCCGTGCCGGCGTCGAGCATCCGCAGCCAGGCCCCGCGCACTCCAATAGGTGAGACGATCACCGCGGACCGTTCTTCCGGGGTGAAATTCGCCGCGATCAGTCCCAGGCGATGTCCACGGCGGAGGGCGATTGCGTCCACAGTGAGAGGCGAGTTGGAAACTGACTTCAGGACCGTCCCGCCGGCATACGTCGCCACATCGGCGAACACGTGGTACATCGGGTAAACGGTGGCGTTCGCACCGGCGGTATCCTCACGACTTCCGCCCTCCATAACGCCCGCCCAGCCGGTCGTCTCGTGGTAGGTGATCCTATCTGCGCCGGTCTCTGACAGGTACTTGATACTTCCGGCCGTCCATGCGGCGCCGAACAGGGTCGTTTGCCTGGGATCGGATTGAGCTCGACGGCGATTCTCGTCGTGCTCACGTCCCGCGTCCGAGAAGAGCCGGTGCCGCCGAATGAGAGTCACGGGCGAGACGGTCACAGTCCTTCTCCAGGCTATGCGGCGGGCGTTTTCGACCGTCCAACCCTGCGCCTCGAGCGTCTCGACGAAGGATGCGTCGTCGGAGGTGTGCATCTGCGGATTGACCGGATGGCAGAGCACATCGAGGTCAAAAACCGGCGGCATGCCGCGGATTATCTGGCAGAAGTGTTCGTTCGACCCAGCTCCAACCCGAGCATCCATGTCGTTCTCACTCAGGATCGCGCGAGCGAACCGGGCCATCGCGGCGGAGATCTGCCGCCGGTCCACGCGAAAGAGAATCCAGCTGCACACTGCCGGGCCGAGTAATCGCATCTCGTCGACGACGGACTCTAACTCTCGCTCGAAGTCGTCGGTGAGGAATATGGCAGCCTCGATATCGGCCCCGATCGCGCTCGCATCGGCGGCCGCCCTCGTCAACGCGTCGACGTAGTCGGTTTGTGACGGGATGATCTGGATCCTCAGATGCGCGGGCTCGAGGGCTCTGAGCAGGCCGGCGGCCCGAGAGTCCAGCGGCCGACCGTGGCCCGCCGCGCCGAATCCGATCCGGGGCAGCGGGCTCTCGTCGCCCTCCACGATCTCGATCGTCGTTGGAGTGTCGGCTGCGACCGGCAACCGCTGCATTTTCGGGAGCTCGCCCGTGAAGCTGAGGCGGACCGACTGCTCCAATGTGGCCCCTGCCTTCATTGGAAGCGGTTCTTCCTGACCCGGGCGGATCGTATAGCTCTTGAAGGACGCGTCGGTCCAGTTCCGTTGGTCTTCAAGCTCGAACACATCACCGGAGAATCGAACCGTAGCCAGTACGCCGGTTTGAACTTCATGCGAGATGGCGCAAAAGCTCGAAAAGGGCTTCCAAGGCTCGATGTCATCGGGGAAACGGCCGTAGTCAATCAAACCATCGGCAAGTTCTACCCAACATCGGCGGCCGGCGCATTCCCGGATCGGATGCAGGACGCAGATACCGATCCGGTTCTGCATGAACGTGGTCCGAGCCGAACCGGTGACCTTGAAGTCAAGACTTCCCGTTGCTTCTCCGATGACCTCCGCGGTCCAAATGAAATCGATCTCGTCATGGATGCACTCAACGTCAAACTGAAGGTGGAACCGGTTCGATTCCTGTCGAAGGTCTATTTTGACAACGCGGGATGGCGCGGTAGCCCAGTCAACTTCGCGCACGGCAACGTAAACCGCCCGGAGCACCTCTCGATCGGCCAGCCTCACATAGCGAAGGAAGGCAGTTTCAGGTTCGAATACCGCGGACAGCGGCCCGGCGCGGAGCTTGATGAGCCTGTCGAATGGCGGACCGTGTATGTGCTCGGCGGGACTCAATTAGCTGAAATCGGCCACGATTGCGGCGGCCGCGTTGTGGCCCGGGATTCCGGTGACGCCGCCGCCGGGATGAGTCCCAGAGCCGCATAGGTACAGATTGCGGACCGGAGTGCGGTAGTCGAGCATTCCGGGAGCGGACGGTGGGCCAGCATCTGGTCGGGCGTCATGTCGATGTGATGCATACTGCCGGACATTATCCCCACTCGCTCTTCAATGTCCTGCGGCGTGTAAAGGTAGTGGTCGTCGACGGAATCCTTGAAGTTGGGCGCGTATTCGGAAACCTGATCGATGATCTGCTCGGCCGTGCGCTCGCGGAAACCATCCCAGTCCTTACCCTCGGGCCTGATGGGGGCGAACTCGACCCAGATCGAAATTGCGTAGTGTCCGGATGGCGCGGCCGCGGTGTCGTAGATCGACGGACACACGAGCGCCAGCGAGAATTCGGCGGGAATCCGCCCCCGCCGGGCCGAGTTCCACGCATCGTCGAGGATATCCAGGCTCCGGCACATGTGCGCCTGCGCAAAGTGGTGCGGCAGCGGACCCTCGCCGGGGACCGCCTTCCAATTGGGCAGCTCACTCGTCGCGCAGTGCAACTTCATATAGCCCGCGTCGGCGTGCAGGCCGCGCACCTTGCGGGCGAATTCGGGTGTCAGATCGTCACTGCTGAGAAGTTTTAGGAACGTCGTCCGCGGGTCGGCATTTGAGACCACGGCGCGGGCCGAGATCTCCGTGCCGTCGTCGAGTCTCACACCCCGTGCTTGACCGTCGCGGATGACCACGGAATCCACGCTCGAGCCTGTCCGAAATTCGGCTCCGGCTGCCTCGGCGGCGCCTCGAAGCGCCGCGGCCACCGCGCCCATGCCTCCTCTGGGATAGCCGACCATTCCCCGAGCGCCGAGAGGGCCCGAGATCGATGCATGGACCGCCCAATAGAGCAACGCGCCCGGGGCGTCGGTACTGCCGGAGTCGAACGTTGCCAGCATCGATGCCTTCATCTCCTCCGATTCGAAATATTCATCCAGCAGTCCCCGAGTCGTGCCGGTTAATAGTTTGTGCACCATCTCTTCGTCGGCCGTCCCCTCATACCGGCTTATGAACTGGCCCAGCGTCGGAGGGGGCCCCATAAGAAACGGCTCGAAAACGGCCCCGGCGCGATCCCAGAATTTGAGCCAGCGCGGATAGGCGTTGGCATCGCCGCGGGAGATGCGCGCTATTGACTCCACAGTCCGATCCAGGTCATTCCAGAATAGAAGGTGCTTTCCCGAGTGCATGGGCTGAAACATCTCCGGCTCGCGCTGGAAGATCTTCAGGCCGTGCTCTTCGAGCCGCATGTCATCGAGAATCGTGGTGTGAAAAAGTATAAAACTGTGCGCGCACGTCGAAAAGTGATAACCCGGAAAAAGTTCGTCGGTGGCGCAAGCGCCGCCTACGGTCTCCCGCCGTTCCAGGCCGAGGACCCGGAGCCCGGCCTTGGCGAGATAGAAGGCGGCAACCAGCCCGTTGTGGCCGCAACCTATGATGACGGCGTCGTAATCCATCAAACTCCCGCGTGGCCGCTATCCCGGCAATTGGCCGGAGAAGCGCGCCGCCGACCGTCCGAATCGACTCGAGCACGAGTAGCAGACGGTTCGACGATGCCTCCGATTAACGCTGTGATCGTTGTCCACGAGCCAAGCCAAGGCAATTTTGGCGGGGGCGCGCGCGCTACAACATGCGGTCGCCAAGAAGCTCGCGCGTTTCGGTGACGGTCTTGCTGGCGATTTCCAGCAAAAGGCCGCCATCCGACGTGAACGACATGAACGTCGCGCCTGCATCGGCCCAACGCGCGGCGTCCTTGGGGCTTCTGCCCAGATGCGGGCCGCCGGCGATGCCGTGGCGTTTGACCGCCGCCAGCATCTTCCGCACGCAGTCTTCGACGTCCGGATGAGTGGTCTGGCCCGGAATTCCCAGGGTAGTGGAGAGATCGCCGGGTCCAATGAGAATCGCGTCGAGACCCGGCACCGCGGCGATCTCGTCGATGTTGTCGATGCCCGTGCCGCTCTCAACTTTTACGGCCACCAGGACTTCACGGTTTTGAGCCTCGGCCCATTCGCCGGCGTCCGTTGACTCGAAGCTGTTGAATATCCCGCGGTTGAGCATCCCGCGTTTTCCAACCGGCGGGTACCTGCACCATTGGACGACCTGCTCCGTTTCGTCCGCGGTCTCCACGTGCGGCGCGATGATGCCCATCGCGCCGGCGTCGAGGGTTCGTGCAACGAGGTGATCGGCAAGGCTTGTAGGCCCGGCGATCGGCACGATGCCGCTGGCCTTGGCCGCGATGCTCATCTGGGCGATGTCTTCGTAGGTGGAGCGGCTGTGCTCCATGTCCATGTAATACCAGGTGAAGCCGGCCCTGCCGAATATCTGCGCCACGGCGGCGCTTCCGATGGCAACGCTGAAGGTACCGATGCACACGCGTCCGTTCCGCAGAGCCCGCGTTACCGGATTGACCCACGGACTGATCGCTTTTAGATCCCCTTTTGAAGCCACCCGGCAAATCCTTTCGCTTGCTTCCGGCTGATCACCCGGCGACAAAGCATAATCCAGGCGGCCCGAAGCATAATTTTCGCTCCAGTCGTTTGGACGTCGGCGGCACGATCTACGCGGAGAGGAGATCCCCGCAATCGAGATCGACGATCGCGGCGGCGTATCGGTCGAGCTGGACCGCCTGGATTTGCACGGCTCGGTCACCGCCGCGTTGCTGAAGGCCTTGGGCCTCCACGGCCATTAAATCGGTGAGGTTCTGGAGGTGACCGCGCCGATAGTCGGTGAGGCAGTCATCGAAGCTGTAGTCTTCGACGCCATACGAGCGCAGCAGTTCGTGGTACATGGTGAGGAGGTCGAGCTCCGAGCCGCGCCTCAGCTCGGTGTCGAGGCTGCCTCCAAACAATCGGGCCAGGTCCAGGACCCCGCGCCCCTGTACCACCATCTGAAAGTCGATTACGGCGAAGTCGAGGTCTTCGGAGCCCGGAACGAACAGCACGTGGCGAGCTTTTATGTCGTTCAATGCGATCGTTCGAGGCGGTCTTGAGTTCTCATGGAACAGCTCCATATAGCTTTCGCGAATCCTCGTTCCTACGGCCCGGACCGAATCCGGAAGCGGACCATCGAATTCACTGGCCGGCGTGCCGACAAGCTCCACGCTGAAGGACTCATCAAACGGTCGCAGCCATTGGAACTCGCCGAGTTTCGGATTTGACCACCACCGCGCATGGAATCTCGCCAGATCGCGGGTGATCCTTTCGGTTTCGGCAAGTGTGCATCCCGGAATCTCGTCGACACTGCGGAAGCCCGCCAGATCCTCGAGCATCAGCACGCTTTCGCCGGTGCTCTCGTCGATGTCGCTGAAGTAGCACCGGGGAGTCCTGAGTTCGCTGGTGGGTGCGATCTCTTCGTAAAATCTGACTTCAGTGAGATTGGCCTCGGTCACGAATCTGCGCAGATCTTCCTCGGCGGGATGAAGCTTTACGATGATGGACGCGGGAGCTGAGGGCGCGGGCGCGTCGTACTCTAGTTCGATACGGAGCAGCCGTCCCAGCAGGCCCTTGCGCACGGACTTGTCGTCTATGTGAAGCGATGTCACGGAGGCCTCGTCCAGCGCTCCCGATTTGCGGAGGGCCGACGTGATCCAATCGGGCGTGAATCCATAGGGATCGTTCGGGATCGGCAAGCCGTTCAGATCGCTAGCTCCGGTGTCGCGTCGGCGTCTCGAATGAACCGCGCGAGTATTGGCGAATCGAGTTGACGCTGTCGGTGAAGTTTCAGCCGCGCTTCATATAGCATGTGAGCACTGAATCGTACCGTTGGAGGGGGGAGTTTTTACAATGGCAGAGACCACGATCGTGGGACGGATCCACAAACTGCACAGTACGGACGCGTCGCTGGACCCATGGCCCATTCCCGAAGACCAAATACTTTCCGGGACCCCTAATGCCAGGGGCACCATCATGTGGCAGTCGGACGACAAACGATTGGCCAACGGGATCTGGGAGTGCGCGCCGTGTTCGTTCACGTGGGAATACACGTGGGACGAAACAATTTATCTGATCGAAGGACGGATTCGGATAACCGACGAAACCGGGAGCACGACCGAGGTCGTGCCGGGAGATCTGATTTTCGTTCCGGCCGGGACAAAGTCCACCTGGGTGATCACGGAGCACGTACGCAAGGCATATCATTTTAAGTCCGAAACTCCGGTCGAGTTATAGACTGCGCGAACTTCAATACCGCGACCACCGAGCTTAGGAAGCGAATCCGCTCGGAAGCGGCTTGAGAGCAACGTGAATCCCAGACGAAGGGATGTCGGCGTGCGATTCGCGCCAGGTAGCGGGAATAGCCTCGGGTGATGCCGTGGGAAATCGTGATGTTCGATGGAAGCGCCCGTCGCAAAGGTCGTGCACCACTGCGGTCCTGGCACGGAAGCGCGCCTCCTAGACGTTGCGGAGATAGCCTTATTTTTTATGGTTGCTGAAACGAGCGTTCGCACCTTCAAGATCCCGGGCGTGCTCAAGGTCGGAACGGGAGCCCTGGCGTCGATCGGCGATTCGCTGGAGGAAGTCGGCGCTCGCCGTCCTCTGGTGGTCACCGACAAAGTAATGGGTGGTTCCGACTGGATGCATCGGATTCTCGAGAGCTGCCGGGATCACGGCGCGGCAGTGAGCTTCTTCGATCAAATTGACGCCGAGCCGACGGTCATTGAAGTGGATGCCGCACTGAAAATGTATGAAGACGGCGACTGCGACTCGGTCATCGGTTTTGGGGGCGGTAGCGCACTCGACGTCGCCAAATCAGTCGCGGTGCTCGCGACGAACGGCGGCTCGATCGTGGACTACGAGGGTCGCGAAGTGATCCCGCGGGCGGGCGTGCCCGTGATCGCGATTCCCACTACTTCAGGTACGGGCAGCGAAGCCAGCCGCTATGTCGCCATTACCGATCCGGTTCGCGACGTGAAGATGCTGATAACGAGCGATTTTCTGTTGCCGACGGCCGCTTTGGTGGATCCAGGTCCAACCGCCTCGATGCCCCCGAGTGTCACAGCCTCCACGGGTATCGATGCTTTGACGCATGCGGTCGAGGCTTACGTGGCGAAAATGTCCAGCCCGATGTCGGATGCGATGGCGCTTTCCGCCATATCGGCGATATCGCGGAATTTGGCGCAAGCCTTCGGCGATCCCGACGACCTCGAGGCCCGATCCGCGATGTCCGTCGCGGCTCTTCAAGCGGGAATGGCCTTTTCAAATGCCTCGGTCGCGCTCGTGCACGCCATGGCGAGACCGCTGGGCGCGCATTTTCACATCCCACACGGCGTGTCGAATGCGATGTTGCTGGAGGTGGTGATGAACTTCAGCATGTCCAGCGCGCCCGCCCGATATTCGTCCGTCGGGAGGGCCATGGGCGCCACTTCGGATCGCGGAGCGACTGACGGTTTCGCACACGGAGCCGTGCGCTCCGTGGGCGACCTATGCCGGAAACTGCGTATACCGTCGCTCGCCGAGTGGGGCGTCGAGGAAAGCAGACTGAAGGAGCTTGCTCCCAAGATGGCCCAGGACGCCGTCGATAGTGGAAGCCCCGCAAACAACCCGCGGGTTCCCTCGGTCGGCGAAATTGTGAGTCTCTACGACGAGGCCTACTCGCGCTGACCGTGCCCTACATCCAATGGTCGAAGACCTGAACGGCGGCCGTCGGGAGGACCTTCGCGGCCGCTTTATCGAGCAACGATGGCTCAAGGCCTAAGGAGTTGCCCGGGATGCGTCTAAGCAGGCGAAATCTGCTGCTCGGGATTGGCGCGGGCACGATTGGCGTATTGGCGGCTTCCTGCGGTGGTTCGGATAACGGTCTGCCTGAGCTCACCGGTGGCGGCGCAAAGGCGATTGGGTCCAGCGGAAAAGCCTCAGCGCCCAGGGCAGGGGAGCGTCTGCCCGAACCCGGTGAAGAGCGTGTCATTTCGGTCGTCGTTCCGATCACCAGGGTCTATCAATGGCGCTACCCCACATTCGCGTTTGGCAGCAGTCAGGTGGTGGGAACCGAGTTCAATCGCGGTACTTCCAATGCCGTGAGCGCCAGCGAGAAGAAATGGGTTTACCGAACGGTCGAACTTGATCAACCCGCGGACAGCCGATGGAGTTACGCCGCGGCGCTCAAGGCATTGCGGCTCGAGGGTCCAGCCATTGTCACCTTCGACCCGATGGATCTGGATGACCTTGCTGAATCCAAGTCCTTGATCCCTCTCACCGATCTAATTAAGAACGACGTGGACTTCGATCCGGGGGAGTTCTGGCCCGGCGCGCTCGAAACAGGCAAGTACCGGGGTGTGCAGTATGCGATGCCCTTCGGAGTGGCGCCGTGGGTCATGGTCGTCAATGAACGGCTTGCTTCGGCGGCCGGGGACTTTGAGCTGGAACCCGGAAGCTTCGACCTCGACGCCTTTACAAACCTGGGAACCGCAATCATGAACGCCGTTACACCTTTAGGCGATTCCGAGTCGTTCGCCTTCGATTTCCACGTCAATCGCGGCCGCCTACGTTCGGGCGACGTGAGCACCAGGATGCCCAGCTACGTCTTTCTGCATGCCGCCATGGGTTCGGTCTTTGACGCCGCCGGAAAGCCGACTCCGTTGCGAACCCAAGAAGCGCTCGACGCCGTGCAGTACATCCGCGACATGGTCCATCGTCACAGGTTCGCCGGTCAAATTTCGGACGTCCGCGGATCGTTCATATCGGGAAATCTCGGAATGTTCGGGTGGCTGTTGAGGAGCACCAGCACCTGGTTCAAGAACGTCGAGGAAACGTCATCGGCGGTACTGCCGTTCCCCACGAATGCGCCATCGCGAAATCCGGTCGAAGCCTGGGGAATGATGGGGATCCCGGCGTCCGCTGACGACCCCAGCGGAACGTATGCGGCCATGCGGTACCTGGAGCGGGAATTACGTAAGGTGACGTTCCTGCCCGCCGTAAGAATCGCCCCCGACGATCGGCGATTCAGCTTTGCATTGCTGAGCGGTTCCGAGGCCGGGTCGATCGTGGATCTGATGGAAAATGCTTCATACATCAGGATCTCGCGCCGGGCGCGGGGAATCCTCGCAGACGCCATTGATGCCGGGATTCTTCTCGAAGGCCTTTCGTCTCAGGAGGCGATTGACAAGGCGGTGTTTGCGCTCGAAGCGGCCGGGTCCGGCTAGAGCTGCTCGGGCGGTCCAGCTGTCCCGGCTATTCTGACTGCCGACATCAATCTCCGGGACCTGTCGATCACCGAGGGCGAATCCTGGACCGAATTCGAGCTACGCCTTCGCGAGCCAGATCTCAAAGCGTTTCTCGTTGACGTGACACCGTTGTTTCTAGTTCTCAGCATTGGGGGGAGCGACCCTTCGAGGCCCGGGGCGCCGTCCGATGCCAACCGGCATGCGAACGGCATTGCCAACTTCAGATTCGATGCTGTGTGGAATCCCCGCGCCCAGGGATTCCAACCCGTGGCGGTCGTAAATCAGAATCGGATTTGGGGGCGGGCGGAGAACGTAACGTTCGAGGTCACCGTGTGGGGTAGCCGCGTCACCGTCCGAATTCGGAACACAGACCTACCAACCGGGGCTACGGTCTATGCGCTTGCCAGCGAAGGTACGAACTGCGACTCGGTGGGCCTCGATAATCAAGGGATGCCAACGGTGAACATCGCCCCATAGCGATCGGATTAGCGTCAAACTTGAGCGGCCGGGGCTCTGTTGAGCGTTTCATGGGTTAACTCCCGGGCCCCGTCAGGCTGTGCCATGTTGGCCGCCGGGTCGTGGACCGCGCATAATCGGTGTGAAATGCCTCCGGATAGGCTGGCGGCGTGGTAGCGATGAAAGGGAATCAAAACGTGGCGACCGTCTCTGGACGTGACCCGATTTCACCGTGGGTGAATCCAGTCACCCGCGCCCTTCGACAAGGGAAGGTCAGCATAGGCTCATGCAGCGTGGCCTTCCCGAGCGCCGCCGCCGCTCAGGTTTTCGCCGTGGCTGGTTTCAGTTGGCACTACGTCGAAATGGAGCACAGCCAAGCAAGCTACGCCGATATCGCGCATGTGTGCGCGGCATCCAAGCTGGCCGGCATAGTCCCAATCGCCGGACCCACCAGTTTGGAGGACCACTTGATTGCGCGGCCGCTCGATGCGGGCGCGATGGGCGTTGTGGCTCCTCACGTCGATTCGGCCGAGCAGGCGGAACAGGTGGTCAAGTGGGCGAAGTACCCGCCGATCGGAAAACGCGGGCTGATCCATCTCTCGGATCTCACGGAGTTCGAGATGGTCGATCCGGCCGCCTGGGTAGAGTCCCAAAACAAGGAAATCCTCGCCGCCGTAAAGGTGGAGAGTGGCAAGGGAATTGATGAGATCGAGGCCATTGCGGCCGTGCCCGGTCTCGATGCGATCCTGATAGGTCCGGGCGATCTATCGGCCACGTTGGGGATTCCCGGCCAGACTTCGCACCCACACGTGCGCGATTGCATCCAGAGAATGCTGGACGCGGTCAAGCGGCACGGGATTGCGGGGGGTCCGCACGTGGGCACACCGGAAGAGATCGCCGACTGGTCGGAGAAAGGCGCCACTTTCATGGCGTACAGCTTCGATGCCGGAATGCTGCTCGAGACCGCCATGGAAGACTACGCCCGGACGGAAGCGCTGCTCGGCGACAGGCTCCTTTAGGGGAACGTCCGGAGCGGCCGCTGAATCGCCGGAACCCTTCGAGGCTGCGGCGTATCAGGAATCGGCGAACTGGAAACCATATAGCTCGGCGTCGCGCAGGTAGAATTTGAGCTTCACGGCTCCTGGGACTTCGTCAACCCTGTCGCTTCTCGACCACGCGATGCGCTGGTGGACCGCGTCACCGGCGAAGGTCCGGCACTTCTCCCGGGAGTATTCTTCCCAAACGTTGTTCCAGCCGTCCATGACCTCCACGTCGATGTATCCGTTGGGACCGCAGCGACCGTTGATGTAGAGATGCCGCCCGGTCGAGAACACGGGCTTGGTCTCCACCCACCCCTCTCTCACCGTGGCATCGAGTGAAACGTACCCGTCAAGACGTAGGGTGGCCAGGCAAAGATGGTGGCCGTCTTCGGAATAGTGTGCTTCGCGGGCTTCCGGAACGTCTGGACGGCGATCCTTCGGCATGATCCACCAATCGTGGTGCACGCTCATGCCGCCGTAGTAGATCCATAGTTCGTCGCCGACGACCAGCGGCTGGGTCGGCGTTTCGATGTCGAATTGATCGTAGGTCCCATCACCCCCTCGCGGTACGAACGGCCGGTGGTCCAGAAAGCGCTTCCAGTCTCTCCCATCCCTGCTGTGGTGGAGGTACATGTCGAGCGTGTTGTCCACCTGATGCAGTACGTTGAGGAGGCCCAGGTGCATCTCGCCTGCGCGCCACGGCACGAAGGCGTAGAAAGAGTCGTCCAGATTGTCGTCGTCGTCTGGATCCCAGAGCAATTCGGGCGCCGACCACTCGGCGAGATCGGGGCTTTCCATCCTGTATATGCGCCGCCGGGTTCCCCAAACCCCTTCGGGGCGCGCCGGATATACGGGAGAGAACCAGCCGTCAAAGTCCGGGTGGCCGCTTCCTGGAGTCCCGCCATATCGGCCCCACAGCACGTACTTATCATCTTCCGGGTCGTACGTCAGAACTTCCACGTCGCTGCGCCAACCGGGGATGATTGGGTTGGCTTCGTTGGGAGTCCAGTCGATCCCGTTGGGCGACACGTCCATTCGCAACCCACCCGGCCCGCCTCCGCTCCGCCTTCTGTCCAGGTTCAGGTACACCATCTTGTAGCGTCGCGAAGGATCGCTCTCCCGGGGATCGAACATCACCGACGGGCACCCCACCATGACATCCTCGGGATCGAAAATCGCGTTGGTGTCATGCCCGTCGATGGTATGTTTTCCCAGCGCGGGCTTCTCCCAGTGGATGCCGTCTCGCGACTGCGCGTAGTAGAGGCGCTCTCTGCTCGGGAGTCCCTTCGAGAAGTACTCGTAAAAGTCTTCGTACCAGCACTTGTAGATATCCTCATCCGGATCCTTGATTACGTTGAACGCGCTGCTGCGGAAATAGGTGGTCACCTCCCAGGGCTGATCGCGTACGATCAGAGGATTATCGGGATGCTTCACCGGGGTGTGCTGGCGGCGCGTGACGTTCTTGACGACCGCGACCACGTCGTCGTCGATGAAGAGCTGCCGGGACGTGCCTACGTCCTTGCTGACAGTGTCGCGCGAATAGGCAACGTACATTTCCAACCCCTATCATGACTGGAGAAACCCGAGTCATCGAGGAGCGAATATAGCACCGATGCGGGAAGCCGCCACCCCGTCGAGCCGGCGTGAGGTTGGGCAACGATTTTGCCCAAAGCAGCGTCATCTTTTGTGTCCGACATCTGGGAGGAAAGCGAACGTTGCGAAACCACGTTGAACTAACGGTACTGGAGCGAACAGGCGAACGCGTTCCGCTTGCATTCGATCTGAAGTCACTGCGGGGCGCGGGCATGTGCTCGCGCGATCGGGAGGCGGTAAAGGCAACGCTGGAGGCGCGACGTAGGGACGGCCTCTCGTGGACGGAGAAGCCGTATTGGACCTATCGACTGAGCCCGTATCTACTCACGACTGAAGGCGTGACCGAGGTGCAGGGCGCCCTCACGGGCGGCGAGGTGGAGGCGGTGGCTGTATTCGTCGACGGCGACGAGTTCGTCGGTGTCGGCAGCGACCAGTGCGACCGAGAGATGGACACGCTTTTCCTCGAGAAACCGAAACAGATGTGTCCCCACTCCTTGAGCCCGACCGTTTGGAGACTAGACGATGTCGGCGACCACTGGGACGAGATTCAACTGGAATCCCAAGTGCGGGTTGGCAAAACGGTCGTGGATGTGCAGCGGTTCACCCTGTCGGAATTGGTTCCGCTGGAAACCTGGATCGAAAAGTGCGGTCTTCGGGAGGGGTCCGGCGCGACTGTTTTCTACTCGGGCACGGGAAGCACGGTACCCGAACTGCACGAGCAGCTTGAGCGCCTGGGGCTTCCCGAGGAGACTGCATCGGGCGTAGGGGATGAATATCTCATGCGCATGTTCGACCCGGTTCTGGACCGCGAGATCAGGCATTCGTACGTTGTAAACGTGTTGGGGGACGATCTGGACGAGCGCAGGTCCAGGGAGGCTTAACAGGCCGCGATCTCGTTGGTCTGAGTTGAGGCGTTCCCCGGAGTCAGCGACCGTCTACTTGCCGGTAAGTCCGGTCAGAGCGATTCCCCGCACGAAGTACTTCTGCGCCGCGAAAAAGAGGACGAGGATGGGTATCAGCATTACCACACCCGAAGCCATCAGGAGATTCCAGCGCGGGACCGCGGCAAAGGCGGTTGAGTCAACCAGGAAGTTGCGCAAGGCCAGCGCAATTGTGCGCCACTTCTCGCTGTTGAGGAATATCAACGGGGCCAGGAATTCGTTCCAGTGGGCGACGGTCGAGAAGATGGCGACTGTCGCCAGCGCCGGACCTGAAAGCGGCAGGAGGATATTCCAATATATGCGGAAGTATGACGCTCCGTCGGCCAGGGCCGCCTCATCGAGTTCAACAGGTAACTGCAGCATGAACTGGCGCACAAGGAAGATGTAGAAAGCGCCTCCTCCAAACCAATAGGGCACTATGAGCGGCATCGGTGTGTCGATCCAGCCGAGCACCCGGAACAGCACGAAGGTGGGGACGAGGGTGACGATGGCTGGAAGCATCATCGTTGAGAGCATCAAGATGAAGAGCACGTTCTTGCCCGGGAAGTCGATCCGCGCGAATCCGTACGCCACCATCGAGCAGGTGATGACAGTGCCGATGGTGGCCAAAACCGTAACCAGGACGCTGTTCAAGAAGAAGACGTGCAATCCGGTCTCCGGCCAGACATCAATATAAGGTCTGAGCGTAGCCGGGTTGGGGATAAGCTCCGGGGGAAACCGAAACTCTCGCCCGTCCTGCTTCAAGGATGTCGTCAGCATCCAAAGCAGAGGAATCGACGAAACGGCCGCAATAAGAATCAGCATCCAGTAGTCCATCACCTTGACGATACTGGTGCGCACGTTTGCAGACCGTGTCCGCTTATGCGTGATCGTTACGAGAAGGTCTGTGTCGTTGGCCGTTGCAGGTGCCATGGTTTACTTCGTCGCGCCCTCGTAATAGACCCATCTTCGAGCCACATAGAACTGGATCAGGGTGAATATCAGGATTATTGCCAGCAGGACCCATGCCACCGTGGCGGCGTAGCCCATCTTAAAATACTGGAACGCATTCTGGAAGATCCACAGAACGTAGAAAAGCGTGGCGTTTACGGGGCCACCGGACGTGGCGATGTACGCCACGGTGAACACCTGGAAGGATCCGATCACGCCGATGACCAGGTTGAAGAAGATGACGGGCGTAATCATCGGAATGGTGACGTGCCAGAAGCGGCGCAGCGGCCCCGCCCCATCGATTGAGGCAGCCTCGATAAGCGTGACCGGGACGCTCTGAAGACCGGCCAGGAATATGACCATCTGAGGACCAACGCTCCAGAGGCTCATGATGATGAAGGCGGGCTTCACCCAGTTTGGATCGCCCAGCCAGTTGACGCCCGGAATAAAGAACCAGCTGAGAGCCCAGTTGAAGAACCCGAATTTGAAGTTGAACATGTAGACGAAAAGCACAACGGAAGCCACCGCCGGGGTAACCGTGGGCAGGTAGAAGAGCGTTCGGAAAATGTTTATGCCCTGAAGCTTCTGATTCAGCGCCACCGCCATGGCCAGTGCAAGGATGATCTGAAGCGGAACCGAGATGAATGTGTAGAAGGCGGTATTACCCAGCGCTATGTAGAACAGGTCATCGCCGATCATTCTGCCGAAGTTGTCGGCGCCGATGAATCTCGGCGGCGTGAGCAGATCGAAGGCCGTGAATGAGATTATGGCGGAATAGACCATCGGGTAAGCCGTGAAGATCAGGAAACCGACGATCCAAGGGCTTATGAATAAATAGCCCCAGAGGTAGCGCGTAAGCTTGGCGCCACGCATGCGAGACCGCGGCGCCGTGGCACGGGTTACATCAGCCACCGTCATACGGATTCCTTAACTCGCGTCGACCGGATAGTCGCTTCAACGACTCGTATTTCCAGCATGAAGTTGACGACCATCTAAAAGCTGAAAAGTCGCCAAGATCATACCCGAAGCGGGGACGGAGCTTCAGCCCGGCGATGTGACGAACGGGCACGGCACCCTGCGCATCCCGGCCGGATCGTGGCAATCGCCCCCGAGACGTGGCCTATGAGGGCGGCTCAATCGACCCTACGCGGACCCCGATCAGGTCGACGTGCGAAAGCTTCCCGCGCCCGGGCCGACGGCCCGGGCGCGGGAAGCTACGAGAGCTTCTAAACCGCTATTGGTTCTCCGCCAGGATCGCGTCGATCTTGGGCTTGACGTCGTCCATGGCCTCCTTGGCAGTCTTGTTCTTCAGGACGATTTCGTCGTAGGCCGCCCCGAATAGGCTGTTCATCTCGTTATAGCCCGCAGGCTGAGTGAACTGCTGCTTCAGACCTTTGAACGCCGCTATATAGGCGTCAATGTTCTCCCAGGACTTGAGGGAGTTCTTGAACAGATCGCTGTCCCACAGCGACTTCAACGTCGGCCCGCTGAATCCCAATGCAATGTGGACCTTTACGCCTTCGGTCGCGATGTAGCTCGTCAGGTCCCAGGCCGCCTCGGGAACCTTGGTTCCTGAAAAGACGCCGTAGCCCTCGGGAGCGTCTCGGGACTGATCGTCGCCGTTCGGCATCTTGTGCATCGGCACAAGCACGGGATCGATTTCGTCGTCCGTGATCTTGCCGAAGAACTGCCGGTGCGACTGATAGATGGCGATCTTGTTGCTGAAGAGCAATGCCTGGTTCCCACCGGGGAAGTTGCTGGCAAACTCTCGCGGCGGGGCGATTCCATCGTGCAGAAGCCCGGTGGCGTACTCCCAAGCGTTGACTGATTCGGGACTGTTACCTACAAACGCCGTCGGCGCAAGGTGGTTGTCCCAAACGGTTCCACCGTAGCCCCAGGCCCACAAGTAGATGAGTTTCATCGCCGACGGGATTTCGTTGGTCCCGAAGACCTGGTCCTGACCTTCGCCGCCAACCGCAGCGAGAGCCATTTCGCGGTACTTGTCGATGGTCCACTCACCCGCCTGGTACAACTCCCACGGATCGCCCAATCCCAGGGGATCCACCAGGTTCCGGTTGTATACGAACATCCAGGGACCGGAGAACGTCGGCAACGAGTAGATCTTTCCGCCGATGGTGTTGGCCTCGACCAGTCCATCGTTGAAGTCATCGAGGTCGATCCTGGAGTCACCTTTGATGAACTCGTTCAGCGGCGCCAAAGCGCCCTTGGCGGCGAACGTCGCCGTCAGCTCCGGGTGGTTGTACATGACGTCACCGGGGCTGCCGCCCGCGATGCTCGTCAAGATCTTCACCGTGTAGTCCCCCCACGGAATCTTCACGTATTCGACACTGACGTGCGGATTGAGCGTTTTATAGTTATCGATGATCAGGTCCCTGACCTTGTCGATATCCACCCACACGTAGTCGAAGAAAACGAGATTGACCGCCTGAGGCTTCGGCGCCTCGACGATGACCGTTACGATCTTCTCTTCTCGTACAACCCTCTCGACTATCTGCGTGACGATCTTTTCGACAGGAACTTCCTTGATCACCTCGACGACTTCGGTCTCACCGCATCCGGCGAGCGCCGCCAAGCCAAGGGTCCCGGCTCCTGCCACTAAACCGCTTCGAAGAAGCTTCCTTCTCGAAAGAGGTTTCAAATTCATTCATGTCCCCCTAAATTTAGGAACAATAATCAGACTGCTTCGAAATCAAGACCGTTACCGCGCCGACGGGTATCCGTCAATGGAGGCGATTTGCTTCCCACGGGCAACGACCTCTTGCATTGGCTATTGAATACTGTGTACTCCACCCCCTTTTGGCGCCGGTGCGGCGCGTGGACTCCATCTCGCGCCCGAAACACGTTCGGGCCATGCTTGCGCAATCCCGGCACGAGAGCGCCATGCAGCTAAAAGGTTAACCGAAGGCGTCCACGGAATGTCAAGCTAGTATGGGGCGCGGATTTCCAGATTCTTTGACCGCTGGCAGCTGTTTGAGGTCCGATGCGAGACGACGCGAACAACCCGTTCGGAGCTACATCTAAATCTGGGGCACACCTTCACATTCTTGCGACAGTGCCCATCGACTCCATAGCTCACGAAGAGCTCGGGGCTTCTTTTCCAATCGTTACGGCCGAAAATGATGATCACGACACCTTGCTGAGGCTAAGTCGAGATGCGATCGGGATCGTGTCGCGCGGAGCAGCCGAAATCGGCGGCGCGATTATGGATGCCGGGGCCGATCTGGCGATAATATCGCGCAGCGGCGCCGGATATGAGAACGTGGACATCGACGCGGCCACGGTCCGTGGGATTCCCATCGTGAACGCCCCGCTCTTGGGCGATGCCGTGGCCGAAGCCACATTCGCCATGATTCTGGCCCTCACGAAACGGTTGCCGTATTGGCATGAATCGCTCGTGACAGGGCACTGGGACCGCCGTATCGTCGAGCGTACCTACGAACTGCGGGACAAGACCCTGGGCATAATCGGCTTGGGCCGAATCGGGAGAGAGGTGGCCGCGCGGGGCGATGCTTTCAAGATGCGACTGATCGCCTACGATCCCTTTGTCGCTCAGGACGCCGCTCGCGAAGCCAACGTCGAACTCGTGTCGCTTGACGATCTTCTGGCCCAATCGGATGTAATCACATTGCATGCGGTATCCACGCCCGAGACCGACGGGCTCATAAACCGGTTGAATCTGGCGCGGGTGAAACGCGGCGCCTACTTTGTCAATTTCGCGCGCGGCGCGCTGATCGAGAGCCTGGACATGCTCCATGAGGCTCTGATCGATGGCCGTCTGGCGGGCGTGGGACTCGATGTGTTCCCCGAGGAACCGCCTACCGATCTGGACCATCCCCTGTTCGCACACCCAAACTTCGGTGGGTCGCCGCATGTCTTGGCGTCAACCGCGGACTCGGAGGCCCGCTGCTATCGGTCGATGTGCAAGGATTTCTTGGCCGTGCTAAACGGCGAAAAGCCGGAATGGTGCGTCAATACAGAGGTATTCGACCGGCCAAACCTGCGACGGGCCCCGATATCGAATTAGGTGTTGACGGCCGGCTTGCTCAAGCGCTCGACTCGCGGGCAGCGCCCTACGCGGACGCGTTGTGAGGGGCCATGCATTGACCGAGGATCCGGCAAATTACGGAGGGCGCTGTGAACGTTAACCCGCTGAACGATATTTGGGACTCGGGTCGCGCCGCCGTCGGCACGTATTTCATGTACACGCGCGACATCGCGTCCGTTGAGATCGCCGCCGCGGCGGGTCTTGACTTCATCGTTTTCGATCTCGAGCACCGCCCCCACGATTCCGAGGCCATCCATGACCTGTGTCAAGTGGCCAGGATCGCCGGTTTGGCGCCGTTGGTCGGGCCGCCGGCCATAGAAGAACATTCGATATCCCACGTTCTGGACATCGGTGCGTCGGGCGTCATCATTCCGCACGTGCAGACTCCCGAGGAGGTGGAACTTGCGGTAAATTCCGTGCGCTATCCGCCGCAAGGCAAACGCGGCCGGGCTGGTGTGGCCGGTCAGAATCTGTACCACGCCCCGATCTCGACCGCGGACGAGATCGCGAGCTTCAACTCGAACGTATCACTTTTCCTGAAGGTCGAATCGGAGGCGGCGATAGTACGAATCGACGAGCTTCTCGCGCCGGACGGTGTCGACGGAGCCATGGTGGGGCCGTTGGACCTGTCGATTGACATGGGAATACCCGGCGAGACGACCAATCCTCGGCTCCTGGACCTGATCGACCGCGTGCGAACGGCGTGCGGCGACGGCGGGGTCCGCTTTGGCGATTACGTATCTTCCCCCGACCATGTAAGCGGCGCCGTTGAGGCGGGCGCGAGTTGGGTGATCGTGGGCAGCGAGCTGGACGCTCTGGCCACGGCCTGGAAAAGTGCCGCGCAATCGGTACGCAACTAGGAGCAACCGATCCCAGGCGAGAGGCTCCGCCGCTTCCAGCAATCCGTTGAGCGGGAACCGCGGCCACCTTCTTGACCGCTTCGACAGCGTCAGTCCGTGATCTTGGCCGCCACCCCGCCTATTCGAAAGTCGTTCTCGGTGTCATTGACGCCGCTCGCCGAACCCCGCCCTGCAGGCGCATATTTGGACCTCGGCAACTCGGCCGTCCTCGTCGGGTCGTGGTCGTCCAAGTTAGAGTGCGGGTCGCCGCCGGGCCCCGCGGTAGGCAGGGCTCGGGAGTGGGTCGCCTCAGTGACATATCCCCCGGTACCAGGCTGCCGCTAGGAATCAGCGAATTGGAATCCGTATAGCTCTGCGTTCTTGAGGTAAATCCGGAGCTTGATGTGGCCTGGATTCTGGTCGACCTTGCCCCCGCCGGACCAATTCACCTGATGATGAACGCTATCGCCATCGAACGTCTGGCAATCGTCACGGCTGAACCCGCTCCAGACATTGTTCCAACCGTCCATTATCTCGACGTCAATGTAGCCGCCCGGGTGGCATTTACCGTTTATGTATAGATTCGACGCGGTTGAGAACATCGGTTTGGTTTCAACCCAGCCCTCCCGCACCGTTGCATCCAGGGATACGTAACCATCGAGGCGAAGGGTCGCCAGACAAAGGTGGTGACCCTCGTGAGCCAGGTCTGGATCGAGCGCTTCGGGGACGTCCAGCCCCTGCTCCTTGCCGTAGATCCACCAGTCATGGTGGACGCTGGTACCCCCGTAGTAGATCCATAGCTCGTCTCCCACCATGAATGGCTGACTGGGAGTCTCGGCCATGAACTGGTCGTAACTTCCCGCATCTCCGCGGGGCACGAGCGGTCGGTGATCGAGCATGCGATTCCAATGGATACCGTCGCGACTGTTGAGCAGGTACATATCCATGGTGTTGTCGACTTGGTGCAGCACGTTGAGGATTCCCAGGTGCATCTCGTCGGCGCACCAGGGAACGAATCCGTAATGACCATCGTCGAGGTTGTCCTCGTCGCCGGGATCGAATGCGAGCACGGGATCCGACCAGTGGAAAAGATCGTCGCTTTCAATCCGGTATATCCGGCGGCGCGTGCCCCATACACCTTCGGGCTTGCCTGGCCAGATTGGAGCGAACCAGGTTTCGAATTCGGGATGTGCGCTCATGGCAGGATGGCCGCCATAACGCCCGTAGATGACGTAATTTTCTTCGAACGGGTCGAATGTCAGGATCTCGACGTCACCCAGCCAGATCGGAGAGATCGGATTCCCTTCATAGGGGGTCCAGTCGGTCCCGTTGGGAGAGAACGCCATGCACAGCCCGCCGGCGTCGCGCCTGGGGTTGTCCTTGGGACGATTCGGGTCCATCAAGCGGTGGAAGTACACCATCTTGTAGCGGCGATCGGGGTCAGGGTCGCGATCGTCGAGCATCACCGAGGTCGTGCAGAACATCTCATCCTCCGAATGAGGAAATATGGCGTTGGTGTCACGCCCGTCGATGATCTGCTTCCCGAGCGCCGGCTTTTCCCAATTCAGACCGTCCTCGGACTGGGCGAAGAAATTTCGCTCGTGCAGCGTGGGACCCTGATCCTGGTAACCGAAATAGCCGTAGAAGTCCTCATACCAGCACCGAAAAAGGCCGTCGGCAGGGTCCCTTATGACGTTGAAGCAGCTGGTTCTGAAATAGGTGGCAGCTTCCCACGGCTTGTCGCGCTTGATAACGGGATTGTCGGGGTGCTTTGCGGGCGTGTGCTGACGGCGGGTGACGTTCTTGACGACGGCGATTACGTCGTTGTCGATGAATAGCTGACGCTTGGTTCCGACGTCCTTGTAGACCTTGTCTTCCGAGTAGGCGACATACATTCGACTTCAGCTCCCCGATTGTGCGGCCGATATCCGGAGCAGGCTGACGCCGCCGCCGGATTCCGCTTGGTGTCGTGGGACGATGTCAACGCGAAGCGTCGCTCCGAGTTAACCCGTTTGGCCGCCACACCCTGATTCGGACGAAGTGTAGAGCGGAAGTTGACTTGGATTCAGCCCGAGCGCATCTGCGAAGGCTATCGGATGAATTTGTGCCGATCGGCCGGCGGATCCCAAAGTTGATCGGTTCCAATGAGCGTGGGCATAACTCAGCCTGGCCGCAGCACTTACAGATATGAGTTCGACCTAATCGAAGCAAAGTCGCTAGGGGGGTGACTGAGGCGGAATGTTTCGGGCGTTCTGATACTGGTTTTCCGACTTCGACCGGATTTCCTCGCCTGTGCGGCTTCACGTGAATCGATCTATCGTTAAAACATGGCTCCGGACCTTACCCAGCAGCCCATATGGCGGCCGACGCCCGAACAGGTGGAACGCTCCGAAATCACGCGGTTCCGCAGGTTCGCCCAAGGCCGTACCGGACAGCGCTTCGCGAGCTACGGCGATCTGCACCGCTGGTCCGTGGACGACTCGGCGGCCTTTTGGGAACTCCTGGCCGAGTTCGCCCAGGTCGATTTCAGCCGTTCAGCCGACAGAATAAAGGGTCCGGACCGCATGCCCGGTACCAGGTGGTTCGACGGCACGCTGCTCAACTACGCCGAGAATCTTCTGCGGATTCGCGGCGATCGCACGGCCATAATCACCGCCACCGAGGCCGGTCATGTCCGCCGCTACTCCTATGGGGAGGTCTACTCGGCCGTAGCCGGGTTCGCGGGTGCATTGACCGGAATGGGCGTGGGCGCCGGTGACCGGGTCGGCGGCTACGTTGCGAACGGTGCGGAGGCGATCATCGCCCTGCTCGGGTGTGCCGCGGTCGGGGCGGTCTGGAGCGCCTGTTCGCCGGATTTTGGCGCGGCGGCGGCGGTGGACAGGCTTGGGCAGATCGGCCCGAAGGTTCTTCTGGCCAGCGACCAGTACGAGTATGGGGGGAAACGGATCGATTGCCTCCCGTCGGTCCGTCGGATTGCCGCCTCGATCGACACTTTGGAGCGGGTTATCGTCATTCCTTACGACCCCGAGTCGTCACCCGAGCTCGACGATGGCTGGGATGGATGGAGGGAGGTCTTGGGCGACGGCCCCGCCGATGAAATCAGCTACGCGCAGCTTCCGTTCGACCATCCGCTCTACATACTTTTTTCCTCGGGGACGACCGGCGCGCCGAAATGCATGGTTCACGGCGCGGGCGGGACGCTGCTGCAGCACCGCAAGGAGCACTTGCTGCACACGGATATGGGGATGGAAGACGTTTTGTTCTACTTCACGACCTGCGGTTGGATGATGTGGAACTGGCTCGCCTCGGCGCTGGCGGGCGGAACCACCATAGTGCTCTACGACGGCAGTCCGGCATATCCGGACCTGACCGCGTTGTGGAGATTGGCCGCGAAGGTCGGAGTCACGGTATTCGGGACCAGCGCTACTTTTGTCGAGGCTTGCATGAAGGCGGGAATCTCACCGCGGTCGGTCGCCGATTTGTCGTTGATACGCACGGTTCTGTCCACCGGGTCACCGCTGTCGGCGGCGGGATTCCAGTGGATTTCAGACGAAGTCGGATCACGCGTTCAGACGTCATCCATCTCCGGAGGGACCGACATCGTCTCCTGCTTCGTTCTCGGCAGTCCCAACCTGCCGGTTTATGCCGGACAGATTCAGTGCATCGGTCTGGGAATGGACGTGGCGGCCGTGGACGCTCGGGGCAACGACCTGGTGGGAGAAAAGGGAGAACTGGTTTGCCGGCGCCCGTTTCCGTCCATGCCCGTCCACTTCTGGAACGACCCCGACGGCAGCAAATATCACGAGGCCTACTTCGCCGAGTATCCCGGTTGGTGGCGTCATGGCGATTTCATTGAGATCGGCGAGCAGGGCGGAGTCGTTATCCACGGCCGGAGCGACGCCACGCTTAATGTTGGCGGTGTTCGAATCGGAACCGCCGAGCTATACCGTCCGCTGGAGACGCTCTCGTGGGTACGAGAGTGCCTTGCGGTTGAGCGTCTGACGGGGACGTACGCCGAGATCGTCCTTTTCGTCGTCGCGGCATCCGGAGGCGTAACGGCCGACCAGGAGGCGGAGCTTCGCACCTTGATTCGGCGGGAGGCTTCGCCCCGCCACGTCCCGCGGAGGATTTTCGCCGTCCCGGACATCCCGCGCACACGCAACGGAAAAAAGGCCGAGCTGGCCGTCAAGTCCGCGCTCGAAGGCAAGGCCGTGCCGAACCTTCAGGCGCTGGCCAATCCCGAATGCCTCGACCGTTTCGCCGAGATCGGCCGGGAACTCTCGGGTGAAGGCGCCACGGGCCGGCCGCGCTGAGTAGGTCGTCTACTCCAACCGCACGGAGGTTAGTGTCAGGCCGGAGGCGGCGTCCTGATTTAGCTCCTCGGCTCTGAGCTTTAGCTCGTAAACGCCCGGGCTGCCGATTCGAACGCGCCCCAGGTTGGTGCTCATCTGGGGAAAGTAACGCGCCTGCGCAGTGTCGATCTTTTCGTCTTCGCGGATCTCGCCGTCGATGACGTTTCCGGCCACGGTAACTCTGATCCGATGGCCGCCCTCCCAATCCGGAACGTGCCTTAGGGTCCCCGTGACGACCTTGACCGCGAATTCGCGCGGATCGGTTACCTTGAACCTCCAGCTCACCCAGTTTCGCTTGTTGTACCAGCCCTGGATGATCCCCCCGGGGCTGACACTGATCTGGCTTCCGCGATTCGGTACGTGCAGATCGGCCATCGTCGCGAAAAGATCGATCGTGCCGTCCGGCTGCTGCAACGGCAACGGTTCCACGTCGGCCGGGCCGTCGAGTTCAAGCGCCATCACTGATACGTGATCGTCCGGAGCCTCCGCCGGTAATCGAAGCTCGAGAACGTCATGATCCATTTCCTCGTCGCGTTCTTGGGAGACGCGTACGGCTAGATTCGGGTCGGCGAGAAGGCGCGCGCCACGAACACTGCTGTGGAGTCCATGCAGGGTGAAGGCGTCTCCAGGCCACCGGGTGAACATCAGGTACAGGGTGTTGCCCTTCTGGGTCACGCTGCCCCAATCGAACCCGTAGGCGTAGGGACTCGCCGACGTGCCGTAGATGGCCTCGCCGTTGACATCCATCCAGCGGCCGATTTCCTCCAGGCGATCCACGCTGACTTCGGGAACGGCTCCCTCGGCCGTGGGCCCGATGTTCAGGAGATAGTTGATGCCCTTGCCGGCGAGATCCACCAGCAGATGCAGCAGCGTTTTCGTGGATTTCCAATTGTGGTCCTTGGTCTTGAACCCCCACGAATCGTTCATCGTCGCGGGGGTCTCCCAGAAGCCGTTTATTCGGCCTGCGGGGATCTGATTGTCACCGAGGCTCCCATAGTCGCCGACGCCGTTACCGATCCGACCGCTGACCAGGCAGTCGGGTTGGATTTCCCGTACGAAGTTTCGAAGGTCCTCGCTCTGAGCCTTGGTGATGAGGATGGGCGTATCGAACCAGATCAAACCTATCGGACCGTATTGGGTAAGGATTTCGCGTACCTGCGGCTTCACTTTGTCGCGCAGGTACGCGGCGAAGTCCCTGCTGTCGGCGCGGAAGTCCCAGTCGTTACCGGAAGCGTTGGGCTCGTGCCAGTCTTGATCTTGCGAGTAGTAGAAGCAGAGGCGGATACCGCCCTTTTGACAGGCTTGGGCCAGGTCGGAGATGGGATCGCGTCCGTAGGGCGTGGCGTCGACGATGTCGTAATCGCTGCTGGGGGAGTCGAAGATGGCGAATCCATCGTGGTGCTTGGAGGTTATGACGAGGTACCTCATCCCTGCAGTCTTGGCGAGACTCACCCATCGCTCAGCGTCGTATTTGACCGGATTGAATTGGCTTGCGAGGTCTTCGTATTGGTCGGCGGGAATTCGCGCCCGGTGCATGATCCATTCGGCGATGCCGGGCACGTCCTCGCCTTCCCATCGACCCGCGGGTATGGCATATAGGCCCCAGTGGATGAACATGCCAAACCGCGCCTCATTCCACCACGCAAGCCGCTCTCGCTCCTCCGGCTTCGTAATTGGCCTTCCGCCTGCGTTGCGGTCTCTCGGTCTGCGGCGCATCGTGCCCCCAGCGTGTACGTAATTTCGCATGTCATTGGAGCCGTTCGATCCTGACGGTAGTGTATCGGCGCGGGCGTCGGGAATTCCGGCGTTAACCGGACCGATTTATCGGACGATGTCTCGCCAGTTGGGATGTGCCGGTCGGAGGTCCGCCGTGGACATGCTGATCCCTGCGACGTCGCGATGTTGTGTGATCCGCGATGCGACCGTCATGAAGAATTCGTAGCGGCCGCTTACACTGGGACGCGACCTCAGTTCGAGCCGCGCATGGCATTTCAATGAAGTACTTTTCTACGTTTCGACCGTCCTTCACGAGAACGCGGATCGCCGGACTGGTCTTGCTGGCCGTGCTTCTTACCCTGTTCGTTCTGTTCAATCGTGTCCCGAAGCTGGATACGGTAAGACAGGACCTCGCCGCGGTCGCCGCCCCAACAGCGGAGTGTTTTCAGGGATTCTGCATCGAAGGCGATCCCGATGCATCGCTGTTGTCGAGATGGTGGGCCTTCTCGATGGCATATCTGCGGTTGGTTACCGTGGGGATGACCTTCGCCTTTCTGGTGGCCGGTCTGACCGAGGTGTTCCTTTTTCCGAATCTTCGCAGCCCGGGTTTTTCCGTCGGCGGGATACGGGGCACCCTAAAAGGTTTGGTGGTGGGCGTGCCAATGACGCTCTGTTCGGCCTGCATCGTACCTGTGTCGTCGGCATTTCGCCGCCGCGGCGCGGGGATCGAATCAACCCTGGCGATCGCCCAAGGTTCCGCGACGTTGAACCTGCCGGCGATCATCATGGCCGCCATGGTCTTCACGCCGATGTTGGCGGGATCGAGAATCCTCCTAAGTCTGGCGGGTGCTCTGCTCATCGGTCCGGTTGTGGCTTTTTTCGTTCGGCGCCACGGAGTTGCGCGGGAATCCGATCGCCAGGCTGCGATCAATCCGCCTATCGATGACCCACCCTGGCGGGAAATCCTGACGCAGGGCCTGCGAGATTGGATCCTCACCAGCATTCGGTATCTCATACGCCTTGGCCCGATAATGGTGGTCGCAGGATTCGCCAGCGCGTTTGTGATCCAATGGATTACCCCCCAATCGGTCGGCACCTACCTCGGCGACAGCCTCACGGGCATTCTTATCGCCGCGACCGTGGGTATCTTGATAAACGTTCCGCTCATGTTCGAGATTCCGCTGGTGGCGGCGCTGCTCCTAGTGGGCATGGGAACCGCCCCTGCGGCGACACTGCTGTTTACAGCGGCGGCCGCGGGCCCGATTACGTTCTGGGGTCTTGCAAAGGTGATGCCCAGGCGCGCGATAGTGGCGTTTGGGACATCGACCTGGATCGTGGGCGTGACCGGCGGACTCGCGGTCCTGGCGCTCAGCCTGGTCGTGCCGTCGATCTCCACTTCGGGATCCGAGGTCCGCGCGCTGGCCAAGCGTGGCGAGGCCGTGGGCCAACCGGTGTCGGCCCAAGCGCCAGCGGGCGGGGATTCAGTCCGGTTTACCGATGTGACCGAGTCCGCGGGGTTGAATTACATCCAGTACGCCCTTCGCCCTGACGGTTCGTGCCTGCTCGATGGCGGACTCACGGGAACCGGCGACGGTAAATTTTGTCTGCCGGAAAGGATGAGTGGCGGAGCCGCGGCGGCCGATTACGACAACGACGGCTACGTAGATCTCTTCGTCACACGGCTCGACGCACCCGACATCCTTTTCCGCAACATGGGGGATGACCGCTTTGAGGACCGGTCGCGCGAAGCCGGGTTGAGCGCATTCAACCTCCGGTCTAACGGCGCTGCGTGGATTGACGTGGACAACGATGGCGACATGGATCTCTACGTGACCACGATCGCCGATACGCGTTATTACCTATTCATCAACGACGGATCCGGCCGGTTCACCGAGGAGGCGGTCGCCCGCGGCGCCGCCATCGCCAGCAGCGAAATTCACATTGGCTACAGCGTGGCGGTGGGCGATTTTGACGTTGATGGCTGGCCCGATCTCCACATCACCGAATGGGGGTCCGCCAGCGTGATGTCCGAGGGGTCCGCGTCGCACGCGCGATTGCTGCGGAACCGGGGCGCGGATGCACCGGGGCATTTCTTGGACGTAACGGTGGAGGCGGGAGTGGTCCTCGACGATGTGAGGTCGCGCAATCTCGGTGGTTTTGCCAGGGATCCCCTCATAACCCGGACTGACGAACCGGGTCCCAAGGGCCCATTCGCGTTTGCCTCGGCGTTTGCCGACCTCGACGGAGACGGCTGGCCGGATCTCGCGGTGGCGTCCGACTACGGGATGACCCGGATCTTTTGGAACAACGGCGACGGCACCTTTACGGACGGTACGGTCGAGGCGTCGATCGGGTCCGATCGGAACGGGATGGGCTCCACGTTCGGCGACTACGACGGCGACGGCGATCTGGACTGGTTCGTCTCGTCGATCTTCGCCGAGTACGAGCAATGTGCGTCGCTTTCAGGGTGCGGCACGTGGGACTCAACGGGAAACCGCCTGTATCGAAATGACGGCGGACGTTCGTTCAGCGACGCCACGGATGAAGCCGGAGTTCGCGACGGCGGCTGGGGGTGGGGATCGGTGTTTTTCGACTTCGACAACGATGGCGATCTGGACCTTGCGATGGTGGGCGGGATGCATCACTCGGCGACGTTCTCCGACCGCGCTCTCGACTCGCCGACGCTGTGGGAGAACGACGGCACTGGCCGGATGACCGATGTTTCGGAAGCCGTTGGGCTTACCCACCCGGACGCAAGTAAAGGATTCCTCACCTTCGACTACGACAACGATGGCGACCTCGACTTGTTTGTGGTCAACAACGGGGGAGCGCCGCGCCTCTATCGCAACGATGGCGGCAACGGGAGCCCGTGGCTGCGAGTGCGTCTGATCGGAGATACGTCGAACCGCTCGGCGATTGGCGTTCGACTGATCGTGACAGCGACTCAAGGCGGCGCGTCGCAGCTTCGGGAGGCGGGGGTGCGGAGCCATTTTCTCGGTCAGAGCGAGGTGGTGGAGCACTTTGGCCTGGGCGAAGGCGTCACGGTTGTGGATCGGGTTTCCATCACTTGGCCGGCCACGGGGCACGTCACCGTGCTCCGAGACGTGCCCGCCGACGGGACCATCATCGTGCGGGAAGGGCGCAGCGGCTACGAGATTCAAGCGATAGACGGAGTCAATTGAATGATCTGTGACGTTTTCACAATGGCCGGTGAGGTTCCGGAGTTCGATCCGAATCCAAACCCCTCGGATCTCGATCCGGGGCGCCTGGATGCGTCGAACCCTAGGGGCATTCCGGATTCTGCATCGACTAGTATCGACGGGCGCCGCGATCCCCTCGCCAACCGGGTAAGGATGCAACTGGTATATGGAATATAGAAGCCTCGGTCGAACCGGCGTTCAGGTCAGCAAGCTATGCCTCGGCTGTCTCAACTTCGGAGCGGCGACTGGCCCTGAGGATTCCCAGCGCATGATCGACCGCGCTCTGGACGCCGGAATCAATTTCTTCGACACCGCCAACTCCTATGGCCGGGGTACAAGCGAAGAGACGGTGGGCGAAGCGCTGCGGAGAAACGGCCAGCGGGACCGCGTCGTTTTGGCGACGAAGGTGCATTCGGTCATGGACGACGACGATCCGAACATGCGCGGGAGCCAACGCCGTCACATCGTGCAGCAATGCGACGAATCGCTTCGGCGACTGCAAACCGACTACATCGACCTGTATCAGCTTCATCGACCGCAACCTTCCATTCCCATCGATGAAACTCTGCGGGCGCTCGACGATCTGATACGAGCCGGAAAGGTGCGCTACATCGGCAGTAGCACGTTCGCGGCCTGGCAGGTGATGGAGGCCCTGTGGGCCTCGAAGGAGTTGGGACTGAACCGTTTCGTCACGGAGCAGCCGCCGTATCACATCCTAGAGCGCCGGGTGGAACGGGAGTTGGTCCCGATGGCGCTCACCTATGGCATCGGGATCATCCCCTGGTCGCCGACGGCGAACGGATTGCTTGCGGGGCGTTTTCGGCGAGGCGAGCCGGTTCCCGAGGGGGCTCGATTCAAGCCCGGCGACGCCCGGCTGACGAACCGTCGCATGCTCGAGGACGCGACGTTTGACGCCATCGATGCCGTTGCGAAGCTGGCTTCGGAGAAGGGCTGCAAGTTGGTGGAACTGGCCGTGGCATGGTTGGCGTCCCGTCCGGGTGTAACGGCTCCGATCATCGGCCCCCGGACCATGGATCATCTGGAAAGCTATCTGGGCGCGCTCGACGTTGAGGTCACCGCCGAGGATGAGCGGCGCATCGATGCGATCTCGCCGCCCGGCCGGGCCCTTACGCCGTACTATGAGGCCGATTTCGGACCCCACCTCCATCGCTTGTAGGCGCCGTTCGAGCGGCCGCGAAAGGTATTCGGCGGCCGGGAGACCGGCGCTACTTTTCGGCCACGAACGCGCCCGCGAGCTTCTGCACCACAAACTCCCCATCGCGTTGAACGATGTGCTCGATTGCGCTCCTCATCGCGGACAGGAGCGGCGGGCGGTGACTTCCATCGGCTGGAGCGTCGCGAATATTGTCGATCATCGAGGTGGCGTAGTAGCGGAGCGCGGGCTCCGATGCAGGGAATCTGAAAGCGCTCTCAAACAGGTGGGCCTGAGAATTTGGGAACGTTCCTCTAACCAGATCCAGGTCTTCGATGGCGAAGCGCATGGTTGCGCGTCCGGCGGGCTCGTATCCGAGCGAGCGAGCGGCATCGTTATGGAGCGATTCCAGCTCTTGCTGCGCATCGCGCGAGTTGGTCGCCATCACGGCCCGCCCGCCTGGCCTGAGGACACGGCGCAGCTCCTGTAAGGCCCTGTGAACACCCGGAACGTGATATAGCACGTGATTTGCCATTACGCGATCGCATGAGCCAGTGGCAATCGGGATCGAAACGATCGTGGCGCGAGCGGCCATCAGTCCCCAGCCACCGGCCGAAGCGTTGTTCAGTGAATCGCGAATCATCCCTGCGGAATAATCTAGCCCCACGACCCGGGCGCCTCGCTGTGCCAGGAATCGGTGGTAGATACCCGGACCGCTTCCAGCGTCGAGAACCAGATTGCCCGCTTCCGGCGCCAGGCGTTCAACGACCCAACGGAGGAACGCTTCGCCCGGAGGGTCTCCGAATTTAGCGTGGGTCTCCTGCCGGATACGCAGCTTCTCGGAATCGTCGTATTGATACTTCAAATAGGCAGGGTCGGTGAAGTCCAAGGCTACGAATCCGCGAGCGTCAGCAAGATCAATTCCGATCTGATTAGCGTTGGCGGCCCGAAAGGACCGTGGGTGTCATCTTAGGCCCAGACCGGGTGTCCGGAGATGACCGTGCTGCCGCCGTTCCGGCATGTACTTTTGTCCGCCCGGCCAGCGTAAGATCATTTGCAGCCCGCCCGCCCGCTCAGGATGCCCAGCCGGAGTCAACTCGATCACATCGCGCTGTTGGTGAGAATCGACGCCATCCAGTCGGGCGACTTGGCATTGCGTCCGGGGTCGTCTTACAATCCACGTTCGTTTTACGAGGAGGATCATCAATGCCTGCACTAAATTTCGCCGCTCGCATTCTGCCGGGCAAATACGACCAGTGGAAAGCGATGCACGATCAGTTTCACGAGGGCGGCGCCCGCCGTGCCGAGTGGGAAGACCAAATGAATCGCTATGGGATAACCCGCCAGCTCGTATCCCTGCAGCGAACGCCCGACGGCGATTTCGTCGTCGTGTTGTTCGAGGGCGAGAATCCGGGAGCGATGATGGCCGGACTCGCCAACTCGGACAACGAATTCGACAAATGGTTCGCGGGGCAGGTAAAGGAAGTACACGGAATCGATGTTGAGCACGCGCCCCCGGGTCCGATCTCAGAGGTCGTTCTCGAAATCAACGCTTAGCTCAGCAACCGATCGCCTCGGCCCCGAGCGACTCGGGTGGAGCCGCAATAACGCTCTACTTCGACAGCTCGAACTACCAGGAACACGACGCCGTTCGGGGTTGGAAGATCGACCAACGCTCAGACTAGGTAACCGTCGCAAAGTGACAGTCGCAGTGCGAAACGATCTCCGTGCCGTTTGCCGCCCCGACTATTTAGCGCTGATTCAGCAACCCAGACTCCCTCCGAATCCCGACTTGGGCGATCGACGCTCAAACAATAGCCAAGTGACTGTCAACATGTAGTGCGGATAACCGTGGTACATCGGTTGGTATCCTGCTTGAAGGCGAGAGTGGTGGGACATAGGCAAGACTGAAGATTTGACGTACGAGGACTCCGACGCGCAGGTGTTTCTTCAACGCCTTTTGACCCACCCTGGGGAACGGCGAGACGTGGAGTACAAGTCGTCGTCAGGGTTTGAAGGCGACAACAGTTTCTCACTCAAGCTAGTTAGGCACATTCAAGGAATGGCGAACGCAGGTGGGGGGTGGCTGGTAATCGGCTTCGCAGAGACCGACGATCAAGGCCTTGTACCGGACCCGAGCCACACTGAGGCGATATGCTCATCCTACGATCCAACGGCGCTCAGTCAGAGGGTCGACTCGTCCGTCGCGCGCGGTCAGCGCCTGGCACTAACGGTTCATTTTGACAGTCACCCAGTCACAGACCTGCGGTATCCGATCGTGCAAATAGACGGATTCGTGCGGATCCCCTTCGTGTGCCGTGGCAACCGGTCTGCCTCAGACACAGGCGAAGAGATCCTTCGTCAGGGGAAGATTTACATCCGGAGGCCTGGAGCGGAGACCGCTCCCGTCTCGACGCCCGGGGATTGGGAGGATCTCATCAACCGGTGCGTCCGGCTCCGCAGGTCAGAGTTCCTTGAGGAGTTCCGGGATCTGTTCGAGCGCATGACGTCGACATCACCGCCTCCATCGGCCGCGCCCGCGGAGCTTTCCCAATGGATGGGGACAATGCGAGGACGTGCCATGGAGGACTCCGGGGAAGCAGGGGCCGAGTGACTCAAACGAGGCCTGGCTTTGTAGAGTCCGGACAGCGTTTCGCGATGCCAAAGGCCCTGAATTGGAATCAGAAGGAGCTTCTGGCCGCGGGCGAACGGGCGGTGCTACGTAACACGGGATGGCCCATTGGTGTGGTACTTCACAAAAAAGGGCTAGCGCCGATTCCAACTCCGGATGGCATCGAATCCAGGCTTGGGCGCTACGGAGGATCGGCATCACACTCTGACTTCTGGTCGCTCGATAGAGATGGCAGCTTCTATGTTTCTCGGCTGTTTGAAGAGGATTTCAGGACTCTGGAATTCAATACAAGCGGAGGGCATCCGGAGCGAGCGTTGTGGTTTGACACGCGCATTTGGCGCATTTCTGAGTTGATACTGCACAGCGCCGCTCTTTACCGGGAGCTGGGCGTACCACCTAGTGAGCCATACGAGCTCGCGATAAACCACCAGGGACTTGCGGACCGCGAACTGTATTTCAGCACCCTGAGGTGGCTGTTACCGCGAGGCAGGGTCTGCCGGTCTCCATCCGCGACGTGGTCACGCGAAGTAACCCAGGACTATGTGATCAGCAACCTCAAGGATCTCGTAGGGAGTGTCACTGATGGACTTTTTGTGCTCTTTGATTTCTGCGAGATAGGCCGAGAAACCGTAGACAGCGTGGTACAGGAGTTTCTTGGCAGTCGCATTTGAGGATGGTCGGGAAGTGGAACTCAAGGGACTGGAGGGAAAGCGCCAGTCAAATAGCGGGATCGTCTGTCAAAGCCGCTGCCTTGGAACAATTGTTCCGAGATCGCAACCTACGGCGTAAATAACGATCACCCGTCGGCGGTGACGGATCCCCAGCCTGGTTCACTCGCTGGCGTTGCGTCCGTTGATTCGGTTTGCCCAATGATTGCAGTATCTTTCTCAGCCAGAAATCCAGGCCCAGCTCCATTTGGCCCCTCGTCACCGCCTCCACATTCGACACAACGTCTTGGTAGGTGATCGCCTGATGGAGAGCACCCAGTGGCCTGGCCAGGTTCCGTATGGCCCTCAGACGCTCCATCGGCTCATAGTCCAGCCATAGCGAGAGGTACACGTCAAGAAGGCGTCCGCGGGATTATCGCTGGCGGCTTTGGCAATCTGCTCGGTGGTCCACCGGAAGCCATGATCGCGCGATCGTCTCGACGGATCGAGGTCTATGATGACGCATATGGTGGAGATGTTTTGGAGGCGATTCTGATGCCGCTGAACGAAAAACCCCCGGTCGGAATCTGGCTGCAGGGCGATCCCGAGGAGATTGAGGACTACCTGGAGCTGGGAATCCACGGGCTGGTTACGAACACGATCATCCTTGACGGTCTCGTGGACAAATACGGTCCGATGTTGGGACTTATCGAGCGCTATCTGACGCTGCAGGATCACGATCCACTGGTCGTCGAGGTAGACGGTGACACGGCCGACGACATCTTCAACGCTTCAAGAGTCTTCGGAAAAATGTCGCCTCGAATCGTCATGAAGATCCCTTGCACGACCAAGGGCCTCCATGTGGTGGCCAGGCTGAAGTCCGTGGGGCAGGAGTCAATGGTGACGACCACCTTCTCGGCCAGTCAGGCGGTGGCCGCTCGCTGCGCCGGCGCCGCCTACATCGCGCCGTTCGTGGGGCCGATCGTTGACTCGGGAGCCGACGCCTTCAAGATCGTTTCCGATATCGTGAGGGTCATCACCGAACGCCCCGACGGGCCCTACATTCTCGGAGGGATTATTCGCAACACCGTCTCGGCCGACGTGGCTATCCGGGCCGGTTGCGACGGGATCGTCATATTCCCCCATACATATGAGGAGATACTGCTGCATCCCGGCACTGCCGAATGGAATGCCACCTTCCGGGGCCACTGGGACAGCATGGAGGCGAAGGGCGCTTTGGCCGGTATCACCGACGCCGTGCCTGCCGACGGTAGAGCAGGCGTGGCAGTGGGCGCCCACGACGGTCGATAGGAGCCTCGTCGACCGGCATAATTCACGTCATGGCGTGCGTCCGACCGATAGGTTAAACGTGACAGCCGGCTAGAAGCTCGGCAGCGCCGCGCCGTCCTCTGTTTGAATCTGCCAGTCCCGGATTCGGGAGGCCATGTCTCGAATTCGAACGATCTGGCTTGGATCGTCGATAAGATTCCGCCGCTCGAATGGGTCCGACTTCAGGTCATACAGTTCGTTCACGTCGCCCACCGCAAGCATCAGCTTCCAGCCGTCGGAGGATATGAGGCCCCTGTGCGGAAGAGACTCCACTCGGTGCAAATCGGCGTCCTGATTTGGCTCGACATCACGGCCGTTCCAATCGATTACGACATCGTTGTCGGATAGGTCGGTTTCACCGCGAAACAGCGGAACGGCGCTTCGGCCCTGCAGGCGCCGCGAGTATGGACCGACAGCTTCCCCAGGTCATGGGATCCACATCCCTATGCGCCGGGCGTCCCGCAGGTCGACACCCGAATAGATGCAACGGTCCTCGACCAGCTCAGGAATCGCGGCCACGTGACGAAGGAATGGGGCGACTGGGAGCACACGCACACGGGAGTCAGCGTATGCCAGGCTGATCCCGCTGCTCGCCACTATGAGGGTGGAGGCGACCCGCCACGGCTCTGCTACGCGATGGGCTGGTAAGACCCTCTGCCTGGCACGATCTAGAATTCTCGATCTAAGGAAACGCCGCCGCCCGACGCCGCCAGCACTTCGACGTGAACGCTCGACCCGAGAAGATCGGCGATCCGCGACGCAAGATCCGAGGCTTCTTCGGCGAGCGGATCGAAAAGGAACCCGATAACCGTTCCGCTGTGCGCCAGTATGAGGCCCTTTGCGCCCATTTTGCGGTAGGCGGCTTCGGCGGCGGGCCAAAGCGGGTTTCTTAGCACCTTCTGGTGAGCGCTTGCGCTCATCGTTGCCGCGGTTGCAATTTCATCAACGGAACCCGTCCTGAGACCAGTCTTTAGGAGGTCGTACGCCTCGGTGACGAGCGGTTTGTTTTTCCTAATAGCTGACTCGACATCAATGTTGTTGAACGCGATCGTATCGATCCGGCCCCCGGCGTCGGCCGCCAGTATCGTCATCGCCGGCGGTGATGGAAGCCTTTCGATGAGCGCGCCGTTCTTGTAATCGAACGCCGCCAGATCGGGAAACATGAGACTGTCGCTGGGCTCCACCGAACACGCGATCTCGCCGACGGTTTCAGCGGGTAGGAGCCGACCCGTGGCCGCAATCGCAACGGCCTGAATGCACCCGGCGACATCTCCCGTGCTGGTCCCGTAGCCCTTGCCGGATGGGAGTTCAGCCTGGGCCTGAATCGCGAACCGCGACGGTTCGATCCCCAACCGCTCGAACGTCATTTCGATGGCTCGCTGCGACTTCCATCCCAATGCTGCCGAAGGGGTCGCCGCGTCCATTGGATTCGGGGCGCACGCTATTCGGGATACAGCGTCGACCACGCACGAGACGAGGAACGGGCGGCCATCCAGCGTCCCCTGCACATACTCCCCGCACGTGAGCGGAGCCCGGAGGACGAACGGCGAGGGCCCGAGCGCATCAGTCGGGCCGGCCGGCTCCGATCGTGGACTGGTGATGGCGTTCAAAACCCCATCACGGCTTCGATTTTGCCCATATCGAGCGATTCGCGCAGGAGCTCGGCGAGTCCGTCGTACTGCTGTTGTCTGAAATCTCTAGAGTGGATGCCACCCGCCAGCGCCTTGCCCCCCAACCACGACCGGAGCGCCGTTCGAACTCTCTGGTCGTCGAACAGACCGTGGACGTAGGTGCCGATCACGCGCCCATCTTCGCTGACGGCCCCATCGGCCTGGGGATCGGGACGATTCGCGCGACGCATATAAAGAAAATTGCGACCGCGCGTTTGCGTGCGTCCCATGTGGATTTCGTAGGCGTCAATTTCTACCCCGGCGAGGCCTGCGAGCAGGCCGGGACCGGAGGCGAATTCCGCACGGACCTGCGATGTCTCTTTGCTGGAGACGAATGTGGTGATCACGTCCAGCAGTCTTAGGCCTCGCGCCGTCGCCACATCTGACTCGGTCAGCTCCGGATCGAGGATCTCGGATCCAAGCATCTGAAAACCACCACAGATGCCAATAATCTTCCCTTCGGCTTCTCGATGCCTCACGATCGCGTCGGCAAGGCCCGTATCGCGCAGAAAACCCAGGTCGGCCATCGTAGTTTTGGTGCCTGGAATTATCACCAGGTCCGGGCGGCCCATTTCTTCGATCCTCGACACGTAGCGCAACGAGATTCCAGGCTCACGCTCCAACGGTCCGAAATCGTCGAAATTCGATATGCGCGGAAGCCTAATCACGGCGATATCCACGTCCGATCGGTCCGCGGGCGGACGAGGACCGTCCAGAGCCACGGCGTCTTCCTCGGGGATCACAAGCTCGCGGTACGGGATCACGCCCAGAACCGGCGCCCCGGCCCGTTCCTCCAGCATCTCCACGCCGGATCTGAAAAGGGACATATCGCCGCGAAACTTATTCACCACCAGGCCGGCGATAAGCGCTCGCTCGTCGGGATCGAACAAGTCCAATGTTCCAAGGAGCGACGCGAAGATGCCGCCACGATCGATGTCGCCGACGAGCAGCACGGGAGCTTTTGCATGCCGGGCCACTTTCATGTTGACAATGTCGCCGCGCTTGAGATTGATTTCCACCGGGCTGCCCGCGCCCTCGATGACGACGACGTCGTAGGTCTTCATGATTTCCTCGAGACATTGGGTAATCACGGACCAGAGTTCGCGCTTGCGGTCGTAAAAATTCGCCGCCGTTAACCTGCCGTCGGCCCGGCCCAGCACCACCACTTGGGATCGGCCGTCTCCCTCCGGCTTCAGCAGCACAGGATTCATTTCCACAGCGGGCTCCACTCCGGCGGACTCGGCCTGCACCGCCTGCGCCCGGCCGATTTCGCCCCCACCGGGACACACGAATGAGTTGTTGGACATGTTCTGCGCCTTGAACGGGGCAACGCGGTACCCGTCCTGTGCGAAGATCCTGCACAGCCCGGCCGCTATTACGCTCTTGCCCACCGAAGATCCGGTTCCCTGTACCATCACGACTTTGGCGGTCATCGTGCCGGTTCCACTACGCTGACGATGGGTCGATCGAGTGTGGTTAACGCGTCAATCAACCGGTCCACGTCGGATGCGGGCCGCGCCGCCAGTCTTACGTAGCCGTCGAGCCCGAATGAGGCACAGTCCCTGATGAGGACCCCTCGTTCCAGCAGCGACTTTCTCAACGCTGGGGGATCGGCCACCGGAACTAGGACGAAGTGCGTGTCGGATTCCAGCGGCGACAGGCCGAGGGTTGTCAGGCCCGCGACCAAGGTCTTCGTATCCTCTCGGACCTTCCCGATCGACTCGTCTAAGAAATCGGCCTCGTCCAGGCATGCCAAGCCCGCGGCCTGGGCGGCCGCGTTGACGTTCCACGAGGGTAACTGGCGTCGAATTTTTGCAGCAATTTCCTCCGGTGCGACCACGTATCCGAGCCGGAGCCCGGCCAGACCGAAGTCCTTTGTCATTGAGCGGATGACGATTAGACCGTCGCCGTCGGGCAACGCCGGCATCGGTTTGGGTAGGTCGACAAAATTTACGTATGCCTGATCCACGATCAAGCGATCGAGGCCGTCCAGTGCCCGGGCAAACTCGTCAATAGGCACCGAATGTCCAGTGGGGTTGTTCGGCGCGCAGAGGAACGCGATCGCAGCCCCGCTCGCGGAGATCGCGGCGGCCAACGCTGCAGGTTGCCACGGTTCGGCCTCGATGCCGTTCCATATCTCGCGGACCGATCCGCCGGCCACGCTCCACGCCTTCCCATATTCTCCGAAAGTCGGTGAAGGAATGGCGGCGGTCTGGGCGGGCGCGAGAACCCGCGCGAGCGCCCAGATGAGTTCGGCGGAACCGTTGCCTGCGACGACTCGCTCGGGGCTGACGTCGAGGCGCGCGGCGATCTGTTCGCGTAAGAGCCACGACTCAGGATCGGGGTATCCGGGCATGTGAACCGCGCCTCTCGCAGCCGCTATGGCGGCTTCCGGTGGGCCGTAGGGATTAACGTTCGTGCTGAAATCCACGACGTCTGCCCAAGGGATTCCGACCGCGTCCAATTCCCGAGCTGTGGGACCGCCGTGGGTATCAGTTTGGTCGCTCACCGGGAATTCATTCGGTCTGAGATCGCGGATCCGACCAAGGCCAGCGCCAGGGCCAGCACGAGGGCCAGTGCCGTGGCGATCCGAGCCAGAAGTAGTGCGCGCCGGAGGTCCTGGTGATCGGGTTGCCTGGCGCCGCGGCCGAGTACGTATTCGCCGGGCTTTTGCAACTCGACCTCAAGGGCGCCGGCCATGGCGGCCATGGGCCGGCCCGCGTTGGGGCTTGGCGTGAAATCACCCTCCCGTGTCATCACTCTCCACGATCGCAGCGGAGATCCTCCCACCATCGGCGCGGCCGCCACGATGAGAAAACCGGTGATCCGGGAGGGGATGAAATTGAGAACGTCGTCGAGCCTGGCGGCCGTCTTGCCGAACCACTCCAGATCGCCCCGGTAGCCAATCTCGGCGTCGAGGGTGTTTACCGATCGGTAAAACAGCGCCCCGGGCAGCCCGGCAAGGAGGAAGTACACGAGGGGAGCCACGACGCTGTCGCTGGTGTTCTCCGACAGCGATTCGATGGCCGCCGCGGCGATCTGATGCGGGGCCAGCGCGCGCACGTCTCGGCTCACGATATGGGCGACCGATTCCCTGGCGGCGTCGACATCGTCGTTTCGAAGCCGCGACTCAACAGCGGACACATGACTGAAGAGCGACCTCACGGAGAAGCAGGATTTCAGTAGGTCGATCGAAAAAAGCAGGCCCGCTATCGTTCGTAAACTGGATGTTTTGAGTCCGACCGTCACGGAAGCCGATGTGATCGCAACGACGGCGGCGCTTCCCGCCAGGAAATCTCGAGTACGGGTCCGACCTCGCAGACGTTTGAACGGCGCGACCGCCCGGCCCATCCAGACCACCGGGTGTGCGGCGGGGTGCGGCTCGCCCAGCGTGAGGTCCCACGCCACGGCCGCCGCCAGCAGCACCGCGCGTCGAAATAGGGGGGATTGCACGGCTCAATCCATCCTGGAGCTTTGGTCTGATGCGCCAACAATGCCTCTGACCACTTCAACCCCTTCCCCATGCCCGGCTTCGAACTTTCGGCTGCCTAGGCGTTTTATCAATGAGATCGCCTCTCCGGAAGTGAAGTCGCGGTCCATCAAGGATTCCGCGTCCAATATCACCACGGCCGGGTGACCCTCGACGGCGCGGAGGTTGTCTAAATTCCCCTCGCCGAAGGGTGTTGGAGCTACGACCACCACGTCGGCGGTCGAAACCAATTGCCGGTGCGCATCCCTTTGTTCTTGACTTGGGCGGGTGAACGGTCGCTTCGCTGGGAATTCGATGCCAAGTCCTTGCGCGGCCTGCGCGTCGCTGTCGTTCGGGGAAAGTGGGCATGCGGTCACGCGGAAACCGCCCTCGCGGAGAGCGCGCATGATCGACGCACCGGCTCCGCCGCCGGCGATCACGTGAACGGTGTGCGCGCCCCGATTCTCGGATAACCGCGCCGGCAATACCTCGACCTTGAGCTTTCCCGTGACCGGATTCGTGCCGCAGACGATGCGAACTCCGTAGACGTCGGCGATTGCGCCGCTGAGGAGGACGTTTTCGGCCGTACCTTGGCCGATGACGACGCCGTCATGGAGAAGCACCAGACGGTCGCAGTACTCCGCGGCGAGCTCGAGGTCGTGCATCGCCGCGACCGTGGCCACGCCCTCCGACGCGAGCTCCCTGACCAACGTCATCAGCTCGTGACGGTGCCCGATATCGAGATTCGCGGTGGGCTCGTCGAGCAGAAGGATCTTTGGTTGCTGGGTCAGAGTCCGGGCCATGGCGACGCGCTGCCGTTCGCCACCGGACAGCTCCGCCACGAATCGTTGCGCGAATTCTGTCGTCCCGGTCCGATCCATGGAGGCGAGCGCCACCTCCGCGTCGGAGGTGCCTTCAAAAGAGAACGGCCCGAGATGGGGAGTCCTACCCAGGAGGACAGTCTCGATTCCATTGAACCGAAAGGGTGGAACATGGTCCTGCGGCAAGTGGGCCGTGATCCGCGCGACGGCGCGCGCACTCAGTCGCCTCAGCTGCCGTCCGTCGAGAAGCACTTCTCCGCGGTCGGCCTTGATCAGCCCGCCGATGGCGCGAAGCAGTGTGGTTTTTCCAGCCCCGTTCGGCCCGACCAATCCCACGACCTCGCCGAAACGGGCGCTCAGGTCAACCTCCGACAGGATCATTTTCCCGCCTACGGCCCGCGAAAGGCGGCGGACAGATACGGCGGGCCCCGGCGCTTGGCCGCTCATTTGGCTTCCGCCGTCGGAATCGCGACCACGGTCAGATCGGAAAATTTTCGACGGGACTTCGCAAGATCGCTCATCGCGAACGTCGACGAATCCTCGTCGGGCAGGGTCAGACGCTGGCAGACGATCACTTGGCGCTCGTGGCCGACGCCGCAGCCGATCAGGTGCTTGGCGATATCGGCCGGCATGAAATCCCAGGGCCGCGGAAGCAAAAGCGCTCCTCTTCCGGCATCCATCGCGGTCCAAAGAAATTCTTTATCCGATTCGAGGTCGCCGGCCTTGTGAAAGCTGATGACCACCGACTCGTCTAGAGAGATGCGCGCCCGCTGAGCGGCCACCTGAACGCTAGAGACGCCCGGAACTATTTCTGGCGTCAGGCGCGCGTGTTCGAGTCGCTCCAAGAGCTGGCGTTCTGAAACGGAAGGATCTCCCCAGCAGGCCAGTCCGCACGAATCGCCACCGACCGCGAATTCACGAATCTTCTCAATCACATCGGTCTGATTTTTGTAGGAGAGCTCATGTAGCTCAGCCTTCGTCCATGGACGCGCCAGCTCCAGCGCCGATTTCCAGCCGGCGAGGCGACGAATAGACCCCAGCACTTCTCTTGCCGCCGTCGTCAGGTATGCCGGGTCACCGGGACCCATTCCAACTACCAACACCCGGGCGACCGGCGACCCATCGGAAGGTTCACTCATGGCATTTCTCTGAAGCTATGACGTTGTTGCCTTTACGGGCTCGTACGCAAATCCGTTTTCCGATCGATCGGCGAACAGGTCGGGATAGAACAGCTTCGTCAGCATCTCGACGCCGTGGACATTCCAATGTGAAAGGGTCCCAACCCACTGGCTCTTGATCACGAAGACGCGGCCCTCCTTCACGGCCTCGACATGGGCAAGGCCCGGGTTTTTCAGGATCTCCGTCGGAAGCTCGGGTTTTGTGGTGTTGACGCTCGGCAGCAGGATGATTTCCGGATTCATCTCGGCGATCCCTTCCACCCCTAGTTGAGCGAGTCCTTGGACGCCGGCTTCGGCGGCGGCATTAAGGCCTCCCGCGCGGCGAATGATGCTGTCACCGGTGGAGCCGGCGCCCGAAACGAAAAAATCGCCCGCGAGCATTAGCACCCGTGGCCGCTGTTCAGAAGATGTCTCGCTCAGCGCGTCATCGATGAGTTGGAGCCGCAGGGACAGGACCTCAACGATCGTTTCCGCCCTGTCCTCCTCACCGAATATGGATGCGAGGAAGCGAATGTTCTGAACGTGGGCATCCACCCCGCCGATGAGATCGGTCACGATGACGGGTATCCCGGCCTGCCGGAGGGCCTCCACGAGGTCGGCGCGACGCTTCGAGGATGGGGCGATGACGATATCCGGGCGCGCCGCCACGATGGCCTCGACGTCGCGACCCACCTTGTTGGCGACGAGACCGGCCTCTTCAGCGATGTTGGAAAACTTGGGGTCGGCCGTGAAAGTGCCGACCGCGGCGATGCGATCGGCTCCCACGAGGGCGAAGGTAATCTCATCGAACCCAACCGAAAGCGTATGTATCCGCTGAGGCTTTTGTTCTAGCACGACGTCCCCAGCGTCCGTGGTGATAGTGCGCGGAAAGCCGTCGTCGGAAGACGCCGGCGCCGTTTCGACTGCGGCGGGCGTCGAAGCAGAACTCGCCGATTCTGATTCGCTCGAGGTCTGGCCACACGCAAGAATTATGCTCACCAAAACGATGGCGACCGCCAACCATGTGCCCAGCGTTCTCGAATCCCGGCGCAAAGAGCGATGAATCACAGCTGGCGTCACTGCGTTGATCCAGTTGTCGTTCGAGGGATCGAGCCGCATCTTACGTCGTGAAGACCTGGGTACGGCGGCCGGACGCGACGAGCAGGGCGAGAAACGCCGGGGCGCCGGCGAACGCGGTTACGATTCCCACGCGAATCTCCACCGGAGCCGCTATTGAACGCGCCAACGTGTCGGCGAGGACGACGAAGGTGGCGCCGGCGAGCGCACTGGCGGGAAGCAATATCCGATGATCGGGTCCTGCGATGAGCCTTATCGCATGGGGCACCACGAGACCCACGAAGCTAATGACACCGCTAACAGCCACGCTGGCCCCTGTCATCAGGGCCGTGATCGCCAGAAGCCCGAATCGATATCTTCCGGTCGCGACGCCGAGTCCGCGTGCCGCCTCGTCCCCGAGCAGCATCGCGTTCAATGGACGCGCCAGCGATATGCAAATCAGGCAGCCGATAACTACGGGAACGGCAAGGAGGCGCACGTGAACCCACGACCTGGCGTCGAGGCCGCCCAGCAGCCAGAAAAGAATCTGCCGAATGGCGGTGAAGTCACCAGTGAGCAGCAAAATCAGCGAGATCACCGCGCCGAGCAGCGAGGAGATCGCTATGCCGGCAAGAATGAGGGAGGCCGTCGACGCGCGACCCGAGACCGCGGCGATCAGATACACGGCGGTCCCAGCGGCCAGCGCTCCAGCAAAAGCCAGGGCCGGCAGCGTGAGCAGACTCACCGCGGCCAGTCCCGTAGTGATGGCCAGCACACCGCCGAGCGCCCCTCCTGTCGAAACCCCGATGATGCCGGGATCGGCGAGCGGATTGCGGAAAATTCCCTGCATCACGGCGCCGGAGGTGGCCAGCGCCGCACCCACCAGCGCTCCCACCAGGATCCTGGGCAGGCGCACATACGCGACGATTTGGGTGTCTACCTGATCGCCCCCGCCGAATCCGAAGAGAATGCGCAGACTATCTGGGAACCCCACCGACGCGGCCCCGAAACCGGAAGACAGAAGGATGCTGGCCAGCAGCAGCGCACTCATGGCGGATATCCAGGCGACGACCCTTCTTGGGATCGAAGAGCTGACTTGCCGGGCCGCGACCGGATCCGGAGATTCCTGGCGGCTCGGGCCGGAGACCGCCGATGATTGCCGGCCGGTCTCAGCGAATTTACGTTTCACACGCAAAACGAACGCCCCTTCTACGCGAAGAGCGAGTCAATATTCGGGCTTCGAAGCCGGTCTCCTGGCTTACGGATCTGCGCGAAACGGTCCCTTCCCAGCCCTCAGGCCAGTGGTTCTGACCGCTCGCTCACCGATTACAGTGGCGCGACCACGGCGGATTCTCACCGCGCTTCCCTGCCGGCTCGGTAGCCGGCGCGTCGAAACCTTTCCTTTTCAATTCTCAACCATCGAAACTCAGTTCGACGACGCAAGCGTAGATTCGCCGACCGCGGGCGTCAAATTATTGGACTCGCGAGCTAGCGCGAGCGATCCGGTTGCGCTCCGGGGCGGGTCCCGTCAGGATTGATGCAATGAGCAGCCCTTTGCAAAACCCTTCCGCGCGCGCAGTGTTTCCTTTTGCCGCGATCGTGGGTCAGGACCTCATGAAACAGGCCCTGATCCTAAATACCGTCAGTCCAGCTATCGGCGGCGTGCTGATCCGAGGGGAGAAGGGCACCGCGAAATCCACGTCCGTCCGGGGCCTCACCCGGCTGTTTCCAATGCTGGAGGCCGCGGACTGTACCTATGGCTGCGACTTGAGTTCAAGCAATGTGTGCCCGGATTGCGGTCAAAGTCTGAGGAACGGCGCCCCGCCCGCCACCAGCCGCCGGCGCATGCGGGTCGTCGACCTTCCGGCATCTGCGACCGAGGATCGACTTGTTGGCACTCTCGACCTCCACGCGGCCCTGAAAGAAGGCGATCGCCGTTACCAACCGGGTCTTCTGGCTCAGGCTCACCGGGGCATCCTGTATGTGGATGAAGTGAATCTCCTCGACGACCATCTCGTCGATACGCTGCTCGACGCCGCCGCGATGGGCGTCAACTACGTTGAGAGGGAAGGACTCAGCTATCAACATCCGTCGGAGTTCATCCTGGTGGGTACGATGAACCCCGAGGAGGGCGAGCTTCGACCGCAGCTCATGGACCGTTTTGGGCTTGCGGTGGAGGTGAGATCCAGCCGGGAACCCGATGAGCGGGTGGCCATTATGAAACGCCGCGCGGCGTTCGAGTCCGATCCCGAGGGTTTCCTTGACGAGTGGGAGGCGGAGTCCGCGGATATCGCAACGCGAATCGAGGCCGCGAAAGCGATCCTCGCCGAGGTGAAGGTGGCGGATCAGATGCTGCGGCTCATATCCAGAATCGCCATCGACCTTGGAGTTGACGGACATCGCGCTGATCTGGTGATGTACCGTACCGGCGCTGCCATAGCGGCCTACGATGGGCGCACTTCGGTTTCCAAGGACGACATCATGCGAGCCGCGGAACTCGCCCTGTCACATCGAAGGCGCGGCGGGCAGACGCCGCCGAACGGACCGGATGGGCAGGACCTCGAGAGCGCGATCCGCAGCGTGGTGGACGATACGGAAATACAGGCCAGCAGCTCGAATTTGTCCGGGGATAACGGCGTCGACGCGCCCACGGGCGACCGCGCCGGATACGAACGAATCGAGCCGCCCGACCCGGTCCAGGGAGTTTCGAACCTTACGAGCAATGCACGTTCAAGTACCACCGCCGCCCGCCCGGGGCGGCGCATGGCGGCCGAATCGACGACCGGGCGCGGACGTTGGACTCGAAGCAGGCGAATGAAACCTGGTGACCTCCCCGACGTCGCAATAGCCGATACCCTGCTGGCGGCGGCAGTTCGCGGCGAGCTGCGCATGGCGGTGGACATCGAAGACATTCGGATCAAGAGGCGGGTGAGCAAACACGGTAGTCTCATCGTTTGCGTCGTGGACGCGTCGGGCAGCATGGGCGCCGAACGCAGGATTCGCGCGGCGAAATCACTGGCGATTTCCCTGTTGCAGGATGCCTACGTCCGCCGCGACCGCGTGTGCGTCGTCGCTTTCAGAGGCGCCAATGCCGAGGTCGTGGTTCCACCGACGCGAAGTCCATTACTCGCGCGTCGATTGCTCGAGCACATGCCGTCTGGAGGTCAAACACCGCTGGCCCACAGTCTCGAACTTACCGCTAACATCCTCGAAGCCGAAAAACTCAAGGATCCGCACGTTCAACCAATCGTCATTGTGATAAGCGATGGGCGTGCGAACGTTCCGCTGCCTGGTGGAACCGATCCGTCCGCGGATGCGATTGGGGCCGCGGAGCGACTGGCTCGCCATGGCGTACTGGGCCTGGTGGTCGATGCGAGCGTGCGGCGCCCGGTTCTGAGCGTTCTCCCAGAAGTTTGTTCACGCCTTCACGCACGCTACGTGCGCATCGATACGATGCTCGGCGGATCATCGATGGGGGTGATCCGGCTGTCGGCAGGGACGTAAGGTCTCCGAGTCACGCGTAGGTCCGGCGGGGTAGTGATCCTTTTTGCGTCGGACTCGCAGGATGATCTGCGGGTGGTGTCCCGCGCCGCATCGAAGCTGCCCCGGAAGTTTCCGTGGGTCAAATGCGTATATGTTCCCCCACCGGACGGCGATAACCGTGCGTCACCGCTGCGCGATGTCGATCTCGAGAACTGCAAACTCGTCATCGTTAGGCTCCGGGCGGGATCCTCCACCGGTCGAAATGTCATCCAGGAACTCGAGGCGCGCTGCGCCAGGGAGCAGATCGCGATCCTGAATTGCACCAGCGATCAGGCTCCGGAGGTCGCTGGCGAGTCCGGAATCGTGAAAATTGGAGGACGAACCTCGAAAGCGATCGAATACGCCGATCGGGGCGGCGTTGAGAACCTCTTCAATCTGCTTCGGTTCGCGGGGCGCGAAATGCTCGGTCTCGCCATCGATTACGAGCCGCCGCGTGATATGGCGACTTCGGGCATCTACAGGCCCAGCGTGATGGATGCCGCGGCCTCCAAAGGGACCCGCCCGATGGTGGGGATCGTCTTTTACAGGTCGCACTGGCTCAGCGGCAATACGGGATTCGTGGATCAGATCGTCCAGGCTCTGGATGGTGGGGGCTGCGACGCGTTGGCTGTGTTTTGCAAGGGCCTGACACCTTCGGTCGCCTCCGAGGGCCCGGAGGAGAACGTGCTGTCCTGGTATTTCCTCGACGAACGCGGGAGGAGCAAGATCGATTGTTTGATCAGCACACTCAGCTTCTCCTGGTCCGGGCTCGCCGATCGGCGAGCCGCGAGCGCCTCCATGCGGACGGGAAGCGTGCTGGCAGATCTGAACGTGCCCGTCTTGCAGACGGCCTCGCTGTTCGGAACCGAGGAGGAATGGAGGAAGGAATCGCGCGGACTCAGTCCTCTGGAGTTGACGCTGAGCGTCGCGCTGCCGGAAATCGATGGCCGCATAGCGTCGGTTCCGTTGGTCTTCCGGTCGCGTCCGGATGGCGATGTCGATCGGATGGTCGCCTCACCTGGCCGCGCCGCCATGCTCGCACGCATGGCCCGCCGGTGGGCCGTTCTTCGGCGACGACCAAACGTCGAAAAACGGGTTGCGGTAATCCTGCACAACTATCCGTCGAGCGATGGTCGCATAGGCAACGGCGTGGGGCTTGACACCCTTATGTCCACCGTCCGCCTTCTGCACGCGCTTGCCGGTGACGGGTACGACGTGGGCGACGAGGGGGAAGTTCCAGCCGATGGTGATGCACTGGTGCGCCTTCTTCTCGCCGGGCGCACATACGACGAGTCTTACGGCAGCCGCAATGGTCACCTGGGGATCGATATCGATGCATACGAGAAATGGTTTTTGGCGCTTCCCGAATCTCCGATGAAGCGTGTGGTGGATCGCTGGGGCGATCCGGTTCGGTCAGAGGATCTCAAGCTGAACGATCGGATCGCCGGGCTGCGATTCGGCAACGTATTCGTTGGGATTCAGCCGCCCAGGGGATTTGGCTACGACGTGGAAGAAATAATGCACCACCCGGACCTTCCCCCGTCCCACGAGTATCTTGCCTTCTACAGCTGGCTGCGAAATGAGTTCGCCGCTGACGCGGTGGTTCATATGGGGAAGCACGGCAGCCTCGAGTGGCTCCCAGGCAAAGGCTCGGGGCTGTCGGAAGAGTGCTTTCCCGAGGTTGCGCTGGGAGATGTTCCCAACCTCTATCCGTTCATCGTGAACGATCCCGGAGAGGGTTCCCAGGCCAAACGCCGCGCCCACGCCGTGGTTGTCGACCATCTCACGCCGGCAATGACTCAGGCCGATTCGTATGGCGAGCTGGAACGCTTGGAGGACTTGATCGACCAATATCGGAAGGTTGAGCTCACCAGCCCCAATCGCGCCCGCCAGGTCGCGAACCAGATAGTCGAATTCGTGGAGGAAACGGAGGTCGACGCCGACATCGCAGGGCCGGCGATGGGAGAGCAGGTGGAGACTTTTATCAACCGCCTCGAAGCCTATCTATACGACCTCAGTTCCGCTCAGATCCGAAGCGGGCTGCACGTGCTGGGTAGTCCGCCCGAAGGGAAGGCGCTGGTCGATCTTCTGATTGCGCTGGCCAAGCCGCGGCACGAAGCCCGGCCGGGCCTGCCAGACGCCGTGATCCGATCTTTTGGGTTGGACCCTGCCAACCTGCGGGGCGACCCGGCTGGGGCAATCGCAAAAGTGGATCTGGGTACACAAGCGGAAATGGATCGGGAAATTCACACGAACGCCAGTCTGCTGAAGCATGTTGATGAGCTAAGCGTTCGCATGGTCGAAGCCATGGCCGATCGCGACTTTGACCCATACGCCGCCCGCGAAGTGGTGACGAAGGTATTGGGCTCCGGATCGTTGCAGGTGGAGAGGTCGCTAGAGTACATCGGCCGGGTAATCTGCCCGGCCGTTAGGAAAGCATCGGACGAAATTGAAAATCTACTCGGCGCGCTGCGCGGCGGTTTTGTCCCGCCTGGACCAAGCGGTGCGCCGACCAGGGGCGCGCTGGAGGTGTTGCCGACCGGCCGGAACTTCTTTTCCGTGGACCCGCGGGCTATGCCGTCGAGGAGTGCCTGGGAGACGGGAGTCAAGCTGGCGGATGCGCTGCTCGCGGAACACAAGGCAGAGGAGGCCGCGTACCCGGAGTCCATCGGCATCGTCCTTTGGGGAACCTCCGCCATGCGCACGGACGGCGAAGACGTGGCCGAGGTTCTCTATCTGGTGGGAGTTCGCCCCCTGTGGGATGAAAAAGGCCGGCAGGTTCTCGATCTCGAAGTCATCCCGGCGGCGGAGCTTGGGCGGCCCCGAATCGACGTAACGGTCCGAATCAGCGGTTTTTTTCGGGACGCTTTCGCCAACCTTGCCGAGATGATCGACAAAGCAGTGGGACTGGTCGCGGATCTGGATGAACCGGATGAGGTCAATTTCGTCGCAAAGCACATGCGGCGGGAACTCAATGAGCTCAAGGTCCAGGGAATGCGCGAAGACGCCGCTCGCCAGTCGGCCTCGGCCCGCGTGTTCGGTCCCAAGCCTGAAGGCTACGGATCAGGCGTCTTGCCGCTGCTGGACTCGACGCGCTGGGAATCCACCGACGACATTGCGGCCGTATATCTGGCGAGGTCCGGCTTCGCGTATGGGCGGGGCAGAACCGGCCTGCCCGCGAGCGCTGAATTCGAGCGTCGGATGCTGGCGACGACGGTTGCCGTGAAGAATCAGGACAACCGGGAGCACGACATCTTCGACAGCGACGACTACTTTCAAGAGCACGGAGGCATGATCGCGACGATCCGCGCGATCTCGGGAACCGCGCCATCCGCATATATCGGCGACAGCTCGGATCCTGGCGCGCCTAGTGTGCGAACTCTCGATCAGGAAGCAAAAAGGGTCTTTAGAACTCGCTCGGCCAATCCGAAGTGGATCGATTCGCTTATCAAGCATGGCTATCGGGGCGCGTCCGAGCTCGCCGCTACGGTGGACTACATGTTCGGGTACGATGCCACGGCGGGCGTCGTGGATGATTGGATGTACGAGCAGCTTGTCGCTCAATATCTGGAAGATGGGGCGATTCGCGAATTCCTTGAACAGAAAAATCCCTGGGCGATGCAGCAGATGATCGAACGGCTGCTCGAGGCTGCCGATCGAGGCCTTTGGCGGGCGCCGAGGGAGTCGACGCTGGCGACCTTGCGGTCTTTATTTTTGCGGCTCGACGCTCGGCTGGAAGGTGAACAGGAGTTGACGGAATCGCTGGGGCGACGCGATTGAGTAAGGGTTTCCGTGGTTCTATCTAAGCCGGACCGTAATCCGCGCGAAAACTATACGACCATGCAAGATCCGAAGACCGGATTGGGACTCGTGCAGATCTACACTGGCGAAAGCAAGGGCAAGACGACCGCGGCTCTCGGCTTGGCGCTCAGGGCTCGAGGTCAGGGATTCCGGGTACATGTTCTGCAGTTCCTGAAGGGCGCGTCGAACTGTGGGGAGCACAAGTTCGTCCGCGAATTCGATGCCTTTGAGATCGAGCAACCCGTAGGTGAAGGCAGCCACTTTCGACACGCGGACAAGCGTCACGTTCAGGCTCAGCGGACCCTCGAGCGCGTGCGCGAGATTCTCCCTTCGGGCGACTACGATGTCGTGATTCTCGATGAGGCGGTGGGGGCGGTTGCCAAGGGATACATAGACGAGGCCGAATTCGTCGATTTGATCGTAAGCAGGCCCGTGGGGACGGAGGTCGTGCTTACGGGGCGCGGGGCTACCCCCGCCCTAATCGAAATCGCCGACTACGTGACCGAACTCACGAAGGTGAAGCACCCGATGGACCGAGGCATCAGGGCGAGGCGCGGAATCGAGTTCTGAAGGGGACAATCTTCGCGGAGTGGGTAAATCCGACTGCAGCGTCGTGGTTAGCCCGTAAGCAGTTCCCCCAGAATCTGTATGAACGCCCTTAGGAGCTCGCGATCGTATGCCTCGGCCATTTCGTCGCGCATTATCACGAGTGACTCGAATACGTTTTTACGGTCTCTCCACGGTCTCTCCACGGTCTCTCCACGGTCTCTCCACGGTCTCTCCACGGTCTCTCCACGGTCGCTCCGAGGTGAGCGCATCAAATCCGTCGGCGATGGCGACGATGCGAGATTCGACGGAGATCCTCTTGCCCGCTAGCTCATCCGGATATCCGAGACCCCCGTAATGCTCGTGATGATGTTGGATCACATCGAGTGCGATCCGGGACGAGATTCCGGAGCGGGCGGCCAGATGCCTGCCGGAATTGGGATGCCGGCGAATCTGTTCCCAGTCGGCGACGCTGAGCTGCGTCCCCTTCAGGAGGATTGCGTCACTGATCGAACTCTTCCCGAGATCGTGCAGGAACGCCCCAGTAGCCAGCTCATCCAGGTTCCCCGACTCGTCGTACCCCACCCGGGTTCCCAATGCCAGCGAATAGACCGTTACGTTAACCGAATGCACGTAGAGATCAGGACTTGAACTGAGGGTCGACACCATGCCCTTCAGAAGATCGAAGTCGCCGGCAACGTGGCCTACCATCTCCTTAACAAAAGGAATGGCCTTCTTAATGTTTTCTGGCTGCGGCGAGAGCACAATGTCGCGCGCGAGTTCCACCGCCGCCTGGCCAAGACGCTCTGCTCGCTCCTGGGAGGGACGGCTCGCGTCGCTCATGACTTCGTCCAGGCTTAGGGTCTCCGCTGGGACCGCCTGGATCTGCTGTGCGCCGCCTGTTGGGGCTCGCTTCTCGCTTATACGGGTCGGACCGGTCGAGCCGCTCTCCTGCATTTCCATCTGCGACCGGTTGATGTACCGGGCAATGGCATCCTGGCCGGTGGCCGGCGGATCTACGAACTGGATGCGGTAGTTCCACTCCGGGCTTTCCTCAGTCCCGCCCAGATCGGCGCCGAGCAAATTACTGGGAAAAGTGATAACGCCGTAGTCCCATGGAAGACCGATCTCGACGACGTAGTTGAACTCCTCGGCGTCAGGTCCGACCGGTAGTTGAACTTCACTCTTTCCGCGGACACCTCCGGTGCTCACGTTTGTGACCACGAGCGGGTAATCCTGCCAGTTCTCGGCATCGGCCGCGCTGGATTGATATATCGCGCAGTCCTCCAGAATCGTTTCCCAGCGGAACGAGGACCGGAGTTGGGTCCTGCTTACCTCAGTCGGCTTCGTGACGGAGATCTTCGCGATCTCCGGAAGCTCCTCAACCTTGAGAACCCAGCATTCTCCCCGGTAGGACCCACCCTGTTGGATGTAGAGGATCGCAATTGGCGTCCCCGATTCAACCTGATTGTTCGCGTAATCCTCCGGGCGGATATTGACCGTGATGTCCTCGGAACCAACACTGAGGATCTCGCCCCGGATACGATGCTGGTCGCCGGCCGACCAGAACTCCAGGTCTACATGCAGCGACGCCTCGAATATGTCCGCATATTCCGGCTTGATTTCCAGGGCGGCTTCTTGTGCTTCAGATTCGATCATCGTGTTTCGTCACTTTGGCGGGGCGTCGCGGTTAGGGTCGGCCTCGCGCAGACCCTTCGTCTAAAAGGTCGGCAGAATTGGATTGAATCCTATGCGAAACCGACGGGCCGGCTCGGCCCGAACCTCCCAGTTTGGTGGACCTACAGTGTAGGTCAACTTCTACGATACATCGCGAAGTCTGGATCATCATGCGCGGTTCTTGGAGTGCCCAGGCAGCCGGGGCTTCGCGTCTGTGCACATACCGCAGCTTGGGATGATGGGAATGTGGGCGACCGCCGATCGGTCGAAGCCGCCACCTTGTGCGGTCACTTCGATCTCCTGTGCGGGGTATGGCGTCAAGACGGCATGAGCGATCGTTTACGGCCGCGCATATCACAGGATTTGTTTGCCAGGGTGGCGACGTTGTGATCGATGGGCTTATCGCCGCTCGCCGCGCACTCCAGAATCGCATATCCCGAGTCTTAGTCGGAGGCCGCCGATCTCAGGCCGCGCCTGGGTCTCCTGAGATCCTGCCAAAGAGCTGCCCGGACGGGCCGATCTACCGAGGGCCGGATTGTAAATCGACCTCGGTGCTCGGGAGCATCGGCAGCTCCCGTTCAAATCTGAAAAATCGCCCCGTTGGTCCACCCTCGGGAAGCGATGCGAGGCGCACCGCGGTGGGGACCGACTCGGAAGGCATGGTCTCGGCGGTCGGGTTCATGTCCGTACGCACCGATCCAGGGCTCATGGCGTTGACGAGTACGTTGGTGTCCTCGAGCTAACGTGAAATGGTCATCGTCATGGCATTGACCGCCGCCTTCGAGGCCGAATACGCGGCGGACCCCGGAAGACACATGAAGGCCGACCCTGACGATACGTTGACGATCCGCCCGTAGTCCCTTGCGATCATGTGGGGCAGAACGGCGTGAGTGCACGCGTACAGACCCACCACGTTCACATTGAACACGTCCGCGAAATCGCCCGGAGAAACGTCCGCGGCGTTTCCACGGGCGGAGTTCAGGCCGGCGTTGTTGCACAGCACGTCGATGTGATCCAGCTCGGAAATGAGCTCGGCGATCACTCCAGCGACCGCGCTCGCATCTGCAACGTCAAGCCGTCGAACAATGCAGCTGCCGCCTTTCGCGGTGATTTAATCGGCGACCTTGTTGAGCCGTGATTCGTCCCGCGCGGTTAGGGCCGCATACGCTCCTTCGCGGGCGTATCCGAGCGCTATTTCCCGACCGATCCCCCGGCTGGCGCCGGTCACAAGGGCCACTTTGCCGCTCACGCTCAATTGCATCGTTTCGTTCCCTCGCTCGATTTTTCGTCCCATCTCGCCGCTGGGCACATTGCAGAGCGCCCTTCGCAGCCCGGTCTATCGTAGTGCGGTGGAGCCGGGTGAGGTTGCAGTCCCAAGGTTCGCGGACCACTAGTGCGTGGAAGCAGCATCCATTTGGATTTCGGGCGACTCCATACTTCGGAAACGCCAACGGCCGGTCGTTCGGGCGGCCATGCGCCGAGTGGGGATTCCTCATGGCGGCTCTGGGACGCGTCTCCGACGCTGGATCTAGTCCGCGCCGTCCAACCCGGTCGCAGCGTCGGTGCGGGCGCGCCTGAGCCAAATCGTCATCTCCCCGGGGCCTCTGTTGTTCCAGGCGAAATACGGTATTGCAGTCAGCGTAATCGCCCGCGTCGGTTGCGCTGGCTCGTCGATCGGCGTATATATGGGGCCCCATTCTTCAGTTGGTTCAATCGCGTCGACTTTTAACGTCGCGACTCCGTCGAGAAGATCGTCTCGATACTCCGATTGCCCGCGCGGAGATCCATTGCTCCCGACTACCACCGCGGCTTCGCGGATGCGCATTCCGGCGTTGTCCTCGCCTTCTATGCAGTACACAATGGGACCACGCTTCAGGGCGACGCTCTCCCGCGCTTCGGCCACCAGCGGATTTGCGACGATCAGTTCGACCGTCATGAATAGGTCCAGCTCCACGCTGTCACCGCGGCTCCATGTCCGCCGGATTTCCAGGTAGCTCCCCGGAACCCCGTCATAGCGCCGCCCGCCACACTGGGCGGCCGCCGATCGGCACCATCCCGGTATTCGAAGGAACAGGGAGAATTCGTCCGGAGAGGCGGATTGGACCGTGATCTGGATTTCTCCCTCCCACGGATAGGCGGTCGTCTGCACTACTTTGACCGGGGTACCGTCGGCCAGTTTCCAGTCGAGCGTGCTGCTTCCGTACATGTGGACCCATACGCCGTCGCCCGACGTGGAATAGAAGTACGCCGGAAGTTGGGCGATGGTCCGCGCGAGATTCGGCGGACAGCAGGCGACGCGGTACATGTGCTTCGGCTCGTCACGGTCCACCCAAAACCAATCCTGCCGGGTGGGGGCTTCGATCCAACCTCGATAGAACGTGGCGTCGTAGCCCTGGATCAACTCTGGGCGCCAGGGATCGGCGTACGGCCGGCCACCGCTGGCGTGAGGGTTCTCGTAAAAAAACCTAGTTCCGTCGAGTGATACGCCGCTGATGATGCTGTTGTACCAGCAGAGCTCCATCAGGTCCGCGTAGCGGGCGTCGCCGTCCAGGTGCAAGTTCCTCCAGTTCCACATCGTTGAGCCGATGGCCGCGCAGGTCTCCGCATAACCGTGCTCGTGGGGAAGCTCGAACTCCTGCCCCACCGCCTCGCCGATCACTCGCCCTCCGACGGCCCCGGTCACGTACATCTTCTTTTCGACCATGTTTTTCCACAGCCGGTCGCTCGTCCGCCGGTACGAGTCCTCACCGGTTTCCATGTACGCATCCACCAGCCCGCACATGAGGAAGAGTATCTGCACGGCGTGGCCGGCGAGCTGTTCCATTTCACCGGCGCCCGCATGTTCGATGAAGTAGCAGGCAAGGTCCAGGTATTTGCGCTCGCGAGTCTCGCGATATAGCTCCACGAGGGCCATTTCGATCACTGGATGGCTGGGACGGTGATCGCGACCGCCGTCGGAAAACGTTTCGTATATGTGATCGGCGAATCTTCTGGCGATTGCGATGAAGCGGTCATCGCCGGTGGTTCGCTTGTGCGCGATCGCGCCCTGGATCATGTGACCGGCCGCGTACAGCTCGTTCATCGCCGCATCCGTCCAACGCAGATTCCGGAAGGCGTGGGGAGCAAACATGGCGTGGAGGTAGCCGTCTTCATCCTGAACTGGCTCGATGACGTCCAAGGCCTGCCGCATCCATTCGTCCAGGTCGGGATCGTGATCGTGGGAAAGCCCAAACGCCGCCGCCTCCAGCCATCGAAACAGGTTCGCCTCTCGCGCTCGCCTGTTGTGAGCCGGAATTTCATCTGGAGTGAATTCGGGGTCGGCAGCCCGCTGGAATTTCGCGAAGAGATCTTGCTTAATCATTTGGTACTCGTAAGGAATGGTTCGCTCGGCGTTCACCTGGAATCGCCTGCCCCAGAATCCTTCAGAGAGAGTGACGGCCGACACCGGAACGGGTTGGAGTCTCGCCCCGGGACTTCGAGAAAGATCGATGACGTAGTCTCTGCCGGTAGTTTCGGCGGTCACGAGACCTCCTGAGGGATGGAATTGGCCGATGATTCCGCGGCGAACACATTTTAGGCGCCGGAGTTATCTTCGATTCAGGGCCATAAGATTGCGGTGTTGTAAGGCCGTGAGCGGTTTTCCCCGGAGCAAGCGACGATGAGCGTATCTCTTAACGGCACTTGGCCGGTCCTGAGCAGCTACGACCAAGACCATCTGCTTCGCATCGCCCTGCCATTGGGTGGCATTGGAACCGGGACGGTGTCGCTTGGGGGCCGCGGCGACCTACGCGACTGGGAGATCGTAAACCGGCCCGCCAAGGGCTTCCTGCCGGGCCAGGGACGGGCGGGTCTCCATTACCGCGGCGGCAGCACGTTCTTCGCGCTGTACGCGGCGCGCGATGGAGGTGATCCCGTCGCGGTGGCGCTCGAAGGCGCGCTCGACAGCTCGGAGTACGAAGGGGCGCGAGGCAGCGCGGCGGCGAACGCAGGCCTCCCACGATTCCGCGATTGCTCGTTTCATGCCGCCTATCCGCTGGGGCAAGTAGTCCTGTCGGACCCCGACGTGCCGCTCGACGTTCGAATCGAGGCCTTCAATCCGTTCATCCCCGGCGATAGCGACTTCAGCGGCATTCCGGTGGCAGTGCTGCGCTTCGTGCTCACGAATAGCGGTGACCGGCCCGTCAGTGCGAGCATCTGCGGCAATCTCGAGAATTTCATCGGCACCGACGGCAGTGGCGGTAGGCCCGACAACAACGTCAATGAATTCAGGACGGCCGCAGGCTTGAGTGGGGTGTTCATGCGCTCCGACGGGGTGTCTAAACACTCGGAACGGTGGGGAACGATCGCCCTTGCCGTGATGAACGGACCGACCGTCACGTACAGAACGTCCTGGGACGAAAGCTACTGGGGCGATGCGCTGCTGGATTTCTGGGACGACTTCGCGGACGACGGAGAACTTGCCGATTGCGCGCCGGGCCCAAACGACGCGCCGGTGGGGTCGCTGGCGGCAAAGGTCCCTGTTCCGGCCAATGACTCGGTCGCCGTTACGTTTCTGCTTGCCTGGCATTTCCCCAATCGCCAGACCTGGGATCTGGCGCGTTGCGAGGATGAAGACTGCTCGCCCGAGGGCGATGCGCCGTCGAATTACATAGGCAATTACTACACCACGGTCTATCGCGATGCGTGGAATGTCGTCGAACGGACGGTCCCTCTGCTACCTGAACTCGAGCGGAAGACCGTCGGCTTTGTGAGGGAGTTCTGCAAGTCCGATCTCCCCGAGGTGGTGAAGGAGGCCGCGCTTTTCAATCTCAGCACCCTGCGCTCCCAGACATGCTTCAGGACAACCGACGGGAGGTTCTATGGTTGGGAGGGTTGCGACGACTACGAGGGCTGTTGCATGGGCTCTTGCACACACGTCTGGAACTACGAGCAGGCGACGCCGTATCTATTCGCGGATCTCGCTCAAACGATGCGCGATGTCGAGTTCAATCACGCCACGGACGCAGACGGCCTCATGTCGTTTCGGGTCATCCTGCCCCTCGATCGTGCCCAGGAATGGGGTATCGCCGCCGCGGACGGCCAGATGGGCTGCGTCATGAAGGCCTACCGGGACTGGCAACTCTCCGGCGACGACGAGTTTTTGAAATCCATGTGGCCGGGGGTTAGACGCTCCTTGGAATTCTGCTGGGTAGAGGGAGGATGGGACTCCGATCGCGACGGAGTGATGGAAGGCTGTCAGCACAACACCATGGACGTCGAATATTACGGGCCGAATCCGCAGATGGGCACTTGGTATCTTGGGGCTTTGCGGGCGGCGGAGGAGATGGCTCGGCATCTGGGAGAAGACGAATTCGCGGCGAATTGCCGCTCGCTGTTTGAGGGCGGCAGCGCCTGGACGGACGACAATTTATTCAACGGTGACTATTACGAGCACCACATCCAGCCCCAGCCGGATGCATCCAGGATCGCGAAGGGTCTCCGGCACGGCAGGATGGGCGCCCTCGACCTGTCCGACCCGGACTTCCAGCTTGGAGCCGGATGCCTCGTCGATCAGCTTGTGGGTCAGTACATGGCCCACATCTGCGGGCTCGGCTACCTGCTCAAGCCCGAGAATGTGGTCAAGACGCTGGAAAGCATCATGAAATTCAACTACCGCGAGAGCCTGCGCGGACATTTCAACCACATGCGGAGCTATGCGCTTAACGACGAGGCCGCCGTGCTGATGGCGACGTATCCCAGGGGTAATCGACCAAAACGCCCGTTTCCGTATGCCAACGAAGTCATGACCGGCTTCGAATACACGGCGGCCGTCGGAATGATCTATGAAGGCATGACCAATGAGGGGCTCAAGGTGATCGAATCTGTCCGCCGGCGCTACGACGGCCGCCGCCGCAGCCCCTTCGACGAGGCCGAGTGCGGTCATCAGTACGCTCGGGCGATGGCGTCGTGGGCGGCCGTGCCGGCGCTGTCGGGCTTCCGCTATTCAGGTGTCGATGGCTTGATCGAGTTCGCCGCGGGCGACGGCTCGTGGTTTTGGTCGAACGGAAGCGCGTGGGGCACGTGCCGCATTTCATCCAAGGAATCGGAGACCGAGGTGGAACTCGGCGTCTCCGGTGGAAGCCTGGAAATCCGACGTTTTTCGTTGGGAGGCGGGGACGCTCTGGAATTCGACGCGCCGCTTGTCATCGGCGAGGGAGCGGCGAGCGTTTTCCAGATGAAACGCTCGGCGTAACTCGCGGCCCAGACGCCTCATCGCTTCATAAGGTCCAGTCCAGGTCCTTGCCCACGATCCGGCCGGCAACGCGCGGGATCCACGCGGACAGCCGCAGGATTGGGTCAAGCACGGCTGGTGTCCCGGGGTCGCCGTGCGCCGCTCGGCGGCTGGATTCCTCCCGCCAAAGATCCTTGTGCAGGGGGTACACGGCGGTAACGAGGAACGGCCGGATGAATTTGAGCGCCACCCAAATGAGTGATGGGAGCATGACGAGCATCGTGGCGCGCGGGGAGTCGCCAAGCGTCCAAAGCAACGCGGCGAAGACCGCTCCAAGGGGGACGGCGGTCGGCGCGGAAGAGACGATGAACGTGCCGAATACCTTCCCGAAGTAACGACCGCTTACGCGCCACGACTCCAACGCCGCCACCGTTGCGGGCATGTCCCCGTGAATCGCGTAGAACGGAGCCAGCAGCGTACGGCTGTGAACGTAGAGAGCCACCGTGCCAATAACCACGAACCAGCCGGCGTCAACCGCGGCCTCGGCGGGGTCGCCGAGCGAGATTGCGTCGCGCTGCCACCAGCGCAGCAGCAGAAGCGTTCCCACGGGCAGCCAGAAAATGACGGACGTATGGACGTTGGTCCAGAGGTATCGGGGCAGCCATCCGAGGCCAGTTCGCAGGGACCCGGCGACACCCAGATCGCGACCGCTGAACCCGGCCGCCACCGCCACCATGATGACGACCGGCGCCACGGTTGATGAAATCCCGTTCATGAAAAACAGGACGACGGACCGGCCCGGTCCGGGCGCGAAGTCGACACCGGCCACAATCGCTGCGATCAAGGCTGGAATCGCGAAAAGCGTCAGGAGTCGAACGTACAGCCACGGGCTGCGGCCCAGTACGGTCAGCCCGGATCGGAAATAGTGGACGCCTGCGAGCCAGCCGCGTTCGATCGCATCCATCGATCGTCTTTCAGCCGCACCCTCGCCGACGGCTGTCCCTCATCGCCCTTGCTTTGTTCCTTGGCGTCGGCCGGCGATAAAGCCGCCCTCGAACTTGGTCAGCGGGGCTGGGACAATCAGGCCGCGCCGAACGCCAGAAGGTAGACATCCGCCAGCGAAGTCTCGACCTCTTGGATTCGCTGGACCTGCTTTTCCGATAGCTTGGCAAGCTCAATGCCGGCCGACATTTCAGCGTCGCCATCTGGCTTTTCGAACGCCAGGATGTATGCGTCCCCGAGCTCCTGCTCCAACTTCCTAATCAGGTCGATCTGATCGGGCTCGAGTCCGGCAAGTACCAACTCTGATGCCATACCGCCTCCCTTGGGGTGACTCCCGTCTGAATTCTAGACCTAACGTTCCGTGCCGTGGCCGCGGGCCACGAAATAACCATGACCCCGCCGCGGAGCCGGACATGCTCGGTGGACCCCGAATGACACGCGGCGTATACCCTATTCTCGCCGCAAATATTCATGTGCGCTTGGCGTGCTGAAAAGGGCAAACATTGAGCGAGCTGGAGCTGGCCGGTCAACTCGACGACCTCATCGAGAGAATCGGCCGTCCTGAAGTCAAATGGCGGCGTGCCGCCGAGGAACGGCTCGACTCTCTGACGAAACCGGCCGGCAGTCTCGGACGCCTAGAGGAGTTGGCGATTCGCCTGGGGGGGATTCAGGCCACCGAGAAGCCGTCCGTCGATCGCAAGGCCGTCGTCGTGATGGTCGGCGACCACGGAGTTGTAAGGCACGGCGTATCGGCCTATCCCTCCGAGGTTACGGCCCAGATGGTGATGAATTTCCTGAATGGCGGGGCGGCCATCAACGTACTTGCGGCGCAGGCTGGCGCCCGAATTTCGGTGATCGACATGGGGGTGGTCGCCGATCTGCCCAACCATCCAGACTTGGTGGATCGGAAAATCGCGAAAGGGACGGCGGACCTGGCATCCGGTCCGGCGATGTCCAGGGCCGAGGCTCTTGAGTCCGTGCTCGCCGGATCGCGACAGGCGATGCTCGAGGTGGAGGCTGGCGTCGATCTCCTGGTCGCGGGAGACATGGGAATCGGGAACAGCACATCGGCCACCGCTATCATAAGCGGCATCAGCGGCGCTCCCGCCGCGGGGATGACCGGACCGGGAACCGGGCTCAACGAAGCGGATGTCAGGCGCAAGGCGGCGCTCATCGAGGACTCGATGCGGCGGCTGAGACCGGATCCTGAAGATCCATTGGATGTTTTGTCCAAGGTCGGAGGCTTCGAGATCGGCGGAATCGCCGGGTTGTGTCTGGGAGCAGCCGCGCGGCGAACGGCCATCGTCGTCGATGGAGTCATCTCCGCCGCCGGCGCCCTGTTGGCGGCCACGATGGCGCCGTCATGCGTCGAATACATGTTTGCCGGCCATCGGTCGGTAGAGCCCGCGCAGGCGATCGCCCTGGAGCGCTTGGGACTGAAACCCATTCTCGACCTGGAGATGCGGCTCGGCGAGGGCACCGGCGCGGTGCTGGCGAGCATGGTGCTGGAGGCGGCGTGCCGGATCTGCTCGCGGATGGCCACATTCGAAGAGGCGCAAGTATCAAAACGGCATTCCTGAGCCTTTTGTCGGCGCTGCAGTTGCTCACGGCTGTGCCGGTACCGTTCGCATCGCGGATTGAGGGTCCGCATCAACGTTGGGCGGCCATGTGGTTTCCGCTGGTGGGGCTTGCGCTGGGTGGGCTGCTGCTCGGGTTTGATTTGATACTGGCTCCCGTCCTCCCGGCCCCTCCGCGTACGGCGCTGGTCTTGCTGCTTCTGGCCCTCCTCACTCGATTCATCCACATAGACGGTCTCATGGACACATTCGACGGCGCGTTTGCGATTGGCTCCCGTGAGGAACGATTGGCGATGATGCGCGATCCGCGCGTCGGCGCGTTCGGCGTTGGAGGCGGCGTGCTGGTGCTGCTCGCGAAATATGCGCTGCTGGCCGCCATGCCCGATGTCCTTCGTTCCGCCGCCCTGGTCCTTACTCCCACAGTTGGCAGATGGGCGGCGACGCAGGCGATCGGCCTGTGGCCGTACGCCCGCCGGGAGGGTCTTGGAACCGGTTACGCGCCGGTCAGTCGGGCAGCGGTTTTGGCCGTATCGACCCTGCTTGCGCTTGGCTCGGCCTATTTACTCGCGGAGTGGGATGGTTTGATCGCAGCCGGAATAGCAACTCTCGCCGCCGCCGCCGTCTCGGGACTTCTGTATGCGCGTTTCGGCGGATTGACCGGCGATTCCTACGGTGCGATCGTGGAAATCGGCGAGGTCGCGTGCGTGGCAAGTTTGCTCGGGGCCGCGACGCTCACGGCGTCGGGCGTCTAATTCGGTGGGGAGGTCGGTGCTCGTGCTGGGCGGAACGCGAAGCGGCAAGAGCGCCTACGCCGTCGAATTGGCGGGCGACTCGGGCTTCGATGTGACGTTCGTCGCGACCGCTGAAATCGGCGACGCCGAGATGGCCGAGCGAGTGGCGGAACACCGGCGCGGCCGTCCGGCCGAGTGGATCACGCTCGAGGCTCCCCAGAACTTGGGCGAGTCCATTAGGGGCGTGGCGAGGGGCGGAGCCGTGGTCGTGGACTGTCTAAGTCTTCTCGTCTCGAATCTGCTCCTTGACGAGCCGGATCCTTCGGCTTCCAAGCAGTCCAAGCCGCTGGTGTCGGAGATCGAAGACGAAGTGAATTCGATCTTTGAGTGCGTCGATGAACTGGATCTATTAATCGTCGTCTCGGACGAGGTGGGGCAGGGCGTCGTTCCAGCTTCGAAGCTCGGGCGGCGTTACCGGGACCTCCTGGGAACGGCGAATCAGCTCGCGGCCCGACGGGCGGACACGGTGTTTTGGATGACCGCCGGGATACCGCAGCGGATCAAGGGATAGCCCGCCAATCGGAAGCGAGGCATCCGGATGACGAAGACCCCGCCGGGTCTTCGTCGGGTCAGTCGTTGCGGATGCCGCCCTTCAGAATCCTTGCCGCCGACTCGAATTCCTCGGGGCGGTTCACGTTCTCGGTCGACCTTCCGCCAGGGTCGATCTCGGCGAACTCATCGGCCTCGACGATGCGAACGTCAACCAGCGGGAAGAATGACCTGATCTTTCTTTCGCCGGACTCCAAAACCTTCCGAATGGGGCCCTCGCAGCGGGTCGCATAGACCGCGTGCAGGGTTTCGAATCGGGCGTTGACGCGGGGCACGACGGCATCGTGGTCGTCGAGCAAGCGGGTCAGGCCGGTTATTGCACCGGCGTTGATGAACGGCATGTCGCAGGCGACCACGAACACCCGATCGTTTGTGGCGGCAGTCAGCGCGGCCAGAATTCCCCCCAGTGGACCGGCCCCCGGATGGTCGTCGGGTACCATCGTGGCCGCGACCCCGGATCTCTCAGGACCGCCCACGACGAGGGTTTCGGCGCACACCTCCGCCAGAACATCGTGAATGTGCTGGATCATGCTCAGGCGTTCCCCGGAGGACCAGGCCAGCTCCAAGTCCGCCTTGTCCGTGCCCATGCGAGTGCTGCGGCCACCCGCGAGGATGGCTCCGGTTACCGGACGATTGATTCTGGACACGGCGATTCCTGCATGCGCTATAGGAGCGGCGTGCGACTACGGACAATGAGAGTCTAGTCGCCTCTCACTGGTCGACGATCTCCGACACCGCCTGCCCATTCGATATGGAGAAGTGTTGCGACCGATGGACTGAAATCAACGGTTGTCCGTCCGGGTGCGATACTTTTGAAACATGACCTGTGTGGATAACGGGCGGGGGCGTACTGACCCGATGGGAGTGGTCCTCTGATAACGGTTTCAGTCGACGGAAGAGCCGTTGAGATCCGAGATGGCGGCACGATACTGGATGCGGTTCGTTCCGCCGGCCTCGACGTTCCGACGCTCTGCTTTCACGAGGAGATCCAGGCTTCCGCCAACTGCCGTCTCTGCACCGTCCAGGTCGACGCGCGAGCGAAAGGACAGACCTCGCCGCTGACGGAGGGTGCGACCGGCCGGGGTGAAGCGGTGCTGCTTCCGGGCTGCCGCGCGATCGCGGAAGAGGGCCAACGCATTCATACGATGACCCCCGACGTTGCGACAACGCGGCGCGGCGTGCTCGGTTTTCTTGCCGCCGGCGTCGACCTGAGCGAAGCGCCTGAGCTCCTTGAATTGGCGTCCGAATACGGCATCGAGATAAACGGCCCGATCAACAGACCGTCTGCTCCTGTGCTGGTGGACAACCCCTTCTATGTGCGCGATTACGAAAAATGCGTGATGTGCTGGCGCTGTACGGACGTCTGCGGGGACGAAGTGCAGCACACGTTCGCCATCGAGCCGGCGGGCCGGGGATTCGACTCCAAGATCGGGACGATCAACGGCGCCGGGATGAAGGACACGACATGCGTTTTCTGCGGTAACTGCGTGGCCGTCTGTCCCACGGGTGCGCTCAAGCCCAAGATCCTGTGGGATCTGCAGCGGCAGGAATCACCGCTTCTCGAGGTTGAGGAGCGAGTGGTTGATACCGTCTGTTCATTCTGCGGCGTCGGATGCAACCTGGAAGTTCATCTGCGGAGCGATCGGATCACGCACGTCACCTCCGCTCCCGACAGTCCGGTCAACCAAGGCTGGCTGTGCGTCAAAGGCCGCTATGGATTCGACTATGTATCTTCCGATGAGCGCATAACTTCGCCCCTCATCAAGCGGAACGGCGAGTGGGAGGAGGCGACCTGGGACGAGGCTCTCGACCTCACAGCCGAAAAGCTGGGCCACTACCGCGACGAATACGGACCCGACGCGCTGGGCGTCTATGGGTCGTCGAAATGCACGAATGAAGACAACTACTACCTGCAGAAGTTCACTCGGGCCGTGCTGGGGACCAACAACATCGACAACTGCACCAGGCTTTGCCACGCATCGTCCGTGGCCGCGTTGGGCATGGCCATCGGTACGGGAGCATTTACAAACTCGCTGGATGAAATACAAGAAAACGATGTCATCTACGTAACCGGTTCCAATACCACCGAGACCCATCCCATAACGGCGCTGAAGATCAAGAAGGCCGTGCAGGCGGGCGCCAAGCTCATCGTGGCCGATCCCCGTCGAATCGAACTCTGTGAGGTTGCCGACGTGCACCTTCAGTTTCGGACCGGAACCGACGTGCCGCTCTACAACGCGCTGCTCCATTGCATCGTGCGCGACGGTACCTACGATCGGGAGTTCGTTGAAAAACGGGTCAAAGGATTTGATGCCGTGGCGGCGGTCGTCGAGCACTACACGCCAGAGTATGCGGAAGCGATAACCGGAATACCGGCGAACACCGTTGAGGAGGCGGCCCGGATCATCGCGCAGGGAGGGAAAACGGCGTTCTATTGGGGAATCGGCATGAGCGAGCACACCCACGGAACCGAAGCCTGTCTAGCCCTCATCAACCTGGCGCTGGCGACCGGCAACGTCGGCAGACGGGGAACGGGCCTGAATCCCCTGCGCGGCCAGAACAACGTTCAGGGCACCAGCGACGTCGGGGCGATCCCGATGTATTTCAGCGACTACCGGTCGGTGGAGGATCCCGAACACATCGCGTTATTCGAGCGCGCCTGGGGCGTCGAACTCCCGCGTAAGAATGGTCTGACTACGATCGAAATCGCCGATGCGGTCGGTCGCGGCGAGATTCGAGCCATGTACATCATGGGCGAAAACCCGTTGATGTCGGATCCCGACCTCAGCCACGTCGAGAAGGCTTTCTCCGGCATTGATTTCCTCGTCGTCCAGGACCTATTCATGACGGAGACGGCCAGCCACGCCGACGTATTCCTCCCGGCGTCGTCCTGGGCCGAAAAGGAAGGGACCTATACGAATACCGACCGCCGGGTACAGCGGGTGCGCAGGCTGACGCAGTTACCCGGGCGTGCGCGCGAGGATTGGGAAATCATCCATGATTTATCCGCCCGCATGGGGTACGACATGGGGTGCAACGGTCCGGGCGAGATATTTGACGAAATCGCGCGGATGACTCCATCGCACGCGGGGCTCAGCTACAGCCGGCTCGACGCCGAAGGCGGCATACGCTGGCCGTGTCCCACGCCGGATCACCCCGGCGAGCTTTGGCTATTTGGAGATCGGTTTCCCACCGACGACGGCAAGGCGAGCATGCATGCCGTTGATTTTCGGGAATCAACCGAAATCCCGGACGATGACTATCCGTTTATCTTTAATACGGGACGCGTGCTGTATCACTGGCACGGCGGAGCGATGACCCGCACGGCAAAAGGACTGGACGAAATCTATCCCGAGGCGCTGGTGGAGATCTCGCCGGAGGACGCGGACGCGCTGGGAATCGGGAAAAGCGCGAAGGTTCGCGTATCGAGTCGCAGAGGAAGCGTTGAATGCCGCGCCTGGATAACAAAGCGCGTGCCGCCGGGCACCGTCTACATGGGCTGGCACTTCCACGAAGCGGCTGCAAATCTCCTCACGATAAATGCGCTGGACCCGATATCGAAGATACCCGAATACAAGATCTGCGCCTGCAGAATCGACCTGGTGCCCGAGGACACGGTGCCCTATTCCGACTCGCTCAGGGCCGCGCGCGCCTAGACTGAACGATCCCGGCTTTCCACCGACACATTTGAGACGTTCGGCGGGACAAGAAGAGCGAAACGACGCATCTCTCCTACAACACGTCCGCTCCCTCGGAGAGAGGCGACCGTGGCCCGACTTGTCCGGAACCGTGGCCCGACTTGTCTGCAAGTTGGGATGGCGAACTGCTCGATCCGGACCGGCGGACCGGACGGGCCACCGGACAAGTGACGTACTGCTCGATCCCGACCGGCGGACCGGACGGGCCACCAGACAAGGGAGCAGCCTCCAAGCAACCGTGGCCCGACTTGTCTGCAAGTCGGGATGGCGAACTGCTCGATCCCGACCGGCGGACCGGACGGGCCACCAGACACTGCTACTCGCCGCTCGTCGAGCCGCCCGGCGGCGCCTCGACGAAGTCTCCCATTCCGGCGCTGACCAGCGTTTGGGCCGGCACCCCGCCGTCGGCCGTCCAGCCGCGCTGCCGGTAGTACTCGGCCCGCGGTGCATCGGCATTTGACGTGCCGTTGGACCCCTCCGACGCGCCGCGCAGGCGCTGCGGCAGTTGGTCGTCTTCCGGGGTCAATCCTTCGCGGAGGTTGAACAATCGCCTGACCGTCGAGGTGCGCCCTCCGATCGAGGCCAGATCCGGCGTGTGGCCGTCCGGCCCCAAGATCATCCGGGCAATATCCCCGCACTCGCTCTGGATGTCATCGAATGCGAATCGGAAGAACTTGCAGATACCGAGCGCGTCAAGCGTTGTGTGCGTATCTTCTCTGGAGATGGCGCTCGCCGTAGAGGACTCCAGCGTCTTGGCGATCTCCTCTTCCCAGGGCGCTGGATCGGGGTCCATGCCCAACCCGGCGCGATTGTGGCAGGCGCCTCTCGCGGAGAGGGCGAGGCCGAGGCCGATCCCGTCCTGCCGGCGCGGGTCGTAACCGGGCATTTCAAGCCCCTTGACGTGCATGGCCCACGCGGCGGATCCAGCGCCCGTTCGATCCGATGCTCGCCTGCTGCCCTCCGCCAGGAGGGCTCCGATCCCGACTCGCCGGGCTGTCAGGCGGATACATTCGATCACCGACTCGGGGTTCCCGAACTCCAGCTCCGGGTCCGTGGTCGGATCGAGCGTCAAAACGCCCCGTTCGCGGGACTCCATGGCCCAGGCGATGGTCGCCCCCATGCTCACGGAGTCCATGCCGAACTCGTCACAAAGGGACGCCGCATCGACGATCGCATCCAAATCGTCAACGCCGCACAGGGGGCCGAGTGCGTACACGGTTTGATATTCGAGCCGGACGGCGCGCCCTCGACCTTTGACTCGTGGCCGCTCGAACCGGTGCTCACACTGGACCGGGCACCCGATGCAGCCATGCCGGAGCTTGTCGGTTTGCAGGAGCAGCTCGTCGCCGAGGTCCTTGTACCCCCCGTCGCGGCCGCTACGCTGGAAATTCGCCACCGGCAGGGCCCCGCTGCCGGTTAACGTGGAAACGCTTCTTACGCTGCCGGACCAGCCGTGAACCGCCACTTCCGGCCGCTTGAACCGATCGGCGAGGTCGCGTACGTACGATGCAAGCGCCTGGCGATCGTGAACGGGCAGGCGGGATGTGCCCCGAAGCGCGATCGCCTTGAGATTCTTGGCGCCCATCACGGCGCCCAAGCCGGTCCTACCGGCAACCCGACCCGTCTGGTCGGAAATACTTGCGTACCGAACTAGGTTCTCTCCGGCCTGGCCAATGACCATGAACGAGAACCGGCGATCGGAGAGTTCGGCTTGAAGCCGCTCCAGTGATTCCAGGATGCCCAGGCCCCACAAATGGTCCGCCGGGCGTAACTCGACGCGGCCATCATCGATTACGAGCAGGCTGGGTTGCGCCGCTTTGCCAACAATTGCTACGGCCGTGAATCCGGCCCGTCTCAGGGCTTCGCCTGAGGGTCCCGACAGAGTGCTTTCACCAATAAATCCCGTAAGGGGCGATCTTGCCGCCAACGAAAGCCTGTCCGAACCGGGCACGGGCGTCGCCGTGAGGCCCCCTGGGGCCATCACGAGTAAGTTGTCGGGCGAATAGGGCTCGATCCCTGGGGCGAGTTCCCGGGTGAGGATGGCTGCGGCCAGCGACGGCCCGCCAATGAAGCGCCGCATATCCGCCTCGTCCAAAGCATCTGTGGACCACGACATCGACGCGAGGTCGACTCTCAGAATGCGAGCGCCCTGCGACTGACCTTCCCGCACGATATCGGCCCCCTATTAGTCCCCGGACGGCGCGAACACCAAGTTTCCCTCTCGAACCGAAATACCGCTGATCCGCCCGAGCGTTTCAACTGGAGCCGCCGGTTCGAGTCTACGAATTGCGCCGCGAGGCGGCATGGCCATTTCTTGCGATTCGAGCGCAGGCTGCTGGCACATTCCGCTCAACCGGGTCCCGGCTCACGACAGTAACCCCTCCCCGGCTTACTCCGCACCCGCGCACCACGAACCGTAGAACCTGCCGGCGAACCCCGAGCTGGCGACACCTAGTTAGACATCAACGATATGTCCATCTAATGTTGCGGGCCACAGCCCTAGCTTCGGAAGGAAGTTATCAGATGGAGTACATCTCGCTTGGAAGGTCCACCCAGCAAATCCCGAAGATCGGATTCGGCACCTGGCAATACAAGGGCGGCGCCGGCGTGCTCAATCGGGCGGTGGAACTTGGGGCGGGATTCGTCGATACGGCGGAGGCGTACGGGACCGAGCCGACGGTTGGCGCGGAAATCAATGGGATTCGCGACGATATATTCGTCGCCACAAAGATTTCGCCCGAAAATCTGCGCCATGACGACGTGATCGATCACGCCAACGCAAGCCTGGCTCGCCTTTGAACATCCGTGATCGACCTCTACCAGATCCACTGGCCGAGTCTCGACATTCCAATTTCTGAGACGATGCGGGCGATGGAGACCCTCGTTTCCGAGGGCAAAGTGCGTTTTATCGGGGTCAGCAACTTCTCAACGAGCCAGATGAAGGCGGCGCAGGACTCGCTGCAGTCGAATCCGTTGGTCTCAAATCAGGTTAAATACAGCCTGTTTGCCCGGGAAATCGAGGACGACATCCTTCCGTACTGCCAGGAGAACGGCATAACCGTTATCGCATACACCCCGCTTGGTCGTGGAAACTTCAATACGCCCGACGACACTCTCCGCAAAGAGGCCGAGGCCATCGGCAAGAATCCCGCCCAGGTCCTGCTCAACTGGGTGGTGGCGTACGACGGCGTAATGGCGATTCCGAAGACCGACAAGCCAGACCGCGTTGACGAGGCCGCCGAGGCGGTGGGATTCACGCTTTCGGAGGAATCACGCGAAGTACTCGAGCGAATGGTCTGAGCGATGGCGGATGCCCGGCTCCGGGTCACCCCGATCGAACCGGTTCGCCGTCCCAGTACGGAACGTCCGCGATCTCATCCCAGAGGTCGTCGGGGATATCGACGGCGGCCAGATCGAGCGTTGCTTGGATTCGATCCGGGCGGCTCATTCCGACGATCGTGGAGCAAATCCTGGGGTCTCTCAGGGAAAACTGAAGGGCGACCGCCGCCAGCGGGACGGCGTGCCTCTGACAGATCGCATCAAGCTCCCGGACTCGCTCGATCAATTCAGATCCAGCCGTACCGTACATGTAACGGGGGTACTCGTCTGGGCCTTTGCCTAGGATTCCGCTGCCGTACGGCGCGGCGTTGACGACGGCCAGGCCGCGTTCCGAGGCCATTTGAAACAGCGGGTCCGCGGTGCGATACAGCAGCGTATAGCGATTGTGGGAGATCACGGCCTCAAACGCCCCGGTTTCGACGTATTCGATCATCAGGTCGATGGGACCGCCCGCGATTCCAAGGTGTCTTATTACGCCCTGGTCCACGAAGTCCCGCAGCGTATCGAGCGCGCCGCCGTCCGCGGTTATGTAATCGAATGACGAATGTTCGGGATCGTGCAGGTACAGGACCTGAAAGGATTCCACGCCCAAGTTTTCCAGGCTGTTCTCGATGGAGCGTTTCATCTGATCGCCGCTGAAATCGCCCGACTTCATGTCGCGATCCGCCTTGGTGGCGAGCACGTAATCTTTGGGTAGGCCGCGCATCTCGCGAAGAACGGCGCCGATCCGGCGCTCGCTTTCGCCGTCGGCGTAATTCGCGGCGGTATCGAGGAAATTTATCGGGCTACTGAAGACGGCGCGCAATGTATCGAGCGCCTGGGCCTCGTCAACGGAGAAGTCGAAGGTTTCCGGCATATCGCCCAGCTGGGCGCATCCGATACAGACGGGACTGACCGTCAATCCCGTCGGTCCGAACGGCACGCGCGTCATGTGTTCGTTATCGGCGTCGTTGTTTGCCAAAGCGTCCCCTGTCAGCTATTTACGCGCCGCTTTTCGTCAAAAGCGGATCTCTAGGCGACGGCCTCGGCGAGGAGATCATCTAGATCCTGGCGCTTGGTAAACATCTCCAGGCTGCCGTCTGCCTTGAGGGGCCAATCCGACTCCGGGCGGTCCCTGTAAAGCTCGATGCCGTTCCCGTCGGGATCGTTCAGGTATACGGCCTCGCTGACCCCATGATCCGAGGCGCCAGAGATCGGCCAGTTCTCGTCAACCAGGCGCTTCACCGCCACGGCGAGGTCCCGCCGCGTCGGGTAAACGAGGGCGAGATGATACAAACCCGTGGAACCGGGAGCCGGTGGGTCACCGTCCTTGCTTTCCCACGTATTCAGCCCGATGTGGTGATGGTAGCCGCCAGCGGATAGAAACGCCGCCTCATGGCCGTAGCTCATTCGCAGCTCAAATCCGAGCAGGTCTCTGAAAAACGCGATCGACCGCTCGAGGTCCGATACCTTGAGATGCACATGTCCTATCCGAGTGCCGGCGGGAATACTAGCTTCGCTCATATGGATCCTTACTTAAACATCAATGGCTGCTACCGCCCGATCTGGGCGGCGTCCACTCCACGCTCAAGACTACTTCCCGCTTCACGCGGCGGGGAAGGCGTGGCACTCGACCCGGCTAGACTGACAGCGCGGCACCCCAAAGTGGAGACCTGCGCACGTATGAAGCTCCTGATGTTCAGCAAACACCTGCAAGAATTGTCCTTCGAGCGGATGGCCGGAACTGTTAAGGAACTTGGATTCGACGGTTTCGATCTCACCACCCGCACCGGCGGCTCGGTTCTGCCCGATAACGTGGCGGTCGATCTCCCAAGGGTCGCCGAAATCGCGGGCGAGCACGGACTCGAGATCGGAATGCTCACAACGGAGATAACCGGGTCGGACAGTCAACACGCCGAAGACATATTCGGCGCTGCTGCGGAGTTGGGAATTAAGTATCTGAAGCTCGGGTACTTCCGCTACGACGGATTTGGCGGTCTCTCGCGCCAGCTCGAAACTATCAGGGAACGTCTGGAAGGACTCGCCGCCGTGGCGCGCCGCTACGGCGTGACGGCCTGCGTACACATACATTCCGGCGATTTCATACCGCCGAGCGGTGAGATCCTGCACATGATGATCGAGGAATTTGACGCGGACGAGATCGGCGCCTACGTGGATCCAGGTCACATGGCCGTGGAAGGCGGGGTCGGCGCGTGGATGATGGGTCTCGACCTGCTCACCCCTCATATCCGGATGGTGGCCGTTAAGGACTTTGGCTGGTATCAGGCCGAGGATCTCAGCTTGGGAAAGACCGCCTGGGAGACGAAGCTGGTGCCGCTATCGGAGGGTATCGTCCGCTGGCCGGATGTATTCGATTGCCTGGGGCAGGCCGGCTACGACGGCTATTTGTCGGTTCACAGCGAATACCAGGGCGCGCAAAGTTTCAAAGACATGACCACGGAGGAGGTCATTGAACAGACCCGCCTCGATCTGAATTATCTGCGCGGGGTAATCGGCGGGCGTTCCGGACCCGCCTGAATGCGGCAAGCGCCCGAAAACGCGCACCTTGAAGATGACCTACTGCGCCGTGTAACCGCCGTCCACGACCAGTTCCGCGCCGGTGACGTAGGAAGACTCGTCCGAGGCCAGGAAAAGCGCCGCATTCGCGATCTCGTTGGGCTCGGCTATTCGACCGAGCGGTATCGCCTGGCTGAACTCCCGCCGCAGCTCATCGTTCAGATACGGGGCCTGCAAGGGGGTGTCGACGATTCCAGGGTGAATGATGTTGCAGCGTATGTTGTCCGGTGCGAACTGGATCGCAAGCGATTTGGTGAGAGATATCAAGGCCCCCTTCGAGGCCGAATAGGCGTCCTGGGCGCGGCTGAATCCGGCGAGGGCCGATACCGATCCGGCCAGGATGATCGAGCCGCCGCCCGCTTGTTTTAGAGGCGGAACGCCGTGCTTTGTGATCCAAAGCGCCGATTTCAAGTTGATATCCAACACTCGATCCCACCACTTCTCATCGGTCTCCAGGACGGAGCGATCTCGATCCTTCCACAGCACCCCGGCATTGGCGTAGAGGATATGGAGTTTTCCGAACGCCGAGACGGCTTTACTCACCATCTCGCGGACATCATCCTCGACCGCCACGTCCCCAACCGACTCGACGGCTGCGCCGCCTTCGCGCGATATTAGGTTCACGGTCTCCTTGGCCGAATCCGGATCGATGTCGGCAACAACGACTTGAGCGCCGTGGCGGGCAAACAACAGCGAGGACGCCCGGCCGATGCCGCTTCCCGCGCCGGTTATGAGCGCGACCTTGGTTGCGAGCCGTGTCATGGCCTTGCCTCGACTTTGCGGACGCTGAAGTGAGATGGCGATCCTACCGCGCGGTGGCGGAGAGGAGGGATGCCGCAGCCTCCAAGTAACCCGGTTCCGGTCCCGACTCCCGAACGCCCTTGAATCCCACATACACGTCGATAATTCGCCGCTCAGCTCGCGTAAGCGTGATGGCGGTGGCGCCCGGAATGAGCCGTTCGACGACGTCGAGGCGCTGGTCCGACAACGAATTGCGCGCGCCCGCTCCCCGAAGGCGGCTCCGCCTCGCCGACAGATACACGGTCTGATCGAGTGCGGCCTCGATGAGACGGGCGGCATGCGCGGCCGAAGCATGATCCGCACCCAGCGAACAGACGCCGATGCACGCATCGACCTCTGCCGGCGTAACGGGGTGGGCCGCGTGCGGGAACGACGCCACCTCAAAGCCGTGAGGATCGTCGACTCGATGCCAGAGTTCGGTGGGATGCGCTGCCGATATGCCCAAACAAAGCATCCCAAGATTCTGATTGAGAATGAGTTTCTGAATTCCCGCCCCAAACCGGGTGCCGGAAGCCGAAGACGTAGTCGAGTCGTCGGTGATGATTAACTGGTGTAACAGCGACACCGCCCGTTCAGCTTTACCGTCCAGAAGGGACTCCGGGGATTTTCGATCCGTGACGAATTCGACGCCTGCAGCACCCAGCCAGACATAGATCGGCGGCATGAAGTAGCCGCCCGGAGAGCTTGGCTGGACGAGATGGAGCCCCACCGGGCCGGCCCTGTTCACGCGTGCGACGGACTCTCGAAACTGTGTCCAATCCCAGCCCGTTTCCGGCGGTGGCTCGACGCCGGCGGAGTCGAGCACAGCGGGGTTGTACAGCAGCAGCCATGGACTCGCCGCGGCGGGGAGGGCCATTACCGCGTCGTTAACGGTGACTGCTTGCAGGGTCCACCGCCAGTGGCCCCCCGCCACTCCGGTGACTTCCGCCAGGCTCCCCTGAAAGGGGACCAATAGGCCGGCCGACGAAAGGTCGATCAGGTCTCGGCCCGGAAAGATGACGATATCGACCGCGGCTTCCGCCGCGAGAGTTTCGAGCGGCTCGGCCAGCGTTCCGCTCGCGGAGTTGACCAGGTTGAATGTGCGGACTTTGGTATCCGGATGTAACGTCCCATCGCGAATACCTCTGGACAGTCCGGCGAGGAGAAGCGACTCCAGGCTCCCTACCCCGAATGTCTGGGCAACCGCGATCGACACTGGTGGAGGTCGGTCGAACGACGGTGCGCTCTGGCTTACACGCGTTGCGGTGCGTCTTCCGCAAGCCAGGATGGGCGCCAGGGAGGCCGACAGGAGCGCCCGACGGGAAATTCCCAGTTTGCTTCGGCGATTGCTTGGCATGTTTAGCTCTTGCCCCGCTGTGGATACTTCCCCCGCTTCGGACGGTCCGTGAATCGTAGTCCAGCGGAACCCAGGTGGTTGAGGTCGACATTCGAAACGTGGTCAGTGGCGCTGAACGATCGCCGAATCCGTTCGACTAGAATTCCGGGCGCGTGAGGCCCATCTATCGGCTGGAGTTGCAGGTATGGAATCCGGACTGCGTGCAGGTACCGCCAAGGTTGACATAACAGCGCCATTCAGCGTGCCCTACCTGGGATTTGTTCCACGGCAGGCCCATTTCGAAGGCGTTCATGATCCTCTTTTCGCGCGAGCGCTGTATCTCAAGTCGGATGGCGGCGCGGCGGCGGTGATCGCCCTCGACATGTTGGGCGTGGCGCGCGGCCTGCCGGGCGGAGATCTGCGATTGAACGTGCTTGAACGCGTGAATGGGAGCCTGGGACTCGGTCCCGAAAGCCTGATGTTTTGCTCCTCACACGCTCATTCAACCCCCGAGCTTGCGGGGATCACGTCACTCCACCATCTCGACCCCACACGCGAGTGGCTGGAAAAGTTGGCCGGCGATTTGGCGAAATGCCTCACTGCCGCGGCGGAAGGCGCTCTGCCCGCTGAAATCAGGTTCGGTCGCGGAGAGCTGTCAGACATATCCGCGAATCGAAGAGTGCTCGACAAGCAAGGAGTATTGCATCGCCTGCCCCGGGATGTCCCGCCCGATCAGCTGGCCAGGCCCGCCCTTATGGATCCTGATGTCAACGTCATGCGCTTCGATTTCAGCGATGGCAGCCATTCGGCGCTCGTCAATTTCACATGTCATCCGACGACGGTTCAGGTCAATCCGCTCATGTCGGCCGATTTTCCAGGAGTGGCGACCAGGCTCGTGGAGACGGAGTCTCCCGGATGCCGCGAATGCCTGTTCATCCAGGGGGCTTGCGGAGACATCAATCCGATCGGGGGTAGCGCGACTCCCGACTTTGACGCAGTTGAGAGCAATGGAACCGCGCTGGGTCGAGAGGCCCTGCGGGTGCTGGAGACTCTCAAGGGCCAGGCGGCCACGTCCGGAGTGCCGGTGAGTTCGTCGATTCGCGAGCTTGAGTTCCCAAGGCGCCGCCTTCCTGATCCGTCGCCGATGCGGGAGCAGATCTACGATTCCATCGCGGACGCCTACCGGCTCGTCGGTGCGGCGCAAGACGAAACGCCGGGCGACGGCGGCCAGGGACGCGACGAGGCTTTGCGAGTAGCGCTGCGCGACGCGCGGCGCATGGTCGAGCAGTTTTCGGAGATCGCGAAAGGCCCGGCTCCGATCTGGTCGTTCGCGCAAGGGATTCGCGTGGGCGACGTGGCAATCGCCGGCGTCCCCGGCGAGCTCTTCTCGAAGCTCGGGCGGGAAATCAAGACACGATCCCCTGCCCCTTTCACCATATGCGCTGGATACGCCAACGACTACATCGGCTATTTGTCCGATGACGAGGCGTTTGCGGAGGGTGGCTACGAAACATCGTTAGGGCCCTGGTGTCCAGTCGGCGCCGGCGGCGGCGCGGTCGCGGTCAGCGGAGCCCTCGACCGGCTCAACGAGCTCTACCCCTGATTCTTACCTCGAAAGTGGAGCATTTCGGGGTTCATCGATTCTGAGGATCGGCGCTGACGACACTGCGCGGCAGAACGGGCCGGAACCCACGGCGCAAACATTTCAAGTTGCGCTTTGGGTAGACTAAACTCCGCTTTCGGGGGAAATCAGTACACGTTGGGGGTCCGGCCGAAGCCGACTATTTTTTGATCGGTCCGGGCCGTCGCAAGGAGGAAGAATTGTCCGAAATGGATTCCAAGCAGGAGAAAACCCACTCACGGCGCAAGCTGTTAAAGATTGGCGCCTTCGGCGGGCTCGGAGTCGCCGCCGCCGCATTGGCGGGATGTGGTGAAACGATCGTTGTAACGCAGGAAGTGGTTCGCACGGTCATCGTTGAGAAACCCGTGATCGAGCGGGTTGAGGTCGTTAAAGAGGTCGTGGTCCCGGTCGAGAAGATCGTCGAGAAGGTGGTCACCCAGATCGTCGAGAAAGTGGTGGTCCAGGAAAAGGTTGTGACGGTGATCGTCGAGGCCGAGGCGATGGCCCCCAAGAAGCCCACGGGTGAAGTCCTTTACTGGAACTACATGACCAATGCGCAAAACGTCGAGCGCGAGATCCTGGCGCAGTTCGAGCTCAGGAATCCCGACGTCAAGCTGAAGAGCGAATGGATTCCCTGGCAGCAATATTGGCAAAAACTCAACGCGGCCCTCAACGCCGGGGAAGGCGCTCCGGACGTCTGGAACACCGCCCCAACGTTCTACTACCAGTACGTCGATCTCGGTCAGCTTGTACAGCTTGACGATCTGATCAAGCGGGACGTTGACGTAAACCAGTTCTGGCAGCGTACGTTGGGCCAGTGGCGCGCGCCGCAGGGCAGCGGACCGTTCTTCGGTATTCCCCGCAACTACGTGTTGAGCGTCATCTTCTACAACAAATCGTTGTTCGACGCCGCAGGCGCCGCATACCCTGACGACACCTGGACGATGGACGACCTGTTGGAGACCTCGCTGAAGACCAACAACCCCACCGGCGACCCGAGAACAACGGTGTTCGGATTCGATATTCCCGGAAAAGGTAACCGGACGTTCATGGATCCGCTGATCTACGCCAACGGCGGTCGCGTGCTGAATGAGGACTTGACCGAGGCTGTCATAAATAACGAGAGCGCCGTTGCATCGATCAAATGGATGCAGGACCTGTATCAGGTACACAAGGTCACACCGGCGCCGGGATTCTTTGAGGGTCTGGGCGACTCGTTCCAAACCGGACGCGTCGCCATGACGATCAACGGTAGCTGGCGCGTCGGCGCCTACCGGCCCGTGCGCGCGTTTGGTTGGGACATAGCCATCTTCCCGAAGGGAAGCGAGTCGCGGGTTACTTACGGCGGCCCGGACGGCTTCGTGATCTCCCAACAGACGAAGAACGTCGAGGGCGCGTGGCAGACGCTGCTCCACATGATCGACGACGACTCGGCGCTTACGTTCTACCTCGATAATCCGGGCATGGTGCCGATCAAGAAGGAGCTGGCGAACGATCAAAGGTATATCTCGATCAGCCCGCCCGACCTACGCGTACTCCTGCGCAGCGAGCCCTTCATGGCCGCCGATTTCAACGCCAACTACAACGAGTGGCAGACGGCCAAGGTCAACTTGCTGGACGAGGTTTGGTTGGGTCAGAAGACCCCCGAAGACGCCGCGCCAGAGGTTGAGGATGCGATCAACGAGATCCTCCAGCGATCGAACTAGCCGGGTGGGGAAAGCGTAGTCGCACCGATTCAGCTATGACTGATTGGGCGCGGGTCACGACCCGCGCCCAATCAAGCGAATGAGGCGATCGGAAAAGGTATTACGGTGGGCAACGGGATAGCCTCGGGAGCCACAGGCGCGGGACGGTCGGCACGATACCGACAGTGGCGAAGCTGGGGCATCGCGTACTTATTCCTGGTGCCGACGCTGCTGGGAATCGTTCTACTTCAAGTCGTGCCGGTTCTCCGTTCGGCTTACTTCAGCTTCACCGATTTCAACGGTGTCCAGCCGCCGAACTGGGTGGGGCTCGAAAACTACGCGAACCTTGGCAACAGCCCCCTGTTTTGGAAGGTGTTGCGCAACACCGTCTACTACACGATTGGCTTCGTACCGCTCAACATCGTGCTCGCGCTGTTCCTGGCGCTGCTGGTGAACCAGGCCCTACGCGGCGTGACCTTCTTCCGAGCGCTTTATTTCTTGCCCGTCATCACGTCCCTGGTGGCCATTTCGCTTGTATGGGCGTGGCTTTACCAACCGCAATTCGGACTCATCAACTACTTCCTCAGCGTGGTCAAGATTCCGGGACCCGGCTGGCTATCGAGCACCGAGTGGTCGATGCCGGCCCTTTTCATAATGGGCGCCTGGCGTCAGGCAGGCTTCAACATGGTCATATTCTTGGCCGGACTGAAGGGCATTTCTCAAGAGTTGTATGAGGCCGCCACCGTGGACGGCGCCGGTTGGTTCAGGCGGTTCGTTCACATAACTTTGCCGATGCTCAGCCCGACGATGTTCTTCGTCACCGTTGTGTCCGTGATCGGGTCTTTTCAGGTATTCGAGCAGACGTATGTCTTGACGCAGGGCGGCCCGGCTTACTCCACGCTCACGTTGAGCTTTTGGATCTATCAGAACGCGTTCGAGTGGTTCAACATGGGCAAGGCCTCCGCGCTTGCCTACTCACTGTTCGTCGTTGTGATGCTCGTCACTCTGGTTCAGTTTGCGGGACAGCGGAAATGGGTGTTCTACAGATGAACAGGCGTCGCGGATACGGAGTGTCGGCAAGGTGACCTTGGCTCAGGAACAAGCCGCCATCGGCAGTCGGACCGCGGTCGTTCGACACGGTATCCGGGCAAAGCGTGCCCGAACAGCAGTGTCGAATGCTCTGATCTACACCGGAATGTTGATCGTGGCTGCAATCATGATCGTGCCGTTCCTATGGATGTTGTCTTCCTCCCTCAAGCCATTGGGTGACATATTCCTCTTCCCGCCGTCGATATTTCCGTGGCCGCCAGAATGGGGTAACTATTCCGACGCGGTGCAGGCCATGCGCTGCGGGGACCAGAGCTGCTTCGTGTTGTTCATGTTCAACAGCTTCAAGGTCTCCATTCTGGGCGACATCGGAGCGCTGATCGCGGTCGCGATGGCTGCGTTCGCGTTCGCTCGATTGCAGTTTCCGGGCCGAAACATCCTGTTCATGCTGCTGATCGCCACGATGATGATCCCAACCCAGGTGACTCTCATTCCGGTGTTTCTCATGATTCAGTGGCTCGGGTGGAACAACAGCCATGCGGCGCTGATCGTTCCGAACTGGTTCGGCGGGGCTTTCGGCACGTTCCTGGTTCGGCAGTTCTTCATGACCATCCCGGACGAACTTGAAGACGCCGCCAAGATCGACGGCGCGGGGCCGTTCACGATTTTCTGGAAAATATTCGTGCCGTTGGGCCTGCCAGCGCTCGCCACGGTGGGGGTGTTCGTATTTATGAATCTCTGGAACGATCTGCAGGGGCCCGTGATCTACCTCTCTGACATTGAAAAGATGACCGTTACCGTCGGCCTGACCATGTTCCGAGGCCAGTACCGGACGGACTGGCATCTCCTGATGGCGGGATCGGTGCTCAGCATCCTTCCCATACTGGCCGTGTACGTGATCGCACAAAAGTATTTCGTCCAGGGAATCGCCCTCACGGGAGTAAAAGGCTAAGGTTCGCTCCCCGGACCGAGACGCATCCATGCCGGTACCGATCACCCGGGACAACCTCCTAGACCCGGCGAACCCATCCGTGGCCAGATACCTCGAGCGACTGGCCGAGTTCCGCGGTCGCAGGCTGCGGTTATCGGCGGAGCCCACGGGAAGTGAGTTTCGGTCGTTCGCGCAATGCGCAAAGGAGGCCGCCGAATCGGCCTTCTTTTCGGGTGTGCGCTCGACGCAGCCGGCTGTCAGAAGCGCGAGCATGGATGATCGGGAAGCCATCCGTGTGGAGCGCCTGTATCTGACCACCGAACGCGACTATGAAGTGCCCCTGCTGGTGGCGGCTCCCACGGAATCCGCCGGGCCGCTGCCCGCGGTGATCTGCCTGCACGGCACCGGGGAGGACAAGGAAGCGCTCCTTGCTCAGTATGGAGAAACGCTGGCACGACGCGGATACCTCGTGGCGATCCCCGACATTCGGACGTTCGGCGAACGGGAAGACGACTACGTTTTCCGAGCCGAGGTGGAAATACTTGAAGGCCGGTCGCTGTGGGGTTTGATGATATGGGACACACTGCGAATAGCCGATTACCTGCGAACGCGGCCGGACGTAGACTCGGACCGATTAGGGCTGGTCGGGCACTCGCTCGGCGGGCACACCGCTCAGGCGGCCGCCTCCCTCGACGATGGCATCTCGGCCACCGTCGCAAGCTGTGGCATCTTCAGCTACGAGCGGTTCTTCAGTCCGCGTGGCCACAGCACGCTCCGGCACCCGTACGTGTGCGTGCCTGGAATCTTGGCGGATGGCGACATCTACGATCTGTACGCGGCGCAGGCGCCCCGGCCACTTCTGCTCACCTGGGCGGCCCGGGACCCGTTGGTCCCGGAGGAGGCCATCGACGATTTCGTCGAGTTCGGGGCGCCACTATGGACCGGACTTGGGAACGCAGGGGGTCTCAAGGTTGTCCGAGAGGATGTCGAGCACGAATTCACGCCCTCAATGCGCGCCCACGCATTTGAGTGGTTCGATAGATGGCTGGGCTCGGCCACCTAGAATCATGCGGAAACGTTGCCTATTGAATGGTTTGTTCTCGCATCCGACCAAGTGACGCTTTACGATGCAAACGGTTGGCACAGGAGGGATATGAATATGGAAAAGCTGGCGATCGACGGCGGGAAGCCTTACCGCTCCGAGCCGTTTCCCGATCGAATAATCTACGGCGACGAAGAAGTCCAGATGGCGGTAGACGCGATTCGGTCGCAGAACCTGTTTCAATGGTCAGGACACTACGTACGCGATTTCGAAACGAAATTCGCCGATCTCTACGGCGTCCGGCACGCTGCCACGAGCACCTCCGGAACGGCCGCTCTGCACGTCGCCGTGGGGACGATCGATCCGAGCCCGGGTGACGAAATCATCACTGCTCCCGTCACTGATCTCGGAAGCGTTACTCCAATCTTGCAGCAAACGGCCGTGCCGATCTTTGCGGACATCGACCCCGCGACGTTCAACATGGACCCCGAGGATATTGAGCGGAAGATCACAGATCGAACGAAGGCGATCCTCGTCGTTCATCTGTTCGGAAATGCGTGTGACATGGATGCGGTGATGGACGTCGCCGCACGGCACGACTTGCCGGTGATCGAGGACTGCAGCCAATGTCACGCCACGAAATACAAAGGGCGCTATCTCGGAACCATTGGCGACATCGGATGTTTCAGCTTGCAGGGAAGCAAGCACATGACAACCGGCGATGGCGGCGTCACGATTACGAACAACGAGGTGTACTGGGAGCGCATGCGCTTCTTCGTTGACAAGGGTTTCCAGCGCAAAGGCTGGGGCCCCCGCGCGTATCTGTTCCTGGCGCCGAACTACCGCATGAATGAACTGACGGCCGCGGTCGGCATCCCGCAGATCGACAAGGTCAGGGGGGTCGTTGAACGACGGTCGGTCTTGGGCACGAAGCTGTCCAAGCTGATTGAGGACGTGGACGGTCTTGAAGGTCCCGCGGTCACACCCGGATCAGAGCATAGCTACTGGAGTTTCCCGTTGCGGACACCGGGTTTTGACGCGATGGAATTCGGCGAGGCACTTAGTGAGGAGGGAGTCTCCTGCTCACCTGGGTATATCGGGAAGCCGATTTACATGTGTGCGGAGGCGCTTGCCGCTGGGAAGACCTTCGGCGATTCGACTTTTCCCTTCGGAAGCCAGTACACAGATCGAAAACTCGAGTATGGCGAAGGGATGTGCCCGATCACGGACAAGGCGTTGGAATCGCTCGTCACGTTTTCATTCAACGAGACCTACGGCGATGACGACATTGAGGATATCGCCGGGGCGCTTCGAAAGGTTGCCAACGGGCTACGCTTGAGGCATGGGGCAGCAATCGCGACGGGCTGAGCGGCCTGCGCACTCGGTCCGCCGAATCCGGAACGCGCGGGCGAACGTGTAATGGTCGCGGATCATGCCGTCCTCCGAGCAGGTCGGGCCATGAGCGCCGACCGTTAGGGTCTAGCCCCCGTCGGACCCGCCACCGAAGCGCGAGAAGTGCAACACGTCGACGAGTTTCCAGGTTTGTGAGTCGATCAGCTGCACGGTAATGACATCGGGCCAAGTAAGGCCAACAGCGAAGATGAACGGGCCGGAGCGGTCGGCCCACACCCAGTCGGCGGCCCATCGAAACGGTATAACGTCTTCGACCTGCCCCGTCTCCAGATCGGTCACAACTATATCGCTTGATCGAAATCCGGAACTCATGAGGCGCCCGTCCGGCGTCACACCGATCCAGGACTGGACCGTGGTGCCCCGGTACACCTCGATTAGCTGGCCTCTCCGAAGATCCAGCCGGTAGACCGACCGGTCGTTGGCCGACAGGAGCAGACTGTCGTCGTTGGAGGGGTCGGCGATCGCGCTGATGATGAACAGCGGAATGTTCTCTACGAGGGTCGATTGCCTACCGTCGGACAGGTCCAAGACGCTCACGGAGGAGGCGGACCAGTTGACGAAGAAAACCCTAGTCCGGTCCTTGGCAAGAATCGGCGGCAGGATATCGCGGGTGTACGGCCGGTCGAACACGATCTGCCCCGAGTCTGGATCGACGACGTAAAGATGGGATCCCGGATCAAAGATGTGTGTCGACGCGCGCGAGAACAGAACGTCGCCAATTACCGATCTCCCGATATAGCTGTGCCAAAGGGCGGTCGCGAAGCCGGAAGTGATCGACCGCAATCGGTTCCCTGCCGCGCCCATCGCCCAAAGCGCATCGATGTTGCCGGCGCGAGTACCGCCCCGAGCGGGCTCCCCATCCAGGGGAAGGATGAAGTGCTGGTACACGTCCAAGTCGGGCATGGAAACGGGGGCCGCCCTCCCTGGCGGTGCTGTCCGTGCCTCTCGAACGCGCAGACCCGACGAGCGATCGATTCCGACCAGCTCCGTGTCTCTGCCGCCCGCGGTTCCATAGGCGAATAGGACGATGCGCTTCCCCGGCGACGCGTGGATCGAAAACTGATACGCAGCCTCGCCCGATTCTGGAATTTGGATTGGCCCACGCGCTATCTCATAGTCAACTTTGCGGACCGTGACCCATTTCTGGCCTGGGTAGATTCCCTCGATGAACGCCATGCCGTCGGCGTCCGTCGAGGCCGATGCGATCTCTTGGCCGAAAGAATCCTCTACCGCGATCTGCGCCGCCGACGCCGATCGTCCGGTCGCTGCGTCGACAACGCTGATTTCGAGCCTGTTGGAGTATGGATCTATTTGAAACGTGGCCGCGATCGCCGCTTCGGGGGCTTCCCCGTTTCGAGCCACCGCCTGGATACGCACGGCGCTCGTGCCGAGCGGGATCACCGAACCTGGAATTGTGGTCTCGAGCTCAAACGTACCTCGGCGGGAGGCGATCACCTCCCCCAATCGCAGCGGCGCCGAAGATAGCTCACCATTTGACGCCTGCCTCTGAATCTGGATCGTGACGGACGCGCTGGGCGCCCACCGATCGCCGACGATCTTCAGCGTGGACCCCGGGCGGCCATGAGCCGGAAAAACCGCGATTTCAGCTCTCCCATCACCTCCCGTCAAAACAGCGCCGCCCAATGACGAACCATAGGCGCCCAGGGCGACGACGATGAGCACCGGAACGATCGCGAGGGCAGTCAGGGCCGCCGCAATGACCATGCCGAGTCTGACGGTCATGCTAGATCGGGGTCCGCGCGGTTTGAGCGGGGAATCTCAGTGTTCCAATCGGGGTGGTGGCCGTTTGGCGAATTTGTAATGAGCCCCCGGTTTGACGGTTCGTAAGGGTGCAGATCGCCCCCGCGGGGCGACCAAGGGCCCACAGCCATCGAATTCAGCGGCGGTGGGTGCGATTCAAACCATGGCGGGCGAGTCTTGTGCGCGACTCGGCTGCTCATCCGCAGGTGCTCGCCGCGCATGGATCGTGACGGTCTACGATGCGCGCGAGGCCATCCAATCTTCGTGTGAAGGAACCTCCTCGCCGACCACGTGGAGGAAGAAATAGGTGCCCATGTCGCCAAGAAATTTGAAGTCCTTCTTGAGTGCTTTCACCGTCGATGCGAACGTGCCGTGAGACCGGAGATAATTCTGGATTGAGCCGTGCTCATCCTCCAATTCAACGAGTCTCCGGGCGTTGTCTATTACCGCCTGAATCTTTCTGCGGTTTCGAATGATCCGCGTGTCCTGAACCAGCTCCTCGACCTGTGTCTCGCCCATGGCAGCCACGGCCTTGACTTCAAAGCCCATGAACGCATCGCAGGTGCCGGGCCATTTGGACTCCACAACTCGCCACGACATGCCTGTCTGAAATACCGATTTGCTCATGACCTCGAGATAGTCACTTGCTGAGGACGGTGTGATCTTCGCGGGCGCCTTTTGCTCGGGCATGTCTTGCCTCCTTCCGTTTCGCGGGCCGGCGGGAATATTCCGCGCTCAGGTCTCCAGGAAACCACGTCTGCAGTCTCGGAATTGTAGTTCGCGCAGATCGGGAGCACTTGTTTCATAACGTGACTGACACGCTCACAGCCACGTGTCCAGGAATTTTAGGATCTCGCGACGCATTTCAACCGTCTCGAAATGACCCGTAGGGTAGCGATTGAGTTTCCAGGCCTCTGGCGCTCCCGCCCGGCGGTAGGCATCCTGAATTTCGGTGTCCAGGCGATCCAGGCCCTTAGGGGGCGTAAGCGGATCGTAGTCGCCCGCAAGGCTCAGGTGCGGGCGTGGCGCGATGAGCGCGTTTATCTCGCCGGCGCTGAAATCCTTTAGCAGCGCCGGGACGAAATAGTAGAGACCGTGGCCATCCAGTCCACGTGATTCGATCAGGGCGTCGAAGTCCGTCAGGCAACAAATATCGACGCACACGCGCACCCGACGGTCTAGGGCGGCGATCCACCAAGCCATCGTGCTGCCCATGGAAATGCCGAGGGTGCCGATTCGGTCGCCATCAACTTCCTCGCGTCCCTCGAGATAGTCCAGAGCCCTGATGCTGTCGTAGGCCATCATTCCCCACATTACGGCCCCTCGCCACAGCATCTCCTTGAAAATCTCGCTCTCGGACTTGCCGCGACGTTCCCCGAAGGCCCAATGATCGATGCACAGCGACGCGATACCGCGCCGCGCCAGCTCCTCGGCGTAGGGCGGGTCCTGCAACACGGCATGACCGTTGACGAGTTCGCTCTTGCCGAGAACGTAGTCGCCGCCGTGAGCGTGGTTGTAGAGGATCGCGGGAAACGGACCGTCGCCTTCCGAGGGCAGCGCGAGCAGCGCGGGTACCCGCTCTACTCCATTGAGGTCGAGCGACAGCGTTTCCAAGGTGAACGAACCGACGTCTTGACGGCCTATTACTTCTGACGAGATCGGACGGTCACGCGCCGGCAGGTCGCCGAGCAACGAGTACAAAGTCTGACGCCTGGATTCAGGATCGTCCGCCAACAGCGCCTCCGTCTCTATGGTTGGCGATCGTCTCGCGCCGTGAATCGGTCGTGACTGGAACTATCGCCGATGCCGACCTGGCCGTAAAGCGAACTCCGAGCGGCCGTTTTTCATGTCGAGGGAGCATGAGGCGGAGCGATTTCCGATCGTCGCTTGCGCGCGGGAGTTCAATCCGATTTCGGTGGGGTTTACGGACGGACCATCAACGGCATGGAGAATTCCTTCGAATTGGCGAGCCGCAGGAAGAAATGACCCGTACCGCTCGCTCCCAGCATGAAGTCCGGACTGAATTCGCCCGGCTCGTCGGAGCGCCACCGACGACTCGGCGGATCGCCTTCGTGGTATGCGGCCGCGCGATTTCCGAAGTCCTCGGCCCGCAGCTCCCACTTCTTGTCACCGGTGACGCGGCCCAGTTCCAGCAGGAGCTCTCCATTGCCTGCAAGTCCGTGACATTGGCTGGGATTGGATTTGATATCGCCTGCGGACCGCGTCGCATCGCCACAACGGATGGCCCAATCGAGGCAGAAGCGTTCCCCTGTTATCTCAAAGGTCTTGGCGAAAAACAGACCGATGCCGGGAGCCCCATGGCACCACTGGAATCGGGCGAGTTCGCTGTCGTCTGGATAGCGTCGCCAGGAGGCGCCGTGCTCGGAGTTCGCTACCTGCGATCGAAGCCAACCGGCCGCGCCGACCGCGGCGTCGCGGAACCGAGTGTTCGCAGACACCCTGTAGAGTTCGGCAAGGAAATAGCCGATCCCGGCGGCGCCGTGGGCCATGCCATGCTGATAGGTGGCCGAGGGGCCCAGCCGGATCGACCACTTGATTCCTTCCCCGTCGCTCTCGGATTCCCCGACGATGTGTTCGCCTGCCCGGAGCGCCTCTTCGAGGTACGTCTCGTCGCCGAATTCCTGGAAACAATTGAGCAGGAATATCCCGATCCCGGCGGCACCGTACATGAGTTCGCATCCGCCGTACTCGCTCCCCAATAGTGCGACGGCGCGCTGTTTAGCCGAATCGATGAGATCGCCGGCGCCCGTGGCGCGACCCGTATGCAGCATCGCCAGGCCATGGCCTGACATCCCAGAGTAAAGCCCTCGGTATGGACCAAACCCTCCATTTTCGGACTCGACGCTGTCTCGCACCCATGCCATGGCTCCACGGGCATGTGTTCCGAAGGACGGGTTGCCGGTGGCAGAGTGCAGGTCGGCCAGGAATATCGCGATGCCGGAAACGCCCGAAAAAATTTCCGGACTGTACGCATCCTCGCCCGAATAACCGATTGTTTTCCACCGGAACCCGCCCGAATCGCGTTCGGCCAACGACGCGACGAAGTCCCCAACGCTCACCGCCAGGGCCAGGAAACGTTCGGCGTCGCTCACGGCCCCTCCCGCGGGATCGCGGTGGTTCTCATCGTCGGATCGATGAAGACCGCTCTATCGCGAGCCAAAAGAGGTTGTCTGCTCCAGCTCTTTGACCATGCACCATTCGTTTCCACCGTCCCGGTTTGGGTCGTGAACAAAACCGTTCTTTCAATAAAACGATATACCGAGTGTGAAGATATGGGCAGAGGTCGCGTGGCAGGAATCCCCCGCGATGAGTCGGATGCAGCCTCCGTCAGCCAGCGCGGCATTCCTACACTTGACCGGTATTAGTCACTCTATGCTGAAGCGCGTGCTGGGGCTCAAATTCCGGACCGTAAGTCTTCCCACAAGACGGGGCGCGACATTGTGCGACGATCTCATCGCAGTGGGCTTCGAGCCCAACGAGAACGCTCAGGCGAATCCTATGATGGGTAGTCGCCTCGCGGTTCGAGGGCAGTGAGTGAGGAACATGGCAGCGATTACGACCAAGCGGCACGCCGTGCCCGGGCGCCTTTACGGCACCGGCGCCCTCACGAGTCGCCGTCGAATCCTGATCGGCATCCTTGCGGGTGCAGGCTCGATCGGATTGGTGGCGTGTGGAGCGGGAACTGAGGCGGAGGTTTCCACGATAGCCATGCCGAACGAAGTCACGTCCGTTCCGGCGGGCGGGTCCAAGTTGGCAACGGATCTGTCGAAGTTCCCGCGGGGCGAGGCCCGGCCGGCGCCCGACGTTCTGCTCAATTTCTATCAGGGCGAGCAGGAGGTCGGTGTTGCCAACGTGCTCGTGAGCGAGCTTATCTCCTCGGGTAAGCCACTGGTGTTGAACTTCTGGGCCGGACTCTGTCCGCCATGCAGAGCCGAAATGCCGGACCTCCAAGCGGCCTACATAGAGAAACGGGACCAGGTCAATTTGATCGGCATCGATGTCGGCCCATTCATTGGGCTCGGTTCCATCGAGGAGGGGCGGGAGCTTGCGGAGGAGTTGGGTGTGACATATCCGCTGGCGACTACGGCGGATGCGAACGTGGTGCGGGATTACAAGGTGCTCGGGATGCCCACGACGGTGTTCATAACTCCCGATGGGGCGATATCCCGAGTCTGGACAGGACTCATGAACAAGGACCTGATCACACAGCTCATGGACGAATTGTTGGCGGAGTCTTTCTGATGGAAGCGGACTCGGGGCGCGGGTAAAGGGGGATATGGTGACGGCGACAAGACAGAATGTGATCGCGGATGGCGCGCCGGCGGCTGGAACCCGATCGCGGCGCAGGGCCGCGCTGGCATACGCCATACCTGCCGCTGGGGTCGCGGCGCTCATCGGCCTGCTGATCGTCGTTCAGGCCGGCGCCGAGGCACGGGTCGCCTCCGTGGCCGGGATCCTGCCCATCGGATTCGCGATGGCGGCGGGCCTTGTGGCGAGCGTCAATCCATGCGGATTCTTCATGCTTCCGTCCTATATCGCCTATCAACTCGGCACGGAGGAAGCTGATTACGAGTTCACCGGAGCCGGTCGCCGCGCGGCGCGGGCGTTTTCCGTGGGCGGTATGGCGACGCTGGGATTCGTGCTGATCTTTCTCGCCGTCGGCGCAGTGGTATCGGCCGGGGCTGACTGGCTCGGACGAGTCTTCCCGTTCGCGGGATTCACGGTTGGCGTGGTCATGCTTCTCTTCGGCCTCTATTTGCTGATCACACATCGGTACGTCGGCATCCTGGCGGCGAGCCGCGTTACCGTGACGCCGCGGCGAAACCTGGGTAACGCATTTGTGTTCGGTTTGGGCTATGCGGTCGGGTCGCTCGCATGCACGCTGCCGATCTTCCTCGTGGTCGTGGGAACGGCCATTGCGGCGGATGGGTTCTTAGCGTCGCTGGCACAATTCGTCGCCTACGCCGTGGGCATGGGGTTGGTGGTGATCGCCGTGACCGTCGGCGCCGCGCTTTTCCGCGACGCCGTGGCCAGATGGCTGCGGTGCGCGCTGCCCCACGTGCACCGGGTCAGTTCATTTTTCCTGGTCGGCGCCGGTGGATACCTCGTCTGGTATTGGGTGTTTTTCGCCGGATTGCCCATCTGATGGCGCCTCTGAGCTCAGGGGACTCGCATTACCGCAAGGCAGGGCCGGGAAGTGTCTGAGGAAGCGCGCGAGCGTCATTCCTGGATCAAAGCGCTCGCATGGTCGGCTCTCGTCGTCGGCGCGGTCATAGGCATCGCCCTAGTCGTCAACCTCCTGCTCGGTCGCCGGATTCATTGGGACATCGTATCGATCATGGGGGCGGCCGGGTTCGTGCTACTCACTCTGGGGCGCCGAATCGGATACGTTTAGCGATAGGGCGGCGCGGCGACGGGCCGCCGTCGATACGCCACGGAAGCCCCACCGTCGGCATCAGAGCGTCCCAGATTAGTAATCGCCAATCCGAATTCGCGGTGACCGCAACTTGACATGTGGATAGCGTGAAAGAATACTTAACCAAATGGCTAAGTATTCCGTCGAGATGCTGGACTCGACCTTCGGGGCGCTCGCCGATGGCACCCGACGCGCGATTTTGGAGCGCCTATCGGATGGCGAGTCGACCGTAGGCGATCTGGCCCGGCCCTTCGACATGTCGCTCCCGGCGGTCTCCAAACACCTGACCGTGCTGGAGCAGGCCGGATTGATCGTCCGTCGCACTGATGGGCGTCTGCGTCGATGCCGGCTGGCGCCGGGTTCAATGTCGGCCGCCGCCGACTGGATCGAACGCCATCGCGCTTTCTGGGGAGGGCAGTTCGATCGCTTGGAAGAGTTTTTCGTGTCAAATACAGAGGAGGTCAGGGGTAAATGACCGTAGCCAGATCGGAATCGGGCTTGACGTTGACTGTGAAACGAACATTCGACGTTGCGCGTGAGCGGGTTTTGGCGGCGTGGATTGACCCGGAAAGCGTCGCGAAGTGGTTTGCGCCGAGCGGCTTGGAGCCCGACGGTGTTGAGATGGACGTTCGGGAAGGCGGCGCATTTCGCATCGGCATGCGCGCGCCGGACGGAAGTTGCGTCTACGTATTCGGTGAATACCGCGAGATATCGCCTCCCGAGCGGTTGGTATTCACGTGGCGCTTGGACGGTGACGACGACTTTCCCGAGACCGTGGTTGACGTCGAGTTTCGCGACGTTGCGGGCTCGACCGAAGTGGTGTTGATCCACGACGGGCTTCCGGGCAAAGAGTCCGCGGAACGTCACGAGGACGGCTGGGTTGGAATTCTGGACAAGCTGGGACCCGAAATCGAGTGACCGAGGAATTGGATACATCGCGCACGTGTTTGACGGACGTTGCCTTAAACGGGCGAGGGGGATAAATGGGCGAATTGACATTCATAGGAACGGCGAAGGCCAAGCCGGGTAAGGCGGACGAACTCGAGCGAGAGATGCGGGCCGCCGTGGCTCCCACGCAGGCGGAGCCCGGGTGCCTGCACTACTCCATGCACCGCTCCCTCGAGGATGCTGAGACTTATGTTTTCATCGAGCGCTGGGCCTCCAAGGAGGACCTTGACAAGCACTTCGAGACCGATCACGTCCGGGATCTGATCGCGAGGACGGAATCGATCATGGACGGCATGCCAACGATGCAGATGTTCGAAATGGTGCACGTGGACGGAGCGGACCCGGCCAAATCATCGTTCTAGCCCGTCGCGCCATCCCGTGACGATAGATCGGATCGATCGGGGTCAATATCGGCTGGTACCTTCGACGGCCGCTCCGAAAGGCTTTATCGGGCCGCCGGAGGCTTGAGGCGGAACTGTTTTCACGCCGCCGCCGATTTTCTCCGCCGAGCCATCGTCGGTGATTTCGGCGTGCGCTGGGCTGCGGTAGACCGGTACGCGAACGCGATGCACGTTCACAGAACCGAAACGTAAGCGCAGGGATCACCCGGACTAGATTTCGCTCGCGCCTGCCCCGTGGTTATTCTCAGCATCGCCCATTCGAATTGAGACCCGGCGGGAGTCCACATGCCCAAATTCGAGAGCGCCGAGCTGCGCCAGTACGTCCGGGAGGTGTTCATAGCGTGCAAGACGCCGGAGGACACCGCCGACGAGGTCGCCGACGCGCTGCTGCTTGCGGATCTATCCGGGCACCCTTCGCACGGAATCATCCGGGTACCAAGTTACGTGGAAATGATCGACGATGGACGCGTCATTCCCGGCAATAGTCCCATCGAGGTCCGACGCACTCCGACAACCGTGCTGATAGACGGTAATTGGGGGTTCGGTCACCCGGTCGCCGCCCTGACCACGCGTACCGTGGTGGAAATGGCAAAGGAGAACGGCATCGCGTTGGGCGGCTGTATCCACCTCAACCATGTGGGACGGCTTGGGCAGTGGGCGGAGATGGCCGCCGATATGGGAATGATCTTGATTATGACCGTAGGCGGCAAATACACGCATTTGATCGCGGCTCCGTATGGGGGCGTGGGAAGGGTCTTGTCGACCAACCCGATGGCGGTGTCGGTGCCGTCGGCCTCCCGCGGCAGCCTTATTCTCGACTTCGCGACGACCGCATCCGCCGAAGGCAAGCTCCGCGTTGCACGGGCCAAGGGCGCGCAAGCGCCTCCCAACACGATTATCGATAAACACGGGAACCCGACAACTGATCCAGAGGACTTCTACGATGAGGGCATGCTGCTTCCCTTCGGCGGTCACAAGGGCTACGCCCTTTCGCTCATGGTCGATGCGCTGAGCAGCTGCCTTACGGGCGCCGCGCAGACCGACAACGTCAATAAATTCGGCGCGACGCTGATAGGAATAGATCCATCGGTATTCACGTCATCGGACAGATATGGCAGCGACGTGGACAGTCTTTTTGAGCGCGTTACGTCGGTACCGCCCGCGCCCGGTTTCGATGAGGTGCTCATTCCGGGCGATCCAGAGCGGCGCTCGAGAGACCGGCTGTCGCGCGAAGGGGTCGAAGTTTCGGCGGCGACGGTCGAAGCGCTGCGCGATGTAGGCAAAGCCATGAGTGTGGACACCTCCGTCTTCCACTCATAGCCCATCCACTGGCCGCCGTCGACCTAGGTCAAAACTCCGCCTCATATCTCACGGCGAAGGACGGACGGGAAACGGGTGTGGCGATCAGCCCCAACTGCTGAAGAACACTCGGAGAGATTGGCCGCGGTTGATTCGACCGGGTTACGACCGCGGATCCAACGATGTGTTGCTTGATTCGTTCTGTACCGGTCGCCACGCAGCCCATCGGCGGTACCGTGCCCGCTCCCCTTGCGCGCGTATGTGCACCGAAAGCTTCCGCGACCGGTCGAAATCGCCGACCGACCGCGCCTGGCCACCCCCGATTCCGCTGTCGCGAGGGCGCCGGATCGCGTGCCGTGGTACTAGTACCTTCGGCATATGCGGGCCGGTGGGATTTAGATAGTTCGGGCGATGTCCCGGCCCTGGCAATCCAATAAATTGGTAGTCGGGGTTCAACAGTTGAAACCGAGGGTGATCACATGGGCAACAGGCTCTATCGAAGCGAAACGGACCGGATGATATCGGGTGTATCCGGCGGGCTGGCCGATCATTTTGACATGGACCCCGTGATCGTGCGGATTCTGTGGGTTGTGCTTTGCGTCTTTTCCGGAGGCCTGATCGCCATCGTCTACCTGGCCATGTGGGTCATCACACCTGAGTACTCCACTGTATACGGCGAGGAGGAGTACGAGGATGAAGAGCCTGATCTGGAGGCCGAAGCCGAAGACGGAGAATCCGACACAGCGGGGGATGGCGAAGGATCTGAGCCGACCGAGGCCGGTGAGGAGTCAGCTAGGGCCGCGCCCGACCGGGCCAGAATCGCGCAAGCGCGCCAAAGAAGGCGTCGGGGCAGGCGCAGTGGCCGATCCACCGCGAGACCCGCGGCCATACTCGGCGTCATGCTCATCGTGATAGGTGGCATCGCCCTGCTCGGCAGCTTCGACGTATTCAGCTTCTTCAACCCGTGGCGTCTCTGGCCCATCATCCTGGTCGCCGGTGGCCTGGGCATAATCCTCTCCCGGAGGTCGTGATGTCATCCCGGATATTCGGCCGCCGCAGGGGTTTCGGGTTCCCGGGGCTACTGATAGTCGCTGGAGTAGTGCTCCTGCTCGTGACGATCGATGTCCTGCCAAACGGATATTTCGCCGCTCTCTGGCCGTTCTGGCCGCTCCTCATCGTGGCTCTGGGACTAAACGTGCTTTTGTCCCGCATCGATGCCCGGATCGGCTCGACGCTGGCGCTGGTGGTCGTCGTCGGAGCGCTTGTGGCGGCCTGGCCGCTCTCCGGGTCGGAGGCTTCGGCAGGCGACCGCACAATCGAGGACTTCACTGTTGAGATTGGTAATGCGGAATCGGCGCGTGTTGAACTGACCCTGGGGGCCACCCACCTCGAGCTTCGTTCGGGGGCGGATCCCGACGTCATTGCGACCGGCAGTCTAAGTAGTTGCCGCGACGGGGCGCTCCGGCTTGATGTCGACGATCGCGCGGGCGTCCGCACTGTAAGGCTGTCGACGAACAGGGGCGCATGGGACTGGTTTTCGTGCGGCGGATTCGGCGACACATCGGCGGACCTTTGGTCCCTGGCTCTCAATCCGGAGCTGCCCATGGTTCTGCAAATCGATATAGGGGCGTCCGAGTCGGACATCGATCTGACGGACCTCAACATCAGTCGCCTTGAGATAAATACAGGGGCCAGCGACACGCATGTAAGGTTGCCGAGGGCGGCTGGAAGGACATCCGCGACCTTCAATATCGGGGCGGCGAACCTGGAGATTGAGATTCCGGTGGGGGTGGCCGCGCGAATCGATGTGGAGGCGGGCCTGGCGTCACTGAGTATCGATCAATCGCGGTTTCCGTCGAGGGGTGGCGACGGAATCTCAGGGATCGCGATTCAAGGCATCTACGAATCGCCCGACTTTGACAGCGCCGAGAATCGAGTTGACATAAAAATCCAAGGAGCAGCCAGTTCGATATCGGTTAGGTAGACCCCCATCGCCGGGGAGGTCGGGCCTAAAAGAAGCGCGATGACGTCGCTTCCGAGCGGGGTCCCGATTCTCCTCGGTCGCCATTTCCCGCGGATTACACTACGTTTTGGGTGTCCAGCAGCCTAACGATGTGCGCGAAGCGACGGCCGCCGCGGTTTCGTACATCCAACCTATCAGGGGCAGAGAAAGCCAATGCGTGGACCACGTTTTCGCACGCTCGCCTCACAGATAACGATCCTCACCGCAGTGCCCCTAACCATGGTCCTGGTGATGGTCGCCGCTCTCGCCTTGTATTCGAATCAGAAGACAAGGCTCGATGGATTCCTGCGCAGCGATTCCGAGATCGCAAAACTGCTCGTCCGGCCTGCACAAGAGTCACTGGACAGCGCCGCGGCTCCGCTTGTCGATGCGGGTAGATCCAGCTCATTGCCGGCATATTTCAAGGAAACCCTTGTAATCAGGCCGGGCGCGGTTGCCGATCTTGAACTGCCGATTGATCCCGAATTCCTAGTCAGGGTCAAGTCGGTTGTTGAGCGCGCGCTCGACTACGATCGAGCGATCTACTCGGCGGCGTTTCGAGGGTCAACCGCGGACAGCCGCCTGATCGCGGTCGCCGTCCGGCGGCCCGATGGAAACGTCAGCCTTGGCATCATCAACGCCGACCTCGGCCTCGGTGGGGCGGACTGGCGTCGATATCTTGCGGACACGCTTCCGGCGCCGCCGGCAAGCCTGGATATCGCTCTGGCGGATCCATCGGGCCGGTTCGTATTTCACTCGAACTCCGACCGAATCGGGCAGGGGTTGGACGTGGAACCTGTTACCGGCGCCGCCGGGACCCCGAATGTGACGGGATCGCTGGTCCGAAATGAACCGGACTATCCAAGCGTGATTAATGCCTACGCCGCCCTTGGGGACTCCGGCTGGACGGTGGTGACTGAGCGTAGCTGGAACCCCTGGGTCGAGGCGGTGAGTGGCTTCGGCGTGCTAATAGTGGCGCCACTCCTCGTGGCGGCCCTGTTGCCCGTGTTCCTTATTGGTCTCAGCGCCAGGCGGATCACGCGTCCGATCCGTCAGTTGGCCGCGTACGCTGAGCGAATAGCCGCGGGCGACTTCCGCGGGTCGCCCCTCCTCACGCGGACCGGAGACGAGGTGGAGGAGCTTGCGATGCGATTTGATTCCATGGCCGGCCAGCTCAATTCGCTTTACGATTCGCTCGAAAAGCGCGTCGACGACAGAACCGCGGAGCTCCTGAGCGTGCTGAGCCTCGCCCGGTCCGTTAGCCAGACGTTCGAGTCTCGCGAGATCGCTGACATATCGCGCGACCTGCTGCGCGCGCATCCGAATATCTCTGATGCGATGTTGTGGATCGACAGTACGGCGGACGGTTCGCTGGATTTGCAATCAACGGCGCCCGATTGGGTCGTTTCATTGCCGGATCCGTCCGATTCACTCCTATCGGCCGACTCCGGCGCGCCGGTTGAACGCCCCCGTATTTTGGCCGAGCAAGGCCCATCCGGCATGGTTTACGTTCTACCCGTGGACTTCCGCGAATCGTCGGCATATTTGGGCGTTCAATTGGGCGCCGACGAAATCGACGATGACCTTGTCCGCTACCTAGAGGCGGTTGCGGCACAGGTGGCGGTGGCGCTCGAAGGTTCGGTCCTTTATGGCCGCGCGCGGACCGCGGCGGCCACGGAGGAACGGAACCGCCTCGCCAGAGAGATCCACGACACGCTCGCGCAGAGCATCACCGGCGTTATCGTTCAACTCGAGGCCCTGCGCGGTCCCGCGAAGTCCGGCCAGGACTCCCAACGGATCCAGTGGGCGCTGGATCTGGCGCGGGAGGGACTGCGAGAAGCCCGACGGTCCGTTCAAGGTTTACGGGCGTCGGTTCTCGAGGCCAATCTTCTCGATCGAGCAATCGCCGAGGACGTGGAGCGACTTGACCGGACCGGTGGATTGCAGGCCAGATTCGGGACAATTGGCGATGCCGCACTTATTCCGCCCAACGTGGCATCTGAACTCTATCGAATCGCCGAGGAGGCCCTTACAAACGTTCAGCGGCACTCGGGCGCTCAGCACGTTCTCATCAATCTTCACGTCGACGAAGAAGGAACTCGGTTGGTGGTGGAGGACGACGGGGTAGGCTTCGATGCCGCCACCGGGAAACTGCGCGGACACGGTCTCATAGGGATGCGTGAGCGGGCGGCGAACATAGGAGGTAAGGTCCGGCTGGAAAGCGAACCGGGAGAAGGAACAAGGGTGCAGGTGTTCGTGCCAAACTCGGAGCGGCTTGGCTCCATCGAGGAACTTGAATGGTGATAAAGGTTCTGATCGTTGACGACCACCCGATCGTGCGCGAGGGGCTCGCTTCCATTGTGAATTCTGAACACGATCTGGAGGTGGTTTCCGAAGCCGCGAATGGTGAAGAGGCACTGAAGTCGGCCACGCGGGAAAGCCCGGACGTCGCCCTTATGGACCTCAGAATGCCCGTTATGGATGGAGTCGAGGCCATCCAGCGGATGCGGAAGGAAGTGCCCGATACGAAGGTGATCGTGCTGACCACCTACGACAACGACGACCTCGTTTACGATGCCATTCGCGCCGGCGCACGTGGTTATCTCCTGAAAGACGTTAGCCCTAAGGATCTCACCAACGCCATACGGACGGTTCACGGCGGGGGGTCGCTGCTGCAACCGCTGGTCGTCGATCGCCTGCTCGATCGTCTGGGCCCGGGAGAAGTCGCCAAATCCGGGCCCGTTGAAGCCCTTACGCCGCGGGAGCTCGAGGTCCTGGGATGCATGTCGCGGGGAGCCCGCAACCGGGAAATCGCAGAGGAATTAGTGATTGCCGAGCGCACCGTGAAAATCCACGTGGCAAACGTTATTGGCAAACTCGGCGCGAGCAACCGGACGGAGGCGGTGGTCAAAGCGCTGGACCTGGGAATCGTTCAAGGATCGGGGTCCAGGTTCACTTAGCAGACCCCTCCCCCGAACGCCCCGTTTGGCTAGGGGCTTGTGATCTTCCTGGCTCCGAACATTTGCAGCACCGCCAGCGTGCCGATGACTTCGGCCACCAATCCCACCGCGATCATGCCGATGGTCGTGAGACCCAGGCCGCCCACCAGAAGCAGGGACGCGCTGGCCGCTACCCAGGCCAGGTCGAGCAGAGCCACGACCACTCCGGTGTCGGCGCGCAGCCGATCGGGCGCGGAAATCTTGGCGACGGCCAGCGCGAAGACGATCAGCCCGGCTCCCAAGGGCATGGATATGGCGGGGTGGACGCCGAGAACCGACGCCAGCGGCCCGGCGCCCGCAATGAGTGCGGCCCCGCTGAGACCCGAGAATGCGGCGTTTCCGCGCAGTGAGTTTCTTAGCAATGCATTTCGGTTGTACGAAGACTGAATAGCGGCCATTTCGTAACCTCCGTCGTATCCGGGAAAACATCAGACCCAATATCCGATGGACCGTGATGCCGCCACTTCACCGAATGCTGCCGCTTACTGCCATTTAACTGCACTGGGACTCAAGATGGGGGTTCAGCTGGTCGAGATGGCTGTCTCGCGCAGGTGATTGGCGACAAGCTCGGCAGCTTCGTTTTGCCAGTTGTGCAACGTTCGCTCCGGAACCTGCGAGCGGAACCAGTCGAAAGCGGCGCGGGAGGCAACGTCGAGGCCGGCCGACGATGACCGGACGCTGTATGGCTTAATCCCGACGACGTAGGGATAGTAGAGCGAATTGAAATGCCGCCACTCCGGGCCGCCCTCGAATTCGTCGGTCGCGCGGGGTTTCAGTTTGTCGATGGTGTCCGTGAGGATGGATCTGAGTTCCGCTGCGCGCTCCAGTGTGGCGGGAATCGCGCCACGCTCGACGATCCGCACCTCGATCGCGGGAAGCCGCGACAGCGGGCTCGCGGCGAGCCGCGGAAGATCGCCGAGGTGGGTCAAGGTGCGCCGAGTGATCCGCACGAATTCGTCGTCGTCCATCGCCGCGAGATCTACCGAATCGACGCCCCTGCGGGTCGCCGCGGAAGTGGCGCGGATGTCGGCGCTTAGCACTCGTAGCCGTGGGTATCGCGCGTAGGCCAGCCGCTCTACCGCCGCCTGCATGGGTGACCAAAAGGTGTGCCCAGAGATCGATGCTGCGACAACCCCCAGCAATAGGAGGGTCATGCCCTGGGTGGGGCCTGTGGCAAAAACCATCACCAGTAGGACCTGACCTCCGAATACAGCCGCCGTGAACATGGCGAAGTCGAAAGATCGCAGGAGATCGGGAAGGAGTGCGTGCCCTTCGTCACGCGCGTGGGCGGCTGCATGGGCGACGCCCATGGCCGTCATTCCCACCGCAATGGCAGCCAGGGCTGACAGACGCAGTGCGTCATCTGAACGCAGGTAAAACGCCGCGATGCCCCCGGCGATCACGACGGCGGCCGCAACTAGTGTTGGCGATGCCGGCCGGGGCCTGATCTCCCTGAATAATCGAAAAAGAATCCCGATGCCCGCCACCGTCGCCGCTCCCGCGACGATCAACAATATTGCCGGCCACAACTCGGTCGTCGCAGAGGCGCCCGATTCAATCGACGAGTTGGCGAATAGCGCGGCAAGCGTGCAAAGGGCCAGGAGCGGGACCGCCGCGAGCGTCCAGGCGCGTGCCGGGAAATTTCCGGACCCGCCCAGCGACCGCTGCGCTTCGATGATGGCGCCCAAGAAAAGGTATGCAGCCGTGGTCACGGACAGGTCACGTATCGCACGCAATAGCTGCGGATAGGTCGACCCGCCCGTGCCAATCGCGGCGGCCGCGCCCGCCGAAATCGCCACCGCGACCAATCCGCCGCCCGCCAGACGCAGCCGGCCGTCGCGCGCGTCGCGGGCAAGCAGAAAAAGCCCGAACCACAATGCGAAGGCGAAGATGAGCCCCGCCGCTACCGGCATATGATTCCCTCCGTCCACCTGATTGCGAACCCCGCGCCAGTCGGGTCGACGATAGGCGGATTCACATCCCGGCGGCAACCAATTGTGCCGTCGATCGGCCGGCCGGAAATGCGTTTCGGCGGAGCTCGACATCGTTCGATCGATCGGACGTCGGCGGTTCAGTCCGGGGCCGACACCGCCGCGACCCAAATCCGAGAATTGGGCAACGTGACTTCGCGAGGGCTACCCTCCGGCGTAAGAAGTCCGGTTGAGCGAACCGATGCCCTATCATTCCCAGCACCCGAAGCGATCACGAAGGGCAGTCACCGATGGCCAATCTAGCGATAAATGGCGGAGCGCCCGTGCGTGCGGAGAAGCCTCTGCCGTGGCCTAGAGCGACGGAGGCGGACGAGAAAGCCGTCCTCGAGGCATTGCGCGAAGGTCCCTGGTCTCGCATTTCCGCCGAACGCGCCCACGATTTCGAGCGCGAATTCGCCGATTTCCAGGGAGCCAGGTACGGCCTCGCGGTAAACAGTGGCACGTCCGCGCTCGAACTGGGTCTTCTGGCCATGGGGATAAGGCCAGGCGATGAAGTAATCATGTCGCCTTATACATTCATGGCCAGCGCGACATCCGTGGTCGTCACGCGCGGGGTCCCGATTTTCGTGGATATCGAGGCCGACACCTACAACATCGACCCGGCGCTGATCGAGGACGCGATCACCGATCGAACATTTGCCATCATGCCGGTCCACTTCGGTGGGCGCGCCTGTGACATGGAACGGATACTCGACATAGCGCGAAGACACGATTTGCGCGTGATTGAGGACTCATCCCATGCGCATGGAGCCACATGGAACGATCGTGGCCTTGGAACGATCGGCGACGTCGGGGCTTTTAGTCTGGGCAGCGGGAAAAATCTGAGCGCCGGTGAGGGCGGCATCCTGCTCACCAACGACGAGGCGATTTACTGGAATGCCGCCCAGCTGCACGATCTCTGGACCGGTGGCCTCGTTCAGCGATCGGGCGACGAGGGCGGAGGCAGCTTCATAGCCGGCAAGAACTGGATGTTCCCACAGGCCGCCCCGAATTATCGGATGCCGGAAATCCTGGCCGCTCTGTTGAGTTCGGGTCTTACACGACTGGAGACGGAAACCCAGAGCCGGGCGGACGGCGGACTCTATCTAGATGAGCTGCTGGAGGGGGTCAGCGGTATCGACATCCTTCGCCGGGATGATTTCATCACGAGGAATTCGCACCACATTTACACGCTCAAATACCGTCCGGGGCCATTCGGCGACCTGCCCAGGCTGACATTCGTCGAAGCGTTGAAAGCGGAGGGGATTCCTGTGAACGTGGCATACCCGAGAGGCTGTCACAAACAGCCGCTATTCCACGAATACAACGGAAAGCCCGAGTGGCCGTACAACACGTTCTTCGGGGATCGAGAAATCGACTATGGGGCGATGGAGTGCCCGGTCACCGATTTCCTCTGCGAACACGAAACGATCTGGCTTTCCGGCTCCTACATGCTGGACGGCGGGCGCAAAGGGATGGAGCAGGTGGCCGAGGCCGTCGACAAGGTAAAGGCGAATCGAGCTGAGCTCGCGGACGCGGTTGAGGCCGGCTAGTCGATTTCCATCCCCTCCGTGACGCGCTCCTGGCTTGGACAATACGCGAGGATTGCCTGTGAAAGCAGCAGGCGATTTCAGCTTTAATGACTCGGGGCGCGGCGCTAATCCTTGCGTAGCGCCAGGATAAGTTCCTCAGCCTCGCTCGGACTGATCTTGCCCTCGGCCACCATCCCGAGAATCATTTGGACGTGGTCCTCGGACCCTGCTGATCCTTTGTCGGCGGATTCTCTCGCGGTCGTGGTCTGTCCCGGCGTCCTGATCGACTGCCGCGCGACCCGTTTGGCTCGCCGGCCATGCCGCCTTACGAATCTATCTATGTCGCGTTGAACGCGCTCCCGGATCCTTCCGCCCAAATCCCGTATCTCGTCGTCGAGCTGCAAAGATTGCGAGATCTCGGCGCCAACATTGCGAAGTCCGGTATCCAGGGCGCCCATCATCCGTTCCATGCCCTCACCAATTTCCTCGGCGAGAACGGGCAGGCCGAAGTCCAGGTCTAGTCCTAGGTCGGGCCCCAGGGAAACGTTCCCATTGGCTGATATTTCCAGATTCGCCTCCCCGGATCCGAGGACTCCGGAAACCCTACCCCCGCTCTGCTCATCAGCGGCCGGATCGAGCAGAGCAGCGTCGGCGTTGCCGTCCCTGGATACAAGGATGACCTCCGCGGAAGACTCCTCGTCCAAGGCGATCGAAGCGTTCCCTTGAACTTCGGCCTTCCACTCTCTTTCACCGCCGAGATGGCCGCTCAGACGGAGATTGCCTGACACCCAATCAAGATGGACGGACCCGCAGACATCGCTGATCGACGCGTTGCCGACCGCACGTCTCACGGCCACTGATCCGGAGCACTCCCGCACCCGCAAGGGACCGGATACCTCATCCACCGACAGCTCGGCGATTTCAGACACCGACAAGGGGCCCAGGCACTGGTGCAGTGAGACCGCCGACGCCAATGAGATGCGAACCGGTCCGTACAGGGAGCCGGGGCACGTAAGCGAACCATTCAGGTCCGTGACTTTCATCGGCCCCCGAACCTCGCTGACGGTGAGACCGCCTTGAACGTCATCAATCGTCAGCGGTCCCGAAACCCTGGAAACATGAAGCTCTGTATCGTGCGGAATGCGCAGAGTCGCGGCGCCGTGCAGACGAACTTGACCTACGCCGTCCTCGTTGACCGAAAACTCGGCTTCCACGGTCGACTGCACGACGATTTCGGCCTGGTCGTGCCCGCGAATCGTCAGCGGACCGGCGGCCTGGACGATGTCGACACGTGGCGTGGACTGAAAAATTGAGGTTGACATAACTACTCTGACTCTTGATTTTCAGTGGAATCGCTGGGAGGAGCATCGCCAAGACGTCTCAATGCCTCGGATACGTCGATGTTTCCCGCGTCGAGAGATTTCAGGACCGCCGTCCGCTCGTCGCCCTTTCCGGGGCCTGGGTCCGCGGATTCCGGTTTCGCGTCGGCCCCCAGCAGATCGATGTTTCCACTTATCGAGTTGATGCGGATTTCCCGACCGCCGCCGTTGAGATCGGCCTTCCAGGTGGTCCTGGTCTGCTCGGCGACTTCAGCTCGAATGTCCGTGTTGACCGATCCGGTCACGGTGCGGATCGCCGCCGTGTAACCCGACGCCGGATCCAGCACCAGCTTGGCGCCGCCACTCACGCTGTTGAGGACGATTGGATCGTTTCCCGGCGCCATCCGATTGACCTCCACGCCTCCGCTCACCGTCTGTATTGCCAGGGAAGTGACGAGCGAATCGGTGATTATGAGTTCGCCGCCAACTGATTTCAGATTCACTGGACCATTCAGATGAGTCGCAACCAATCCTCCGCTGGCGCTCTTGAGCGTCAACGAGCCATTGAGGCTCGCGACGCGAACCCGGCCGGAGGCCTGCGTAATGTCCACGCTGCCGGTCAGATTCTCGACGCCCACCGTGCAGGCGGCGGAGCGGACGGTGAGCTGCGTGGTCGCGGGACACCGTAGGTCCAAGTCGACAGACGGGGGCTTAGAGCGGAAAATCTCGCGCATCCACGCGCCCGCGTTTTTCACCGCCTCGACTTTGGCCACCGCGTAGCCGTCGCCGCCGTCGATTTCGATTTCGATCAGGTCTCGAGAACCGTCGCCGCCTACCGTTGCCGTGACCCGCACTTCTTCCCGATCCCATGACTTCACTTCGATGGAGCCGCGGATGTTGGTTACGTCGAGATCCACGATTGGTCCGGTTTTAAACGTGCGTTCGATTCGATCTCCCTCACTCATAAACGTTTTCTCCCGTCCGCAGGAGGTGCCGGACAAACTGTGCGCCTCGAGCTTTCACGACTCCTGGCAACGTAGCGGTCCATCTTTGGAGTAGCGCTCATTCGCCGGAAAGCGCGCGCAGAGCAGCATCAACATCGATGTCACCGCGCTGAAGGCTCGAGAGGATCTTGCCCTTCTTGTCCTCCGGCGGTTCCGACGCCGTCGCCGCGCGCTCCATCGATTCGACCACGTCATCCAGCATGGATCTGACGGTGGGATACGAGACGCCAAGCTCTGATTCCACGTCGCGGATGATTCCGCGATTGCGCACGAACACTTCAACAAATTGGATTTGTTCGTGCGACAGGCCGGAAACGCCCGCCGCCTCGAATCTTCCATCGATGCCAATCCCGCATGCGCGGCACTCAAGCCGTACGGCTATGAGCTCGCCCTGGCAAACGGGACACGCTGTAAGAAGCTCGGCCACGGATCTGACTAGCTTCCCGAGCGGCGACGGGACGGCGTCGAAGGATTACTCGTCGATTGAGAAGTTACAAAGAGCATCAAGACCGCCGAATAGAGCAGGAAGTAGGTTCGAAGCAGGTTCAACACCGATTATTGCCTCCGTCATCAACAATCACGTTTCTTTATATTGTTGACGCTAATTCGCGTTACCAAGCAGGATAGTAAAACAGTGAATGCAGAAAGTCAAGTAACAACTTAAGAAAATTAATGTCATGTAAACATTTCGCACGCCCGGCACAGAACTCAGCCGTGCCGCGCGTCGTGGTAAGTGCATTTTCGCCGGCTTGAGATGCACTGCGCATCGGGCCAGGCCGGGTGACGCCGCGGGGCAGGTGTGGATGGCGATCGGCGCGGTCCGTGGGATTGTCACGCGTGCCAAGCCGGGTCGGTCTGACGGCTGGTCGGCGCGGCTCTTGGTGGCGTTGGGTGTCCAGTCGAGGCCTGCGAAGGCTACCCTATTCCTAATTCCGAGCCGACGTTTGCGCCGCGGCCATTACATCGCGAGCCTCATGGCAACTTGGCGCGGAAGCGGTCATTAGAGTGCCCTAACACGGGCTAGCTGAGGAGCTGTCGCTATACGCTCACTCATTCGCGGGTTGCTCGACGTCAACCGCGCCGGCTTCCACTGGCGTTCAGTAGCGCTCATAGTCTCCCTAAGCCTATTAAGTACAGCGGGCGCGCTCTTCCAGGAGCAATTGTTAGGGTGGCCCTACATGCTCTGGTATGTCGCATCTCTCATGTGGGCGTTATTCATCTTGGTCTTACTCGGCGCGCTTTGGCGCTACGTGTTTTCCGATAAGAAAATCGGTGTTACGGGGACCGCGCTCGCAGTCTCCATTGCAGTTGGATTTTTCAGTTTGGTCGGAACGTGCGCGGTCAATGTCTCGACATTTATTTCGGGATCGCTAATGTCCGGACTCCCCTGACGATATGAACATGGGGCTAAGGTCCCACGATTCGCGCACCCGCATTGCAAAAGTTCGATGGCAGGTCACCGTGATCGAACACCACGTGCTCAGTCGCTCCGATCCGGCCACTGCGAATCGATTGAAACGAGAGTGCCCGTCTCGAATGCCGAGGTGCGATGGGAGCCAATCGCGCATCGTGGATCAGGGGAGATGATCGGAGTCATTTGTGCGGTCTGAGTATCAGTCGCGTGCTGCGGTTTCGTGTGAAATAGTTCCACGCCCATTGAATCAGGACCAAGGCCCGGTTTTCGTACCCGATGAGCAACATAATGTGAATGAAGAGCCACAGAAGCCACGCCGGATAGCCCGAAATGCGTAGGCGGCCAAAGTCGGCCACGGCCCTTCCTCGACCGATCGTGGCAAGAGTCCCCATGTTGACATAACGGAACGGCTTCCCGTTCCGGCCCGCCAGCCGGCCGGCTATCACCTTGGCGACGTATGACCCCTGCTGGGTGGCGACGGCGGCCAGTCCGGGAAGCGGCCCGGATCCCTGGTGATTGAAGGCGGCCATGTCGCCGAGTACGAAGACCTCTGGATGCTCTGGGATGTTGAGGTGCGGATCGACTATGAGCCGTCCCACCGCATCGACGGGGGCACCGGCCTGCTCGGCCAGTATTCTGGCCAGTGGAGACGGTTTAACGCCCGCGGCCCAGATGGCTGTTTTGCAGGGCAGTTCCTCTAATTGGTCGCCGGCCTGGATAACGACCCGGTCCGGACCGATCGATTGGATAAGGCTATCGGTGCGAACGTTCACGCCGAGATTGACCAACGCTTCATGAGCCTTGCGCGAGAGGTCTTCGGGAAACGCCCCCAGCACCCGTTCCGCCCCTTCGACAAGGTGAATGCGGGCCCGTTTTGTATCAATGGACCTAAAGTCGGCTTCCAGCGTGTCTTTGGCGATTTCCGCCAGTGCGCCAGCGAGTTCCACGCCGGTGGCGCCGCCGCCGACGATCACGAAGGTCAGCCAGGCGTCGCGCGCGGCGCCGTCGGTTTCGACTTCGGCCGCCTCGAATGCAGTCAGAACGCGCCGGCGGATCTCTTCCGCGTCCTCCATCGATTTCAGCGCCGGAGCGTGCTCGGCCCATCGGTCGTTTCCGAAATAGTTGTTCTCGCTTCCGGCTGCCACCACCAGCGTGTCGTAGCCGATCGCGGAGTCCTTGAGCACCACCTCTCGCTTCGCCAGATCGAAGTCCACGACTTCGCCAAGCCTGGCCTGGGTGTTCTTGTTCTTGCGCAGGATGTGACGGATGGGCGACGAGATGTCAGCCGGCGACAGCCCGCTCGTAGCCACCTGATAGAGCAGCGGCTGAAAGACGTGGAAGTTTCGCCTGTCGACAAGCGTTACATGAACGGGCGCATCCTTGAGGCCCCGCGCCGCGTGAAGGCCGGCGAATCCACCTCCGACGATTACGACCCGATGAGCGTCAGGTCTGACCAAAAGATCTCAACTTCGCGTCATGGATCGATGGATTGAATTCCTGATTGGCCTACGACTCCGCTTGGCCGCCGGGCATATTCTCACCGACCTCCCACGTGTCACGCAGCCTTGCATCGGGCAACCAGATGTTTATGACGAAGGCGACTACGAGGACTACCAGCCCGATGAAGAAGAGGAGAGTTATCGAGCTGGATAGAGCGTCCCGCATCAGATCCAGGATTTGCTGTGGAAGGGTCGCCTCGATACCCGATCCGGCGGCCAGGGCCTGCGGGTTCGCAGCGATCGCGGCCAGCCGTTCCGTGGGAATCTGGCTGCGGGCGGCCTCGGGCAATTCCCCGACGAGCCGAGAAAGCTCACCTTTGAAGCGGGCGGTCATCACGGCGCCGAAAATCGTGGCTCCGATGGTGCCGCCCATACCTCTAAAAAACTGTAGCGACGCGGTAACGGATCCAAGTTGATCGCGTGAAAACGCGTTCTGGACGGCGATCATGTACAGGGGAAACGTGACCCCAAGGCCCGCGCCCACGATCACCATATTCCGTATGGCCTCGGCGTTGCTGGTGCCGGGCCCCATTGTCGAAAGGAGATAGAAGCCGGCCGCCATGCCGCCAATTCCCACGAAGGCCAGGAATTTGTACCGGCGCCATCGCGACATGATCTGGCCGGCGATCACGCTCGTCACCACCATTCCCAGCATCATCGGGGTCAACAGCAATCCCGAACGCGTGGCGCTGGTGCCGATGACGAACTGGATGAACAGGGGGATGAAGAGTATGGCTCCGAACATCCCCATGGAGGTTAGAAAGGTGCTGATCATGGAGATCGTAAAGACGCGATTCTTAAAGAAGCCTATGGGCAGCATCGGGTCGTCGACACGACGTTCCACCAGGAATACCGAGATCCATAGCGCAACGGAGGCGGCCGCCAGGCCGAAGATCTGGGCGGACGTCCACGAATATTCTCGCCCGCCCCAGATGACGATCAGGAGCGAAGTGACGATGGCGGCGGTAAGGAGCCCGCCACCGAGGTAGTCCACGGTCCGCCGAACGGTCCGGTCGGCGGTCTCTTTGAGGGTTACATAGAGAACGGTGAACGCCAGGAAGCCCACGGGCAGGTTGATGTAGAAAATCCAGCGCCAGCTTGCGTTGTCCACAAGGTAGCCGCCCGCCGTCGGGCCGATGATGCTGGCCAAGCCGAAGACCCCGGCGAAAACGCCCTGGATGCGACCTCGCTGGGCCGGAGGATAGATGTCGCCGATGGTGGCCATTGTCACGGGGAAGAGAACGCCGGCGCCGAGTCCCTGGATGCCCCGGGAGGCGATTAGCTGGATCATCGATTGGGATGCGCCCGAGAGGGCTGATCCAATCATGAAGACAAGAATCCCCGTCAGGAATATCCAGCGCCGCCCGTAGACGTCGGAGAGTTTCCCGGCTATCGGAGTTATGGTGGTGGACGCGAGCATGTAGGCCGAGAAAACCCAGGCGAACAGGTCGAGGCCGCCCAGGCTGCCTACCACTCGCGGCATCGCCGTGGCTACGATCGTCTGGTCCAGGGCGGCGAGCAGAAGCCCGAGCAACATCCCGCCGAGCACAAGCAACGTTCGGCGCCTGGAACCGAATCGCGACAGCGGTTCGATTCTGGATTCCTCAATCACTGAATCGCCTGGGATGGGTATCCGCTCGGCCTCGGCCCGCGCGTCGCTCAGTACTCGGCTCCTCTCCACAGTGGCGAAATCCGGCAAAGTGGTGCCACAAAGGGCAAGTTTAGCGGCTTCCCGGTATCGCTAAGCGCGTACGGACGATCGCCAGATTTCTTCAGCCGCGCCGTGGGAGCGCACTTGTTGCGCGACGTAAGAACAGACCGAGTCCTAGTTCGCCAGCTTGTTGACGCCCCTGAGGCTTGCCATCTTGTAGCATTCCGCGAAGGTCGGATAGTTGAAGACGCTATTCACGAAATAGTCGATGGTTCCGCCCAAAGCCAGCACGGCCTGTCCAATGTGGATTAGTTCCGTGGCCTGCGCTCCGAAGATATGAACCCCGAGAATTTTCCGATCCATCGGGCTGAACAAAAGCTTGAGCATCCCGAACTGATCGCTGATGATGTTTCCGCGCGCGATCTCCCGATAGCGGGCGATTCCACTTTCGTATGCGATGCCCTCCTCGATTAACTGAGCCTCGGTCTTGCCCACCATCGATAGCTCGGGCAGCGTGTATATCCCGATGGGGATGAGATCCGGCACGGAGGATGTCGGCAGGCCAAAGGCGTGACGCGCGGCGAGCCTGCCTTGTTCGGAGGCCGTTGCGGCAAGGGCCGGTTGTCCGATCACGTCACCGACCGCGTAGATATGCTTCGTCTTGGTCCGAAACGCGTCGTCCACTGCGAGCCGTCCACGGCTGTCGGCTTCGAGCCCGGCGGCCCCGAGATTGAGGCTCGCAGTGGAACCATTTCTGCCGATGGCATAGAGAAGCGTGTCGGCCGAGACCCTCGTGCCGTGCTCAAGGGTGGCACAAGGGCGCCCGTCGGCGTCAAGATCGATCTGGCTCACGTTGTGCCCCAGCCGGAGAGTCACTCCGCTATCGCGCATGTGATATTTGAGGGCGTCGGTGACCTCGCCATCGAGGAACGGGAGCAGATCCGGCCGGCCATCTGTCAGGGTTACCCGCGTTCCCAAGGCGGCGAAGATGCTGGCGTACTCGCATCCGACGACCCCGGCGCCGACGATGATCATCGTCTTGGGCACCTCATCCATGTCGAGAATGTCGTCGCTATCCATCACGCGCTTGGCTTCAAATGGTACGGATTCGGGGCGTGCCGGGTCGGAGCCCACGGCGATCACGACGTTGTCCGCCTCGAACTCGCGGGACGGATCGCCGTCGACGGTGAGGAGGTGTGGGTCCGTGAATCGGGCCACACCCTGAACCAGTTCCACTCCATTGCGCCGCAGCGCGTCGGTTACGACGTCTACCTCGGCCTGGATCACTTTGGTCGTTCTCTCCAGGAGGTCGCGCATGGTTATGTCGGCGAGCACGCGGTACGCCTCTCCGTAGAACGTCCGTTGGTTCACGCCGGTGAGGTAAGAGACGACCTCCCTGAGGGTTTTCGACGGAATTGTGTTCATCAGTATGGAATCGCCGCCGACGGAATCATGCCTGTCGATGACTATTACCTTCTTGCCGACCTTGGCCGCCTGGATGGCGGCGCTCTGACCTCCGGGTCCGGCGCCGATAACGGCGAGATCAAATTTGTCCATAGAGCTCATTTCGCGATCGTTCCGCGCCACTCCCGCCGATCGACCGAATCTCGTGTCTGTCGATCACTTCGGCCTCGCCAACGCGGTCCGTCCCGCGCTCGACCTCAGCGTACGCCCGCTGACGCGGCCGCGGCCTGCTCGCCCGCGTGGTAAGAGCTTCGCACCAGCGGCCCCGCCTCAACGTGCCTGAATCCCAGTTCGTATCCAAAATCACGTATGTCTAGAAACTCGTCGGGATGGTAGAAGCGGTCCACCACAAGGTGCTTTTTCGTGGGCTGCAGGTATTGCCCCACGGTGAGAAGATCGCAATCACTGGCGCGAATATCGCTCATGGTTTGCCGGAGTTCGTCCAGCGTCTCTCCCAATCCCACCATCAGCCCCGATTTGGTTGTCATTTTTGGATCTATTTCCTTGACCCGGCGAATCAGTTCGAGCGACTGCTCATAGTTAGCCTTGTGCCTGGCCTTCGGGTACAGCCTCGGCACTGTTTCAGTATTGTGATTGAGAACGACTGGTTTCGCCTGGACAACCGTTCGCAGTGCATCCCAATCGCCCATGAAGTCCGGGATCAGGACCTCAACCTGGCAGTGCGGCGTCCTGGCCCGTATGGCATTGATGCACGCGGCATAGATCGCTGCGCCGCCATCGGGCTGGTCGTCCCGGTTTACAGAAGTGATGACGGCGTAATCGAGGCCGAGGAGCTCAACAGTCCGCGCAAGCCGCAGCGGTTCGAGTAGATCGATAGCCCCAGGCCGCCCGGAATTGACGGCGCAGTATCCGCAGGCCCGCGTACACGTATCGCCAAGGATCATGAAGGTCGCGGTCCCAGCGTTCCAGCATTCGCCGATGTTGGGGCAATGGGCTTCTTCGCACACGGTATGGAGTTCGTGCTCTCGCATCAGCGTCCGCACACGGTCGAAGCCCTCGCCGCCGCGCCATTTGGCCTTGAGCCAGGGGGGTTTCGGCCGCCGAACTTCAGTTGCCATTCGGCGAACCTTCGAGCGACGTAACGCCGGCGGGCTCAGGATCGGGCGTCAGCGCAACCTCAAAAACCCGCGAGAACGCCTTGGCAAAGGCGTCTTCAACCACGGACATATCAGGGGCACCGTCCGAGATGCTCTCGATCGACGTGATCGACGAGCCGGCGAGTCCGCACGGAACAATCGCCTCAAACCAGGTGAGATCGGTCGTCACATTCAGCGCCACGCCGTGGCTGGTAACCCCCCTCTGAACCCGCACGCCCAGGGCGGCGATCTTCGCGCCATCCACCCAGATACCCGGCTTGCCCCGGATGAGCGCCCCGGCAATGCCGAACTCGTCGAGCGCGACAAGCAAGGCTCGCTCGAGACCACGGACATAGTCCGTCGGACCTATACCGCGTGCGCGCAGGTCGACGATGGGGTAGGCCACAAGCTGGCCCGGTCCGTGGAACGTGATGTCGCCGCCGCGATCGACGTCTACGATCTGCGCTCCGCGCGCCTCCAGCGTCCCGGGAACCGCCAGCAGATTTTGGCGACCCCCTCGGGCCCCGACCGTGTACACGGGATGATGCTCGAGGAGCGCGAGCAAATCGGGCGACCGCCCCTGCTGTACCGAGGCGACGGACTCGCGTTGCCAATGTAGACCGTCTCGATAATCGATCAGGCCGAGGCGCTTGAGGAGGATCTCGTTCATCTTTGCATTCTTCGAACTGAGTTAAGCAAATAGTAACCGCATGGACGGTTGATCTCCGCCCGGTCCGAGATCATCAATACGGTTGCCGGTCCAGTGGTCCATATACTTTATGAGGAGGTCTCCTGACACACATGCGATCTAGCGAAACGACCCGGCCATGACGCAGCTGGTCAAAGTCATCGTGATCGGGGTGGTATTCGGCGTTGGAACTCTGATCATCGCCAGCCTCATCGCTCCGGTATTCGGCCGCGAGGTTCCCGCCACCGCGGTCGTACAGCGCGTGTTGGGCCGGATACGGATCGGAGTCCGGGGACGACCGGTTCCCAACGTCGGACTGCCAACTCGAGGGCAAACGCCCGTTACGTGGGTGAGCGATCTGGGCCTGGGCAATGTCGAAGCCGTCCCCGTTACCGAAGAGGTCTCTGGTTCGATCAAGAACGGCCTCGAAGTCCTTGCGAATTTGCAGACGGACATACCTCAGCTTCAAGCCGTCTACCGCGTACTGACGGACAATTCCCAGCAGATAAGCTTTCGGCGTTTGCGTCGCGGCTTGGGGCTGTACGAATCCGTATCGAGAATGATTCTGATCGACACGGCCATCGAACAGGAATCAAATCTCGTGATGGCCGTCATTCTGGCCCACGAAGGACAGCATGCGCTCGACCATAAATTGGGCCGTCTGGGCCGGGACCCGCGATCGTGCTTCAACACCGAGGCCCGCGCATTCGATCTCACCATATTCGTCTGGCAATCGATTTGGGGAATGGACGGGCTGTTGAACGATCCTTCCCGAATCGAACAAACCTTCAACCAGATGGCCCGCATCAGGACCGGGGACCCGCTCGGTTACGTGGATCGGCTAATCAGCCTCTACGGGGACGCGTGCGGCTGATCCTGGCTGGTGGCGCGGCTTCCTAGAACGTTGGCTGATAGAGGTCCAGAACCCGCCCACTGGACGGAAGCGGCAGCCTTGTGATCGCGTAGATCGCGGCATTCGCCACGTCCTCCGACTTGATCGCGCGTGGATTTGGCGGGTCCGCAACGGGTCTACGAGCGCTGCCTCCGGCGTCACTTACCGGACCGGGACATATCGTGAAAACGCGGACTCCGGAGTCACGCAGCGATTCCGCCAGCGACTCGTTGAAGCCGATGAGACCGAATTTGGACGCAGCGTAGGCGCCCATCGCGTGCACGGGCGCCCCCCGCAGGCCGGCGGCGGACGATATGCCGATGATGACGCCGGACCGCCGTTCGGCCATTTGCCCTGCCACGGCTCTTGAGAATAGGAACGGTCCCCGCAGATTGACGGCGATGACGCGATCCCAATCGCCGATTTCCGTGAGATAGACAGGCGAGTTAATGGCAAACCCGGCATTGTTGATCAGGATGTCGATCTGACCAAACTCGGCCGTCGCGGCGTCCACGACCGCGGCCACGGCCACCTCGTCGGCGGCGTCACCCGCAATCGCCAGCGCGCCGACCCCAAGTTTGCGCGCCGCTTCCGCCGTCTCGTCGATCTCGGATTCGGTTCGAGCCGTGAGAACGACGTTGGCGCCCTCCGCGGCGATTGCCAGGGTGATGGCGCGTCCGATGCCGCGGCCCGCCCCGGTGATAATGGCCGTCCGATCGCGCAGCTGGATCACTCAGGCATCCGGCCTGCTGCAACGTCGCAGTTTGGACATGACCGGGGAACTCACTAGAACGCCAAGTTGAGTGGAATCCCCAGCCGGTCGAACGCGGCGATCGCGATGTTGACGTGTTCCTGCGCCCTCGTGATCGTGATCGCTCCGTGACCGGGGAATAGACCGTCCAGTCCGAAACCCCGGAACCTCTCCATGCTTTTCGCGTAGTCGGGCATGGAGGCGTCGGGCGTGTTGATCTGCAAAATACGCCCCTGGCAGAACACAAAATCGCCAGAGAACAGATTTACGGTGCCGTCAACGCGGAGAACGTAACAATTGTGGGTGGAAGTGTGGCCAGGCGTCCACATGACCTCCAACTCAAGGCCGCCGGCCGAAAACGTATCCCCATCTGATAGCTCGCCGGCCACTTTCACGGGTTCCAGACGATATTCTGGATCGTAGTTCCCCCCCTTTTTAGCGCGGGTGAGGTTGATCGCGTCCTCGTCGGCTTCTTCCAGCCACGCCTTCGCGCCCGCGGGCACAACGACTTCGAGTCCGAGGGCCGACCTAAGCGCCGAGCATCCGCCCGCGTGATCGGCGTGTGGATGGGTAACGACCACTTTGTCGATGACCTCTGGGTCAACGCCGTCGCGCCTTATGTTTTCGATTATCTGATCCGTGCCCGGACCTAGGCCGGCATCGATCAACGCACCGCCCGTCCCGTCCGTGACTACGTAAACGTTCGAGTCAAAGCGGTCGCTGAGCCCAAAACCCCCCATTCCGCCCCCGACCAGGTAGATGTACTCAGTCAGCCGCAATCGCCAACGCCCTTTCCGATTCCAAAATTTCAAGCCGCCCGTCCCGAACGACTTCGCGTCCATCTCGAAAGACCGCGACAGGCTTGCGAAGCGCGAAGATATTGGCCGAAGCGTCGCCCTCGACCACCAGAATATCCGCCCGCTTTCCGGGCTCAATGGATCCAATCTCGTCCGAGATCCCGATCGCCTTAGCCTGCAGCGAAGTCGCCTGGGCGATTGCAAGCTCGGCCGACACGGCCATTGCCACCATGCCCGCAATGACGCTCAAGGCGAACGATCCGAACGCCGCGTTTGGCACTCCGCTATCGCTTGACGTCGTGACCGTCGCTCCGCGGTCGGCGGCATCGCGGATGAACCAGTAGCGATCTCTGAGTTCGTCGGTGGATTCTTTCGGGACGTCATCCAAGCACGAATAGGCGGAGAATCGATCGCGATCGAATGAGGTGTAGGTGGAATTGATCGATTGGTTCGCGAAGTCGAATCGATCGATGGCTTCGGGTCGATAGTCGATACCGCCATCTACGGACCAGCGGAAATGCTCGAAGGTGCTGACCCCGGCATCTATCGCGTACTCGCATCCATCGGCGGCGAGCGTATGAGCGGCGACGCGCATGTTGAGCCTTCTTGCGTCTTCGACGAGGGCCGTGAGCGCCTCTCTGGAGTATTGGGGTCTAAGGGCGTTGGAAATGGGCGTCATGCCACCGCCGGTGGCCATCACTTTTATGAAATCCACGCCCGCCTGCGCCATCCGACGGACCGCGAAGCGGATCTCGTCTTCCGTGTCCGCGATCAACCCGCACCAGTGCAGGTGGCCGGACGTCGTGGTTATCGGGGCGCCGGAGACGAGCACTCGAGGCCCCGCAGCTTCGCCCGAATCGATGGCCGCTCGAACCTGCGTGTTGAGGTCGAGGCGGCCGCCGCAATCGCGCACGGTCGTGACGCCGGCGCCCAATGCCTGCTGCGCGTTGCCAAGTGCTCTCATCGCGAGTTCGGCGTCGGTCGCAAAGGTGTGTCTATGGACAACTTCCGGCGTCGTTGCACCGGCGTCGAACTGGAGATGCACGTGGCCGTCGATGAGGCCAGGAAGAATGGTTGCATCGCCGAAATCGACAAGGCGACCGCCCTCTGGCGGCTTTTCGGCGGCCTTGCCCACGGAGCGTATGACGCCGTCCTCTATCGTGATTTCACCGTTGCCGAAGGCGGCGGAGCCCGTGCCGTCGATCACCGTTGCCGAACGGAGTATCAATCGTTCCAGGGGCGCCTCCCCTATGCGGCGGCGGGGCGCTCGCCCCCGCTAAAACGGCCTGAGCTTAGCATCAGCGGCCCGGGGTGAGAGCGTCCGCCCCGCGCGGTCGACGCGCCTAGAGGCTGTTCCACGCCTCCTGGAACACCCGCTTGGACCCAGCAAGGACCATATCGGAGCTCTCACCCTCGAACGGCTTGATCTCCATGGTCATTATTGGTCTTGGTGTGGGCGTCTCCCGCTCGAAAAAGCCCGATGTTGCAAGTGCGCGCAAAAACTCGCGGGTTTCCGCAACCCCGTTGACTCCGCCCGGAAAGTCCCATCTGGGGTGGGTATCTCCGAAGTTTTCCCTTCCCGGAGTCATGACCGCGCTCCCGAGATCGACGTGGAACGTTAGGTCGCCTAGGGCCTCGAGGACGCTTCCGGGTTGGACGTACAGCAGCGGTAGGTGGCCCTGATCCACGAGTATCCCGAAGGACGGGTACACGTCGCGCATTCGCGCCGCCAGAGCAACGGTGTCGTCGGTCTTACCGATGATCGATTTCTTATCGACCGTCTGATCGAACTGCTCCAGTGATATAGGGATCGGGTGTCCGTCTCCGGCGCCGGCCCGCGCATGATCGAAGATTTCTCTTAACGATTGCTCGAGCGCGTCGATGGCGTCTTGTTTCTTCTCTTCGCCCGGGTAGGAGTCTCGACCGTCCATTAACGAAAACGCCACACATTCGAGCTCCAGCGCCTCGTCCAGCGATTCCTTGACGTTCGCCACGCCTTCCATTCGCTTGGATTCGTCGAGCGCGGCGAGGTTTTGACCGCTCGCCAAGATGGGCGGCTGCGCCCTGAAGCCAAGTCTCGTGCCCGAGACCGCCGCCATGGATTTGAGCTCTTCGCGGACGGCAGGATCGTGCGTGCGGGTGATCTCGAGGATTGTGAAAAACTCGTCGCGAAAGACCTGTTCCGCGCGCTCGAGGATGGGTCCCTCGCCCGCGCCGGTTTCCGGGTACATCATTCCGAGGATGACTCCCACGTCGCAGTACGCATGCCAGGGTCGGTCCATCGATATCTCCTTCGACTCGGAAATCGGCGCGCCGCGTTAGTCAATCGCGCGGCCGCCGGAGAAATGCGGTAGGAATTTCTGACGGCCAGATCGACTCCACGTGATCCGTCCTACAACGCTGTTAGTTCAATTCCAAGGGTAACTCTTGTCAAGCCGCCGGCTTGCGACTGCCGCCAAGCGCGGGGCGTGAATCTGAGCCTTTGCCGTGTATAGATCGATCTCCCGTTCAATGCTGGCGGCCGAGCGTTCTCCCGCGGAAATCGCTCGAAAACGTCGCCGTTGAGGATGACCTCCGCCCCGGCGTATAGGTAGACTCGTGACCGCCGGGCGGTGCACACCGAGCGGTCAATCAAATCATCGTGAGCGGCGGCTGGCGATCGCGAACCTGCGAGCATGACTTTCGGCGGCCGCACGCCGCGGCGAAGTAGCCACATGAAGGGCACTTGTTCTGGACGCGGGAGGTCCCGAGTCGCGATCCTTGGAACTATGGTTCGCGCTCGGAGCGGTACCGGGGCCTTTGACTGGAGATTACGTCTGTGACCGATCAAAGCGGCGATTGGATCACGTCGGGTCCCGATTGGAACCCCGATGTTGTTCCCATCAAGTATGCGGGTACCGACATTCGATGGAGCGCCGAGCATTTCGACTCGGTCGTTATCCCGCTGATAGTGACGACCAAACACGTCTTCTGGGATATGCGGGTCAGCGAATTCGCCGTCACGGATCACTTGCTGGAGATCATCCTGGAGTTGCCGAGTATGCACGGGCCGGGGGGAGACGTTGTCTCGTTCGCGGAAGGCGACATCCCTCCGGCGGACATCGCGCGGGAAATGACCGCGATGCTCAACGCGGTTGCCCGCGAGGTACTTTCGGAGCCCTGGCGATATCGAATCGTGTTCCGGCAGCGGGATCGGTCGGAAGATTTCGAGGGCGAGCTTGCCCGCGGTGACTGACGGCGACCGACGCGGTGAGTGGTGGGAGATGGACCATCGAGCACACTCCGACGCAGCATTCTTCAGCGACTTCGCCACTTGGAGCGCCTTTCGACTTGTCAAATCCAGCCGCGAGATATTGGACGCGTTCGAAGAGTCTGACTCTCGCGAGGAGCGAAAGGACCTTGCCGCCCGGATCGCTCTCAACCACCGTGAGGCCATTGAAACCTACGGGGCGCTGTGCCACGGGTTTCGGAACCGTGGTGAGGGTCCTGTCATTCGCGCCGTGCTTGGGGCGCGCGTCAGCGATTCTCGAACCTTGTATCAAAAGATCCGGCGCGAACCCAACTCGACTTTCGCCGCATTTTTCCGTCTCGAGGGGTCGATTTCCGGCGCTATCGAGCATCCCCTCAGGGACCAGATGGACTTCGAGACATTCTGCGAGATGCGGCGGAACGGATTACTTGAAATCGCCACGACCGCCGCGCAGAGCATGCTGTTCCAGTTTTACACGCCCGGGTTGAACCGCTACCTGCTGGTCAGCTCCGGAAATACTGTCTCCGCGATAAAGACCGGTACTACCTCGGAAATGCGCGGCGAGAGTAATTCTGGCTTTTTCCTGGTCGACGTCACCCCGGTGGGGCCTGACTCCGAGCCGGACCTACTGGCAATAGCCGCGCCGGCGGTTCCGGGAATTCTTCGGGCGGCCGTCGACGAAATTGACTTCATGGCGCAGGAAGCATCGCTGATCGCTGGGTTGATGACCGAACTCGCCACCGCGGGCCAGCTTTACGGTAACGCCGGTGGAAATCGAGACTAGACGACGAATTTCTCGAATGGCTCGGCAGACCCGGTCCGCCAATCGCGGAACAGGATCAGCGCCCTAGCCGTTATCTACCGCTAGCGCTTGTCTTATTTCGCCATCCCGTACGTTCTTGCCGACGAATTCCACGCGTGATTCCGTGCCTGAGAAGTCGTGCAGGTCCCATTGGCCCATGACGTATTCCATTCTGACCGTTCCCGATTCGGTCGCGACGAAGCCCTTCGCGCGCACGACTTCGCCGAACTCGCCGGCGGCGAGTCGATCCAAGAAGGCTTCGAGCTCTAATCGCGGCAAGGGGCCCGGGACGATCGAGAGCGTTTCCATCCCGCGGGTGGAGTCTTCCAGCCCGTGGACGAGGTGATCGTCGTCCCCGTTCACCGGGTGTACGGATGATGTGGCCCCGGTGTGCTCGAAGATAAGCATCGGATCGATGTCGCAGTAGGTTGTCACGTGGATCCGACCGTCAGGATTCAAGTCTTTGACGAATTGTCGGGCACGTGCGATCGCGGCGTCATCCACAAGATCGGATTTATTTATCAGGACGAGCGACGCCGAGGCTATCTGGTCGGGGAAAAACGACCCAAAAACCTTGTGCGCCGCCTCGTATCTTGTCGCGTCGAGAATCGTCGCCATCGAGTCAACCGTGGCGAACTTGGCGATTTCGGGATCGGCGAAGACTTCGTCAAGCTGTTTCGGAGCGGCAAGGCCGGTGGGCTCGATGACCAATCGATCCGGATGAAACTTTTTTTGGAGTTCGATCAGTGCCAAAAGCAGGTCCCCGCGCAGTTCGCAGCATATGCATCCGTTTGAAAGCATCTGGACGTTCATCTCGTCCGATTCGAGGACGGTCCCGTCGATTCCCACCTCGCCCATCTCGTTGACCAGGACGGCCACCCGCTCGTCGGAACTTAGCTTGGGAATGAGGCTCCTGAGGAAGGTCGTCTTGCCTGACCCAAGGAATCCGTAGACGATCGTGATGTTCAAGTCTTACCTCACGAATTCCATCGATGGGATTTTGCGAATCCGCGGCGTCGCCGGCTGCCACGATTGTATCGCTCCGACTGCGCGATCTCAGCGTGGTAAACGGGGAACCTTCGAGCCGACCGACTCCCGGTCGGCCTAGCTCTCGACGCCGGCCTTTCGCTTGGCCTCGAGGTCGAGGACCGTACTTGAGATCAACTTTAGACTCTCGTCGGTGACCTGCGGCGGGACCGCGCATTCCGGCGACACCACTTCGATGCCGGCGTCGTACACGTTCTTCACCTCTTCCCTGATGGTGTCGGGGTCGCCTTTCAGCAGCGTGATCACATTGCTGACGTTACCCACCAATGGGAAGTCGCCGGCGACCTCCTTGGCAGCGTGAGGTTCGTTCTCAAAGGCGAAGTGGAAAGCTTCGAATCCCGCGTCCTTGATGTACTTAATCCGGTCCAGCGTGTTGCCGCAACAGTGCAGGATTACAGGTCCGTCGATCTTCGGAGTGATCGCCTGATGCACGGGCATTAGGAAATCGCGATATGTCTCGGCGCGCACGAGATCGCCGGTCGAGTGATCGGCCAGGGTCACGATATCGGCGCCGGCCTCGAACTGGGCGTTGGCAAACGCCACTGAAACGTCTTTGAGTCCGTCGAGACACGCATGGACCCATTCGGGTTCGAGGATGACGTTGAGCAGGAAATCCTGGACGCCGAACATGTGATACGAAAGCGTCCACGGCCCCATGACCTTGCCAACCACGCAGGCATCCGGATGCCGCTTCCGGAGGATCCGAACGGCGTCGATGATGGATTTCGTGGTCGGCTGGTCCAGAAAGTCATCTGGGATGTCGATCTCGTCAGGGCCCTTCCAATGGGCCGGTTGACGGCAGGCCGGCATCCTCGGCCCTGAGATCAGCTTTCCGTTTTCCTCGACGAATGGGTCCTCCCCCCAGTCGATCGGCGCGCCGAGGGCGGCTGCACCATGCACCAAGCCGAAGTACGGCATGACGGTGTCAAAGCCCAGGTCGGTGTAGCTAAACGAGGCTAAGCCCGCTATCTCTTCGGGATCGGTGTGCGCGGCGGGCCATGAGTGGCCGGAGCGGCGCATTTGATCGTACGTGGCGGAGGACACAATATTTCCGACTGCACGGCGATCTACTTCTTTGCCCTGGATTGCCGCGACCATTCGCTCACGCGGCGACATTTCGCCGATTTGGCCGTTCGACTTGATCACGTTAGCCACTGAACCCTCCAGAATCTCCCCACAGCTCGCATCGCACTCGCCTAAGGGCCTACCAGACGCGAGCCCCCTTGGACAAGGCTAATCGAGTCCTGCTCGCGTTCGCGATTGAAAACTTCCAATTCGCTATTCATACCGCGCTACTTCCCTGTCCATGGCCTGCAGCAAGCGCTCAACGGCGTTCGCGTCGGCGCCCGATTCCTGAGCCTCGAGAGCGACCTTCCGCGCCTCCTCGGTCTCCTTCGTGATCTGCTCAGGATCTTCGCGCCGGATCGCAACTTCGAACAGGTCTCTGGCCTGCAGGAGGAGCTTTCCAGCGGCTTCCTCGGGCGTCTCCTTGACCTCGATGCCAACGAGCTTTTTAGCCAGAGCCACTCCGGCGGCGGCGTCGGCCCCGTAGCCGTGGGCTCCCACCTCGTCGGCCCAATCTTGCGTTACCGGAGCGCCGCCGACCATGACGCTTACCTTGTCACCGAATTCTTCGTTTACGGCCTGCACGACTCTCGGGAAGTACACCATCGTCGTGGTAAGAAGGGCTGAAAGTCCGACGATTTGGGCGCCTTCCTCTTTCGCCTTGTCGACGTACTTCTGCGCGTCGCAATCGATCCCGAGGTCGTGTACGACAAAGCCCGCGCCCTCGAGCATCATTCCGAGCAGGTTCTTGCCGATGTCGTGCAGGTCGCCCTTTACGGTGCCCAGCACAACGGTCCCAGTCGGTTTGGCTCCGGAGGCGGCAAGCAGGGGCCGTACGAGCACCATGCCCGTCTTCATCGCGCGCGCCGACATCAGAACCTCGGGAACGTAGTACTCATTCCTGCGAAATTTCTCGCCCACAATGTCCATTGCCGGGAGCATTCCGTCATTGACGATGGCCTGCGGGCTGATGTCGTTGTCGATGCAGCTTTGAACCGACGACTCCGCCGTGTCCGCGTCGCCACCGATGATCGCCTCGTGGAGCACTTCCACTGTACTGCCGAAATCGAAGTCCGCCGCCACCGACATCGCCTCCGCTTCATTTAATCCGGGAGAATGAACAACATTAACCTACGAACTCGCGGCGTTCCCGAATCGGAACACAGGTCGCCCGCCGGTCAGATCGGAGCGTCGCTAACGATCGTTGACAGACTCCAACCGTCAGGCTGCCTGGGATCGTCGTTTCAGCAGCGGCTCAGCCCACTCCCGGGACTGTTTCACCTGGTTGAAAGTGAACACGTGAAGGCCCGACAGCTCCAGGCCCCTCTTTTCTGAGGCGGCCATGAGTTTCGAGATCAGCTTGTCCGGCGTGTAGATCGGTCGAAGTAGATGACCGAGAATTCCAAAGTGCGATTTCAGGAATCGACGAGCGTCTCCTACTCCGGTTCTTACGGCGAAATCGAGCAGCCGCACGGCGTTCAATTTCCCCGGCACCCCCACATAAATCGGAAGTTCGATTCCGGCGCGGCGAATGTTCCCCACCCAATCGATCGTGTCATCCGCATCGAAGCAAATCTGCGTGACGATGTGCGATGCGAAGGCTTGCTTGTCGAGCAGCGCCTGTGAAAGCGACTCATCGGAAATCAGATGGTGACCCTGCGGGTAGCCGGCTACGGCCACGGATTCAAACCGGCTGCCGAGATCAGCCATCTCGCGCAAGAGTTGAGCGGATGAATCGAACGGACCAAGCGGGGCTTCGGGATCGCCGCCCAAAGCCATTATCTCCTTCGTTTCCGACTTCGCCAGCCTGTCCAGCACTTCGCGAAGGTGCTCCCGCGACTTGATCACCCGTGCCGCTATGTGGGGAATCGATTTGTATCCGTTTTCCGTCAGTCTTTGGTGCAGCTTGAGCGTGGGCTCGATCCCGCCCGTTGGCGAGCTTGTCACGCTTATGGCCGTGTCCGGTGAAAACGAATCGAGGACCTTCTTGAGTGCGCCTTTGGCGGGGAAGATCTCGAATTGGATGTGGGCCAGGATGCCCCGCGGGGCTCCGGCACGTTCCAGCAGTGACTTCTTCATCGCCTGAGCCCCGGTCGATCATCTAGCGGGTCCCGGTTCGCCATCGGTCCGGGAGCTCATTTAGCTTAGATGAAAGTGGCCCCCCGCGCGGCGAGGGAGACGGCTTACGCCATGCTAACATTACATAACTCTTGAGGATCCTCGCCGCTTCAGGGCACCGGGACGAGGCTTAGGCTGGGGTCGCCCAGGGGTCACACCGGCATGGCGTCCTCGACGAGCGCATTGATTCCAAGTCCGATCGTCGGTGAAGTCCCTAACGGGCGCGACCACACGGAGGATACGATTGGAAACCCGCCTGCGTGGCACCGGGTCCGAGCTCGTAATCGGGCCAGACCAGCCATTCTGCATCATCGGCGAACGCATAAATCCCACGAACAAAAAAAGGCTTACCCGCGCGATCAGGGAATCGGAGTGGGGGTACTTACAGCGGATGGCCAAGCGGCAGGTCGAGGCCGGGGCGCACATCGTCGACATCAACGTCGGTGTTCCCGGCGTGGACGAGGCCGCGGCGATGCGATCGGCCGTCAGGGCGGTGCAGGAAGCCGTGGAGGTTCCGATCTCCATCGACTCCTCGACGATAGATGTTCTCCTGGCCGGGATTGAAGTGGCGGAAGGCCGCTCGCTTGTTAATTCCGTTCCAGCAGAGGAGACCTACATGGAGCGGCTGCTGCCCGCGATCAAGGATCACGATCTGCCCATGATCGGCATGTGCATGCGCGGTGGGGCGAACATGCCCACGACTGTTGAGGAGCGGTTTGAAATCGCCCAGACGTTGCTGCGCGAGGCCGAGAAACATGGAATTGAACCGCACGACGTGATCATCGACGTGCTGATCCTTCCCATCGGCGCGGACCACACCACGGGCCAGACAACGCTGGATACCATTCGCCGCGTATCTTCTGAACTCGGGAACAACACCAGCGTAGGTCTTAGCAATCTGTCGTTTGGAATGCCCGACCGAAATTTCATGAACGCGATGATGCTCGGGATGTCGGTGCGGAGTGGGCTTACCGCGGCGATCATGGACCCGCTGCAATCTCAAACGAGAATGGCGATCTTAGCGACCGACATGATCCGCGGGCTGGACGAATTCTCAATGGGATGGATCGCCGAATTCAGGAAGCGCGAAACGAAGCAGGCCGGCAAAGAAGAAGTGAGCCGCCTGACCGGATTGCGGCGCGGCCGGCCGATCGATACTGGCGCCCGAGGTAATTCACCTTGCAGCGGGGTCTTATGAGGCAGTCGCCGGGCGCTGACTTGGGCGGCGTATCGAATTCCCGCAGTGAGGAATCCCAAGATAGGCGAATGCATAGGTCGCCTTTCAAGAGGACCAGGGTCGTTTGTAGTGTTGGACCAGAGCTTGCGCGCGCGGCAGGGGCGGCGAATATGAGAGTTATGTTCGGTGGCAACGAAATCTCCTAGCGACATTTCCTCCGAAACGGATAAGACAGTAAGGGCGACCTTTCTGCCGGAGGAAAGGGAAGTCGAAGTTGCCGAGGGCACGACGATCCTGGACGCCGGTTACGCGTTCGACGTCAAGATCGAAACGGTCTGCGCGGGCAACGGGACGTGCGGGAAGTGCCGCGTTCTGGTGCAGGGCTACGACCCTCCGCCGCTCACCGGGGCGGATAACCGCCGTCTGTCCCCGGCGCAGCTATCGTCCGGGGTGGCGGCTCGCGTGCCAGCATCCCGTCATCGATGCGGCCACCTACATCCATCCGGCGGTAGATATCGTCCTCAAGACCGTCACCTCCGCCGAAATTGGCGACATCAAGCTTTACCCAAACGTGCAGAAGCATGTCGTCACACTGCCCAAGGCCGAGATTCACAACGCCGGATTTGAATGGCCGAAGGTTCAGGATGCGCTGGCGGCCGTCTCGGGCGGCGCGGATACGTCGCTCGACGCGCTCCGCCAGCTTCCCTACGTGACGGAAAAGGCTGGGGAGGGGCCGATTACCGTGACGTTGGTGGGCAACCGCGCGGTGGCTTATGAGCCTGGCGACACGCGGGACCGCATGTTCGGCATCGCTTTCGACGTTGGCACAACAAGCGTCGTGGGGGCCTTGATGGACCTCAACAGCGGTGAAGAAGTGGCGACGGCCTCGGACCTCAACGGGCAGGCGTACCACGGGGCCGACGTTATCACTCGCATGACCCTGACGCAGGGCGGTCGCAAGAATGTGGAATTGCTGCATAACGCCGTGGTGGACACGGTCAACGAAATTATCGCGAGGCTTCTCAGGGATGCGCGGGTAAGCCGGAGACACGTGTACGAATGCGTGTTCGTCGGCAATACGGTCATGACCCATCTACTGCTCAACATCGACCCGAGCAAGATCGGCTTTAGTCCATTCGTAGGAGTCGCAAAGCGACAGCGTGACCACGAGCGCGGCCGAGCTGGGAATAAACCTGCTCGCGGCCCAACGCCGCTCTTCGTCTTCCCTAACATCGCAAGCTACGTGGGCGCCGATATCCTGGCCGGGATGATTTCCACGAGGCTCGAGCCAGTCCCGACCGGACAACGGTTCTGATGATCGACGTGGGCACGAACGGCGAGATCGCGCTCGCCATCGACGGCGAAATTTCGACAACGGCGGCCCCCGCTGGTCCCGCCTTCGAGGGCGCCGAGATCATCCATGGCATGCGGGCGACGAAAGGCGCGATCGAACGCGTGCGCCTCGACGATGAGGGCGTTCACCTCGAGGTCATAGGCGGCGGGAAGCCAACGGGGATCTGTGGCTCGGGTCTCGTGGAGGCGGTCGCCGAAATGATTCGCACCGGGTTGGTCGCCGTGACCGGAAGACTGTTGCATCCGGAAGAGGCCCGCGACGCATGCCCGCCGGCCCTGGCCCGCCGCGTATTCCCAGACGACATCGGCGGCTACGTCCTTCTGTACGGCGATTCGCCCGAAGCCGAGGATCGTGTGATTCTCCACGCAGCCGACATCCGCCAGCTTCAGCTGGCCAAGGGTTCGATACGGTGCGGCGTCAACGCGCTGCTCGCAGAGGCCAAGGTGGACGGAACCGACCTCGACGAAGTGATGCTGGCAGGCGCATTTGGGAGCTACATAAGCCCTGAATCCGCCAAGGCGATCGGTCTGGTGCCCGATATCGACACCAGCAAGATCAGGGCCGTGGGGAACGCCGCGGGACTCGGCGCGCGGATGGGTTTGCTGTCGCTGGAATGCCGCGTCGCCGCCGAGCTGTTGCCGCCTAAGGTCACATACCTGGAGCTATCCGCCCTGGAGGATTTCCAGTGGAAATTCGCCGACGCTCTGGGATTCCCGGACCCGAACGAGGTGCCGGCGGGCCCGTAGATCCAGGCGGCGCTCTCCGTTCAGGCACTCGAGCCGGGGGCGGCGACGGGCGTTAAGCGGTCCGAGCCTCCGGAATCCAAACCTGCATGGCGCCTTCGCCCCGATTGCCCCACGCGTAGAACGGCACGGCGGTCATCGCCACCTTGGTGGCGACGCCGTTCCCGTCGCCGCCGGCCGGTCCGTACAGGACATTTCCGTTCCCCGGACCGGTGATCCGTTCGGCCGTCGCCCGGAGTGTGGCGGCTCCCTCCAGAAGGCGGTCGTCGTGGGCCACTTCGATCTTGGCGTCGCGCGGCAGTGCGATCTCAAAGAGGTCTGCGCCGGCGTGGTCGGTTTCCTCGATGCAGTAGATGAGAGGACCTCTGGCCAGGGCGACGCGACCGTGATTCTCGACGACGCGAGGATGACTTACGATCCGGCGGACCTCCATGGGCAGCGTCAGGGTCACCGAATCCCCCGGCTCCCAGGTCCTTTCGATTCCGAGGTACGTACCCGGCCGCGGAGTTTGCGCCGTATCGTCACCGTTGACGGTCGCGGTCGCGCCGGGCGACCAGGCAGGTATCCGCAGCTTCAATTCGACGCCGTGTGATGGGGCTTCCGTTACCGTGATCTCGATGACCCCATCCCACGGATATCTCGTATTTATTTCGAGCGCGATCCCGTCTCCGTTCGGAAGCGTGGTTCGGACCTTGCCCGCAGCGTAAAGATGGACCCAAAACGCATCCTTCGAGGTCGAATAGATGTAACCGGGGAGGCTCATCAATAGCCTGGCGATGTTGGGCGGGCAGCACGCGCAGCCGAACCACTCGGAGCGTTCGTAGCCGCCGCGGGACGTGAGCGGGTTCATGTAGAAGTACCGCGCGCCGTCGAGGGATATCCCGGCCAGCGCTCCGTTGTAGAGGGCGTTTTCGAGGGTGTCGGCATAACGCGCGTCCTGACTGTTCAGGAGCATGCGCCAGTTCCAGAACACGCCGCCGATGGCCGCGCACGTTTCGGCGTAGGCGGCCTCGTTGGGCAGCTCGAAATCGGCCCCAAAGGACTCGCCCTCGTATCGTGCTCCAAGGCCGCCGGTCACATACGATTTGCGCCCGTATGCGCTGTCCCACAATCTCTCCGCCGCGGCAGCCAGTTCTGGTCGATCGGCCTCGAGCGCGACATCCATCATTCCAGTCGCAAGATAGGTGGCGCGGACCGCGTGACCAACAGCTTCCGATTGCTCGGCGACGGGCATGTGGTCCTGGTAATAGGCGCGTCCGAACGCTCCTTGGACCTCCGGCATCACGCTCGGCTCGCGGCCGCGGGCTTCCAGGAAATAGCCCGCGGCCTCCAGATACCTCGTCGCGCCCGTCAGCCGGTAAAGCTCCACCAGGGCCAGCTCGATTTCCTCGTGCCCGTCGGTTCCCTGCGTGGCGGTCCGGCCGAATGTGGCGCAGATGTGGTCCGCGAATCGCCGCGCTATGACCAGCAGCCGGTCGCTTCCGGTTGCCCGTTTGTGGGCGACGGCCGCCTGGATCAGGTGACCGGCGCAATAGAGCTCGTGCTTGGTGGTCAGATCCGAGTACCGCTCGTGTTCTCGCTCCAGGGAAAAATAGGTGTTGATGTAACCGTCATCGTGTTGCGCGGCCTCAATTTCATCGATCGCGTCGTCGACCTACCGGCCGATTTCCTCGTCTGGCTGATCCGCGAGCGCATAACTCGCCGCCTCCAGGAGCTTGTAGACGTCCGAGTCGTTAAACACCTTGCCCCGATGAGGAACATCTTTGGCCCGGGACACGCGGCGGAAATTATCGATCCGACCGGTCGATTCGCACATCTTGAATTGATGGCCAAGGCCTGATTCGCGCATCATTTTGCGACGCGGCGCCCAGAATCCGTCATCGATGCGGACATGTGAGATTGGGACCGGCCTCAGGGCTGTATTTGGAGATCGCCGCGAGTCCAGCACGATGCCCCGCCCGGCGGATTCGGTCGACATTGCGCGTGCCTCCAATTAAGCGTTCGTGCCTGGGAAGATTTGACCCCTCGCCCGTCATTATGAGCAATTAGCGCGGCGTAGTATCGACGGCCGGTCAACTTCCCGGGGCGATGGCGGGCGTCTCCCGGGAAAATGTTCCGGCGCGGAACGTCAGCGGTTTCTCCGCGTCGTAGCTAAACGTTACTATCTGTTGCTATTCAATCAGGCGCGGGTGCGGAGGGAAATATCGTGACAGCAGTTTCGCAATCCACCGTCGAAACCGACATCTACTCTGAGATGGGCTTGGTTCCGGTCATCAACGCCAGGGGGAATCAGACTCTCTTCGGCGGTTCGATCTTGTCCCCGGAGATCCGGGAGGCCATGGACGCCGCCAACCGGTATTTCGTGTCCATGGAAGACCTCTTCGCGGAAACGGGCAAGTTGGTCGCCGAATTGCTTGAATGCGAAGCCGCCTACATAACGTCGGGCTGCGCCGCGGCGCTGGTTCTCGGAACTGCCGCCTGTATCGCCGGTGACGATGTCGCCAAGATTAGCGCCCTGCCGCATACGCAAGGAATGCGGAACAAGGTCCTTATCCAGGGGCCGCACCGGTACAAGTACGAGCACGTCACCACGATCGTCGGGACGAAGCTGATTGAGGTCGGTGACGCCGATTCCGTCTCCGCCGAACAGCTTGACGCCGCGCTCGGATCGGACACGGCGGCGGTCCTGTTCCCGGCGCACCTGGATTCGGCTCGCGGGATCGTACCCCTTGAGGAAGTCATCGAGATCGCGCATCGAAACGGCGTGGCGGTGCTCGTCGATGCGGCATCGCAGCTCTATCCCTTGGAACGCATGCTGGGTTGGACAAAGATGGGCGCCGACCTCGTCTGCTTCGGCGCCAAGTACTTCGGCGCACCGCATTCCAGCGGAATCCTCTGTGGGAGAAGAGATTTGGTCGAATCGGCCGTGAGCCAAGGATTCATAGGTTTCGAGACGGGCGCGTCGGCATTCGGCCGCCCGCTCAAGCTGGACCGCGCGGAGATCATCGCTGTCTTGCTAGCGCTCAGGAACTGGATGACGCTCGACCACGAGCAGCGAATCGCCGACGCTCAGACCAGACTGGCCCCCATCGCCGCGGTACTGGAAGGGCTGGACGGCGTGAAATCGAGCGTGGTGCCAGGAATAAATATCGGAGCGCCGGGCCTCTGTGTGGATTTTGAAGCCGCATCGGGTCTCACGGCGAAGAAGGTGATTGCCGAGCTCCAGAGCGGCAGTCCAAGTATCGTCGTGGGCGAAGTCGATGGCGCTCTGCTGTTCAATCCAAACACGCTCCATGAGGGCGATGAAGAAGTCGTGGCCGAGAGGCTTCGATCCATAGTCACGAGCTGAACACCGATCGACTTACGGTTCCTGGAACCCGTCCGTGACGAGCAATCGCATCGGGGCTCGAGCAAATCACGACCACGCAGCCTGACTGAGGCTTAGGAGGTATCCATGCGATTGGGCTACTTCACGATGCCCATGCATCCGCCCGGTTCCGATCCTGCGGAGACACTTCGCGATGATCTCGAGCAGATCGTGAAAGCCGACGAGCTTGGCTACGTGGAGGCCTGGATCGGTGAGCATTTGACCGCCGAGTGGGAGAACATTCCAGCTCCCGATCTGCTGATCGCACAGGCGCTGCCCCTCACGAAAAACATCATTCTGGGCACGGGCGTCAACTGCATGCCCAATCACAATCCGTTCATGCTCGCGCATAGAGTCGCGCAGCTCGACAACATGGCCCGCGGCCGCTTCTATTGGGGCGTGGGCGCGGGCGTGTTTTCTGGTGACCTGGAGGCCTTTGGATTCGATCCAAAATCGAAGGAGAACCGTGCGGCCTCCCGGGAGGCCATCGATCTGATCGTCCAGCTCTGGGAGGACCCCAAGCCGGGCGTCTATGAGGGCACGTACTACAAATTCAAGATTCCTGAACCGGACCCGGAAATCGGTCTCGGGTTTCACATGAAGCCCTATCAGAAACCTCATCCACCCATCGGCGTGGCCGGGCTCACACCATATTCCGACACGCTCACACTTGCGGGTGAACGCGGATGGATTCCCATGAGCAGCGACATCATCCCATCGCGGATCATCAAGACCCACTGGGACGCGGTCGAGAAGGGCGCGGGCCAGTCCGACAAGACGCCAAATCGCTCGGAGTGGAGGATCGCCCGCGATACGTTCGTGGCCGAGACAACCGAGGAAGCGCAAAAGCTGGCGCTCGAGGGCACGCTTGGGCGGGATTATCGAGACTATTTCCTGCGGCTCGGCAAAAGGGCGGGTAACTACGACATATTCAAGCACGACCTCGATGTTCCCAATTCCGAGGTCGATCTCGAATACATGATGGAGCACGTGTGGGTCGTAGGAAGCCCGGACGATGTGGTTGAACAGATCGAGCGGCTACATTTCGAAGTCGGCGGCTTCGGGGTTTACTTGGCGGTGGGACACGAATGGAAGCCACGCGATAAGTGGATTCAGTCCATGACGCTTCTGGCGGAGGAAGTGTTTCCCAGGCTCACCCATCTCAGCTGAGCCTTCGATCGCGCCCGCCCCGCTCGGTCAGGTGACGCCGCCATTTGGGGGAACCTCGCCTGGTCGCGGGGTTCGCATATTCGGCATTGCGCCTACGGAATAAGGACGAGAACATCGCTCGGCCTCGCCGAAGCGATCTGATGCTGATCCGGTTCGGATCTTTGATAACCGCCTGCGCTAGGCGCGTTTCCGTAAAATAGCGTCGTAGGAGTGCGTCGCAGCCTTTCCCGGCGGGGCGCGCGACGGTTTAGCAGAATCGGCGTTGAGGAACCGAACCGATGTCGAGATTGACCGCGCAGATCAACCCGTCAGGCGTCGATCCGGAGGAACTCCGGCGGATACCTCTGTTCGCGGCGCTAACCCCAGGTCAGATTCTGGATCTTTCGCAGATGCTCCGAAAACGCAAGTATTCGAGCGGCGACGTGATCTTCCACCAGGGCGACGAGGGCGAATCCTTTTACATAATCGAGGGTGGAAGCGTCCGGATCACCCAGCTTTCGGAGGATGGACGTGAGCTGACCCTTATCGTCTTGCGCGACGGTGATTTCTTCGGAGATATGTCGCTGCTAGACGGCGATCCTCGGTCCGCCAGCGCGATCACGGCCGAAGATACCGAAGTGCTGATGCTCTTCCGGGACGACTTCATGAATTTCATAATTCGGTATCCCCCTGCGTCACTCGAGATTCTGCGCGTGCTCAGCTTGAGGCTGCGTCGCATGGATGAGGTTTTGGGAGAGGCTATCTTCCAAACCGCCGCCGTTCGGCTAGCCCGACGGCTCATGGAATTGATGGCGATCTATGGACAAGCGATGGACGAGGGCACTCTGCTCAACGTGGTGCTCACCCAGACGCAGCTTGCCGAGATGGTGGGGCTGACGCGTGTGACGGTAAATAAGGAACTCGCCCAAATGGAAGAGATGGGCGTCCCCAAGCGCATTAAGCGGAAGATCGTGATCCTTGACGAGGAGCATCTCAAACGGCTTGCATTGGTGGCCGCATAGAAGCAGATGGCAAATCATCGCCACTGACGTGCAGCCGTAAGAATTCATCGCGCCGCCTCGAGTCGATGCTGATTCGATTATCGTGACCCGAAGCGCATGGGACCGCGCCGGCCGGTGCGGGAGGGAGCCGGCAACGCGACCTTCCGGACGCTTGTTGTAGGGCCGGGTGCCAGATCTGGCCGGCGAAGCAAGAAGCGGCGCTGAATTCCGCACGGAAGACGGTCGAAGGGTGCCTGCGGTCACCGTCGCGGAAATGCGCGAAATCGACCGCATCGCCGTTGACGAACTGGGTCCCAACCTCTTCCAAATGATGGAAAACGCGGGACGAAATTTGGCCGAGGAGGCGATGTCACGTCTGGGGTCCGATCCGCCGACGGTCTTGGCGCTCGCCGGATCCGGTGGAAATGGAGCGGGCGTGATCTGTGCGGCCCGGCATCTTGCGAATCACGGCGTGGACGTGCAACTCCTGCTTGCATTCAGCGAGGATCGACTTGCCACGGTGCCGTCTGCTCAGCTCGCCCTGTACCGTGCCACCGGCCGGACCGAGATTGGCGCGGGGACGAATCCCAGCGTGGCGCCAAGCATGATCCTGGACGGACTCATTGGGTATGGCCTCCGCGGAGCGCCGTCCGGCGAGATCGCTCGGCTGATTGTATGGACCCATGGCGTCGACGCTCCGGTTCTATCTCTCGATGTACCGTCTGGCATCGACGGTGATACTGGCGCGGCCCCGGGCCTCGCTATCCGGCCCGCCGCGACCGTGACGCTCGCTCTGCCCAAAACCGGACTGGCTTTTACGGATACCGGCGATCTCGTGCTCGCCGATATCGGGATTCCCAAGGAAGTATTTCGGCGTGCCGGTATCGCGTACGTATCGCCGTTCGTGGGAAAATATAGAGTCGGTTTGGAGGTTTACCGGACTTGATCTGGGATCTGGATTGGCACGAAGACCCGCGCCGGCCGGAGTGGGACGTTCGCTGACGGGCTACCAGATGCGTCCGGTGTGACCAACCCGTCAGCCGTAACCCGCGCGCAGGGGCCACCGCGGGACAACCTCCAATCAAGAAACGGTCGGGATGAAGATCGGAGTAACCAATGCGGAGCCCGGCGCAGACCGAGCGACCTATCCTCGATGAGATTCGAAGGCGATTTAGCACCAAGGCGTTCGATCCGAATAAGGACCTTACTCCTGAAACGGTCGCGACGTTGTTTGAAGCAGCGCGCTGGGCCCCATCGTCTCTGAACGAGCAGCCGTGGCGATACCTGATCTTCACCAAGGCCAATCCCGATCCACGGCGCAAGGCGGAAGCGTGCCTCAATTCCGGCAACGCGCCCGCCAAGAACGCCCCGCTCCTGCTCCTGTCATTCGCCAAGAGGAGCCTGATTGAAGAGGATCGCCGGAATCGGTTCCACATGCACGATCTCGGCATGGCGAACCTCAGTCTGGTGATTCAGGCGGTAGGAATGGGACTCGTGACGCTCCAGATGGGCGGATACGATCAAGAATTGGCGCGCGCCAGTTTTGGAATCTCAAGCGATTTCACCTTAGGCCCGATGATCGCAGTCGGCCACTACGGCGACGCGGCAGAACTCGATGCTGAGAACCTCGAGGAGGAGTCGCTGCCGCGAATGCGGCGTCCGCTTACGGACACGGCTTTTGATGGAGCGCTGGAGCGGCCGTTCGAATTCGGGGTCTAGCGAGGGTTATTCCGAGATCTCGCGATTCGGTTTCAGGACCGTCGGGAAAAGCCCGCTACCGATCAGACCGTCCGTGACCTCCACGTTGGCCGTGGCCTTCGGTGGAGTCCCCGTCACCCTCGTCCAACTCATCGTGGCCGCCACCGCTATCGGACCCATCGCGGCCTTCTGTGCCGTTCCCGTGGCCAGATCTATCTGAGTGGCCCGGCCGCCCGAAGTCAGGGTCGGCGTTCCGGCCCCTACCGCGGTTGTCGTGCAGGTCGTCGGGGTCGAATTCTGGCAGGTCAACATCCACTTCTAGCCTGACCGCCAGCCGGCTGATCGCGCGCAGCAAGCCGTTGCTCGCCTGGGCCGGCGCACTTTCGAAGCGGTCCAGCAGCATGGTTAGGGCCCTGGTCCCACGGCTGTTGGGATTGCGCCCGCTGTTGGCGGCATCGTCTACATCGTCGGAGTCATCGTCGCCGTCGTCGTCCGGCTCGTCCGACTGACCGTCCGGGGGTTCTTCGTCGGAAGCAGGCTCGACCGCGACGACCGCGCTGGCGGTGAGGTTACCGTCCGAATCGGCGACCGCGTCGAACCGGACGAAGTCTCCCTCGGCAAGGCCTTCCAACGTCTCGGGATCGTCGATCAGATAGACCTCGTCGTCGACAACGAATACGCCGGTCTCCACGTCGACGAACCGCAGTACACCCGTAATCGACACTACAGGGTCGTCGTCATGGGCAGTATCTTCGACGTTCCCGTCGCCGGCATCGTCCGCTGGGGTCTGCGTCGCAACGGTCGTGGACTCACCAGACTCGTGCTCGTCCGCGAACGCTGGTGCGGCCAACACGCCCTGCAACGCCAGAATGGCCGCGAATATCAGTGCTGTTAGCTTCCGCATCGGGTCGGACCTCCTGTCGGGTCTTTTACCCTCAGCAGGCCGGAAAATGTGAAACCCGCCGCTGTCCTGCTCGGACGAATCGACGGGTTCTGCCTGGCGGGCTTCGTTGCTGCCCGCAATCGAGTTTTCGGCGGCCCGGCTACCGTAGCTTCCGTTGAAGCTTCAGACCCGTGGCTTTGCGCAACACGGTTTCCCGTGTTTTGCCCTTTCGAACCCGCATTGGTTGTAAATGTTCTTAGATCGCTACTCAGCGACCCATGGAAGATTAGAACGCCCGGCGGAGGATTGCTGTAAAGCTGTTTACTATGTCCAGCACGTTCGCGAAATTACTCGGCCACCGGGACGAATCTGCTGGAATCCGCCGCGCCTGCGGTTTCCCCGAATCAATCCACAAATGGCCCGCGCCACAGAACCGGCTCCCGGTGGGGCTGCCCGGCCAGAAGAATAAATCGCACGGGATCGTCGCCGTCCGCGGCGGCGTGGAAGTTTTCACCCGATCCGAGGACCACGAGCTGACCGGTGGACGCGCGCGTGGCCTCTTTTCCAAACAGACCGGCTCCCTCGATCACGAACGCGAAACCTTGAAACTCCGAAGGAATCGACCGAGTGAATTCACCACCGGGATCGACCGTGACGTCGAGATACATGGTCGGCGTCAGAAGTTTCATGGGCGAGTCGTCGCCGACGATGACCTTCACGGTCGCACCGTCCTTGGCGATCACCGGCACATCCTCAGGTTCAAGGGTTTGGTAATCGGGTTCAACCGATTTCTGGGCTTTCTCGAGGTTGATCCATAGCTGCAGGGCAAGGATGGCCTCCGATCTGTCGCCGCCGAGACCTTCGCCGTGGGCCATGCCCTTACCCGCCGTTATGCGCTGTGCGCCACCGGCTCGAATCTCGGCGCGGTTGCCAAAGCTGTCGGTGTGGTTGGCGCTGCCGGAGAGGATGTAAGTGATGATCTCGAATCCGCGGTGCGGATGGTCCGGGAATGCCGGATCGTCGGGATGCATGGTGGCGAAATCGAGGAGCAAGAAAGGATCGACATCTTCGTACGAAATTTCTCGCGAAGGAAGCGCCCTCCGAACGAGGACTCCGGCGCCCTCCATTACCTCATAGGTGTCCGCCACCTTGGCGATCTTCCTCGAAGTCGCTGTGCCCATGAGCCTACCCTTCCTCGCCGTATGATCCTGGCGAGCGAAGTCAATCGACTTGACTATCTCCAAGTAAACTAACGGGACGCCGCAATGTCAAGTGTCTTGACTTAACCGTTTACAATGCAGTATGCCCCCCGATGGTACCGAGAAAATCAATCTTGGCCGGCTTTTCCTGAACGCTTTCAGATGGATGGATTCAAGCTTCATTCAGCTGATCGGCGAGCATGGATGGCGCGACATACCCAAATCTAATTCGCTTGTTTTTCCGCATCTGCTCAAGGGTGGGATACGGCCATCGGAGATCGCCCGCCGGGCGGGTGTATCGCGGCAGGCAGTCCATCAGGTTCTCAACGATTTGCGCGAGCGCGGTCTTATCGAAACGAAGCCCGATCCAACGAACCGCAGGGCCAAGCTCGTGTTCCTCACCGCTCGCGGTCGTCAGTTCGATCAAGCGGTGGGCGAGGTCGCAGATCGAATGGAGTCGGCGCTTTCGGAACGAATCGGAGCGGGCACCGTCCGGTCCCTACGGAAGGCCCTGGAAGCCGATTGGGGACCTTCGTTGCCGCCCGAAGACGAAGGTGCCCGCTAACCCACCGCTGAGCCGCGATTCTCCGGAAACACGCGCTTTGCGGCGCGTCCAGGGGAATTATCCCCTAAGCTGTGGTGGACTGCGCACTGAGCGAACCGTCCAAGGGCGGTTTGCCTATGTGACCCATCGCCGAACTGTGAATTCGAGGACCATCGAGAATCGGGGGAGCAAGTGGACTGGCCGGTGATGGTGCCGATGCACCAGGAATTCGACGACGCCAATGTCGACGACCTTGAAGGCGAACTTTCGGATGGCATTCGAGCCGCCATAGCCGGCGCGGATGTATCGGCAGGCGATTCGGTGGCGGTGGGAGTCGGGAGCAGGGGAGTGTCTCCGATCCGACAGGTCGTATCGAGGGTCATCGCCGAGCTAAAGAACGCGGGCCTCAATCCCTTCGTGGTTCCAGCCATGGGGAGTCACGGCGGCAGCGTCGCCGAGGGGCAGCGGAGGGTCCTGGCTGAGTACGGAATCTCGGAGGAGACCGTCGGCGCCGAGGTTCGGGCAACCATGGAGACGTCGATCCTTGGCAAGACTCCCGGGGGTGTTGTGGTTCATGGCGATGCGAACGCATATTCCGCCGACCACATCGTAATAATCGCGCGTGTCAAACCGCACACGGATTTCAGGGCCGACATCGAGAGCGGTCTCTGCAAAATGCTGTCCATCGGGCTTGGCAAGAAAAATGGCGCCGAGACGATTCATGCCGCGGGCGTTGCCGAAACCATCCCCGAGGCCGCCAAGATCGCGCTCGGCACGGGGAAGATTCTATTCGGAGTCGCTCTCGTGGAGAACGCGTTCGACGTGTCCGCGATTGTCCGGGTCGCGCTCCCAAATGAATTTCACGATACGGATCGAGAGCTCTTGGTGTCGGCGAAGAAACTATTGCCGCGCCTACCCGCCGAAAATCTCGATTTTCTGGTGGTTGATGAAATGGGAAAGAACATTTCCGGGGCCGGCATGGACACGAACGTGGTTGGCGCGTGGCGACTGCATCCCAGTAGCGATCGAGTGCCGAACTACCGCTACCTCGCAGCGCTGCGCCTCACGTCCGAGAGCAAAGGCAACGCGTCCGGCATCGGAATGGCCGACTTCACGACCAAGCGACTCGTTGACGCCATCGACTTCGGAGCATCGAACGTCAACGCCATCACGTCGTTGGTTACGACGTCGGTTCGAATCCCGATAACTTTCGACACCGACGCGGAGTGTCTCCAGACGGGGGTCTCCGTGGCAAACCGCCTGAATCCGGTCAATCCTCGGATCGGCCGGATAAAAAACACGATGGAACTGGCTGATTTCTGGGTTACCGAGGCCGTGGCCTCCGAACTGGAGAATGAAGATAAGGCCGGGAGCCGCGGGGAAGGCCTCCACTTCAAATTCGACCCGGGCGGCAACCTGCTGGGAATGCCGGCCTAGCCGCCAATCAGCATAAGCGCGGACTCCGTTAGCGAATCATGAAGATGGTCACGAACTGGCCCGGAGATGGCCGCTTTGCGGGCGGCCCCGCGAGTTGAGCATGTCCATGCCCGTGGCGGGTCGGTGCGGCCCGAATAGCCCCAACTGAATGGGACGTTCTGGCGGCGTAACTTTTCAGATGCGGCGTTACCGCCTTATTTTTCAGTGAGTGTGTAAACTTCCCCCGTTGCCAGTTCGGGAATTGGTCCCGTGAGCCGCTTGGGGGATTGCACCTGCAATGCTGCTTGAGAGGTTTACTGCAGCCGATTGGGTGGAGATCTCTTGGCTGGTCGCGCATCTCTGGCTGGTCGTGGCCGTGGTGCTGGGGACGGCCGCCGCCTACGCCCTTGCGCACGGGTTCATACCATCCCTCGTGCAGACCGGCGACATAGCCCCGGAGGCCGGTCGCCGGTTGCGTATGCCCCTGTATGGCATTTTTGCCATGGGATTAATCCTGGCATTGGGGATTTTAGTCAACGCCACAATCCGGGCTCTCGATCTTTTGCCTGATCTGTATCCAAGGCTCGCGATCTAGGGCATGGCGATCCTGCGGGCACTCCTGCCGCGACTCACGGCAAAACAATTTCTCATCATTGGAGGAGTGCTTGCGGTGCTGGGCGGGGGCGCAATCGTGTCCGCGGCGGTGCTCATTTTCATCGGCGCGCGCGGTGGCACGCTGAGACCCGCACCGGAGCAGCCAATCGCGTTCGATCACGTCCGGCACGCCGGCGAACTGGGAATCCCGTGCGAGTTCTGCCACCGCGGCGTGGAAAAGCAGGCCGCCGCAACGATTCCATCCGTGGAGCAGTGCATGTTCTGTCACACCGTCGTGGGACGAGACAATCCGGAAGTCGAACTCCTTGTCGCATATTGGGAGCAAAATGAAGCCATCGATTGGGTGCGAGTGCACCGGGTTCCCGATCACGTGCGCTTCGTCCACGAAGCCCATATCCTCGCTGGGTTGGACTGTTCGACGTGCCACGGTCAAGTGGCGACCATGACTGTGGTCAAGCAGGTAGAGAATCTGAACATGGGAATGTGTATGGGGTGCCACCGCGAAAAAGGTGCATCGCTGGACTGCGCGACATGTCACCGATGAGCGAGCCGACCGGTGCCTGAACTCGGGCGACGGCATTTCATTCTCGGCGCGGCGAGCGCCGTCGGCGGCGGCTTGATCGTGGGATGCGCCAAGCCGGACCGGGAGTCCCGCGTTCAAAGTTTCGTTTTGGCTCCCGAGCAGGCTCTTCAGGGCGAAGACGTATGGTTCGCCACCGCCGATGCGGCGGCCGGGTGGGGGAATAGCGTGGTCGTCCGAACGATTGATGGCAGGGCCAAGAAGGTCGAAGGGAATCCGGAGTTTCCGATAAATCGCGGCAAGGCCCATGTGAGGTCCCAGGCTGGAGTCCAATCCCTTTATCACCCCGATCGACTTCAGACGCCCATGCGTCGCCGGGGCGACCGCGGCAGCGCCGACTTTGAGCAGATCACCTGGGACGAGGCGCTCGACATCCTCATCGAAAATCTGCAACCGCCCCGCACGCCGCTCATCATCACCGGGAGGATCGCAGGCACGAAGGGTTGGGTCACTCGGTCTTTCGCCGAAATGCTGGGGGGACGGCATCTCGTATTCGAGCCAATGGAGACCACTGCGCTGGATGAAGGCGTCCGGCGAATCTTCGGGACGGAGGAAACGCCCCATTTCGATCTCGCCAATGCCGGCTATGTCTTGTCGTTCGGAGCCGACTTCCTCGGAACGTGGCTATCTCCGGTCCAGTACAGCCTCGCCTACAGCTCGTTTCGCCACGGTGCGGGCCGCGAACGCGGCTTGTTTACCCAGATCGAGCCGCGGATGTCCATGACCGGTTCCAATGCGGACCGGTGGCTTTACATAAATCCTGGACACGAAGGCGCCGTTGCGCTCAGCATCGCGCGCACGATCGTAGATGAGGGGCTTGTGGCCGAGTCAGTTTGGAACGATCCGCTGGGGGCCGCCGGGGGCCGGCAGGCGCTTGACGCCTACAGCCCGGAATCCGTCGCGGCGACCGCTGGGATCGGCGCGGACATGATTCGAACCGTCGCCCGCGAGTTCGCCTTGCACCTGCCCGGCATTGCCATACCCGGCGGGCCTGCGCTGGCGCAGACGAACGGAGCCGATATCGCATCGGCGGTGCTGCTGCTGAACCGTATCGTCGGCAGCGACGGGACCGTGGGAGGCGTGTTGCCAAATCCAGCCGCTCCGGAACGCCATCCCAAGCCGATCGCCGCCGATCCTTTCCGGGAGTTCGCCCGGCTGGCTTCGGACGGCGGCGCTGCCGACGCAATCATCGTGCACGACGTGGACCCGGTGTACGGGCTGCCGAGCTCGGTGGGCTTCTCCGATGTGATATCCAGGGCGGGCTTCGTGGCCAGCATGACGACGTTTATGAACGAAACCTCCGCCTACGCCGACCTCCTCCTCCCCGCCACGCACCCATTCGAGGAATGGGGCAGCTTCGCGGCCGACCCAGCCGACGGCCGCCAGGTCATCGGATTTCAGCAGCCCGTCGTGAGTTCGTGGACGGACGCTCGCAGTTTTGGTGATTTATTGCTGGCCATCGCTCCCGAACTCATAGGCGCGCAGGCTTTTCGCGCCCAAACCATGCACGAGACCGTCAAAGCGTCGGCGATCGAGCAGTTCGGCGACGCGGACCCCGCGAAGTCGCCGGAAGAGAATTGGGTCGAGCTGCTGCGCAGTGGCGGCATCTGGGAGGCGACTGAGTCCGAAGGGAGATTCTCGGACGAGATCGACTGGAGCCTTAGCTCGTTAAAGGCCCCGGAGTACGTCGGAGATACTGGTGAGTATCGATTCAATCTCATGCCGTTTGAGACGATCTCCAGCGGAAACGGATCGGAAGCCGTAAATCCATGGCTGCAGGCGGCGCCTGATCCTTTGACGACCGTCACGTGGACGACTTGGGTGGAGATCAATCCGCAAACCGCCGTTGAGCTGGATTTAAAGCGCGGCGATGTTGTCGACGTTGTTACGCCGATGGGATCGATAAGCGCCGGCATCTACGAGTCTCCGGTCGTGCCTCCTGACGTGATCGGCGTGCCCGTGGGTGGTGGACGCAAATACGGAGGCAGATGGGACGTTGGCCAGGGATCGAACGTTTTATCGATACTCGGCGCGCGACTGGATGAAAGCACCGGGGCGCTGGCATGGGCCGCGACCCGGGCCAGGTTGGTGAAAACCGGTGAAAATAGCGATCTTCCGACCTTCGAATTCTTTGACGATCCTCGCAACGACGAGGGGGGTGCCCCGGTGAAGGTGACAGATGAATAGCCAGAACGAAACCGCGGCCCGCGCCGCCCAGAAGTTCGGCGCCGCCACCATTCCCAGCGACACCGACGCGAAGCAGGAAGGCCGGCGGTGGGGAATGGTCGTCGACGCCGACTTGTGTACCGGATGCCAAGCGTGCGTGGTCGCCTGTCAGGCGGAGAACAACCTGGCCCTAAATGAGGAACAGCGAGTACTGGAGGGAAGGGCCAAGGCCTGGATTCGAATAGAGCGCTACTGGGAAGGCGAGTTCCCCAACGCGAAGGCCAGATATCTTCCGGTCATGTGCCAGCACTGCGGCAACGCGCCGTGCGAGCCGGTCTGTCCAGTATGGGCGACGTATAGGAACCCCGAGGGGCTTAACGTTCAGGTGTACAACCGCTGCATAGGCACACGATTTTGCGCCAACGGCTGTCCTTACTCGGTCCGATATTTCAACTGGTGGAATCCCGAATGGCCGGATCCCATGAACAACCTCCTCAATCCGGATGTCACCGTCCGCACGAAGGGAATCATCGAGAAGTGCACGTTCTGCGTTCAGCGGATTCAGCGCGCGAAACGAGATGCCATCCAGAACGGCACTGAACTCGCTGACGGCGACGTTCAGCCCGCTTGTGTCCAGTCCTGTCCCACGAACGCGCTCGTATTCGGCGACCTGCACGACGAAGACAGCGAGGTGGCGGAGCTGGCCCAGTCCGACCGCGCCTATTCCCTGCTAGGCGACCTTGGAACCGATCCGTCGGTAATCTACTTGAAGAAGGTGGACCCGCACGCCGCCGCGGACGCAGGCGAAGCGCATGATTAAGCCCGAGCAAGCCGCGCTGCAGGTTTCGCTGCGGCCGGCGTTCAGGCCAACAGGGCTGCGGATCGCATATTCCCATCCCGCCATCGTGGTGCTGCTCGCGCTTTCGGCGGTGGGCATAGCCGCGTACGTTTTCCGCCTCACGTCGTGGGGGGAGAGCGAACGGGCGTCCTGGGCCTACCCGGCCGTGATTCTCATGTTTATTCTGTCAACGGCGGCAGGCGCGCCTCTGCTCGCATATGCAAGTCGAGCGGCGCGCGGCTACTGGGCGCTGCCCGCCAGACGCGTGGCGGAACTTTACATAATTCCAGCCACGCTGGGATATCTGTTACTCATTCCGATACTCGCTACTCTTCCGAAGCTCCAGGGTCGGGCGAATCTCTGGTTCAATTTCCCTGCCGGGGCGCCGTTCGTGACCGACGCGCTCGCCGTGGCGGGCATGCTCCTCGCGGGCTTCGGAATGCTGTGGGTGTCGGCGGTGCCGGACATGGCCGCTTCCTGGGGCGACAACAGACAGATGTCGACCTGGCGGCGGCTGCTGATCTTCAATTGGACGGGGACCACCCGCCAGTGGCGAGCGGTCAAAATCGGGACCAGGGTTTTCGGAGCGTTCTACCTGATGACGTTCGTCTACGCTCACCTGGTGTTGAGCACGGACCTCGGCCAGAGCCTGCTTCCCGGCTGGCGCTCGGGGATTTTTCCGGCCTACCACGCACTCAGCGGCATTCAAGGCGGACTCGCGCTTTCCATCGTAACCCTGTATTTGCTCAAGCGGTTCACGAGCGTCGGTGTCTATATCGGCAATGAGCAGGCGATCAACATCGGCAAGCTATTACTCGGCACGACACTGCTGTGGTTCTACTTCTTCTGGTCGGACTTTATTGTCATCTGGTACGCGCGGATTCCTTCCGAAGTCGCGGCCATGCAACTTATGATCGCGGTCGTTTATCGCGAGTCCTTTTTCATTGCCTTTTTCGGCATGTTTCTGATCCCTTTCGTTTGCCTGATCTTTAATCCGGTTCGACGCAATCTCTGGTCGTTGGCCATCGTGGCCGGCGTAACCCTGGTGGGCCTGCTCTTCGACCGGATCCGGCTGTTCGTTCCGTCGATGTCCCATGAGGATCCGTTCGCGCACAGGCTCGATATCTTGCCGGAGGCATTTACGCCCGACGTCGTGGATATCTTGCTCATCGCCGGCTGGATTGCGCTCGTGGCACTGGCGTTCCTATGGGCTGCCAGTCGTATCCCTCCGATCGTCGGCTGGGAGCTCCGCGAGGGCGCACTGTTGCGGCGAGAGCAATCGTTCATGAAGGGGCACGTACTGGTGCTCGGAAAACCCGATTAGGGTATGCGCAAACGCAAGGTCTGGTTGGATTAACGAATGCAAGAGCCAGTTGTAGCCGATCCGCGCACCGTCGATCGCGAAATCCTCGACTTCGTAATGCGGACTCCGAGGTGGTTTTTCGTTTGGGCGGGTGCGCTGAGTGGAGTGCTCCTCGCGGGTGTTGGTGTGTTCCTACTGCTGCTGATATTCGGTTTGCAGTACTTCGGGTACAGCCACCCGGTCTATTGGGGCTTTCCGATCGTCAATTTCGTTTTCTGGATCGGGATAAGCCATGCTGGAATCATGGTCTCGGCGATCCTGAGGCTGTCGCAGGTGGAATGGCGGCGTCCCGTCACCCGGGCCGCTGAAGTCCTTACGATCTTCTCACTGCTCACCGCCATGATGATGCCGATCATCCACAGCGGACGGCCGTGGCGCACCTTGTACTGGGAATTTCCGTACGACTTCATCCGCGGCATCTGGCCAAATCCGAGGTCGCCTCTGGTTTGGGACCCGTCGGCCATCTTCACGTACCTGACGTCAACGCTGCTCTTCGTCTACGTGGCTCTCCTGCCTGACCTGGCGCTGGTGCGCGATCGAGCCAGCGGCCCGATTCGCAAGGCGATCTACACCGTGCTCGCCATGGGGTTTCGCGGCACTTCGCGGCAGTGGCGGATTCAGGCGGTTTCGGGAATCCTCCTATCGGCGATCATCTTGCCGATCTTCGTATCGGTGCACTCCATCGTTTCCTGGGACTTCGCGGTGCTGCTGCTTCCCGGGTGGCACAACACCGTTTTCGCCCCGTACTTCGTTATCGGCGCGGTCCATTCGGGGGTCTCCGCCGTGGTCATGGTAACCATCATTATCAGGAAGATTTTCAAACTCGAGAACTACATCAAGGCGGACCACGTAGATTCCCTGGCGCGACTGCTGCTCGTCGTGGCCGCCACATGGGGTTACTTCCTCATGCTGGATTTCATGTTCGGCCTCTACGGCGAGGAGCCGGCCGAAGTCGCCACCTGGATGAAGCGCACGTTTGAGATGCCGTGGATAATCATGTCGCCAATATTCATCTTCGCGGCGTTCCTCTTCCCCGTCCCGATGTGGCTGTTCCGAAAAGTTCGCCGCAGCTTCAAGTGGATGTTCATAACCACTGTTTCAGTCAATATCGGCATGTGGCTCGAGCGGTACATGCTCATCATTCCCGGTCTCGAGCGAAAGTCCGACCTTCAGTTTGTATACGGGGATTTCACCCCCTCGATCTCGGAATTCATAATCGTCGCGGCCTCGTTCGCACTCGTAATCGTCGGCGTGCTCTCGTTCGCGAAGGTCCTGCCGATCATCCCAGCCACGGATATCAAAGAGGGTCTGTTAATGGCCGACAAAATAAGGGTCGGCAGGGTCGAAGTTCCTGCCACTATGCGGGAATAGAGGTTTTCTGAGCGATGGCAGTGGAACAACGGCGAGAACTGCTGGGACTGTTTGAGGAAGTCGATCAGGCCGCGGACGCGTTTACGCGACTCCGAGAGGCCGGATTCGGCGACGTCGATCTGGAGGTAATCAGCAGTACTCCTTACCCGGAGGGGGCCTTCGGCGACGCACCCGTAAAGCACCGGCTTTTCACGTTTCCATTTGCGGGCGCTGCATGCGGATTCATCATCGGGCTTGCGTGGATCGTAGGTGCCCAGGTGTCCGAGCCGCTCATCACGGGGGGAAAGCCAATTGTCGCGGTCCCGGCGATTATCCAGATCCTCTACGAAGCCACCCTGCTGGCGGCCGTTCTGTTCACGGTGATCGGGGTGTTCTTCGAGTCGCGGCTCCCGGACGGTATCGGGCTCTACGATGTGCGCATAGCCGATGGCCTAATCGGAGTTTCAGTGCTGGCGACCGATCAGACGATGCTGCCGGCGCGGCAGGCGTTGGAACTGGCGGGAGCGACGGATATTCTGGCCCAGGAAGGCAGTCTTCTACGGCCGGCGCAGGAGCCTTCGCCATCGTGACGACGCCGTGACGACGCGTTTCCGTGGTCGCTTTCGGGTATTGTCGGCATTGGCTCTTGGCGTAGCGGCTGCGGCGGTGCTCGCCGCATGCGAGTCGGGGGCATACCCGCTCGACGTGTTCCCCGAGATGCACTATCAGCAGTCCTTTAGGCCAGGTGAACCCCCGCTGGTTACCAGCCCGGAGGGCAACGTTCCGACGACCGGCCGCGAAGTGGTCCTCGATTTCGGCGCGGCTTCGCAGCTGGCAAATCCGGTGGAGGCCAATCTGGACTCGATTTCCGCCGGCGGGAAGCTTTTCCGCAACAACTGCTCCATGTGCCATGGATTCGCGGCGGATGGCGACAGCCCGGTGGCGCTCAGGTTCGCCAACGCCGGCGTTCGACCGCCTCCAAACCTGTTGGAGGGTGTGGCGAAGGTATCTCCCGACGGGTTCATATTCGCCGTGATGACCCACGGCATAGGTAACATGCCGTCGTTTCAGCCGCTGCTTCGCTCTGAAGAGCGATGGACGATCGTAAATTACCTCAGATCGATTCAGGCCGCCGCCGCCCTCGGCGGGTAGGTTTCGTCAAGAAAACCGACTGCCGAGGGCGGCGGTAGCCGATCGTCCGGCTGATCCGGACAGTGCGACTAGGCAGGTGGGGGCCAACCAACCGCATGAAATTGGCATTGCGCCGCGTTGCGACCCCATGGCGGCCGTCCTATGATTCGGCAAGTGGAATCGCTGCAGCACGACATAGTTATCGTTGGCGGCGGCGGAGCTGGACTTCGCGCCGCAATCGCCGCGGCGGAAGCCAATCCCAGTCTCGATATCGCCGTCGTGTCCAAGGTCTATCCGATGCGCAGTCATACGGTGGCGGCCGAGGGCGGTATGGCGGGCGTCATCAAGGAAAACGACAGCTTCGAGCGCCACATTTACGACACTATAAGCGGATCGGACTGGCTGGCAGATCAGGACGCAGTCGAACTATTCGTCAAGGAGGCCCCTGACGAGCTCATCCAGCTCGAGCACTGGGGCTGTCCCTGGAGCAGGGAGCCCGACGGATCGGTGGCCGTGCGCCCGTTCGGCGGCATGCAGGTCCAGCGCACTTGGTTCGCCGCCGACAAGACCGGATTCCACGTACTTCATGCGCTATTCCAAACGTCGATGAAGCTCACGAGCGTGAAACGCTACGACGAATGGTTCGCCCTCGATCTGCTGGTGGACGCCGGTCGGTGCCAGGGGGTGGCGGCGGTGGAGCAGCGCAGCGGTGATGTTAAGGCCATCCTGGGCAAGGCCGTCATCATTTGTTCGGGCGGAGGCGGCCGCGTATTTCCGTTTACGACCAATGCCGCGATCAAAACCGGGGACGGAATGGCCATCGCGTATCGGGCCGGAGTGGCGCTCAAAGACATGGAATTCGTGCAATACCATCCAACCGGCCTGCCCGGCACCGGCATTCTGATCACCGAGGCAACCCGCGGAGAGGGCGGGATAATGGTCAACCGGCATGGCCGCCGCTATCTTCAGGACTACGACCTTGGCGCCGCACTCGACATCAGCGATCCGAAGCACCCTCAAAACCGAACGATGGAACTGGGGCCGAGAGACAGACTGTCGCAGGCATTCGTGATGGAGGCTCAGGCGGGGAACGTCTTCGAGGGCCGGCACGGAACCTACGTCCACCTGGATATCAGGCACCTTGGCGAGAAAATTATTGACTCCAAGTTGCCATTCGTTCGCGAGCTTGCTCAGAACTACGCAGGTATCGACCCGGTGAAAGAGCCGATACCGGTCCGTCCGGTCGTCCACTACATGATGGGCGGCATCGACACCGATATTGCAGCAGCGACCGACCTTCCAGGTCTGTACGCTGCCGGCGAATGCGCCTGCGTGAGCATTAATGGTGCCAATCGGCTGGGTTCAAATTCGCTGACCGAGCTGCTTGTGTTTGGCTATCACGCCGGACGGAACGCCGCCGTCTTCGCCGGGGACAGCGGATTTAGCGACATAGGAAGTCTTGAGGCGCAGGCTGCGCGATCGGAGACGCGGGTGCGCGATTTGTTATCGAACAGCAGCGGCGGAACCGAGCGCATAGCAACGATTCGGGACGCAATGACCAAGACGATGGAGGAGGGCGCGGGGATCTATCGCGACGCCAAAGCGCTGAGGGCGACCTGCGACAATCTTCTCGAATTGAGAGAGCGATTTTCAAACGTAAATCTGGACGATTCCAGCCTCGCTTTCAACACCGAGCTCACGCTGGCGCTGGAGCTCGATTTCATGCTGGATGTGGCACAAACGGTCGCGTTTTCAGCCCTGGCCCGCAAGGAGTCGCGGGGCTCACATCAGCGCACGGACCATCCAGAGCGAGACGACGGCCAATATCTCAAACACTCGCTTGCGTTTCGGGCCGATGGTGAGCCGAGAATCGAGTACAAGGACGTGACGATTACCAAATGGCCGCCGGCGGAGCGCATATATGGCAGCTGATCAGGCGGTGGAGAGGTCCGGCGATTCCGTGAGGGCTGCGTCCGGCGGTGTAGCTCCGGCGGAGTCCATCACGCTCGAGGTTTATCGATACGATCCGTCGACCGGCGAAGAGTCCTTCCAGAGCTACGACGTTGAATTCGAGGACGACTGGGTCGTTCTCGATGCGCTCAACCACATCAAAGACACGATCGACGGCACGCTTTCGTACCGCTGGTCCTGCCGAATGGGGGTTTGCGGCTCCTGCGGAATGATGGTAAGCGGCTATCCCAAGCTGACCTGCAGCGCGTTTCTTCGGGACTATCTGCCGGGCCCGATCCGGGTGGAGCCCTTGCTGAACTTCGAGGTCGAGCGCGACCTTATCATCGATTTTGACGGGTTCCTCGAGAAGCTCGAGAGCGTAAAGCCTTGGATCATTCGCGACCAGGACAAACCGATCGAGGACGGCGAGTATCTACAGACGCCCGCGCAGCTCGCGTCCTACAAGAATTACACGATGTGCATCAACTGCATGCTCTGCTATGCGGCCTGTCCGGTCTTCGGTCACAATCCGGACTTCCTGGGTCCCGCAGCTCTGGCGCTGGCGCATCGTTACAACCTCGACTCGCGTGATGAAGGCCGTGAGCAGCGTCTCAAGGTGATTTTGAGCAACGACGGGATATGGGATTGCACATTCGTTGGTGAGTGCTCGATCGTGTGCCCTAAAGGCGTGGACCCTGCGGGAGCGATCCAGCAATCCAAGGTGACCGGCGCCATGGAGTACTACAAGTCGTTCTTGGCGCCGTGGAAATCCCGAAAATGAGCCGGCGAGGCGGGCGCGTGCTTGGCGCCGGATGGTGGATGGGCCGGCCGCGCTACTTTCTGGTGTTTGTTCGCGAGCTTACGGCGTTCTTTATCGGGGCCTATCTCGTGTTCCTTCTTATCCTGATAAAGCAGGTCGCCGAAGGCGCGGAGGCCTATCAGTCGTATGTCGATTTCCTCGCGTCGCCCGGAATGATCGCCTTCCACGTGGTCGCGTTCTTTTTTGCGATGTTTCACTCGATATCGTTCTTCAACCTCATCCCGCAGGGCATGGCGATTCGGATTGGCGAGGAACGAGTTCATCCGGCCTTGATATCCGGTCCGAATTACGTGTTTTGGGCCGTTGCCACGGCCGTCGTGTTGCTGGTGATACTTTTGTGAGGGGCTCACACGAGGCCTTCTGGTGGTCGCTGTTTTCGGCCGGCGGGGTGATCGCCGCTCTGTTGATCCCCGTTTTGATCTTCGCCACCGGCTTGGCCCCGGGCTTCGGATGGAACGTCTTCGAAGAAGCAATCTCGTTCGACGAGATGAGCGGATTGCTATCGCATCCGTTGGTCAAGATCGTTCTGTTCGTCGGCATCTCGTTGCCGCTATTCCACGTGGTCCACCGAATCCGCCACCTGGCGATGGACCTTTATCTACCGGTCCCAAAGCTGCCGCTGGCCGCCGTCAGCTATCTTGCCGCGACGGTCGGGACGGTGCTGGCGGCGATCTTGCTCTGGCGAATTTGAGCTGGAGTCCGCGGCTCTTAGGCCCGGGATAGCGATTGAGCCATTCCCGCGATCTGCTGAGGGTTCCGCGCCTTTTCCCGACCTGCGGCAGGTCGGGCCAATTTGAGTTTGGTGTGCGGGCCGGATGCTATGAGGCGGGGGTGGCCTGCGCGGCAACGGGCTCGAGCGATCCTTCGAAATCCTGGCGTGCGACGAACTTTTCGGCTTCCATGGCCGCCATGCAGCCCTCGGCGGCGGTCGTTATCGCTTGGCGGAAGTAGTTGTCCTGCGCCTCGCCCGCTATGAAAATGCCGTCCACGTTGGAATGTGTACGGCGGTCGGCGATTAGATAGCCTTCCTCGTCCAATTCCAGTTTTCCCTTGAACAAATCGGTGTTCGGTCGATGACCGATGTACACGAATATTCCGCCTACCGGGAAGTCCGAACCTTCGCCGGTCTTGACGTTGCGGATCTGGAGAGTATCGACCGCGTTCTCGCCCTTGATCTCCTCGACCACGGTGTCCCAAACAAACTCGATCTTGTCGCTTTCCTCGGCTCTTTGAGTCAGATACGCTCCGGCGCGCAGTCGATCTCTACGGTGAATGACCGAGACCTTCGATCCAAATCGGGTCAGAAACAGCGCTTCCTGGAGGGCGCTATCTCCTCCCCCGACGATGGCGATATGTTCGTCGCGGAAAAACGCGCCGTCGCAGGTGGCGCAATAGGAAACACCGCGGCCCCACAGCTCCAATTCCCCTGGGACTTCGAGCAGCTTCGGGCTGGCGCCCGTGGCGACGATGACCGCGGTGGCCTCATACACTGCCGAACCACCCGTTAGCTTGAACGGTGGTCCTTCAACATCCAGAGCTGAGATGGTATCCATCTCGAACTCGGCCCCGAACCGAATCGCCTGCTTTCGCATTCGGTCCACGAGATCGGGCCCGGTGATCCCATCATCGAATCCCGGGTAGTTCTCGACTTCATTCGTCGTCGCTATCTGGCCGCCGAATATCTGGCCCACGAAAACCACGGTCTTGAGGTTTGCCCGGGCACTGTAGATGGCTGCCGTCAGCCCGGACGTCCCCGACCCGATAATCGCGACATCGTACATCGTGTTATTCATCTCTCGATCGCCGACGCTCCGGTTCCTGTCAGCCAGCACTCAAATCATGTCAGAAGCGTCAAGCCCGTCACCATCATGAAACTTACAGAGATCGTTGGTCAAGGATCGCGCGAATGCGCCCCTGTTCCGCTCCGGCCCATCGTGGCGCTTTCCTCAGGCCGATGCGCTGACTGAACGCTCAGTATGCTCGACCGCGGTGACCTGCCGGCCGCAGGGTTCAGCCTGCCGTATCCGTGGCGAGTGCGGCCCGTCCGTTTTCAAACCTGACCGGAACGCCCAGCTCCTTCAACACGTCGTTGAATTGACCGTCCCGGCCGCGCGCCCACCCTTGCAGGAGATATTCGGTAATCGCCACCATCCACTTGGGTTCATGCTCGACGAACCGGCGCTTCAGCGCTTGAAAATCGGATACATTTTCTTCCGCCAAGCCCTCGCCGGTCGTCGTTGAAAGCGCCTGGAGGCACTCTCTGGCCCAGCTCGACTGTCCCTCCGTTGGGCCGCCAAAGAAAGCGGCCACCGAGTCGGTCTGCTTGTCAACGGTCTTCAGGCGTTTTCCCTGAAAATCCTCGATCGAGGACGCGACCATGTCCCATATCCGGTCACGCGCCGATTGCGGGACCGTGACATCGTCGTATGAGGTCGTCCCTATCGACAGATCGTAATCGTCGCCCAATTTCCGGACTCTCTCCCCAAATGACCCGTAGTTTGACCAAGTATGTCACTTTGACGCGACTGCGCGAAGGCGAACTCGCTTGATGCCTCACAGGGATAGCGGAGCCGTCCGCGTTGCCTCCGCGCCTCCCTCCGCCGGAGACGCCAATCGCCGGATCACGCCTGGTCTCTTCTGATTGCCGCCGGGATGCTCGCAACGGGCTCGGCCGCAAAGGATCCTGGACCCTACGGGGGCGTCAAGTAAGATGCCATATTGCCACCATGATTTACGCTTACCCCTCCTAAGTACCCCAATACCTTGCCCGCGAATGAAAGCAACGTCGCCGACACCTGCTGCGCCCCGGCACGGGGCCCAGGGCCATCGGTGCGTGTCAAAAAGTCGAAGCGGCGGAAGAACCGAAAGCGTGCCATCGATGGCATGGTGCGGCTGACAGGAGGCGATTTCCTGCTTGGCGCCGACGATCCTAAAGGCTTCGCATCCGACGGCGAAGGCCCCGTACGACGAGTTCGGATCGATCCGTTCTACATTGGTATCGATGCTGTAACGGTCGCTGAGTACCGGGTATTCGCGCAGGAGACCGGTTATGTGACCGAGGCCGAGCAGTACGGGTGGTCGTTCGTCTTCCATTTGCTGATGTCCGAGGACTCCCGTGAGAAGGTGTCGCAAGCCGCCATGACCACGCCTTGGTGGCTGAGGGTCGAAGGTGCGTCCTGGCAACACCCGGAGGGGCCTGAATCCGACATCCACGAAAGGCTGGATCATCCCGCCGTACACATTTCCTGGAACGATGCGGTCGCCTACTGCGAATGGTCCGGAGGGCGGCTTCCGACTGAGGCCGAATGGGAATCCGCCGCAAGAGGCGGACTGGAACAGCGCCGGTATCCCTGGGGTGACGAACTGGTGGTGGACGGCGAACACAGGACCAATGTGTGGCAGGGGCGGTTCCCAGACTTCAATACGGAGCTAGATGGATACTTAGGGACGGCGCCGGTGCGGTCGTACAAACCCAACGGCTACGGTCTCTACAACGCCTCTGGAAATGTGTGGGAATGGTGCGCCGACTGGTTCAGTCCTGATTACCACCTCAGGGAGGCGCGCGACAATCCGAACGGTCCTCCGAGCGGTACGGCTAGGGTCATCAGGGGCGGTTCCTACCTCTGCCATGATTCGTACTGCAACCGGTATCGGGTTGGCGCCCGCAGCGCCAATACGCCCGACAGTTCCACGGGCAACATGGGTTTCCGCTGCGCGCGGGATGCTTAGAATCCTTGTTACGACTCGGGCCGCGCGCGTTGCCTGACCGAGATTCGGGCGGTCCCGGCCCGCCGTGGATGCGGCCGTATCCAGCAGGGCCCCGATACGTCCATACGCCCCGAGACCTCGCCGCCTAGCCGCCGAGTAGGGGGCCGAACTGGCCCTCCGAAGGCTCCGCTCAGCAAAACCACGACTCTGTCAGCCGCGGAGTGATCCTCTGTGTAGCGGCTGCGTGCGGCCGCGCCGCCCGCCGGCGCACGCCGGCCGCGGCCGCGACTTCATCGACGATTCTCGTGAACGATTCAATGGCAGTCTCGTCGGTCTTAGAGCTTTCCTCCACCACTTTGGATAAGCGCTTCTGCAACGTGTCGAGTCTTGGATCAGCGGAATGCCAGCCGTAGGCGAGACCCTCCGAATCGTAGTCCCCAATGTAGGGCTTCAGGTCAGGATCGTCGAGCAAAAGCGAACCCTGAGGAAGGAGAAGGCGAATCGCGTATTGGATCGGATCGACGTTCTCTATCAATTCGTGCGAAGAGACAAAGTCGAGGATGTCGAAAAGATCGGCGAAGGTCGTCCAGGGTGTGAACGGAAGTAGAGACGGGCGAGGTTCGATTCCGTTTCGGCGTAGCACTTCCACGCATTCCGCCGCGTCCTGCGCCGTATGCCCCTTGTCCAGCTTGGCCAGGATGTCGTCGTTCATGGACTCGAAGGCGGAAACAACGAATATGCATCCGGCCTCGGCGAACTCCGGCCAGATGCCCCGGTGTCGAACTATGTGTTCGACCTTCGCCGTGCAATCGAAGGTCAGGGCGGGGAATCGATCGTGCATCGCCCGGACGATTCGTAACGAATGGCCCAGGCCGTTGAGGAAATCCGGGTCGCCGAATGTGATGTGCTCGGCGCCCATTTCGGAGAGATGGGCGATGTCATCCAAAACCGTTTCGGCGTCCACGATCCTGATCCGACCATCGTAGATCACAGGCACCGGACAGTGCGTACAACGATGGATGCACCCATGGCTGGCCTCGACGTAACCGACCAGTCGGTGTTCGTCACCGTTTGCGAGATGGGCATAGCGATCCAGCTGAGGCAGGCCCGATCTTGTCGGGACCTGGTATTCGTGACGGCCCAGATCGATCTCGATTCCATTGGACTCGCGACTGGGGCCGAAAACGGAAAGCGTTTCGATCCACTCGAGCAGCTTCGGCTCGTACTCGCCCGCTATTGCCTTGGTCGGCGCCGAGCTTGCCATCCCGCTGGCTCCGGCCATCGCGTACAGCCCGTAGAAGCACATAGGCATGTCGGGATTTGAGCTACCAACGTGATTGGCCGCACGTATGGCCAGGCGCGTCGCCGTGTGCATCGGCACGGAGAAGGCGACGGCGTCGGCCCATGAGAGAGCGTCATCGTCCCAGTCCTCGACGGAAAGGTCGAATGCGCGAACGGCATGTCCGGCGTTGGACAGCATTGACGCGGGCGAGGCGAGCTGGAGCGGCTGATGGCCCAGCTCGTAGGTCGAGACGAGCAGCACGTTCATACGGTCAAGCTTACGGAGTCCGGGTGGGTCGCCCAAGCGGTCAGTCGATGCTGATTTCCAGTCGCGAATAGGCGGACCGCAGCGATCTCTCCACGTCGTCCGCGGTCTCCCCCCGCGCGAAGAGGAATCCCAGGTACCGGTCGCCCTCCGGCAGCGGCTGCACCTGACGTCCGGTGGCCACCGTAATTTCGAGACCGGCAATCCCGGATACCTTCAGCGCTTCCTGCTGTCCGGTCACCTCACGAAGCCGGCCCGCCCGCGGTATCGGGAGCATCATCACCCCGGACGCCGGCCACGTCTGGCCCAGATTGTCGGTGGGCATGCCGAGCGCGTTGCGCAAAATGAGTTCCTCGAGGCTGAATCCCAGGCCAAACTGGATAGACCTGGAGCAAAGCCCCCCAATTGAGCGAGCGGCCACTTCGAGCAGCCACACCCCCGAGCCATTGACTCGCATCTCTGCGTGGACGGGACCATCCGTCAGGCCGAGCAGCGCCACCGCATTCCGGGCGGTCTCGATTATTTCTCTCTGAACCCATTCCGTATGCCGGGACGGAGTCACATACAACGTCTCCTCGAAGTACGGGCCGTCGAGGGGATCGGGCTTGTCGAAGATGGCGAGGGGTTCGAAGACTCCGGCGCGTACGATCCCCTCCACGGCCACCTCATCGCCGGAGATGAAATGTTCGGTGAGAAGCCGGCGGTCGGATTGTTCGTTTTCACAATCCAAGATCGCGGAGATCCGATCGGCGGCGCGCACGGCGGCGAGACGGTCGTCGACTCGAATCACCCCCTGGCTGGCGGAAAGCGACAGGGGCTTGAGAACCCACGGAAAACGCACCTTATCGCTGACCTTGCTCATCCCGGAGTCCGGATATACGAGGTCGAAATCGGGCTGCAGCACATTCGTGCGACTCAGGGCACTGCGCGAGGCCGCTTTGTCTCGCGTCAGGCGTACCGGTTCAGGACCGTTGTGCCGGAGACCGAGTTTCTCGGCGGCCAGGGCGGCCGTGATGACTCCCCCGTCATCGACCGGCACGACCGCGTCGATCGGCACTCTCCGGGCGAGATCATGGATCGCATCCGACGCGCCTTCAGGATCGGCGAAGTCAACCTCAAGCGCGCCATTGGGCGCCACCCCCGGAAACAACGGAGGTTGGTCCGAGGCGATGACGACATCGGCACGGAGAGCTCGTGCCGCCGCGATGAAGTCCGCGGCGCGGTACGTTGTGGTAGGAAGCAAAAGTAGTATGCGGGCCATTTATTTGTATCATAGAGTAGCTTTATGAAGGTGAAGATTTCGGCTCCGGATCAGGGGCCTGGGAGAAGTGATGCCCAGGGAAATGTCGGAAGAGGCCGGTCTAGAGGTGCGAATGACGCCGCAAGCCCTTGCGGGGATCTTGCAGGCCAGGTCGCAGGAGATCGACTCGGAAGCCCACGATCTGTGGATGGAACTCGCGGAAAGTTCAAACGGCAAACGTCAGTTTCACATGTATTTTCGCCCTTCCGCTGACGCCGGTCCCGACGATGTGATTCAGTCGCATGAAGGTATTTCGCTGGTCATCCCCGCGCAGATTGTCGATCTGCTTACGGGCGGCCCGACGGTTTTCCTCACCAGTACGGTCGTCGAGGCGGGATTTGGCCTCGATGACGACGACGACGACTTTGAAGCGCTGGACGTCATGCCGAGCAGTCCGGCGGTCGCCGCGGCTGGAGAAATGGAACCCTTGGCGGACCTGACCGGCGATGTCGCCCAGCGAGTAATGCAGATTCTCGAAAAGCAGATCAACCCTTCGATAGCGGTCCACGGCGGTCGTGCCGATCTGGTGTCCGTCGAGGACGAGACGGCCGTCCTGCGGCTGTCGGGCGGCTGCCAGGGATGCGGACTGGCCTCGGTTACGTTGTCGCAGGGAATCGAGGTCGCCATAACGGACGCCGTGCCCGAGATAACGAAGGTGGTTGACGCCACCGATCACTCGGCGGGAGCGAACCCCTTCTACGATTCTTCGAAGAAGTAGCGGCGCCCGGGCGAACAACGCGGCCCTGAATGCGCGCGGGCCGAGGCCTAGTCGGGAAGCTTGGCGCCCACCTTTTGGACCTCTTCGTAGGGCTCGAGCCAAACGGTCGACTCGTCGTGCAGATCAACTATCTGGATACTGTTGCCCCAGGGATCGCGAAAGTCACAGCGGAAGTGCGGCATGACCTCCAGGCCGTATTTTTTCGTGATCTTTTCGCGAACTTCCGCGATCTGATCGTCGTCTCGAACCATGAGTCCGAAATGCTTCGAACGATCCGGGCGTAGTTCGTCCACTTCAAAAATGGCCATGAATTGGTGCTCGCCGAGCTGGCACCAGGCGGCGCCTTCGCCGCCGCGAAGCATCTTTAGATTGAACACGTCCTGGTAAAACTCGACAGCCTTTTCGGCATCATCGACTTCGATCGCCACGTGATTGGTTCCGAATACGCGAACTGGCAATTGCGGAATCCTTTCGGGGTTCAGTTGAACCGGCTAACAGGGATTATCGCAGACGAATCTGGCGGCGGCCCCAAATCCGTTGTCAGATCGACCGGGCGCTAGGCCCCGAGTGGCGGGCTGATAGGATTCACACCCTCGCGGCCGAGCCGAGTCGCGAGAGTTGGTCTGAGCCCGCATGTAGAGGGTTGACCCGAAATGCCTCGCATGGAATTCCAGCTCCGCCGATAGCTCGATCGAGGTGCCCGACATGACTGACCGCCCGACCTATCCCGGTCTCGGAGAATTGCCGATCGAGCAACCGCCATCCGAGTTCAAGGCGAAGCGGCGACTCTACTTATGTCACCGGACGGAGACCCCATTGGTCATCGACGGTCGGATGGACGAAGAACCGTGGAATTCAGCGCCGTGGACCGACCGCTTCGTTGACATTTTGGGTCCCGACGACGCGTTCCCCGATCTGGGCACCCGGGTCAAGATGCTGTGGGACTCCGATTATCTCTACGTAGCCGCGGAACTCGAGGAGACCGACGTCTGGGGAACGATTACGGAACGCGACTCCCCTATATTTCGAGATAACGACTTCGAGGTCTTCATCGATCCCGACGCCGACGGAAAGCGCTACGTCGAACTCGAGATCAACGCCCTGAACACGGTTTTTGACGTGTTCGTGGATATGCCGTTCTCCGACGGCGGCCTGCCCGACGTCGGATTCGATTTCGAAGGACTCAAACACGCCGTTCGGATCGACGGCTCGCTCAACTGGCCCGAGGACACCGATCGCGGATGGACTGTTGAACTGGCGTTTCCCTGGACGAGCCTGCGCGGGCTGACAAATGGCCCCTGTCCTCCCGTCTCCGGAGATGTCTGGCGAATGAACTTCGGTCGGGTTCACTGGGACAGGCAAAAGGTAGGGGGACATCCTCTGAAAGACTGTGAAATGTCGGTTTGGGCGCCGCCCGGCGCATTCAACATGCACATACCAGAGAATTGGGGATACGTGGAGTTCGCGGACGAGACCGTGGGGACCTGACGCGCGCCGTTCCGCCGCGTCTTCCGTCTGGGATGGATGCCTCGCTAAATTGGGCTGGGGTCTGAGCCGGCGCGGGCTCTCAGCCGTGAGGCGCTAAGTCCAGGGCCGCTTGCTCTAGCAGGCCCCTATCGCCGGGCTCCAAGTGGAGCTGCAGCGCCAGATCCAGTGCCTCCTGAGACATCTTCTTCATCGTCTTCACGAGGACGTCATGAACCTTTTCATCCCCATGATCGGCCCGGAGCGAGCCCAGCTGAGTTTCCAGGAACACGAGGCATAACGCGTCCTCGAATGTTTGCACGTCACGATCCCGGCGCAAATTGCGCTTCTGGATTATTGCTTGGACCCGCTCGACCAAAACGGATTCATATCCAACGCTCACGAGGAGTTCAGCGACGCGCTCGGAGTGGAATCTGTGCAGTGCGGTTCGCCACTGCAGGTATGGCCGCCGCCCCGCTGAATAGGACGACCTCGGTATCTCCCATCGCCTGATGTGGTGCGCCCTGGCGGCAAGCAAGAGGGCCGCATCCGCGTCGGGCCGCAACCGCTCGATCCAAGCGGTCATCAGGCGGGCGTGAGCCAGTTCCTTGGGCTGCTCCTGGCCATCGATGACGATGCGGCCGGGATCGCCTTCGTTTGCGTCGTCGATTAACTGAATGGCCCGTTCGAATCTGGTGTCCGTGGTCACTGGTGCTCCCGCAAACTTGGCCTTCCCCGCGAGTCTATCAACCAGCGCCGAGCGCCTCGCTTTCACGCCGAAGCCAGATCTCCGAACGGCCCGTCCCATGGGCCGCTGGTCTGCCTCGACTTTGCCGTTTGACTCCGGGATCGCGCATCATGCGGGACGTGAATCCGTCAGAATTCAGTTGTAAGGCGGGCCTGAGCGAGTTCACGCGCAGGGTTCCGCCTCGGCTGCATCGCGCGAAGGAGACCGATCGATGACTCTCCAGGGGAAGGCGGCCATTGTCACGGGCGCCGCACAGGGAATTGGGCGGGCGATCGCCTGGAATTTGGCCCAGGAGGGCGCATCTGTACAACTGGCGGATATTCAGCGGGAAAAGGGGGAGAAGGAGGCCTCGGCGATGCGCGCATCGGGCCTACGCGCCACATTCCGGGAAGTGGACGTCGGCGTGCCGGACGACATCGAACTCATGGTCGCCGGCGCCGTGGACGATTTTGGTCGACTCGATATCCTCGTCAATAATGCCGCCATGCTGGACATTCACGGGACGGCCGCCGACACCACCGCGGAAACCTGGGACCGTGGATTCGCGGTGATGGTTCGCGCGCTGGGTCTCGCTTCGGGAGTCGCCTCGTCGCACATGCGACAGGTTGGCGGGGGCTCGATAATCAACATCTCCTCGGTTCACGGGATGCTGACCGCCACGGAAATGGCCGTCTACGACACTTGCAAGCATGCGGTGATTGGGCTCACGCGATCGGCCGCCGTTGACTTTGGACCGTATGGAATCCGCGTCAACGCGATATGTCCCGGCCTGATCGTGACCGAGGTTCGGGACGAAAGCTGGCGGCAAGCCGAAGAAGAGGCGCTCTTCGCCGAGATGTATCACCCGCTGAGGCGGGTTGGGCGCCCGTCCGATATCGCCGCCGCGGTGCGCTATCTGGTGTCGGACGAGGCGGCGTTCATCACCGGGCACGCCCTGACGGTTGATGGCGGATTGAGCATTCAGCTTCAGGACTCTCTGGCGCGCCGGACCGCCCAGCACGCCGACGCCAGCGATGCGCCGGCCGGCCTGCGTACGCCTCCGCTGTGATGTTGACGCATCGCCACCGCTCCGTGGGGTGCTGAGCGAGCGCGCCGCGGGATGATTTTCCTGTTACCCCTTGCATGAAAAAGCTTGCTTTCCGCAGTGGAATGGGAACGCTCGTGACGGCGGCGTTGGCAGTCACATTTTCCTGGTTCTATCAACCGCGATTCCTCCTAAAGGTTGTGAATTTGATAGCCCCGGGCATCGTGATGTGTGCGCCGAACGACCGAGGGTACTTTGCGCTTACGTTCGACGACGGTCCCAATCCGCCGTATACCGACGAAGTACTTGCGATCCTCGATCGATACGGTGCGCAGGCAACGTTTTTCTTCATGGGAACTCAGGTCGAAAAGCATCCTGGTTACGTGGATATGGTCCTCGCGCGGGGGCATGAGATCGGTAACCATATGTATTCCTCGAAGGCTGCCGTGTTCATGTCCGACGGCGAGTTTGAACGATCTATCCACATGGCGGAGCGTGCGTTTGGCGGATTGGGCTCAAGGTTCCTGCGTCCAGCCGGCGCATTGGCGAGACCGGGGGCGGTGGCGATCGCCGAGTCGCTCGGTTACAAGATGGTGCTCGGGTCTGCGTACGCCTCCGACTGGCTCCAGAGACCTCTCTGGTACATGCGGTGGGCATATCGCTCAATGCTGCGATCCGGGTCGATCGTGATATTGCACGACGGCCGCGGTAACCGAACCGCGGCATTGAAGTTGCTGCCGGAGATACTTGAGTCCGCCCGGCAGAGGGGATTGGTTTCGGTTACGCTGGGAACCCTCATCGAATCGGCAAGCAGTCTCAAGTGTTGACAGAAAATGGGGTCTCGCCTTGCGTTTTGGACGGCGATGCTACCCCGGCTCTCAACCGTTGGAGCGCCAACATCTCTGCCGAAAGCCTGCGGCTCATTTCGATCCTGTAAGGTTGCGACGCGGGTCCGATGGAGCGTATCTCCTCCGGCAGGCTTCGAACTTGGTTTTCTCGGCGGTCCCGCGCCTCCCCGAGAGCGTTGAATCCTGTATCGAGACGGCGGCCCGATTTCATAACCTTCCGCAGTAGGGGATCCCCGGGAAGCTTCTCATCGTGCATGGCGATCACGTCGTGCGTGAATGTCTCCGAGCGACGGTTTCGGAACACCTGCTTGCAGTGGGGAACAGTCGTTTTTTCCGGTGATAGTTTCATGCGACCCTCACCGTCGAATGACACGAGCTTGTACACGCTGTCGAGGTATGGAGCGTCCTCGGACACGCCCATTTTGGTCCCTACTCCGAAGCCATCGATGGGAGCGCCTCCGTCGAGGAGACGTTCTATCTCGTACTCGTCCAGGCTGCTGCTGGCGAAAATCTCGACGTCGTTCAGACCCGCCGCGTCAAGCTGTTCGCGGGCGGATGCGGCCAGAAAGGCGAGATCTCCCGAGTCCAGGCGAACGCCGCGCACATTGAATTCCGGTCCAAGTTCGTGGGCCAGGCGGATGACGTTCGCGATCCCCTCCGCGGTGTCATATGTGTCGACGAGCAGCACGGTTTCGGCATAGGAGCGAGCGAACGAACGGAAGGCCTCCAGTTCGTTGGCGTGGGCTTCGATGTAGCTGTGCGCCATCGTGCCGGCAACTGGGATTCCATGGATGCGTCCCGCAAGCACGTTGGATGTCGCGTCAACTCCCGCCACGTAGAACGACCGGGCGGCGTCGAGTCCCGCGTCCGCACCGTGCATCCGGCGCAGTCCAAAGTCAACAACCGGCCGGTCGCGCGCGGCCGTCACCACCCGCGATGCTTTGGTGGCGGCCACGCTCTGGAACGTGATCTGATTTAGGAGGTACGTCTCGACCAGTTGCGCCTGCGGCAGCGGAGCGATCACTTCGATGATTGGCTCGCCTGCGAAGAAAACTGACCCTTCGCGCATTGCATAGACGTCTCCGCCGAAACGAAAGCTCGAAAGATGATCGAGGAAGTCGTGGGTGAACAGCCCCAGTTGAGCGAGATATTCGATATCGCCGGATTCGAACCGGAGGTTTTCCAGATAGTCCAGAACAGATTCGATGCCGCAGGCGACGAGGTAATTCCTTTTCTCCGGTAGGCGTCGCACAAACAGGTCGAAGACCGCGGTTTCCGTCATTCCTTCGGCGAAGTACGCCTGCAGCATCGTGAGTTGGTACAAGTCGGTCAGCAGCGCGGGTGGATTCATAGGCGCGCGTCCCTCGACCGGCATGTCCGCTATCCGCCGGACTCCAAGCGGGCGCCCGCGTCCCGCATCTCACTCAGCGCTCGATAACCGTCCGCGGCATTCGCGTTTACCGCCCGAGTTCCGTCGAGGATCACTGAGACCTGAAAATCCGCCTTGAGACCGTCGAGAACCGATGCCCGAACGCAGTAATCGAGAGCGAGACCTCCCACCCACACGCGCTTGACGCCGAGGCTGGTGAGGCGATCGGCCAGATCGGTGCCGTCGAAGGCCGAGTAACTGTCGGTATTGGGATCGGCGCCCTTCCTGATCCGAACGGCTGACTTGGGCAACCGCCGATCGGCGCGTAGTTCCGCTCCGGTCGTTCCCTGGAGGCAATGTGGCGGCCATGGGCCGCCTCGATCCGCGAAGCTCACGTGATCTTCGGGATGCCAGTCCTGCGAGGCGAAGACTGGGATGTTGCGCGCGTTGGCTTCGTCGATCCAACGGTTCAGCACACCGACCACGTGATCGCCGCCGGGGACAGGCAATGCCCCGCCCGGGCAGAAATCGTTCTGAAAGTCCACGATCAGCAGCGCGTCGCCTGATTGCAGCTTCTCGGGCACGCCTAATGCTCCGCCGCGGACGGAATCCCGTCCAATTATCCGTCTATGGCCCAGATATGCTCGACCGTTTCGCCTCGAACTGCATGGATTCTGTCGTGCAGGGCGGAAAGCCCGTCGCCCCACGAGGGCGCCAGCCACAGCAGATCGCCGATCGCCAGATCCGAATCGGCCGTCAGGTCCAAAGACGAGTGCTCGGCGCTGAGGCTGACGATCTTGCAGTCTTCTCTGTCCCGGACTGCCGCCGGACCTCGGAAACCGGTTACCGCCTTGATACCGGCGTCGGCCACGGCCCTGGATCCTCGACGGCTAATCACCGTGGACAGCACGAAAAGCGCCTGCCGGAAGGGCGCGTCGGGATATCGGCTCTGATAGGTCGTGTCCATGAACAGGTACATGCCGGCCTGAATCTCTGTCAGCTCCGGAAACTCGAACGCGGTGTCGTAAGTCTTCGAACTGCTCGCGCTGATCACCGGGCAAGGGATTCCGGCCGCTTCAATCATCCGTTTCGTATCCACGGCCATCTGCATGGATATTCGGCATGCGGCCTGCTGCGCCGCTTTGGTTTTCTCGAGTCCCGCATGGCCATCAAACGCCATGACGCCAAGCAGGCGAAGGCCGGGCAGCGTTGAGATAGTCCGGGCCAGATCGACCGCCTTCTGCCCGGGTTCAACACCGCATCGATTCAATCCCACATCGAGATCCACCAGAATGCCGATTTCCGTTCCGGCCTCAGAGGCCGCGGCCGAGAGCGCCCTGGCGTTGATCTCGGAATCGACCGCCACCTTGATGTCGGCCCCGTCGGCAGCGATCCGGATCAGATGGGCTATCTTCGCCGGACCGACCACCTCGTTGGCGATGAGGATGTCTGAGATGCCGCCCCTATACATACCCTCTGCCTCGCTCACGGTGGCGCAGGTTACGCCCTTCGCGCCGGCCGCGATCTGAAGCTTGGCCAGTTCCGGGCATTTGTGATTTTTTACGTGGGGACGGATTACGGTGGATGTTGTTTCAAAGCTGGAGGCCATGGTCTGAATGTTGTGCTCGAGGGCGTCCATATCGACGACCATGGCTGGGGTCTCGATTTCTTGGATCGATGCCGGTCGAGAAATCGGATTCTGAATCCGCACCGATACGGCCGCGGCAACTTCTTGGGTCGGACTGGCCATGGGCGTCTCCCGCTTGATCGCGCAAGAATCTGGTCGCGCCGTCAGCATATCGCCAATCATGCGCGGCGCTCCACGGACGCGGTCAAAGTCGCAGCGCGACAGATCCCCCATCGCTGCTGCAAAATGAAAGGGGAAGCGATCTGGCCCACATAGCTCAGTCGGTAGAGCGCGTTCTTGGTAAGAACGAGGTCTCCGGTTCAATTCCGGATGTGGGCTCCGATGTTCCGCTGACAGGTTGAGGAGACGCCCTGAGTGAAGACATAACTCCCCGATATCGGGTGCTACAGCGCTCATACAGCGATATAGGCGCAGTCTGCTGGACCGGCTGCATGGGCGTTGTGAGGATCGAATTGTCATAATCCGACTTATTCTTCTGTTGTCCGATTCCCTGCGATGAATGAGGTAGCGCACATAGCGGGGGCCATTTCACACGGTTCTTGAGCAACCGCGGCTTGCGCGCGCAGACCAAGACGGCGAGCCTCCCGAACCTGGAGGCGGTGCCGACTGGACTCCTCGCGGCAACCCGGAAGATCGGAGAAACGGAACGTGACCGAGACAAGTCAGACAACCGTGGCCGACATCCTGCGCTACGGTCTCAGCCACGACTTGACGATTATCGACTTTCACACGCATCTCGGCCGGTGGTTTCACTATTGGTTCTCCGAGGACAGCGCCCGTCAACTCGTGGCAAGGATGGACGAATTTGGAATATCGACTTCGGTTTCCCACCACACGCTCGGGATCGTCGGTGAATACCATCGCGGTAACGACATCATCGGCCGCGCCATGCGCCAGTTCCCGGGGCGGATTGAAGGAGCCGCCGTCGCAAATCCACACTACCCTGAGGAAATACGCCCCGAACTGCAACGCTGCATGGATGAATACGACATCAGAATCATCAAGTTACATCCCAGCACACACGCGTACAGGCTGGACGGAAGCGGCTACCAGCCCGTCTACGAATTTGCGAGCGATCATGGGCTGATCGTCGTAACTCATTGCGGCGCAAAGGTAGAAAACGGTTCGGCCGCACAACTCGCGTCGATGGCCGCCCGCTATCCAGAGGCAACTTTCGTCGCCTATCACGTGGCGTACGACTTCGAAGGTCTCAAGATATATGGCGAGGCGGTTCGGCAATATCCCAACTACTACGTAGATATTGGTGGACCGATGACGCAAAACGTCCTGGAAATGCTTGTCGCCGAGGTCGGCGAGGATAAGGTGTTGTTCGGCTCCGACCACATCTTCATCGCCATGCCCCCGGCTATCGGGAGAGTGGCATCTTGCAGGCTGAGCGAATCTCAAAAACGCAAGTTGCTTGGTCTAAACGCGAAGCGGCTGCTCGACCGTATCCGCGCCATTCGCCCGACTTAAGAATACGGATCGGGTTGAGAGCCTAGGTACCGCAGCGGCCTACGAGAACCAGCCGCTTCCGCGGAGACAATGACCATTCGCACGGGCATTCGCATCCTCGGCACTGTGCTCGGTTTCCTCGCCGCACACGGAACTCAGAGCAGAAATACGAGCGCCACAAACACCCAAACCGCGACGCAGCAGAAGCCTACTGCGGCCATACCACCAACTGTGCCAGGACTTCAGTCTCACGCCTCTGCGAGCGTGGGCGACGGGCGCGTCTGCGCCGTGCTTGCCGCCGATGATCTAACATCGATTGCTCCTTCCCGATCCTGTCTACCATGATGGTGCTATATCGAAGTTCGCCCTTGCGCGTCAAGCGGCCGGTCCTTAGCTTCCTGTCGGAAAGCGTAGACGAGGCGTGGACTGTATTAGCGGCCTACGATCCCAGCCGGCCCAGCATGTACCCAATGGCGCTGGACAGGACCTGCTGGCGCAAGTGCCGCCGAAACTGACCTGGCTGACCGATGGGCTATAGGCAATTCTCGTATGTCAGTAGCTTTTGATCGCGTGGACCAATGTCACGAGGCTCCCTTTGTAATCGTCCGACACCTGCACCGTTGACCGAATCGCGAACGGCGGATGAACGGTGGCAATTGCTTCGCCTGTCGGTGCCGCCAATTCGACAATTACTCGATTGAGGACCTGCACTTTCGAATCTATTACAGGGCCCGAGGGTAAAACGTTTACCAGCACCGTACCTGAAAGATCGGCAAAGAATTCTGTTTTGCTTGACATGAGATGGTCATCGGGCTTCTGGCTCCACACTGCTGCGCGAAGCGCGTCAAAGCGGGTTGATTCGGCCACCAAGGTCTCGCCGTACTCGTAGGCACGCGCTGCGAGGGTCAGCTTGGCCGCGAATCTCACGCAGAAATCATCGACCGGGGGTTCGACTCGACTCTTTTGGGGGTGTCGACCACGAAAAGGGCGCGGCACGACTTCGACTGGTTCAGCACCCAAATCATCTACCGCCCATCGCTGCGCGGTTTCGCTCGCCTCTTTTGTAGGTCCCGTGCAGTACATCCTCCGGCGTCCCAACTCATCTTTTCCGAGGTCGATAATCTGAGGACGGTCTGGATAGGCGAAACCGAGGCTTGGGTCAAATGTGCTCGTCTGCCAACCACCGGTCATCGGGTTGAGCGACTTAACACGGACGCGCTTATCCTTGATTCCCATGAGATACAGAGTTCGCGGAATGGCTATGTAGTCGTGGTTCAGAAACGGCGCTTCGACGCATTGACCAATTTGACTATTGCACTCGACGCACACCTTTATCACGTGGGGATCGCCAATGGCTTCGGGTATCACGTGCTCCCGTGAAGCCCGGTCCTTAAGCTGCCTGCAATACGGGCAGCGAAACTGCGATTTAACCAATTACTGATTCTCGCGGCTCATTGGGTCTCCTCGTACCGCACGACCAGACCGAGAAAGGTGCGTCGCAGGCCAGGACATTCGTAAATGAGTGGCGGATTAGCCTAATAACTATCTCATTCCTGGAATGCTTGCACCCACATCGCGGCCAGGTCCACGAGCTACGTCCGCTGGTTCATCGGGGTGAGAAATCGAATAATAATCTGGGTTTTGGTGCGCATATTATTGGCAGCGTTAAGCCTTACCTAGGCAGGGAGGCGCACAATCACGCTATGGGCCCTCCTTTTGCTGTATGGATGACAGGATCGCCGACGGACAAGCACGGATGCTGTTGATGATTTCCTAGGCTCGGAGGGACGGCTGTGAACCACTGCGTACCGCTTGAATCGGCTTACAAAACTGTCGCCATATTGCTCACTTTTACAGACGATAACTGAACGCCTTTCGCTCGACCTTCTACCCTGTGTGCCACAGCGCTTAAGGCTAGATTCTTGGTAAGAACGAGGTCTCCGGTTCAACTCCGGATGTGGGCTCCGCTGCACGCGCTGTCCAATTCGCGGGCACTAACGTCGAGTCTGCGCATGGGCTGCCGCGCTAACCGTTTTCGCCCCGTAGCCAGCCACCCGCGGATTCTAAGCCCCACGTCCGACCGCGACGATAATGGGGAATCCGCCTAGCCAGCCATCTCTAACGCTGCGCTCTGCTCGGGTGTAAGTTCCCAACCCACAGATCCTGCTAGCTCGTCGACGCGCTCGATTCGATCCGTCTTCGGGATGGTTGTCACGCCACTATGCCCGACCAGCCAGTTGAGCATCACCTGCGCCGGTGTCTTGCGTACCTCTTCAGCAATGCGGCGAAGGTCCTCTCTCCCGGACCCCTCTGTGATGCGGCCCAGCGCAAGCGGCTCATATGCGATGACGGTGATGCCGTGCTCTTGGCAATAGGGCAAGATGTCGGCTTCGATCGCTCGATCGAAAAGGTTGTATTTGACTTGATTCGACACCAGCGCTTCTGTCGCCAATGCATCCTGCGCCGCCTTCAAATCTTCAACTGAAAAGTTACTGACGCCAATGAACCGAATCACGCCGTCGGCGACGAGTCTCTCCATCGCGCGCATCGTCTCGGCCATGTGAATTCGGTGATTCGGAGCGTGGATCTGATAGAGGTCGATGACATCGGTGTTAAGACGCCCGCGGCTCATCTCCGCATGCTTGAGCACGTCCTCGTAACGGAGGTTGCTCGGGGAGATCTTTGTCGCTAAGAAAACCTTGTCCCGAAAACTGCCAATCTGCTCCCCAACGTGCCGCTCGCCGACCCCGGGCGCGTCGCCCCAGGTGTTATACGACTCCGCCGTATCGATCAAACTCATTCCCAGCTCCGCAGCTCGTCGAAGGATCCCGTCTTCGAAGTGGAATCGCGCCGTGCCGAAGCCAATCTTGGGAATCGGCTGGTCGGTGTGACCGAGGTTTATGTATTCCACGGCGGCGTCCTGCGTGGCGACTTGGGCGCATCGCCAATAAGCCTACAGCCGGTCCCGGCAACAGCGGTGCGCTTACCGAACTGTTGTGTGCGGGATCCGCCCAGAGATTCAGCGCAGAATGACGCGATAACCCTGATTGACGAAATCGGCGTGATGGCGAAGGCGGACGCCCTGGAGATCTGCGGCGAGAAGCGAGACTCAGTGTTGCTGGTAAAGAATCACCTGGCGGGACTCAGCGTGGCTGATTACGTATTATCTCATCGGCCAGTAATCGCAGCGAGGACAACAGTGCTTTTCGAACTTCGACAATACAAGATCCGGGATGGCTACAAGGACAGCTGGGTGCGTCTGATGGAGGATGAGATCATTCCATTCCAAGTTGCGCAAGGGATGGTCATCCTCGGTAGCTTCACCGGCGACGACGACGACTCCATCTACGTGTGGATACGGCGCTTTAAGGACGAGGCCGAACGCGAGCGCCTCTACCGCGCGGTCTACGAGTCCGACCACTGGAAAGAGAAGATTGCGCCGCGCATTCCGGAGATGATGGACCGCGAGGCGATCAACGTGATTCGCCTGGAGCCGACCCTGAAGTCACCGATCCAGTAACAGCCTTCAATCGCCGTAGAATCGCCACGAGGCTGCTATGGCCTCTTCGAATCGGAGTCTTTGAACTGGCCCGAATTTTAAAGATGACGCTCGTGGTTCCAGCGGGAGGCATTGACTGATGGGTGACGGCAAGGACGTGGTTGTAGTAGGTGCTGGGCAGGCCGGGTTGGCGGCAAGCTATCACCTTTCGAATCGGGCGATTGACCACGTGGTATTGGAGCGCGGGCGGGTCGGTGAGACTTGGCGCTCACAACGATGGGACAGCTTTTATCTGAACACCACCAACGCCCTGAGTGCGCCTCCGGGAATGCCGTACGAAGGCGATGAGCCGGAAGGCTTCATACACCGCGACGAGTTTGCCGCGTATCTGTCTGAATACACGACGCAGTTCGACTTGCCAGTGCGAACTGGAGTGGATGTCACGAAACTATCCCGCGATAACAGCGGGTTCTTATTACACACAAGCGATGGCGCGATGCGGGCCAGGGCGTTAGTTGTGGCGAGCGGGAATCAGAATAGTCCGCGGGTGCAGCGTTGGCTTCGAAACTCGCGGAGAGTGTTACTCAATTGCACACGGCTGACTACCGCGGCTCTGACCACGTGCCCGGAGGAAGTGTGATGATCGTTGGGAGCGGACAGTCGGGCTGCCAAATCGCAGAGGACTTGCTCGAACAAGGGCGAGAAGTGTGGATGTCCACAAGCAGAGTGGGTCGTGCCCCTCGGCGTTATCGCGGGCGCGATTTTTTCACTTGGGGACAAATGGTCGGCTTCTTCGATCAGACGGTTGCCGATCTCGACAAGCCTGAGATGCGTTACCAGACGCAGCCGCAGATCTCAGGAACTCACGGCGGGCACACCGTCAGTTTGCAACAGTTGGTGCGCGACGGGGCACGGTTGGTGGGGAGATTGGTTGGAGTGGACTCGGAAACCCTGCGGTTCAGCCCGGACCTGGCGGAAAACGTTAGGGCCGGGGATGAAACATCGGCACGTTTCAAGCGGATGTTGGATGGATTCATAGAACGGTCCGGAATGGAGGCGCCGCCGCCCGAGGATGATCCTGCGGAAGCGCCGGAGGCGGCATTATTTGATACTTCGCGAGCGGACATGAATCTTGAGGAAGAGGGCATCGCGACCTTGATCTGGTGCACGGGCTTCGGATGCGATTTACGATGGATGGAAGAAAGCGTGGAACTCGACCGGCACGGGGAACCCCTACACGACAGTGGCTCAAGCACCACGACGCCGGGTGTGTGTTTTCTTGGCGTTCCCTGGCAACGGAAGCGCAAGTCGGGCCTGATCGTTGGCGCCGACGAAGACGCGAAGTTCGTCATAGACCATATACAGAGCACAGTCCTTTAGGCCGACGAGACGGCACCGCCGAATTTCGACCACATGACCGGCCAGTCGATCAACGTCTGCCGAAGCATGCACATGGTTCAAGCCCGATTTGCCCCGGCTCTCCTGCCGCGCTGAAATAGGCGTACCGAGAAACTCTCAGACTCAAGCATCGGAGATCGAATATGGCTCTTCCAAGGATCGGGTTCATCGGCCTCGGACTAATGGGTCGGGGCATGACCGGCAACCTGCTCAGGGCCGGCTACGACCTCACCGGTTACGACATATCAGAGCAACGCCTGCGGGAGCTCGAAGAACTTGGCGGGCAGTCAGCCGATTCACCTGCGGCTGCCGCCCGCGAAGCCGACTACGTGATAACCGTGCTCCCCGAGCCGCGCGATGTCGAGGAGGCCGTTACCGGTCGTGACGGCGTGATCGACACCCTCTCCCCCGGCGGAATGCTGATCGACTTCAGCACCATCGACCCGGTCACCACCCGCCGCATCGGCGAGCGACTGGCCGAGAAGAACATCCGCATGCTCGAGTGCAAGATGGGCGGCGATTCGCGCACCGCCGCCGCCGGCGAGCTTGCCCTCATGGTCGGCGGTGATGAGGCCGACCTTGCCGAGGCAAAGCCGATGCTCGAGGTCGTCTCCGCCACCCGAACGTATTGCGGCCCGCTCGGCAACGGCTCCTCGATGAAACTGGTCAACAACATGCTGGCCGCCTCGCTTCTCATGCTCGACGCCGAGGCGCTCGTGCTGGGCAAGAAGGCCGGGCTCGACCTCGAGGTCATGGTCGATGTGTTCCAGCAGACCTTGGCAGCCAACCCCGCCCTCGACAGCGTCTTTCGCGGCCGCGTTTTCAAGGGCGACTTCGAGCCTGGCTTCTTCACGCGCCTGGCTCTCAAGGACCTGCGCCTGGCCGTCCAGATGGGCGCCGAGCTCGGCTCGGTAACTCACTACGGCGCCGTCACTCAGCAGCTCTTCAACGCCGCAACCAATCGCGGCTACGCCACCGAGCACGTCACCGCCACGGTCAAGCTTTACGAAGAGATCGCAGGCGTCGAACTCCGTAGCGAATCACCGCATGGTGTCGATAGCCAGCTGACCCAATAACAGGGCGTGTACCTCTGCGTCGAGAACTTGCTCCTACCTCCCTCGCGACGGATCTACTATGAGACCATGTCGACGCGGCAGCCGAAGCAAGCGCACTAGAAGTCTGACCAGACACATGTTCGTTATCAGGGACCGTACGCGCGGTTGAAGGTCGAACTCCGAAGGCAAAGGGCAATTCTCCAGAGATGTAGGCGTCTGAAGGGAACCGTAGGTTGCCTTCAGACCAGAGATCGCGTTTTTACAACAGGCTCAGAACGTGGGCGAATCGCGCGAGGTCATGCGCCACGCACTATGACGGCATCGTGTCGAATGGCGCTGCTCGCCGACTCTTTCCCGCAGGAATCAGACCGCGGACTATCGCATGGCTTTCAATCAGACGCGGTCGAACGTAATCCACATGCGCATCTCGATACGCGCGATCCGCACGCCTGATTAAAGGCAGCCCCTCGGCTAGATACTGGCCTGCTGGGCCGTCGCAGACCAGCGCCAGTTGCATGGACGGCTGTGGCGCTCCCACACCGCGTCCAGTTGTAGACCGCCAGCTAGTCGAGGACGGCTATTCCGCGACGGCCTCTGGTTGGTGTTCACGGAGCCACTCGCGAAGGGGAACATCCGCGCTGCCCGGACCGTAGCGATTATTCTCCGATTGCGAATAGCCGAGCAGCTGCCTTCGGACCCGATCTGAGTCGGAAAACGCGTCCTCGGGTATGTCGATATCGCCCTTAAAACGTATCCAGCGGTAACCATAGCCATACACCAAGAATCTGCGCAGTATCGGGGAGTAATTGGGGGTGGCGGCGTGCCACAAGCGTCGATCGAAAAAAAACAGCGTCGCCTGAATTGGCGCAGATTGGAAGTGCACCCTCAGGCTGGCCCACGCCGCCGGAAGGCCGTTCGAATGTCTTATTCAGATGGCTTCCAGGGATTACCCAGAGATTGCCGCTACCCGGCTCGGAGGCATCCGAGAGGAAGTATCCAATCTTTAGCGACAGCCTCGCCGGCACGTCGAGCTCGGGCATGTCCGATGTCACACGACCGGAGTCCTGGTGATACCGAAACGTTGGCCCGTCGGGGTCGTAGCGACTTTCAATCGGCGGTGTTAGGACCAGGTGGTTGGTGTAGCCGTATATGTTCCAACCGAGAACCCCCCAGACCTTTGGAAAGGTTCGCGGGTGGTCGATCAGGTCGACAAACTTCGGACTCATGGCCATGAACCCGACGTGGTCCACCCGATTGGCTATAGGGGTTCCTTCGCCGAAGTCGAACTGCCCCTCCCCGTACAGCCGGTCGATTTCGTCAATCAGTGTCGCTACGTGATCGGGCTTCAGCGCGCATTCGACGACGAAGTAACCGTCCGAGTCGAACTTCGTCCGTTCGTCGTCCGTCAGGACATACTGCAGGCACCTGGGATCCATCGGCGGTTCTGCCTCTCTGGTGTCCGGTGCACGGGATTATATGGACAACGCCCTCGGCGGGCGCGTCCGGAGGACTAGTGCTTGCCGACGTTGGCATCGTTGGCCCGCGCGAAGCATCCATCCGTAACCGTGAGGGGGCAAGACGGGCTCCGTCGTCCCGGGTGGTTATCACCGGCACAGAGGACGCTGGTATACGTGCAATCGCCGTCCAGCGAAAGATCCGTACCCGTACGACAATCCCCGCCATCTGACGCGCCCCCCAATCGCAAATCTCATTCGAGTTCAAATGCGGTCCCTTCACCAGCTCCGATGCTGTACGTCGATTCCGCGAGAGGTGTCCGCCAAATAGGGCTCACGATCGGGTGATGGTGCCGGCGCATCGATCAGACTCGACGGATTAATCGACGTCCGCCCGCAGCCCTTTTGAGGGCCGCGCCTCTTTAGTGGCGGAAGCGGCTCGGATAGTCGGCAACGCCCAGGCGGGGAAACCGGCTCGTGTTGCCCGCAGCGGAGGAACTCGCTGGAGATTTAGCGTTTTGCGAGTGCTAGGGAGCCGCGCACTATGACGGCATAGTGCGGCAAGCGGTCACGGACCTGTAGACCCGGACAGGCGCGCGGTCGGCGCCTTCTACGAGCTGCCACCGCCCTGAGCCGTGACGGTGGCCAGTTCCGGCTCCGCGCCAGCCTCCACTCTTACGTCCGGAAGCCATTCCAAGAAGCGCGGGAAATACCAGTTTCGGTCACCCAACAGCCGCATGCTTGCCGGGATCAGAATCGACCGGACTATCGTCGCGTCGAGAAAAACGGCCACTCCTAGGCCGAAGCCGACCTGCTGAAACATGACCAACTGCCCTGAAGCAAATCCGCCGAAAACGGCCACCATAATCAAAGCCGCGCCGGTTATCATCCCGGCCGTGCTGCGAAGACCAAACGCAACGGACTCCTGGTTGTTGTGAGTTTGATCGTAGCGCTCCCTGATCCGGCTCAATAGGAATACGTGATAGTCCATGGACAGCCCGAACAGCACGGTAAACAGGAAAAGTGGTATCCACGCTTCTATGCGGTCCGCTTGCTGGAATCCGAGCAGATCGGCTCCCACTCCCCGCTGAAATACGAGCACCAGTAAACCGTATGCCGCGCCGACCGACAGCAGATTCATGATAATCGCTTTGATCGGTACGATCAGAGATCTAAACGCGATCGTCAGAAGGACGAAACTGAGACTCAGGACAAACGCGAACACTCGCGGCGTCCAGCTAGAGGACAGCTCGTTGAAATCGATCTGTTCGGCCGCTCCGCGGCCGACGTAGACGGCGGCGGGAATTTCGGCGTTACGAACGTACTCGTCTCGGAGGCGCCGCGCCCCCTCGATACCAGCATTGCTGAACTGGTCGGCGTTGATCGGAACAAAAACGATCGCCAGATCCCCGGCGTCATTGATCTGAACTTTCGGCTCACCGTAAATCGGATCGTTGCCGAGACTCTCCGTCAGACGAGCTATCCCGTCCTGGACACCCTGGGAGCGAACGTCGTCGTCGATGACTATCTCGGCGGGGGCCACGATCCCGGCGGTGAATTCGCTTTGCAAAATGAGGAATCCGTGCTTGCTTCGCATTGAGTCGGGAAACGTGACGATCCCCGATGATCCGACGTTGAGGTCTAGGACGGGACTGGCCGCCGCAATCAACAGTCCACCGAAGAGCACGAGGCTGAGCACGGGCCGCTGCATCACAACCCGCGTTACCCAGATCCAAAATCCGCCGCCGTCCTGAGAGTTTCTTCCGAGGATCGGGAGGCGCAACGAGTTAACCCGGTCGCCCATCAGACTTAATATCGCCGGCAGCAAGGTAAGGGCGCCGAGCACGGCGGTTACCGCCACCAATATCGCGCCGAGGCCGAGACTGAAGAACACCGACGCCGGAACGATCAACATCCCGACCAGCGCCAGGACGACCGTCATGCCTGAGAAAAATACCGCCCGCGACGCGGTCGATCCCGCCTTTGCGATTGCGTCCATTTTTTCCAAACCGGCGGCGCGCTCCTCGCGAAATCGCCCGACGATGAAAAGCGAGTAATCGATGCCGACGGCAAGGCCGATCATCGTGATCATGTTGACGATAAAAAACGACACCCTGTAGACCTGGCCGACGAGGGTAGACAGCGCGATTGCAACGACGATCGAAACGATGGCAAGGACAATCGGTATTGGCGCCGATCCCAAAGCCCGAAATACCAATATCAAAATGACGAGGGCAATGCCTATGCCGAAGGCTTCCCCCCTGATAAGGTCGCTCTCCGCCAGCTCCTGAAAGTCTCTGTTGATGCTGGCCTGACCCACGAGGTACGTTTCGAAGTCGGGCGCGGAGTTGGCCTCCTCCGAGATCTCCTGCAGGTGGACTACATTCGCGTTGGCTTCGTTTAGGTCCCCTGCCATGATGACGTTTAGGAGTGTTGTGTGCCGATCCTCTGACACCATGCTCTCGTCGCCGACGGAGTAGTAATCAAACGCGCCCTCGATGAATTCGGGAGCCAGCTGTGAGATCTCCGCGGTCAGCGAACCCACAAACTCTCGAAATGCCGGTTCGTCAACAGTCAGCGATTCCGAAGCCACGATCAAAAACTCGGTGAATTTCTCCGCGCCCCGTAATCGATCCTCAGCCAGACGCTTCGCGGTAGCCGATTCGGGTTCCCCGAGAAAACTGTCCTCGGTTGTAATCGCGCTCTCGAAGAGTTGGGATGTGATGGCAAGGGCCGCGATCACGACTACGACCCAGATCAATACTGTGCGCCAGGGATGCAGCGCGCTGGAGCGCACCAAAGATTCGCTCGAAAGTCCCATCAGAAATCCCCTCGCCGGCGTCCAAATTAGATTGCGCCGCTGCCGCTGCAGATTTTCGCCGCAGGACAAGCAACGACCAGTCTACGAAACTTGACTGGAATCCCGCACGGAACCGAGCCTGGGCCGAACGGCGAACGCCTTAAGGTTCAAAACTCAATCGGGACCGCCGGAACGGAATCTTGGAGCCCCGCAGCATGACGGTCTAGTTGATAGTTCTTGCTCCTGCCTGGCTTGACCACTATCGGGTGATGGTGTCGGCGCATCGATCAGATTCGACGGATTAATCGACGTCCGTCCGCACCCCTTTTGAGGACCACACCGCCACCGGCTACAATCCGGCCTCGAAACGCTTCGGGGACGGGAGGATCCGACGGCAACGTTCGATTTCCGCCAAACCATCGCGCGGCGGCCGGTGTTCTCCGTGGACTATTGGCCCGGCCTGCCAGGGGTAGAGCAGGAAGGCCGCCCCGACGTCCGATGGGATCTCGAGCACTTCAAGAGCTACGCAGATCCGATAGGCATAAGGGCCGTCGGCGGGGCGCTAGCCGATCCGGATTTTAACCGGGCCGACCGCTGTTGGTTCATAACGCCGGATCTGCTCTCCGCCACCGACACGGAGCTTGATGATTGGCAACGCAGGTGGGCCGACGACACCGACGATCTCTTGACCGCCTACGTCGAGGCGGGAATCAAGTGCATCTCCACAATTGCCCTCTTCTGTTGCTCGGGGCAGGACTCCGCGCCGGACTGGTACAAAGCTCTGCCAGATTGGGAAGAGTGTAGTGCCTCGGGATCGCCGCTCAGCGAGATCGGCCTGCCGCCCCTTGCCTGCCTTCTCCATCCAGAAATGTACCGCGTGGTGGATCGCTTTTGGGCCTGCCACGAATTTATTGCAAAGCGGGGTCTTCTGCTCGGCGTGTGCCTGGAGAATGAACCTTCTTTGGGCTTTGGGGAGCGGCCACGCTACGACGACTTTGGCGGGAATCCCCACACTCGCGCGGCGTTCAGCGCCTACGTGGCCGAGCAGTTCCCCGATGCCGACGCGCTCAATCAAGTGGCCGGCACCGCCTACGAGTCCTTCGAACGTGTCCAGATCGGAGACGACAACTGGCTGGTTAGCGCCCTGGCTGCGCGGTTTAAGCACACGATCGTCATGGGACACCACGTGCCTCAGCTGGCGGCCCTGGCGAAAAAGCACTTCCCAGACGTGGTGACGATCACACGCATGTCCAGCGGACTCTACAACGACGAGCGAGACCACCGGCCGGCCAGCTCCCAATATGCGGGCGAGAAGCTCGGCGTCGAGCCCACGTTGTTGAAGGACAGCGACGTGGACATCATCGGATTTTCACATTGGAGCTACGACGGCGACGACGGACATCAAGAAGGATTCGGCGGTTTCCAGGTCACCTGCAATCTCTGCCGCGGGACCGAAAAGATGCTGGGAATGACGGAGCCGATGGTCGGGCGGCATGGCGCAACGCACCTATCACTGCGCACCGAGGAAATGACGCACATCGTTTACCGCGGGCTCCACTACGACTTCCGGCTTTATAACCTCCACAGCTGGGCCCGCAGCGGCGACCGCATTTACGATGAGCCTTTCGGGATGGAGTTGAGCCAGAAGCCGGGTTTCCTGCCAGCCGTCCGCGCTCTTCGCGACGAATTGGATTGGATCGCCCCCTTCCAAACATTCGGTCGACCCGTCCTTCCCCCGATTCGCATCCTTATTTCGCGCGACGCTCGGGGATTTCCTGGCTATGGTCTGCACCTGTACTTTGGCCTCCTTCGCGACCTGTGCTCTGTCTTCGAAGCGCCTGAGTTCAGCGAGTTCGAGATTGTTGAAGAGCAGAGCCGGGACCTTGATGCGGCGTTTGCAGGGGCGCGCGGTGTTGTAGTCATGGATGCGTGCCTGGAGGAGTCGACCACGCGGCGTTTAGAGGCCTTCGTGCGCGACGGCGGCAAGCTGCTGGTTTTCACCACACCCGCTCGGGTCGGACCTAATTACGAGCCCGCCGACTGGCCGGCTTGGTACCCGGCGGTGCCGCGTGCGCCGCTGGAACCCTCGAACCTCAAACCAGCGCAGCGAACGCTCGCAGCTTCGGCAGGCCACGTTTTGTGGCCGGCGCCCGGCCCCCTTGAGCTCTTGGGCTCGTTCCCACTCCTCCCCCGCGACGACACGACGCCTCTCGCGTTCGATTCAGATAGGGAATGGGTTGGGGCGGCGGACGCTAGCGTCGCGTGTCTGGCAGGACCGCCAGCCGACTGGCGACAACTTCGAGAGCTACTGCTCAACTTCGCCGCCTGGTGCGAGGTTGAAACACGGCCGGTGGTTGTCAGCCAGTTTGAGCAGGCGACCGTCGTGCAAAATTACGACTCCAGGAACCTGGACGGCGCGGGCAGGGTGATCGATCCCGCCGCATGGTGCGGGCACGTTCCATTGGATGGGACGCATCGCGGTCAGATTCGTGAATTGCGCGGTGATTTCCCGTGGCTCGCATATTCCGCGGGGCCTGACGCGATCAAGGTCGAAGCCGTCAGCCTGCCTCCCCTTGACATCAAGGTATTTCGGAAGGAGCAAGACACCGCCGAGCTTCCGCATTTCGAGGGCTTCCCGGCCGAAGTTGGATTCTCTCGATTCTGGCGGGGTGACATCCACCTGGTAATCGGCGAGTTCCAAGTGCGCGACCACGTCCAGGTGCGTGCGCAGTTTGTGCCAGTGAGCCACGCGCCGAACGACGTCGGTTGGTTCGTGTGCGAGGTGGAGGGCGAACGTGTCGCCGAGGGTGTGGGATGCGATGTGGCGTTCGAAGCCGAACCCGGGCGGCGTTATTACCTAACGGCGGTGACGCGTGATCACCCGTCCTACGAGCAATGCCCGCTCTGCAGACGCAGCCGCTTTGAGTGACTTGGACAGGCGCGCTGGGTTACGCCGTGGACCATTTGGTCATCCGAAAAGTCACGTCGACTCTGGGCACGACGTAACCGCGGCGGCAGTCCAAGACGCGTTCAACATTGCTTGGGGCGGCTTGCCAACATAAGTTGTCCCCGGAGCGGGTACATCTGTGCTCCTTCAAGACAACGGCGGACGGCACTATTCGCAGATCGTGTGAATTCGGCGTACATCGTACTGAAGCCGACAAGACCAATTGCCAATGGTTGCCCGCGCAAGGAGCCGCTATCCTGGGGCCGCTGTTTTCCCCGAACAGAACCCATGCACGCTCACCCCGCTCCGCCCGTCGCGGGGAGGCCTGCCGAAAAGCGCTGCGACGATAATCTACTACAGCGCCGCGGGCCATCCGCGATGCCGGAATGAGAGCTCCAGTCGTCTACCGTTGATCGCCGGCGGCACCCGAAAAATTTGTCTGCTCGTAGTTGAGAATCAAGTTCCACCCACGGCTGAATACTAAGATGCGCTCGGTTGCGATAGGTCGTATCGCGGCGCGCAAACAATGCGCATGTAAGTTGATGATTGGTAACATCTGGCGGGACGGTCGCGGAACGTCTCACTCGACGCAGCTATGTTCAGAACCTCTCGGCACAGACTGGACGCGCCGCAGCCGCTGGCCTAGGTGGCTGGGGGGCTATTTACGAGAATCGGGAACGGGTAAGGCGTCCGAGCGAGGAGGTCGCCGGCTGAGCCAGTTTGCACACCTTTTCGGAGTAACCTCCGATCGCTCAGTGAAGAATGGCCGACCGCCGTGGATCCGGATCAGTTGAAAAGGAGTCGACATGCATCCAAAGGGTCTCGTAATTACTTTGCTTGCGGCCGCCATTGCGGTCGCTGTAGCGCGAAAGATGATGATGCAAGGAGGCCCGAGCGGGATGCAGGGCCGCTTTCTGCGAATGTGGGATGAGATGCCCGACGAGGCTCCGCCCAAGCGATTCCTGGCGGCGATCGAGGGCACCCGGACTGACGTGGCGCGCATACGCGAGATTCTGGAAAGCAAGAACGAGCCGGACGCGGTCAACGACAGTTAGGGGCTACGTATTGCGCTTCCGGCGGGCGAGAGGGTAGTCGATGGCTAAAGGATCTCGAGGACCAATCGGCGAGGGCCGAACATCTCTTCAGTGTGAATCGGCAGGTTTCTGTTAGCCGGCCGGCGACGTATCTGTGAATCGCCTGGTCCGGTCAGGGGTGAGCCTTCCGACCGCTGACGGCATTCTGATCGGTCGGAGGCTCGCGTTTCCCCTGCGCTCTCGGCTGGTGCGGGGCCAAACGGCTGGCCAGAAATCACCATTGCATTGCCGAGCCACCCTCTGCGTAGATAGCTGAAGAGCGGCGAAGCCATCCGGTGATTGGCCACATCGGTTGCTGTACCATCGACCCCACTCCGCCAAAGCCGTTGTGATTGCGGTAGGCCTTGGCGGTGCGCTAACGTTTTCGGTGAAGTTGCGCGGTAGAAGTGCGCGGCCGACCACAAGAGCAAGCGCCGGAATCGATGCCGGCGGGCAACAACGACGAAGCCGAGCGTCGGACCGCCTTTCCTCGCCTGGACGCAATCGAGAAATCAGCACAACGAATCGCATTGAAGAGGCTCACTGGACGCAGGGGCCAATGCTGCTTGAAAAGGGTATTTTCAGGCATGGCGCGCGACCGCAGCCAGTGGATTCGGCTGCGAACAGAGCCGCAGGGAGTGCAATATGACAAAGTTCCTCGTCTTCTACCGTTCGACCATGTCCGCGAAGGAGCAAATGGCGAATATGACGCCCGAGATGGGGGAGGCCGCAATGGCGGCGTGGGGGAAATGGTTCGAGAAGCACGGCTCAGCCGTGGTCGAGATGGGCTCCCCCCTTGGCGACTCAACTTTCATCAAAGGCGCCGCAGGCCAGGACCATATCGCCGGGTATTCAATCGTCGAAGCTGAGTCGGCCGAAGCGGCCAAGAAGATTCTCGAGGAGCATCCGCATTTCGAAGCGCCCGGTGCGTCGATCGAATTCCTGGAGATATTGCCGCAGCCCGGGATGTGATCCGTACCCGTACGAGGATTGGCGATTGGAGGTCCGACGCTCAGTTGATGTCCCGCGTACAGACGTCAGCGAAGCGCTCACGCCGCCAACGATCTGAGAGCTGACCCGAAGAGGCGGATCCGCAGGGCTGATCCTTTGTTTGATCGCTGGCCGAGGTCTGGTGGCAAGTCGCCTTTTCGACGGCCACACGGTCGCTAAGTGTCGGACCGTCTCGCTGCGCAGAGCGCCATGCTCGGATCTCGATGCTATTCGCAGCCGGTGTGGTTTTGCCACGCAGTCTTCTGAACCCTATGGGGCCAGCAGCCGATGGCGCCGTAAGTGGTTGCCCGTATCATGAGCCGCTATGCTGGGGCCGCTTTCCTTGGGTTAAGGCCGACTCGGCCTGTTTCGCGACATCCGCTGATCGGCGTGACCTAACCAGCGACGGAGTTCGACTAACAAATGGGCGATGACTCCTCTGGGTCCAGGTCGTTTGTCGGGTTCCTGCTTGTCGTCATTGGAATCTGGTTGCTGCTGGCGCGGCTCGACATTGTCGATATCGGCGAACCGTGGAACTGGATCCCCTCGTTCTTCATTCTCTTGATCTTGTGGCAGATGGTCCGGGCCGGATTCCGCAACGTGATCGGACCGCTGATTCTTATCGCGATTGCCGTCGTGATTCAGATCGCAATCGTCGGTGACGAGTACGGTATCGAGTTCGATGCCCTCTGGCCTCTGGCCATAATCCTGGCTGGTGTAACCGTGATCGTGCGCGGTCGCTGGTGGGGTGGCAGGCGATCTGTCACTGATGGAGATCTGGACATCCTGGCGGTATTCTGCGGAAGCGAGGACCGAATCACTACGTCCTCATTTAAGGGCGGTCGTGTAACCGCTGTGTTCGGTGGGGCGGAGATCGATCTCACGCACGCTGGAGTTGATGATCCCCCGGCGACCATAGATGTCACGGTCCTATTCGGAGCGTGCGAGCTTACGGTGCCCAGCGATTGGGCCGTTGAGCGCCGCGTCTTCGCCCTGTTCGCTGGATCCAGCGACAAGCGGCGAAGCGTTCCAGATAGGACCAGCGAGCCCCAGTTGGTGATCACCGGAGTCGTTCTCTTCGGTGGGCTCGAGATAAAAAACTAGGTTCTGATAAACGGGCCGCGATCAGAGGGAAGCACGTCCAGCGCCCAATTCGGTACTTCCGCTGACACCACTCGACCACCCTCGTTGCATACCTACTTCTCGATCGCACCACGAACCGCTTCCATCAGGTCCGCCATCCGGTAAGGTTTATGCACGAAGCCCGCGAGTTCCTTGGTGCCGAATCGAACCACCACGTCCTCTTCGGCAAAGCCGCTGGACAACACCGCGCGCACGTCTGCTCGGATGCGGCGCATCTCGTGGAACACCTCCACCCCAGTCATCTCCGGCATCTGCATGTCCAGCAGCACTATGTCGATTACGTCCGAGTGCCGTCTGAACAGCTCCACTCCCTCACGCCCCCCAGGGTTCTTAATTAGCCGACACCACAGCGGCAAGCCTCTTGCCGACCGTCAGGCATTTTGGGCTGCGCCCTAAATAGACGTACTCCTGCCCGGTCAGCTCCTCACCACCAAGCCTTCTGGGATCGACGCTTCGGATTCGGTTTGAAGGTTCCAGAGCTTGCGATTCCACCAGAGAACCGCAAGTACAACGATCGAAGTGAGCACACCTCCGATGGTCATTGCCACTGGTGTGCCAAATCGCTCCGCAATCGCGGACATCGGTAAAATCCCCACCGCCATTAGTCCCCAACTAGCCATCCACAGCGACATAACCCGCCCCCGGATTTCGCTGGGCACGATGAGCTGAATAATGGTCATGCTCGTGGCGAGGTACACCGCCTCGCAAAACCCCATGAGAGCCAGTAGCGCTCCAGCAACTAACATCGAGGGGCTCTGGCCAAGCCCCATTAGCAGCAGCCCGTAGCAGAACAATGCCAAAAGTGCCGCACGGCCCTTATACGGATATCTCGACCACCCCACCATCACCAAAGCGCCTGTCAGCGAACCTGCCCCCATTGCCCCCATCAGCAGCCCCAGGTCTTGAGCTCCGCCCTTCATGTCCTGCTTCACGAATGCTGCAAGCAACATCACCATAGGATTCCCAAATAGTGCCAAAGCGAGCGTGAGGAGGGGTTCCCCCTAAAGGTGTGTAAATAGCCTCAGGCGGCGACCTTTTCTCTCCTGCTCTTCAAAAAACGCTCCCCGTCGACGAAGACGGCTCCTTCCGCGACTTCGGCCACCAGATGCGGCGCATCGAGGCGCCGGAATCGCGATTCCGCCACCATCAGGGTCTTCCAGATCACCGCGGTGGCATTGGCGACCTTTTTGTAACGCTTGGCCGCGGCCGTCCGCAACCGCACCGCGGCAAACGGCGACTCGATGATGTTGGTGGTGCGCAGATGTTTCCAGTGGGCTTTGGGGAAGTCATAAAAGGTGCCCATGCGTTCCCAGTCGTACTCGATGAGCTCTGCGGCGCCTTCGAACCCCTTCCCTTTGCACCAGTCCTGGAACCTGCCCTTCAACCGCTCTACCTCCGCCCTGGTCTGCGCGTAGGGGATCGCGGTCAGCAGCAGCTTGCCTTCCGCCTGCCGCGACTTCGGCAGCTTGTCCAGCACGTTTACGATCCGGTGGTTCCAGCAGCGCTGCTCCTTTGCCTTCGGAAACACCTCTGCCAGCGCGCCCCAGATTCCCAGGTGCCCGTCTCCCACGACCACGGACGGGCAGTTCATGCCCCTCTCCTTCAGACCGCGCAGCATCCCGGCCCAGCTCTGCTTGGACTCGCGGTAGCCAGGTTCCACCGCAAGCACCAGCTTGCGCCCGTCGCGCACCCCGCCTATGGCCACCAGTAACGCCGCCTTCTCCTTCTCCAGGCCCGCCTTGACGTAGACGCCGTCAACCCACAGGTAGACGATCTCTGAGTCCAGCAGCGACCTCTTCTTGAACGCCTCGTACTCGGCCAGCCACCCCGCCTTCAGCCGCGCGATGGACGATGCCGACAGCGGCGCCCCTTCACCCAGCAGACCTCGTAATGCCAGATCGAAGTCACCCTCCGCCAACCCATGCAGATAGAGCTGCGGCAACAGCTCTCCTACCTCGCGCGTGCGCCGCTTGAACAAAGGCAGGATCCAGCTCTCAAACCGCTCCTCCAGCCCCCGCACCCGCGGCCGGCGCACCTCAACCGTCCCCGAAGTCAGTGACAGCTTCCTGAGCCTGCCGTACCCGTTGCGGTAGCCAGGGACCTCGTCGACGCCTCGGCGCCGTTGCCAGCGCCTGCGCCCCAGTAGCGCCGTCACCTCCTCTTCCAAGACCTCCTGTATGAAGCCCTGGACCTTCTGGCGTACGAACGCCTCCAGCCCTTCGTAGGCGGCGCTTGACGGCGCATCGCCCCCAATGGTCTCATTCCTCATGGCGGTGTCCTCCTTCCTGCGCCAGGCTTTGCCCGGCACCTAAAACTCAGCAGGAAGGTACACCGCCTTTAACTAAATTCCACACCTTTTGGGTAAAGCCCCGTGAGGATGATCAGCGCCACCAGCGGCTTTGAGTGCACTACATACATGTAGCCCTGGCGAAGCGACGTAAACATCGATTCCCTCGGCAGGACTCGCGCTCGCGTAATTTTGATGCGAGTGATATTGAGAATGCTCCAGGCGTAAGCGGCCACCTGCGCGAAATATGCGCTTGCGATCCCCGCGGCGCTGATTAGGAATCCCGCAATCGAAGGGCCCACCACGCTGGACGCGCTCCACGACACATTGTTCAGGCCCACCGCATTGGCCACGTCCTTTCGAGGAACCAGGTCGGCCATCATTGCGTGACGGGATGGAACGTTGATCGAGAACGACCCCCCAATTACGAGCGATCCAAGTATGAGATGCCAGACTTCGATCCACCCGAACGCAACTAGGAGGCCAATCACAAGCGCCGCTATGCCCATTGCGGATTGTGCTATTAAGATCAGCCGCACCCTGTTGAATCGGTCCGCGAATACTCCGCCAATGGGAGATAACAAGAGCATCGGAGCGAAGCGGAAGAACGTTATGAGACCCAGCATGAAGGGCGAATCTGTCAGCTCGACTACCAGCCATCCCACCGCTACCGTCTGCATTACGTGAGCAGTCGTGCTTCCAATGTTGCCGCGCCACAGTCTTGCGAAATCTGCCTGTGAGAGAGAGGGTAGAAGGCGACTCTTCAGTCCGATTGCAAGCACGGTCCATTGCGATGGACGCACTATTCGATTCCAAATGGCTCGGCTCGCGAATCTCACGCGACACTCTCAGTCACGGCGGCCCACTCACCCCTCGGACCATTGAAACGGAATCTCTGGATCCAGTGGCTGGACGATCGAATTTTCGTTCCCATGAGTTACGGCTCGGATGTATGACCGAGGAGCCGAGGTGGCGTCGCTGTTAGCCTAGACCAGTCACCGTCATGAGGGCGTCGGACCCCTTCGAAGCCCGAGTGATTCGCTGGAGCGATTCCAGAGGGTCGGCCGCCGACAACCACGACATCGCCATCAAACACAATCGGGGCCACCGATATGGAACTCCAACTCGATCCTTACCTCCCCCGGCTACTGCAGGCTTGTCTCCTTGCTTTTGTCGCCAGGCAGCAAGCCTCCTCAGACATTGCAGATCATGTTTTCCACCTTCTGGGGGCGTGGGGAGAGACCGGGCGATAGTTGCCAGCTCGGATCAGCGCCGCGCGGCGCATTGCAGTTTCCTCCGTCAGCTCGGCTTTTTAACAATGGTGCGGACGATCCTGAAGCAGTAGTGGCCGTCATTGATCTTGTACTCGTCGATCTCCTTTTGGCCCACCACAGCCTGACTCCAGCCCATCAGGGTTACTTTGCTGCACTCTGGCAGATCGAAATGACACGTGCTCAATCCGGCCTCGCGCCAGTCCTCGGTGACGCCCTTGAACCAGTGGTGCCCGACGATGTGCTCTCCCCAGAGGTTATCGGTCTTCATCTTGACGCCCGTCCGCGGATACTTCCATTCAACGGGCTCGGCGTGCAAGAGAACAGTGCCGGGTGGCGAGCAAGAGCTGCCGATCACGGTCACACCGATAATCGGGTCGTCTTCCATGAATGTGATCGCACCGTGTGGCGGAACATCGATCTCGACGCCGTCCATGTTGTACTCGGAATTGGGGTATTCACGACCCAGCTCCACACTGAAATTTGGATACTTGAAGGGCGCCGAGTATTCACGCCGCTCGATTGTGTATAGACGCACTGTTTGCATTTCGTCACTTTTGGCGAGCCTAGTTACTTCCAGTTCCGGTTTTTCGAATTTGCCCGGCCTTCGTGCAGGATTTTCAGCAACGGCCCGCGCAATTCCATTCGTCTGTGCTGCCACTGTCAGATCCTCCCCGCGGACGACCGCGGTCAAATGATGCATGCGCAGCCGGAAGTCATTTAGGTACGGTTCCGCACCGGGCAGGCCTTTAGGTTCCGACGAAATTTAACAGGACCAAGTATTACTCGACCACCCCTCACAAAAGGCCTGCCGGAGCGCAAGAGCGGAATGCCCACGAGGCCGATCGGAATCGACGGCCGGTTATTCTTCGCCGGCTGGAGCGCCAGCGTCGAGGACGAGGTCGTGGCCGCAGCCATCCTCGACCGGCTCCTGGGACGACGCGGTCGCCGAGAGCTTCTTCGCGACTGTCAAGACCGAACTCGTTCACTTGCGCGCATTGCCGTAACGCGATTTCCGAGTTCATCGAAGTCTTCTGCAACCACTTGGAGCTTCATTCCGCTCTTAAAGGCTTGTCCCTGGCCGATTACTAAAGGAGCCGTGCGCGACTCAACTCCAGGACCAAAGGAGCGGCAAGGTCAACGCGTCTGAAAAACCTGGTCAACCCCAGGCCGCGAAATGCCCATTTGAGCCCGCTGCGCCCTATATGTTCAGCCCAAACGGAATGTCAAGATCACACACCTGGGTGACCGCGCTCACCCCGATGGCCGAATGCCCGGTGTTTGTGCTAAGAATGGGCGAAGATCATCAGGGCAAGTAGCCGGGGACAGATTTCATCGGAGGGACAGCGTGGCCACCACCAATGTTGCACCGGGCAAGCTGGCTGTTGACGGGGGCGCGCCCGTCCGCGGTCCGGACAATCCGTTTACAAGTAAGAATCCGCGAACCATCGGTCCAAACGCTCTGGAATTACTCCAGAAGGTTCTCGAAAGCGGATTCGCGTATGACATGGTCGGCGAATTCGAGCAGGCCTTCGCCGAAGCGACTGGCGTCGATTACGCCGTCGGTGTCTCGAACTGCAGTGCGGCGAATCACTCGTTGATTGGCGCGCTTGACATCGGCCCTGGTGACGAGGTCATCGTGAGCCCGATTACTGACTACGGCTCGGTATCGGGGATCGTGCACCAGGGTGCGACGCCGGTGTTTCCGGACGTGGACGAACATTCAGGTCTCATTACGGCGGAGGAAGTCGAAAAGGTCATATCGTCCAGAACCAGGATGATCATCGCGGTTCACTTCTATGGTCAAATGTGCGACCTCGATCCGCTCGTTGATCTGGCTCGCAAGCATGGAGTCACTCTGGTAGAGGATGTGGCCCAGGCTACCCTGGCCACTTACAAGGACAAGCGGGCGGGAAGCGTCGGTGATGTAGGTACATTCTCGTTCAACTCGGGAAAGCTGCTCGCCACCGATACCGGTGGGATGGTCACGACAGACGACGAGAAATTCGCCTCGGCCGTCAGGCTTTTTGCGGTGGACAGAGGGGCGATCTCCACAGGTGATGGGTCTCGATATCATCCGAAGGCCGGGTACAACTTCAGGCTCGGGATACTCGAAGCCGCGCTTGGCATCGCCCAGCTCAAGGCGCTACCCGAGAATATCCAGCGTCAAATAGAGCTTGCTGACAAGCTCACTGAGAAACTCGAGTCGATCGACGGGGTCGTCCCGCCGCGGGTCGAGGCTCCAGGCTCGCATGTCTACTGGATGTACCACGTACAGTTCGAGACCGATAAGTTCCGCGTCGGTATGGACCAGATCCAACGAGCGCTCCAGGCGGAGGGACTGCCCGGCATGTTCGCGATGTATTACCTGATTCCGCACAGCCATTATTTCCTGAAAAACCGCGAGCGCGACCTAGAGCGGCTTGTCAACGCGCGCTCGCATCTGGAGAGGACGTTCCGTTTCAGCTGGACGCACAAATTGACCGACAAGGACTTAGACGACACAGCGCAGGTTTTTGCAAAGGTGGCGGACGCCTACCGGGCATAGACGACGTTGTAGGCACGTGATGCGCTAGAAGTGTCGGGCTCCTACGACAACGGCCAATCCACCAGCTGCTCCATGTCGGCCAAGACCAGGAAAAGCGGTGGGAGATTTGCCAACACAAGGTCGAATCGTTTTACGTCGAGCTGGAAACGTACCCGTTTCCGGGGCGGTTGCGGAAGCTGGTCCGGACGAAGATGCCGCAGGTAAAAAGGACCAAGGGTAATAATTGAGGGCAAATATGCGAAGCGGATCCGGGCCGTAAGACTCCGGAGGTGCATTTAGATTGATCGCGAACAAAACAAAAACCCTTCTCTCGAACGGTAAACCGGCCATCGGCGGAGAGGCGAGCAGCGGCTCGCCATGGAACGCAGGGGATCTAGCGAGGGCGGGTTACGACTGGGTGCTGGTTGATACTCAACACGGCCTGTGGGAGCTCGCGGATATTCGGGCGGCCGTGATGGCGATTGCGCAAACGGGCGCAACGCCAATGACCCGCGTCCAGAAAAACGACTTCGGCCTCATCAATCGAATGCTCGATGACGGCATGCTTGGCATCGTCGTCCCAATGGTCAACACCCAGGAAGATGCCGAGGCGGCGGCCTACGCAGCCCGATATCCGCCTCTGGGAGGCCGCTCCAACGGTCCGTCTTTCCTCGCGACACTCCACAACGATCCCTACTTCGAGCACGCAAACGAAAGCGTCCTTCTGGCCGTACAAATAGAGTCCGTCCAGGCAGTCGAGAATGCCGACAAGATCATGGGCGCGGCAGGAGTCGATGCGTGCTGGATCGGTCCGTCGGACTTGGCTCTATCAATGGGCCTGACTTTCTCGGACATTGGAACGCATCCCAGACACAACGAGGCCGTGGCGCACGTGCTTGACGTATGCAATCGCCTGGGCAAGACGCCGGGATACTCGTGTGACACATTGGAAACGGCTCAGCGGCGACTGTCCGAGGGCTTCAAGTTCGTTTCTGTGGGCGAGGACAGTCAGTTTGTGAGGGACGGAGCGGCGGCGACGCTTCAGGCGTTGGCCGAATCCCGCTCCGAGTAGAGATCGCCGCCTCAGAGCCCCACGGCAGGCGGGTTCATCGAGAGAAGCGCGATAATTGGAACTGATCCAAGCTTCACCGACAAACGGCGCCGCATTTATGGACGAGCGGGAATTCGCGACTAATTCAAGTCTGACAGCAGCGGCATAACTTCCTCGGCCAGAAGCGTCATTGAATGCGTCCAGCTTTCTCTGGGCTGCCACTCGTGGCCCATTGAGAGCAGCGTGCCAAAACCGCCTAGCTCTTCGTATAGGTGACGGATCTTGGACGCGACTTCGTGCGGGTCGCCAACGATCCAGAGATTGTCGAGCGCGTATTCAGGGGTGAATACGGAATCCGGCATATTGGGATCGGTCTTGGTCAGATCGACCATGCGGACTTTGGGCAGTAACTTCTGCCAGTATCCGCGGAAGTCCCGTCCCAATGTTCCTTCAAGAGCTTCGCTGCGAGCGCGATCCGTAGAATCCGCCACGTAGACGTCCCGGGCGACTCGCCACCTACTCCGAACGGCAGGTCGACCGACATTTGCCGCGCCCTGTTCGACGGACTTCCAGTGGCTCTTTAGTATCCGCGGGGGGACGATGTTAATGCTCATCGGAATCCAATCGCGCTCCCCGGCCAATATCAAAGTATCGGATGCAAGCGAGACCCCGGCGACGGCGATCGGCGGATGGGGGAGCTGGTACGGACGGAGGTGAACGCCCAAACCGATATCGTCCTCGGGCTCCGGGATCGTGAAATTCCAAAATTTGTTTTCGTAGCGACCGGGTTTCGGATCGTTCCAGATGTCGATGACCAAGTCGATCGCTTCGCGAGTCATCGTGCGGTGATCGCCGGTCTTGGGATCAAATCCGAAAACCGTGAAGTCACCTGGAAACCCGCCGGAGCCGACGCCCCAATAAAACCGTCCCTTTGCCATGTGGTCCAGTTGAGCGATACGGTGGGCCAGCAGAAACGGGTTGTGATTCGGCATGCACGTTACGCCGGTCCCGAACTTGATCTGCCGCGTAACCGGCAATGCCGCTGCGATAAGAAGGTCAGGCGCGGGGACGTTTTCCCATGCAGCCGTGAAATGCTCGCCTATCCAGGCTTCCCTGAATCCAAGGCTGTCAAGCATGATCAGTTGTTCGATGTCAGCCTCGATGGTCCTCGTAAAATCGCTGCCAGGAGGATGCAAGGGCATCGTAAAAAAGCCAAGTTCCATCAACACACTTCCCGTCGACTGGTTAGCGCCCGAGGCGGCGCGGCCCTGATTCGAGAATTCGGCAGGTTATAACACGTCGCCGAACTCGCCGCGTGCCGGCCATCTGTCGGCGGGTGGGGAGTGAATCCAATCGCTGAATTGGAGTAGGAACGCGGACATCGGAACATGAATGCTATCGAAATTCAGTACGGATGCTAGTTAACGGGCGCGACATTGAGGCCACGCTTCCAAATATTGGCGACGATGAAGTAGGCGCTTCTGGAGCACGGCGTACTCTACGTTCAAAAGCGCTGTGCGATACCGGCAGACAGTCTGGGACACCGGACCGCTGAGCTCTTAGCGATTGATCCAAGCAAGTAATCCAATATCTCCAGCATTCTGAGATCCGACAGCCGCGCGAGAGGAAGCCTTCATCCTCTCGCCGCGGAAAAGCTGAGAAACCTATCTACCAGCGAACTCCGTCAACGGTCGCCGATGACCTTGTTCAGCTCCCCGGCCTTGATGTGGAAGGCGTGGTCATCCGTCGGAAACGCCTCTTCCTGCACCTCTTGGACGTATGTTTCAAAGGACCGAAGAATATCCTTGTTCAAGTTCGCGTACTTCTTGACGAACCTGGGCGTAAATCGCTCGAACAGCCCAAGGATGTCGTGCGCGACCAAGCCCTGCCCGTCGCAGTGGAGACCGGCGCCGTACCCGATCGTGGGTATTTCCAGGAGCTTGGTGATGATTTCCGAAACCTCGTCCGGAACGCATTCCAGGATGACGGCAAAAGCGCCGGCCTCTTGGATCGCCACGGAGTCGTCGATGATCTCCCTGGCTTTCGTCGCCTCTCGTCCCTGGGCCTTGAATCCACCTAGCATCGAAATATGTTGCGGCGTCAACCCCAGATGACCCATGACAGGAATTCCCGCTCTATTTATCGCGCTGACGATACCCGTCACGTTGCGACCCCCTTCCACTTTCACGGCATCGGTGCCCGCCTCCTTCATGAAGCGGCCTGCGTTCGCCACAGCATCCGTTTCGTTAGCGTTGGACATAAACGGCATGTCGCCCACGACGAAGGCCCGACGCACCGCCCGGGTGACGGCCTTGGTGTGGTGCAACATCTCCTCCATCGTCACCGGCACGGTCGTTTCGTAGCCGAGCACAGTCATGGCCAGCGAATCCCCAACAAGAATCGTGTCGAGCCCTGCTCTGTCGCCCAGCAATGCCATTGGATAGTCGTTGATACTGAGCATCGTTATCTTTCGTCCCTTGGTCTTCATTCGCTGAAGATCTAGCAACGTGATCTTCTGCTCGTCCATGACATTCCTCCGTTGTCGATTTAGCGGCGGCGCCCGGGGTAAGACATTTAGGTCAGGAGTATCGACGGAAGCACCAGGATGGCGCAAAGGGAGTCGCCGTCGGAAGCGCTTAGGATTCCATGAGGAGGAGTCCGGCAACCGATCCATGCGTGCGGGGCTGGGCGCGCGCGGCGTGTTCTCGGGGGACGTTCCCGCGGGAATCGCACAGATCCGCTGACTGCGCACGGCGACCGGCTGATTCGTAGCCGACCTAGGCGACGCCAAGCCCGGTTGTAATGAGCGGTCCGCACGGCGTAGCTTGTACAAATTGTGGACTGGAGGGTTCGATGCAGGAGCGAAGTCCCAGACTAGATGCCAAGGTCGCGATCGTCACGGGCGCTGGATCGAGCGGGCCAGGCGTCGGGACCGGCAAAGCCATCGCAGTGCTGTTCGCGCGCGAGGGGTGCCGAGTGCTGCTGGCCGACGCCGTCACCGCCCGGGCCGAGGAAACGCTCGCGACGATCTGCGCGAAGGGCGGCGAGGCATTCGTTGAACAGGTTGACGTGACGCGCTCCGACGATTGCCGCCGCATGGTCGACGCGGCCGTGGATCGATACGGCCGGCTCGACATCCTAGTGAACAACGTCGGCATCATCGCGCCAGGGAACGTTGTCGATGTGGACGAAGCGGACTGGGATCGCGTCATGGACACCAACCTGAAGAGCATGATGATGACGAGTAAGCACGCGATCCCGCGCATGATCGACGGTGGCGGCGGCGCCATCATCAACCTATCCTCATTCATGGGCCTGCGGGCCGGCTACGAGACCGAGCCGGTCGCCTATTCGGCCTCAAAGGGCGGAGTCATCGCCCTCACGACGGCAATGGCGTCTGAACACGGACGTGACAACGTCCGCGTCAATGCGATCGCTCCGGGGTATCTCTACACTCCTATGGTGGCGGGCAACTTGACGGAAGAGCTGCGCGAATTGCGGCGTAAGTCGGCGCCGCTCGGGACCGAAGGTACTGCATGGGACGTGGCGTGGGCGGCCGTCTATCTCGCCAGCGACGAAGCCCGCTGGGTCACGGGAGTTACCCTCCCGGTAGACGCCGGGATTTTGGCAACTTCGCCGCTTGCCAGTTTCCGGCACATGACCTAGTCGATCCGCGGCGCATGCCGGGCGGCGCGTGGTCTTGTTGCATGTGAGTGGCCGATCTTCCGCAGGAACTGAGGACACGCCGACGAAGCAGATTCTTGAGATGACTGAAGGCTCCACTGCGACTCGATCCCTGGCGTTGGCGCAGATTACGTTTGGGCGCAGTGCCGAAAAGGTTCGCTGTCGTGCTTTGACTCTCATGCGAGAGCCAGATCAGATTCTTCCGACTTCCCGAGCCGACCAATGGACGTGACCGACGATAAGCGCAGACCCGGGGGTTACGGGGCCTGCACGCCACCTAAGACATCGGTCTCCATGGAGTGGAAGCTATTACCCTCTAATCGCGTGCGCAAGGCCGCGCTGCCGAACCGGATGCCGATCCGTTGCCTGCCTTCGCCCGAGTCCTCGAAGCTGCTATTCCGGATCGCCACGTCGTAAGTTTCGCCGCGTATTTCGACGCCGATTCCTTCTGCCTCGATGCCGTTGTCGCGGATCAGGCTGGACTCAATCGTATTGCGGTGTCCCCCTCGGAACGCCTCTTCGGGCTCGCGGAACAGGATGCCCACCGTGCCATTGCGCTCTATGGTGCAGCCACTGATTCGGTTGTCAGTGTCCCGGTGCCCGATCGAGATCCCATAGTCGCGGTTCTCCGCGCAGGTACAGTTCTCCACCACGCCTTCCGTCACGCCCCAGCAGAAGAAGATTCCCTGGCCGTTTCCGCGGGCCGTGCAATCCCGCAAGTACGGGCGCTGGGACCCGCTGCCCGGATGAAATCCCAGCATCGCGTTACCCTCGGAGCGACAGCGTTCAAGCCGTACGTCATCGCAAACTTGCCAGCTGAAGCCGTCGCCATTGTAGTTGCGGGCGATCACGTTCTCGAACGTATGCCGGTCGCAGTGCTGGATGAATAAGGCGCCAGCGTGGTTTCCGTCGATTTCCTCGTTCTGCTCCATGTTGCCGTCCAACACCAGGTCCTGCACCAAAACGTCGTTGACCCACTCGGCCGTCAGTATGGGAAACAGCGTGGCCGCCGTGGCCTGCTCTTGCAGCCAGAAGTTCTTCTCCAGCCTTCGGCTGAGGGAGATGACGTTGCCCGCCATCTCCACCACCGTGTCCCTGACCACTTGCAGCTCGCCCTGCCGATGGCTGCGAAGCATGATTCCGCAACCGGGCGCGAACCCGCTCGGGTCCTCCACTTCTACCTGGTTCTCGTACCAGTCTGAATCCCGCGCCAGCCCAGTGACTACGGATGCGGCCTTCTTGAGCACGGTCTCCACTCCGGAGCCCCTTATCGTCACGTGCGGACGGAGATACAGCGCGTTGCGCATCGCGTACTCGCCGGGCAGGATCTGAAGAATCCCGCCGCCCAGCCGGTGAACGTATTCAACGCCTGCCTGCAGGATCTTGTCGTCTCGGCCGCGCAAGTCGCCTTGTTCCTGACCCACGGTCAGAATTGGAGCCTTGGGCGCGGTCCTCGAACGATTATCCATGGAAGAGGCCCCACCCGGGATCGCCTTGATCAGCTCCACAAACGTCGCGAAGGCGCGCAATGCGCCAAGGCCGGCCCATAGATTTAGTCCGCACCGCGGCCGATCTCCTGTGCCAGCTCAAGCGCAGCATCGATCAAAGCGGGCTCGACTCCGGGGGCGAACGGGCCCGGGCGCAGATAGTTGGCATACGCGGTCGCGGGTTCGAAGCCACCCTCGAAAATCGCCCTCGCCGTACAGAGGTAGCCCACATTGCCGTTCGTATATCCCATGGTCAACTTCAGAGCGCCCGCGTCCCTTCTTGCCAGACCCAGCTCCTGCAGACCGCGCTCGATCGTCAGTCCGATCTCCAACATTGCCTCGCCCGGCATGGTTGCGAACCAGTGCGGTCCAAGCCGCATGACTTGCACTTCGGCGGACTCGGTGTCCGGGAGCTTGCCTTCCGACTCGCGGCGGTGCTCGCCCACCGGGGCGGCGCGAAGTCTTGATTCGTCGGGGGCGCCGGCCAGGGGCAGCTCGATCAACCGCCGCGCGATCGCCACGTCCGCGTCCGACCGGGCATCGATGCGCTCAGCGACCTGAACAACTTCGGAGCCCAGCAGCCGGCCCAGCACGAGCAATTCGTGGTCAGTGCCCCCCCGGAACCCCCCGTCATCTCCCAATAGGTGGGGTCGAACGTCGCCAAAGCAACCAGGCAGGAACATGGCGACCATATCCTCGCCCCCATCGGACCGGTATGCTTCTTCCACGAACCGCCGGGTCGCACCCGGATAGTCCGCGCTGTAGCGGAAGTTGTCATGCCCAAGCACTGTGGCATGGCAAACATAAGAGAAGAGAACCGCCACCGGATCGCTTTGAGGCAGCGGGCGCCCTCCCAGCGTGCCCGCTGTCACGGGCGCGCCCGCGGGATCCACGCGCAGCACGCGGACCCGCTTGTCCACCACGCCCCCGGAGTTCGCGCGCATGATGGTGCCTTCGGGCGTGCGTAGGCGTCGATTGACGTTGATGTCCACCGACCCTTCGCCCGTCCCCAGCGTCACCGGTCGCTTGCAGCTGTCGGCTTCCGCCACCAACTCGCCCAGTTTCCGCTCAAGACTGTCAAGATATTGTGGGTCAACGGGAAGGCCTCTTAGCCTCTGCACTGCCGGCCCGGAGTGTGTGTGCGAGCACGACACCATGACGTGATCGCCGGGGATGCCGCAAGCGTCTTCGGCGATAGCGCGGATGCGCTCCACGGATGTGTATTCCAGACCAATTAGGTCGGCGGTTACGATGGCGGTCCGGGTAGTACGGTCGTCGAATACGATGGCGCGGGCTTCAAGCGGGTCAAGCGTCCCGCGTGCCGGACCGCGGACGTATCCTTGCAGGTTCACCGGCCGGTCGGGCGTGATCGTCACGGCCGCCGTGCCGGCGGTCAGCCGGGTGCTGGACGCTGACAACGCTCGCCCTTCCTTATCTGGCTGGCGTTAGGCGGGAGCCAAGGCGGGAATATGCGGCGCTACCCTACCAGAGCCCTGGACGAACTGCTCGATGTCCGTTTCCGTGCCCCGAGTCTGGATTCCAAATCCAATCCGAGCATGAGCCCGCACTCTCGCCGTGGAAGCCATCGGCTCTATCCGATCAAGCACACCGACGCCTCGATCACCTCGATCGCGTCTCCCGCAGGCACCGTGCGTGTTTTGCTTACACGCGCGGACCATCAACCGGTGGTTACAGTCTCCGCAAAGTGGGCCCGGTTCGATCGTCCAGCCTTCGGCGGAAAGATCTTGGATCGTATCCGTCGGGATCAACAGCACTGACCTGTCGGGGTCGTCGCAGTGACTCTCATGCCGGCTTCCGTTGAAATCCCCATCGAGGCCCGGGCTTCTCACCGTCCAGTGTGTGGAGACAACGAAATGGGGGCTAGTCGCGCCGAGTGATGTGCGCGGGCGACGCCGCTTCGGCAGGGTGTTAGCGGAAAAGAAGCCGGGGTGGATCAGGTTTCTTCCCGGAGCCGGGCGAGTGGTGACTCGTTGATGGGCAGGTGGATCAGTGCGGCCATGACAGCCAGCGCGATGGCGGCCAACCACATGGCGTCATACGACCCGGTGCGGTCGTAAACGAATCCGCCGAGCCATGCGCCGGCGAAACTGCCCAGCTGGTGCCCGAAGAAGACGATGCCGGAAAGAGTCGCGAAGTATCGCAGTCCAAATACTTGGGCGACTATACCGGTTGTCAGCGGTACGGTGGAGAGCCACAGTAGGCCCATGACCGCGGCGAACCCGTAGATGGCCAACTCGGTTTTCGGCAGCACCAGGAGGGCAAGGATTGCCACCGCCCGGGTGAAATAGATGATGCTCAACCCTGATTTCTTGCTCCAGTGTTGCCCGGCGACTCCAGACATTAAGGAGCCGCCGATATTAAAGAGGCCGATGAGCGCGAGAGCCCAGGCCGCGACGGTAGGAGCAAGTCCCACGTCGGATATGTAGGCCGGAAAGTGCACACTGATGAACGTGACGTGAAATCCGCAGACAAAAAACCCTGCGGTGAGCAATACGAAGCCGCGGTGACGCGCCGCCTCTAGCAAGGCGCCGACGGCTGTCTGCCGCGCCCCAGGCGCGGCACTCGTGTCGGGATTGTTGGGCAGCAGAAAAGCCATCGGGATGATCGCGACGGTGATGATGGCGAGAATGACGAGGGCGTCGTGCCAGCCAAGGTTGGAGATCAGCGCCTGGGTTATGGGCGAGAATGTCACCATCCCCACCGAGCCCGCCGCCATGCCGAGGCCGATAACAAGCGATCGCCGCTCCGGGCCCACGACTCTCAACATGGCGGCGACCGCCAGGGAAAAGGAAGCAAAGGCGCCGCCCAGCCCGATCAGGACGCCGCCGGTCAGGTGGAGCATCGTGGTGGATTCCGCCGTTGCCATTCCCCACAGTCCGGCGGATGTCACGATCGCGCCAACCATGAGCACACGAACCGGGCCAAAGCGGTCGGCAATAGCACCTGCCAAGGGCACGGTTGCGCCCCAGAGCAGATTTTGAATCGCAATCGCCAAGGCGAAGGATTCACGGCTCCAGCCGTGGGCGACGGTCATCGGTTCGAGGAACAATCCGAATCCGGAGCGCGAGCCGAGACCAACGAGCGAGATGGCGCAACCGCCGACAAGGACCACGAGCGGGGTTCGCCATGAGCGCGAAGTTGGAGACGCCGTCAAAGCCGGCACGCACATCCTCTTCTCGTATACGCCCATCGGCGGCCGTTCGGCCGGAGCCTACGAGTTCCCATCTCCAGTGGGCTCGCCGGCGCATTCGCGGAAGTAGTTCCACCACCACGTGAGTGCGGAAAGCCTAGGTGGCTCCAATGCCGGCTCCGAAAGGAAACTTCGCCGCCACGTCGAACACTAGCCTTCTGGACACCGGAACGCCTAGTCGTCGTCCCTCGCCACATCGCCGATCCAAAACTGTTGGTCATTTCTGGGGCTCGCCTTGGTCCGCGATTTGCTCTCTGAGGGTCAACGCGCGAGATTTCGACCAAACAGCGTCTGGATTTATCAATCCCTGCGTTCAAACGTTGTAATCGATCAATCGCAGATGCCGCCGATGACGGCCGCCGGAGCTGCGGTTTTCTATCATTCGCCTGGAACCCGGAATGCCACAAAACGGCTGTGATGCATCGACCCCCGGGATTCTCGCATTCGTAAGACAGATGCAGCGTAAACAGTCTCTAAGTACCACTTCCCGGAGCGGGTTTTGCGTGCGTCGCTATGGAATAGACGGTTCAACCCGCAAGCGTCCGCCAAGACAGACAAAAAAAGTGCCAGCGTCGGGTAAAGACGAGGCCCCCACCCCGGAAAGTATCGGGCCCGCCCTACGGGGTCCCACATCGGCCGTCACGTCCGTCGCTGCTATAGGAGCAGTTACGATTCTCGGTGACCCGGCTCCTTGACCTCCGTTCGACACCTTAGGCCCGTCGGCCGCGAGTCGACCGTAAGCCTCTCCTCAAGCGTCCGCATCAGCTCCGACGGGCGCACCGACAATGCCTACGGCGAACCGGCGCTGAGGTATCGATATCGCTCCGCGTGCATTACGGGAGTAGCGATTGATGGCATTCTGGCTCCGGGTCAAAAGAAAGTGTATTCGTGGACTTTATACAGTCAGGACCTAGCGGCTTCTGTGACTGCTTCCCCTCTTCGATCGATTACCTTCGACGGTATTGTCTAGCGACCGTGATGCATGCGGATGCTGCCGATAAAGTCGCTTGGCCGGATGAGGACTAAGGCTTAAGGGTAGCTCGGGAGTGGAATGTGAAGGCTCCGCACGATCCAGTAAGTGGCGGTCGGGAGACGGGGGCGTGGCGAAGGCTCTTTTGGTATGGCCTTGCTGCTGTCCTCCTTTTCATCGCCGTACGCGCCATGTTTGGAGGCACGCAAGATTCAGCGGCACCGCCCGCTGCTAGGCGACCGCCCACACGTGCCGTCGCCGAATGTCCAAGCCCCCAGCAGGCCGCCTATTTTCGAGAGGTCGGCCGCCACGCCGGCACAATCGGAAACAGTTTCGGGCGACTGGGGTCCCGCTTCACACAGGCTGCCGAAAACGATGCCCTGATGGTCACGGACGAGTGGAGGCTGGCCGTAGTAACCGAACTTGCGAAGCTCAAAATCGCAAGCAGCCTCATTCGCGAGTTGAACCCTCCGCCTGGTGTTGAGTCCATTCACGTACTGATGAGTAGGCTTCCGCACCAGTTGGATGACTTCACGGCTGCGACAGCATCTGGGATAGACAATTTGGACGTGTCCCAGCTTGAGCGGGCCGGTGACATGATGACTGCGATAACGACCACGGCCGGGGACATGACCGCGATATTAAGGTCGTTTTGCACTTAACCAACAGGCTCATGTCGCGAACCACAAAGCTCTACACCTCTACTGCCTCGTTATAAACCTCAACTTGTGGCGGGCCAGCGAACAGGGCTGCCAATTTGGCAACCTGCTCCTTGTAGGGACCACTCGACTGGAGATCAGCCTCATCTGCCTCACTGTCCCAGAAACTGACAGCCATAATCTTGTTACCCGCACGGTCTACTAGCAAACGGCCACTCTGCAAGCCACTCCACCCGTGAATGGCTGGCGCTACAGAGTCCTTGAAAATAGCAACTGCTTCGTCCATCTTGCCTGGCTGGATGTTGACCCTTAGTACTTGAGAATACAATCGCTTGCCTCCGAAGAGGTCTGTTCCACGTCTACGATACCGACCCAATCCGAACAGGCCTGCAATGAGATGTAAGCCGTACGGAAGGGCGGAAATGTTAGCACGATCCGTAGGCTAGATCGGCTTCCTAATCCAAGCCTCTCAACTTCCGAGCCACGTCCAGCGACTGCAGCGCCTCAAGGCCGTCCCATTTGCTACGGGAGCCTATTGGATGGGGTTTCCTTGCGTCACTCGGCAGCCAGCGCACGATGATCTCGAAACCGCCCGGCTTAACGTAGACGCGAGATCCGCAGGCTCAACGTGCTTCCAAAACTCAACTTCCAAACGCCTGGCCAGCCGACTAATCTTTCGGAACGCAGTTGCCCAAGGAGTTTGTATGGCGTATTCAATAGTGCGAATTAAAGTCAGAGATTTTGGCGTCTGGATGCCGCAGATGGAGGGATTTGCGGAGATGCGACAGGGCATGGGATCCCGCGGCAGCAAGGTATTTCAGTCGGCCGACGATCCCAATGATCTGGTAGTAGTTCAGGAATGGGATACGTTGGACAATGCTCGAAAGTTCGGAACCTCGCCCGCTCTGGCGGCCGCGATGAAGAATGCGGGCGTTTTGGGGGAACCCGAATTCGTCTACACAGAATCCGTCCACGAGGTCGAGTACTAGAAACCCTGGCGCGAAGACGCATGTCTTGGGTCGGTACCTGCCAATCTAGCCGCGGTCCAGCAACCTCAGAGCTTCATCCAGCGAATGCAGCGCCTCAAGGCCGTCCCATTTGCTACGGGAGCCTATTGGATGGGGTTTCCTTGCGTCACTCGGCAGCCAGCGCACGATGATGTCGAACGCGCCCTGGGGACCGTAGAACCACGCGCCTAGCTCGGGCGCATAGACCCACGCCGGCAGCGCCGATCCAGTATTCTTGAACCCACGCTATGTTGGGCGGCCAAGTTCTGAGTTTTGGTCTGCGGTGGGGTCATCCGCCGCATCAATAACCTTTATCAACATGTGGAGGTTTTCGGTCCAATGTCTGGTACGAGCGGCCTCGCTCACGTCAACGGTACCCGGCTCTATTTCGAAGTAGCCGGAAGCGGTCCTGCAGTGGTGCTGCTACACGGATTCAGCTTGGACACCCGCATGTGGGAGGACCAGTTCGATGTCTATTCCCGGGAGTTCCGCGTGGTTCGATACGACCAGCGAGGATTCGGGAAATCGGATGTTCCAACCGACGAGGCGTACTCCGGTGTGGAAGATCTTCGATCCCTGCTCGACTATCTCGCGATCGAGACGTCGCATGTGATCGGACTGTCGCTTGGAGGAGGACTGGCCATCGATTTTGCGCTCACGCAGCCCGCAATGGTCGACAGCCTGATCGTCGCGGGCTCAAACTTCAGCGGATATCGGTGGGTCCACGACGGGCACATTCTGGCGGATGTTTACGCAGCGGGCGCCAGCGAAGGCATCGATGCGGCACGCGCGCGCTGGCTCGCTTGGGCCATCTTCGAGCCGGGATTGCGAAATCCAGGTGTCGGGCCGCGGTTACGGCAGATGGTGGACGAGTATTCCGGCTGGGATTGGGTCAACGACGATCCCGAGGAGTCAGCGGAGCCGCACGCCGGCGAACGGCTTGAAGAGATTTCCGCGCGGACACTAGTTATCGTCGGCGAGCTCGATCGGCCCGACTTCCATGAGATCGCCAACACGCTCACGGACCGGATACCGGACGCAACCAAGGTCCTAATTCCTGACGTGGGTCACATGTCGAATATGGAGGCCCCGGAGCATTTCAACCGAACGGTATTGGAGTTCTTGCGGCCAATAGCTTGACCGCCAAACCGTACCGACTTCTGCTCCCATTTGCTGGCGGAGCCTATTGTATGGGGATTCCTGACGTCGCTCGGGCTCGAGCCAGAATGCACCGGCCAGCATCATGCTCCCCCACACCACCACGAACACCATCAGCCGATCCCTGATACGGGCGGAATCGCGGCGCAGCGAGCGACATATCCGCCGCAATCTTGCCCTCGGACCTCTTGAATCCCATCCACCCGCTTCTGCGCTCACCTTCCTTGCCAGGATCCCGCCAGGACTGCCTTCAACGTATCAGTCAGCTCGTCAAGGTCGACGGGTTTGGTCAGGTAGGCGGTTGCCCCAGCCTGCATGCACCGCTCGCGGTCGCCCTGCAGGGAGAGGGCGGTTACGGCGATCACGGGGAGCAGGCGCTGATCGGGTTTCGAGCGCAAAATGCGAAGAACCTCGAGACCGCTTATATCGGGAAGTCTGATATCCAGGAGCACCGCGTCGGGTGAATGTGCGTTGACGATTTCAATCGCGGAGCGTCCGTCGCCAGCCACCTCCACGAAATACCCTTCGGATTCCAGAAATTGGCTTAGCGCGATGGCGTTGGTATCGTGATCTTCGACGATCAAAAGATGTCCGGCCGCGCCGCGCCCAGTCTCCGTTTGGCTGCTCGCGGCGCTGGTCGCCGCTTCCGCGGCGGGCAGCAGAACGCTGAATCTCGAACCGACGCCGAGTTCCGATTCCACGGCCACGTCGCCGTTGTGTAGCAGCGCAAGCCGCTTGACCAGGGCCAATCCGAGTCCGGCGCCGCCATTGCGACCTGCGCCGCCGTTGCCCAGCTGCGTAAACGGCTCAAATAGGCGGGACAGATCTTCCTCCCCGATGCCAGGTCCCGTATCCCAGACCGTGAATTTGACGTATCGATCGGATTTCGACACGCGCAGGCCCAGACTTCCTCCCGCGCTGGTCACGTTGATGGCGTTGGAGAGCAGGTTGACGAGAATCTCGACCAGGCCGGTGCGATCGGCCACAACCGCGGGGGCATCGGGATGCAAATCGAGTTCGAGGTTCAGGAACCCTTCGGCGGCGAGCGGCTCCACCAGGCGCAGCGCCGCCGTACAAACATCGGCGGAGTCGAACTCTTCAAGCGTGAGCTGGCGGCCGCTCTCGGAGTCCTTTGATAGATTCAGAATATCGTCGATCATGGATCCCAGGTGGGTCGCCGCCTCGTCGATCTGACCGACTTTCTCCGCCTGCTTTGGTTTCACGGCGCCGTAGACCCCGCTCGAGAGCATGTGGGCCAGGAGGCTGATCGTGTGGAGAGGCGTCCGAAAGTCATGGCTCATTTGGGAGATGAACTCTGATTTTGCGCGGCTGGCGTTTTCGGCGGCTTCCTTGGCTTCCAAGAGCTGCCGTGATTGGTCTCTGAGCTCGTCCTCGGCGTTCTTGCGCTCGGTTATGTCCTGAATCTGGACGATGATCGAGATCTTCTCCCCTTCCTTACCCGGAATGGCCGCCGCGTTCAATGCGCCCCACACCAACTCCCCGTCCTTGGTGACGTACCTCTTTTCGAATTGGATGGACTCGGCGTGACCAGAAACCAGATTTTTCACGAGGTCTGCGCCGATATCACGATCGTCTGGAAAAGTGACGTTGACAACGCGCAGACCCACCAGTTCGTCCGGGTCGTATCCGAGCAACCGGCAAAGGGCGTCGTTCACCCTGACGTAGCGGAAATCTGAATCCAGGATGGCCATGCCGACCGATGCCCGGTCGAACGCCGCCCGAAACCGCTCCTCGCTCTCACGCAGGGCTTTTTCGGCATTTTTCCGATCCGTGATCACGCGGCCGATTCCGACGATCCCGTTGGATTTGCCGTCGGATCCGTAGGTGGGAGCTTTGGTGACCAAATCCCACACCAGCTCACCGTCGACTTCGCTGACGATCTCGTGGTCCAGTATCGGGATCCCGGTCCGCATGATTTCCCTCTCGGTCGCCCGAGTCTTGGCGGAATATTCGGCGTCGAAGATGTCGGCGTCGGAGAGACCCACCGCCGCCTTGGGATCGTCATGGCCCATCAGACGGGCGGAAGCCATGTTGACGCGGGTGAAACGAGATTCGGCGTCCTTGAAATAGATGGTTTGCGGAAGGTTGTCCATAAGGGCGTGAAGGAGATCGCGCTCGGCCTGTAATGTCTGTTCCATCAGCTTGCGCTCGGTAATGTCCTTGGAAAATCCAGCCAGGCCAGTGATCTTCCCGTCCCCACCTCGGATCGGCACCTTCGTTATCAGGCGCCATCGGTCGCCATCTTCTGTCGTTTGCTTCTCCTCATGATTTATCAGCGGTTCACCGGTCTCGACAATCCGACGCTCTTCTTCCAGGCGCGCCTCCGCAAAATCACGGTCGAAGAAGCCCAGGTCCGTTTTCCCAGTCGCCTGCCTGCACGCTCGATGCCCAGAAGATTGACGACCGCCGGATTGATCCTTACGAACTGCAAATTGCGGTCCTTCAAGTAGATGTGGTCAAGCGAGTTGTCCATGATCGTTGTCAACAAGTCGCGCTCGCGCCGTAGCTCTTCTTGCGACTGCTTGCGCTCGGAGATGTCCTCGTAGACGAGCCCAAAGCGGCGGGGCCCGGCGGGAAAAGCCTTCTGCGAGAAAACTATTCCAGAGTCCTTCAAATGGACATCAGAGACCTCGCCTAGGTCCGTGGGTTGACCGGTGCGGATCACTTCCGCGCAGATAGCAGGGCGTTCGGACTCAAGGGATTTGGGGAACAATTCCCGCATGGTTCTCCCAATATGGTTTTGGATCGGGATGCGGGTGGCCGCTTCGGCAGCCGGGTTAGAGAGAACCAGTCGAAATGACCCTAGATCGTCTTCATTCTCAAGTTCCCAGACGAGGACCCCGATCGGCATTTGATTCACGAGCTCTCGATAGAATTGCAGAGATTCGTTCGCCTTTGTTAACTCGATGGTCAGCTTTTCCGCCGTCATTTCGAGGGACTGCTGGGCTGGCTTGTGCTCGATTGTGTGCTGAGGTGGCCTTTTCACTTGCGGCCCCGAGCTGAATAGGCAAGCGACATGGCCCCGTTGAAAACGTACCGCGCGCGCTGTCCTTTAAGAGTGTGGCTGAGGCGTTTCTGCATTCTAGGCATCCTCCCGCCGTCGATGCGTTGGTCGTGCCATGGGCTGGCGGAGCCCGGGAGGGACGGTGCGACCCGGGACCTGACCCGATGTCCATATGTCGGCGCATGCCAAGTTGCCCACGGGTGACTTTATAGAACAAATGTACTATCCGATAGTACGAAGCTTCACTAGCTCGCCCGCAGCCGGTCCCGGCGGAGTAACAGATATCCGCTGCCGTGAAGACGGCCGAGGCGTGACGCAGTTTGCTGTTGTGAATCCGAATTCGCTCTGCACAAAGCAACTCGGAATCCTTATTCCTGGGCCACGTTTCGTACTTGCCCCCATATGCGGTACGAGCCAGCGTCGACCGAACGGCGCGCTTATCGCGTGATTAAGTCGCCCAGAATCTGGTTGAGACTCACCGGGGGTTCCACTTTTCGAACATGCTTCGTGCTTCGTATCTCAGCCAGTTCAGCTTCGGGCATTTCCAGCGCGATCCGGCGGCGAAGCGCAGGGCGACGATCTTGTCCTTGTTATCTGAATAGGCGGAACTGATCGCCTTCCGACCGTGATGTGGCTAGGACCTCAGAGTCGGAACGTGGCTCCCGTAATACAGGGGGAATTAAGTCAATCGACTGTTCAGCCGGCGATCGGGCGTGCGCCAGCGTGTTCGGTGACCCAACCGATTGCAGCCTATCGTCGACTGGCGCGCCGTCAGCATGTCGCCAACCATGCGCGGCGCTCCACGCGCACAATCAAAGTCGCTACGCGATTTTTTCGTCTTCGGCGTGACCACACGGTACGCTCGCAGAATCAGTCCCGCCCAAACACCCGCCACCACGAGGAGCGGCGTTCGCGGTCGAGCAATTGCGCCGCCTATGTCCTACGTCTTCGCGGTTCGTCGTGCGCCCATACGGTCCGTGGGTTTGCCCGGTTATGTAAAGGTGGGGCGGATTGGGCCTGAGACCGGCAAACTAGGGGTGTCTCTGAAATGGCTTTACGACCGGCCAGTTCTTGAAGCCTCCGCGCGATCCAATGCGGGATGGTCGCGGATCATCCCGACCTCCAGGCAGGTCGGGCCACAAGCGCCTCAAAGCAGATACGTTCCAAGGCAGTCAAACACAAAGACACTTGTGAAACGGGACACTAAGGCCTGACTGGCTCGGAACGACCGAATTGAACGAGTCTTGAAACGATGAACGTCTTCTAAATCAAGAAAGGCCTGAAGAACGCGCCACTTGGGAGAATGGCCTATCTTGTCAGCCTCGGAATCGGAAGAGCATGGGGCATTTTGGCTTCCTGCCAAGGTTCTGCGCCGCTGCACGTTAGGGTCAATCCTGATCCAGGTCTAATGCAACCTCACTACGGCTCGGGCGTAACAAGCACTATGAGCTGCATGAAAAACGACCCCCCGGCTTCACAAATCATTATTACGTAGTCATAACCGTTGGTGAGGTAGTCCTGGGGGTCCGGGAACAACGATCCCTTTTCTTGGGAATCGTCAGGGGCTCCGGCTCTATTCGGGACCCTTAACTCAATTGGCGCACCGTCTTCCACGGTCAGACCGGCCTCTCTGAGGACCTTTCCCGGCTGCGCCAGAATCCGCGGGATTTCTTCAATCGAACCCGTCGCGATGTACAGCGCCGCGGCCTCGCCCAGCTCCGGAGTCGCATCTTTGGGAATCCGCCGAATTTTCAATATTCAGTTGCGCGCCTTGGTGTGGCAGTCGCCAGAAATGATTGCCTGAGGTCTATTATGCCAAGTTCCCCGCATATGAGTTTTGCTTCGATTGGGCGGCGCAATTACCGTTTGCCGACGAACGAGGCGAATCACTAAACCGCCGCCATGTTGCTGAGGATTGACGACGAAAACTGCGCGCGTTTCGCCCGTCCCTCTACACCCTCCGCCACAGTCCAGCCCTGACCTATAGAGAAAGCGATCCCCGTGGTGGCGAGCGAAATCAACCACCGGTCCTCACCAACTCGGCAGTAGCCCTCTGAGTCACGAAAGGAGATGTCCCACCATCTCGACCTTGAAGTTCTAAGGGAAATTGCAATGTTGGGGGGGGCTAGCGCCGTACTCCTGCGTCCTGGCCGGCCACCGCGGGCCTGACCACGAGCCACGCTGCCACGACGACGACCGCCAGCAGCGCGATAAAACTCCATTGGAAGGCCTGCATGCTGACCTCCAGCGAATAGCCGTCGGCGAGGAGTCCGAATAGGGGAAGCACGAAGAAGCCGAAAAGGCCGCTCGCCATGCTCCCGATGGAGAGAACGGAAGCCCGATGCTCGGATTGAATGCGACGGTTCACGCCGGCGTTCAGAAACGGTGGGGCCAGGCCACCGGCAACTATGAAGATCAACATCACGCTGGCTATCGCCACGACGACGGTGGGCGCGTTCACGAATGCGATGAGCGCCGCGACCAGCAGGGACGCGATGACGAGAATGAACCGCCGTTCGTCTCCGTGGAGGATCTTGCCTAATCGATTTGAAAGCGCGGCGAAAACGGCGGCCGCCGCGCTGAACGCAGCCCAGATGTAGGCGATCTGCTCGGCCCGGAGCCCGAACTCGACCATGTAGGGTTGGGTAAAGGTGATCTCCGTCACAGACCAGACCGTGACGACGATCAATCCAACGGCCATCAGGGCTTTCAGGGGCCGACTACAAATAACGATTCCGAAGCTGGACCGGGTGTCCGCGAGAAGGCCGGCCACCTGGGATCGGAACGATTTGGCTCGTGCGCTTTCACGTCGAGTGCTCAGAAGTATGGGTTCGTCCAGCCATAGCGCCACGGCGGCGGCGGCGAGGAAGAGCACGTTGTGCGCCCAGACGGCTGCCGAAAGCTCGAACCGTGCGACCAACAGGCCCGTAATAACGGCGCCCGTCACGCCGCCGATTTGAAACCAGCTAAGCCCGGCTCCAAAGACGCGTTGCGCCTCTGCCTCGCGCTCCTCCTGTTTCAAGAAATCGTAGATGAGAGCCTCTCCGGCGCCGGTAGTAAAAGCAAACCCCAATCCGATTAGTGCAAATGCCCCGAGCAGTGCCGGAAAATAATTGGTGGACAGCATTATCAATCCCGCCACGGGCTGCAACATGGCGCCTATGGCCAGGCTCCCCTTTCGGGTGAACCGGTCGGCCAGAACGCCCGTGGGAATCTCGAAGATAAGGATCGAGACGCTGTAGGTGGACATCAGGATCATGATCTGGCCCAGGCCCAGCCCCCGAGCTAGCCAGAAAAGGACGAGGATCGACACGATGGCGAGGACCGCCGTGCCCACCAGGAAGTTCCATAGATAGAAGCGCCCCACATTGCCGGGGCGGCGCAGGCGCGGCGGCTGAAAAGGGCTACGACGCTTCATCGAAATCGCAATCTATCCGACCGTGAAAAGACGCAACAAATAGCGGGTCTCAATGCAAATAGTCCAAAATAGCCTGGGGAAGGACTCCGAGATCCGACTCGCAGCGCTGAATCGCTCTGTCCCAGTCTGGCAGACGGCTCCAGTATTGCGGTCACGATGGCCGCACTATTCACGTGACAACTGAACGCGTTTCGCTCTTGCGTCTACGCCGTAATCCAAATCGCCAAGCCCAAGATTCTTGGCCAGAACGAGGTCTCCGGATCGATTCCGGATGTGGGCCACGCTGCTCGCGCCGTCCGGCGAAATTGACGATCGCGCCCGCGTCGGTTGCCGTCGCTAAAACTCCCAGAAGAGCGCCACTCGGGACTGCAGCCGCACAAAATCCAAAGCGGGGCGAGTGGCACGCGACGAGCTCGATCGACGCGGTTTTGGCTCTCGCTGGGGCCCCAGCTACCGTTTGCTCGAGTCGTGGCAACGTCAACGTCGCCAATCGGATTCCTACCGGAGCTGTCATGGATACCGGGATCGCCGTTAGGTTCGTTAGACTGACGCCAGATTTGCAGACCGTGAGGCGCGATGGAAGGAAATGATGGCGTCCGCCACTAAACCACGGCGACGGGCGGGGATTTTCAGACTCGGCCACCGCGGTGGTCTCGCAGGTTACTTCTTTGTCGCCCCGTCGCTGGTGTTCATCTTCGTATTTCTCATTCTGCCAATCATTGCCTCCCTCTATTACAGTTTCACGGACTACGACCTGATGTCGGCGCCCCGTATGGCCGGGTTGAAAAATTACAGAAACCTCCTCGAGGATGCGAGGTTCCATAGGTCGATCACCAACACGTTGTACTTCGCCGGTGTGGTGGTGCCCATCGGCACAGCAGTTTCGCTCGGGCTCGCGCAGCTCATCAATCGCCAAATCCGTTGCATCTACGCGTTCCGCGCCGCTTTCTATACGCCGGTGGTCAGTTCCTTCGTCGCGGTTTCGCTCATCTGGCTTTGGTTCTATGAGCCCCAGTTCGGGCTGTTTAATGACATGCTGGAAGGGGTCGGGCTTCCCAGACTGAAATTTCTGCGGGGGGGGGGGGGGGGGGGGGGGGGGCGCAGACGTCCATGCCGTCGATCATCCTCTTGAGCGTCTGGAAGAACATGGGACTCAATATGGTCATATACCTTGCGGGCCTGCAAGGCATTCCATCGCACTTGTACGAGGCCGCGTCTATCGACGGCGCGGGTCGGTACGCCAAGTTCTTCAGGATCACGTTGCCGCTGTTGGCCCCCACCACGTATTTCGTTGTAATCGTGTTTTTCATCGGGGCACTTCAGATGTTTGTGCAGGTCTGGATCATGACCACGGGAACTGGCTTCGAAACGGGGGTGCGCGAACTGGTGGGCGGTCCGCTGGACAGCACATTAACCGTCGTAATACTGATCTACGAGAACGCCTTCGCGTATCTGAAAATGGGCTATGCGTCGTCTATGTCATTCGCACTGTTCTTAGTGGTTGCCGTCGTTACGGTTCTCAACTCACGCCTGCTCAAGTACGACGTCGTCTATTAGGGGTTCAACACCGTCCAAACGCCCCATGAGTGGCTGAGGTCTGAACCGCACCGTTGACCGTCCGGATTGGCCCGGCCGGCTTCTCAGCTCCAATTGATCCGGAGCGCACCGAACCCGCACCAGGACAGCTATCACCCAGGGCAACTGAGCCTTTACGACCCAAACCCGGTCATTTCGCCGGGCCACTTGACTAGAGTATGAGCTTTCGTGTTCGTATGGATCGACGAATCCTTTGTCCAAGCTCTCCAGCACTGAAAGGGCGCCCCCCGACTAAGGCGCGCAGTGCGATCACGCGCACGCAATTCCTCGCCGTAGAGTGCACTATTGGGTCCTGGAGCACGCTGGTACGTTAGGGGGCAACGCTCACTACCGAAAAATGGAGTATTGAAATCGTCCATTGATCGAACGGCATTAGGGCTTTTTGCCCCCGTAGCCCCCACCTATGAACGCTGGGCCAGGGTGCTGAGCCTGGGGCAGGACTCACGTTGGCGTGCGGAAATGGTCGCCGAACTCGACCTCCCCGCGGGTGCGCGTGTGCTGGACGTAGCCTCGGGCACGGGCGCGATCGCGCGTCGCCTGGAAGCACGCGGCTTCGAGGTTGTGGGACTCGATCAGTGCTTTCAGATGCTTGCATCCGCGGAGCGGCCGCAAGGGGCGACCGTTTGTGCGCGAGCGGAGGTATTGCCTTTCGTGGCGGATTCATTCGACGGACTAACGTTCGGGTACCTGCTGCGGTATGTCTCCGATCCTCTGACCTGCATTCGCGAATTGTGCCGCGTCGTTCGGCCGGGCGGAGCGATTGGGATGGTCGAGTTCGGGCGGCCTCGAGGCGTGTGGGGTGCTCCCTGGATGCTCTACACCCGGCTGGCGTTGCCCGTCGCCGGGACGGCCATAGGTTCAGGATGGGGTGCGGTGGGAAGGTTTCTAGGACCCAGTATCGACGCGTTCCACCGCAAATATCCCGCGGAGGTCTTGGTCGGACTCTGGCGATCGGCTGGGCTGGTAGATGTCCGGATGGTCCAGCGATCCCTCGGAGGCGGTCTCCTCGTATGGGGCCGCAAACCTTGAGCCGGATCCGGCCTGCGTTTTACGCCCCAGTGGGAAGCAGGGTCGGGGATCTCGTTGCACTTCTCCACCTTCCATACACCATGTGGCATCTCGCCTATGTGGGACTGGGCGCCGCACTGGCCCCAACAGTCAATTGGCTTTGGCTGGCCGGCACTCTCCTCGCTTTCTTTTTCGGTACAGGTGTGGGAGCGCACGCGCTGGACGAGCTCAAGGACCGTCCGCTCGGAACCCGACTAAGTAGCCGAGCATTGCTCCTTTTGACCGCCGGCGCGTTCGCCGCGGTGTCAGTGCTGGCAGGCGCCGGAGCCTTTCTCATCTCGCCCTGGATACTGGGTTGGGCCGTCTTGGGACTCGGTCTCGCCGCCGGCTATACACTCGAATCGCATCGGGTCTTGCATTCGAGTTGGGGCTTTTCCATTGCGTGGGGGGCCTTTCCCGTGGCGGTTGGTTTTTGGGTGCAGACGGGAACTTTGAGCGCACCGCTCGCGGCCATCGCGATCGCCGCGGCGCTGCTCAGTCTTGCGCAGCGAGCCCTCAGCACCCCGGCCAAGTACGTCCGGCGCTCCGCGCCGGACGCAACCGTGCCAATCGAGGACCGCGGAGGCCGGCGCGAATGGTCACGAGACGAGCTATTGGCCACGTGGGAGCGCCCGCTTCGTCTCTTGTCGTGGGCGATGGTGATGCTTTCGGTCGGGCTCCTCACCAGGCACCTATAGAGGAAGAATATCGCGGCTCGCGGCATCCGAATCCATACGCCGCGACTTTGATTCGCGCTCGGAGCGGAGCCCGTTGGGCGCAAGAACTCGGTGCCGCCGACATTCGGGACTTGGCGAGCTGGTTGCCCAATCGATTTCCCTCCTTGACGTGTCTCCGCAATGCGAAAGCCCGTGACCCGACCCGTCCGGAGGTCGGGATTATCCGGCACGACCGGATGCGCGTCAGGCGGACTACGGGTGACCTGGCAATTTTCAGACCTCGACCTCCAGATCGTCGCCGACGCGGCGGACGCGATAAGTTCTTACGCCCCGCGTGGCGGGTAGCGATAGCACTTCTCCGGTACGGAGGTCGAATTCGGCGGTGTGAAACGGGCACATGACAACGTGACCAAAAACCCAGCCGTTGGATAGGGGGCCGTGCTCGTGGGGACACCATTCGTCAATCGCGTAGAACTCGCCATCGACATTGAATATCGCAACCGATTTATCATCGACGGTCACTCTGAGTCCCTGGCCCGGCGGCACGTCGTCAACGATCGCCACTTTCGTGAAATTGCCCATCGCAGATCGCCTCTGTCTAACGCCGTACCGTATCCATAGCCTAAGACCGATATCGCCACGTTTCATGGAGGCCCGGTCTGACGATCCCGTCGGCGATCCGGCCACCACCTCACACGGTCTAGTCCGCGCCGTCTGCCGCGAGGGTGTCGCGCCGTGGAACTTTCAGGTCTCAGGCCGCGAAAGAAATCCGACGATATACTCCGAAACTCCGGCAGGGGCTCCAAAACGTAAGGCCCACGTGGAACGCGCCAAGCGCATCCACCGGGAGATATTGCAATTCGAAGTCCGGAACCTGTTCTCTATCGAGCACGATAACGAACTCGCGAGCGCGGTACGATCGCGGCCCGCCGTTTTTTCCACGGCAACGAACCTTCCCATGGCCTTGTTCTTTGCGATGCAGCGCGAGCTAACGCTAAGGATTGCTGCCGGTGAAGCCGATGCAATGCTCCAACCCGATCCGTCGCCGGATAAGACCGTCAGCCGTGGTCTTGATTACCGTGTAGGCTCAGGTTGCCAGGACAGCAGCGCGATGCAAAGCGAGATGTGCAATGGAGACGTTTGGCTCGGGCGATTTTCGCTATGAAGTGATCGATAACTGGGCGAAGCGTCCGGTGCGATGGCCGTTCAGCGACGCGGCGGGCGTGGCGGTGGACTCGCGTGACAGGGTCTACGTGTTTTCGCGTGGACCGCATCCTGTAATGGTCTTCGATTCCGATGGCACCTTCATCCGGTCGTGGGGAGAGGGCCTGTTCGGCCGGCCCCACGGCATATCCATCGATTCCGATGACAACGTCTGGTGCACGGACGACACCATTCACACGGTTCAAAAGTTCGACACGCACGGCAACCTGCTCATGACGTTGGGCACCCACGGCGTTTACTCGGATACTGGGTATGACGGTAAGGACTTCTTCAGCGTCGAACGGGCCGGACCGCCGTTCAACAGTCCCACCCAGGCCGTATCGTCCGATTCCGGCGACATATTCGTGGCCGACGGGTATGGGAATGCCCGCGTTCACAGGTTTTCGAGTACAGGGGAACAGGTCTCATCCTGGGGCGAACCCGGCGATGGACCGGGCCAGTTCGTATTACCGCACGCCCTGGTAATCGATGGGCGGGGCCGTGTGCTAGTAGCAGACCGCGAAAACGGTCGCATTCAGATTTTTACGCAGGATGGCGAGTTCATTGAAGCGTGGACAGGCGTCCAAGTGCCCCAGGACATGGCGATCGACGGGGACGGAAACCTGTTCATGGCCGACGGGGATCACATGGTGACCATCTGGGATCTCGATGGCAACCTGCTGGCCGAATGGGGGCGTGAGGACGGACGAAGCAACGACGCGGGCCTGTTCATGGTCCCCCATGGGATCGCAGTTGATTCGAGGGGTGTGCTCTACGTGGGTGAGGTGTGCGATACCGGCGCCGGCTTCGATCGAGGATCGCGCGCCATCCAAAAGTTCGTCCCTGCGGGTCGTGCGTAGACGAATCAGACATCTGCCGCGGCGCGATTCGACATGTGTAATGTCGAACCCGGACCTTCATTCCACGTGGAAGATTTCGTTGCCCATCCTACGTCAGTCCGGATCGACGATGAAGCGGTTGTTAGGTGATGCGACCCCTTGCGTTGTCAGGGGCAGCGGGAACGCGATCCCGCGTGCTGAGCCCGGACCAATGCCGGGTCCAGCGAGCCACGAGCGGACTCCGCACTCGCATCGTATTAGGCCCCAGGCAACGGCGATCGAACCGGTCCATTCGTATGTGGAGAGCGACATCCCGGCCTCGCTCGCGTTTGGCGGCCGAGCCGCGCGGGCGCTCACAAGGCGCAGATCGAGCAGCGCCGGTTTTCGACAGTGTAGGTGGGTTACTTCACTGATTGAATGGCAAGTTGCGTCATATAGTGAATCGACGATCGGCTGAGCTAGCAACCACTGGCCATGGCGCTACGGTTGGAGAATCGGGTGATTGAGCGGGACGCGTCGACTTCAGGTGTCGTGGCCTGGTAGCAGACCTCTAAACGTTGCGGACTGCGCCGTCCTCGATGCCGGAGTCAGTCTCGTCGATGAGCGGGGCTGCGCCTCAGTCAGCGTCGAGGCTGTGCACGTGAATCTGGCGTCGCGAGGGCGACCGTGTGCAGACGGAACGGCGGCAAGGCGGAGTTCGTCGCCGCTGCGTGCGTGAGTGTGAAGATTGGTGAGGAGGTGGGGACGTGGACACGGCAAATGATTCGCCAGCGGGAAAGCGGTTACTGACGGGCGACCAGTTGCGAGAGCTGTTGTCGGACCCTCCTGTCATGTTCCATTCGACGGGGCCCGATGGGCGTATTCGCTACCACGATGGAGGCCTTGCTCAGATCCTTGGCTATACCGATCAGGAATTCGATCAGGTCCATATCCTCGATCTCTGTCACCCCGACTTTCGAGCGTATGCACAGCGAATGTTTACGAAGTTTCACCGGACTGGATCATTGGTTGGTGAGAAGATGCACATGTTGCGCAAGGATGGTCAGTCAGTATGGATGCGTCTTGTTGCAAACGCTATTCGAGACTCGGAAGGTCGGATCATCGGCAGCCGGTCGATAGTTGAGCTCATTGACGAGCGTTCAAGAACGCTGCATGAGTTGAGTGAGTCCACGCTGCGTTTCCTACAGTCCGCCGCGGATCGACTAGACCGGCTCCACCGAGGGGAGTCGAATTACGATCAGACCCAGGCCGAAGGCGCGGTCGACCTAACCCGGCGCGAGACCGAAGTGCTGAATCTCCTGTCAAGAGGCGCTACGAATGCCGCTATCGCCGAACAGCTTCTGATTGCTCCAAGCACGGTGCGGTTTCATGTGAGCAACGTACTGGAGAAACTGGGAGTTCGAAACCGGGTGGAAGCTGCGTATTACGCCTTCAGAGCCGGCCTGGCGTAGATCGGGGCGCGGCGGTTCGATGGGAATGGCCGGTCTCAACGGTCGCCACAACCATATTGGGTCATCACGGGCGACATTCTGTTCCGAAGAGGAACCGCAGGCGCGCGTAGGCTATGCCTGCGCTGTCAAAACTCGACGTGGATCGTTCCGAAAATGACAAAAAACCGGTAGAAATGTGAGTGAACCCCGGCTTTCTGTCGGGTTCCGAACTGTCACCCAGAGCTTAGGGTTTTTACATCGGGTTACGTCGGGAGGAGGTCGTCGCACGTTCTAACGCCGTGGGCCGTGATGTTGTGTTTGACCGGATGCAGCAAGGACGGCAGTGGGCGAAACGCCAGACGATTCACCTTGTGAGCTGGACCTCTCCGAGGCCGGCGTGGTCGCAGAGATTGGCCGCATCGTCAGCTCCTCAATCGAGATCGATGAGGTATACGAGCTCTTCGCCGAGCAGGTTGCGATCCTAGTCCCGTTCGACGGGATCGATATCGGAACCTACGACCCTAAGAAGGACACGATAACCAACGTCTACGCCGGAGGCATTGAGGGCGTACCGGCCATTCCGACGGGGGAAGCGACTCCACTCACTGGGGCCCTGACTGAGGAGGCTATTCGTTCGCGCGAAGCCCGGATCTATTGCGCTGCGTCCGAGCAAGCCCTACTTGCCGAGACTCCCACTCCCCCGGTGGGTATGACCTTCGGCCTTCGCTCTTCGCTCGTCGTACCTTTGCTGGCCAGGGGAAGCGTATTCGGAGTTTTGACACTCCGATCAAGCCAGTCGAACGCATACTCAGAGCGACATCGACGCCTCGCGGAACGGCTGGCAGGGCAGATTGGGGGGGCAATTGCGACGGCCTGGGCTTTCGCGGCATTGCGCGAGTCGGAGGAGACGTGGCATGCCGTTATTGAAGCGTCGCCTTTGGCCATCGCTGCGCTCGATAGCGGGGGCCGCGTTCGATCGTGGAATCCCGCGGCCGAACGCCTGTTCTGCTGGTCAGAACGCGAACTTATCGGGCACCCGCCACCCGGTATTCCGCCGGATCGCCGCGAGGAGATGCGGATCGGATTGCAGCGTGTGGGGCGCGGCGAAACGATTGACGGGTTCGAGACGGTTCGGGAGCGCAAAGACGGCGCAAGCATCGATGTCGTGATTTCGAGCGCCCCGCTGTTCGACGTTAAAGGGAGTGTGCGCGGAGTGATGGCGGTGATGGCGGACATTAGTGCTCGCAAGCGCGCGGAGGCGGAGCGGAGGCAAAGCGAAGAGCAACTCCGGCTCAGCTTTGAGGGTGCTCCCAACGGCATCGCGATCATAGGAATGGATGGGCGGTTCGAGCGCGAGAACCGTGCCTTTCGTGCGCTCCTCGGGTATGCCGGCGGCGAACTCGCGGGCATGTCGCTGACGGACATCGCCCATCCGGGCAATCAAGGGCAAAGCCGTGCGATCGTAAACGCAGTGCGAACCGGATCAGTTCCATACGTCGAGGTTGAGCAACGGTACGTGCGCAAGGACGGCGAGCCGGTCGTGGTAATAGCCACCATCGCGCTCATGCGAGATGCCGCGGGGGAGCCTTTTCATCTTCTCGTTCAGGTCTTCGACATCACGGAGCGGCGGCGGCTCGAAGAGCAGCTTGGCCAGTCGCAACGGCTCAAAGCCATTGGCCAGCTGGCGGGCGGCGTCGCCCACGATTTCAACAACGTGTTGAACATCATCGCGAGCTATTGCGAGTTCCTCAGAAACGAACTCAAGCAGGGCGATCCGCGACGTATTCTTGTCGCAGAGATCGAGTCGGCGTTGGCGCGTGGGGCATTGCTGACTCGGCAGCTGCTCGCCTTTATCCGGCAGCAGGTCCTAGCGCCGAACCTGGTGCAGCTCAACACAGTGGTGACCGATTTGGAGCCGGTACTGCGCGTCTTGATCGGGGAGCACATCGAGGTGGTCAAGGTGCTCGACCCGGGGCTGGGCCGGGTACTCGTAGACGCGTCCCAAGTCGAGCAGGTCATCATGAACCTGGCGGTAAACGCCCGCGACGCGATGCCTAAGGGCGGCACGCTCACCATCGAGACGGCCAACGTGGAACTGGATGCGGCCTTCGCCGGGAAACACGTCGGCGTTCAGTCCGGCCCTCATGTAATGCTAGCGGTCAGCGACACCGGGACCGGGATGGACCCGGAGACGCAGGCCCACATCTTCGAGCCCTTCTTCACGACCAAGGCGCCGGGCGAGGGCACGGGCCTCGGGCTCTCGATCGCCTACGGGATCGTCAAGCAAAGCGGCGGCAGCATCTGGTCTGACAGCGAGCCGGGCGTGGGGACCACTTTTAAGGTCTACCTGCCGCGAGTCGCTCGAGAAAGCGCAGCTAATTAACACTGGAATCATATGATCGAGACTTCGCATTCTGTGCTGGAGTGAGCGACCGGCGCCAGATACTGTCAGATCGATGTCGCCGTCCCGGCGAGCAGTCGATTGATGGAGGTCTTGCCCCCTAGGTGATGTACGACGTGCCGTGACCCAATTCGGGAGTATTCATGGCGCGACCCAACATCTTGTTCGTAACGGCGGATCAGTGGAGGGGCGACCGGTTAGGCGTAGCGGGCCAATCATGGCTCAGCATGCCGAATCTCGACCGACTTGCGGGATCCGGCTACCACTTCAGCCGGTGCTATAGCGTGACGCCGGCGTGGGCAACAACGAGATCAACGGACTGACTTCGCCGCTGCCTGATTCGTACTACGTCAGTACGTGGATCGCTTCGAACGCGGTGTCCTTCCTTGAAGAACGCGCAACCTCCACGAGCGAACGGCCGTTCTTCCTGTGTTGCAGCTTCACCAAACCGCACGCGCCGTACGATCCCCCGGATCCCTACGACTCGCTGTACGACCCTGGGGAGCTGCCCCCGGCCATCGGCTCCGGCAAGAATGCGGCAGGCGATCTACCGCATTTCGAAGCGCAGCGATACGCGTACGAGTGGAACACGCTCAGCCCCGACCGGGTGAACTCTTCCAGAGCGGCCTACTTTGGCAACATCACCCACTTGGACAGATGTATCGGCGACCTGCTGAGCGCTTTGGACGCCGCTGGACTTCGGGACAATACGGTAATCGCATTCAATGCGGACCATGGCGACCTTTTAGGTGACCACGGGCTGTTCTTCAAGGCCAACTTCTGCGAAGGATCGACGCACGTGCCGCTGATCGTGTGGGTCCCGGAGACGCTGAGAATGGAGTTCGGACTCGGCGAGCCGCGGAGGATCGACGAACTTGCGCCACTCCCGCAGGTGTTGCCATTTCTCGTGGAGGCAGCCGGGGAAGTCGCACCCCCGCGCGCGGAAATGCCCAGGCTTCTCGAGACAATCCGCGGCGAGAAGCGAATCGACGCCGTCCATGGCGTGTATGACTACTCTCCGAATCTACAGCTCGCCGTCATTGAAGAGCGCTTCAAGTACGTTTGGTGGCAAAACGCACGATTCGAGCAGTTATTCGACCGCCACCGCGATCGTTCCGAGCAAAACAACCTGGCCGCGGATCCGGCACATCGGATCCAAAAGGATCGTATGCGGTCCTGGCTGGTCGAGCGGCTGATGGCCTACGGAGCGAATGAGGCGCTTGACGGAGATGAGCTTGCCGGCGCCGACCACGACATCGCCTCGACGCGGTGGCGCGGTCGCGGCGGTCCCTTCGGGCGGTCGCCGTATTGATGTCCGGTTGGACGGAAATCCAATCCATGCCAAAAGGCATGCACCGCGGCGACTTCCCGCTGAGGTTCTCTTACTTGACATAACTTGCCAGACGGATTCTCGACCCTTCGTTTCGAGACTCCCTCAGCGCGCGGAAACGAAACTGAGTATCGTCGTTATCGAATCGCATCTTATCGGCGCGGAATCGAAGGGCGGAGGAATGAATGGAAAACTAACGCTGTTTGTCGGGACATATACCAGGATGGGCTCCAAAGGCATTTACACATGCACGATGGACCCTGAGACCGGCGAGTTGGAGGAATCCGCCGTGGTGGAGGACATCGAGAACCCCTCGTTTCTTGCGTTGAATTCAGCCGGCGACCGTCTGTACGCAGTCTGGGAGATCACGGAAAGAGGACGCGAGGGCGGCGTTTCCGCCTACTCGATCGACGATGACGGATCGTTGACCTTATTGAACCGACGATCCACGGGCGGCGCCGGGCCGTGTCACCTGGCCGTCGACGCGACCGACTCCTACGTGATTGCCACCAACTACGCCGGCGGAAGCGTCTGCATGCTGCCGATCGGTCCAAGCGGCGCCCTGGAGGATAGGTGTGACTTCGTTCAGCACGAGGGATCGTCGGTGGACCTCGATCGACAGGAGCAGGCACACGCGCACTCCGTGACCATCGACAGTTCGAATTCACGCGCTTACGTCTGCGATCTGGGCACTGACAAGATCGTCGTCTACAGGATCGATCGCGAGAATGGGCGTCTCGAGGAAGACTCGACGCTGACCGTTAACGCCGTGGCCGGACAGGGACCACGCCATTTCGATTTTCATCCCGGCGGCGACTTCGCTTACGTGATAAACGAGCTGGGATCGACGGTCGCCGTCTACAACTACGATGGTCGGTCGGGTCGGATGTCGGAGAAGCAACTTGTCTCAACTCTGCCCGATGGCTGGACCGGCAGCACCACAACGGCCGATGTTCATGTCTCTCCCGACGGACGTTTCCTATACGGCTCGAACCGGGGGCATGATTCGATTGCGATTTTCTCGATTGAGGAGGGCACCGGCGAACTAACGCCGACGGGTCACGAGCCGACGCTGGGAAAAACTCCCCGGAACTTCGCGATCAGCCCGGACGGCGGATTTCTTCTGGCGGAGAATCAGGACACGGGTAACATCGTCACGTTCGCCATCGACCCGCGGTCGGGCGGTCTTAAACCCACAGGCAGCCAAATCCAGATTCCAGCGCCCGTCTGCATCAAGTTCCTCGCCTGACGCAGCAATCCCGACCAGCCTGCCAATCCAGGCCGAGCGACCCGCTCTTTTCGAATTGGGGATAAGTGAGTCGTTCTGAAGGCTGACCGCGTTCGTGGACTACGCCAGACCCAAGCCCAAAATGTCCATTTCGGCACGGCCAGAATCCCGTGGCGTGGGATGTGTATGAAGATTCCTGATCGCGCCGCTGCTTAGATTCCTACTCGACGAGCGCCACTACCCGCGGGATCCATGGATCAGACGACAGCGGGCCCATATCGCCGTGAACTACGTCCCGGATGAACGCGCCCCGAACCTCAGTGCCGTCCCATGTATTTGGCGAACCGTCCACGTAAAAAATCGCGAACCCGGTGATCGTCACGGTGGAACGCCCGTGCCGAGGCTCCGAGATCGTCGGAATAATGATGATCCGCGGATTGTCGTCGTCGATGCCATTTAGCGTTCCGTCGAAGTTGACCAGATCGGTCCACCGAGTGTACGGATCGCTGCCGATCCGGCGGATCAATGCCTGACGCGTAGGGCCTTTCATATTCCCTGACTCCATCTGGATCGTCTGACCTTTTTCGTACGAGTCAGGCGTCCCGTACACGACATTCGACCTGTAGATGGTCGCGCCCGTCCCGCCGAGAGCCAGAGCGTTGTAGTTCCCGCCGGAACCGGAACCCGATTCCTCGTCGTCGTCGTCATCATCCCCGCCGGCTCCAGGGCCCACCTTCAGCTCGTAGGTCTGGCCGAACTGAAAACCCCCTTCGGGGACGACCAGTCCCCAGGGCACGAGCCCGGAAGCCGCGCACAACGAACCGACTCTGGCAACGGCCGAAGCGGAGACATTACCTTCATCGATGCCGATGACGGGTGCGAAGAGAAACGTAACTGTTTCGGTCGGTTCGACGCGCACCGTGTCGTTGTCGACGTAAGTTGGCCCCACGGTTACGTCCGTCGCGCCCAAATCGGCTCCATTCAACCCGGCGTAATGAAGCGCAGCCTGGACCGTGCCTGCCGGATCGCCCGGAAGCTCCGCGACGGCCGCAAGCGCCGCCGCATCTGCCGCATTCTGCAGCTGCCGCTGAGTGACGATCGCCAATCCCACATCCAGCGCCAGCGCGGCCGACCCGAACAACACGACCGCCATGAGCGCCGCCAGCACCATCGCCGAACCACCGGGGTGGCGGAGCCGACGCGCAGGGGCGCGATGGTGCGCTAACAGCCACAGAATCGCGGAAATCATTCGAGCCTCTGCACCGTGGTTGCCGAGAGATCGATCGATCCCGCCGGCGCCAGGTCGGCCAGAATCGGGGTGAGCAGGGCCAAGTTGTAGCTGAGCCGGACAACCACCGGCTCGCCGGAAGGCCCTTCGGCGTTGTCGATCTGGACGGTAAGCGAGTCCGGGGCGAGAGTAGCGGCGGCATTGCGAACCGCCAGCTCGACCTCCTCAGCGGATTTGCCGACGGCTGCCGTGCGAGCGCCAACGGCGGCGGCGTTGTTGAGCGTCAACCAAACCTGGATACCGCGTCCCACTTCCACCGTTCCCAACAGCAGAAGTAGCAGAAGCGGAAGGGTGATGGCGAACTCGACCAGCCCCTGGCCCGTATCGCCAAACCAGCGGTCGCCGGCGCGCCGCGCCCCGCGCGATTCAGGCCCTGGCGGCGTTTCGTTTCTAGGGCAGATCGCCGAATTCATAGCCTTCTCCAATCCCGAGTCGCCATAGACAGCCGTCGGGGAGTTCAAGGACTGTCCGCGCGCCGCGCACCGGCCCGGCGACCCGCCAGGGGCGCATTCCTTCGCGCGTGGACAGGACCAGGCCATCACCATCGAGAAATGCCACGTCGATCGGAAACCGCATGAAGAACGTGTGAATCGAGCCACAGGGACGCAGAACCAGGCATTCATCCGCGCGAAGCGACCCGCGACCCATCAGGCCGCGCAGGCGTTCCCAGAAGCCCGCCGCAACTCGCGCATGGCGCACCAGTAAGCGGTCGTTCCGGTCGCGGAGTTGGAAATGCGCGGCAATCATTGCCCGAGCACCTGCGGGAGAATCTGTACCGCGGCCGGGCCGAGAATCACGACGAACGTCGCGGGCAGGATGAAGAACACCAGCGGAAATACGATCTTGACCGGAGCTTCCAGGGCCCGCTTTTGCGCTGCATGCCGCCTGCGGGTGCGGGCCGATCCCGCCTGGGCGCGAAGCACCCGTCCGATGTCGCTGCCGAGCTCATCCGCCTGGACGATGGATGCCACGAATGAGCGCAGGCTCAGCACGTCGATTCGCGAGGCCAGGTCGCGCAGCGCCTGTCGCCGCGCCTTGCCGAGTCCGATCTCCCGCATCACCAGGCCCAGCTCTTCGCTCAGTGCGCCCGGTAATCGCGCGGCGAGTGTTGCCATCGCCGCCTCGAAGGTGAGACCCGCTTCGACCGATACGGTTATCAGATCCAGCGCGTCGGGGAGACTTGCTTCGATCTCGGCTCGGCGAGCCTGAATGCGGCGCGCCAGCCAGAGCGAGGGAAGCCGGTAGCCAAGCACGATCATCGTCAGGCCGAAGACGACCATTCGCGGGTCCAACGGGCGCCCGATCACTTGACTGAGCAAAACAGCCGCGGCGCCGAGGCTCCCGGCGATGACGAACCGAAGCCCAGCGAAGGACTGTGGAGATATTCCGCCGGGATTTCCGGCCTCCGCAAGCCGCGCCCGGTGTTTGGAGGCCGTGTCCCGGTCGAGAAGTCCACCTGGCATCCGAATGAGCCGCGCGAACAGGGATTCGCCGGCCTGATCCCGGATTGAGCGCCGCGCAGCCGTCGCGGCGGTCGCCGGCAGCCGGTCGAAGTACGGACGCAGCCTCTGCTCGACATTCGACGCCCTTGACCACACCCAGAGAAATCCTCCGAGCGCGCCAATGGCGGCAAGCAGCGGGACCGCGAGCAATGCGGCGCTCCCGATCACGTCCGGATGCAGAGGATCAATATTCAATTCTCATGACCTTCCTGATCAACACGAAGCCGACAATCCATGACCCTGCCGAGGCCGCCAGAAGGAGCCGTCCGAGCGCCGTGTCGATGAGAACTCCGGCGTAACTCGGGCTCAGAAGGAGCATGATCCCCAACAGTGCGACAGGTATGAGGCTGATCACTAGCCCCGAAAGACGCCCCTGCGCGGTCAACGCGCGCACTTCGCCTTGGACTCGCTGACGCTCGCGCACGGTTTCGGCTATGCGCTCCAGTAGTTCCGCGAGATTGCCGCCGACCTTCCGCTGTACGTTGACCGCCGTGACGGCAAGAGTGATGTCGTAGTTGTCGTTCCGAGCGGCGAGGTCCTCCAGCGCGGCTTCGACGCTGTGACCGAGACCGATAGCCTGCACGACGCGCCGGAATTCGGTGGCGATGGGAGGGTTTGCCTCCTGCGCGACCACCCGCACGCCCTGCATCAGGGTGTGGCCCGCGCGAACCGCGCCCGCGATCAACAGAAGCGCGTCGGCGAGCTGCGATTCCAGCTTGCCGCGTCTGGCGGCCGCTCGCATTCGCAGGAAGATCCACGGTCCGGCAACTCCGAGGCAGACGACGATCACCGTAATGACCGTTGAGACGACGAAGGTCTGGGCGGCGAGCCCGAGAATCACGACCAATCCGGCGGTCAGCGTCACGAACCGCCGCGGGTCGAGATCGATGTCGGCACGCTCCAGCATGCGATCGAGTTCCGCTGCGGGGCCGCCGAAAACCGAGTGCGCGGACCTGGCTCGCGGCGTTCCGGTTCCCAGGTGGGCTCCATCGGTCACGGATTCCGGCCTATAGGCGCGAAGCCGATCGGTTACGCGACCCGCGGGGTCCGCCCTGCCGATCAGCCACAAGAAAAGGAGTGGGACCACGCCTGCGATCAAAAGGCCGAAAACGGCGCCGGCGGTTGCGGCGCTCACGGCAGGATCCCGTCGTCGGCGAGGAATATTTCGGGCTCCATCGGGAAGCCCGCGCGTTCCAGGCGATCGAGGAAGTTCGGCACGAGGCCCGTGGGCCGTATCGATCCCAGAACCCGGCCATCCGAATCGACGCCGCGGCGGTCAAATAAGAAAATGTCTTGGGCGGTCACGATATCCCCTTCCATTCCGGTGATTTCGGTGACGTGCGTCAACCGCCGGGACCCGTCGGAAAACCGGCTCAACTGAACGATCAGGTCGATCGCGGAGACGGCCTGCTCTTTGATGGCCCGCTCGGGGAGATCGAGGCCGGCCATCAAAACCATGTTTTGAATGCGAGCCAGGGCGTCGCGCGGAGTGTTGGCATGAACGGTCGTGAGAGATCCTTCGTGTCCCGTGTTCATCGCTTGGAGCATGTCGAAGGCCTCGCCTCCGCGGACCTCCCCGACCACGATTCGGTCCGGTCGCATGCGGAGCGCGTTACGCACGAGCTCGCGCTGCCTGACTTCGGATTTGCCGAGCACGTTCGGCGGCCTCGTTTCGAGTCGTATCACGTTGTTTTGCGCCAGCTGAAGCTCGGCGGGGTCTTCGATGGTGATGATTCGTTCGTCGTCGCCGATAAAAGTGGATAGGACGTTCAGGAACGTCGTCTTGCCGCTGCCCGTTCCCCCGGAGATGACGGTATTCAGCTTCGCCGCCACGCAGCCGCGAAGGAATCTTTCGATCTGGGGTGTGAGGGCGCCAAGTTCGATCAACCTTTCCGCCGTGATCACGTCCCGGGAAAATTTCCGGATCGTGATGACGGGCCATCTACCGACAGCGGCGGGATTACGATGTTGACGCGAGAACCGTCGGCGAGCCGGGCGTCGGCCATGGCGGATTGTTCGTCGATGCGGCGGCCGAGGGGGGCGAGAATTCGCTCCGCGACCTGGCGCACGTGCGCCTGATTTCTGAAGGCCCGATCGCTTCGATAGAGCTTCCCCGCGCGTTCGAAGTAGATCTTGTTCGGGCCGTTTACCATGACCTCGGTCACCGTGGGATCGCTGAGCAGCGGTTCAATCGGTCCGAGCCCCAATACGTCGTCCACCACCTCATCGGCGAGCACGTCGAGTTGCGAGCCTTCGAGGATCAATCCTGTCTCTTGATCGAGCATCTGGCCGGCCAGGCGTCTAATGCCGGCTCGCACGATGCTTGGATCGTCCGTGGACGCTTGGGTGGGGTCGATCTCGGCCAGCAAGCGTTTGTGTACCCGCGCCTTTACCGCGACGAGCGGGTCGGCCGAAGAACCATGCCCCACGTCAACCGACTTCGCCGGGCCATCCTGTTTACCAGTGTTTTGGGCCGGACGCTCGGCAATCTTTTCATCCGCCGACGGCTCCGCGTATCTGAGAAGTCGCTGCAGGGCCGAACCCGTCGGTATTTCATGATCCCTAGCCATCGACGTGTCTCCCGTTCGACACCGGAGCGGATTCCACGTGTTTCCTATCTGACGATCCGACGCGCCGGAGCCATGGCAATATTCCCGACCCTGATCGTGGGCGGGCCTCCGGCGGGATCATCCGCAGCGCGCATTCGCGAATCCGGGCGGCGAATCGCGACCGAGGTTTCAGGTCGAAGATCGTCTTGCCCTGCAGCCATGCGCGGCCGAGGTCTTTTTCGTATGGGAATTCGATCGCGACATCCCGGCTCGTGGCGGCTTCGACTTCGGCTCGGGCGGTCTGACCGGTTGGCGACGGATTGTTGAGGATCAACCAGACTCTATCGAGGTTGACGTTCCGCGAAGACATCGCCGCGATGGCCAGCCGCGTGTTCTTCAGCGAGGCGAGCTGGGGGTCGGTCACGACCAGCACCCGATCGGCGGCTTCGATCGCGGCCATGGACACCGGGTCGATGCCCCGCGGAAGGTCCAAGACGATGTAATCGAACATCCCCTTCAACACCGAAAGCAGACCGCCGACGTGTGAATGTCCGAAGTGTGATCCGTGCCCAGGCTCCAACGGAGCCGGCAGGACTCGAAGTCCCGACGAGTGTCTGGTCAGATGCTGGCCCAGCAGTGCTGGGCTGAGGTCGGCGGTGAGGCCGGGGATATCGGCAACGGTTCGGTCGGGAACGAGATCCAGCGCAAGCGCGACATCGCCGAATTCCAGATCGAAATCCACCATGATCACCCACGCTCCGGCCCGCTCGAGGGCAACGGCGAGGTTGAGCGCCACAACAGTTCTCCCAACACCCCCCTTTGCCCCGGCCACCGCAACGACCGTGCCGTTTCGCTTACCTTCCGAAGGTCGATCCGAGCGGGGCGTTTCGCCTTGGACCATCTCGTCGTGTGATTCGAGATCGGCGTTTGCTTCTCCAAGGGTTGGAAATTGGTTTCCCGGGCCCAGCTTGCTTGTTTCGAGGCCATCCGTGGGCGTGAGCTGATCCTCCCTTGAGTATTCATCCAGACGATCCATGGTGGCCTCCTACCGCCCTTGATCGGGGGCTTGTATTTCGATCGGGCTCGGATTTTCCGTCGGCTCGGATCGAAACACATCGTCGATGCGAACCTGCGGTGGAAATATCGGTGCGTCCGCGTTCAGGGGACGCAGGACGAGCCGCAGCGTGCCGAATCGCTCGGCCAATACGAGCCTCTGAGCTTCGGCCGGGGTCACGCCGAGGGTCACCGACCGCGCATCCGTGCCGCGCTGGTCCGCATTTTTCGTCAACCCTCCCGAGCCGTTTTCGGCAACAGGCGCCTGCGCCACCTGCCCTGTCTGAAGCGACTGCGCGACGGCGAGCACGCGAACGTTTTGTAGTACAAACCCCGCCTCCTTCGCCGTCCGCACGTCGTCGTCGAACACGGCTATGACGTCTACACGATCCCCGGGCAGAATCAGACCGCCGGCGCCGATCACCTCGTTGAACGAGACGGCAATTGCGCGACGGCCAGGCTCGATACTGAGCGCTAGGCTGGCGAACTCATCCTCGCTGGTCAGCTTCGATGAAAGCACCTGCTCGCCGGAGAAGAGCGTTTGTCTGGCTATCTTCCCCGCGGCCTCCTCGATGGTCGTTGCCGTGTTTGGGTGCCGCTGTTGCAGGGGTACGAACCGCAGCTCGATATCCGCCGCGGCGACGTGGCTCCGTGCCTTGATTTCGCGGACGGCGAATACCGCCGGTACGTCCGATTCAATGCGCGCGGCGTCGACGCTCTGCTCGCGGACGAATTTGATCGCCGAAACCGCGATAACGGCCCAAACGCCGAACATCACCAGGAAGGCGCCCATCGCAATTCGTCGCGAAACCCTATTTCTAAACATCTGATATGGAACCTCGTGTGACCCCGGCGCATCCGCGCTGGGTTCCGTGGATTCCGTCTCGTCTCATAGCCCGAATCCCAGACCGAGCGCGCCAAGCGCCCCACCGGCCAGCGCCGGACCGTAGGCGAACTTTGCCGCCAGAGCCTCGCGCATGGGCCGGCGGCGGATCGCGGTCAGCCAGGCGACGTAGGCCAGGCCGATTACCGCGCCGAGCGACGCCGCCAGCATGAAAGAAACCGCTGCGAACGCAGGTCCCATCAAGGCGCCGATGGCGGCCTGGAACTTGAGATCGCCGCCACCCATTCCGCCCTGGAGCACAGGCCAAAGCAGGATCAATCCGCCAAGGCCGGCGCCCGCCAAGCTGGCGCCGAGACCTTCCACTCCTCCAGTCGCCCAGCCAACCGTGATGCCCGTCCCAAAAGCTGGGACGGTCAACCAGTTCGGGATCCTCCTGCACTTGAGGTCGATAACCACGGCCGCCAAGGAAAGACAGACGACCGAAACCGGAACCAATGTGCCGATCATGCGATGCCTCGTCGGGTGCTCGGCGAGGCGCCCGACCGTATCGGGCGCCTCGCGGGGCGGTGGAACATGAGCGTTCGCTTGGTCCGAAGGACTCGACCCACTCGCTCCGTCACCCGTTTATCCTCCCAGTGAGCCGATAATCTGGTTGAAAACGTTCTGGATCTGGCCGGTCATCAAACCGAGAACCGCCACGATCGCGACGCTCACCAGGAATAGGATCAATCCGTACTCAACGAGGGCCTGACCGCTCTCGTCCGTGCGGATTACCTTTGTCATTCGCTGAAACATTTGGGAACCTCCGTGTGGAATCTCCACATCTCTGATTTATCCACGGCCGGCCTGAGAAGATCGCCTCCATCGATCTCTCCGGGCCGCCGGCCCGCGTCCCGGACGGTCCCCAAAAAGAAACCCGTCTCCATCGGTTGTCGATAAGAGACGGGTGACACGCCGTTTCGCTTCGGCAGCCCGGCTGACTCTGAGAGTTCCGTGGCTTTGCGTCACCGTCTCACGACGGTTTTGCCTTTTTCGGGCACGATTCCTATTTAGTTGTCTGGCTGGGCATCCGGCACGCGGAAATTCGATCCAGGTCGGTTAGGCGCGAAAAAACCCGTCGGACTTGGCAGCCTGCTGCCGCTTCCGACGGGTTTGCACCTTGGTCGCTGGCAGCCCGGCTGGCTTTTTGAGCCCCGAGGCTTTGCGCCCCCATCTTCCGATGGGATTGCCCTTTTCAGCTTCCGCTATTCGGTTTTCCAACCCTCAACATTCAGTTGAGCTAGGGACTAGACTACCCGGTCCCGGGCCGATATCTGTCAAATGGGATACATATCACAAAAAATCTTCGCTACCCGCGGAAAAAGTCGCCCTCCGTTTCTTTGGGACACGCCGAGGCTGTGGTTAAGCGCACGATTTTCCCTGTTGAGTGTCGGCGAACCGCTAGGCGGAGTATGGTGTTGGACCTCATGGGCAGGGCTTGAGTCGAAGGGGGTCCATCGTGTCCAGACAGGAAGGACTCACTCGGGACGCGGGAAGGCTGAGGTTCAAAACGGCATACAGGGTGGATTCGGGAGATCGCGGTCCTGTGGCCGAACTGAACGCCGAATTGATACCCGGCGAGTGGAAGGAAATCTTCCGGTACGACTGCTTTGCCAACTCGCCGCATCGACACCATTGGGACGCCGCCGGCGTTGAGGAACGAGTCGAGATGAAGGGGGTGGAGAGCATGGACGACGGCGTGGCGTTCACCAGGAAACACTTCCGCACCGGCCTGATGTCGTCCCTGAGATCGCTTGGCTACGAAGACCTCGTGGACGATCTCGATTCGGCGGAGGTGGCGCGGGCCGCCGAGGCGGCGATCTCCAGCCTGGAGAGTCTTGCCACCGAAGGACGATAGTCATTGCCGGCCGCAATGGCTGAAATGAACTTGGCCGTCGATAACGGCCAATGGGCGGCGGTTATCGTCGGCGAGAACGCGCCAGAAATGGAGCTGTTCGCGGCCGAGCAGCTATGCGGCTACCTGCGTGACTGCTTTGGGGCCCGCGCCTCCATCGCGAAGGAGGTTCATGGGAAACCCGACGCAGTTTTCGTGGTCGGGAGCCCCACGACGAATCGGGCTGTCGTGCAAGCATGTTCGCGCCGTCGGTTTCCACCTCTGAGCGACCAGGGAATCGTATTGCGTCGGTTCCAATTCCAGAACCGGCGGGCGATGCTGGTGGGCGGGGGCAGCCCCGTGGCCACCCTGTGGGCAGTGTACGAACTGGCGGAGCGCTGGGGCGTTCGCTATTTGCTCCACGGTGACGTGCTTCCCGATCGGCGCCAAATTTGGCTTCCAAGCAAAGATTTGACGCTCGAACCCGAGTTCCGAATCCGCCAATGGCGGGTGGTCAATTCGCACGCGATCGGACCCGAGACATGGGGAATTGAAGAGTACAAGCGGGTGATCCACCAGCTGGCGAAGCTTAAATTCAACCGGCTTTTCATCCATGTCTGGCCCAGTCAGCCGTTCCTGCACTACAAGATCGACGATATCGAGCGCCGGACGGCCACGGTCTTCTTTGGATTCCGGTTCCCGATAGAAGACGGCATGATCGGACGGTCCGCGTTTGCGGATGCGGCGGAGTTTCAAAACCCTGACCTCCCTCCGGACGCCACATACAGAGCACTCTCAGAGGCAGGCAGGCGATTTATACGCGGGATCATCGAAATCGCCGCAGACTTGGGCATGGAATGCGGAATGAACGCCTCGCTCTTCGAGTATCCGGGCGAATTCGGGGCTGCGCTCGGAAATTCCGTTGACACCGGCCATCACCTAACCGGGACTATCCGCCCGGCCGACGACACGCCCGTTGACGACCGCCGGCTAAGACGGCTCGCCCGAACCGTCCTCCGCGCCATTGCGGAAACATACCCCGAGATTTCCTTCATCACGCTGGAGATGCCGGAGTTCAGGCACTGGGCGGACGGGTACCGCGAGGCATGGGTGGAGCTTGATCGAAAATACGGGCTTGAAAGGATATGCACCCTGGAGTCGCTGCTCGAGGCCGGGCGCAGTCGGGTCGGTTACCCGGGCGGTTCGGCGCGAGCCGAGCGGGAGGTCATGGGCGACATCGTAAATATCCACTTTTTCGATCAGCTGCTCACGGAGGATCTCGACCTGGCCGGACCGACGCAGTCGAGTCCAAAAATTGTTTGGGACAGCGTCTGCGAGGAGCTTTTTCCCGTGCTTGAGGCCGTTTCGCACGACGGCTGGGAGACCTTGAATTTTATCGATTACACCCCATCCAGCATCGTAAAGCGGCTCGATTCCATGGAAGCCGTCCCAGCCGGGACTCTCCCCGCCGTACTCACCTACACGCTTCACGACGACAACGTGGGATTCATGCCGCAGCTGACAGTCCAATCGCTGCACGAGATCACGACTCGCATCAGGCAGCTTGGGTGGGCAGGCTTCTCGGCGCGGTATTGGTTGATCGGAGACCACGATATTTCCGTCGCCTATATGTCGAAGGCGGGCTGGGATTCATCGGCGAATCCGCTGGAGATTTCGAGCGATCAAATACGGAGAGTGTGCGGCAACGCAAGCGTGGACGATGTCATGATCCTTTTGGACGAGGTTCAGCGTGCGACTGTGCTGCTGGAGCAACACGCCCTTGGACTGGCATTTCCAACCCCGGAAATGATGATGAAGCACTGGAAGCCCGGGGCGATGCCGCGCGAGTTGCTGGAAGTGCGCGACTGTTATCAGAAAGCTCTTGCCGCCGCGCGCCGAGCCGTAGGCGAAGCCGTCGATCGGGGGCGCGGCTACCTGGAGTACTGGATCGGAAGACTTGAGTTCGGCATCGCCTATCTCAACGCGGTGGAGTTGGTGCGGGCCGCCGCGACCGCTGAACACCAAGGACGAATAGCCGATTCGGTGGCCCGCACCGAAGAGGCGTTGGTCCAGCTGAGACGCGGTGGCGAGGCCTACGCTCAGGTGGCACGCGATCAGTCCGACCGCGGCTCGCTGGCCGTACTGAATCAACACGCATATCGCCCACTCAGCGACAAGATCGGTGAGCTTTCCGCCGCGGGGTGATCTGCTACCGAGATCCTGGAGCACCCACGGAATTTGTATTTGGTCGGCGTTTGGAATTCGCGTCCAATCGACTGATCAGGCGGCGCTGACACGGCGAACGAAGGACGTTTGGCGGACAAGATGACGGATCAAGACCAACGTGAAGGCAGGGTGGCGAACGCTCACTGGATACTGCTGATAATCTGTTTCGCCCTGTTCTTTGGCGTGTTCAACGCCTCCGCGGTAGTGGTCGTCCTGCCCGACATCGCCGCCGACCTATCAGTGGACGCGGGTCAAGTCAGCTGGCTGATGACCGGTTTCCTGCTGGTATATGGAATCGCCATCCCGTTCTACGGCCGTCTTGCTGACATTTATGGCGCCCGCCCACTTTTCCTGCTGGGCATCGGGATTTTTGCAATCGGCTCGCTCCTATCGGCGCTGGCGACCGACTATTCATTCATGCTGGCGGCGAGAACTGTCCAGGCAGTCGGCGGGGCGGCAGTACCCGGGCTGGGGATGACGCTGGCCAGCCGGGCTTATGGACCGAAGGCGCGCGGCACCATACTCGGCGTAATTGCCGGCGTAATCGGCGCGGGCGGAGCCATCGGGCCGCTCTTGGGCGGGGTTCTTTCCGAGACGGCGGGATGGCAGTCGATCTTTTTCGTCAGCGCAGCCGCCGCGATATCGATTCCTGTCGGGCTGAGGATTCTCCCGGGTGACGACGAGCGAACTGGAGGCACACTCGACGTAATTGGTGGGATCGCCCTCGCTCTCCTCGTTGTCGGAGCGCTTCTGGTTCCATCGGAGGGCGCGCGCTCGGGCTGGTCCTCCGCGTTGGTCGTCGTCGGGGGCGTGGGGGCGATTATTGGACTGATCGTCCTCATAATCCGCCAGGTTGCTGCTAGCTCACCGTTTATCCCGAGAGAGCTCCTTCGGAATTACCGCTACGACGCGCTGCTCGGCATGAGTTTTTCCGTGATGGCCGCCTACGGAGCGCCGCTCATGGGAATTCCAATACTTCTTGCCACGATTCACGCTCTGTCTCCACTCGAAATCGGTGTGACAATGCTACCCGGCGCCGTCTCCAGCTCGGTCTTCGGCGTTCTCGCGGGCCGGCTTACGGATGCGAGAGGGGCGCGCCTTCCAACATGGCTGGGTTCTCCGCTGATGCTATTCGCGGTACTTGGACTATCCACGTACGCGGGGAGGTCGGTATGGGTCATCGCTATTTTCGCGGGAATTCTGGGCGCCGGATTTGGATTAATGAATACGCCGATGGCAGCGACGGTTTCGCGCATCGTGCGGGGCCAGGTGCTGGCCTCGGGGCTCAGCGTGAATTCGATGCTCTTCTTTCTCGGTGGCGGTTTTGGGACGGCCGGGCTCATAGCCGTGGTGACGTCACGAGCGGGCCCCGCCGCTAATTCGCTCAACCCCCTGCACTCGGGCGAAGCGGCCGGGTTCAGTGACGGTTTCCTGATATTGGCCATACCGGTGATCGTGTCGATGGTGCTGCTATTGGCGCTGCCGGGCGTCTCCCGACCGGCTGCGGTGGAGCCAGACGTCGCAGTTAGACCGGAACCCGCGGTTGCTCGAAACTGGGTGGAGAACTGCACGGTGCCCTGGACGCCAGAATGCGTCGAAGTGGCGGCGAATGCCCCAAAACGGGTCGCTTCCGCATAAAGCGCGGGCCGCGCGTTAAGGCTGTGGGGATGCAGAATTCCGTTCCGACGGCTCCAATCGGGTTCTCACACCCAAAGGGATCGCGAATCCGATCAGGTCGCGGTCACTTCCATCTCTCGTCCCGCCCCGACTGACCGAATCTCGTAGTCAGTCTCTAGAAGATCAACCTCGACGGGATCTATCCGCTTGCCATTCTCATCGCGCAGAAGCCTGATGATCGGGCGCTGCAAATGCTCCATGTCGACGTGTACGACGATACCGGCGCGACTCCTGAACGGTCCCGTCACTACTTCGATTTCGGCGCCCGTGGGAAAGGTCGGGATGATTTCCAGGGCCTTAGCGAGTATTTCCGAATTAAAGTGGGATCCTGACCTCTCGTTCAAGATAGAGCGAACGCTCTCCGGTGGATGGGCCCGCCGAAAGGGTCGGTCGGCGATCAGCGCCTCGTATACGTCGGCGACAGCGCCAATTTCGCCGACGATATGCATTTGGTGGGGATCATGCTGCGCTGCATTTGGTGGGGCTATTCGGTTGGAACCGCGCAGACCTCGTGGATAGCCGGAGCCATCCTGCCGCTCGTGGTGCTGGTAACACACATGGTGCGCGATGAGGTTCTCGGTAGCTTCCGCGGAGACCCGCAGCATTCGCCAACCGAGCACCGGGTGAACCTTAATCTGCTCGAACTCTGCGTGAGTGAGACGGCCCGGCTTGCAGAGGATGTCAAGCGACACGAACACTTTTCCAACATCATGGAGCATGGCGCCAAGCACAAGTTGCCGGAGCCGCTCCTCCTCCAGCTCTAAGCGCTTACCGATCATCGCCGAGATGATCGCCACGTCTACGGAATGTTGGAAGGTGTAGTCGTCATGCACCATCAGCGAGCTCATGCCGTCCAGCGTCTCCGCGTTCACGATGTCCTCGACGAGCCCGTGCACCTCCATCATCAGGCCGGCGAACGGGTCGATCTCGGCGGCCTGTTTTCGAAACGCGTCGGATTGCAACGCTTCTTCGATGGCGTCCATATCCCGGTCGGCGAAATCTGCCGAGATATCGGTGAATGTGTCAAACGTCTGCCTCAGTTTCCGGGCTGCTTGCGCTTTTACAGCTAATGAAACGACCTCGGGCAGATGCACGCCTTGAGCCTCCGGGTCGTCGATTATTACCGTGAAGTAGCCCATGCCGGCCAGGCTCTTGATCCGCCGTTCAGAAAGACGCGAGCCCTTTGAAAGCAGGAGGTTGGCCTGATCGTTATAGATGTCCTGCCCGACGATCATGCCCGGCTTGCACTGGTGGACGAGTATTCGTCTCAAGGCATTTGCGTACAGGGCTGCGAGCCCAGTAGACGCGCTCCTCCTCTCGTATTCGAATGATACAGACCGCGCTGAGATGTGAGCTGGCTCAACCTGTCTTTCACCGGTCGTCTCGACCATTGACGCGCAAATCGCCGGAGCGCACCCCCGGTGTGATTCGAACGCACGACCTAAGGCCTAGGACATCTTTCCCCCTGAGCGCTGTGGCATGAAGGGCAGAGGGCTAAACGACACGGATTCAGTTAATGGGCAAATCTCCTTGCGCGTCCGCGCCTGCGTGTCTGCTCAGCGCCAAAGAATGTGAGGCGCGATCGCTGTTGTTGGCGAAGATGATCTCGCCATCGACCTTGTCCGACCCGAGCACCACCAAGGTGTCACACATGGCGTATTTCGCGTCCCCTCACGCACGGCGAAAGCGGCGTCCGACACGGCGATGATATTCGAGGCCGAACGGCTCGGTGGAGCGATGAACGGCGGCCGCCGTCCCATCCGGGAAGACGGGCTTCGCGGCAGTCTTACAGCAGTCGTTCTGGCGTAGGCTATGGCCGTAGCTTGAACCACGGGTCGTGCGCTGATGCTCACGATCGAGGCACTGGAGGGCGGCTTCAATGGCAACCAAGCAAGTATCGCCGGCGAAGCTGGCGATCGATGGAGGCGCGGCAGTCCGCGAAAAGGAAAATCCGCTGCCGTCGATCTTCCCCAGGCCGATCGCTCTCGGAGCCAGGGAGAACATCGAGCGGGTGCTGGAAAGCGGCTTCTCGCTCGACATCATCGGGGAGTACGAGGAGGCGTTCGCATCGGCCATGGGTGTGAATCATGCCGTGGCTCTCTCCAACTGCACCGACGCATTGCACGCGGTTCTCGCCGCCATTGGACTTGGTCCAGGGGACGAGGTCGTGGTCAGCCCGATAACGGACTACGGATCCGTGAAGGGGATATTCGTGCAAGGGGCGACTGCCGTATTTCCCGACGTCGATATCCGCACTGGTCTGGTAACGGCCGAGGAGATCGAAAAGGTTCTCACCGCACGTACCAAAGCCATAATCGCCGTGCACATGTGGGGGCACGTCTGCGACCTTGACCCGATTGTAGATCTTGCCCACGACCGCGGAATCCTACTGATCGAGGACGTGTGTCAGGCGCCATTCGCAACCTATCGAGGACGTGTCGCCGGCACCATCGGGGACGTCGGGTGCTACTCCTTCGAGGCGGAGAAACACATCTCCACGGACCACGGCGGTATGGCCATAACCGACGACAAATCGCTGATCGACGATATCAGGTTCATATCCCACGACCGCGGGGCCCGCTCGGCTCCGCGAGGCACGCGCGAGCATCAGGTCATCGGGCATGCGTTCCTGTATGGGCGATTGGAGGCCGCCGTCGGCCTGGCCCAGATCCGCGCGGTGCCCGAGCAGAACAATCGCAGGGTGATCCTGGCCGACAAGCTTTCGGATCGACTTCACTCTATCGAGGGCGTCACTCCACCGTTTGTCCCGGCGGAGACGTCGCACGTCTACTGGCTGTATCACTTCAGGATCGATCTCGACCGGTTCGATGTTGGGGTTGGCGAATTCATCGACGCGCTCAATGCGGAGGGCCTTCGATGCGGGCCCGCGATGTACTACCTGATCCCGTACAGCCACACGTTCATCGCGGATCGGGAGGCAATGGTCGACCGGCTGCCGAATGCCCGCGAGCACCTGGCGGGCACGATCAGGTGGCCATGGACCGAAAAATACTCGGACGGCGACATCGATGACATCGCGACCGTCATCGCCAAGGTGGCGAAAGCCTACCGAAAATAGGCGCGAGCTGACCTTGCGGCTTGCCGATTCGTAAGTCAAAGCTCACATGGATCCAAGTTGGCTGGATCGTAAGCGACGATTGTGTCCGGCGCTTATTTCGGGCAGTGTTTTGAGTGACGCCACCGTTCGAGCGCCGAGGGCGCGTAACGGTCGATCGCACGTCGATGAGTGCTGCGGATCCGGTCAGTTTGCCGTCCGCTCGGCCGGCCAGATCGGACGGGGTTCGAGATCGAACTCGTAAACGCGGTCTTCCAACAGGCCGAGTCCAAGGTTGAAATAGTAGTCGAGAATCAGCCTGAAGGCGTTCACCGACGTGATTGACGGATAACGGACCTGGTTACCCCCGTGCGGCAGGACGTAGGCGGACCACAAATTTCCTTTGCAGACTGAAGTCGCTCGGGTGGTATCCTCACAAAACTTCGGATGGTAGGCTCCCACGCCGACTGGGATCGCGATTCGTAAAGATGTCGGCGCGGGATAGCTGAGGGTGTTCCAAGATAGCCGTGGCCGTCCTAGAGGAACCGGCTCGACGACAGAGCGAGACGCGTCCGGGGAATTCACGACAACGTCGCTAGAAACTTGCCGCTAAAGGGGTGGGCAGCAATTCTCGCTCTAGTCGGAGTGGGTCTTCTCGCGAGCCTGCTCCCGCCTGCCGGCTACATCATTGAGTCAACCGGCGACCCCTATGCGACCCTAACTCCAGTCCTGCCGGGTTCCGGATTGCGTCAGCAGCTCGGCAAACTCACCGGCCCTGTTCTCACAGCGCGGATCTGGATGGCTGCCAGCAAAGACGGGGAAGCCGTCCATATAGAAGCCTCACTCGTTCGCAACGGAACCGAAACAATTCGACAGTTCTCCACGCGCGCGGAGCCTGCCGTTAAGCCCAGAGTCCACGTGTTTCACTTCGAGCCCTACGAAACGTCGCCGAACGACGAACTTGAGCTGGAGGTAGCCGCCCTTCCGAACCAGGCAAGCTTTGTGATTTTCGGGATCGCGAAGTCAGAAACTGCGTTTTCCCAAGTCACTGTGAATGGTACGCCACTCGATTTTCAAGGACCGCTCGCCTATGAGCTTGCGGGCCAGAGAAGCGGCGTGCGCGCCGCGCTGTCTGGAGCAGCAGACGAGTCAGTCCGTTTTTACGGGGCTATCGCAGCTTTGGCATTTTCAGCCTTCTTGGTGCTTCTCGGTCCCAAAGTTGCCACGCGACTAATTCGCTTGGTGAATCGCCCGCACTCCAGTGCCACTGAGTTGGATCGTCGTCGCTGGTTGTATTACCCGTGGCTGATCGCGGCATATCCAATTCTCTACTTCTACTCCAACAACATATTTGTATTTGGCGTGTTGGAGATCTTCCTTCCGATCGTGGCGACATGGGCGATTGTCGCAATGGTTGTACTGATACTGCGCTTCGTGACCGGGAGCATGGGGAGCGGGGCCTTGATAACTGCGATTGGCTCATCAATATTCCTCAGCTTCGGCCACTTGCAGGGCGCGTTAGGCGAGCGGGCAGACCCCAGAGTTCTGCTCCCCGTAGCCGTCGTCATCCAGCTTGCAGCTGCGTTGTGGCTATGGAATCGCGGAGTTTTCGCCGCGAGGGCGGGTCGCTACCTCAACCTCGTAAGCGTAGTTCTGATCCTCGTACCCTTGGTGAGCGTCGGGAGCAGCCTCGCCGATCGCTACCTCAACCAGATCGAGTCTGGAGGAGCGGAGGCGGCGGCGATCACTAGCAACGCGAGCACTTTCCTACCGGCAATCGTTGAACTTGGTCGACTCCCGGACATCTACTACATCATTTTGGATAATTACCCGCGAGCGGACGCGATGCCCGGATTCGACAACAGTCCCTTTCTGGAAGGGCTCGCTCAACGCGGATTCTATGTGCCGTCAGGCGCCATTTCCAACTATCACACCACCCAGCTCTCTATTCCATCATCCACCAACTTCAGATACCTCAGTGAGTTCAGCAGCCGGGGGAGTAAAGTGATTCCCGCCATACACGGACTGACCGCAGACCATGCCCTGGGAAGGACGCTAAGAGCCCTGGACTACACGTACGTGCATATGAATTCGGGCTTCGCGCCGACGGACAATCCGTCGAATGCTGATTTGGTCGTCGATTTTACGCCGTCACAAATTACATACAGAGGCCCGAGGAGCAAGAATCCATTTGCGGTGTTATTTCAACTACCGTCCTCACGACGGTTCCTCCAAGAGTTACTGCCCACTACGATCTTGCGCCCGTTTCTGCCGTCGCTGCCCCTGTCCCCGGATACCCCTTTCGATTGGGGTCATCCACAAAGAACGCTTGCCATGGTCCGATTTCTCAAGACCGTTCCTGCGATGCACGCCTCCACCTTCACATTCGCCCACATAGTGAAGCCCCATAACCCGTTCACGTTCGATCAGTACGGCAACATCTCCTACCCGGAAGGTTGGTCGAACGAGCACGACCCTACAGTTCCTTCCAATTTCCATGGCCAGCTCCTCTACGTAAACGACCTTGTGATCGAGATAGTCGATGCGCTTATCTTCGACTCCGATTCTCCTCCGATAATCGTGATCACGGCCGACCACGGAGCAGGGCTAGGCAGGGATGGTCACAAGATTCTTGCCGCCTACTATCTCCCTTACGGCGGCAATAGCGTTCTCTACCCGACCATTTCGTCCGTTAACTCATTTAGGGTCGTGCTTGACTACTATTTCGGGCTGAAGCTCGGGCTGCTCGATGACAATATTTATCTCCATACCGATGGCGAAGAGTGGTTCGAGTTTCAGGAGTCGCCGATTACGATAGGAAGGGACTGATGGTTCGGAGACTTCGATCCGGATCATCCATGCGGCGGGCCGGCCGCCCAAATGCGAGCTTCAATCACGACAGTGGATGGTTGGCAAAGCGACTGCTGTACCCCCGAACCGGGACCAACCTGGGATAGCTGCGCCGCAACGTCAGGCAATGAAGTTGCGTTGAGGACGAAACTGACCGGAGGCAGAAGACTCAGCAGGAACCCAACGCCGATAAGCCCTATGAAGGAAGCGACGCGCCGCCGAAATGCCACGGCCGGCGTGATGAAGTCTGGCCGCCACAAGGAATTGTTCCGGCCAAACAGGGCAACGCGCTCAGCTTTGACCTAAAACGTGGTGGGTCACGGGCGAGACCTGCGGCGAGTGTCACTGCGTATTTCGGCGGTGGTGCGTGCCGGCGGACCCCGCCGATGGTGGCGACGGGCGATGGACCGCCAGGCCTCCTCGCATCGTTGCTTCCGCGACCGACGTAGCCGGTCAATCTGGCAATACGTAGATCACGATGACCGAGTAGAAGATCGCCGTTCCGGCGACCACGAAGATGTGAAACACCTCATGGAAACCGAAATATCTGGGAAATCGGTTCGGCCATTTCTTGGCGTATATCGCGGCGCCCAAGGAATACGTCACGCCTCCCAGGATGATTAGACCGAAGCCCGTCGCAGGGAGCGCGGCGGAAAGTTGCGGCGCTGCCACGATCGCCAGCCAACCCAGGCCGGTATAGATCCCCGCGCGGAGCCACCGAGGGGCCGCCGGCCAGGCTATCGCCACGACGATTCCCGCGCCGACGAGGCCCCACACGACCGACAGCAGCGAAATGCCCCACGCCAATCCCAGCGCCGCGAGCGCGAACGGCGTATAGGTCCCGCCGATGAGAACGAACGCCATGGCGTGGTCGATCCGCCGCACCACCACGTCACGGCGCGGGCTCCACCGCACTACATGGCGAAGGGCGCTGGCGGAGTAGAGAAGGATGAGGCTGGCACCGAAGATCGCGCCGCCCGCATACGCGCTCGCCGAATCGGCGACCACAAGCAGATGTACGAGCGCCGCCGGCGCCATGAGCGCGACAGCGAGGTGCAGATAACCCCTGAGCAGAGGTTTCGCACTTGCAGGTGCCGCGGAGATCCTCTCTTTGACAGCTACCGGCCCGCACTCCCGGTGGTCGCGATTCGCGAGGTCAGCCACGTTGGAATCGTCAAGGGTGTGGCGACGCGGCGCCGCCTACGGGGTTGAATCGGTTGCATCAGTATTGACTATTCGGTTCTCAGATGGAATTCAACATGGTATATTGCCATGTCGGATTGCGTTTTGACGCGGTGTTTCATGCGAACTCACGGAACCCTTCCAGGCCGTTTGCGAGTTGCGGCCACTAACGGAGCCGGGTAACCCTTCTTCCATTCATCACCAGACCAGCACGCAAAAGACGGAATATTTGGACAAGGGTTGTCGGTTTCCCTCTAACGAGGTTTGACAGCTTGCAAGCGGCGCCAGTTCGCCGCAGGAGACGAGTCAACAGAGTATGGACATATATGTAGGAAACCTCTCCTACGACACGACGGATTCGAAACTCAGCGAAGCATTCGCGGAGTTTGGAGAGGTCGTCCGGGCAAATGTGATCAAGGACCGTGTGACCGGCAGGTCGCGCGGCTTCGCATTTGTGGAGATCACTGACGCGGATCAGTCCCGAGCCGCCATAGAGCGACTCAACGGCACTGAACTCGATGGAAGGACCATTACAGTTAATGAGGCCCGACCTCGGTCAGAGTCGAGGCCACCGTCCAGTGGTGGTGGTGGTGGATATGGGGATCGGCGTTACTAGATAGCGCGGAAATCTAACTTCACCTAAAACTCGCAGCTAAGACCGACCCCCGACCCGGATCAACCGGGTCGGGGGTCGGTTCTATTTCCAGCGATCGGCGATCCATTACGTCGCGTCTCCGTTACGGCGCCGGCCGCCGATCGAACCGCCAAGCTTTCTACCGTAACCGCTGGACGGCTGCGCCAATTCGTAACCATGGACCGCCGATCTCTAGTCCGGCGTCCACGGCTAGTCATCGAACTGAAAGCCGTACAACTCCGCGTTCTGCAGGAAGAAACGCAGCTTTACGTATCCCGGTATCTCGTTCACCGTTTCCCGTCCGGACCATCTCATTCTGTGCCGAACGTCATCGCCGGTGAATCGTTCGCATTGCTCCCGTGAATACCCCTCGAATGCGATGCCGTCGGGTTCTGTGACTTCCACGTCGATGTAGCCGCCCGGTTGGCAGCGGCCGTTGACGTATAGATGAGCGCCCGTGGAGAAGACCGGTTTCGTTTCCACCCAACCCTCGCGCAGTGTGGCGTCGAGCGAGACGTACCCATCGCGCCGCAGCGTGGCCAGACACAGATGGTGTCCATTCTGAGCATGAGATGCGTCCTGGGTCTCAGGTGCGACCAAGCCTTCCGAGACACCCCAAATCCACCAGTCGTGATGCACGTTCATTCCGCCGTAGTAGAACCAAACTTCATCATCGACCTCGAGCGGCTGACTAGGCGTCTCGACGCCGAACATGTCGAAACCGCCCTCGCCACCCCTCTCGATGAACGGCCGATGCTCGGCCATCCGGTTCCAGTTCCGCCCGTCGCGACTGTGATGGAGATACATCTCCATAGTGTTGTCAACGAGGTGCAGCACGTTTAGGAGGCCGAGGTGCATCTCGTCAGCCCGCCAGGGAACGAATCCGTAAAGCTCGTCATCGAGGTTGTCCTGGGAACCCGGATCAAACCAAAGTTCGGGCTCGGGCCAGTTGAACAGATCCTCGGTTTCCGCCCTGTAGATGCGCCGTCGGGTGCTCCAGACGCCCTCGGGTTTGCCCGGCATGATCGGACCGCCTGGTCTGCCGCCGTAGCGGCCGTACAGAACGTACTTCTCATCAATCGAGTCATAGGTGAGGATCTCAACGTCGCCCAGCCAGACCGGAAACAAAGGGTTTCCCTCCCACGGAGTCCAGTCGATGCCGTCCGGTGAGAAGGCCATGCAAAGGCCGTCCCGGGTGGATCCGGCCGGCGTCCTTTTGGGTGTGTTCACTCCCCAGGCACGGTGGTAGTAGACGGTCTTGAAGCGTCTCGATGGATCGTTTTCCTTGGGGTCGAGGAAAACTGAATTGCACGACGCCATGTCGCCAGGTGTGTAACTGACCACCGTATTCGTGTCGTGCCCGTCAACGTAGTGCTTCCCCAATTCCGGCTTCTCCCAGTTGAGTCCGTCCTCCGATTGGGCATAATAGAGTCGATTGGCCTGGATTTCCTTGGAAATATCCCAATTGAAATAGTCGTAATAATCCTCGTACCAACAACGGAACAAGCCATCTTCGGGGTCCCGGATGACGTTGAACGTCGGCGTGCGGAAATAGGGAATCACCTCCCACGGCCTGTCGCGCTTGATCATTGGATTTTCTGGGTGCTTTTCGGGCGTGTGCTGCCTGCGGGTTATCCGCTGCACGGCGGCGACCACATCGTCGTCGATAAAAAGCTGCCGTCGATCTGCCACGTCCTTGTACATCTTGTCCGGTGCGTAAGCCAGGTACACGGGCGCCTCCCCGACGGTGAGCGGCCGCGCCTCCAAACGTGACCGCCGACGTGTTGCGGGGAGATGTTAAAGCACGCGGCTGCCTTGGGTAGCTGCTGTGATTTTCCGCAGAACGGTTGATTTGGAAGTGGAGGTTGAGGCCGCTCAGGATTTAGTGGTGAAGCGGGAGGGCGAGCCCTATTAAGGCTGGGGCCGCCGCCCATATCGTCACGATCAAGCCCACTGGCGCGAGCAGCAGCTTGCGGAACTTCCGCGTTCCACCCTACCCGAGTTCGTGGGTAATCCGGAGCGGCGCCCCGTCCTCGGGGGGAGTCGATCCAGTCTTACTGCTTGATCAGCTTTGTGGTCCTGCCGCCGATCAGCCACTCGGCGACGTAGATGTTCCCGTCGGAGTCGGTGGCGACGCCGTGCGGGCTGTTGAACTTCCCTGTCTCTATCATCTCCTTGGGAACGTTGGGCCATCCCTCGACATCCCAGACTTCGGCGTTTTCTCCCAACCTGCACACCAGGTTGTCGTCGATGTCGAGAATGACAAGGCCGGCGTGGAGTTCGGCGACTATCAGGCTTTCGCCATCCACCGCGAAAGCGCTTGGGAGCCTCAAGAAGTCTTCCCCAAACCCCCGTTTGTAGTTGCCCTCCAGGTCGTAGACCTGGACGCGGTTGTTGCTGCGGTCGGTGATATACAGCTCGGGTTCGGTCTTGCGGGTATCCACGAAGACTCCGTGCGAACCAGCGAACCGCCCGGAGTCGCCTTCTTCACCGTTCACGCTGCCCACGTACTCTCCGTTTTCGGTATGCCTATGGACGTAGGACTGACCGTAGCCGTCGGATACCCAAACGTCGCCAGCCCCACCGTCTTTTTTCTCGAATACGGTCACCGAGGTCGGCGAGTAATCGCCGTCATTCTCGTAGATTGGGAGGTCAGGCTTGTCGATCGACATCACGGTCTTGCCGTCCAGGTCGGTCTTGATTACAGCCGCGGAGACCTCGTCGGCGAACCAGATGAACTCCGAGGCTCCCTCTTCCACTAGCGTCATCCCATGCCCGTTGGTAACGTCCGCCGTCCAAGAACGGTTGAGCGATCCGTCCGGCTCAAAGAGCAGAACGGTGGGATCGGCCTGGTGAAACGTTGCCACAAGAGCGGTCTCTGAAACAACCACGCCAGGGTGCGCCCACCCGCTCCTTGAGCTTTCCGTATCAGGGATCCGCGCCCAATCGTCCACCCACTCGTAGGTGAATTCCCCGCTGCCGATCAGCATGATTTTCCGTCCTTTTTGAGGCCCGAGAGCTCGTCGGTCGCGCAATCATAGTCGCGACCACACGTAAACCGCTGAGGCGCATCAATTGCGCCCCACGGAGGTCCGGCCAACGGATTTCAAAACGGAGTCGAAGCCTTATGCGCGGGATGCGCCTGGATCCGAGCTTGCTGTTCCGACCACTAAGCTGCATCGATTGGGGCGTTGGTACGGCGCCGGCGCGCGATCGCAACTGCTAGAATCTCGCCCAAATGCCAAGGTTCAATTTCGACGGTCGTTCGAGGGAATCGGGGTGATGTTGCGGAGGCACGGCCGTTGGCGTTGACAGGCGCCGCCAACACTCGGGATCGCCGCTTTTTTCGAATTGGACGCCGCGGAGGACTCGCCGGCAACTTCTTTGTGGCGCCGTCGCTTGTATTCATTTTCGTTTTCCTGATCCTGCCGATCGCCGGAGCGCTTTATTACAGCTTCGCGGACTATGACCTGATGTCGGCGCCCCGGCTGGCCGGGTTAAAGAACTACAGAAACCTTCTCGACGATGCGCGGTTTCATAGGTCGGTCGCCAACACTTTGTATTTCGCCGCGGTGACCGTGCCGGTCGGCGCGGTAACTTCGCTGGCGCTCGCGCTGCTCATCAATCGCCGAATCCGCGCCATCTACGCGTTCCGAGCCGCGTTTTACATGCCCGTCGTCAGTTCGTTCGTGGCGGTCTCACTCATGTGGCTCTGGTTCTACGAACCTCAAATAGGTTTCTTCAACGATCTGCTCGAGGCTCTGGGGCTTCCGCGGCAGAAATTCCTCCGCGACCCGGCAAGCTCCATGCCGTCGATAATCCTGGTCAGCGTATGGAAGAACATGGGTTTCAATATGGTGATCTTTCTTGCCGGACTACAGGGCATACCGCCGCATCTCTACGAGGCGGCCGAAGTGGATGGCGCCGGCAAGATATCGAGGTTCTTCCGTATTACTCTTCCACTCCTCGCCCCAACCACCTACTTCGTCGTGGTCGTCTACTTCATTGGTGCGCTTCAGGTGTTTGTTCAGATATACGTCATGACGAACACCGCCGGCATCCAAGACGCGCCGGCCTACGGCGGACCGCTCGACAGCACGATCACGGTCGTCGTATTGATCTTCGACAACGCGTTCGCGTACCTGAAAATGGGCCTCGCGGCGTCAATGTCATTCGTGCTGTTCCTGGTGATTGCCCTCGTTACGGCCGTGAACTCACGCCTACTCAGGTACGACATCGGCTATTAGCGCAGGCGCGCCCGATGAAGATGGCCGGGCAGGCCGACCGGTCAAGCATCCGCCTCCGTCAACGCATGGCATCCAGGGCAAGCCGGCACCGGCGCGCTGGAGCGGACAGTCGAATCGTTAGGAGCTGCGCTCAGTGCTCTATCCGGGGAGCTACGCTACGCGTCTGCCCGCCGATGCCGCCTCGTTGAGCTGCCGCATGTACTCGCGCATCCATTCGGCGTTGTCGTGCCAAGTGCGCGCCGAGATGATGTTTTCCGAGACGACGAGTGGTTCGTTCACGTAGATCCCGCCGCACACCTCCACATCGAACTTGCACTTCGCCACGGTCGCTACCCGTTTGCCTTCGATAACTCCCGCAGCGGCAAGAATCTCCGCGCCGTGGCATACCGAACCGACGGGAAGGCCCTTCTCCACGAAGTAACGCACGACCTCCAAGAGGTCCTCGTCGTATCTGATGTACTCCGGCGCGCGGCCGCCGCTCAGGAGAATCCCGCTGTATTCGTCGGGGCGGATATCCCGGAACGCGATATCGGAATCAAGATGATATCCGGCGGTTTCGCGGGTGATGTCCCAGTCTTCCGGCTGTTCGTGCAACACAAGGTGATACGTGCGCTTTTCGGGGGCCGCCACGAGGCACTCGTATCCGTCCTCGCGGACTCGAAATATCGGATAAAGCGTGTCAAGGACCTCCGCCGCGTCTCCGATTACCATCAGCACCTTCGCCATGATCCCCAGTACCTCCAAATCAGTATCCGTGCGTGTCACTCGCTTCACGCCGCCACGGCGGCGTCGATATCAACGACCGAGAGCGAATCCGCGTTGGCCGCATTCTCGGCGATCACACTGCCTCCCGGACCCTACACCCCGCTCTTGCATTGGCGTAATGGCGCCAATCCGGTCGATCTTCAAAGTGGTCCGAGGCCCCCTGGGCGAACGGAGCGTCACCAAGCCTATTCGCACAGAACCTCCACCATCCCATCGATTCCAATATCCCCAGTGTCCCAACGACCGAGTTAATCGGACTCGCGGTACGTGAGCCGAGTCCGCCGGTGGCCGCCGAGCGTCGCCCCGATGACGGCGTTCCGCCTATCATTGCCGCCGTGGTCGTCGGAGGTTCGAAGCCGGACTTCCCGGATGGCCGGGGCTCAGGAACGGTGCCAGATTCGAAAGGGCAACGTCAATGCAGGTAGGGGGAGCAGGCGCGACCGGGGTTAGGGTGATCGTCGGTGAGGACCAGCCCGAACTTGAAAGATTCGCGGCCGGCGAGCTTTGCCGGTATATGAAGGAGTGTTTCGGACTCGCCGTCGAAGCTGACGATGAAATTGGAGACCCCGGCGAATCCTTGTTCCTCATCGGCAGCGCCCGGACCAGCCGGGCCGTGGCCGCCGCGGTCGCCGATCGGGGGTTCCCGGAGCTGTCCGAGCAGGGGATCGTTCTCAGGACCGTCGAATACCGCGGACACAAAGCCCTGATCGTGGGCGGAGGCAGTCCCAGGGCCACGATGTGGGCAGTGTATGAATTGGTAGAGCGATGGGGCGTACGTTTCCTGCTGCACGGCGATGTCCTGCCGGAGCCCACGGAGTTCGAGTTCCCAGCCATCGACGAGGTCATGGAGCCGAATCTAACGATCCGGCAATGGCGGACCGTAAACGACTTCGCCTGTGGTCCCGAGTCGTGGGGAATGGAACATCACGCGCCCGTGATCGATCAACTGGCCAAGCTCAAGTTCAACCGAATATACGCAATCCTCTGGCCCTTTCACCCGTACGTCCACTATGAGGTTCGCGGGGTGACGAGAAGCTCGGCGACGCTGTGGTTTGGCGACCGTTATCCCATCTCGGACGACACGATCGGTCGCGACGTGTTCGGCGATGTCGATGAATTCTGGAATCCCGATCTGCCGATCAACGCGGGCTACGAAGAATTGGCCGCGGCCGGGCGTACACACATCCACAACCTGCTCGGTTACGCAAAATCACGAGGAATGGAGTGCGTGGTGCATGTGGCCACAACCGAGTTCCCGTCCGAATTCGGGCCATTGCTCCCGGATTTTCGCAAGACCTCCCAGCTCGGCGATGTCACCATCGTGCCGGGTGAAAGTGTGGGCCTCGACGATCCGGCTCTCAGCGATCTGGGGTCAGCCGTCATCAAGGCCACCGTCGATACTTATCCTGAGGCCGACTATCTGAGCATGATGATGCAGGAACACCGCCAGTGGGTCGAAGAATATGAACGCGCGTGGCACGCTCTGGACGAGAAATACGGTGTTGAAGAGATATGCAGCCTCGAGTCGATTCTGGAACTTGCCGCGGCGAGACCGATGCCCTTGGGAAGCTACTCCGGCGCGGAAGCGCGCGCGGTGCAAGAGGTCAAGGGCGACATCGTGAATCTTTACTTCCTGGATCGTCTGCTGGACGATCTGAAAGTGCTCGACGACACCGCGAATCCCAAGATCAAGGTCATCTGGGAGTCGGTGGCCGAGGAGCTATTTCCGATTCTCGGCGCGATCTCCAAGCCGGGATGGCAGGCTCACGTCTCGCTGGACTACTTCCCATCCACCACGGCGATTCGAGATGCGATCCGGAACGCCCCGAAGCTGGAAATCCCGGCCGCGAGCATCTTCACGCTCCACGACGACAACGTTGGAATTCTGCCTCAAAGCACGCTGGGCAGTCTGCACGATATGACTCAACAGGTTAGATCCACGGGTTGGGACGGATTCAGCACCAGGTACTGGTTGATCGGCGACCACGAGCCAACGGTTGCATACCTTGCGCGGGCCGGATGGGACGAGTCTGCCACTCCTGACGATGTCTCCCGCGACATACTGCGGGCGGCCTGCGGCGACGCCTGCGTTGACGACATGTTCGAGCTGTTTCAAGAAGTGCAGAACGCGACCTTGATCCTCGAGCAGAACGCGTTCACACTGGCGTTCCCGGCTCCCAACATGATCATGAAGAGTTGGATTCCGGAGCGGTTTCCCTCCGAGCTGGAAGAGGTTCGCGAGGGCTACGTTCGCGCGCTCGATTTGGCGCGGTCGGCCGCACGCAAATCAGAATCCAATGGCTTCAGCTACCCGAAGTACTGGACCGGGCGACTGGAATTCGGTATCGAGTACCTGAACGCCATCGAATCATTGCGGAATGCCGCCCTCGCGGAAGACGCCGGGAGGCCCGAGGACGCTCTTCGGCATACGCAGACCGCTTCGGAGCAGATGCGAGTTGGAATTGAGGCATACGCGGAGATCGTCTGGGACCAGTCGGATCGAGGCGCCATCGCCGTTCTGAACGAGCACGTCTACAAACCGCTGCAAGCGAAGATCGCCGAGCTTGCGCCAAGCTCCTCCTGACTGAACCGGGGTGCGCCGGGGCAAAGCCGCGCGCCACGGATCGAGTGACCGGACCTACTGAAGCTCGACTCGAACGAGAGCCACGGAATGTGGAGGAAGATCGACGCGGACTTCGCCTCCATCCACCGCGGCGTCATGCGGCTTCGGTGTGACTCGATCGGAATGTGAAGCGTCGTTGTACACGTTTGGAGCGTCCGCCGACAGAACGGTCGCGGTTGCGGACGCGGCCGGACGGCCGGCGCAGGTCAGCCGGCAGGAAATCGATTCCGATATGTGGCGGTTGGTAACGCAGATCACGGCACTGCCGCCGTCCGGCTCGAGGGACGCCGACGCGCTCACCTGGGGCAGCGATCCCGTGTCGCCGCCGCCTCCCGACAGATCCGCAGAATCAACGTTCGTAAGGAGTGCGTCGTTGCCGACGTGGGCGCGCATCATTTCGAAAACATGGTAGATAGGGGTCAGCCAGGCGTATGGCCCATCTGTTGAGATCACGCACAGCAATACATTGACCGCCTGGGCGGTGCTGGTGAGGACGACACGGTCCGATCAGTTCGTGAACGTATTCAGGCATCCGGCGGCGATGACAGCGTCTCGCATCGTATTGCGCTGGAACCAGCCCTCCTCGCTCGCAACGTTTGTATGCCACGTCGCCCATTCATCGATAACCAGCCCGATGCGATCGTCGTCACCTTCGTAGTTCTTGAAAAGTCCATCGGCCTTGCGAATATCGTCGTCCAGCAGCAGGGATTCCGCGACGCAGGCGTAATAATCAACGTCCGAGAAATCGACGTCTGGACCGCCCGTGCGGAAAAACCTATGAACCGCGATATGGTCGATAAGCGCCCGGCTCGTATCGCGATCAGTAACTAGAGATTCCAGAAGTTCGCGGTTGTATTCCGGTGTGTAACCCGCTGCAACGAGCTGGACGGCCGGATCGACGCGCCGCAACTGCGTGGCGAACTTGCGGTATTCGGCGGCGTAGTCCGCCGGGCGCATATGACCGCCGCAGCCATAGTTCTCGTTGCCGACGCCCCAGTAGCGGACGCCCATCGATCCGGCTCTACCGTTGGCCTTTCGCTCCTCGGTAAGCGTGGTCGTCTCCTGAACGTTGCAGTATTCATGCCAGTCGCGCATCTCGGCCACGGTGCCGGAGCCAACGTTTCCGCAAACATACGGAAAAGCGCCGATGCGGTCACAAAAATCGATGTACTCGTGGGTGCCGAACGCATGCGTCTCAAGCCCTCCCCACCAGAGATTCAGACGCGACGGCCTCCCGGCGGGGTCTCCTATCCCGTCTCGCCAGTGGTGTTGGTCCGCGAAGCATCCGCCGGGCCAGCGCACGGCGGCGGGTCCGATACGACGAAGGGCGTCCGCGGTAAAGGTCCGGATCCCGTCCTCCTGGGGCACATCAGGCTGGTCCGCGACCCAGATACCATCGTAGACGCACCGTCCCAACGGCTCGATGAACTGCGAATACAATTCGGGGCGGACTCGGGCGATGGGGCCATCCGGAAATGCCGACACGTGAGCTTCCTGCGTCATTGAACCGCTCCTCCATCCGGATTTCTCTCACACGGTGGCCGCATTGAACTAGCAGAAGGATAACTGCCTGCGCGGACGCGAATCAGGTTTCTACCTGATCGCGAATGCATCAAACCAGCCGCCGCCCCCAAAGCCGAAGTTTCGCCTAGACGGTGCCCGCGGATTTACGCGCGGCATCGAGCGCCGAAAAACATTGGTCCGCCGGCAGCCAGGGATCGTAACCTTCCAGTTCAGATATCTGCCGGCTTACCTCGACGTAGATTGGCAGCCCTATTCCGGCGGCGTGGACGGCCTTGAAGTAGTCGACCAGGTCCAGGTCGCCATCGCCGGGGAGCTGATAATGGACGTGTCCATTCTCCATATAACCATCTTTGATGTGCGTGTGGACCGTATGGGGGGCGCAAAGATCCACACTCCGCTGTAGGCCGATTCCCTGGGCGACGAAATGACTGATATCGAAATTGAGCTTGAGGTGGTCGTGATCCGTCTGTTCCATCAGCCACTGGGCTTTCTCTGGAGTCTCGAATTCGCCCCCGGCGTGCGGCTCGGCGGCGACTATCACGTCGTATTCGCCGGCCAGGTCGGCGATCTCGAGAAACGCATCCCGGATCTGCCACTTGCTCGTCGACCAGTCGGGCTGGGGACTGCCGAGTGTGGTGGTTACGACCGCCGGAGCGGCGTCGAACTTGAGGTCGCCGGCAAGCTCAAACGTGGCTCCCGCGGCCTGGAGCATCGCCGTTCGGTCGCCGCCAATCGAGCAAACCGAAATCTCGTCCATCAGCGGCGGCGAGGGGAATCCAGCCCCCTGGAGCGCGGCCGCGAGTCGGGCGCGATCCGGCTTCCCAATACGGTCCGGCGACGTTGGCCAACCTTCCCTGACGCAGATCTCCAGGGCCTCGTAACCGAGGTCATGGATCCGTGGGATCGCCTCGAAGACATCAAGGCTCTTCATGGCGTAGGTGCCGTATCCGAGTCTCATGAGTCCGACAATATTAGTCGGCTGGGCGACGGCTGTGTCGGCTCCTTCGGGACGCCATCGAACCCGCCGTCTACTCCTCAGCCAGTTTGAGCTCGATCTCGTCGGCGGCGTCCGAGCAGGCGATCTCGGGGTCGGCGTTCTTCTCGACGACCGGTGTCTCGACCTTGTCGCGCAGGATATGAAAGGCGTCGTCACTCTTTGGATGCGTCAATCCTCGGGCGGTATCCATCGCGCTGAGCACGGCCTTCGCCTCGTATTCGGTTAGGCCCCACTTTTTTGGCACGTCTTCGGCCGCCGCGTTTCGCCGGGCCGGATAGGGTGACCGATCGCCGACTTTGGCCGCGACCTGCCGCGCCACGAAAAACGCAGCTCCGGCGTCCTGTGTCCCGGTCATGACAGAGAGCATTCCGTTAGCCCCGCCCAGCGTCACGGACTCGCGGCCGTGGATCATTGGCGCAAGCCGCACGCCCAAAGCCTCCAGTGATATCCCTGCCGGTAGAACCGCCTGACCGAATACCGTCGCCAGAGGGGACCCGCTCACTAGGATCTGGAACTTGCCGTCGCTGACGACCTTGGTTTCGACGGCGGTGTTCGGCGGCACCGATTTGTACTCGTGGACCAGTTCTCTCAAGTAGCGCAGGGCCTCCACGGCCGCGGGTTCGCGCAGCGGACTGCTCGCCCCATCGTCGGCTATCAGACGCCCGCCGTTTTGCCAGATGAGGAACAGGCTGGTCCCGCCGCCACCGAAGAATCCCCACTGACCGCCGCTACCGTCGGCATCAGCCGGAACCGCACGTTGCTGCGTGATCTCGCGGAATTGCTCCCAGTCCCACCCCTGATCCGGAGGCGGCTCGACACCGGTGGCGTCGAAGGCCGCGGGCGTGTACCAAAGGACGAACGGAGTTATTCCCCACGGTAGGGCCCAGCGCTTTCCGTTGTAGGTGATGGCGGCGATCGCGTAGAAAGTATCGCCCTCCTCCGCTTCCATCTGCGCCATGAAGCGATCGACATCGTTCGCCAGATCTCGCAGAACGGTCCGGGTATCGCCAGGATGTCTCCCTTCGCCGAGAGCGGATTCCACACCTTCGATGAAACTATCGCCGCTCATCGCCGCCGACATTCACCTGTACGCCTTCACTTCGCCGTTTCATTCACGGCGCCGTTCACGATGCTCTCCGTTTGGGCGGTGAACACATTGCCCGATGCCACAGCGTGACTCCTTCGGCCTCCCGCTGCCGCGGTAACAACGATCGTCGGCTCCGCGCCCGCGGAGCCGACGATCGTAATTTCTCGGATAGCGCTGGCGGAAGTTCCGCTTCAGACGTCTCGACGCGCAAACACGCTACCGCCGCGCCCGTGGCGAAAGTTTGCAGGATTCGTCGTCGCGACCAAGCCCATTTCGATCTCACAGTCGGTTCCTCCGGGGCGTTCGCTGCGATTTGCGCGCCGTTCGCGTTCAGCCTATTCCGATCAGCGCCCGGTGTGGAACGTTCGTATCCACGAGCGCTTGCCAGGGGACGAGCACGGGTATCGACCCGACTTCAGTCGGTGCAGCGGACAATTATAGGTGTTCGCCGAACGCAATATTGGGCACCGCGGTGATCCGTTAGTCGTGTGTTTTCAGCTCCCCTAGATACCTTGACCGAGAAACGGGCCCATGGATGTCGCCGGCGAGAGGCTCACATTCCCGTCAACACGGATTTTGAGCCAGGGAGTCCTAAACCAAACGCCAATACGCCGGCGCGACCTGGAATGGTCTGGCCGCGGGGACAGCGGCAGAAGGCCCCGGCGAACTCCGGGGATCCACGACGTGAGCCGCACAGAGCGAAATGGTTGACCGCGACTAACGCCGGGAATAGCAGATTGGGCCGGTACGCCCGGATCCCGCGCCGGGTCGTCGATGACACGGCGCGGTCAACTCGGGTGGCTCATGGGAGGCTGCCACACGGGCGTTGCCCCCAGCCCAGGCATGTATCCTGATGCCCAACGACGAAACGGCAGCATCTCAGTGCTGATTACGGAGCGTGCGATGACGGCGGAACTCGCGGGCAAGGTGGCCATAGTCACCGGAGGCAGCCGGGGAATCGGCAAGGCTATCGCCCGGGCATTCTTGAGCGAGGGGGCCTACGTGGTGATCGCGGCACGCAAACGTGAGGACCTCCACGCGACGGCAAATGAGCTTGCGTCGATCGGCGGTCGCGTGGAATCAATTGAAGCGGACATTTCTCAAGAGCAGGACGTAAAGAGACTCTTCGCGGAGGCGATTAACCTCTTTGGAAAGGTTGACATCCTGGTCAACAACGCCGGCTTTGCCAAGAGGGCGCTGCTGCGCGAGATGGAGACGGACGACTGGGACGCCGTGATCGCCACGAACTTGAGGGGAGCGTTCCTATGCACGAGGGAGGCGCTCAAGCTGATGACTCCGCGGAGATCGGGTCGAATCATCAACATCGGAAGTATCTCCGCCCAGCGAGTTCGCCCAGAATCGGCCCCCTATAGCGCTTCCAAGTTCGGGCTGTTGGGTTTGACTCACTCAACCGCGTTGGAGGGCAGAGAGCACGGAATAAGTTGTGGCATCCTGCACCCCGGTAATGTGCGGGTCGAACGGCGGACCAACGGCGACGCGCCTCACGACACAGAACCCATGATGGCACCGGAAGAGCTCGCGGCGGTCGCGCTCGCAATGGCGGTACTCCCCGATCATGTGAGCATGCTGGAAACCACGGTCCTGCCTATCGAGCAACCGTTTATCGGACGGGGCTAGCGCCTGCGGCGACTCACCGAGTTCGCCGAAGCCCGACGCGAGCCTAAAATGCCTCGCGTCGATGGCCGTGAAGTAAACCTGGAGTGAATCGAACGTGAACCGATCGTCGGGTCAACCGCGAATCCGAATGGCCGTATATGGAACCAAGCATGCGCATTCCACGGGGGTTGTGCGCGTGATGCTTGCCAACGAAGACGTCGAAGTCACGGGCGTATTCGAACCCGATGGCGACCGGCGGCGGGAGCTCGAATCAACCGAGGAAGAGCCCTGGTCGGAGGTTAACTGGTACGACGAGGACACTGAATTCCTGACCGACCCCACTATCACCGCGGTGGCGTCCGAGGGACGCAACTCGGAAAGCCTCGACCACACGGAAGCCATCGTGGATGCCGGCAAGCACGTCTTCTACGACAAATCCGCGGGCGACGACTACCCTCGATTCGTGCGCGTCATGGCCACGGCGAAAGAGCGCGGGTTACTGGTGCAAATGGGATATATGTTCCGCTACCACGATGGGTTCGCGCGCATTGCGGATTGGATGGAATCAGGGCTCTTGGGAGACGTATTTTCTATCCGGGCACATATTTCAACCACCGTTTCGGAAGGGGCGCGGTCAGCTCTTGCCCAGCATCGCGGAGGCATCTTCTACGATCTCGCCGGACACATGATCGACCAGATCGTGTTCCACCTCGGCCGGCCTGAGCGGGTGACCTCGTATCTGCAACAGGTGCTTGACGCTGACTTCGAGAGCCCCGACAACACCCTGGCCGTGTTCGAATACGATCGGGCCATCGCCTTCGTCGATATCGCCGCCATGGAGGCGCCTCCCATGGCCCGTCGCTTTGAGGTCTACGGTACGAACGGATCGGCGATCATGGAGCCGTTTGAGCCGGCTGCAACTGTTCGCCTATGTCTGACGCAACCCGGCGCGGGCTATCCGGCCGGAGTCTCGGTCATCGACCTCGAGGATCGGCCCAGGTACGTTGCGAGTCTTGAAGCATTCGTGCGCGATCTACGGGGGGAAAAGAAGCCGGATCGGAGCCCCGAGCACGAGCTCCTGGTTCAGGAAACGCTGCTGCGGGCCACCGGCAACATCGGTGGCTAGCGGCGGTTAGGCGGTCCGGTTGCTCAAATGAGGGCCAAGCTGACGGTCGGGATCATCGGCTGCGGCGGCATGGGTACGCACCACACTCGCGGATATCTGGCGTCGGGGCGTTTTGACATAACCGCGATCTCGGATCCGAACGAAGAAGCGATGGATAAATTGGATCGTCAATTCCGTGATGAGGAGGATTACCGTCCCGATCGCTTTACCGATCTCGACGCCATGCTCGATTCGCAATCCTTCGACGTTATCTCCGTTTGCGTATGGCATCGCGAGCACGCGCCATGCACCATCGCCGCGGCGACCCGAAGGCCCAAGGCGATCCTGTGCGAAAAGCCGATGGCCGAAAATACCGGCCGCGCCGACGAGATGCGGATGGTCTGCGAACGGAACGGGGTCAAGCTCGCGATCGCGCATCAGCGAAGATTCCTCCCCAGCTACACGCTGGCGAAGAGCCTTATCGCGGACGGGGCCATCGGCGAAGTCGAAATGATCTACGGTCAGGCTGCATACGGCCTTCCGAATTGGTCTTCGCATCATGCCGACATGTTCCGGTATCTGCTCGATGACGAGTGCGCGTGGGTGATGGGGGGCGTGAGCCGGCGGACCGATCGGATGGAGCGGGGAACCCGAATTGAAGACGAAGCCATGGGCGCGTTCCAGTTCAAAGGCGGCGCCTGCGCCGTTCTGCTGAGCGATCTGACCGGCCGGATATATCAAGGCGCCAAGATTTACGGAACCGAAGGGATTATCGATCTGGATACAGAACGATTAAGGATTCTGGGGCGCGACACCGGAGGGACCTGGGACACGCATGCTTCCGACGGGAAGTTCTACAACGTGGACACTGACGGCTTCGAGATGTTCGAAGCGACCGCGGCGCAGGGTGCCGAGATGGCCGATTGGGTGGAAGGCAAGATCGATGCCCATCGTGGCGAGGCTCTCAACGGCTACAAGGCGCTTGAAATGGTCATGGCCGTCTACGAGTCGGCCCGCCTGCACGGGCGGGTGGAGCTGCCGCTGAAAACTCGCGTCAATCCGCTGGATCTCATGGTCGAGTCCAACCATCTCCCGGTCCTCAATCCGGGTACCTACGATATCCGCGGCTTCAAATTGGATGGCGAGCGGGTGCTGTACGATCACGACGATTGACGGCAGCGCACCAGCACTCAGGCGAGCAGGCGTGAAGGTTCGACCCCCCAGGAGAAGGTCCCCATCGTGGCGGCCCGACAAGCAGATCCGGCAAATTCGGCGATCTGAGGGGCTCCGAATAATGTGCGGCTCGCCGGGGCTGTTCCGCTTTACGCTTGACGGCTGGCGGACCTACTACGAAATACGGCTCAGGAAGCGCAGCCGCAGCGTCTACGACACGTTTTTTCACTCCGGCCATTTCGTGTCCGGCACCTTGCTCGAGTTCACAATTGAATGGTCTGGACAAGCGAATCGTGACGATGGGGTGTTTCGGATAGCCATCGAGGACTGACCCGGCCTCATTCAGCGCTCCACGCCCGCAGCGAAGCCGGCGCCCGTCCGCGGCTATTGCCTGGGTACGATCGTCGCCTTCACACATTCCATGGCCACAGCGCTTTCGATCGCCGCCGCGACACCCGACTCCGACAGCGGGAACACGCGCTGCATCTTTGACCAGTCGTACGCGGACTGAACGGAGTGGAGGTTTTGAATCGCTTGAGCCACTTCGACGGGCGTGAAGGCCCAACTGCCGAGTATCTGCACCTCCTTGACGCACATTCTGTGCCAGTTGGTGTCCGTACTGCCGGCGTCGGTGAATTGTCCCATCTCCACATAGGTACCGCCGTCTCGAAGCATTTCGATTCCGTCGGGCCCCGCGAGCGGACTCCCTGAGCAGTCCAGAACAAGATCAGCGCCGAAGCCGCCCACCTCATCCCGGACGGCCTCCACGCGACCCTCTGAGGTTCGCACTTCGTCGATGGAAACGGTGGCGTCGGCTCCAAAATCACGGCATACCTTGAGCCGGGTCTCTTCTGGAGCGCCGATCACTACAACCTTCCCCGCGCCGCGTTGACGAGCGGCCACGAGCGCCAAAACCCCGATCGGACCGGACCCCTGGATGACGACGGAATCTCCGGGCTTGAACCCGTCCGCACCAAGCGACGTGGCTCGATTGAAGGCTCTGGTGACGGAACTGAACGGCTCGACCAGAGAACCCACCATCGGCGGCATATCGTCGGGCGTGCGAAAGATCTTGGTGGCGGGCAGCCTGTCTAGGTCTACGTAGACGGCTTCCGCCCATCCGCCCCACAGGTGCGGGGGCTCGTCGAATCCGATCTTGCGTCCGTAGTAGGTCGGATTTAGGCAGCGGTTGGACCGACCGGGGTAGTGCAGACAGTAGTAGCACTCGCCGCAAGGCATGAGCGGAGGCATGATCACCCTATCGCCTTCGCGTAGGGGCCGGCCCATATGGTCCTCGCGAAGATCCGCGCCGATGGCTTCGACGACACCGGCAAGCTCATGGCCCAGTGTGAACGGCCAGGGCAGCTTCCCTGGCCAGTGACCCTTGAGGATGTGTAGATCCGTACCGCACACACCGCAAGCGGAGATTCGGATCAGCGCGCCGCGCGGCGGAACGTCCGGCCGGGGGACGGTTCGGAGCACGGGGGCCGCTCCAGGACCGTCGAACGTGACCACTCCCACGCTTGTCCCGTTGCCGGCTGCATTCACCCTGACATCCTCCGAGCAATTCATTTAGCGGTCAATTGACGCCCCGTTTGCCTGGATGATAGGGCCGGTTGCGACGCCGGCTCCAGGGCTCGTCGGTACACCGGTCGGGCCCCGGATGGATATGGTCAGTCCCAGACCGATTATTGGTATCCCGCTGCGCCTTCCAAGCGGCAGCTGGGCGCGAAGACGTTGATTTCTTTTCAGACAAATGCCCCGTTGTGCGGCGGTCGGTTGGGACTAAGGTCGAATGGGTACGAGGCCAAGGCCAGCGGGCGTCTCAAATCAAACCTCAATGGGCTCGAGGCGGACGAATTTTTCGCTGAGGCCATCAGGAAGCCGAACCCGGCGTTTTTTGGCGACGATGCGCACATCATCGGCTCGGACCTGGGATCTCGGAAATCGTTTGTATGGTCCGTAGAATGGCTCGGGAACGTAAAGGTGGGGCGATCTCGTCTATGAGGTAGTTCAAGATGCCGTGGGTCAGCACCGAGCAGGTTCGATCGTAGCTATCAGCCTGACGCATCACGGCGTCCGTCATTGATCTAGTGAGATCGTGGGGCGGTAGTCCGGCTAAATTCGTGACCGCGGCGAAACAACCGAAGTAGGGGTAAACAAGATGGCAAGCGTTCTGGAACCTAGTGATCTGCAGGAGATTCAGAATAGGGTGCTAAAACTAGAAACTCGAATCGGAAGGTGGAGAACTTTAAGTCTTATTGCCCTGGCAGGTGTCGCTATCTTCGGGTTCTTCATCACAACTGGACGCGTAAATGTGGGCAAGATTCGCGCACACACATTTGTTTCGGGCGACTTTCGCGTGGTCGATGAAAAGGGAGTATTTCGATCGTCGTTGGCTGCCTCATCTGGCGGGAAAGCTGGATTGTCGGTCCTCGACAGAAACGGGTCTTTGCGGGCTGCACTGTTCGTGGACCCTGATACGGGAACTGGTCTCATCCTCCGAGATGAGGAGGGAAATGTCCGGGTAGAAATGTCTGAGCTGGCTGATAGCAGCGTGGGGCTGGCCCTGGTCGCCGAGAACGGGGTATCGCGGGTAGGTATGAGGTTGGATCCGAACGGCATATCTTTCGTGAGTCTTATCGATTCTCATGGTGTGACTCGCACCGCACTAACGGCTGATCCCGCGGGTGGAGCCGGTCTCGCCATTGCCGATTCCGATGGAATCAGCCGGGCTGCAGTATCCGTCAACTCCGGCGGCGAAGCTGCGTTTCGCCTTTTTGACCACGAAAGCGCCAAACGTGCAGAGATTTTTTTGGAGGCGACCGGGACTCCACAACTTGCGTTACTCGACGAGAACGGAGCTGTGCGATTTATTCTTTTGGACATGAAGACGCTGGGGTTTCTGGATCAGGACGGTGTCGGCCGGCTCGTTTTAGGGGTCGGACCCTCGGATGCGGAGGGCGTCGGGCTGTTTCTGATGGACCGGGATGGTCGCACCCGTGCGGATATGGCAGTAGGTGCCAACGGCAATCCGGGGATCGAGCTTTACGGCCAAGACGGCCGCATCAACTGGAAGTTACCGTAGTAAACGCGCGCTCGACCTAGACTTGGGACTGGGGTTGATCCGGTTTAACAGACACACAGCCCATCGCCGTCTTCGAGCGTCCAGATCGCGGATGCTGGGCCGGAGATTCGACCGTCGGCCGCCGCGGCGCGAGGACGATGGGAGAGCGATCAAATAGTGGTTCACGGACATTGAACAGGGAAAAAAGCGCTCTCGACCAGGTCAGCCGAGCGGTGGTGCGCTTCGGATATGGGGCGATAACTGGTAAAACATATAAGGCATAACGGAACCTGGCCCCGTTGCTTCCCGAAAATCCGTACACGGGTCCAGCGGAACCGGCGGTGCCGTCAACGGCGAGCATCCTCGGAAGTCAAGAGAGGTAAAACGTGTCTACACAGACGACGGGCTTGAAGACGGTGACTATCAGTACCGTCGAAGCCGTTGAGGAACCCACGCTGCGCAAAGTCGAACTCGCGCCCTACGACCGCGAGCAGCTCGATGACGTGGCCTTCATTACGGCGATGACGTTGGTTCTATTGGGCAACTACTCCCAAACAGGCCATTTCGGTGGCCCCCTCGCCTATACGCCCTATAACGTGGCGGCGCATCTCATCGGCCCGGATGTCGGCGGCCTTCGCTACGACATCCGCCATCCGAAGCACCCGTTCACGGACAAGCTCATGGTCGCCGGTGGGCACAACATACCCACTTGCTACGCCCTGTGGATGCTGCTGTACGAAGCGATGGACCGGCAGCACGCCGCGACCGGGGATGACAGGTTCAAGGTCGACCCCGACATCGCCATGCTGCCTATAGACGCCCTCGGCTTCCGCCGCGGCGCGGGGGCGCTCGAGACTCTCTTGGCCGAGAACGGGCTCGAGGATCACGAGCTGTTCGCGCAGGCGAAAATCCGCGGTATCCGGTCGCTCGCCGGTCACGCCGAGTCCACCGACGTGACGAATGATGTCAACGGCGGACCATCGGGGATAGGGATAGCGACGGCCGCCGGCAAGGCCATGTTCTGGGACTTCGTTCAGGCTCCCGAGTCGCTGAAGGTCCTTGCATTAGAGGGCGAATTCGCCATGACGGAAGGTCATGCGCAGGAACTCAAGACCGTAGCGCTGGCGCAAAAGGTCGGCAAACGGCTTCGGATCCTGCTTTCCTACAATAATGCCGGCATCGACGACGCCCTGGTTGGCGGCGTAATCGACTCCAAGTTCGCCGGATACGAAATCGTCAATCAGTGGTCCTCGTACGGCTGGAACGTGATCCAGCTCGACGACGCGAACAACTTCGATCAGGTTGTCGCCGCGCTCAAGACCATGGAGGACTGGCCCGCCGACGACCGGCGGCCCATGATCGTCGTCGGCAACACGGTCAAGGGGTGGTGGCCGGGCGCCGTTGACGGTCGCGTCAACGGCCAGGATCAAGTGGTCGGCTTCCCCAGCCATCCGTACGGGATGAAGATGAATACCGACTATTTCGTCGCCCTGGCGGAGACATTCGAGCGCAAGTACGCGGTGACCTTCGAGGGCATCCGCGAAGGACCCGTTACGGATGAGCGAGAAAGGCTTATCCAGTTCAAGACCAACATAGATATTGCCATGTCAGTCATGGACGGCAAACCGGGCTTGCGCGAATGGATCGCCAATCGCCTCGTGGAAATCGCCGACAGCGTCGTTTCGGATCTGCCGGTCCGCGTTCCCACGAATACGGATCCGTTCTTGGACGACCGCCTCAGACCCGGCAACCTGCCCGTGGAGCCGCAGACGGTAAAAGTAACCGATCCATCCACCGGTGCGGAGGTCGAAGGTTCGATCGAACTGTTCAAGAAACCCGGAGAGGTCGGGGGAACCCGTCGCGCCATTTCCGAAATCGGAAAGTGGCTGAACTTCGTCACCGGCAACCGATTCATTACGATCGCGGCTGACCTGTCCGATTCGATCAACGTCGAACACGCCCATTTCCTTGGGCACTACGACCCCGAGAGCACCTTCGCCGGTACTCGAATGAGGGCGTCCATCGAAGAAGCTGTAAACGCTTCGAGCATCATCGGCTTGGTGGGTCAAACCGTATCGTCGGACCCGAAAGTCCACGCCGGCGTTTGGGGTTTGAGCGGAACCTACGCCGCTTTCACGCCGTTGATGTACACGCCGGTACGGGTTTTCAGTCAGCAGAATCAGGACAGCCCGTTCAAGCTTGGCGTCTGTACGATCTTGGCCGGACACTCAGGCCCGGAAACCGCCGCCGACGCGCGTACCCATTTCGGGATCTTTGCGCCGCAGGTATGGAAGCTATTTCCGCGGGGACAGGTCATAAACCTGTATTTCTGGGACTATAACGACGTGGCGGCCGGTTACTTCGCCGCGGTTGAGCACGCCGTACGCAACAAGGAAACCGGACTCATTGTGATACACGTTGCCCGTCCCGACATCCCCGTCGCCGACAGGTCGAAGTTCGCCGACAGCGACCTAAAGGCCGCCGCCAAGGGCGCCTATCTGTTGCGAGATTTCAATCCTGGCCAGGATCAGATGGGGACCGTCTTGGTGCAGGGCTCCAGCTCAACCTTCAATCTCGTGAAGGTCCTGCCGCGGCTCGATGACGAAGGAATCAACGTAAGGGTCGTTGCGGTGATCAGCGATGACCTGCTCAGACTCCAGCCAAAGTCATACCGGGAGTCGATTTTGCCCGACGCCGCCAGATTCGACGCCATGTTCGTGACCACTGGCACAAAGCTGGTCCCGCCCATCGCCAATCTCGGGCCCTTTACCGAGGAGTATTCAGTCACGGCGGATTGGGATGACCGATGGCGCAGCGGTGGAAGCGAGGCGGACGTGATCGCGGAGGCGAGGCTTGATCCGGATTCGATTTTCGACGGGATCCGGCGCTTCGCGCGGGAGCGGTCGAAGAGGCTCGATCGCCAGCGAAGCGCATTGTCGTCGCTGTAGGGAGACGAATGTGGCGCGGCCGGTCGGACGAGAGCTCGACTTCGGCGTCACTGGCGGGATCTTCGACATCGACGGATTGTCTGCCAGGATCGAGGAGCCGTCATGAAGCAGTCGGACGGTCTCACTACGATGGATGTAGTTGTTCAGGAGATGAAGTCCCGCATCGTGCAGCGGTTCGCTCCACTCAAGATCATCCTGTTTGGTTCGCTGGCCGCTGACCGGGGAGACCGCTGGAGCGACGTGGACCTCTTGATAGTGATGCCGGACGGAACGGACAAACGCTCGGTTGCGATTCAGATTCGCAGGACTCTGGCCGACGTGCCCTCAAGTAAGGACATTGTGGTCACGACTCCTGACGAAATCCGGCGCCGCGGAGATCTGATCGGTACTGTGCTGCGACCTGCGCTTCGCGAAGGCCGGGTCCTGTATGAGCGCGGATGAGAGGACGCGCGAAGCCGAGCGCTGGCTCCGTTATGCGATAGAGGATCTGCAGGCGGGCGAACTCTTGCTGGGCTCGGCTGGCTCGAAGCCTCGCCATGTGTGCCGGCTCGCGCAGCAGTCGGCCGAGAAGGCATTGAAGGCCGTCCTCGTGTTCGAGCAGGTTGAGTTCCCAAGAAGTCATGATCTCGACGCGCTACGAATCCTCATGCCACAGGGGTGGCAAATCAAAACCCTTACAGCAGACCTTTCCGGCCTTAGTGAGTTGGCCGTCGAGGCCCGATACCCGACTGAATCTCCAGAGCCGACTCGCGATGACGCTGGACAAGCCGTTGAGGAGGCTCGGACTGTGCTCGAAGGGGTGCAAGCGGACTTCGCCCGGCGCGCAATCTCGGGCGCGGGAGAGTCGGAGTGATGGAGCACAGAAAGCCCGTCGACGATGAGCTGCGGTTGGATGCGATCAATCGGGAGTCGGCGCGGGAGAAGAGCATCCGGTACGGGCATCCCTCGACCCCGCACCTCTGATGATCGCGGCAATTCGAAACTGCATGTCGATGGAACGAACGTTGAAGCGACGCCACACTCCTGTTGGCCACACCGGCGTTTCCTGACGCAGAGGAGGTCCAGACGATGACCGTGATTCAGAAACGACTCGGGTTCAATCCGGGCGACCGGCTGGTCGTCGTGCACGTCGACGACATCGGCATGTCGCACCCCGCCAACGTCGGGGCGATCCGTGTACTCGAAGATACGCCGAACTGCGGGAGCGTGATGGTCCCATGTCCCGCCTTTGACGAGATCGCGGAGATAGCCAGGGCGCGGCCCGAACTCGACCTGGGCGTCCACATCACCTTAAATTCCGAGTTTCCCGACCACAGGTGGGGACCGGTGCTGGACGACGTGCCCTCGCTCACACGTCCCGACGGAACGCTGTGGCAGCGCTGCCGGGAAACGATCCGGCACGCCGACCCCGGTGAGGTGGCCCGGGAAATGCGAGCGCAGGTGCAGCGCGCTCTGGACGCGGGAATCGACGTGACCCACATCGACGCGCACATGGGGACCGCCCTCGACAAGGATTACGTGAGCGCATACGCCCAGCTCGGGATCGAATTCCGGCTCCCGGTGCACCTCCCGCGGCGTTTCGTGCATGACCTCGCGCTTGAGCATGGACTTCGATTGGACGATGAGGCCTACGCGGAACATGTCAGCTCCATGGAGGCAAAGGGATTTCCCATCTACGACATGGTCGAGGCGAGCACGCCCTGGTACAACCCGTTCGTGGCGGAAGAGCACAATCGCAACCGGCTGGCGAGATTGGGGGACGGGTTATCCATCCTGCTCAACCATGCGGCCGAGGGAAGCGACGAACTGCGCGCGTTCGCACCGGACTGGCTGCAGCGCCACGAAGAACACCGGCTGTATTCGGATGGAACGATGTCGCGAGCCATCGAGGAAATGGGCTTCCATCGAGTCGGGACCCGACAGTTGAGGGACGCTCTGCGGCGCGTGCTGGTTTAGCGCGGGAGTCCAGCGCCCTCGGAGCGCCATGCTCCGGGCAGAACGAGTAATTCAGACGATAAGGCCAGGCGGAGTATTCGCATATGGGTGCCCGCGCCTCCTCACGGCGGTCTGCCAGGCCGTCGCGTCGGGCTGCCGCGCGGAATCCGGCCCGTCCCGGTAGACCTGCATCATCCACTCGGGCGCGCCGTGCTCCCTGAGGAATTCGAGAAGGTATCCATGCAACCGGGACGCGGTCTCACCCTCTTTAGCTATCAGGTTTTTCTCTTGCCCCGGATCTGTATCGAGCCTGTATAACTCCCGACCGGCGGGGTCGGGGTGATCGATGAGCGACCAGTTGCCCGATGTGACCGTAAGGGTGCTCCAATCCGATCCCGTAGTCGCCATTCCCGGGTTGCCGTCGACCGGTACCCTCCGTGGATAGCCTCCGGATACGGCGGCCCTGTGGATGGTGCGGCGCTCGCCCGAAATGAGCGGCAACCATGACGTCCCTTGAATGTCCATCTCCGCGGGTGGCGTAATTCCCAGCATTTCGAAGACAGTCGGGGTGAAGTCGGCCGGCTGCACGAGTCCGCTAACCCGCTTTCCCGAAGTGAGATCTGGATGGCGAACCATCATCACCTGCCGCGCGGATTCTTCGTAGAGCTCGAGTCGCGGGCCCCACTTCCGAACCTGCCCATGCTCGCCGAAGTAGTGGCCGTGGTCCGACATCAGGACAATGACTGTGTTATTTCGGAGCCCAACTCGGTCAACTGTGTCCAACACCCGACCGATCCATCTGTCCACCATCGTGATTTCAGCCGCGTAGCGGGCCCGCATGCGCGCTATTTCCGCCTCCGTGTACAGCGAGCTGTCGGAATAGCGGGGCCAGTAAAAATCCGGCCCTGCGTAGTCGGTGTCGTATAAGTCGATGTAATGCTGAGGTGGGTCCCAGGGCTCATGGGGATCGAAGGAGTCCACCCACAAAAAGAATTTCTCATGCCGGGCATTGCGCTCAAGCCAGTCGCAGACAGCCTGCATGACCTTCGGCGCCTGATAGTCGGCCTCCGATCGCCGGTCCGCCGTGGATCGGTGGTACAGAGCCATGTGCGCGTCACTGTTGAATCTCTCCCGGTGTGGGAGTTCCATTCGCTCGAAGTGATCCGTTCGCCAGCGGTCGACCTCGTTCCCCCGGATCATTTCCCAGGCGTGAAATGGGCGGTCGAACCCGTAACCATAGTTCATCAAGTGCGGTGTATCGTGAATCAACATCGTCACGTAGCCGTTCTCTCGCAGCGCTTTGGGGAGCGTCATCGCAGCCCACTCGAGCGGGTACCAACCGTGCAACGGACTCCCGAAACGGCCCTTGATAAGGTCGTGCCTGCACGGGACAGTCGCGAACGAGCCTACGTAGCTGCGCTCAAATACGGCGCTCTCTCGGGCGAACTGATCGAGCACGGGGGTATGAATCCAGTCATTTCCGTAGGCGCCGACGAAGTCCGGGCGCCACGAATCGTTCATCAGCAGAATCACGTTCATCTCGTGACTCCGCTCCGTGCGAAGGTCACGAGAGATGCTTCAAGGCCACTTCACGAAACCGCGCGGCGCTGCGATCGATCTGCTCGGGTCCATCGAGGATCGTGACTCCGAACGCGGTGCCCAGCCCCGGGTCGGCCACGCCTATGCTGATCAAGATCGAACGGCCGAGGAGGTCGTCGGTGCGCGGTAGCATGCCCTTGCGGTATTCGATATCGCCGCCCCGCTCCTTATAGATCGGTGAATTAAACGGGGTCCTGCCTGGCGTGGCCGTTGATTGGCCGAGCAGGTGGTCCATGTTGCTGTAGACGTGCCAGCCCGAGTCGGCGACCACCATTGTGCCGAGCTCAGAGGCCACCCGCCGCGCTATCGCCGCTTCGGGGAATATGACGCCGAGGACGGTCCCGCAATCACCATCGGGATCGGTGAGCTCACGAAATTCGATGCCCGGCAGGTCGGAAATCTGCTCCTTGTAGCGGCGCTTATTTCGCCGGAGCAGATCGAGCATTTCATCGAGCCTGCGGAGCTGAGCCGCCAACAATGCGGCCTGGATCTCGGTGTACTTGAAATTGAATCCGATGATCGGATTCTCGCCGATGAACGAATGATCCTGCGCTCCCGAGTAGCCTTGGTCCTGCAGCGCGAAACACCGGTCGAGGAGCGATTGGTCATCGGTGATTATCATCCCGCCCTCGCAGGCTGTTATCGGCTTGTAGGTGTTGAAGCTGAAAGCGCCCAATTCGCCGATGGTCCCGACCGATCTGCCTTTGTACGTTGCGCCCACGGCCTGGCAAGAGTCCTCGACCATGAAAAGGCCGTTTTCGTCGGCTATGGCCCTGATCTCATCCAGCCGCGCCGGGTTGCCCAGCATGTTGACCGGCATGATCGCCTTCGTGCGCGGCGTTATTTTCTCCCGCACGTCGTTCGGGTCCATGTTGAACGTACGATCGATCTCGGCCAGCACCGGGACCGCCCATGCCAGCAGGATCGACGAGTAGCTACCAACGAAACCGTAACCAGGCACGATTACTTCGTCGCCGGGTCCAACGCCGAGAGCGGACAGGGAAACGAAAAGCGCCGAGGTTCCCGAGTTGACCGCCACGGCGTGCTTGGCCCCGGTCCGTTCGGCGAATGCCTTTTCCACCTCGTAGACCTTGCCCCGGAACCGAGCGTCTTTCTGTCCGTCAAGGGTGACGCTGTAACGGAAAAGGTAACCAGATCGAAGCAGGGCAACGACTTCGGCGATCTCTTCCTCGCCGATCAACTCCATTCCTGGACCGGGCATCGGCAGAAATCCTTCCTTGATGTCTTGGGCGAGCGGTGGCTCAACCACACCTTGCAGAGACTACTCCCGCGGCGTGTTCGATCTGGAAGATATCGGCCTCTGGATTGTCGGTTTCGATCCAGCTCAGGGGCGGCGTTCGCATGGCGCTCCAGTAAACGGGCGCGCCGGTCACGCTCTATCCACTGCGACCGGTCGAGGGAATACCCGAGCTAGAGGTCTGGAATTTCTGCCCCGAACTTGGAGCCGACGCGCCTAGTAGGTGAAATCATATTTCAGGAACCTCGCGTTAAACGCCGTTACTCCAGCGATGACGAGGAACAACACGAACGAGATAGCGGCCGCATATCCCATTTTCAGGTTGGCGAAGGCGTTCTCGTAAATAAGGACCACGACTGTGACCGTGCTGTCGAGCGGTCCACCCACGCCGTAATTCCCGCCTGAAGTCATGCTGCCCGGATTCGTCATGATCCACACCTGGACGAACATCTGCAGCGCGCCTATGAAGTACACGATGACCACGAAGTACGTGGTCGGGGCGAGCAGGGGCAACGTGATCCTTGTGAATCGGGCGAGTCTTCCGGCCCCGTCGATCTCCGCGGCCTCGTAGAGGTGAGGAGGAATGCCCTGCAGTCCGGCGAGGTAGATGACCATGTTGAGTCCCATGTTCTTCCAGACACTCAAGAGGATGATCGACAGCATCGCCGTGTCGGCCGACCGAAGGAACTTTTATCGCGGGAGCCCGAGCAACTCCAGGATATCGTTGAAGAATCCGAACTGCGGCTCGTAAAACCAAAGCCAGATCAACGAAACGGCCACGAAAGAACTCACCACGGGCAGATAAAACGCCGCGCGGAACGCGTAGATCGCCCGGATTTTTCGGTCGACGAGCAGGGCCAAAACCAGCGCCAGCACCGTACCCGTTGGGACGGTTCCGAAGGCGAAGAAGAGCGTATTTAGCACCGCCCTCGAGACGCGAATGTCGCCGAGGATGTTGCGATAGTTCTTGATTCCCGCAAACCTGGGGGCCGACATCAAGTCGTAGTCACTGAAACTGTAGTAGAGCGCCGCCAAGATCGGCAGAATTAGGAAAACGAACAGGAAAATCAGCGAAGGGGTGATGAAGAGGTAGCCCGCGAACCCACCGCGGGCGCCGATGCCGAAGAGCCTTCGCCCCCGCGTTCTGGGAACCGTGGTCAACCCCATTGCTCGGCCTACTCCCACTACGTCCCGCTCGCGCGTCGAATCCTGAGCAAAACCGCTTGATTCGATCTCGGACGACCCGGCGTTAAACCATGGTCAGCCCCGTCTACGAGCACGGACTATAGCATTGGTCTCGTCGTGTTTCCGACCGAGGCCGGCGAGCGTGCGACGCGCAGTTGGGCGTCAGGATCTTGGGTCTAGGGAGTTCGGACTTGCCTGGATCGGGCATTCCGGCCACCATAGCCCGGTTACGGCCCGATTCACCAAACGACGCAAGTTCGGGGGGTGCTGGGAGCCAGCTCGTGGAAAAGATACGTCTGGGCGCTACTCAGATACTCACGGCCCGACTGGGATTCGGAGCTGCTCGAATCGCGAAGATCGAGGTTCCAAACGATCCGTTGACCAACGTGGATGGCGCCACCCAGAGCGAAGCGGATCGCCTGGTGGGCGAGCTCCTGGACCGGGGGATCACATTCATCGATACGGCGGCTTTGTACGGCAACAGCGAAGAGATGCTCGGTCACGCCATACAAACCCGTCGCGCCGAATGTGTGATCGCGACCAAGGCGCCGAATGCGCCTGAAAACGATGGGCCGGGCTGGTCGAAGGAATCGATCGCGGCGTCGATAGATACGAGCATGTCACGACTGGGCGTGGATTACCTGGATCTCGCGCAGCTTCATAGCTGCACGCGCGATGTGATCCGCGACGGCGGGGCGATCGAGGCGCTGATCGAAGCGAAGGCCGCTGGAAAGACCCGCTACATCGGATACAGCGGCGACGGCGAAGATGCCATGGCCGCGATCGAGACAGATGCGTTCGATGTGCTCCAGACCACGTTCAACATCGTCGATCAGCGCGGGATGGAGAACGTCATCCCGGCTGCCCGCGACCGGGGAATGGGCGTCATCGCGAAGCGGCCGGTAGCCAATGGCGTGTTCGCGCGGTCATCGTCACCCTACGGCTACGCGGACGAGTACTGGAAGAGGTCGCGGGACATCACCCTCCCACCCGGCAGCGATCTGGAACCGATGGAAGTGGCGCTTCGGTTTACGCTGTCGTTCGATGAGATCGATGTCGCCATCTTAGGCACGCGGAACCTCGACCACGCGATTCGAAGCGTAGCGTGGGCGGAGAAAGGACCGCTCGACGCGGCGATCGTGCAGGATCTTCAGGATCAGTTCGCCGAGCACGGCGGCTCCTGGCGACAGATCTAGGCAATCCGCCCGAACAACCCAAGGCCGCGTCTCGCTATCCGCACACCTGCGTGAACAGCCGCAGGTGATTCAGGCCCATCACCTTCGCCAGATCGGCCGAGTTCCAGCCGCGGTCCGAGAGTCCCTCCGCTATGAGTGGAAACTCGCCCGCATCCGAGAGGAGGTCTCCGCCACCGTCGAAGTCTGATCCTAATCCCACCGAATCGATCCCACCGACTTCCGCGATGTGCTCGATGTGATCGAGAAATCGGTCGAGCGTTGGATTATCCTCATCTACGAAATATGGGACCAGCGTCGCCCCGATCACCCCTCCGCCCCGCGCCAGCTCCCGAATCTGATCGTCGGTCAGGTTTCGGGGGTGATCGACCAGAGCCCGGCAGCAGTTGTGGCTGCCGATGATGGGCGCGTTCGACACGTCGACCACGTCCCAGAACCCTTTATCGCTTATGTGAGAGATATCCACGAGCATGCCGATGTCGTTCATCGAGCGGACCAATCCTCGACCAAATTTGGTCAGGCCGCCGCCGGTGCCGTTCTCAAACGCGCCGTCGGCCGCCTCGGTGCGATAGCTCCACGTGAGCGTAATCGACCGGACCCCGATGGCATGCAGGGTGGAGAGGACGTAAAGGCTGCGTTGCAGCACCTCGGAGTTTTCGACGGTAAGCACGGCGGCGATCTTGCCGGCGTCATGAAGTTGATGGATCTGGGCGCTCGATCGCGCTATCCCAATCTGGTCCGAATGAGCGTCGACTTCCTTGGAGAACCAGCCGAAGCCGTCCAGCGCGAATAAAAGATGATTTCCCCACGCGCGGGTGACATCCACGGCGAAGTAGGCCACGTCGATTCCTCCCGCCATGAGTTTCGGGATGTCCAGCTGAATATCGGGCTCCTCCGGTCCGATTGGATCGCGCAGGGCCGCGACGGCGCTGGCGGGCGCGTCGATGTCAGTCTCGTCCTTCGCCGTGGGGTGGCGCACCGCGTCCACGGGCCGGGCCGGGGCGTCCGGGCCGGCGATGCTCTGGCCACCCCTCCGGATAAGGCTCACGATGGCGTCGTTATGCGAATCGACGACGAGGTTTCCAGAATCAACCACGTTCTCTCTCCCATTATGCAAATCAGATCGACCCAAACGGCTTTAGGTCATGCGACGGGTCCCGCCGGTCTTGGATAGTATCCGTGACGGCCCTCCCGCTTCTACCAATGAGCTTTGAGCGATGCCGGACGAACTAGCGCAGATCGGGGCCTTGACCGACGGCCCGCCCGACGCCGATGCGGTGCTGATTCTGGCCCATGGAGCAGGCGTGGCGGCGGATTCACCCTTCATGAACGTCGTGGCTCGGGGTGTTGCCCGCGCCGGAATCCGTCTGATCCGCTTCGAGTTTCCGTACATGAGACGGCAGCGGGAAACGGGCAAGAGGAGACCCCCGAATACGGCGAACGTACTGCGGGAGTCGTGGCTCGAGGTAATTGCGATGGTATCGGAGGGCAGCCCGCTCGTAATCGGCGGCAAGTCGATGGGAGGCCGCATCGCAAGCATGATCGCCGACGAGTGCCGCGCGGACGGTCTCGTCTGCCTGGGATATCCATTTCACGCGCCGGGAAAGCCTGACAATCCGCGCATCGAACATCTCGGCAGCCTTCAAACGCCGGCGCTGATACTGCAGGGCGAGCGAGATCGCTTCGGCGATCGCGACGACGTTGCGGGCTACTCGCTATCGGCCGCCATTGAGGTCGTCTGGATCAAGGATGGCGATCACTCGTTCAAGCCCCGCAAGAAATCCGGCAGAACCGAGGAGCAGAATCTGGCCGAAGCCGTTGACGCGGTGATTGGCTTTATCCGCCGTCTGTAGGTGACGGGATCCAGTCCGTTTCGATGCTTTCGCCGCGGATTTCACAGCGACGATCGCGGACGTGGATGCCTGCTGATCGCCGAGTCATTTGCATGTTGCCGTGGCCGCGCAGCACAATCCACATCCCGGTTAATCCAGTTCTTGAGCATGGGAGCAGGGTCGTGAGCAAGCCAATCGGCATCGGCGTCATCGGCATGGGCTGGATGGGCGAACTGCACGCACGGTCGTACCAGCAAGTCCCGGTCCGGTTCCCAGACGCTCCGCTAACGCCCGAGCTCGTTATCTGCGCCGACGAGTTCGAGAAGCGCGCCCTGGGCTCGCAAGCGAAGTACGGCTTCGGGACGGCGGCAACCAATTGGCGGGACGTGATCGGCAACGATGCCGTAGACGTGGTGCATATAACGACTCCGAACAATCTGCATCTGGAAATCGCAACCGCCGCCGCCGAGGCGGGCAAGCACGTTTTCTGCGAGAAGCCCGTGGGGCGAAATCCGGGCGAGACGGCTCAGATCGCGGCGGCGGTTCGCGAGGCCGGCGTCAATTCCCACGTGGGATTCAACTACCGCTGGGTTCCGGTGGTTCAGAAGGCCAAGCAGATCATCGACGAGGGGCGGATCGGAGACATCACGCATTACCGCGGCCAGTTTCTCGAGGGCTACGGCGCGAACCCGAACGCCATGCTCACCTGGCGCTTCGCGGAGGAAGAATCGGGCCTGGGCGCACTCGGCGACATCATGTCGCACACGGTGGACATGGCCCACATGCTCGCGGGTCCGGTGACCCGCGTCGTATCTCAGAAGGAAACGTTCATCAAGGAGCGGCCGGCCGCGGTTCCAGGCGAGGGGACCCACTACTCCATCGGCGCGGGAGGTCCGCTCGAAAAAGTATCCAACGAGGACTACGTGGGCGCGCTGGTCCAGTTCGAGAGCGGCGCCAGGGGTTCTTTTGAGGTCTGCAGAGTGGTGGTGGGTGAGAAGCTGGGCCTGCGATTCCAGATCAACGGTACGACGGGCGCGATGCATTGGAGTCTTGAACGAATGAACGAGCTAGACCTATACCTGCTGGAAACGGAAGACCCGGTCAGAGACGGTTACATAAACCTGCGCTCGGGACCCGAGATGCCGCATCACGCGAACTTCAACCCTGCCCAGGGGCTCCAGATTAGCTATGACGATCTCAAGGTCATCGAGATGTACGAGTTCCTGCGCGCCATCGCTGAAGACCGGCCGAGCGTACCTGGACTGGCCGAAGCGGTGGCCGTGGGCGCGGTCGCCGAGGCGATGCGACGGTCGTGGGAGTCGGGGCACTGGGAGGCTGTGACCCCAATTTAAGCGACAGATCAGCCTGCAACGTTCGACACACTTGTGGAAATGGTCACGCAGCTTTTGGAGGCGCATGGGATCGAGACTGAAGGATAAGGTCGCCGTGATCACAGGCGGGTCACGCGGCATCGGACGCGCAATCGCAAGCGCCATGGCCGCCGAGGGCGCGAAAATCGTCCTCAATTACTACCAGGATGAAACCGCCGCCGATGAAGCGGTCGCCGAGATCGAACGCAACGGTGGCGAAGCGGTCCGCGTCCGGGGCGACGTGGCGGTCGAGGCTGATGTGGAGGGGCTCATGCAGGCCGCGCTGGATCGTTTTGGCGCCGTCGACATCCTCGTAAACAACGCCGGCATCTCGGTCCTCCGACCCTTCCTGGACATCTCCATCGAAGAGTGGGACCGAACTCATGCCGTGAACCTCCGAGGAACGTTCCTTTGCTCGCAGGCTGCGGCGAAGATCATGGTTCAGAAGGGAGTCAAGGGACGCATTATCTCGACCTCCTCCATCATGGCCCGAGTAGGCGGCGGGGGCCTCTGTGCCTACGCACCGACCAAAGCCGGTCAGGAAGCGCTGATGCGAAGCATGGCGGTTGCTCTTGGCGACCATGGGATTACGTGCAATTCGGTAGCGCCTGGAACAGTGCGGACCGACCAGAACCGGGCGGACCTGTCAGACCCGGACAAGAATGCCTATATGGAAGGGCGCGTGGCGCTCGGGTATTTGGGCGACCCCGCCGACATTGCGGGACCGGCCGTTTTCCTGGCATCCGACGAGGCGTCGTACATCACCGGCGAAACCTTGCTCATCGATGGAGGGGCGTTCGTCAAATTTCAGTAAGGGCTCAACCTGTGGGCTCGCGGAACTGGAAGAACTCGCAGTCTCGACCCATCACAAATTGCGCCGGTGGCATCTACTCGGGCGCCCCCTCGAACTCGATCAGGTGCCGCCCGCCGCCCTGGAGCACGTGGTCGCCGACCGCGCGGCGCACGAATAGCGGCATGTCCATCTTCTGCTCGCCCGGCCACCCCATCCCGTAATAGATCGATCCGAATTCCCGTGCCAGTTCGCGAGCAAGATCGGGCTCGTCGCCTACGAGGTTGATCTTCTCGGCAGGGTCCAAGTCGAGGTCGTAGAGTTCATTTTCCTCCTCACCCGGCCGGACTATCAAGCTCCAGCGCTTGTCCCGGATCACCCGATCGGGACCGTCGCGGTAGCCGATAACGACCCGGGCACGATGCTCGTCGGTATCGCCTTCGATCACGGGACGGAAGCTCCTGCCGGGCATGTCCATCGTGCAGTTGGCGAGGCCCATCAGATCGAGGACCGTTGGCAGGAAATCGTGAAACTGCGCGACGGCCTCGACTTGCCGCCCACCAAATTGACCGCCGGGCATCCGGAACATGAAGGGCACCTTGAGCAGTTCGTTATATAGGCGATCCACGCCCTTGAGGAACTTGCCGTGATCTGCGAGCGGGTGGCCGTGATCTCCCATCACCACAACAATGGAGTCGTCGTAGTAGCCTTCCTCCTCGAGCGTTTCGAGGACCCTGCCCAGCGCCGCGTCCACCGCCGCGACTTCGCCCGCGTAGAGGCCCTGGATGTGGCGGATCTCATCTTGGTTCGCCCATTCGCTCGCTATGCCGCCCATCGGCAGAATAAGGCGCGGTCCCCGATAGTTGGGATCGGTGTACACGTCGAACTCGGCTGGTGGATCCCAGGGTTCATGCGGATCAAACGAATCCATCCAGAAGAAGATTCGCTCGTGACCTCGACAGTCCTTCAGCCATTCAACTGCCCTGTCGGCCACCTGCGGAGCGAACCAATCATCTGCGCTGCTGAAACGTTCGGTGTTAGCGAGAAACTGCGCAACGCGTGCCCGCCAATCAGCGTCGTAGTTTTCGTTGACATAATCATTTATGTCTGCCTTTGGCGGTCGCGCAACGTACGGGTCGTACTCCTGGCCTCGAATCCACTCGTACGAGTGAAACGAGCGGTGGTAATTCATGCCGGGCGCTCGGTAGTGATAGGTGTCGGAGACAAGCCCGCATACGTACCCGTTAGGCCCCAGGATCTCGGCGATGCTCACGTCGGCATCGTCGAGAGGTTGCCACGGGCGGCCAACCAGGGTGCGCACGCCCGCAAAAAGGGAGTTGCGGGCGGGAATGGTGGGCAGCGCCTCCGGATACATGTTGTTGAACACCACGGACTGCTCCGCGAACCGGTCGATGTTGGGAGTGCGGCACGCCGGTACCCCATCGAATACGGGCCGGCCGCGGTTATGGAAGCTCACGTGGTCCTGGCGAAGGGTGTCAAGCATCAACACGATCAAATTCACTGGTATCCATCTCCATTGGAGGCCTGTACGGTCACCGAAACCCACCACGCTCTGCCCGCCCGCACGGTGTCAGCGCATGATATTGTCCCGAGTCTAGTCGCGATCTATTCGCACCTAGCGCCGTTACCGCCCACTGGATAGCAGGGTCGCGAGCGATGCCAGAAGCGCCACAACTGCCGGCCTATCGTCAGGGCTTGGTCGAATACAACCAGAAAGCCCAGCGGACAGTCCTCGGCCTGCATTCCGGAACATCGGCAGACGGTCCCACCGCGGTGGTCGTGAGGATAAGCGGAAGGGCCCAGAAAACGAAGATTGAACTCCTGGCCTGTGAGGGCTACGAGTATGAGTCGCCGCTGCGCGAGCGGATCTTCGATGTATTTTCGCGGGAATCGGGAACCTTGGACCGCGTGGCCCAGGCGGACAACGCGATTGGTGAGTTCTTCGCCGAGGCCGCCCGGCGGATCGTTCGCGAAGCCTCCTGCGAATTCGAAGATATCGACCTGATCGTTTCTTCCGGCCAGGTCTGCTACCAGGTCATCGAAGGCCAGCGAGACGACCACCGGTGGCTTGGCGATAAGGCGGTCACGGCATTCCTGGACCTTGGGGCTGGAGCGTTTATCGCCGAGCGCACGGGCGTCACAACGATTTCCAACCTGCGACAGCGTGACATAGCGGCCGGCGGACTCGGCGTGCCAACCGTGTCATACGGCGACTGGGCGCTGTTCGGAAATCCGGACCGATCACGCTCGATTCACAACATCGGAGGCATCGCCAATCCCACCGTGATCCCCGCGGGTGCGACTTTGGAGGAGATGTTCGCGTTCGACTCGGGACCGGGCAACATGATCATTGACGCGCTTGCGGGCTGGATAACCGACGGCGAGCAGGCCTATGACGTAGATGGGGCCATGGCTGCACGGGGAACCGTTGACGAGGCGACGGTCGCGAAGCTCATGGAACATCCGTTCGTTCATCAACGGCCGCCAAAGGGCGCCGCTCGTCAATTGTTTGGACATGAGTATTCGCGGCCGCTGCTGGAACATGGAAGGGCCCGGGGATTGAGCGACGACGACATCATCGCCACGGCCACCGCGTTCACGGCCGAATCGATCGGGTTCGCATACAGGGAATTCGTCAATCCGCGAGTGGGTCTCGACGAAATCCTGCTGGCGGGTGGCGGCGCCCACAATGCGACGTTGTGCCGGATGATCGAGGAACGCGTCGCGCCCATTCCCGTAAGCACGATCGAGAGCATTGGAATCCCGGTGGACGCACGTGAGGTGCTGACCATGGTAGCCCTTGGCAACGAGACCGCGCTCGGTCATCCGGGCAACGTCCCATCAGCCACGGGAGCGAGCCATAGGGTCATCAGTGGCGACATCACGCCCGGCCGGGCTGGTTGATTCGCGGCGGGAGCCAATGACCGGGGCATCCGGCCTTCCGGCGTTAGCGGATACGAGCACGCATCGGCGGTGACGGCCCTCTGCCTAGCTCCCCTGGATCGAATCTCCGCGGTCCTGGGCCGCCGTCCGACCGAATGGGCTTCAATTGACGCGAGGTCGCGCATCGTCGCGGTGCTGGATCTTGATGTTCCAATCGCGGGCGTCGGCTTTCGTAAAACGGGCCGCGAGGGGCGATGCGGGGGCCATTCCCAGGGAGGCACCCATTCTGGACGGCTTCCCTGGCCCTCACGTTCCCGGGTTGATCGCCTCGGAGGACTCGCCAGACCGGCCTTTCCAGGTGCTGGAGGGCTTAGGGGCCGCCGATTGGCCGTTGCCGTGGGGAGGACACAGCTCCGTTGTTTGACGCGATCCTCGTGGACTTGGCCGGAGCGAAGAGCGGCACGCGGTGGCGCGACGCCGCCGAGGGCGCGGATCGACGTGGGGATGGACGGTGGAAAAATCCCGCCCCTGGATACGCCCCGGGCCGCCGGGTGGGCCGCGTACTTCGCCGGGATGATCTCCAGCCGAATCGGCGAATCCAGGCCCGATCTGCGCTGGAGCGCCCATGCGATTCTGGATCATCAGACCAGGCGCGCGCGAACGGCCCTCGAATGGGCCGCGGATGAACTCGAATCGCCGCCTCCGCGTCCTGGATAAGGCGGTTTTAGAAGGGCAGCGAGGCGGTTACACCGCCATCGACGGTGATGCTGGTTCCGGTCACGAATTCGCTCTCGTCACTTGCCAGGTAAACCGCCGCCGCCGCGCAATCCTCGGGGAGCCCCGACCGGCCCGCCAGAACGAACTGATCCACGATCCCGCGAAACCGCTCCGACTCGTGCATTTCAACGTTGCGCTCGACCTTTATGGGACCCGGAGCGATGAGGTTGACTGTGATTCGATGGGAAGCCAGGTCTTTGGCAAGAAGCCGCGTGAACATGAGGACGCCGCCCTTGGATGTGCCGTAGGCCGTGAACCCGGGCTGCGCGACGAACGACTGGATCGAGCCGATGTTGATGATCCGGCCTTTGGTCCCGGCGTCCACCATCCCGCGCGCGACGGCCTGCGTCATCAGGAACGTGCCCGTGAGATTCGTCTTCATGTAGCTTTCCCAGACCTCCAAAGTGGTCTCGAGAAAATTGCCGTGACTGCCAGCTATCGCCGCGTTGTTGACTAGGATGTCCACAGGACCCAGTTCGCGAACCGTGGCGTTGATCAAGTCAGCAACCGAGCTGGGGTCGGTGATGTCGGTGGGAATTGCCAGCGCTTTCCCACCGGCGTCCGCGATCCGCGCCGCCGTTTCTTCGAGGGTGGACTCATCTCGCTGGGCGATGGCGACGCTGGCCCCCTCGGCGGCAAACCGGATGGCGATGCCCTTGCCGATCCCCTTTCCTCCACCCGTCACGATCGCAACTTTGCCTTCCAAACGCCCCATCGACTACATCCTTTCCGGCGAGCAAATCGCGAGCCCGCCAGCCATTTTCACCGTGCCGCTAACCGGACGCTTCCGGATGGGCGTCTCTCACGTCGGTCTCGCTCACGTGACCGTGGGGTCTTCCGAAACCCTGATGAGTCGCTTACCGAAGTTCTCGCCCCGGAGCAGACCTATGAAGGCCGACGGCGCGTTCTCGAGGCCGTCAACGATATCTTCCTTGTATTTGACGCGACCCTCGTCGATCCACCTCGCCATCTGCCGAAGGCCCTCCGGATACCGATCTCGATAGTCAAATACGAGCATCCCCTGCATTCGAGCCCGCCGGGTGAGAAGGATCCTGGTGGGTCGGCGCGCGAGTTCGGGCTCCACGAGGTTGTACTCGGAGATCATCCCGCAGATCACGATCCGCGCACGCATGTTGATGTGAACCAGCGCGGCGTCGAGGATGGTACCTCCCACATTGTCAAAGTAGACGTCGATCCCGTCGGGACAGTGCTTCTCGAGCGCCGCGGCAACATTTTCGGTTTTGCGATTGATGGCCGCGTCGTAGCCAAGCTCATCAACGATGTATCCGCATTTGGCGTCGGACCCGGCGATCCCGACGGCCCGGCAGCCGTTGATTTTGGCGATCTGCCCGACGAGACCGCCCACCGCTCCTGACGCGGCGGAAACCAGAACCGTCTCACCCGGCCCCGGTTTTCCGACCTCCAGCAGGCCAAAGTAGGCGGTCATCCCGGGCATTCCAAGGACTCCGATGGCGGTCGAGATCGGGGCGGTATCGGGGTCGATCCTGCGCAGCTCATCCGCCGGCAGGACAGCGTAGTCTTGCCATCCCGACCTGCCCTCGACGATGTCGCCGACCTCAAAATCCGGGTTTTCGGAGGCGTCGACGACGCCGACGGCTCCGCCGGTCATGACATCGCCGAGGGCGACGGGCGACGTGAACGAGCGCGCTTCGCGCATCCTCCCGCGCATGTACGGATCGAGTGATAGATAGATCGTCCTTACAAGCACTTCGCCGTCGCCGGGCTTGGGGACCGGATCTTCCGACCAGCGGAAGTTCTTGGGTGACGGTTCCCCCGGGGGGCGGCTGTCCAGCAGCCATCTTCTATTCAAGTTTTCAGAGGTCATCGTCGCTCCCCCAGACCAGACGCGGGTTCCGGCGCCTAGAGGATAGCCGGGCGGTATGCGGAATCGATTCAAGACTCTGACCTAGTGATGGCAGGTTGGGCGAGCGAATTCGCAGCCGTTTCGTATAACGTACGTCCCGTTCGGCCGGGTCGTCAAAGTGTTGGGAGTGAGACGATGACCGAGAATCATCCGACCAGAATGGACCTTGATGTTCGCGTTGCGATGCGCGACGGAATCGAGCTTTCGGCCGATCTATATCTTCCGGATTCGCGTGGTCGCTTCCCCACGATCCTGATTCGGACGCCGTACAGCAACAACGCGGAGCCATCCATCGAACAAGCTCGCATCCTAGCCGGTCGCGGGTACGCGGTGGTTATGCAGGATGTTCGAGGTCGCTGGGATTCCGACGGGACGTACTACCCGTTCATAAACGAGGCGAACGATGGATATGACACCCAGGAATGGGTGGGTAGGCAGGCCTGGAGCAACGGAAAAATCGGCACGTCAGGGAGTTCATATCTGGGCATCACCCAGTGGCAGGCGGCGCCCGAGGCCAGCCCCTATCTGAAATGTATGGCGCCCAGGGTGGCTCCTTGCGACATGTGGGAGCACCTGGTCTACACGCACGGCGCGTTCCAGGTTGCGTTCATGGCGACATGGGGAATGACCACCAACGCCAGAACGAACCAGTCCGTCGATTTCCAGGATTGGTCACGTGTACTCACGACCCTTCCAGTCGTCGACGTCGACCGCGCCGCCGGGAGAAGCGTGGGTTTCTGGCGGGACTGGGTTGAACACTCAACCTATGACGAATATTGGACGCGGTTGAGCAACCGCGGCAAGTGGGATTCCATTCTTGCTCCGGCCTACAACATGGGCGGCTGGTACGACGTTTTCGCGCAGGGGACATTTCAGAATTTCAATGGCCTCCGCAGGGAAGGCGGCTCGGCGGAGGCGCGTCAATGCAAACTGATCTGCGGTCCGTGGAAGCATCCGCTCAGTGTTTCCACGAAGACGGGGGACGTTGATTTCGGGGGAAATTCTCAGGTTGATCTTCAGGCCGAGGAGCTTCGCTGGTTCGACTACTGGCTGAAGGGGATCGAGAACGGCATCAACAGCGAACCCCCGATTCGCCTCTTCATCATGGGTACGAACGTCTGGCGGGATGAAAACGAGTGGCCACTGGACCGGACCGAGTGGCAGAAGTGGTATCTCCACTCTGGGGGTAGGGCCAATAGCCTGCATGGGGATGGGGCGCTGAGCATCAACGCGCCCGAAGCCGAGACCCCGGACGAATTCATCTACGATCCCGCCAATCCCGTGCAGACCGTTGGGGGCAGTAACTGCTGCAATCCGGAAATCGTTCCCTGGGGGCCATACGACCAGCGCGGCGTTGAGATGCGGGGCGACGTGCTGTGCTACTCGAGCGAACCCCTGGAATCCGACCTGGAGGTCACGGGACCCATAAGGTTGACGCTGTACGCGGAGACGGTCGGACGCGACACCGACTGGACCGGCAAGCTTGTTGACGTCCATCCCGACGGCTACGCCATGAATCTCTGCGACGGGATAATCCGCGCGCGATTTCGCGAGGACCCGTCGAGTCCCGCCCTGCTCGACCCTGGATCCGTCTACGAGTACGAGATCGATCTCGAAGTGACGGGTAACGTGTTTAAGCGGGGACACCGGATCAGGCTGGAAGTTTCGTCCAGCAACTTCCCCCGGTTCGATCGAAACCCGAACACGGGCAACGATCTGGGCATTGACTCGGAGCTGAGGCCGGCGCGTCAGACGGTCCATCATTCCCGGCGGTACCCGTCGCATCTGGTGCTTCCGGTAATACCCGCTGACTGACAACGCCATCGAGTGACGCCGGCGAGGGTGCTGAACTCCCTAGAACGTCCCTGATATGACCACGCGGTTTCGGCCCGTCTCCTTCGCGTGGTAGAGCGCCTGGTCGGCCGCGTTGATGAACGACTCCCTTTCCATGGTGGATGGATCGAACTTCGCACATCCCACGCTCACTGTGATGTTGCGCTTCTCGGGCAGAGCCTCCTCAACCGACACATGCGCCTCGATGTTCTCGCGGACGCGTTCCGCGATCTCCGGCAGGCCGTCGGTGGAGCATCCAATCAGGATTACCGCGAACTCCTCGCCGCCGTAGCGGGCGGGGATGTCCACGTCCCTGACGGCTTGCATGATCGTCGCGGCTGTTTCCGCGAGCACGTGGTCGCCGGCCAGATGACCGTACGCGTCGTTGACGCTCTTGAAGTGATCGAAATCGATCATCAGCAGACAGAGGTCAAAGTCCACGCGCTTAGCCTTGCGCACCTCACGGTCCAGGCTGTCAAGGAAAAACCTGCGATTGTAGAGCTTTGAAAGCGGATCGATGGTAGCCTCACGCTGGCTTTTCTCGAACGCGATGATTCGCTCGACAGCCGTCGACAAGGGCATGGCCGCATGCCTTACCGAATCAAGGGCTCGGTCCCGGTCGGAACCGTCGCTTCCACCGGCCACGATCAGGCAGCCCACCCTGTCTCGGCGCGCATTCAGCGGCACGGCGATCACTTGCTCAGCGTTCGAACGACCGAGCAATGGCTCGAACTGACCGGCGTCTTCCGGCGGAGCCAGGACCGTCTCCCCGACGTCTATGAGCCTTTTGAGGAGCCCGTCGGGTCCGTCGACGTCGAACTGTTGAACGTCGGCGGGACGGTCCGGCCGATCGCGCATCCCGAAGAGAGACTCTTGCGCGTCGACGACCACAAGGCAGATCTGGTCGAAGCCCGGAAGCTGCCGGAAATAGACTCCCGTGGGAAGGGCCACTTCGAACAAATTGATGGCCGCGTTCAGGTCCGTCGCGAACTCCGAAACGAGCTGCGCCGCCTTTATCTGGTGGTACGCCTCTTCGAGTAGGTCCTTCTCACCGACGTTTGCAGCGTCCGGTAATTCCATGACCGCTTCGAGGGCCTCCCTGTGTCGGCGGCGTCATCGCGCGGAACGATCCTGCGCCCCAACTCCGCCTTTTTGGAGATAAAAGATAACGTGTACCGGTGTTCCTTGGGAACCCGCGGCTGCGGGTTATCCCTACGTCCATGCAGATCGGAAGAAGCCCGAGCACCGGAAGGCCTCGATCTGAGTACAGATCGGGTTACGAACCGAGGAGCTTCCTCTCCTTTGGGGAGAGGGGATCTGTTGCTTCCTTTCCCTTGGGGACAGTCCAGTGGCCCGACCGGTCTCCCGGTCGGGATGTGTCAAACCGCACGATCCACCTCGGGATTTCACGAGTAGGCTACGATCAGCTCGTGTCCAGAAGCGCTGGTAAGAAGATCAAAACCCTGCGCCGCGTTCACGTTCCAGGAGCGATCGACTTCGTCACGGCCAGCACGCGGCGAAGGGCTCCCATCCTTCGAGGCAAGGGAGCCGACGCGGTCTCGGAGGCCTTTCAGCAGTCGCGGGCGCAGGGGCGTGCCAGCGTTCTGGCCTACGTGGTGATGCCGGATCACATCCACGCGCTGTTGCGACCCGAGGCCGGCGCCCCGATCGGCAAGATCGTCGCCTTCATCAAACACGTCTCCATGAAGGCGATCAAGCGGGACGGCCACGCTGGCCGAGTTTGGGAGGAGCGCTTCTATGACAGGGTCATGCGCACGGAGGATGAGTTGCGGAACGCGATCGCATACATACATGCGAATCCGGTGAGAGCCGGTCTCTGCCCCGACGAACGCGAATGGCGCTGGAGCACGGCGAATCCAATGGCGGCTTCAGATCTCGAAACTGTCATGACGTGCTGGAACCGTGCGACGAGACCCATCTCTGGATCGGCTCCAGACGAATCCGCGGCCTGAGGACCAGTTCATCGTGTCGCGCTACACAGCACGGCAAGCGCATCGATTCCAATCCCAACCGGCGGACCGGTCGGGCCACCGAGCCACCGAGCCATCCCCCTCACCCTAACCCTCTCCCCGAGGGAGAGGGGACTGTAAGGCCGCCACCGCGTCCGCCTTAGAGCAGACACTCTCCATAGCAATCAAACCCCATTTACACGTCTGAAACGTGACACTAGGAGACGACGCCCCGCACGGCCCGCTCGATGGCCACCGCGTCGATACGGAATGCGTGCAGGAGCTCATCGGATTTACCGGATCTCGGCAGACCTTCGACGGCGAGCCTCGTCAGTTTCGTCCCGGTCGAAACCAGGACGGTCGCGACCGCCTCTCCGATCCCGCCTTCAGGGTAGTGATCCTCCACGGTGACCACGTTTCCGCCGGCCGCGACGGCCTGGGCTCGAAGCCCATCGGCATCGATCGGCTTAACGCAATAAAGGTCGATCACGCGGACGTGAATCCCGTCGGCGCGAAGCTGATCGTATGCCTTCAGCGCCTCGTGAAGCGTCACTCCGGCGCCGATCAGGAGAGCGGCGTCGGCGGCGCTTTCACGGAGGACCTTGAACTCGCCCACTGGGAATGGTTCATCGGTCGAGTAGATGGTAGGCGCGACGGGTCGCCCAGTACGCAGATAGACGATCCCTTTCGTCCGGGCGGCGGTCTCGACGAGCCTTTCGCAACTCACCGCATCCGACGGATATAGCACGGTGCTGCCCGCCACCGCTCGCATGATCGCAATGTCTTCCAAAGCCATCTGGGACGGACCGTCTTCGCCGATCGAAATCCCAGCATGCGATCCCACAAGATTGATGTCGACCTGAGAGATCGCCGCCATCCGGATCTGGTCGAAGCAGCGAGCGAAGAAGGCCCCGAACGTGGACACGAACGGGATCTTTCCAGCGGCGGCGAGGCCTGCCGCCATAGCCACAAGGTTCTGCTCCGCGATATACCCCTCGAAGAACCGGGACGGATCGGCGCCGATGACCGTCTCTGCGTAGGTGCTGTTTTTTACCTCCCCATCCAGCGCGACCACACGTCGATCCGCGGCCACCAGTTTGGCGATGGCGTCGCCGTAGCCTCGACGAGTGGCGTCGCCGTCTTTGTGCGGCGATGGGGTGAACGATGGTTCCAGATCGACAACCGGCGTTGGGGGTTCAGGGGGAAGTTTCGGTTCGACCGGGTCGAGCTTCGGCGGAGCCTCGATCTCGGCCAACGCATCGTCGAGCCGGTCCTCTGGGACCGGTTTCCCGTGCCAGCCATCCCTATCCTCGAGCCAGCTGACTCCTTTGCCCTTGAACGTACGAGCCACGATGACCGACGGTCCACCTCGATCTGATTTGCCTGCGTCGAGAGCGCTAACGAGGTCCTCCACGCTGTGGCCGTCAACGACATCCACGTTCCATCCGAAGGATTCGAAACGGCGCGCGTACCCGTCCACGTCGTGGCCGTACATGGTTTCCTGACTTTGGCCCAGGCGGTTGCAGTCAACGATCGCGGTCACGTTGTCGAGTCGTCTATGGCCCGCCCAGGCCACCGCCTCCCAGACGTTCCCCTCGGCGGTCTCGCCATCGCCGAGAAGGACGTAGGTCCGAGCATCGAACCCATCCAGCTTCGCCGCCAATGCCAGCCCGATACCCACTGACAGGCCTTGACCGAGCGAGCCGGTCGCGGCGTCTACAAATGGGAGCCTCGGCGTGGGATGCCCCTCGAGATCGCTGTCAAACGAACGCAGATCAAGGAGATCGTCCTCGGAGAGGACTCCGAATTCAGCCATCACCGCGTACAAAAGGGGCGCGGCATGGCCTTTGGAAAGGACGAAACGGTCGTTCGTCGCCTTCCTCGGATCATGAGGGTCGTAGCGCATCGCATGGAAAAACACCGTGGCCGCTATCTCGGCCGCCGACATGCACGACGTGGGGTGGCCGCTCCCGGCCGCGGTGGTGGAACGAAGGGAGTGGACTCTGAGCCGGTTGGCCCGGTCCTGGAGGTCTTTTACGAGTGATCCGGAAAGCGTGGCCGTTGCCATGATCTGCTCCTAGCTACCAGGGCGAAACGGCCCGTGCCGCGCTGGCTCCGAAGATTCGCGCTGCTCGATTCTCAATCGCGAATCCAATGACGCTGCACAAGATTACCCAGCGGACACGAATCAATACCATCTTTACGGTTACATTCGGAGACACTGACGCCCGAGGCCGGACGCACGATTTATTGTAAGCAAATCGCCTGCGAGCTTTGGGAGGCAGGTTTTAGGGTTTTCCTCAGGCTGGCGTCCTGATGTTGGTCGATATTGGACCGTCCGGGAGGTTCGAGCGGCTGACGCACCTTCAAGGAGTTGCACAATGTCACAGGCATATGACCTGGTCGTGCTGGGTTCAGGAACGGCCGGGCGGGCCGGCGCCGAGGAGTGCCGATCGGCCGGATGGTCGGTCGCGATAGTGGACTCGCTGCCGTTCGGCGGCACTTGCTCGCTGCGCGGGTGCAATCCAAAAAGGTGCTGGTGAGCGTCGTACACGCCGCGGATTGGGCTCGGATGATGAAGGGCAACGGGGTGGCGTTCAACGAGCTGACGATCGACTGGGCCGATCTGATGGCATTCAAACGGAGCTTTACCGATCCGATAACGCCGTGGATCGAGCGCAGCCTCGCCCGACAGGGAATCGAGGCCATCCATGGGGCGGCTCGCTTCAGTGGCCCGAACAGTCTGACGGTAAATGGAGACGAGATTGAGGCGCGGCACGTTCTAATTGCCACCGGCGCGGCCCCTGCAAGACTCAACATCCCCGGCGAGGAGCATGTGGTTTCCAGCGATCATTTTCTCGATCTGGAATCACTCCCGCGTCGGATCGCAATGCTCGGCGGGGGATTCATCTCGTTTGAGTTCGCCCACATCGCGGCCCGCGCCGGCGCTGATGTGAGCATCGTCCATAGAGGCAAACGTCCACTTAATCGATTCGATCCCGATCTCGTCGACATCCTCCTGGAGCGCACTCGGAAACTTGACATAAAGTTAGTCCTCGAAACCGAGGTGTCCGGAGTTGAGCGGATCGAATCCGGTTTCACGGTTCGGGGGACCAAGGACGGGGAGACGGTGAGCGTCGAGGCCGATCTGGTGGTTCACGGGGCCGGCCGCCCCGCCAACCTGGACAGCCTCAATCTGGAGGCCGCCGGCGTTGAATTCGATCGCACGGGCGTAATGGTCAACGAATATTTGCAAAGCGTATCGAACGAATCGATTTTTGCCGCGGGGGATGCCGCTGCGAGCGGAACACCTCCGCTAACCCCCATGGCGGAACTCGAAGGGGTGGTTGCGGGCTCAAACATGATCCATGGAAACACTCGGACCGCCGACGGAGGCGGGGTGCCGTCGGTCGTCTTCACGATCCCCGCTCTCGCGATGGTCGGATTGACCGAGCGCGAAGCGCGGGAACAGGGATTGGATTTTGAAGTCAATTACAGCGATACATCGAGCTGGATGGGACCAATGCGAGCGGCCGAGCCGGCTTCGGGACACAAGGTGCTGATAGATCGGGAAACGAGGAAAATCTTGGGCGCGCACCTCATAGGCCACAGCGCCGACGAGGTGATCAACGTATTCGCGCTGGCCATGCGAAATGGGCTGACGGCCGAGCAAATCGAGGAGACGATCTTCGCCTATCCAACGATGTTCTCGGATGTTGAGTTCATGGTCGCGTGATGTAGCCGCTGCTATGCGTATGAAGTTGCGCGGGCGGAGATCGTGTTGTCCGTCTACAAGGGGCCCAGCTCGTGATAAAGAGTCCTATCTTCGCCCCCGGCCTGGATGAATCCCCGCCTACGCTCGCCGCACTTGCCGCAGACTCCGCAGTGTCCGCCGCTGAAGGGATCCGCGCAGGAAAGTGAGAGTTCAATCGGAAATCCGGCGCCGGCCTTAATCACGTCGGTTTTGTGCATCTGGGCGAGCGGAGTGAGAACGGCGATCTCCATATCGAGAGCGGAGCGCGCGGCGGCCTCGAAATTCCTGAGGAATTCCGTTCGTGCGTCCGGAAATGGATTGCTGGCCAGGATACCGATGGCGATCCGCGGAATCTCATTTATCGCTCCGTACGTCGCGGCAACGCTGAGCAGCAGCAGATTTCGGCCCGGAAGATAGAACTCCTCGTCCGGCGCGAACGCATCGGGCACCGACTCGCCGCCGGTGCTCCAATGCGACCCGTACAAGCTGCCGGCACCTATTTCGGTCTCGACCAGCGGTCTGATGACCGGGTCGTCCAGCGCCTCAAAATACGCCCGCAAAGCCGATAGTTCGGCGGATTCCCACTTGAGCCCCGCGCGCACGAACAGCGGGGTTACCTCGCCGTGCTCCCGAGCGAGCAGGGCGGTCATTATGCAACTGTCCAACCCGCTGACCAGCGAGATCGCACGGCGCTCTGTTTCTGGACGCTCGGCCATTGGCTCCGAACTGTTGATTTACCCTCAGACCGGTGGGATAGAAAGCCTACAATGGATCAATGGCAATCCAGATCCGCCCTGAATCAGACATTCGGCAATCGGCCGGAATGTCCCACGGAGTCAACGCAGAACTGTGAAGCTCGCAGGCACGACGGCTGTGATAACCGGTGGCGCGCGCCGCGTTGGCCGCCACGTCGCCAAGCGTTTGGCCGAGCGCGGGGCCAACATCGTCGTGAACTATCGAACCTCGGCCGACGAAGCCCGGGAGGCGGTGGCCGAATTCGAGGCCGCCGGCGTGGGCGCGCTTGCGGTGCAGGCCGACGTGTCCACGCGCGAGGGTGTTCAGGCGATACTCGATGCGGCGATCGACAGGTTCAGTACGGTGGAAGTTTTGATCAACAACGCGTCCATCTATTACCCAACCCCCCTGGCTGAACTCACCGAGAGTGACTGGGAACGGAACATCGACGTCAACGTAAAGGGCCCGTTCCTCGGATGCTGGCTCTTCGGCTTGCACATGCGTGAGCAGGGCCGCGGCAAGATTATCAACGTGGCGGATTGGGCCGTCGACCGACCCTATGTCGACCACGCGCCGTACTTCGTAGCCAAAGGCGGCGTGGTGGCGCTGACGAAAGTGATGGCGAAAGAACTCGCGCCAAACGTGCTCGTAAACGCGGTGGCTCCGGGGCCGATTCTCCTGCCCGATAACTTCACGCCCGACATGACTCAGGACGTGAAAGACTTAACGGTGGTTAAACGCATAGGAAATCCGGAAGACATCGCTCAAACAATGCTCTATCTGATCGAGGGAACTGATTTCGTTACCGGGGCCGTGATCCCGGTGGATGGTGGCCGCCAGATCTACTAGGAGTCGTGAGGTTGGAGTATGTATGAGATCGTGAAACGCGTGGAATTCTCGTTTGCACACCGGTTGGTCAACTACGACGGCAAGTGCAACCGCCCCCACGGGCACAACGGCGTGGCTGAAGTGACGCTCAGGTCGGACACCCTCAACGAACTGGGTATGGTGGAGGACTTTGGCGCCGTGGGAGACGCGGTGGGCGGGTGGATCGACGAGAATCTGGATCACCGCATGATCCTTCGGAATGACGACCCGTTCGTGGCGGCCATCGAAGGACTGGGGCAGCACGCCTTTCTGATGGACGATGAGCCGACAGCGGAGAACATCGCCAAAACGATCTTCGAGACGGTCGCCGATATGGGGCTTCCGGTCGTAGCGATCACGCTCTGGGAGACGCCGGACTCCAGCGCCACCTATTCCCTCGAAAAGTCTCGGTCAGAGCGGGGCAATGGGGTTTCGGAACGCCCCACGGCGTCCACTCGGAGCCCGTAGTAACGGATCGCGATCTAATGTCGGCTTGGCCGGAACAAGAAGCCCCGAGCCGACGCTCCGCCAAGACCGACCCAAGACGGTTCATTTGTGACATAATGCTCAGGACGGTCCTACGTGGGCCGTCTTGTTTGTGTTTTGGCAGGGGCGTTGATCGGTGCCGCGAAGGGAAGATCGGGTCGTGATAGCTCTGGCCTGTGAGGTCTGCAACAGGCGCAACTACGCGACCCGCAAGAACCGGCGAACTAATACCGGCAGGCTCGAGCTCAAGAAGTACTGCCGCTGGTGTCGCCTGCATACCGTCCACCGCGAGACACGCTAGGAAATCCTTGTTCGGAAGTGGCAAGAAAAAGCGGCAAGAGGTCGACACGAAGTCGCTCGGGCGCCGCAAGGTCCAGGTCTTTTCTCGATATCGGGCCGGTCCGCTTCGCGCGCGAGACGTATGCGGAACTCCGGCGGTCCCACTGGCCGACGCAGCGGGAGACCCTCAGGCTCACCTTGATCATTCTCGGAGTCTGTATCATGCTGGCCACTTTTCTGGGAGCGTTCGACTTCGGTCTATCGCAATTGAGCGATTTGGTCTTTAGGTAGGTTGGCGGAGCGACAATGGTCATAGGCGAGAAACAGCACCCCGGAAAATGGTATGTGCTCAACACATACTCCGGCTACGAAAAGAAGGTGGAGGACAACCTAGAGCACCGGATCGAGACGATGGATGCCAAGGACAAGGTGTTTGAGGTAGTCGTGCCTACCGAACAGGTGGAAGAAGTCAGGCACGGCGAGCGGAGGCGCGTCGAACGCAAGATGTACCAGGGCTATGTGCTGGTGCGGATGGATATGGACGATCATTCGTGGGGCGTGGTGCGGAACACTCCAGGCGTGGTGAACTTCGTCGGTTCGGGCAACCGTCCGACCCCTCTGCCGCAGGCAGAGGTGGACAACATCTTCAAGCAGATGAAGGGCGAGGCCCCGCGCGCACAGGTAAGCCTGACACTGGGTGAAACCGTGAAGATCACCGACGGTCCGTTCTCTGAGTTTCTCGGGACCGTGGACGAAGTTAATCAGGACAAGGGCAGGGTTCGGGTGATGGTGTCGTTCTTCGGCCGCGATACACCCGTGGAACTCGATTTTCTCCAGGTCGAGCGTATCAAGGGCGGTTCGCCCATCCCGGGCTAGAGGGAAACCGTCTTCGGAAGGAAAAGCTAAGAATTGGCCAAGAAGGTTCTAACCGTAGTAAAGCTGCAGCTCGCGGCGGGCGAGGCTACCGTAGCTCCACCCGTGGGTCCGAGCCTCGGTCAACACGGCGTGAACAGCGTCCAGTTCTGCAAGGAATACAACGAGCGCACCCAGGGACAGCGAGGGTCGATCATCCCGGTCGAAATCACCGTCTTTGCGGATCGCTCGTACACGTTTATCACCAAGACCCCGCCCACCAGTGATCTTCTGCGCAAGGCCGCCGGGGTCGAGCTGGGAAGCGGTTCGCCGCGCGAAGAAATCGTCGGACAAATCACCCGGAAGCAACTGCGGGAGATCGCCGAGATCAAACTCCCAGACTTGAACACCAGCGAGATTGATTCGGCCGAGCGGGTTATCGCCGGTACGGCGCGAAGCATGGGTATCGGGGTCGAATAATCCCAGTGAAGGTCGGCAGGTTCGCCGGCGTTCTGATATCGGAGTTTGGAATCACAGATGGGGAAAACGGGAAAACGCTATGCCGGGGCGATGGAATTCGTTGAGACGGGAAAATTTTACGCACCCGACGAAGCACTCGAGATTCTGCCCGAAACTTCGGGTACCAAGTTCGACGCCGGCGTCGAACTTCATCTGAACTTGGGCATCGATCCCACCCACCAGGATCAGCAGGTGCGGGGTACGGTGAGCCTTCCGCATGGAACCGGACGTACGCAGCGAGTGGTCGTTTTCGCAACCGGCGACCAGGCGGCAGCGGCCATGGAGGCTGGGGCCGACGAAGTCGGTGCTGAGGACCTGGCAAAGAAGATTCAGGGCGGTTGGCTTGACTTTGACTCCGCCGTGGCCACACCCGACATGATGAGATTGGTCAGTCCTTTGGGGCGGATACTCGGGCCGCGCGGCCTGATGCCCAACGCCAGAACGGGCACCGTCACACAAGACGTGGCCGAGGCCGTGTCCGAACTCAAAGCTGGGCGGATCGAGTTTAGGGCCGATCGAACCGGGAACGTTCACATGGTTATCGGCAGGGTCTCATTCGATCGCGAGCGCCTGCGCGAGAATCTCGTGACGGTAATAGACGCCATCATCGCCGCCAGACCCACTGGGGCTAAGGGCACCTACGTCAAGAGCGCGACGCTCACGACCACCATGGGACCCGGCATACCGTTGGACGTGCAAGAATCCATGGCGATCGCAAGATCGCTAAACTAACGGCAGTACGAGACTGAGGAAGGCTGGCGCACCCAACGACCTAAGAAAACAGGTATTCTGAAACGCCGAAGACGGCGGGTGCAGTCGTTGCTTAAACGTAACAGGCCCGCTCAGGCTGATCTGATGACGAAATCAGGCAATCACCGCGCGGCGTTATCGCGCGGTTTTTTTGATTAGCAAGGAGGACGGGCTTATTGGCCAGCAGAGCAGAAAAACGTGAGAAGGTCGAAGAGATCAAACAGGTCATGACCGGCGCGGAACTGTGGATCGTCAGCGACTTTCGAGGCTTGGCGGTCACCGAAATGCAGGGCCTACGCCGCACGATAAACGAGAGCGGCGGCCAGTTTGGCGTCACCAAGAATTCCCTGGCCCGTATTGCGGCCGCCGAGGCAGGGCTTGACGCGGCGATTCCGCTGTTCGACGGACCGTCAGCCATCACGGAGTGTCACGACGATCTAGTGGGGCCCGCAAAGGCGCTCTGGGACGTCTTCCAACGCGACGATCGCTGGGTCATACGCGGAGGCGTCCTGAACGGCGAGTTGATCTCGGTCGATCAGGTTCAGAAGCTGGCCTCCCTTCCTGGAAGGGAACAGATGCTGGCTCAGGTGGTCGGCGGGATCGAAGGGCCTCTGTCAGGACTTGTGTGGACGCTTGACCGAGTGCTCTCGGGCTTGGTCTACGCGCTCCAAGGCCGGCTCGATCAGCTGCAAGAATCGAACGCATAGGCACACTGAAAAGGAGAATTAGCCAATGCCACCGAAGAAGACTACGAAAATCAAGCCAGTGGACGCCATCATCGAGTCAATCGAGACGATGACCGTGCTGGAACTCGCCGAACTCGTTGAAGCATTGAAGGATAAGTTTGGCGTTGCGGCGGCGCCGGTCATGGCGGCGCCCGCGGCTGACGCCAACGGAGCCGCTCAGGCGGCGGTTGAGGAACAGACCGAGTTCGACGTGGAAATCGCCGAGGTGGGTCCGAATAAGATCCCTGTGATAAAGGTCGTTCGACAGATCACGGGACTGGGACTCAAGGAGGCCAAGGCCGTCGTTGATGATGCCCCCGGCCCAGTAAAGCAAGGTATATCCAAGGTAGAGGCCGACGAGCTTGCGAAGATGCTCGAAGCCGAGGGCGCAACGGTCGAGATAAAGTAGCGGCGCGCCTGTACGGCATCGAAACGCGCCACGCTGCGGAAACGCCTGGGCGCCAATTAGGCTAGCGCGGAGCCGAGCTTCGTAGATCGCTGCGTAACGCATGCGTCCGGCGGTTCGATTTGATTCACGAGATGCGTCGGTTGGCGGGCACAGGGCGTGCGCGAGAGCGAGCTTTCAAGATGAAACCTGACGTGCGGCGTGACCTGCTTGCCGCTGCGATTTCGCACGTGAAGCCGTACAACGGTTGGGTGACCGAATCGCCGGGATGAGTTTCATCAGGAAGCTGGCTCGTACGCGGGTGGATCCGCGCTTTGTGGTCCTCCTCGTGACCTTGATCGCTCTATTCCTGAGAACGTGGCGACTGCCTGCGCTCGGTGATTTCGACTTCGACGAGGTCGCCAGCGTTTGGTATTCGAGATTCGTCGCGGGCGATCTCCTAGCCGCCATTCGGATTGCGCCTTTCGAGCACCCGCCGCTCTACTATCTGACCCTGCATGCCTGGAGCGGAGTCTTTAAAGAGAACGAGCCGCTGGTACGTTTTTTGTCGGTGTTGGCGGGCGTTCTATTGATTCCGGTCACCTACATCCTGGGCCGCCGCCTGGTCGGTGAACGCCCGGCCATGCTTGCTTCGATCATCGTGGCGGCGTCGCCAACGCTTATCTTCTACAGCCGCGAGGCGAGGATGTACGTCTTCGCCACCCTATTCGGATTCCTGGCTCTCTACCTGTTTATTCGGGCGTTCGAGGGTGGAGGCTTACGGCTTTGGACCGCGTACGCCGTCGTTTCCTTTGTGGGGGCGTTCTTCGACTATTCGGCGCTGATGGGCGTTCTCGCGGGGAATGTCTACCTCATATCCAACTGGCGAAGACGCCCCGCGGCCTCCATGCGACTCGTGGGCGTCCAATTGGTCGTACTGGGCGCCCTACTTGCGTGGATGCTGACCGCCACCGGGGTGCGGGACAGCCTTCCCGCTTTCGGACGCGGGACGCTGACCTTTGGAGTCATCAGCCACGCGGCGCGCGAAGGGTGGCTGAACATGACCACCGGGCTTGGGAACATCCGCGGCGGCCGGGCATCGGTGGGAATCGCCGTACTGCTCGGGGCCACCGGCATCATCGGGTTTGCTTGGGCCGCTTGGAATCGTCGGGCGGGGGCATTACACGCGTACGCGGGCTTCGCCGTGCTTGGCCTTATCGTCCTGCTTATGTTCGGCCAGGAGTATCAACCTCGATATCTCATGATGGGCATTCCGATACTGGCCCTCTTCGCCGGGTATGCCGTGGTTCGTCTTCGGATACCAGATCCGATCCTGGCCGGACTGGTGGTGGCGCTCTTCGCCGCGGGACCGCTTTACGCGTCGCGCTTTTACTATTTTGGCTACGAGCGCGGCGATTACCGGGCCATCACTGAAGCGGTCAATAGCCTCGCCCTTCCCATGGTCGAGCCCGACCAAACCGGCAAGTTTCGGGATGCGGTCATACTGGCCGGCCCGTGGCAGGGATGGTTCTGGCGGCACTACTACCCGGATTTCCTGGACACGGTGGATGTCTGGCTCCTGCCCGATCAGGTTCCTCCCGCGGTCTCGAGAGACGAGGTTGACGCCAAGCTCAGTCAGGCGGCTGAAAGCCATCAGCGCCTCTGGGTGATCTTGAGCGCTATGAAGCAGTCCGACCCCAACGGATATGTGGAGGATTGGCTGAACGTACACCTATGGAAGGCTCGCGACTCGGCCTATCGAAACGGAATGCTGCTTCTGTATATGGCTGACAAGTCCGACATGGTGATCCGGAACCAGGGCCGGTATCGGCTTGTCGGCGGACCTGACGTGGTGGCAATCGAGTTTTCGGGCGAGCGTGCCGACCAGCCACCGAGGACGGCGGGCGACGGTGTCCGCTTTACGTTTCGCCTGTTCTCCAACGGGCCGGCGGACCCTGATCTAGCAATACGAGCCTGGCTCGAAGGACCAGACGGCCGTGTGTATGAGCGTATTTTTAGACCGCTCGCCCAGGATGCCAGAAAGCCTCAGCACTGGATTCGCGGGGAAGGAATCGTTGCCAAGATCGCGGTATGGGTCCCAGCCGGCGCGGCGCCGGGGAGGTATGAGGCGTTCGCCAGCTTCCTCGAATCCCGCCGTTCGCCGCTCCCGCTGAGGGGCGATATCGGCGGCGTATTTCAAGACGAACCCGGCATCCTTCGTCTTGGACCGATCGCGATCGTCGCCCCCCGGGACGAAATTCCCGACGACGCGTACATCTACGCCCAATACGGCGCCCCGCTGCACCAGCGCACCATGGAGGATGTTGAAAACCGCAGCATTTACGAGGGCTCGCTTCACGAGCGCTAGCTGAGCGGCGTCCCGCTTTACTGAGTGGATGGCGGAACGTAGTTCCGCTCGAGTTATCCCGCCCGTTACGACCGCGGACATCGCGGCCTGTCACGCGTTTGGGCGAATCCGGCTATCCCGAGGGTGTGGCCAATTCCGCCGCATCCACGATCGGCGCGAACACGGGATGGCTCAGATACCGCTCTCCGGTGTCGGGAAGTATGGCCACGATCAGTTTTCCCTCGTTTTCCGGCCGGTTGCCGACTTCGATCGCGGCGGCCACCGCGGCGCCCGCCGAAACACCAACGAGCAGACCGTCCTTGCCGGCCAAGTCCCGCGTTGCCGTTTCCGCGCGCTCGTCGTCAATCGGGATGATCTCATCCAGAAGCTCTAAACCCAGGATTTCGGGGATGAATCCAGCGCCGATGCCCTGTATCCGGGAGGGCCCCGGATTGCCTCCGGAAAGTACGGCGCTGCCTGCCGGTTCGACGGCTACGATTCTGAGTTCCGGCTTGAGCTTCTTTAGCGCCCGCCCGCATCCGGTCGCCGTTCCACCGGTCCCGATTCCTGTCACCAGGATGTCGATCTCGCCCTTCGTATCCTCCCAGAGTTCGACGGCGGTCGTCTGTTCGTGGATTGCGGGGTTGGAGGGGTTCTTGAATTGCTGTGGAATCCAGGCGTTGGGAGTCTCATCGCGTATTTGCTCCGCCTTCGCGATCGACCCGTTCATGCCGGCGGGACCAGGCGTAAGAACGAGTTCGGACCCCAGCAGCATGAGAAGCTTGCGACGCTCGAGGCTCATCGTCTCCGGCATCGTGAGAATGCACCGATATCCCCGCGCCGCACAGATCATGGCCAAGGCGATGCCGGTATTGCCGCTCGTGGGTTCAACTACAACTGTCTTCCCTGGTTCTATTTCGCCCTTATCTTCCGCATCGCGGATCATCGAATAGCCGATACGATCCTTGACGCTGCCACCAGGATTGAAGGCCTCCACCTTGCCGACGATAATCGCGCCGCAGCCCTCGGCCGTCCTGTTGATCCGAACCAGTGGCGTGTTGCCTATGAGACCGGACACGTCCTCTGCTATTCCAGGCACTTGCTTGCCGCGGACTTCTGCCATCTAGGTCACCTTTTTTGAGGTCGCGTCTGACACGGCGCTATCAGCGGCTTGACCAATATCAAAATCCGCATGTTCTCCATGAGTTGGGTTCCAGTATCTCAGCATATCGCGCCCTGAGCCTCGGCTACTCGCGTCGACGTTGGTGCGCGCGGGAGCCGCTAAGTTGAGTGCTGCGGATAACGGTCGTCGGAGGGCGCGCCGGGGTTGCGCCCGATTGACCGACGTACATTGAAGGTGCCGCGAACGGTCGCCGCGTACCGCCGATCGCCCGACGACGCGGCTGCCTGCCCGAGGCGCGACCTTCGTTCTACTTCGTGTAGTGGGTTCTGATGTGCACGTCTGGCCCGGTGAAATTCCACGCCCATTTTGCGTCCCTCAGCGTCATATTCACGCAGCCGTGGCTCATCTCCTGCCCGAAGCTATCGTGCCAGTATGCGTAGTGAATTGCATGGCCGCGCCACGTGAAATACTGGGTGAAGTAGACGTTTGAGAGGCTGTAGTAGTCGTCCGTTCCCTGAACGCCGCCTGCCATGTACTCGTTTTCAACGCGGCGAAGAATAGGGAACACGCCTTCGGGCGTGGGCGTTGCCCATCTGCCCGTCGAGACGGACACATCGTATACACGCTTGTCACCCTGATAGGCGATGAGCCGCTGACGGGTTAAGTCAATCTCAATTTCGCGCTCGGAGACGGGGCCGTTCGGTATTGGATTGGCCACACCGTCGAACAGTACCGCGCCGGGCGTGAAGGGCACGGGTGCGATGTCGATCCCGAGCCGCTCCGCCATCACCGATCCGAGCGGCGAGAATTTCACCGCTTCACCTCGAAGCTCGAACCGTGCCCGTTGAAACCACTGGACTTGAAACCCGTCCTCCGCGACCAGATTCGAAATTGGGAAACCGAATACGAACGCGCCGCCGCCATCGAGAAATCGTTGCCAGAAGCTAGGATGCACGCCGAAAATCGACCCGGAGAACCAGAAACTCGACGCCCGGTCACCGGACATTGGATCGAGGGATTCGCGATTGTCCGCGGCAAGCGTCTCGCCCAAGGGCAGCGGTCGCACCTGCCCACTGGGAATAACGAGCATCGGGTCCTCGACGGGACGAGCCAGAATCCCATTTCGAAACGCTTGGTATTCGTCCGCCGCGTGGAAAACGGGTTCCGAAATGGGCGGGCCGAGCGTCATTCTGCCGCCCATCCGTCCCCATAGAACGAGGAAATCCCCGGACAGATGATGTCCGGTCTCGGGAAAGTACACCAGGCGATCGGGCCCGCGCTCCACCTCAAGGTCACGTGGGAGAAGGCTCAGCGCGGCGGCGGTCTGAGGGGCAGCCAGTGCGGAAACCGCAACGGCTCCGCCCGCCATCAAGAACCTGCGGCGAGAGGATTGAGAGCGACTCGTATTGGACAAGAAACCCATTCCTCCTGGCCGGCTCCACCGGCCACCCAACGATCCATTTTGAGTCCTCCCACAGGGCATTCTACTAGACATAACGTTGAAGAAGAACACCATTTGGAGTGTTTTCGCAGCCAGTGGCATTCATGCGCTGGTTACGGTGGAGGACAAGGCCGCGGCGCTAAGATTGACGGTCAAGTCGTACGACTTCCCGGTAACGAGCCAGCTATCTCAAGCATGATCCTTTCAAGTTTCGGAGTTTCAAGTCCGTGGCTTCATACCGGTCATTTGTCTCCTGACAGCGACCTCTTCATATGGAGCTTCGAGCCGACTTTGCTGGCGGCGGTGGTCGTGGGCGTGGTCGGCTACCTGTATGTGGTCGGTCCTCTGAGACGGCGCAATCGACTGGGTCGGCCCGTCTCGACGATGCGGATGGCCTCCTGGATGGTCGGAATCGGGATCCTCTTCCTGGCCGTTGCTTCGCCGCTGGATTTCATCGGCAAGCACTACCTGTTCAGCGTGCACATGGCTCAGCATCTGCTGCTCCTGCTGGTCGCCGCGCCGCTCCTTGTGACGGGACTTCCACCGTGGATCGTTCGCGTGTTTCCCTACAGTCGCAGGGTCCACGCGATAGCCGGGGCCCTTACGTTTCCCGTGGCGGCATTTCTCATTTCTTCCAGCGTGTTTCTGATCTGGCACGCACCGGCCCTCTACGACGCCGCCCTCGGGTCGGGGCCCATTCACGAACTGGAACACATCACGATAATCAGCGCCGGAATGCTGATGTGGTGGCCCGTGCTGAGTACCGTGAGAACGCTGCCCGCGATTCCCGCGCCGGCGCAGATCCTCTACTACTTCCTGCTCCCCATCCCTACCTCAATCGTCGGGGCCTTGATTACGTTTTCAGAAGATCTGCTCTATGAAACCTATGCGGCGGTTCCGAGGATATGGGGATTATCGGCCGCGATCGATCAGGAAATCGCAGGGTTGCTCTTGTGGGTGCCCGGGAAACTCGTGTTTTGGCTCGCCTTGGGCATCGCGTTTTTTCGATGGTTCGCGGAGGAAGACTCCCCGAAGACCACCGCGGTTCGAAGAGAGCTGTGATCCGCGGCGATTGCTGAAACGCCGCCGCGACTCGAGCGATCCAGAGCTCCAATTCGACAAAACGTACGTTTCCATAGTGCCCAGTTCAGACGGCGGTCCATCCGCCATCCACCAACAGCGTATGGCCGGTTATCAAGTCCGAGGCGGGTGAGGCCAGAAAGATCGCCGCGCCCACCAGGTCCTCCGGGACACCCACACGTCCGAGCGGGATTTTCGGGAGCATCTCATCGAGAAATTCGTCGGTGCGCACACGTTCGCGGTTGGCGTCGGTTTCGATGTGCGTCGGGGCCAGCGCATTCACCTGGATACCGTTTGGAGCCCACTCCACCGCCAGCGCGCGCGTCAATTGCTCAACTCCCCCTTTGGCTGAGCAGTACACGGATCGTTTGGCGTAGCCGACCGATCCGAACTGGGAGGACATGTTGATGATCTTCCCGGACCCCGCGGCCACCATGACCTGGCCCGCCGCCTGGCAGCCGTAAAACGCACTCGTAAGATTGCCGTCTATGAGCTGAGCCCACTCTTCGGGCGTTATTTCAAGCGCGGGCATAGCGCGGAATGGTATTCCGGCGTTGTTCATCATGATGTCCAGGCGACCGAACTCCTCAATCGTCGTCTGAACGAGGCGTCCACAATCGTCCCGGTCCGTCATATCGGTACGAACGGCTATGGCGGTTCCCCCGTTGGCGTTTATTCCCCGTGCCAGATCCACCAGCGCGGATTCGGTGCGCGCTGCCAGGGCGACCTTGGCGCCGGCCTGACCGTAGGCCAGCGCAATCGATTCTCCAAGACCTCGACTCGCGCCCGTGACTATTGCAACGCGTCCCTCCAGTGAGAACGAATACTTTTGCTGGTCCAACATCGCCGTCCCCTTTCGAAATCAGAATCGCATATTGCGTCCGAGGGATGCGGCGCTCAAACGTTTTGACCGGTCAGCAGCAGCCGCCGCGCGCCCCCGATGGCCATGGTAAGGGCCGTGCGGGCTTCCCGTACGCGAAACAGCCACAGACCGACGCCGTACCCGCCAAGCGCAGCCGCGCCGCCGATCAGCACGGTGAGCAATCCGGCGGATTCTTCGGCCTCGATCGCCCCGGCGATTCGGGTTCCGACGAATACGGCGCCGATTACGAGAAGCGTCACCGGGACCATTCGGACCATGAATCGGATCATGACCGCATCGGGCCGCGCCCTGAGTGCGCGCCAGAGCAAGAGACCGAGAACCGCTCCATGGAAACTGTTCTGAACGGTATTCGCCCACACCAGTCCGTGGAAGCCGACCGGTCCCACCGTCGGGATAGCGATGGCCAGATACACGATTCCCCCGGCTACGCCCATCAGGACCGGAGTCCTCGTGTTGCGTACCGAGTAGTAGGCGAATATGAAAAGTTGATCCAGCGCGACCAGAGGCAACTGCAGGGAGTAGATCAGCAGCGCGAGGGCTGTCGGTGCCGTGGCGGATGACAAGAATTCGCCGCGCTCGTATATGGTCCGTACCAGCGGCACGGACATTCCAATCATGAATGCCGTCGCGGGGATGATGAGCAGGAGCATGTACCTGACCGCGCCGCTCAAAACGGTCTTGAACTCCTCCGAATTCGGAAGATCAGAAAACCGGGCCGGTGCCGCTCTTGACAGCGTGGGCAGCGCGGCCAAGCTGATCGCCGCCACGACGATTCCTAAGGGAAACTGCTGCAGGCGGGTGGCGAATCGCATCATCGCCAGGCTTCCCTCGCCCGCGCTCGAGGCGAGCCGTGTATCGATCGACGCGATGACCTGAGTGAAGATCAAGCCGGCCACAACGGGCGAATAAAGACGCATCGCTTCGCGTAGATCCGGGTTCCGAAACGGATTCGGGCGAGAGGCCGAGATCCGTTCCCGAATGAGCCCCGGTATCTGAATCGCCAGGTGAGCGCCGGCGCCGACGAGGTAGCCGACGGCAACCCCCGGCGGTCCTACGAGCGGCGTTAGGGCGAGCGCTCCTGCTATTACGACTCCGTTCAGCGCGGTAACGCTAAACGCCGGATACACAAATCGTTCCGCGGCGTAGAGGCGGCCCGCGGCGACTGCTGAGAGTCCCAGAAGGACGACCGCCGGCGCGGTAATGCGAAGCATCGTGACCGCCATAGCGTGAGTTTCAACCGAGAAGTCGGGAGCGAGAATGTGAAGAAACGGATCCGCGAAAATCACGAGAACGGCCACGATCGCGGCGATGATTGAGCCAACCGCCAGGAGCAGGCTGTAGAAAAGTTCCGAACTCCGCTCCCTCGAGTCTGTGAGTCCGCTGAACATTGGGACGAGCACCGCGGCAATGCCGCCACCGACGATCACATCGAAAATCATGTTGGGGATTCGCGTGGCCACTTCGAATGCATCCGCCGTGCCGGTGGCCCCGAAGAGGGCGGCAATCACGGGCTCGCGGACGAATCCGAGCAACCGGCTTAGGATGTTTCCGGCGGCCACCAGCGAAGCGGCCATGGCTATTCGGCGGCCTGTTTCGGCCCTAATCTGAAGGCTCTCGGTCGCCGGCCGGCGATAGGCCGCGAATCAGCTCCGACGACGAGACGCCAGGAGTCAGAGGAATGTATCGAAGCTCGCAGCCCGCCCTCGCCACTGCATCCATTTCAGGGAGCGGATTCCCACCGGCCGCGGGATCGTAGTCCGCGCCCTTCGTGTAGACGTGAGGGCCGACGACTTCAATCAGGACGTTGGCGGTGTCTTGAGGGAATGTGAGGACGAGATCCACCCATCGAATCGCCGCCAGCATTCGAGCGCGCTCCAGTACCGGAAATATCGGCCTCCCGGCGCCTTTCAGACGCCTGACCGACCCATCTTCATTCACCCCGACCACGAGAGCGTCCCCGAGATCGGCGCAAGATCGAAGGAAGTCGATATGACCGTGATGCATCCAGTCGAAACAGCCGTTCGTCAGCACTACGCGGCTGGCGTTGTTTTTGAGTCTGGCCAGCGCCGAAGCCGCGTCGTCAAGGACCGCGATCGGCGCGGGTTCGCGATCAGCCACCAGCATCCTTTTCGAACATGGCGATGATCTCATCAGGAACAACCGTTGCCGCGCCGAGCCGTGAGACGACCACCGCTCCGGCGACGTTACTCACCTCGGCCGCTTCGACCGGGTCCGCGCCGCCCAGCAGACATAACGCGAAAACCGCCGCCACCGTATCGCCCGCGCCCGTCGTGTCAACGAGACCTGGCACCGGTCGGGCCGGGATTGTGCGGTTATCCTGCCCACGTCGAAACAGCGCCATGCCGTCCCCACCCATGGTTATCAGGAGCAGATCGCAATCGAGTCTGGCTCTCAATTCTTCGCCGCCGGCCTCGATCTCATCGGCCGATTTCATGGACCGACCGAGCTCCTCCTCTGCCTCAGGCTGGTTGGGCGTAACCGCGGTAACGCCCTGGAACCGGCCGAAGCCTCCGTGCGAATCGACCAACACCACTTTGGCGTGTCGTTTCGCCAGCGGAAGTACGAAGTCGAGGATCGGGGCGTCGACGACGCCGCTTTCGTAGTCTGATATGACGAGCGCACCGTACTCCGGGACCGCGCCTTCAAGGTATAGGGTCAGTTCATATTGCGAGTTGGCGCTGACGGCCCCCGGGTACGGCAGGTCGACCCTGGCTATTTGCTGGTAGTGCCGTTGTCCCGCGCCACCGGCCCAGATCCGGAGCTTGACGCCCGTGGGCCTGCTCGGTTCGGTTGCCAGACCGACGGTGTGGACTCCAGCCTCGTCCAGGATGTGCCGGAGCCTGTCCCCCATGTCGTCCTCTCCAACGAGACCGCACACCGACACATCGGCCCCTAGACTTCTGGCGTTGTAGGCGAGATTCGCCGCGCCACCCGGAACGTACCGGTGGCCCGATTGCTCGATCACAGGCACCGGAGCTTCGCGGGAGAGCCTGGTGGAATTGCCGATTATGTGCTCGTCAACGACCATGTCGCCCAAAACGAGCACCCTGGACGTGCGCGCCGATTCGAGAATCTGTCTACAGCGATCGGCTGTTACAGGCACGGCGATGCCGCCAGCGTGCGTTCCGTGATTCGCGGCCATGGAGCAGGGAGGGTGTTGATCCCAGTCCGGCGCCCTCTGTCCATCGCCCTAGTCGAGCAGCTCTCCCAGTTTGACGACATTTCCAGTGTCGGCTGATTCCACAGCCGCCAGGGTGAGCCGGAGCGTCTTGACGGCGTCTCCGTACGGGGACAGGACGTTGGATGCGTCCCCTACCTGGGCTGCCCTGATAAACGCCTTGGCCTCCTCAAGGAACGGGCGACCGGGATCGGTCAACGTCGTGACGCTGCCCTTTTCGATGATCCTCAGATGCGCTTTGCTGATTTCGGCGACTCCCGCCTCGGTCAACAGAGCGATATCAACGCGATAGTCGGCAGGCAGCAGGCAAGATGAGCTAATTTGGGCGATGGCGCCCGATTCGAACTCGACCACGGCGACCCCCACGTCGGGCACGTCGGCCCCGTCGGGAGGATTCGCCGCCGTGCGCGCATGACGGGCATACACCGAGATTGGCTCGCCCAGAAAGTACCTGCAAAGATCGAAGATGTGGGTGGTCTGTTCGACCACCTGACCGCCCGATTTGGATCGCGATCCCCACCAGTCGACTTCGGGGAAGACGCCGGACCAGTGCCCGCTCGCCATGCCTATCGTCGATCCGGACGTAAACTGCTCCGCTTTTCGAGTGAAATCCGAGTACCGCCACTGATAGCCCACCGAACTGACAATGTCGGCCGAATCCACGGCCGCTTCTATGGCTTCGGCCGTCTCAAGGTCCAGGGCAACCGGCTTCTCCACAAAAAGGTGGATACCCCGCTTCGCCGCCTCGATCTCGAAATCGCCGCGTGCAAATAGAGGTACGAGCAGGAATACCGCTTCCGGCTCGACTTCGTCCAGCATCTGCGTGGAATCCTCGAACGCGGGGCAGTCCATCCGCGCCGCCGCGCCGGTCCTTGCCTCTTCCTTTAGGTCGGCAATTCCCACAACGTCCACCGCTTCACCCAAGTCTTCAAGCGACTCAAAGTGGTGCCGCGAGATGTTGCCCGCGCCGACAACGGCGACTCTAGTGGGCATGGCGTAAGCCGGTGTAACAGGACATTTAGCTGAGTTGAGAGTTGATGAACGCGGCCGATTCGCTCAGTTCGGTCAGCGGCGACCCGGGACCGAGCCTGCACTCCAGCGCCATGACGCCATCGAAACCGCTCGACTTCAATGCTCGGAGGCCAGGGCCGAATTCGGTGTGCCCGCGACCGGGATTGAGGCGGTTGGAGTCGGCAAGATGGATGTGTCGGATCCACCTGCCCGCGCGCTCAATGGTTCGCGCGATATCGGCTTCCTCGATGTTCATGTGAAAAAAGTCCGCCATCACGGCTACGCCGGGGCTGTTTACGTCGACGGCCGTCGCGACGGCCTGATCGACGCGGTTGATGAGATGGGTTTCGTACCTGTTCAACGGTTCTATGACGATGGCCATTTTCAACGATGCCGCGAACTCACCGGCCTGGGCCAAAGCATCGCGATATTGTGCACGTTCGGAGTTTTCCGAAACCCCGTCGGCCAAGGGACCGCGAACCGGAACCGACACCACACTTCGAACTCCAAACTGACTGGCGAACTCGAGGGTCTGCTGGACCTTCGAAACGCGAGCCGACACATCGGCGCCGGGCGCGCACAAATCGTGATCCACCGACGTACACATGCTCAGGGCCTCGATGGGCGAATCCGCAAGGGCGGCCTTTGTCTCTTTGGGATTCTCCATCGTCATGGCATACATGAGCTCAACGGCCTGGTAGCCACACTGTTCGAGATTCCGAAGTCGCTTCGCCACCGAATCACCGGGCACGATCGATTCCTGAGCGGCGAGCCGCACCGGCAACCCTCCTCGAGGACCTACTCAATGCCACGGGCACTCAAGACACAGGGCAGCGTATCAAGATTGAACCGTTCGGCCAAGGATCACAGATATCATTACCATGTTGGGCTATCGCACGGCCCTGCGTTCGCGGAGTGATGCCCAGGCAGGCAGTCATTCCATCTGGCGTCGCGCCATGGTCGTATTCCGCGTCTCCCGCTCGGCGGCGAGCGGCGCGTCGTCACGTTGCAGGGTGATGACCGTGTCCACGCGCTCGCCTGCCCCGAAAGGAAATCGTTGTTCGAAACCCACGCGTTCGATAACGGCCTTCGCGCCGTGGTCACCTCCCTGCCTCACACACGCGCCGTAACGATCCAGTTCGCGGTCGGAGCGGGATTCGGCTACGAGTCAGAGGCAACCCATGGGCTCTCGCACTTCGTGGAGCACATGCTGTTCAAAGGCACGGATACGAGACCGACTTTCACCGACATCACCGGCGCGATCGAATCGCTCGGCGGATCCATCAACGCGGCGACCGACAAGGAGATGACGGCCTATTTCGTCAAGTGCCCGTCGGAGCATTTCCATGCGGCGCTGGAGGTTGTCGCCGATGTGATTCAAAATTCACGATTCGATCCCGCGGAGGTCGAACGGGAGCGGAGCGTCATCGTGGATGAGGTAACGATGTCGCGGGACGCGCCCGACGACTGGGCCATTCAGTCGCTCGATGGACTGTTGTGGCCCGACCACGGCCTCGGTCGCCCGCTTTCGGTGAACCTGGAGGTGGTGCAGGGCGCTACTACCGCACAATTGCGCGCCTACGCCGATCGTTACTACTGCGGCAGGAACTCGGTTATGAGCGTCGCGGGCAGCGTGGAGCCGGTGGCCGCCCTGGAATCCCTTCGTTCCAATTTTGGCGGTCTCTCACCCGGCCAACCGGCTCCATGGGTTCCGGCGCCCCCGTTGACAACGGGGCAGCGCCTGGTGATCGATGAACGCGATACGCTTCAGGTCCACGTTGCCGTGGGAACGCAGACGCTGAATCAGACGGACCCCGATAGATATCCCCTGGAACTCGTCAACGCAATCCTCGGAGAAGGGATGTGTTCCAGGCTATTCGCTGAAATCAGGGAGCGGCGCGCCCTTGCGTACGATGTTTCCTCGTTCCTATCGCAATACCGAGATTGCGGCGCGCTGACGATCTTCGCCAGCGTCGATCCAAACGAGGTGCAGGCAACGGTCGAGGTCATACTCGAACAATGCGAACTGCTTACGATGCAGCCTCCCACGCAATGGGAACTCGAGCGCGCTCGGGAGTACGTCAAGGGAGCGCTGATCCTTGGCATGGAAGACAGCCAGAACGTCGCCGCCTGGTACGCTCGCGAAGAATTGCTCGAGGCCGAACGTATGACCGTTGAAGCTGTCATCGATCGATTGAACAGAGTTGATACAGAAGACGTTGTTCGCGTCGCGGCCAGGGTGTTCGAAGGCGATTGGGCGAGCTTGGCGGCGGTGGGTCCCGTTCGCGACCACGCATCCCTCGTTCGCCTCCTGCCCGCGGTCTCGAAATCAACGTCTCATGTCGCCTAGGGAGCTGCTGACCCAGGCGCGCGAGTCCTTTGATGCCGGCCACATCGATGAATCGTCCCACGTAGTTGAGTATCTTCTCGGCAGTTTCCCCGACTACTACGAAGCCCGACTTCTTCGCGGGTTATCTTTCGAGCGGTCGGCAAACGCGGCCGAGGCCGCCGACGAGGCGGCCTTCGTGCTGGATGTGGATCCGGCGAACGCGACCGCCCTGCTTTTGAGCGCCCGACTGGCCCGGAACCGCGGCGACGACGAACACTCGCGACTGCTTTGGCTCCGAGTGGCTGAAATCGATCCGGCTCATCCCGATCTGCGCTCAGCGACCGACGGGTTCGATCACTCGGCCACAATCACAGCCGCGACTCTGGGTTATTCATATATGCGGCACGGGTGGCCGGAACTGGCGGAGCGACAGTTTGGCGCCGCCGTCGAGTCCAATTCAGGACGGATTGACCTGCGGTTGGGACTCGCCGAAGCCGTGTGGTCGGCAGGGCATTTCGAGGAGAGCCGTCACCATTGCCGCACGGTATTGGATCATCATCCGAATTGCCTGAAGGCGCTGCTGATCATGGCCCATGTGCTCACCGAAGTTGGACGGACCAACCATGGCGCGGAGTTGTTGGAGAAGGCGGCCCAGCTGGATCCAGACTATTGGCTCGCACGCCAGATGTACGGAAGGCTCGAGTTCGATCGGGTTCGTGTCCCAGGGCCGCCAGTGGTCGCCCCACCACCCGTGGAACCCGCGCCAGAAGCCGCCGCCGACCAAGTGGAGGAACCCCCAGCGTCAGCGCCGGAGAAATCGATTCCCGCCTCAGAAATCGAGACGGCCGACGAGCCGGACGTCTCATCCGCGGCGGAGGTCCTATATCCCAGTGAATCAGAAGACACCGCGATCGGCCTGGACCAGGTAGCGCCGGACTCGGAGACCGCGCCGAGCTCGCCTGATGTGCCGGAACCGGTGATCCTCGACGTTGAACCGGATGCCGACGCCGCGGACCGCGCCGGTGCTGACGACCCGAAAGCGGAAGCCGGTCCCGCGAGCGAAGTCGAACGGGCCACTGCGCATGCGCGAGCGGGCGACTGGGTACGTGCGATAAAGCTGATAACCATGTATTCGAGGGGCGGAGAAATTGAAGCGTGGGAGGCGGCGCTCACGGAAATATGCGACATGGATTCGGCGCCCCGCGAGGCCTGGGAGGCCCTGGGAGACTTGTACATGCGCATGAGCCGGCCTCAGAACGCTTCGGAGGCCTACGGCCGCGCTATCGAAGCCAGAAGTGGAGGCGGCGGCGATCAAGGACGGTGAAGAGGCTCTCGCGGCCGCGCTGCTGGGGATCGATGATGTCAAAGGCGCGGTCGTTTGGCGATTGGGGGGCGTCCCGGTCGCCAGCTGGAAACGGGAATACGCCTCGCCGGTGGCCGGGCGAATGCTGGCAGCGCTATTCGGGGGGCTGGAAAAGGGAGTCGAAGATATGGGATTCGGTCATATCAGCCAACTTTGGTGGCAATCGGATGACGTCCAATGCATCGGCTTCAGGGTGGGGGAATGGCAGGTGCTGGTCCTCGCCGACACGAGGCTCGACATCGCCGGGCTTCGAACGCGGGTAGCTGAAACCGTTGCCGGATACTGGGACGAATCGAAAACTTCTAACCAGGAGGAAGCCGACTGATATGGAGCGCACATTCGTACTTCTGAAACCCGACGCCGTCCAGCGAGGTCTGACCGGAGAGATTATTGGGCGGTTTGAGCGCCGCGGATACCGCATCATCGCCTTGCGAATGTTGCATCCCGATGCCGATCTCGCTGAACGTCATTATGAAATTCACAAAGGTAAGTTCTTCTTCGACGGGCTTGTGGAACACCTGACCTCGGGTCCCGCGATTGCGATCGTTCTGGAAGGCGAGGGTGTGATCCAGGCTGTACGCCAGATGGTGGGCGCCACCATTCCGCACGAGGCGGAGGCAGGGACGATCAGGGGCGATTTGGCGGTATCCGGTCTCCGGAATCTCATCCATGCTTCGGACGCCCTTGACACGGCGTCGGATGAGATGTCGCTCTATTTCGAAGAGTCAGACCTCCTCGACTACGATCGCACGATCGACCGCTGGGTTTTCGAAGACTAGCCCGAGGCTGGGAGACTAGCTCACCGACTTGCGAAGCACGTTCAACGCCGATCCGGCCCATAGCCACTCAATCTGCTGCTCGTTGAATGTCTGTACGAGCGAGATCGAATCCGATGACCCATCGGCATGCCTCAGAAGGGCCGTGACATCCTTGCCCGGCGCAATGTCGGCCACGTCGATCAGATCGATCTCGTCTTCTTTCACGATCTTGTCGTAGTCCGCCGGATCGCGAAACGTAAGCGGAAGCAATCCCTGCTTTTTGAGATTGCCCTCGTGGATTCGGGCGAATGAGCGCACGATGACGGCGACGCATCCAAGGTGCCTTGGCGACATGGCGGCATGCTCACGACTGCTACCTTCTCCGTAATTCTCGTCACCGATCGCAATCCAGCGGCGGCCGCTGTTGTTGTACTCCTGGGCGATCTCGGGAATCGGCTGTCCGGTCGCGCCCGTAAGCTGGTTGTATCCGGTCCCCGGCGTGTCGGTGAATGCATTGTTCGCGCCGATGAACATGTTGTCGCTGAGATTGGTGAGATGACCACGAAATCTCAACCATGGACCCGCGGGTGAGATCGCATCCGTCGTGCACTGCCCGGTCGCCTTTAGGAGGACCGGCATCCCCTGGAAATTATCCGGCGTCTGCGGCGCGAACGGCCTGAGTATCTCGAGTCGTTTGCTGGAAGGGTCGACGATCACCTCCACCGAGGAACCGTCCTCGCTCGGAGGCTGGTATCCGTAGCCTCTGCCTGCAAAACCGTTGGACGGGACGTCCGGTGCGGGCTCGGGCGGGCGGAGTTTGAACGCGTCGCCGTTCGGCGCATCGATTCGATCCGTCAACGGATTGAACGACAGACGACCGGCGAGGCTGTAGGCCACCGCTATCTCGGGGCTGACCAGGAACGACAGTGTGCTGGGATTGCCGTCGTTGCGACGCGGGAAATTCCGGTTGAAGGAGGACACGATGGTATTGGTCTTGCCACCGGTTCCACTCGGGCCGCTCGTATCGGTCCTTCGCCATTGTCCAATGCAGGGACCGCATGCGTTCGCCAGCACCGTTCCACCCAGGGCTTCGAGCGACCCCAGCTGCCCGTCGCGCTCGATGGTCGCGCGCACCATTTCTGAACCGGGCGTAACCAGGAGCGGCGTGGCGACCGAGGCTCCTTGCTCGGTTGCTTGGGTGGCGACGTCGGCGGCCCGGGTCACATCCTCGTACGAGGAGTTCGTGCAGCTTCCGATGAGCGCCGCCGAAATCTTGTCGGGGTAGCCATTCTCCTTGACGGCGGCAGCCATGGCGGAGATGGGTCGGGCCAGATCGGGTCGATGCGGACCGACGATGTGCGGTTCCAATTCAGACAGGTTTATTTCGATGACTCTTTCGTAGTACCGCTTTGGATCTTGCTCGATTTCGCCATCGGCGGTGACCAGATCGATTGACTCGTCGGCGAGGTCGGCAAGTTCGGCGCGCTCAGTTGCCCGCAGATACCGGCCCATCTTGACATCGTATGGAAACACGGAAGTCGTCGCCCCAAGCTCGGCGCCCATATTCGTAATAGTTGCCTTGCCGGTGCATGAGAGCGTTAGCGCGCCCGGCCCGAAGTACTCGATGACTCGATTCGTCCCGCCGCTGGTCGTGAGTATCCCGAGAACCTTGAGAATCACATCCTTCGGCGCGCTCCATCCGCTCAGTTCGCCCGTCAACCTCACGCCTAGAATGTTCGGGTTCTTGACCTCCCAGGGGAATCCAACCATGGCGTCCACGGCGTCGGCGCCGCCGACACCCACGGCCAACATCCCGAGCCCTCCCGCGTTGGGCGTGTGCGAATCGGTACCAATCATGAGGCCGCCCGGAAACGCATAGTTTTCGAGCACCACCTGATGGATGATCCCGGCTCCGGGTTTCCAGAACCCGATTCCGTAGCGTCGGGAAGCGGAGTCGAGGAAGTCAAAGACTTCCGAGTTTTCGGCGTGGGCCAACTTCAAATCTGATTCGGAACCGTTTTGCGCGCGGATCAGATGATCGCAGTGGACGGTTGTGGGCACCGCCACCTCGTCCCGACCGGCGAGCATAAACTGGAGCAGCGCCATTTGACCGGTCACGTCCTGAAGCCCGACTCGATCCGGGTTCAGGAGCAGATAGCCTTCACCGGCGACCAGTGCGTCCGATTCGGGTTCCGCCAGGTGACCGTAGAGGATTTTCTCCGTGAGCGTCAACGGCCTGTCGAGCCGTCCGCGTACGACTTCGAGATGTCGCCGGGTGGTGGCGTAAATGCTTGAGACCAAGCTGGGGGTTGACTCGATAACGGGCATGTCTCCCACCCTTCGGCAAGGCGGCGCGATGAAGGGCCGCCGAACGTATCCTGCCCGCGCGGGATTGCTGGTCGGCGCGGCGCCTCCAAGTGTATATCTCGACCGGGGACGGCACCGACTCACGTGAGCGCTTCGGTCATGTCGTCGGCGCGACGACTGAAGTGCTTTAAGGCGCCTCAGTCCGGCGGCGACTGAGAATCAGGCAAACTGAGATTCGAAAAGCCCGCGGGTATCATCTATCCCGGCTTCGCTCGGAGAGTTGAGGTGTCCGATGGCCTACACGGTGACGTTGATTCCAGGTGATGGAACCGGCCCTGAAATCGCGGACGCGACGATACGGGTTCTCGAAGCCACCGGCGTTGATTTTCAGTGGGATGTGCACGATGCCGGCGCCGACGTGGCTGAGCAGACAGGCGAAGTCCTGCCGGAATCCGTTCTGGAGTCCATAAGGAAAAACAGGCTCGCGCTGAAGGGTCCTCTCACCACCCCCGTGGGAAAGGGATTTCGCAGCGTGAACGTCGCCCTGCGCAAAGCGCTCGATCTTTACGCCTGCCTGCGGCCCTGCAAAACGTACAAAGGCGTGCGCTCCCCGTATGACGACATCGATCTGATCGTCGTCCGCGAAAATACGGAGGACCTCTACGCCGGGATCGAATTCGAAAAGGGGACCCCCGATGCCGCGGCAATCATCGCCGAGATCGAGAAGCTGAGTGGATCGCGAATTCGCGACGACTCAGGAATCAGCATCAAGCCCATTTCCGTGGCCGGCACGGATCGAATCGTGCGGTTTGCATTCGACCATGCGCGGGCCAACGGCCGCCACAAGGTAACGGCCGTGCACAAAGCCAACATCATGAAATTCTCCGACGGTCTGTTCCTGGAGGTCGCGCGGAACGTGTCGGAGGACTATGCCGACATCGAGTTCGAGGATCGGATCGTGGACAACATGTGTATGCAGCTCGTGCAAAAACCCGAGCTATACGATGTCGTCGTGTTGCCGAACCTTTACGGCGACATCGTCTCCGATCTCTGCGCCGGCCTGGTGGGCGGACTCGGCGTTGCGCCCGGGGCCAACATCGGCCAAGACATCGCCGTCTTCGAGGCAACCCACGGAAGCGCGCCCAGATACAAGGGAATGAACAAGGTAAACCCGCTGGCGCTGATTCTTTCGGGCCTCATGCTCCTGCGGCACATTGGCGAAGCGGAGGCGGCGGAACGGCTCGATGCGGCGGTCGTGCGATTGATCGAAGAGGGCAAATCCGTGACCTACGACATGAAGCCCAGTCGAGACGACCCAACCGCCGTGGGTACGTCCGACGTCGCCGACGCCCTGATCGAGTTGATGAACGCCGCTTGAAGATTCACGAATATCAGGCGCGAGAGCTGTTCGCCGCCGCGGGTCTGCCAGTGCCCGAAGGGCGCGTCGCCGCCAGCCCGGACGAAGCGCATTCGATCGCCGTCGAGATGGCCAAGCCAGTCGTGATCAAGGCACAGGTTCTAGCGGGAGGTCGCGGTAAGGCGGGCGGCGTGAAGCTCGCGGCCGGACCTGATGAAGCCCGCGCGGCGGCGGCCGATATCCTCGGCCTCACCATTGGCGGCTTCGCCGTTGAAAAGGTCTTGGTGGCGGAGGCTTCGGAGATCGACCGCGAGCTGTACCTGGGCGCGATCGTGGATCGCGATTCAAAGCGCGTACTGCTCATGGCCAGCTCGGACGGCGGCGTCGATATCGAAGAAGTCGCCCGCACGAATCCATCTTCGATCGTCCGGGAGTATGTTGCTCCGACCGGTCGTTTGGACTCCTTCCAGGCGCGCAGGACCGGATTTGAACTCGGCCTGGATTGGCCGCAGGTGCGCCAGTTCGACCGAATCGCAACCGCGCTGGTCGACTTCGTGCATCAGGTTGACGCCTCGCTGGCGGAGATCAACCCGTTGATCGTCACGCCCGAAGGCGAACTCAGGGCAATCGATGCCAAGGTCAACATCGACGACAACGCCCTCTTCCGGCGTCCAGACATCGAGCGCATGCGAAATCCGGAGGAGGAGACCGGTCCGGAGCGCCGGGCGCGCGAGTCTGGAATCAGCTACGTGAAGCTCGATGGCGATATCGGCTGCATGGTCAACGGCGCGGGCCTGGCCATGACGCTGCTTGACGTGATCGCTCTGCACGGCGGCCAGCCGGCGAATTTCCTCGACGTGGGCGGCGGCGCCGACGCCGAGCAGGTTCGAACGGCGATGGACATCATCCTCGCCGATTCTGGAGTGAGATTGGTGCTCGTCAACATCTTCGGCGGAATCACCCGGTGCGATGAAGTCGCGCGGGGGGTTGTTGCCGCGACCAGCGACTTGCCGCGGGGCGTGCCGCTTGTCGTGAGGCTGGTCGGGACCAATGAGGAAGGGGGTCTCGCAATCCTTCGCGACGCGGGAATCTCCGCCCATCGTGGGATGGTCGATGCCGTAAAGGAAGCCGTGGCCGGAGTGGCCGGTTGAGCATTCTCGTCGGGTCGGAAACGCGGCTTCTCGTACAGGGAGTCACCGGCAACCAGGGCTCGTTTCATACGAATCTCATGCTGGAGTATGGGACCAAGGTCGTTTGCGGAGTCGTACCGGGACGCGGCGGGCAGACGGTTCATGGGGTTCCCGTTTTCGATACGGTCTCGGCGGCGGTGGGCGACGCTTCGCCGAACTGCGGGATCGTTTTCGTGCCGGCTTTCGCCGCGCCGGACGCCATTCTGGAGCAGGTAGACTCACGGATCCCGCTCATCGTGTGCATCACGGAAGGCATCCCCGTCATCGACATGATCCCGGTCTATCACCGGGTTCGGGTTGCCGGGTCGCGCCTCATCGGGCCAAACTGCCCCGGGCTCATTTCTCCCGCCGCAAACGTCAAGGTCGGAATCCTTCCCGGCCCCATCCACACGCCGGGCCCTGTCGGGCTGGTGAGCCGCAGCGGGACGCTGACATATGAGGTGGTGCAGTCGTTGTCGGATATCGGATTGGGCCAGAGCACATGCGTTGGTATCGGTGGGGACCCGATCATCGGCACGTCGTTCGTGGAAATTTTCGAGATGTTTGAGCAGGATCCCGGAACCGAGGCGATCGTGCTCATCGGCGAGATCGGTGGCAGCGACGAAGAAAAGTGCGCGGATTTCATCGACGCCAACGTAACCAAACCCGTGGTGGCGTTCGTAGCCGGACGGACGGCCCCCAAGGACAAACGCATGGGGCATGCAGGCGCGATAGTCTCTGCCGGGACCGGGACCGGGACCGGGACCGCGCAGGAGAAGATCGAGGCCCTCGAGCGGGCAGGCGTCCAGGTCGCCGACGTTCCGGATGACATAGCGTCGCTGATCCGGTCGAAGCTTTCGGACGTCGGCGGTTGAGATTGCGCGCGGACTGGCGGCTTTCCATGAAATGGAACACAATCTTTTCTACGACTTCCGCGAAGCTGGCCCAGGTGAGGGGATGTGCGATCTAGTGCTCGACTTTGATGTCATCGTCGTGGGTGGCGGAATGGCCGGGATGCGGGCCGCGCTGGCGGCGGCGGATTCAGCGAGCGTCGCGCTCATAACCAAGGTGCATCCAATACGGTCCGCGTCGGCTTCGTCGGCGGGCGGCATAAATGGCGCCTTGGGCCCATCCGACGATCCCGAGTCCTATGCACGCGACACGATCGGAGGCGGCGATTATCTCTCCGATGACCAACCTGTGGCGATTCTCTGCGAAGAGGCCGCCGAAACCATCATCGACATGGAACACCGCGGCGCCGCATTTTACCGGGATGCGGGCGGCCGCCTTGCGCTCCGCCGGCTCGGGGGCCATGCCGTTCCGCGCGCCGCACATGCGGCCGATTGGACCGGAATCCTGCTCACGCAAACCTTGTGGGAGCAGCTTATTGGCTCTGGCGTAACGATTCTGGACGAGTGGCACGTCATGCGGATCGTCTTAGAAGACGGCGCCGCGGTAGGGATCGTCGCCCTCGACCTCCGATCTGGCGGGTTGCATTCGGTATCTGGAAGGGCCGTCGTCCTGGCCACCGGCGGAGGTTCCGGCGTGTATGCCGTCAATACCTCACCGGCAACCAATACTGGCGATGGGCTGGCAATGGCCCTGCAAGCGGGCCTGCCGCTTCGAGACATGGAATTCGTGCAATTCAACCCGACCGGGCTGCACTCGACGGACGGCCTGATTTGGAACGGCGTCGCAGTGACCGAAGCCGCGCGTGCCGAGGGATCGGTGCTCGTGAATTCGGCCGGAGATAGGTTCATGGAGGCGTATGCAGCCGACAGCCGCGACGTCGCGCCCCGGGATATCGTCTCCAGGGCCGTGCAGTCCGAGATCGATGAGGGGCGCGGATTCAACGGCGAAAGCGTACACCTCGACTCAACCGGGATTGACGGCGAAACGATCGCCGCATCGCTGCCGCACCTCAGACGGCTCTGCATCGACCTTCAAGGAATCGACTTCGCGGATGCGCCTCTTCAGGTGGTTCCCGCCGCTCATACCAGCGTTGGAGGGATTCCCACCGACACGAACGGGCGAACGGAGATCGCTGGCCTCCATGCGGCCGGAGAATGCGCCAGCACGGGGATCCACGGAGCAAGCTCTCTGGCCGGGAACGGGGCCACTGAGGCGCTGGTCTTCGGCCGGCGGGCCGGCCTCGCCGCAGCTCAAACGGCGGGCGGCGCCGGGCGGGTAACCGGTGCTCTTGACCGGGCTCGAGAGGACGAGGCCGAGCGGATCTCCAGATTGATGAATCACCCGGGCGGCGAGAGCGTCGCGCGGCTGACTAAGGACCTACGGGCAACGATGAGCGAGGGCGCCGGCATAAATCGTACCCATGATGGTCTCACGCGGTGCCTTGACGATCTCGCCAAGATTTCGGATCGAATGGCCGACATTCGAATCCGAAGCCAGAACAGGCGCTTCAACCTTGAACTGGCCGGGGCGCTTGGACTCGCGAATATGGTTGAAGTAGCTCAAGCGATCGCGTCGAGCGCCCTGCGCCGCACGGAATCGCGAGGAAGTCACCACAGAGTCGATCACCCCGATCGAGACGACTCCAATATGCGGCGCCACACACTTGCATACCGCGAAAACGGTGAGATTCGACTGGATCCCCAAGAGATCGAGGCGGGATCCGCCGCGCTTGAAAAGAGGTCCTACTGATGGCGGCAGACCTTAGGCGCGGAATCCGAATCGCTCGTTACGATCCCGAGACGCACGACAGCCCGGAGGTCCACCACTACCAGGTCACCGTCAGCGGTGACATGACTTTGCTCGGTGTCCTCGTGGACGTGGAGGAGAACGTCGATCCATCGCTGAGCTTTCGATATTCCTGCCGCGGCGGCATTTGCGGCGCATGCGGCGTCCAGGCAAACGGCATGCCGGTTCTCGCCTGCCGCACCCGCATTTCGGCGATCGATACCAACGACGGACAAATCGAGATCGCCCCACTGTCGAATCATCCCGTCATTCGTGACCTCGTGGCGGACCTCGACCCGATGCTGAACCGGATAGCGTCAATCGACCCCTGGACTCAGCCTGACGATGGTTCCCCCGGCAGCGGAATGGACTCCGACATGTTGCAGTACGAGGTGGAGCGTCTGGGACGATCCGAAACGTGCATAGCGTGTGGACTGTGTGATGCCGCGGCTCCGGCGGCATCACCGTCCTCAGAGTTCCTCGGTCCGGCGGCGCTGGTACGCATCTACCGCCATGCCGCCGACGTACGCGACGGCTCGGATCGCCAGCGGCTCGAACTGGTCACAGGTGAGGGCGGAATCTGGGATCGCGAACCGGCTGAGGAGTGGAACGTCGCCTGTCCGTTGGAAATCGAGCCGGCCAACCGAATCGAGTCTCTGCGAGCCGCCGCGGAAGCCAACCAGGTTGGAAAACCTGGTCGAAAGGTCTCGGGGGCCGGGGTCTGAGAGTGGGCGCGGCATCCGGTTCAGCATCCGTCAAATCGGGAATATGCTTGGGCGCTAGCGAGGTATAAACGGTGCGCGCGAAAGTTTCGATTGCCGGCGCGGGTCAGACGGGCGGTTCCATCGCGAGGCGCGTTGCCGAGCGAGGTTACGCGGATGTGGCCCTCGTGGATGTCATCGAGGGATTTGCGGCCGGTAAGGCCCTCGATCTCAATCAGGCCGGATCGCTCGAGGGATTCCCTCCCAACCTGACGGGTTCGACCGGCTACGAATCCACCCAAGATTCCGATGTGTGCGTCATCACGTCGGGATTCCCGCGCCAGCCGGGGATGTCCCGCGACGACCTCCTCCTCAAGAACAAGGAGATCGTCGAGCAAGTGGCGGCCGAGCTTGCCGCGAGGTCGCCGAATTGTACGTTCATCGTCCTCACGAACCCCGTCGATGCCATGGCCCAGTTGGTCCACTCTGTCACCGGATTTCCCAAGCAGAGGGTCGTCGGGCAAGGCGGAATCCTCGACTCGGCGAGGTACCGCACCTTCATTGCCTGGGAACTTGGCATATCCCCCGCGGACGTTTCAGGCTTCGTTCTTGGTGGACATGGCGACGCGATGGTTCCCATCCCGCGTTACACCACGGTGTCGGGAGTTCCCGTCACGGAACTGATCTCGCAAGAGCGGCTCGACGCAATAATCCAGCGCACGAAGGACGGCGGCGCGGAAATCGTGAAACTGCTTCAGAAGGGCAGCGCGTACGAGGCGCCGGGGGAGTCGGTAGCGCTGATGATCGACTCAATGATCCTGGATCAGAAGCGGATATTTCCATGCGCTGTGCTTCTTGAGGAAGAATACGGGATCACCGACACGTTCATCGGCGTGCTCGTCAAGCTGGGCAAGGATGGATACGAGGGACTTATCAAGCTTTCGCTTACGCAGGAAGAGCTTTCAGCTTTACATAAATCCGCCGCCGGAGTCCGTGAGCTGGTGGAGGTCATGGGTATCTGACCCACGGTCCGCCGCGGACGCGTTCGGATTCCCAGCGCCGGTCGACCTTGGCCGGATTCGACGGCGGAACAATCTCCAGAATGGGTTCAGAACGATATCTCCGACGCCTCGGCCGCGAGCCGGCGCGGCCCCGGGGCGCGGCATCGCGATGATGATTCGAACCGTTCGGGCACAGAAAGGATGAGTACCGATGTCTACCCGCACTGAGAGTGATCCACTCGGCGATTTGGAAGTCCCGTCGGATGCTTTATACGGAGTTCAAACTCAGCGGGCGGTTCTGAATTTTCCGATCAGCGGAGTTCCTCCGCATCCCGCATTCGTTTGGGCCACGGTTCTCATCAAGAAGGCGGCCGCCCTCACTCATAAAGAAACGGGCCGTCTCGACGCGAAGCTCGCGGATGCCATAGTCAGCGCCGCGGACGAAATTCTAGAAGGCAGGCACCCTCGTCAGTTCGTGGTGGACGTATTCCAGGCGGGAGCGGGTACTTCCCACAACATGAACGCCAACGAGATCCTCGCCAACCGGTCGAACGAGCTCCTCGGCGGCGCTCGCGGGGCGTACGATCCCGTCCATCCAAATGACCACGTCAACATGGCCCAGTCGACCAATGACGTGATCCCCACGGCTATCGCTCTATCCGCGCTCCGGCTGCTGACCTCTCTCTACGAGGCCCTGGACGGGCTTTCCGGCTCGCTGCAGCAGAAATCGAAGGACTGGGACGGAATCGTCAAGTCCGGAAGGACCCATGTGCAGGACGCCACGCCTGTTCGCCTGGGCCAGGAGTTCGCGGCCTACTCGGTGGCTGTGGCCCGAGGCAAGGAGCACATTGCCGCCGCGGCGATTCCCGTTCAAGAGCTGAGCATCGGGGGAACTGCTGTGGGGAGCGGACTCAACGCCGAGCCGGACTATCAGAGGCGTGTCGTCGAGACCATCGGCGAACTTAGCGGGCTGACCGTGCGGCGTTCCGAGAACCTCTTCTACTCCATGCAGAGCATGTCGCGGTTCGCGCTTCTGTCGGGTGCGCTTAGGTCCCTGGCGGTTGATCTGAGCAAGATCGCCAACGATATCCGTCTGCTGGGATCGGGGCCGCGAACGGGGCTGTCGGAGATCCGGCTGCCGGCCGTGCAGCCAGGATCGTCGATCATGCCCGGCAAAGTGAACCCGGTGATGGCCGAATGTCTCAATATGATCTGTTTCCAGGTTTTCGGCAACGATCTAACGATTGCCATGGCGGCCGAAGCAGGTCAGCTCCAGCTCAACGTGATGATGCCGGCGATCGCGTACAACCTGCCGCAGTCGATAGAGATCCTGGCAAACGGCTGTAAGGCATTCGATGAACACTGCGTGCGCGGACTGGAGCCCGACGAGGAGATGCTCCGCTTCTGGCTCGAGCGAAACACCATGCTCGCCACTGCGCTGGCGCCGCGTATCGGATACGCCGCCGCAGCCGAAATAGCCAAGGAGGCGGTGCGAACGGGCGAGACCATTCCAGTCGTGGCCAGACGGCTGACCGATCTCACCGACGAGGAACTCGCCGCCGCGTTGGATCCCGCACCCATGACCGAGGGAGGCGTCCGAGCCGGCGGCGGGGGAGGTTAAGGGGGAAACAATCCAACCGGCCCTTCTCCCTCTCCCCCTGGGAGAGGGTTGGGGTGAGGGTCCGCGCCCCCGGCAAAGAGGGTTGAGCGCCGCTGATAAGCGAGCCGACCCTGGTAGATGACAGGTTCGCGGTAGGTTTTTCGACTCAAGCCCCTTGGCTTCACGGTCGATCCTTTCCTTTAGGATTAGTCGAGAGCCCCCGTAGCTCAGAGGACAGAGCAACTGCCTTCTAAGCAGTGGGTCGCGTGTTCGAATCACGCCGGGGGTACCAAATCACAGTTCACAGGGTAAATAGAACCTATAACTGGATTTTTGCTGCAGTGCGGCCTTTGTCACAGCGCTCAGGGCTAAATATCTTCTAATAATTTCGAATTCGAACCGGCGCCGATTCACAGGCCTCAGCCGAGGTGGGACTAATATGGTGATTCGTGCGAACGCCTGCGTCGGACTTCTGAGCCGTCAGACGGATTCGCCTGTTATGGACACGGACTTGGGAGGTCGAGAAGATGTATGTGGCATATTCTCGTGACACGGTCAGCAAGGACGTCGCAGACCGCCGGCAGCTCTTTATCGATAACGACATAATCGCCGTCGTCAAGAATGTAACTCGCCGACAGCACACGCCCGTGAAGCATGCCGCGAACCCGATTATCAAGCGCGACAAGCGGTGGGAGGTGACGACCTACTTCCGCAGCAGTTGCTTCAATGTCATATGGGATCCAGAGGACGACATCTACAAGTGCTGGTACGAGGACTTTTACGAATATTTCTCAAAAGGGGGCCCGAGCAAGGAACGAGTCCTCTATGCAGAATCCCGGGACGGCATTGAATGGGAAAAGCCGCTGCTGGGCATGCACCAGATCGACGGCCACGACACCAACGTCATCATCAACCCGCCAGAAGTAATGGTCTCATGTCCTTCTGTGATGCTTGATCCTGTCGAGAAGGATCCATCGAAGCGATTCAAAATGTCTTATCTGAGAATCGATCGGCGCGACTCACGCGGGCGCAAATCCGGAACCCCCGGCGGACTTTGGCTGCAGTATTCGGGCGACGGCAAGGAGTGGATTCCAGCCGATTCGAAACCGCTCATATCAAACTGGCGTGGCGACGTTAGTACGCTCACGTATGACCCAATAGACGAGAAATATGTTCTCCACGGTCGTTACGGCGCTGGTGCCGGGGGAAGCGCCCATCCAAACATGGATGGCTGGCACAGTCCCGTCTACCCCGATCCGCCTGAGGGTGTGTGGAAAACGCGGCGGCACTCATACGTTACGGAGAGTTCCGACCTGATCAATTGGACCGAACCGAAACTCCTATGGGACGCCGATGACCACGACAGTTTGGATGACTCCTACTATTGTTTCGTCCCCTGGCGAGCTGACGAGATGCACCTTGGGCTGCTAAACGTCCTTCACCAGATGGACAACACGCTTGATATGTATCTTCACCACAGCCGCGACGGGCTCGACTGGAACCGATTCCCGGACCACCGACCCCTCATTCCGCGCGGAGGAGAGGGAAGCTACGACCAGTTCGACATAGAAACTCCCAGCCAACCACTGGTAGTGGGCGACGAAGTGTGGTTCTACTACGGCGGAATGAAAGTCCACCACGACTGGTGGATCATGCCGCACGACGAGCGTCCAGACGTTGAAGAAGCCAGAGATCCCGACATTTCCGGTGACGGGCATCACCTGTGTCTGGCCACCATGCGGCTGGACGGTTACGTCTCTCTAGACGCTACAGTCCGAGAGGGATGGATCGAAACAAAGCCCATTTTTTCGACCGGCTCCCGTCTCTTCATCAATGGACGGTGCCATGACAAGGGATACATCAAGGTCGAGGTGATGGACACCTGGAACAATGTTTGGGACGAATATTCTGGTGAAGCCTGCGAGACCTTCACTGAAGACGCCGTGCGCCATCAGGTCAAGTGGTCGGGGCATCAGACAGTGAGCGAGGTGCCGGGCGCTGTCAAACTTCGGTTCTATTTGCGAAACGCGGAGCTGTACAGTTTTCAGTTCGCATAACGCGCACTCTTAGCTCAGCGCATTCGTGGATACGTCGGCCTGGTTTCAGAATCCCGGCAGACGCTCCAGATCATCATTAGTTAAAGGCGGTGTACCTTCCTGCTGAGTTTTAGGTGCCGGGCAAAGCCTGGCGCAGGAAGGAGGACACCGCCATGAGGAATGAGACCATTGGGGGCGATGCGCCGTCAAGCGCCGCCTACGAAGGGCTGGAGGCGTTCGTACGCCAGAAGGTCCAGGGCTTCATACAGGAGGTCTTGGAAGAGGAGGTGACGGCGCTACTGGGGCGCAGGCGCTGGCAACGGCGCCGAGGCGTCGACGAGGTCCCTGGCTACCGCAACGGGTACGGCAGGCTCAGGAAGCTGTCACTGACTTCGGGGACGGTTGAGGTGCGCCGGCCGCGGGTGCGGGGGCTGGAGGAGCGGTTTGAGAGCTGGATCCTGCCTTTGTTCAAGCGGCGCACGCGCGAGGTAGGAGAGCTGTTGCCGCAGCTCTATCTGCATGGGTTGGCGGAGGGTGACTTCGATCTGGCATTACGAGGTCTGCTGGGTGAAGGGGCGCCGCTGTCGGCATCGTCCATCGCGCGGCTGAAGGCGGGGTGGCTGGCCGAGTACGAGGCGTTCAAGAAGAGGTCGCTGCTGGACTCAGAGATCGTCTACCTGTGGGTTGACGGCGTCTACGTCAAGGCGGGCCTGGAGAAGGAGAAGGCGGCGTTACTGGTGGCCATAGGCGGGGTGCGCGACGGGCGCAAGCTGGTGCTTGCGGTGGAACCTGGCTACCGCGAGTCCAAGCAGAGCTGGGCCGGGATGCTGCGCGGTCTGAAGGAGAGGGGCATGAACTGCCCGTCCGTGGTCGTGGGAGACGGGCACCTGGGAATCTGGGGCGCGCTGGCAGAGGTGTTTCCGAAGGCAAAGGAGCAGCGCTGCTGGAACCACCGGATCGTAAACGTGCTGGACAAGCTGCCGAAGTCGCGGCAGGCGGAAGGCAAGCTGCTGCTGACCGCGATCCCCTACGCGCAGACCAGGGCGGAGGTAGAGCGGTTGAAGGGCAGGTTCCAGGACTGGTGCAAAGGGAAGGGGTTCGAAGGCGCCGCAGAGCTCATCGAGTACGACTGGGAACGCATGGTCACCTTTTATGACTTCCCCAAAGCCCACTGGAAACATCTGCGCACCACCAACATCATCGAGTCGCCGTTTGCCGCGGTGCGGTTGCGGACGGCCGCGGCCAAGCGTTACAAAAAGGTCGCCAATGCCACCGCGGTGATCTGGAAGACCCTGATGGTGGCGGAATCGCGATTCCGGCGCCTCGATGCGCCGCATCTGGTGGCCGAAGTCGCGGAAGGAGCCGTCTTCGTCGACGGGGAGCGTTTTTTGAAGAGCAGGAGAGAAAAGGTCGCCGCCTGAGGCTATTTACACACCTTATAGGGGGAACCCCTCGAGTTAACTAAACTCGGACTGTAGTAGTAGCAGTCGCGGCAGTCGAGGAGTGTGATCTCGGCGGCTCGGTCGTTGGAAGGGGGCGGTGACTATGCCGATGGTGAGGAAGGTCGTTGGCTTCGTGGTGGGCGCGAGCGCGCTGGCGGTTGCGTTGCACTTCATATTCAGCGCCTTCTATGAGGACGCCGTGGACGTCGATCAGATCTGGAGCATTCTCAACGTGTTCATGGCGTTTGGGGTGCTTGTAGCGGTGGCCGTCTGGTATCTTCGCAAGCGTGTCTTGGACGGGCGCGGCGGGGATGGAATTACCCGCGAGTATCTGGAAGTCAACCTCGTATTCTACGTTGCGGCTTTCCTGTCCATATGGTTCTTCTGGAACTGGTTCGACGACCTGACGGTAGCCGATGGCGTCCAGCCGGAAACCCGCCTGAGCTTCTGGGGCTTCATTGACCCACTGTACGTATTGGTGGCGTGCGTTACGAGTTGCACGCTCTGGTGTGTCCGCTCGCACGAATAAGGTCTGACTGCTGACAGCGCAAGATAGGCAGGCTTACAACCGCATCCGGCCGCATAGCTCGCTGGGCTACGGTCCGCCGGCGCCTATCCTGCCTGCTGAGCCTGTCCCGATGCTCGTTGGACCAACATAATTGGTGGTACAAGCCTTGGGGGTCTGTGGTTGTTCAGGGAAAACGTCAGTAGCTAACTGGTCAGGGAAAATGTCACTTTCAGCGAGGAGTGACATTGAACCAGAACGAACAGACGAGACTGAAGGTACTGAACAGCGTGATGGTCGGCCAGTTGCCTGTAGCGCAAGCGGCCGAGCTGCTCGGGGTTAGCGAGCGCCATGTGTGGCGCGTTCTGGCGGCCTATCGGAGGGAGGGAGCGGCCGCGCTGGTGCATGGCAATCGCGGTCGCAGACCTGCCAACGCCACATCCGAGGCGGCGATCGCCGATGTGCTGCGCTTGGCCACAACTCGCTACTCGGGGACGAACCATACGCATCTGAGCGAGTTGCTGATGGAGCGGGAGGGCATCGCCCTGAGCCGCTCGACGGTGCGCCGCATCGCGTTGAGCGCAGGAGTTACGAGGTCCGCGCCGGCGTCGTTCGCCCAGACACCGGGTGAGGCGTAAGCGAATGCCGCAGGCGGGGATGCTGGTGCAGATCGACGGCAGCCACCATCGGTGGCTGGAGGGACGTGGCCCGAGCTTCGCGCTGCTATTGGCCGTAGACGATGCGACCAGCACGGTGCCTTACGCGCTGTTCCAAGCGGAAGAGGACGCGCGAGGATACCTGATGCTGATGGAGGGACTGATCCGGCGCCACGGTATACCGCTGGCCGTCTACAGCGACCGACACGCCGTTTTCAAGCATCCCGGCGAGCCTCGGCAGAAGCTGCCGGGACCGACGCAGTTTGCCCGCGCGATGCAGCAGTTGGGCATACGACAGATATTCGCGCGATCGCCACAAGCCAAGGGGCGTGTCGAGCGGACCGCGGGGACGTTCCAGGATCGACTCGTCACTGAACTGCGCCTAGCTAGGGTCGAGACCATCGACGACGCCAAAGCGGTTCTGCACCGCTACCTGCCGCGGTTCGACAGGCAGTTCGGAGTCCCGGCGGCGCAGTCACAGGTTGCCTACCGCCCACCGGAAACGGCGGCTGCCGTGGAACAGGCCCTGTGCTTCAGGTATCGACGCAAGGTCGCCAAGGACAACACCGTAAAGTACAGATGGCGTACTCTGCAGCAACTACCCGACCAGGAGCGGCCCAGCTACGCCGGAGTCCGGGTGGAGGTGCTTGAGCGACCGGACGGTCGACTGCTGGTGGAGTACAAGGGACGCATGATCCCGACCCAGGAGGCGCCCCCACGTCCCAGCCTGATGCGTGTGCTCAGTCAGACTCCCAGCCTCAACGGTAGCGCCAATGGCTCGGGCTACCATCACCACCCGCTCGCAGCTCTCGAATCGCGCGGCATCAACGACGCCAAATCGAACCGTCCCAGCAGAGCGCGCAAGCATGCAGCTCCGATGCCTAGGAAGCCAACCCCGCGCCAAGTGGCACTGTGGGAGGCGGTACAGGAGGCCAAGGTCCGTGGCCTGTCCATCCGTGGGATCGCGAGGGAGTTGGGTATCCATAGGAACACCAGCCCGAGCCCATTAGAATTAGCCAGGCAGAATCGCCGTTCCATTCCCCTTCGTTGTTCCTCTCAATTATCCCATTTTGGCGGCATCTCCGTCACGAAGAATCCGTAGTTTCTTCTCTTGATTTGTTCGCTTTCAATGCCAGTCGTGGGCGGCGGTAGTGGCGGTCCAGTTCCGAGGCGTAGCGCCGTCCCAACGTAGCGCCTTCGGCCTCCAGCCATTCGGTGAACCGGGTGGAGGCGGTGGGTGGGTCAGCCGACACCAGATGGCCCGCCATCAGTCCGTCGATTTCATCCCTGGTCAGCACCACATCCCGCACCAACCAACCCGCCATTCGGGCGGCCAGCAGCGCCACGGAAGGCCGTACGTGAATCAGCCGGGCTCGGCTGCCTACTCGGCGAGCTATGAGCCGTACCATCTCCTCAAACGTGAATGTTTCTGGACCCACGGCGTCTAACACGACATCTTCGCTTCCCGCCCCGGCATTCACGGCAAGTTGCGCCAGGTCGTCTACGAACACCGGCTGTATCGGATAGTCCCCAGACCCTGCGATGGGGAACGCTGGAAACCGCCGCAGGAACCAGGCGATGTTGTTTATCAGCACATCCTCGGGGCTGAACAGCACCGTGGGTCTGAGGATGGCGTAGGACAACCCAGACTCGTGGATTGCCTTCTCCACCAGCGCCTTCCCCCGGAAGTAAGGAAGTGGCGAGTCTTCCGAGGGGTTGGTGATGCTGATATGGACGATGCGGCCAACGGCGGCTTCGGCCGCCGCTCCTATCAGGATGCGGGAGTTCTGAACCGCAACGTCATGAGTAACCGTGCCTCGTGCGAAGCGAATCCAATACGTGTTGTACAGAGTGGCGGCTCCCCGAAGATTTTCCACCAAACCGTTAAAGTCGCCGAAGTCCAGAGGTAGAGCCTCCACCCGATCACCGAAGGGGCTGTGGGAAGTAGGAGTACGGGTCAACGTCTTTACAGTTGCTCCCTGTTCCAACAACCGCCGCGCGATGTACTTGCCACTGTAGCCAAAGGCCCCAGTGACGACCGAGAGACTAGATCGGCTCATTGCCTTCCTGACCTCCGAGATCAGCAATGGCTGCAACAAGGAGCGCGAGGGCTGTTGGCAGGTAGAACATGCCGATCGAAGCTATCGCCACAAAACAGAATCCCAGAAGCACGACGGCGGGGCTCCAGAGGAGTATCTTGCGCATCGTCGTCTGTTGGAGCCGAAGGCCCAACAAAGTGATGGCGGTCAACAGGATAGGCACTAGCAGCAACAAGATTACGTGCAGGCCATTCACTTCTATTGCCGTAGCGCTAGACGGAATCACCTCCCCGCCAGGCTCACCAGGGAGTGCCGGGGTTACTGATTCACCCTGGTACACGGGTCCGAATGCAAAGAAGACGCCGGCGGCCCAGGCAAAGGCATGGGCGACCCATGCAGATACTGTCGCTACGCCGATAGACCTCAGATGTCCCTCCGTACCAAGCGCTACTACGCTTCGTGCACCGGGCTCGCAGTCGGACGTGTTCGAAGCACTTCACATGTGGCTCAACTGCCTAGTGGTAGACCCTATCCTCCAGCAGCCCGAGGTCGAGTCCGAAGTAATAGTCCAATATGACCCTGAATGAATTGACAGACGTGATCGATGGGTAAAGCGCGCTCTCGCCGCCATCAGGAAGCAGATATGCCGCAAGTATGTCGTGGGCATAGGGGATATGCTCTAAATACCGCAAAGAACCCATGGTCACCTGCGATCACGATGATAGGTGGTTCTTCGTACGTTTTCAAGAATGGCGTCCACAACCTCGATCATTCGACCGTTAACCCAGATCACTTGACCGTAAAAGGCTTCGGGTACCGTCGGATCATGCTCGTCGGGCCAGCCCCCCGAGTCGAACGCGATGTTTCCGTGCCTGTCGAACGAATTCGGTCCATGTGGTTTCAGCAGATGTGCGAACACGAATTTCGGCCCGTCCATCCCCGCAACTTCATTCATGAAATCGAGCCACGCCAGCGTGCGGAGCGGATGCTGCCAACGGTAGGCGAATGGATCATCAGGGTGAATATCAAATTCGCTCGACAGGAACGGCCTAGCCACTGTCGTCGGCAAGAGAGAGTCAGTGAACCTGCTTGATAGGCTTGTGGCCCTTTTGAAGGCGAACGGATCTTCAGTCTTGTCTCCCGATAGAAGAAGGCCGGCAGGCGTAAAGTCCACGACGAGGTCGGCGCTGCGACTTGTGTTGCTCCATTCGATGCCCGACGAAACATGCACGTATCTGTAGCCGAGGGTTGTGAGAATTCGCCCTAGCGCGTGGTCGTCCGCCTGCGCGGCCAATCGTCTGGATGACTTGTTCCCCGGACTCAAGTACTCGTCATGAACGTAATACATGTTTAGGGACGAAGGAATTGAAAAGGTCGTCCAACGGTAGTTGCTGCGAGCTTGCGTAGCCACGTAGAATCCGCGGCTTTCGAGCTCTTGAACAAACTCGCTGTTGTCGAATTCGGGCGGCGAGCCGTCCATCCAACGACAAATACAGCTCCTTCCGCGACCTCGGCTACCAGGTGCGGCGCGTGAAGACGCCGAAATCGTTTTTCCGCCACCAGCAGGGTTTTCCAGATCACCGCGGTGGCGTTGGCGACTTTCTTGATACCGCTTGGCCGCTCCCGTCCGCAACTGCACCGCGGCAAAAGGCGACTCGATCACGTTGGTGGTGCGGATGTCTTTCCAGTGGGGCTTCGGGAAACCGCAAAACGTGACCATCCGCTCCCAGTCGTGCTCGATGAGATCTGCAGCTCCTTAAGGAGGCCACTGTCTCGTATGTACTGGACCAGTACAGTCGCTTGACAGGCCAAATACGGCGTTTTACGCTGCCACAGCTTTATCGTCCAAGATCGATCTTGGCCAGGTGGATCAACGCGACGGCTCGGGTGACAGAGTTGAGCCCATCGGGCTTAAGAGTCACCTGTGGGCGACTGGCGGGCGGTCCTGCAGCAGACCCGGAGGATTGGAGAGGGAAGGCACCAGCTTGGGCGGACCTAGTCACGCTATGCACGAAATCACCGGCATCGTGCCGGTGCTACCGACGCCATTTGATGCCGCAGGCGAAGACATTGATCTGGAAGCGGTGGGTCGGCTGATTGACTTCGCGGTGGAATCGGGCGCGGCGGCGGTCTGCCTGCCCGCCTACGGGAGCGAGTTCTACAAGCTGACAGAGGCGGAGCGCCACCTCCTGGTGGAGGCGGCAATCACAGCCGCAGCTGGCCGGATTCCGGTGATAGCGCAGTGCAATCACGGCAGTCCTCGGGTGGCGGCAGCGTTTGCCCGGCGCTACGTCGAAGCCGGCGCCGACGTCGTTTCTATCGCCCTCCCGCGCCTTTTCCCGTTGGCGGAAGCAGAGCTGATCGAATTCGCCGAGCAGGTGTGCCGCGCGGTGCCGACTCCCGTTCTGGTCCAGGACTTCAACCCGGCAGGGTTGACCGTTGGGGCCGATTTCTGCCGTGAACTGCACAGTCGCTGCTCAAACTTTCGATATTTGAAGTTGGAAGAGCCTCACATGGGGGCCAAGGTACAAGCGATCCGCGAGGCCACCGCCGATGGGGTAGCAGTGTTCGAAGGTTGGGGCGGGCTCTACACATTGGAGCTGTTGCCAAGCGGAATCAAGGGAGTCATGCCAGGGCTCAGTGTTACCGACATCATGGCCGAAGTCTGGCGGTTGGGGACCACCGGGAAGATGGCTGAGGCGATCGAGTTGTTTGCGCCGTTGACCGTATGGCTCGCATTCGTTCTGACCGACATGGAAGTGTTCAATGTGCTGGAGAAGCGGCTTCTGGTTGCGCGCGGCGTACTCGAGGAGGGAGCGACCCGCCAAGCAACACGGGTATTGAGCGCCGATGTGCTGGCCCATGCCGACTTCTTGTGCGCACAAGTCATCCGCGTGGCGGACCGGGTTGCGCCCGACGACGGAAGTCTGAGTACGAGAGCGGAGACTGCCAAAGGATCTCTCCGACCGGCATCCTAGAGAAGGATACCCGTGGACACTACAATTTGCCTGATTTGGCATCAGTAATCAGATAGACGCCCTTTACGCTTTCCAGGGCCGCTTTCCAGTCCGGACGATCGTTCCGAACGACAACCTCCAGCTCGCCAAAGGAGATGGCGACGTCCTCGTAGCCCGGAAACGTCCGCCCCGAGAACGGCTCCCGCAGGATTTCCGAAACTCGCAACGTATGAGGGCTATCGTAATGGTTCTCGAAATTGACTCTCGTCGCCCGGCTTCGGTAGGACGACCGTAGCTTTAGCCGTCCAATAAAGGGTCTGCAAAGCTCCGTGAGTTCAACGTCGTACCGATCCTGGTGACGCGATAAGACGCGGAAAACGCCGCCGAACAGCCAGACGTCCCGCTCGTGGTAGAAGTCCATTAATGAGAAGATATACGGTCGATTGAACGCGTCATATTTTGGCCGGGACTCTTGCCAGCCAACCCAAAGCGACTGGTCTCTTACCCACTCGTCAAGAGGCTGGGCCACGGTGTTCCGACGCCCAAAGTGAATCTTGTAATCTTTGGGGTTCTCGATCGGCCAGATGTCCTCGAGTGTGATCACCGCTCCATCAGCCATGCCGGCTCCTTAAGGATGCCAGGCGCCACTCGGATTTGGCAGAATCCCGCGCCCGCAAATGCCGCGCCGCTACAAGACCGCCGAACACAATACCAACAATGCGTTTCGTTCTGCTGCCGGATTCGCTGTCCCTAAGCCAATCCCAAAACACGATCGACAGCACGACTGTGACCCGCCCCTGAGAGCTGAGTTCGGGCGGAATGCTAAAGACTGGGCCATTCGAACGGGCGGGTCAGGGGGTGATCATGGCGGTGACGGCGGTGGGAGAGGGTGTTCGTCCCGGCGGGATGCGCTGGCGCGTTCGTAGACATGGCGTTCACATCAGCGCGACGCGGTAGGAAGCCAGGATTTCCTCGACATAGAGCCGTCCGGCGCCTGCATCAAGGTTGCGGTCTCCGGTCGGTAGCGGCAGGCCGTCGGTGACCTCCTCGAAGCAGCCGACAGGGCAGCGGTCCGAGAAGAAGATATACGCAAAACCGTCCGGCTCTCGAAGTGATCGCCAGGTCAGGCCGCTCGCCGACGGCGCCCACTTGCGGATCGCCGAAGACCAGCGTCGCGTCATCGCGTAGTCGGCGGCGGACGCGGTCGTCAGCCAGGAGTCCTGCCCAAGCGCGGCCAAGTCCACGCCGGACCGGAGGCTGACCAGTTCGAGCTCGAGAGTCGTGCTGAACCAGCCGATTCGCAGTTCCGAAAGCCGGACGCGAGGTAGCAGGCGCGCGCCGTAGTCGTCGATCGGGAGGTCACGGAGCAGGACCTCGGAGACGGCGGTCGGATCGTGGTCAGCCGCGTACAGAAATTCGTAGTCATCGCCGGGCGTCGAATCGAACCGGCCGCCTCGCAGATCGCTTCGAGCCACGGTCGGATTGAACTCGACGACGCCGAAGGCAGCGCTATGGATGCGCGTAAGCCTAGTTCCTGCCGGCAGGAAGAAACGGCGTGGGACGCCCTCATAGCGCGAAGGAGGTGCCTGATACGGCGGCAAGCCCGCCTACCCGACCGGTTCGACGACGGCCTCGGCGACGGTGACAAGGTCATCCGCACGGCCGGTCCCGACGAGGTCCACGGGACGGGCGCTGAGGCGCGCATGACGGGAGATCCACCAGGATGCCACGCCCCAGGGGTCGCTCGCGGCTGAGAGCCGTTCGTTCACTGCCCGCACCTCGGGAAAGGCGTCACGTCGTTCGGGATCGAACTGGAATGCGGGGTAGACGAACCCCCGGCCGGATGGCAGACCGAGCAGCCACGAACGCTCGCGATACTGCCTGACTTTCTCTCGATTTGTCGGTTTTGCGCCGAGCGCTACGGCTGCGTCTCTCGACTCGAACATAGGCTCGCGCCATATCGTCTGGATCGCCTCGCCGCTGGTTTTCGCCTGGGTCATGACGTTGAGGCCGGTTTCATGGAGCACGCGATGCGGTTCCCCTCCGATTTGGCGCGCGAGGTTGCTTCGTAGCGTGAGCAGCGTCAGCCAGCTACGGAGCTGGGACTCATCGCCCTGCAATGATTGGTGGCGTGCGGCGAGCGAGGCTGCGGCATCGAGCAGATCCGGTTCTCGTAGCGGCAGTTGAGCTACGAGACGCAGCAGCAATTCGCCGGCGTCGCAATCGCTGTGTGAGACAAACGTCAGTAGCGCGTCCTCAAGCTCCTGGTCGTCAAACTCTTGCTTTAGCTCTAGAATTCGTCTGTCGAGTTCGCGCTGACTCACGATGACATCCCCTTGACTGACAGTGACGCAGCTACCTTATCATCGTCACAATCGTCAATCTCTTCAAGTTGCACTAATTTCATGGACTGATCGAAGGTGTGTTTCACGGGGGGTGCGGGGCCGTATAGCCGCTCGACTTAGTTGGCCTCGACGGTATGATTGAGGTGACGCTGGAGGCGGATTGGCGAAGAGTTCGCCGGGTTAACGGAGCGGCAGTTCAGCTAGCAAAAACAGGTGCTAGGGGACCAGCAACCATTACCAAACACTACCTTTGCTGGCAAAAAGGTTTTGGTGGTCGATGGTAGTCAAAATCTGAGGGGAATCGGGGCAGTTCGAACGCCGTTCGGCTCTTCGGGGAGGCGCGCGAGCGGCGTCCGGTCCGAGCGTCAGCACTCAATTTCACAACCGCCAGGCCCCGTGGAAAGGCGCCCCGTGGCGCGCGTGTCGGCCCAAGACGCTGGAGCAACCCATGTTCGCCTAAAGTCTGTATCGCGCCCTGTGGCGCGACAGGAGCGAACGGGGCGGCAAACAGGGCGTTGCCGGCAGTGAGGCTCTGGATGCGGAGCGAGGACCTTCCTCTTATATAGAAAGTAAGCATTCGAAAAGCCCCGCCCGAGAGTCGTGGTGCCGAGCCTTACTGTGGAGCTTCGGTAGCCCTGCAGCTCGACATAATCCGCAAACAGGACACCGGCGGAGAGGACCGCGAGCGATTGGGCGACACCGTTCGACGGGCTTACGGAGTCTCCTCCGTGAAGGATCTAGCTGGGGAAATGAGGAGACTGGAACTGGGAGAGACCGGCGCCCGCCCTTGGAGCCGGACGCGGTGAGTAGTGAGCGAGTTGCAGCTCAGGCGGCGATAACGCGGGAGAGATTGTAGCTGGAACTTGCAGCGATGCCCGTGCGAGCCTCACCTACCGGCGGGAAGCGGTAGTCGATAACGACGCGGACCTGCTTGCGGCCGCGGTCGGGGAGGGTCGTGTGGACGGTGATTCGGCGCACGAGCAGCTGAACGATCTCCTGCCGGTCGGCCTCTGATAGGTCGTCGGCAAGCCGCTCACGGATCTCCGCGAGCACATCCTCGGAGACGGCGTCGTCAAGATCGCCATCCTCGGGTTCGAGATCGGCCAGCCGCTCGTCCAGCCTCTTGAGTTCCTGTTCCAGGTCTGCGGCGATGGCGTCGAACTCGACCTCCGAGAGCTTGGCGCGGGTATAGAGGTCGATGGCGCGGGTGCGGCGATCCTGGACTGCGGAGCGATTGGCGAGCAGGGAGTCGCGTTCGGCTTCTGCGATGGCGTGGTTCTCGGCGTCCGAGTCATCCGCGAGTAGCTCGTCCGTGAGTTCGTCGGGGTCGGTAAGGAAGCGGGAGACATCGGACCAGACGACATCCTCCAAATGCTCGCCCTTGATGGAGGCGCCTATGCACTTACCCTCGAACGGGCCGCGGTGGGCCATGGAGCCATTGCAGCGGTAGCGAGGGCCCCTGGTCCAGGTGCCGCAGAAGGAGAGGCCGCAGACGCCGCAGCGGATGAGGGAGCGGAGCAGGTAGGAATGGCAGGAGTTGCGGGGCAAGGCGCGGTTGCGCTTGAGAGTGGAGAGAGCAGCGTCCCAGACGTCCTCTGAGACCAGCGGAGGTACGGAAGCGGAAATCACCTCACGACCGTTGGGCTTCGTGGATCTGCGGCCGTACTGGAGGAGTCCCTTGTAGACGGGATTGACGACGAGGTTGCGGATGCGGCCCGAGCGCCAGAGGCCCTGGGTGCGTTTGCCCCTGACGCCGCGGCCGTCGCGCCTGTAGGACGTGGGTACACCCAGCGAGTTGAACTCGGTTGCGATGCGCACGCAGCTCCAGCCGTCGATGGCCAGGTGGTGATAGATGCGCCTGACAACGTCGGCGGCAGAGAGGCCGGCCCACATGATGGAGTCATCCGGGACGAGGCGGCGGGCGCCACGATCTCCTGAAACACAGTAGCCGAGAGGGACGATGCCGCCGGTATAGCGGCCTTCTTTGGCGGCGCGGTTCATGCCCTCGGCGGAACGTTCGAGGAACTTGCGGCGCTCATTGGCGGCGATGACGGCGTGGATATCGAAGTAGAAGGGATCGTCGATGTTCTCGTCGGTGGCGCGGAGCGCGACGCCGATCGACTCGAACACTCTCCAGATGCGGAGGAGCTCGAAGGCGTCGCGACCCAGGCGGTCGGAGCGGACCACCCAGACTTGGGAGAAGCGGCCAACACGCGCATCACGCGCAAGCGCGCGGCCAGCCGGCCTATCTTCGAGAGGGACAGTGCCCGAGACGCCATCGTCCTCGTAATGCTGAAAGACAGAGAGGCCGGGTTCGGAAGAGAGACGGCGGTCGAGGGCGGCGCGCTGGTTGCGGACGGTATGGCGGTCACGCTGCTCATCGGAGGAGACGCGGGCGTAGGTGGCGATGTGGCGAATGGGATCGGGCAAGACGACCTCCAGCGGAAGGGGAGTTGAAGCGCGATGTATGAACGCTCCGAAGGAGCGGAGAGGTCAAGGCGGGGCGGCAGGCGAGAAGGCGTGAAACCCGAATGCGCTGCCGCCCCACCGGGACAGATACAAGACTTGCGAGGTCAAGACCGGCCTCGGCGGGACGAGCTAGCTCAAGCCGAGAACGCTGGCGACGCCATGCCAGGCCGTATCACGCTCACCTTCGAGGCGACGGAGATAGGTGGTGGTGACGGCGAGCGAGCTGTGATCGAGGAACTGGCTTACGGACTCGACCGACTCACAGACGTCGCGGCGGAGCTTGGCGGCGGTGTGGCGTAGGACGTGAACGCCCGACAGAGGGAGGCCGGCCTTCTGGAGGTAGCCACGGAAGCGGTTGTAGAAGGTGGCGCTGGAGACGCCCTGGGGGCCAGCGCCCGCCTGCCAGAGCGACTCGGTGGGATGCATGGAAGAGAGGTCCTTGCCGATGTCACCAAGAGATCGCCGGATGGCGGCCAGGGCCGGACCAGGGAGCTCACGACGACCGCGCACACCGCCCTTGCCGAGGTAGCGGTAGAAGGCGGCGGAGTCGTCGAAGGCGATATCGCCGGCTGTGAGGTTGACGACCTCCGATCGGCGTCTGCCGGTTAGGACGAGAGTTAGGACGATGGCGATGTCCCTTCTGCCCTTAGTTGTGTCAGGGATGACGTGGAGGAGTTGGCGGACTTGGGGAGCGGAGAGGCCGCTTGGTGCGCCGGGACGAGGCTTGGGGCGCTCGACGGGATCGCAGGGATTGGCCTTGAGCAGGTCGAGTCTGATGAGGAACTTGAAGAAGGAAGAGATGCAGGAGAGACGGGCGCCGACGGTTACGGGAGAAGGTTCACGACCAGAGAGGCCGACACCATGGGCGAAGGAGAAGACGTCCTGAGGGGAGACCTGATCGGGAGCCTTTTGCAGACTGCCGAAGAAGTGGCGGAGAGTGCGGTAGTAAGAGTCCGGCGTGCGGTTGGAGCCGGAGCGGCGTTGTTTCTCGGCGAGGAAGGCGTAGAGGGAGCCTTCCCAGACGGAGCTAGAACCGGAGAAGACGGTAGGCAGGGTCTGAGCGGAAGACATGGCGGACTCCTTGGTTAGGAACGTCCGCATGACCTTTGCTCTGGTTTGCGGATATATCAAGCACTATGTGTGAATAGCGGCGACGCGCTTCTATTGTTAACTGGCCGCGTCATTCCGCGAAGAACTTCCCTGCAGGTCATCTCATCGACCGAAGACTGGCTCAGGAACTCTGTGACGTCCTTTCCTTCATTGTTTTTTCCGGCTATCAAAACGCTTTCCATGCCAGACGAGCTGCTTACCGGTTTTGGCGTCTAGGACGCCATCCAAGTGGGGCGGATGATTGGGGGCGGCGCGGGCAGAGTCGAGTTGAGCTTGGGTCAATCTGCACGGCGTATCTTTGTTTCTATCCGAAAATACAGCGCCGGACAGATTCGCACCGTGGAGGAGCGTCCCGGAAAGATCTGCGCCTATAAACTGCGTCACCGATAGATTCACATCTACGAGGCATGCGCCGGACAAGTTGACGCTTACCGTATGTATCCAGGACATGTCTGTGAGCGGCGGCATGTTGACCCGAGACATGTCGGCAAACGACAGGATTGCCCAGGAGAGGTTCACTTCTCTGAAATTCATCAGGTCCAGACCACGAAGTTTGGCGTCACGAAGATCGAGCTGAAACTCAGGAGCCCGTTCGAGCTCGATGCCTATCTTGCTGCGAGCGGCAATTGCTTTCATAACATCCTCAACGTCTTGACGTGGACGCACGCCACCATCATCCTCCTGCGTCTCAGCGAATTCTCCGGTCTCATGGTTGGCTAGGCCGGTTTCTCCTTTGCCATCAACTGTCGGATTACGTACGAAGGAGCAGAACAGTCTCATGATCTGGATGTGATATTGCTTCGGATGCTCTTGGGCGAGGCGCTGTAACGCATATATCCCGCCCAAGCGGACCGCTAGAACGTCGCTGCCGAGCATTTCGGCACCGCGCTGGTAGCGCTCGTTCAATAGATTCTGCTGCGCCGTGTCGGCCTGGCGCTGGGCCGCACTGGCCTGTCGCTCGGCTACCTTGCTGCGCCAAACGGCGAGCGGAAGCGCGACTAGGGCGGCGAGAACCAGCCCGACGTTGCGGATCGTCGTGCTACCGGATTCACCGAAACTTAGCCAATCCCAAAACACGACCGAAATCGCTACTACGACCGCGATCACAACCACTGTGATTGGTCCGAGACGGTTTTCCAAGAAACGGAAGACGCGGCGGACGCTTTCATTGAGCCAGCGATCAACTAGCCGGACTGCAAAAGCCACGGCTCCTTGGAGACGGCGGGCCCAACCCGTCACTCCACGCCAGCCGCGCTGAAAGGCGACGAGTACCACCTTGCGGGGGCGGCGTGTCCAATTGAGGCGTTTCATCGGTCCGTCTGGCATCTGATTGGCTAGTCCTTAGCCAGCCTTTGGGCACTGGACTGGCTACAGATAGACTTTGTCAAATCGCGGAAGACGAACGGTTTGGAAGCGTAGCAAGCATGAGTTGGACATCCAACGAAGTCGTGGCTGTTCTCGGGCGTGTTGTGTTGTACGTTTCTGCTTCCTGGTTTCGTCGCGGCCGCCGTTTTCTACTCGCTTACGTCTCACCCTAAACCCAGCAACTTTGAACGCGTCGTTCAGGCCCTGATATTCACCATAGTCGTAGAGGCCGTAGCAAGGTCATTCTTTCTAGTCAGCGGCACGTTTTGGACCAAGCCGTTATGGACCGAAGACTGGGCAATAGTGTTTTCTGTGTTGATCGCGGTAGCCGTCGCATTGATCTCAGTGTATGTCTCGAACAATGACACACTGCACGGGCTATTACGACGTATCGGTTTTACCCAGGAGACTTCTCATGCATCAGAGTGGTACTCGGCATTCTCCCGGAATCGCGACTGCTACGTTGTGTTGCACCTGACGGGTGAGCGCCGTCTCTACGGATGGCCGGAAGAGTGGCCGAGCAATCCAGATCGAGGTCACTTCAGAATCGTTGAGGCCGAGTGGCTGATCGAAGACGAGCGAACGCCTCTGACAGGAGTCACTGCCATCGTCGTACCGGCGACAGATGTAGAGATGGTAGAATTCCTCAGCATTAAACCTGCTGAAGAGTCTGCCGAGTGAGAGATGGCAAAAGAGCCGAATCCTCCGCCAACAGTAAAGGGTATTTCGCGGAAGCCTCGGAAGCCTCCGCCTGCCCGGAAGCCAGCCCCACCCCCCGCACCTCCCCGTAAAAAGTAATACCAGCGACATAAGCGCCAGTCTGATGACTGGCGTCGCCATGGCCCTCTCTGACTCGCCTAAGTAAGCTCCGTTGGGTCTGAGTGCGTAAGCAACAGGATGGCCGCGATGCGGCGGGCGGTGGTGGTGAAGTGGTGGATTTCGTCGGGGTTGAGGGGGCGGCGGAGGATGGCGCGCTCGCGGTAGGAGAGCCACTTCTTTAGGACCTGGTAGCCGCCGAGCTTGTAGTTCCAGACGGTGGCGGGGACGTTGCGCCAGTAGGCGCGGTCGTTGAGGTGGACGTCGCAGGTGGTCTCTCCCAGCGACCCTTGGGAGGTGTTCAGGGACTGGCGTTCGGCGGGGGTGTAGGGGCGTTGGACGACGCGGCCCTGGCCGGGCATGACGGCCTGGCCTGATCCGAAGTGTCCCCAGCCGGCGGTCAGCTCGAAGTCGGCGCCGGACATGTTGCGGCCGTCGATGGTGGAGGGCACGGCGATGGCGGCGATTTCCGGTCGCAGCGCGCCGGTGGTCACGCCGGGGACGGGGGTTTCGGGATCTAGCAGGCGGGCAAGCTCGCGTCCGCGGGTGGCGGAGGCAGCGAGGTCGTCCGCCGCGTCCGCGGAGTCGCCACTGGGCCAGCCGGGGAGCGGGATGCGGGGCCACTCCATGCGCAGCGCGCCGGCGTTGGCCTGGCGGTAGGCGGGATCGTGCAGGACGGCGAGCGCGTGGTGGAACAGGTCTTCGACGCCCATGCCGAGGGTGTCGAGGTAACGCCGGGCGGCACCTGAGAGGTTGGGGCGGCGCTGGGATCCGTACTCGCCGGTTCCCAGGCCGTCGTCGCGAAGCCAGGCGGGGAACATGCTGGCGCCCCACTCATTCAAGTGGAGCGACGCTATATGGGTCGTGACAGTGGCTTGTGGCTCGGTTGCGTCTCTCCTTAGGCGAGGAACAGCGGCCAGCCACACGTTCCCGTCGAACACATGCGGCTTGTAATCTGGCACTGGACGACCAAGCAACCCGTGTCCTGCCTCCCAATAGAGCCACCGGTTGTCGAACGGCCTGTAGGCGCAACGAACGAAACCGGACTCAGTCGGGCCGCCACGCGCCAGGAGCGTGTCCCTCACCGCCCCAGCATCGCGCACGACGAACCCTGACGAGCTTTTCATTGCGGCAGGATAACGCTGGGCGACCTGGTCATGGCTCATGCTTGGGTCAAAATAATCGGCGGTCCGTATCTTGAGCCGGTCGAGATCAACATCGACGAGGAATGAATCGCGCTTGGTTGTGACGCCGGGAAAAGACATCGGAAACAGGTCAGGTAATGCTGGCCAGTCGAACCAGTCACTGCCGACTGCCATCGGCTTGAACGGCAGCCCAAGTGGAAGACTCGGCTCCAATACCGAGTAGCCCGAATCGATGGTGGGAGCGTCGAGGCTATCCAGCAGCGCCAGCCGCCTCTCGTCGGCTCTGGCGTGGTGGAAGTCGCGGTACCACAAACGCTTGTCTTCACTGGATTTACTCGGAGTGCCGAACTTGGAGAGCATTGTGATCGCCGTACCGACCTTGATGCCGGGGGACTGTCCGTGGAGGGCAAAGACGGTTTCGCTGGTCCGCCCGTCAGGCGCGTATTCCGAAATGATGCGATCGCCATGCAAGTTGTCGACCCGTATCGCGTCGAAAGCCTCCAGATAGCGCTCGCGCATCCCCGTGAACGACAGACCGTCCAGCCACGAGTAGTTGGAGATGAAGCAGACGACGCCCTGTCCGGTCTTCTCGACTATGCGCCGCTCGGCCATGCGAAAGAAGCGGACGTACAGGTCGTTGAGTCCCTGCCCCTCGGGCCGCCGCACCCGCCGGGTGGTGCGGTAGGCCCGCGAAAGCTCGCGCTCCTCGTCCACGGCCATGCCGGCGAAGCCGTTGTAGGGCGGGTTGCCCAGGATGACGAGGACCGGCGTGTCCTGTTTCACCCGTTGGGCGCGGTCGCGCTCTTCCTCCAGCTCGGGAAACGGCAGCGGCTTTTGCACGGTAGGCTCCCAGCCGGTGAGGGCGTTGGTGAGGAAGACGCCGGCGCGTTCGTCAGCGTCGTCGGCCAGCGGCGCGTCGAGCGCCTGCATGGTCAACCCGACCTGAAGGTGCGCGACGACGAACGGCGCGGGCATGATCTCGAATCCGAACACCCGTTCGAGCGCCGCCTGCTTGACGCGCGCGCCGGTCAGCGCGCCAAGCCCCTGGCCCTGGAGGTTGCGGGCGATGCGGCGCAGCACCTCGCCGAGATACGCGCCGGTGCCGCAGCACGGGTCGAGCACGTATACGTTATCCGCGGCCAGCCCCTCGGCGATGCCCAGATCGTCCCTGAGCGCGCGGTCGACTCGGGCGACCATGTAGCGGACGACCTCGGTGGCGTGTACCAGACGCCAAGCTGCTTGCGCAGCGCGGGGTCGAAGGCTTGCAGGAACGGCTCGTAGAAGTAGGGAACGGCCTCGCCCTCGTTGAAGCGGTTGAAGAACGCGATCTGGTCCACGCGGTCCAGCGCCGCCGCCGTCCAGTCAAGCACCTCGACCAGGCCCAGCGGCTGCAAGCGGCCGGGATCGGAAAGCTGCTGGAAGAGCGCCCGCAACACCGGAGCGCGCAGGTGCCAGACGGCCTCGTGCCAGTTGAATCGATCCGTGGGCGGCGGCATCTGGCGCGCCCAGAGCACCCAGGCCGAGAAGACGCCGTAGAAGAGCGTTTGCACCAGAGTGGAGCGGAAGAAGGCCGCGCCGCGCTCACCCTCGAAACGGACGCCGAGCGCCTGCTCCAGCGCCGAACGCACCGCCGCCAGCGAGGGCGCGTCGCCCGCCGCTTCGACCCGCGCCAGACCGTCGCGTGCGTATGAGGCGAGCAGCCAGGCTAGGTCTTTCGGTTCGGCCAGCGCGGCGTGATGCGACAAGGCCCGGCAGAGGTATTCGCCCAGACCGGCCCCAACCCGGCGGGCAAACGCGCGCGGCGTCTGCAACAAACGGTCGAACTCTTCAGCGCCGCCGGCCAGCCGGAACGATTCAAGCTTTGCCGGCAGGCCGTCGGCGTCCTCGCCCACCAGCACGAAATCGCGGGTGTTGGTGACGAGAACCAGGCGATAGCGGCCCCGGTAGCGGCTGACCTGATCGCTATCGGCGGTCAGCCAGGCGTCGTCATCGGCGGACTTGACCTCGATAACGCCGCGTTCGGGGATCTGCCCTTCGCGCACCCGGCCGCGCTGCACCTGCCGGGCGGCGTAGAGGCCCAGGTCGGGATGGCCCGCGCCGTGGTCGGCCAGTTCGCTGACGCAGAAGACCTTGGGCTTGAGCGTTGCGCCGACGGCGTTCAGCAGAGCGGTCAGCGGCGGATAGGTCGACCGCTCGCCGGTCGCTCCGCCCGATGCCCGCACCTGACGCAGGTCGCGGAAGTACGTCTCGACCGCCGCCATTAGTTTTGCGTTTGTCGCCGCCAAAGCTCTCTATCGGTTAGTCGGAGGACCATTTCGACTTAGCCAGTACGAGTTCATCTTACGTGGATGGTTAGTACCAAGATGTCTCGATTCCTCGACCACGTGAGCGTTTGGTCAGCTTCCCTGCCCGGATTTCGGTCTCAGGAAACACAGATTAGCCTTGGACTAGCTTGCGTGGGCAGGTCACCTTGAAAAGAGTGTGCCTGACCAGGTGGTTGGCGAACTGCATCTGGCCTCACAGCTCTCTAGGCTAAACACCGCTGGTGTCGGAGGGCATCCGCCTGACCTGCCCCCAAGGCTTGTACCACCAATTATGTTAGTCCGACGAGCGCCGGGTCGGGCTCCACAGGCAGGATAGCCGCCGGCGCCAAGACTGATTTGGTCGAGCGCGGAATCCTGCCAGCCGATAGCACCGCTTCTTTCGAGTCTGCCGAAGAGTGGAAGGCAGGTCTAGTTCGGGCATGCGCGCTTCCCCACAATTGTGGGGAAGCGCCGTTGGTCCGCACTAGGCAGACATAGTGTGTCGTGATCCGGCTGCTGATCCTCCAGTACAGGCAGACCTACATCCGCATCAAGCCGCAGTGAGTTGGCGCCAACGGCGATTCTATCTGCTGAGCCTCCCCACGGCGCGCTGGGGAACCTCGCCCCGAAAACCTTCGCTCTGAAGACCCCGGCGGTTGTTCGATTAACCGCGAAACTAACATCGCAGTTGGTACCAAAATGGGGGCAAGTCCATTGGCCCAGTTCCTAACATTCATCCTGGACCAGGTTTCCGGGGGCAGGTCCTATGAGCAGGTCCTCACCGACGACATTGTGGGGGCGGCAGGCCGGGCGCGGGGTCATATCATGCCGGTGGGACGTTAGCTCAGAGACTGGGTGATTGATATGGATCTGACGAAGTCGGTACCGCGAAGCGCTTACGAGAAGCTGGGGGGAGTCGTCTTTCTGCCGAGAGCCATCGACAAAGGGCGCGCCGAGCTTGCGGGAACGCTGGGCGATTACATTGCCCGGGGAGGCCACTCGCGCAGGTTGTTCGAGTTCCTGGGCGTCCCGGAACACGGGTTCATAGAGGCTTTGGAAACTTGCGCCACGGACGCCGAAGTCTGGGAGTGGGTATCCGAGCACATGACCACGCGCTCGCCGGAAGAAATCGAGGAGTTCAACGACTGGATGAGATCGGCTTCGCCCGAAACCGGGGATCATACCTGGAAGTGGTTTCAGGCGCAGCTCGAGGAGTCGGGCAACGGTCACCGATCCGACATAAAACGGCATTTCGACCGGATCGATCTGGACGAAGGGCGCGACGTGCCAATAGGCGGACGCCACGGCGGCTGATCCTCTGTTTGAAGAGGTGATCTCGGAAGTCTTCGAGGACGCCGAATTGTGAGCGCCGCCGCGCGAACTTTCGGCGGGACGGTCTCGCTGACCAAGGCCAACGTCGCGCAGCTTTTGCAATACCGCGTCGTCCTGCTCCTCTATGGACTGAGGCAGGTTCTGAATCCGCTGCTCTACATGGCGGTGTGGTGGGCGGTAGCGGACGACGGCGACGTGGCGGGGTTTAGCCAGGGCGACGTTGCCGTCTACTACATCGTCTTCATGGGAGTAGCGCACTTCACGTGGGCGACGGGGTTTGGACAGCTCGCCAACCTGATCCGGCTCGGGCGGCTCTCGCCGCACCTGATGCGTCCGATGAATCCGATTTGGGTCGCGCTGTTCGTCCCCTCGGTGGTTCTCGCGGCGTCGCTGTCGTTCGTGGCGGGCGTGTGCCTGGGGCTTACCGCGTTCTGGGTCACCAAGCCCGGTCCGTTCTTCAACGTCTGGTACAACGTGGCTTTCGCTGTCGGCGGCCAGGTCGCCCCGGTGGCGCTCCTTCCCGGGGCGATCAAGGCGGTGGCGGTGGTGCTTCCATTCCGCTACACGCTCGGGTTTCCCATCGAGGTGTTCATCGGAAGTCTCGGTTCAGCCGAGCTGGCGCTGGGATTCGCGCTGCAAGCGGGCTGGCTCGTGTTCGGTCTCGTGCTCATGCGCGTGCTGTGGCGGTCGGGCGTCAAGCAATATCAGGCGGTCGGCGCCTGATGCAACGGCTGCTCTCGATAGCGCTGACGTTTGCGAAGGTATCGACACAGCGCGAGCTTTCGTACCGCGCAGAGTTCGCGGGCAATTTCGTCAACGCCTTCGACGTGGACGCGTTCATGGCCGTAGTCGCCGTTAGCGTGATATTCGTCCATACGGACAGCCTGCGGGGATGGTCCGCCGGCGAGATGCTGGCCGTCGTCGGGATCTGGTACTTCGTCCTCGGTCTCATGTCGATGGTCATGTTTCCGAGCCTCAATCAGGTAGTGGAAGACGTGCACGAGGGCACGTTCGACTATGTGCTGATGAAGCCGGTGCCGAGTCTGTTCCTGGCCAGCACCCGCAACTTTGCCGCGGCCAATTCCGCGTTCGTGCTGATGGGCTTGAGCCTCGCGCTGTTCGGCATATTCGCGCTCGAGGCCGGTCAGCTTAGCTGGCGGATCGCGTTGTTTCCGGTACTTCTGGCGTCTGGGCTGGCGATCTTCTACGCCCTCCTGATCGCGATGACCACCCTCGTATTTTGGGCGGTGCGCCTTGACAACATCGAGCACCTGTTCAACGTCTTCTTCCGGACCGGCCGCTACCCCGTGGACATCTATCCGGTCTGGATTAAGGGATTCCTTACTTTCATATTTCCCGGTGGCTTTCATCTCGACCGTGCCCACCGAAACGCTGACCGGCCGCGATCCGTCCTGGCTGATGGCGCTGGCCCCGATAATCGCGTCGCTGGCCGTTTACGGGGCGACGCGCTTCTGGAAGCTGGGACTCAGGCGGTATTCAAGCGCTTCGAGTTAGACCCCGCACCAGCACCATCAACTCATGGTGTCGAGTTCGGCCTCGATCATTTCAGTGGCGGCGTCCTTGTCACGGATATAGACAGGAGCGTCGAAGCGCGCTCGCTGTAGCACGGTGTCGTCAACCTGCTCGCCGGATTGATCCTTCTCTCGTTCAAATTCCCTGAGACTACCGTGCAGCTCATCGGCCTGTGGTCTACAGACGCCGGGGCCAGCGGCCATCCTGCCTACTGAGGCTATCCAGAAGCTGGTGGGATTAACATAACTAGTGGTACAAGCCTTGGAGACAGGTGTGTGGTTGTTCAGGGAAAACGTCAGTAGCTAACTGGTCAGGGAACTGGAAGTTCGCACAGCACGAGTCAACACGTGAAAAACCCGCGCTTGTTGGGTAACACTATTTATGAGGCACCAATACCGCCGTCGGTAACACTTACTTTTGAGGCATCACGCCTAGGCCCACCAAGCTATACAAGATCAAGAACATTCGGATTGAGATTCAGCTTGGCTCTGTAGGTTCTACTGGAGACAGTCTCCGTCAGTACCAGGACTCGATTGGCAATAGAGTATGAAGTACATCCGACAATCATGGATTCAGAAACTGCGCCGGGCGTTGGGAACGAACCGGGGCGGCATGTCTCGTATGTACACACACTCCACTAGAGGCGGCACACGCATCCGGCAAACGAAACTGTCGCCGGACGGGCTGGAGTTCACCGAGGACGTGTCTGAGGCCCGGTGGGTGGAGGAGAGCTTCTCAGCCTTCGGGACGCTGCGTTCCTTGCTGCCCGACGGGTTTGCGGCGTACGCCCGGATTTTCCACCCGGCCTACCTGAATGAAAATGAGGAGCGGCCGGTACGGTGGTCTACAGTGGCCTCGTGGACAGGACGGGCCGTCCATCCGCTGATGCAGTTCGAACGTATCGCAGGTCTGAGTGAGGACCCTCACGATATGTACAAAGACCCTCCGTGGGGTTCCCTACCACAGCATGGCTCCATCCCCGAAAGCGAGTGCCGTACCCTGGTCGAGGTGCTCAGGGGTTTTACCTCGACCCCTGACAGTTGCTACTTTTGCCTTTGGGAAGGCTATGGAAACATCGACACTCGCCTCTACAAGGCTAGTTCTCGGGTGAGAGCTCCGGGGCGGGACTACCTGCTATTCCGCGGGCCTATCGATGCCATCATGGCATTCATTACAAGGGATGGGCCTTTCTGGGGGCATTCGCCGAGCATCTGGTGGCCGGAGGACAGGGCGTGGTGTGTAGCAACGGACATCGACCTGTTCGACACCTATGTTGGTGGGAGCGAAGTGTGCATCGAGGCGGTCCTAAGCAACCCGGGCCTGGAGGCGTTACTTACAACTCTAGACGCTCGACTTGATCTAGGTGGAGACACCATCAATGCCAAGGACGTGTCCGGAGGTTGTGGCTAGGGACTAGACATAATTGGTGGTACAAGCCTTAGGGGTGTGTGGTTGTTCAGGGAAAACGTCAGTAGCTAACTGGTCAGGGAAAATGTCACTTTCAGCGAGGAGTGACATTGAACCAGAACGAACAGACGAGACTGAAGGTACTGAACAGCGTGATGGTCGGCCAGTTGCCTGTAGCGCAAGCGGCCGAGCTGCTCGGGGTTAGCGAGCGCCATGTGTGGCGCGTTCTGGCGGCCTATCGGAGGGAGGGAGCGGCCGCGCTGGTGCATGGCAATCGCGGTCGCAGACCTGCCAACGCCACATCCGAGGCGGCGATCGCCGATGTGCTGCGCTTGGCCACAACTCGCTACTCGGGGACGAACCATACGCATCTGAGCGAGTTGCTGATGGAGCGGGAGGGCATCGCCCTGAGCCGCTCGACGGTGCGCCGCATCGCGTTGAGCGCAGGAGTTACGAGGTCCGCGCCGGCGTCGTTCGCCCAGACACCGGGTGAGGCGTAAGCGAATGCCGCAGGCGGGGATGCTGGTGCAGATCGACGGCAGCCACCATCGGTGGCTGGAGGGACGTGGCCCGAGCTTCGCGCTGCTATTGGCCGTAGACGATGCGACCAGCACGGTGCCTTACGCGCTGTTCCAAGCGGAAGAGGACGCGCGAGGATACCTGATGCTGATGGAGGGACTGATCCGGCGCCACGGTATACCGCTGGCCGTCTACAGCGACCGACACGCCGTTTTCAAGCATCCCGGCGAGCCTCGGCAGAAGCTGCCGGGACCGACGCAGTTTGCCCGCGCGATGCAGCAGTTGGGCATACGACAGATATTCGCGCGATCGCCACAAGCCAAGGGGCGTGTCGAGCGGACCGCGGGGACGTTCCAGGATCGACTCGTCACTGAACTGCGCCTAGCTAGGGTCGAGACCATCGACGACGCCAAAGCGGTTCTGCACCGCTACCTGCCGCGGTTCGACAGGCAGTTCGGAGTCCCGGCGGCGCAGTCACAGGTTGCCTACCGCCCACCGGAAACGGCGGCTGCCGTGGAACAGGCCCTGTGCTTCAGGTATCGACGCAAGGTCGCCAAGGACAACACCGTAAAGTACAGATGGCGTACTCTGCAGCAACTACCCGACCAGGAGCGGCCCAGCTACGCCGGAGTCCGGGTGGAGGTGCTTGAGCGACCGGACGGTCGACTGCTGGTGGAGTACAAGGGACGCATGATCCCGACCCAGGAGGCGCCCCCACGTCCCAGCCTGATGCGTGTGCTCAGTCAGACTCCCAGCCTCAACGGTAGCGCCAATGGCTCGGGCTACCATCACCACCCGCTCGCAGCTCTCGAATCGCGCGGCATCAACGACGCCAAATCGAACCGTCCCAGCAGAGCGCGCAAGCATGCAGCTCCGATGCCTAGGAAGCCAACCCCGCGCCAAGTGGCACTGTGGGAGGCGGTACAGGAGGCCAAGGTCCGTGGCCTGTCCATCCGTGGGATCGCGAGGGAGTTGGGTATCCATAGGAACACCGCCCGCAAGTACGCGGCAGCCGAGAGGCCGCCCGTGATGGCATTGCGCAACATCCCAGTGGCGCTACCCGATACTATGAACAACAATGCCGACTGACATTTTCGCTGACCACTTAGAAGGACATTTTCGCTGGACATCGACACAGGTCAGTACAGCATTACATTGTCAGACAGGCGCGCCGTCGATGACGGCCGAATCGCCTTCACCGCGACCTTCGACAACCGCGCGCCTGACCGGTGGTCGGGCCAGGACTGGATAGTGATCGCCACCGAAGCTCCGCCGTGGAACATCCCGACGCAGCTCCCCCCCGACGGCGTAACTCCGGCAGCCCACCTGTGGTTTTCCGGTCAGGTAGGGCCGGGCTCGGGAACGACTTCCATTACTTACGAGTTCGACCTACGGGGCAGCCGGCTGGCCGTTCGAGGCGAAGACGGCGGGTTGAGGCCCGCCCAGTCGTCCGAAGCAGCATCGGGTTCGGGCAGCTACCTGATGGCCATACGTCTGCAGCATGAATATTAAGCCAAACCAACGGAGGGCTGTCCGTTATATTCCCGTGCTGAGGATCACAGTCTCCGAGACCGGCGAGGTCTCATATCAGATCCACGAAGAGGCATGACCGTCGGTAAGGGCTGGTGGTTGGCGGAGCGGACCGGCCGGGTGCTGCTGCTGGGCGCGGTGGCGTTCTGGTGGGGGCTGATCGTCGTTCCGCGACTCGTCAGCCTGGCGTTCCCCGAGCTGCTTTCGCTCGACGCCATTCCGCGGCATCTGGACCCCGACAAGGAGGGGACCGTTGCGAACGCGGTTTCCGCCGCGTCTCTACTGATCGTGGCGTTGCTGGCGTTTGTGATGGTTCGACAAGCTCACCATGCGCGGTCATATTGGATTACCACGGGCGGCTGGGCCGTGCTGGCGGTGACGGCTGCCGTTCTGGCCTGGGAGGAGGTCTCCGGGTTCCACGACGTCCGCTCCGAGGGCACGCTCGCCTTGGGGGAGGCGGTGCTCGGCGCCGGCTTCCACGGTACGCTTTCCTTCTGGCCAGTGCTTGCGAGCCCGCTGATCCTGGCGTTCGTGCTGGCGATGGCGGTCTTTGTCAGCAAGGGGTTCCCTTCGACCGGTTCGGCAGGCTCATGGCAGGCAAGCTCGGGACGGGAGGTCCGGGCATTGCTGATTCTGGGTCTCACCGCCTGGCTGCTGGCGGTCGCATATGAAGTGAGCTATCCCTTCGTATTCAACAACTTTGCCGGGCTGGAGCAATTGCTCGAAGAGACGCTGGAGTTCGGCGGGACCCTGCTATTCGGGCTAAGCGCCGGCCTGGCCCTTCGACGTAGCTCAAGACAGGCTCACGGCAGGCAAGCTCAGTACGAAGGGTGCGGGGCTGCGGCCGGCGTATTAAGCGGCCGCCGCCTGATGAGGCTGGCGGTTGGGTCGATGGCTGCCGTTGGCGTGCTCGCCGTTGTAGCCGCCGTTGGCGTGCTCGCCGTTGTAGCCGCCGTTGTCTACCGGGGGCCGCTCGCCGACGCTCGCGCTCGCACCCACGTCGGAGCCTTTCACGTGGTCCTCGTTGAAGAACACTCCCTTGTCCAGGAACTGGGCGCGCTCCCCGCGCCCCCCGCCCGCGTCGACCTGCGCGTTGCGAATCGCGACCCTCAGGGCCGTTCGGGGACCATGCTATGGCGCGTAATGGAAGCGGGGGAAGGAGGCGAGGGTCCCATACTTCGCGAAGGGCGTAAGGAGGTTCCCGCGGGAGAGCACCCCAAATGGATGAGCATCGATTTTCCGCCGCTTACATACATCGAAGGCCAGCGTCTGACGATACAACTGGTGGCCGACGTCGAGCCGGAGGCCCACCTGCGGGTTGGTGCGACTAAGACGAACCGCTTCGAGGACGGGCGGCTCTGGGTTAACGGTGAGCTGACGTGGCCGGACCAGAACATCGAGTTCGCCGTATACATGGCGGCGAAGTCAACGTTGGCGGCGAAGCCAACGTTGGGCAAGCTGCGAACTATGTGGGACATCTTCACGTCCGATTGGCGCTGGCCCGTGCTGGCCGCGGAAGTGGTTATTGCGATGACGCTCATAACGTTTATCCCGGCGCTGCTCGCAACCGCCTCCCTGCGGCGGCGGGGTCAGCCGGCGCCTGGGTCTTTGACGAACTCCTCGTAAAGCCTCAGGAGGCAAGCGTAGTCGTCGTCAAGCTCGACGATCGATAGCCGGGCTTTTGCGGAAAGCTCGTCGCCCGCCCGGACATCCTGGCCGAACAGCGAGAAATACGAGGGGTTGTTGTGCGTGAACCGGTCGCCGGGATCGGGGCTGTCGTAGCCGGTCCCCATGGCGAAGCACGTATCGGGCGGCGTCATCCAGACGGCGGCGCCTCAATGCGGACAAGAGCCGTCGGCTCTACACCCTTCGTACTCGTCAGCCTTGCTGCGATTTCGGAGTAGTCATCGATCGGAGTGATGACGGCTTGAAAGCCTTGAGTACTTAGCCTGATGGCTTCTGGCTCCTCGTTGGGGCGGGCGTGCCAGAGTAAATTCGAGACCAAGAATCGTGTCTTGCTGTAGCCGTCTTCCGACGCATCTTTACGCTTGGCCAATATGTACTGAGCACGGAAACTCAGTTCAGTAGGTTGTCGCGCCATGGGTGCCAGCAACCAGTGGACACTGGAGAAGACTATGTCCCCACCGGGTTTGAGGGACCAGCCATCAAGATCGTGGCCCTCAAATGAAAGTTCATTCTCGCGATCAACTCGGAGTGAGATTCGACTGGGATGAAGGGCGTCAGTCGGCACAACTGATATGGACATCGGGCCGGAGGGGAACTGCGCTGCTTCAAAGTACCCTCTGCCCTCTAATCTCGTCTCGCCTTGCTCAATCTTGAAATGCGCTACTCCTGCGTAATTGACAAATGGCTTTCCGAATTGACCCATCGACTTCATGGAAGTATCTCCTCGTGTAAACCACTACCGCCAATCGTGCCGTCTGCGTGAATAGCGTCGGGAGGTCCGTTGTTACGCTCTACGTTCTGGGCCTTGCATCCCAGAAGCGGCTGGGCTTGCACGCTGTCCTGAAGTGCCATGTTGGAAGTTAGGATCGTCCCCGTTCCGCGTCATGGAAGGTGGCACTGCCGACGGAGCAGTCCGCAATTCTTCGACGGACTTCCCGTCCGGGCTCGCCGTTTGAATATCCAGTTGGAAGACCTGCTGACACAGGTGCAGCACGGTCTCACTCGGCGAGCCCTGTCCATAGGGGAAGTCGAGACAGCGCCCGATCAATAGAGCCTTGACGGCCTTGTCGGCCGCCTGCTGTGCATCGAAGCAGAGGTCTTCAAGGTAAACGCCTGGGACACGGTTGGCGGCCTTGGTCAGATTGCTGCGGGCGCGGTTGATCCATTCGCGGGGATCGTCGGGCGGGAAACGCTCAGGCGGCTTCATAGACGACGGTGCCCTCCTGCAGAGCGGGTTTGATCACCAGGGCGTGGCTGTCCTTGTAGCGCTCGACATGGGCGGGCGCGACGACGACGGCATCGACCGCGACTCGGATGCCACGCAGTTGGCGGTAGATACGAGCTGCGAGACCGCGCACGTCTTCTGTGTCTTTGATAACCAGCAGGTCGACGTCGCTGTTGGGACCCATTTCGCCGCGGGCGGCGGACCCGAAGAGAATGATCTTCTCGGGCTGGGCCACCTCGACTACGCGCTGAATGATGTCGTCCAGTGTTTGATGGTCGAGCGATCGGCTATTCATGGACGATTTGTTTCGCCGCACGCAGCTGGGCCGCAGGAATCAACTCGCAGGGACCGCGGAGCACGGTGGAATACGAAGTGGAGGAATTCGATTCCATACGCGCGCTGTCCCCCGAACTTTGTGGCACTTGTATGATGCTCCTATAGACGTCAAGTAGTGCTGGCGACAACTGCGTCGTATTTGTGCAGGGCCGAGTAGACCTCGCGGGCAACATAGCGTTTGAGGCAGCGGATGATCTCGCTCTTGCTCAGTCCCTCTCCGGTGGGGCGAAGCATGTACGCCTTGGTGCGGCAATCATAGCGAAGCCGTACCGGGACGATGCGATAGAGAGCGGCATTCGCTTGGCGGTCGCCTCCGCGGTTTAGCCGGTGTCGATTGGTCTTGCCAGATGAGGCAGGTATCGGGTTCACCCCACACAGCGAGGCGAAGGCAGCCTCGGAACGGAGGCGCTGGGGATTGCTTCCGGCGGCGATCGGGAGAGTCGCCGCCGCGTCAGGCCCTACCCCGAAGATGCGGACCAGGTCGGCGACGCTATCCGGATGAGCCGTTCCAGTTCGGCCTGCAGTTCGCGGCTCTCTTTACCGAGTTGACGGTAGCGGCGGGCAAGGGAGCGAAGAGCGTACTTGGCCGCTGCTGCGGGATCTTTCAGTCGGCCTGGACGGAAGCTCTTACACCGCGCAGCCAGAGCAGCGGTGGTGAGACCGTCGAGGGTTTCGCGGAGCTGGGCCGGGGCTGTTACAACCAGGGCCTTCATCTGGTTCACCGTCTGCGTACGAGCCTTGACAGCCGAGTCCTTGGCGCTCTTAAGCATGCGGATCATCTCGACTTCGCCATCACCTGACTTGGGAGTGGCTCCGGCTACTCCGGCAAGCACTGCACGCGCTGCCGACTCAGCGTCGGTGGGGTCGCTCTTCCCCTTCCGGTAACGGACGGAGCGGTCAGGCCGATTGACCTCTACGACGGTATAGCCCCGGCCGGTCAGGTACCGGGCAAATCCAGCACCGTAGGAACCCGTGCCTTCTACCCCGAACGCGCCAACCTCTCCCAAGCTCCGGGACCATTGCTCCAGGTCCCCATATCCCCAGGTAGTCGCCGGCGAACGGCGTTGGCCGAGACGGACGCCCTGCTGGTCAATGGCCACTGCCACATGCTCGTCCTGGTGTGTGTCCACCCCGATGACCACCTGGGCGCCACGACTAAAGTCGTGGCCGACGACTCCTAGCACCGAAACCTCCTCAACGATGGCGCGCAGGCTGGGTGAGCGGACAAAACTGCGACGGGGCTTGACGCCAGGCTCCTATGAGGTCACTGCTCCCATGGCCGGTGACGCTGTGTGGGCCATCTCGAGGTCGAGTCGACAGATCATTGCGAAGGCGTTTGAGCCAGTTGGTCCCACGGTCAGACCCGGGCCGACATGGCCCGAGTCCATCATCGCAGTTAGTCCCACGAGCATCGGCGTAGCCCCTTGCGGCATGGCCTGTCGTAGTGGTGTCTGAGGCGAAGCAGCTGATCAGGGTTGTTGGCTTCGACGATATAATCGGGATGACCGTGGAAGCGAGCCCCGCAGCTCGCGCAGGGGATTGACGAGGAAGCTAGTTCCCCCTGCTAGCGAAAAAGCGCGGGCGCGGGGACTAGCAACGACTAGCAAACGCTACCTCTGCTGGCAAAAAGAGTTTGGTAGTGGTTGCTAGTCGGGGCGGAGGCGAAGCGAGGCCGATCGAGCGCCATTCGGTGATAGGGCGAGGCGCGCGAGCGGCGTCAGGACTCAAGATCATTAGCCGAATGGATCCGCCAATATGCGCCCCGTGGCGCGCGTGTGGGCCGGAATCGGCGCAAAGCGACCCATGAACTCATGTTCGCCGAGCGTCCAAATGTCGCCGTGTGCCGCGACAGGGGCGATCCGGGCGGCTCTTAGGGCGTCGCGAGCGCTGAGATCTCGAAGCGGCGCGGGCGCGGTGGCTGTATATAGAAAGAAAGCAACGCAACTCCACACCCTGCGAGCTGTGAGGGCTACGCCTAGGTCGAGGCTCCAGGTGACCGAGCGACTCGGCTAGAACGGGAATCGGGTTACTGGAGACGAAGAGCGGAAGCTATTGAGCTGGCCGTTCCGAGCGTCGTCGGGACGATTTCACTACGGCGCTCAAGCTGCGGGATCTAGAACTGCACAGTCGTGAAGTGCCGTTGTCTCAGTTGGAAGAGGTCGGGGGCGATGGATTTGGGCGTCAGGCGGCGATGATGCGGCGGAGATTGTAGCTGTGACTCGCAGCGATGCCCGTGCGAGCCGCACCTCCCGGCGGGAAGCGGTAGTCGATAACGACGCGGACCTGCTTGCGGCCGCGGTCGGGGAGGGTGGTGTGGACGGTGATCCGGCGCACGAGCAGCTGAACGATCTCCCGGCGCTCAGAGTCTGAGAGGTCCCCCGTGAGGCGTTGACGGATCTCCGCGAGCACATCCTCGGAGACGGCGTCGTCAAGAGAGTCATCGTCGGGTTCGAGGACAGCCAGCTGCTCGTCGAGGGCGTTGAGTTCCCGCTCCACGTCTGCGGCCACGGCGTCGAACTCGATCTCCGAGAGCTTGCCGCGGGTGTAGAGGTCGATGGCGCGGGTGCGGCGATCCTGGACTGCGGAGCGATTGGCGAGCAGGGAGTCGCGTTCGGCTTCTGCGATGGCGTGGTTCTCGGCGTCCGAGTCATCCGCGAGTAGCTCGTCCGTGAGTTCGTCGGGGTCGATAAGGAAGCGGGAGACATCGGACCAGACGGTGGCCTCCAGCGTCTCGCCCTTGATGGAGGCGCCGATGCACTTGCCAGCGAACGGGCCGCGGTGGGCCATAGAGCCGTTGCAGCGATAGCGAGGCCCCCTGGTCCAGGTACCGCAGAAGGAGAGGCCGCAGACGGCGCAGCGGATGAGGGAGCGGAGCAGGTAGGAATGGCAGGAGTTGCGGGGCAAGGCGCGGTTGCGCTTGAGAGTAGCGATAGCGGCGTTCCAGACGTCCTCCGAGACTAGCGGGGAAACGGAAGCGGAAATCACCTCACGACCATTGGGTCTGGAAGACCTGCGGCCGTACTGGAGGATGCCCCTGTAGACGGGGTTGACGACGAGGTTGCGGATACGGCCCGAGCGCCAGAGGCCCTGGGTGCGTTTGCCCCTGACGCCGCGGCCGTCGCGCCTGTAGGAGGTGGGTACACCCAGCGAGTTGAACTCGGTTGCGATACGCACGCAGCTCCAGCCGTCTACGGCGAGATGGTCATAGATGCGCCTGACAACGTCGGCGGCAGAGAGGCCGGCCCACATGATGGAGTCATCCGGGACGAGGCGGCGGGCGCCACGATCTCCTGAAACACAGTAGCCGAGCGGGACGATGCCGCCGGTATAGCGGCCTTCTTTGGCGGCGCGGTTCATGCCCTCGGCGGAACGTTCGAGGAACTTGCGGCGCTCATTGGCGGCGATGACGGCGTGGATATCGAAGTAGAAGGGATCGTCGATGTTCTCGTCGGTGGCGCGGAGGGAGATGCCGATCGACTCGAACACTCTCCAGATGCGGAGGAGCTCGAAGGCGTCGCGGCCGAGACGATCGGCGCGGACGACCCAGATCTGGGAGAAACGACCGGCGCGAGCGTCACGGACGAGCGCACAACCACCCGGTCGCTCTTGCAGAGGGATGGTTCCCGAGACACCATCGTCCTCGTAATGCTTGAAGACCAAAACACCCGGCTCGGAACCCAGACGGCGCGACAGGGCGGCGCGCTGGTTGCGGACGGTATGGCGGTCACGCTGCTCATCGGAGGAGACGCGGGCATAAGTGGCGATGTGGCGAATGGGATCGGGCAAGACGACCTCCAGCGGGATGGGGAGCGGAGCGGGATGTATGAACGCTCTGAAGGCGCGTCGAGGTCAAGGCGGGCGAGCCACCAAGAACCGCGGATCTTCTGGGAATGACGGTGTCCCGGACGCGCCGGGAGGTCGAATCGTGAGGGGCTAGGTGACTCCGAGAACGCTGGCGACGCCATGCCAGGCGGTATCACGCTCACCCTCGAGTCTGCGGAGGTAGGTGGTGGTGACGGCGAGCGAGCTGTGGTCGAGGAACTGGCTCACGGACTCGACCGACTCGCCGACGTCGCGGCGGAGCTTGGCGGCGGTATGGCGTAGGACATGGACGCCGGAAGGAGGGAGACCGGCCAAGCGGAGGTAGCCCCGGAAGCGGTTGTAGAAGGTAGCGCTGGAAACGCCCTGGGGGCCAGCGCCCGCCTGCCAGAGAGATTCGCCGGGATGCATGGAAGCGAGGTCCTTGCCGACGTCGGCGAGTGACCGAACGACGGCGGCGAGGGCCGGACGAGGTAGTTCACGACGGCCGCGCAGACCGCCCTTGCCGGTGTAGCGGTAGAACACGGCGGAGTCGTCGAAGGAGACATCGCCGGCAGTGAGGTTGATGACCTCCGATCTGCGTCTGCCGGTTAAGACGAGAGTGAGGACGATGGCGAGGTCGCGCCTGCCCTTGACGGTATCGGGGATGACCTGGAGGAGCTGCTGCACTTGGGGAGCGGAGAGGCCGCTTGGTGCGCTGGGGCGTGGCTTGGGGCGCTCGACGGGATCGCAGGGATTGGCCTTGAGTAGATCGAGTCTGATGAGGAACTTGAAGAAGGAAGAGATACAGGAGAGGCGAGCGCCGACGGTTACTGGGGAAGGTTCACGACCGGAGAGGCCGATGCCATGAGCGAAGGAGAAGACGTCCTGGGGAGAGATCTGATCGGGAGACTTATGGAGGCCACCGAAGAAGTGGCGGAGGGTGCGGTAGTAGGAATCTGGAGTGCGGTTTGAGCCTGAGCGGCGCTGCTTCTCGGCGAGGAAGGCGTAGAGCGAGCCTTGTCAGCCCGTGTTGGTACCAGAGAAGACGGTAGGCAGAGTCTGAGCGGAAGACATGGCGGACTCCTTGGTTAGGAAGAACGTCCGCATGACCTTTGCTCTGGTTTGCAGATATATCAAGCACTATGTGTGAATGGTGACTATCTCAGGTGGTGCTCCAGCTCATTCGAGTTGCACCGTGAGGAAGTGCAGGCTTTCGGGTACGAGATGGATACGGACATCGTCTTCCGAAAGTTCGTGACACGGGTCTTCCAGTAGACACTGAGCGTCTCCGAGTGCGTGTTCCGGGAAGTGAGTATTCGCGCCTTGATGAATAGGATTAGGTGCATCTCAGGACTGGGCTGACTTGGCGGGAGTGCCGATCCTGACTATTCGTGGGCGATGCGAAGTACAAGAACCGCACCGACGAGAGCGCGCCAAACGCGGACTTCAACCAGCTTCTGACCTACGTCATTGCGCTAGATCTACTGGACGGGTTGACCTGCCCCGCGAACTCAGTTCCGAGAACTGACATGCGAGGAGCCATATTGGATGGGTTGCATCTGCGGGCGGCAGACAGGATCGACACTGTCCCAATCAGCTATCGCCTTCTCCGGCCGAGGTTCATGCTGCTCGTACGGGAAGGGTCTTTAGCCTGCCGGCACCCAATCGGCCCCGACATTCCGAGCAATCTGGTTCCCGGCGTGGCAATTCGATGGTGTGACTAGCGGTGGTGGGCCGATACTTCAGCCAGTGGATCTCTTCGGACATATCTTGTAGCCCGAGGGTTGTGAAGAGGTACTGGTCAACTGCGTGAGCACAGGCCACGGCGTTGAGGGTAATGACACTTGGGGCGGGTACGTCTTCGACGTAGCGTTGCGAAGCTTGTTGCTCTGGAGATGCTGCCTCCTCCGCCAGCCGTGTGGGGTTCACGAGTCCGTTGCACCACAGGCACGACTGGCCGGGGACGACCTGGCGTACCACGGAGAACACGTCTAGGATGGCTCCTGTCGAGTCGCTAACCACCTTTGCCCCGACTTGCCATGTGGGGATCAGATACTGATGGCACACGGCGTTGACGACCAAGCGAGCTTGCATGCTGTCAGCGGCTAGAAAGATAGCATCGCAGTCGACGAGGCGCTCAGTCACAGCGGGCTCGGTGACGTTGCCCACGGTGGCTTCGTACCGGATGTCGGGGTTGGCTTCGCGTGCGACACGTTCGGCGATGGCGACCTTGGATGAGGGCTTCCGACGCAACAGGCGTGCCAACAGATGCGGGCGGGGCCAAGGGTTCAAGTCGCGTGGGCGTGCTCCCACCACCCTCGGGTAGTTCGTAATTTCGAGGCTGTCGAAGTCGACCACGACGAGATGCCCGACTCCAAGGCGGGCAAGGTACTCGTTGATGAGTGAGCCTGCGCCTCCGGCCCCAATGATGGCCACCTTCTGAGCGGCGACAATGTCTTGGCCGCGGTCCCCGAAAAGACGCACCTGGCGGTCGTACTGTGGCCCGGCAGTGCGGGACGTTTGTGGGTAGGGGTACCACAGTTGCTGCGAACTGCCAACAACGACGGTGTGGTCCAGCTCCATCTGATGGTCGGCTGACGTCCAGATGTCACCTGCGACGGCTCGGCGTGCGAAGACGAGTCCCCCGGCGGGCGGACCATTTAGGATGTCGACAAGAGCGGGATAGCCGCGCCGGTGCGACGCCATGTCAGTGCTGGAGAAGGCGACACGATCGGTTCCACCATGGTTGTGGATGGCCAGATAGGCGAGTCCTTCATTGGCGCAGGCAAGGGCGCAGCGTCTGACGAAGTCGGCTGTAAGCATCCGATAACCGTGGTTACCCGGCACATAGTCGGCCCCATCCGTGGCCAAGAACAGACTGCGACCGAGCAGCCGGCATCCACGGTTTGTCTCCACGACGGCGGCACCTATCACGGCCCCGTGTTCGTCCCCGCCGCACGGGAAAAGGTGTGCCTCTAGTTTGGACGCCATTGCCAGTGGCAACCGTAGGCTGACAGGATCACTTATTGTTCTTTGAGCCATTGAATGACCTTCGTGACCTTGAGAGCCGCGGTGTCGATTGCATGGTTCAAGCGGTTGCTGCGCCTGGAAACCTGCAGAGCCGCTTTGTCCTCAAATGAGGCTTCCGCTATGCCTTCACCGTGCGGTTGACCATCGGAACGGGCTAGGTTAGGACGGACAAACAGCGGATAGATGTCGGCATACGGATACTGGAAGCCGATGGCGAACTTGATCCAGGTCTGTTGTGGGCTGTATCCGGGTCCAAGGTCGATCGGGTCGATGGTTACGACCGCACCGCCGTCATCCTTCGCGTGGGCCACGACCTTTGCATCACCGAAGCAATGCCGCAACCCCTTCACTGCCTGCTCGACTTCTGGCTTCATCGTAGGATGGCCCCACTAGGAGTTGTCGTCACTGGCGGTGGCGAAGAACGTCTTGAACTCGTGCACGTCAACCTTGTCGGAGTCGCCGACGATCCGCTGCTTGCCGTCGGCTTCGACCACGGCCAACTGAAAGTCCAGTTGGATGGCCACGCCCTGCTCTATGGAAGCCTCCTTGATCTCCAAACCGGTGACCAGCGGTTCCTCGACTGGCTTGTTGTTGACGGAGACCAAGAACGGCTTCGTGAGAACATCGTATTCCTGGCTGGTTGTCGTTGCAGTCATCTGTCGTGCGATCCTTTCCATGGTCATTGCCTCATCTCTAGTAGTATAGACGACGAAGACTATGTAGTTCTACCTTCATCTACTATCCTGGGTAGCGATCATCGCATACATCGTTCATATGACGCCATAGAGGCTTGTCCAGAGGCTTAATTAGTAACGCTCAAGACGCTATACTTAAGCGGCAGTTCCTAGAAGGTCGTACCGCTATGCCTGTTGAGATCGTTGGCTTCGCTCAGGCTCTCGCTCGTTGCTTGGACTTCGATGCGGTTGAACCCTCGGACCTGGAAGAGGTGATCTCGGACGGAGCGGAGCCGCTTGAGTTGCGGTATGTTGAGCCGTCGGCAGACTCACCGCTAATCCGATCTGGATCGCCGTTCACCCGTCTAATTTTCGTTCAGCACGGCACGGTTGTGCCCTGGCAGTACCCGCATTCTGAGCTTGCGGCGCCGTTTCTGATCGGCGAGCACGAGTTCCTGACAGGCGCACAGCGATGGTTCGCAAACTATTCGGCGGTGACCGAGTCAATCATCGTAGGGATTCCCGTGGGCGTGATGCAGCTAGTGCTGAAAAGGATTCCCCGTGTACGGGACCGAATGCGCGAGCTTGTGATGCGGCGCCTGGCACGCTTCTACTGGACCTCCCTGGCCACGAGCGGCACTCCTTCATCTCGTGTTGCGGCGGCGCTCGTTTCACGACTTGTCCTGACGGGCGATGACTACGGCGAGAATCGGACAATCGCGGTGAAGCAGAAGGACGTTGCTCGCCTGACCACGCTGTCGCGCTCCGCGGTCGCGGACGGGCTAATGGCGCTGTTGGAAGCCGATGCGATCCGACTGGGCGGCGACCGCCCGTCGAGGTTTGCTGGAGTGGTGTTGGTTCCCGACGTCGATCACCTGAAGGATCATGCGTTCGCGGACGTGCGGGACCGGGAGATCCGTCCCCTGATCTCTCGGCTCGAAAATAATTGACCAGTCGGTATCGCACCAGGCAGATGCGATCGAGTCCGTCAGTCTGTAGGCCTCAAACCTGACGTTCGACTATTCTGAACCTGCTGTACAGGGTGGAAGTGCGCTGAGGGGAGTTCCCCGTGATGTCCACGCAGATTGATCCCAACGATCCAAACTGTGCGGAGGCGGCCCGTGAGATTCTGCGGCGGCACAACCGGGCCGAACCCGAAGCCAACATCACCACCGCAGTTCGCAATTTCCTCACAGCAACCGGCTTGGTTGCGGATGAGGAGATAGTCGAGGAGAACCCACCGGCAGAGGGCTCGCGCCGGGCGGTAGACCTGACCGCTCTTGATACATTCATCGAGTTCAAGCGCAGAATCGGTACTGCAGGCGGCTTCAATCCCGACCCTGCGAACGTTCGGCAACTTGACGACTACCTGGCCCAGTCGCAGAAGCAGGGCCGTGTGCGCATGGGAATCCTGACCGACGGCAAATATTGGCTGTTGCGCTGGCCCGACGCAGGTCCGGTGAAGGTGGTCCCACCCTACGCATTCACACTGGAAAACCCAGACCGCTGGATAACCCTGTACGAATGGCTCAGGGATCACGCCCTTTCGGCGGAAGAGAACATACCGCCGTCCCGACACGTGATCGCGGAACGCTTCGGACCGAACAGCCCGTCATATCAGCGGGATATCACGGTTCTCAAAGCGCTCTACGAGCAGCACGCCGCTTCCAGCACAATCAAGGTCAAGCGTCAGCTGTGGCAGAACCTGCTAACGGCGGCCTTGGGAGAAATCGCAAGCACCCCCACTCAGCTGGACGACCTCTTCGTCCGCCATACGTACCTCAGCGTGGTCATCGGCATGGTCGTGCAGGCGTCCTTCGGGAGCGACATCTACCGGCTGGCCGAGACCGATCCCGCAGACCTGCTTCACGGTCGCGACTTCCGCAGCAAGACCGGGTTGCAGGGGGTGGTCGAATCAGACTTCTTCGCGTGGCCCGCAGAGGTGGACGGCCTGCCCCTGCTCAGGACGCTGGCGCGCCGTATTGCAAAGTTCGACTGGTCACAAGCACCCAACGACATCGCCGCCATACTCTATGAGACAGTCATTCCACCTGACGAGCGGCGGCAGCTCGGCGAGTACTACACGCCCGACTGGCTGGCGCGCGCGATGGTCCGGGAGGTTGTGACGGATCCGCAAGACCAGTTTGTCCTCGACCCGGCGTGCGGTTCGGGGACTTTCATCGCCGAGGCGGTCACTCACTTCATTGAGGCCGCAAATGCTACCGCCCTCGATTCCAAAGAGGTATTGGAGTGGCTGCGCTTCTCCGTGGCCGGCATCGACGTTCACCCGGTTGCGGTGCACCTTGCCAGGGCCGCAGGGGTACTGGCGGCGCAGCCTGCGATAAAAGCCGCGGTGGAGGACGGCTTCGCAGCCAATGTCACAGTTCCCGTCTACCTGGGAGACGCCCTCCAACTCAGATTTCAGACAGGTGACATGTTCGCCGAGCACAACGTAACGGTTCAGGTGGAGGATGAGGAGAACACGGAGTTGGTGTTTCCGATACGTCTTGTCGATCGGGCGGAGACGTTTGACGCACTGATGGGCGACCTCTCCCATGCGATAGAGGAAGGTGGCGATCCGTACCTGGCGCTTGAAGATCACGCTATCACCGATCCTGGCGAGCGTGAAACTCTAACGGCGACGATCGTGACGCTTCAAAGACTGCACGACGAGGGGCGCGACCACATCTGGGCCTATTTCACTCGCAACCTCGTCCGCCCGGTCGCGCTGTCTAGCAGCAAGGTGGACGTGATAATTGGCAACCCGCCCTGGCTCAACTACAACAAGACCGTCAGCACTCTGCGCAGGGCGCTTGAGGATCAGAGCAAGCATCTCTACGGCATCTGGGTGGGCGGCCGCTACGCCACCCACCAGGACGTGGCCGGGCTGTTCTTCTCCCGCTGCGTCGACGTATTTGAAGGATGGTGGCCGGGATGGTAATGCCCCACAGCGCGCTTCAGGCAGGTCAGTATTCGAAGTGGCGTGGACCGGGCACCGGACGCAAGCTGTTGGACTTTGGCTGCAAGACGCCTGGGACGTGCAACCCAATACCTTCTTCCCGGTCCCGGCGTCAGTGGTCCGCGGCGCGGCGTGTGGGAGCGAAGGCGACGCCGCTGGCGGGAAAGGTGGAGCGCTGGCTGGGCAAGGCCGGCGGGTCCGACGTGCGGCGTGAGCGCGTCGCCATAATCGATACCTCGGTCGTCAGCGGTTCTCCATATGACGGCTACTGTCGTAGAGGCGCTGACGTGTTTCCGCGTAGCATTTTTCTAGTAGAGAAGACGGAAAATCCTGCTATCGTCCAAGCCGGACAGACCGTCACAGTAAATCCCCGGCGCGGCAGGCATGACAAGGCACCCTGGCGCGACCTCGACCTGACGGCGATCACCCAGCAAACGGTCGAGGCCACTCACTTGTTCGACGTGCATCTTGGCGAGACGCTGGCTCCCTACGTGACTCTCGATCCGCTCAAGGCGCTTCTACCCATCAACCGGACCGATCCTTTGATAGCGGTATCCGCCGACGCGACCGGCGTGGGCGGCGTCCGCCTCGCCAGCCTGGAACGGCGTATGCGCGAGCGCTGGCGGACGATAAGCGGCCTGTGGGAGCAAAACAAGTCGCCCAACAACAAGCTGAACCTACTCGGGCGGCTGGACTATTACGGTGAGCTTTCGGCCCAACTGGAATGGCAACGGGATTCAGGCGACAGGCCGGTGCGGGTGCTCCATACTGACGCTGGTGCGCCAACCGCCACACTCCTTCATAGCGACCGTGCGATTGTTGACACAAGCCTCTACTGGATCACCTGCTCAGATCTACGAGAAGCGAATTACCTACTCGCCATCATCAACAGTCGGGCCCTCTATGAAGCCGTAGCCCCGTTGATGCCGAAAGGGCAGTTCGGGGCGCGCCATTTGCACAAGCACCTGTGGAAACTGCCCATCCCGGAATTCGATGTCGGTGATGCGCTGCATCTCGCGGTGTCCGACGCCGGCCTGGCCGCCGCCGAGGGCGCGGCCCGCGAGCTGACCGCGCTACGCCAATCCCGCGCCCGCCTGACCGTGACGATCGTCCGCCGCGAACTCCGAAAGTGGCTGCGGGAGTCGGAAGAAGGCAAGGCGGTTGAGGGCGCGGTGACGGAGTTGTTGTCATAAACTCACTTCCCGCGTACCGATGATTCTTGGCGGTGGCCCCTGAGTACTGATTCGGGGAAGCACATCCACAACCGCGGGATTCAAGCGTGTCCAGGCGACCTTCTTCCGTTCCACAACTGATGTCGAATCGATTGGGGGCCGTTGACGTATCTGGCGTGCGTGCGCGTAAACGGCGAGCGATCGACGTATCTGCCGCTGACGGCAAACGCCGTCTCGGTACAGACTCTAGCCAACCAGCTAGAGATTTGGCCTAGTGGGCACGCCGCACCCGTCGAACCTGCCGCACCATGTCGTGGGTTTTCTGGAAAATCTCATAAAACGTCGGCGTCGTCCTGTGAAAATTGGGGCAAAGCGCCTCTTAAGAGCACACCTGATGCCATTCTTGGCCAGCTTGCTCATTCTCAACTGCCGTTTGAGGAGTCTGTGGATTTGGCGGCGGACGCTGTGGAAGGGATATTCCGATATTGCGGTCTGAGCTTCAAGACTCTTCCTGAGGGCGTGTACATCTCAGTTGACGCACCGTCATCTTGGCGGTGTAACGCATCCCTCCAACCCCGTTCCAGCGGACATTTTCGGCCCCTGGGGACACAGAGAGGGTGACGCCTTGGTAGAGCGAAGCAAATGTCGGAGCAAATTATGGACGAGGTCCAACAGGTCGAAGTGAGGGGCGGCAGAACTGCTATGGTGAGGGCCCCATGTGGGTCAATGAGGCTGCAGTGCAAATCGCTGCGTGCTGGCTGCGCAAGGTGATCGAAGCGCATGCTGGCCCGAGCCGGCGAGGATTCAGGGAGCCAACTCAACTCCGGAAGAGGAGCCTGTTGCGGAATGCGCGGTTCCCCGTGCACGCCTCGCTCGTCCCTTGATCCCCACTAAGCAGACATAGTCTGCGTTTTCGGGAAGCTGACTCTGCAGTTCAGACCGAGCTCGAACAGCATCCGGCCGCATAGCACTCTGGTCCACAGACGCTAGCGGCTATCCTGCCTGCGGAGCCCATGCCAATGCTGCTGGGACTAATACGGCTCCTCCATACCTACCATCATGTTCCGAGGAACTTGATGGAAGACCGCGGGTGGTCCATTTTTCAAGCGCCATCCCTCAGCGCTAAATCCCGCCCAGCCGGTACATTTTTACTCCGCCGTTTACACGGCCGAGGCTCAGAGATTAGGCTAGCTGCATGAGAGTTTTTCGGACTTCAATGCTGGTTTTGGCGATAGCGCAGGCGGCTCTGGCAGGATTCACAGCCTTGGTGGGCGCCTTTGCGGACGGCGGAGACGTCTGGTCACGGCTGTTGTTGATCTTGGTACATCCACTTTGTGCCGCGGGGTTGCTTCTGCTGGTATTGCTGCCCCGGCCCGCCACCGCAATAGTCCTTGCAATTGCGGCGCTGCTTGTCGTGAACGTGGGCGCCGACTTGTTCGCCGCGCTGATGATTGCCCGGGGCGCGGTGCGGGGAGACTGGTTGCTTCCCGCGATATTCTCCGTGATTCCGGCCATCGGGGTCGTTTACGCACTGACCCTGGCCAGGATGCGACCCCGGCCCGACGACGGCTAGCTCCGCCACGAGTCTAGGGCCAGCACGCTCTGCGGGACGCGCATAGCGGCGCGGCCCTCCAGAGGGCTCGAAAGTTACAATCGCCGATCCCATGATTCTCGCCAAACCCAGGTTCTCCGCGTCATTGGCGGCGATCGTCGTTCCTTTTCTCGCTGTGGCTGGATGCGGAAAAGCGTCCGAACCGTCTCCGGATGTCGAGGCGACGGTGGAAGCCCAGGCAACAGCGGAACCAACCTTCGAAGCGATTACGCCGACACCGACCGCCGCACCCACTGCCATCGTGACGCCTCAGCCAACCCACACTCCGCCTCCGACCGCTACGCCAACACCGTTTCCAACTCCGACACCGACCCCAACGCCCATTCCCTGACGGTCGGACCTCTACAGGCCTGTCATGCCTCCCGAACACATGGTCTACGTCTGGTGGGAATGGAGCTCTGACGAGGGCGAGTTCGAGTCGCTCGATATAGATTTCACCACCCACAACGACATCGTGGGCTTCAGCGGCCGGCACGGTCTCTATCTGATGCTCGGTTTCGGGCACATCGCGGGGGTACCGTTCTACTTTGGGCTACAGACCGACGTGGACGATCCTGCGTCGGGGTCTCGCGGCAAGGGCTTGATATTTTCGAGGTGGGAAACGCGCGATCTGGATAACGCCGGAATCGCAGACCCGGAGGACGGATGGTCCCAGTCGTCAGGACACGAGGGCGACTTCATAGGCGTCAGGCGCTCATACGATTGGGGCGCGGGCGACTATCGAGTGCGCATCGCGCCGGACGGCTCCGACGATGGCGGCCAGTGGTTTGGTATGTGGATTACGGACAAGTCCACGGGCGAAACGGTATGGGGCGGGTCTCTCAGGTTCCCTTATGAGGATGGCAAAGCCGCGATCAGCTCACCGTTCTACACAACGATGGAGATCTACGGAGGCGCGCCGATAAGACCCATAGACATGCCCGAATGGCACGTAAGCATAGCGAAGCCGCTGGGCGACGGCGTCAAACCCACGCGGGGTACGACAGGGTTCCAAGCGTTTTCGAGCCATATTCTCAACTCCGACGCCCGGTACGACCCCACGGAGGACTTGCTGCACCTCCACGCCGGCGGCCTCACCCAGCGCTCCACCCTGCCGCAGGAAATCCTGTTCGACTAGGACTGCCCCGCTATCCGCGTCCTGTCTGCTAGCCGGTCCTGGCCGACGCGGCTATCGGGGCGGCCGTCTATGGTGTCAAGGGCGGCGAGAAATCAGGACAGGTGGCGGAGTAAGGATGTACCACCCCGGCATAGCTGTGCAGCGAAAATGGCACCCGGAGATAACCGGGACATGGGGTCCACGACGGGAGCAGTGGGAAGTGGTGTCGGGTGTGGGCGAGGAGTGAGCTAGGAGTCGGCAGGGCTGCCGACAGACCGCAGTGTTGTGGCCTGCCGGCTCTGCCTTAGGCGATAGCTCTGGACTTGACCCGTTTTGGCGGACATCCAAAATGTGGGGCGGTGCCCCGGAGAGGATGTCTAGAAGGAGAA
>CAXXGZ010000001.1:0-150341 GCA_963663595.2 Chloroflexota bacterium | reverse complement strand
CGTGACCAGTATCACAACGAGCAGCGCTTGACCGGTGGCGCCGCGGTCCCGCTCGACCTCCTCGTAGGTGTCTACTCTCAACCGGGCGGCGCCCAGCATCCTGTCAATCATTGAGTTACCCCACTTCGGCATTCACGGGACTGAGCACGGTGGGCAAAGGCTTACCTTCGCCTCCACGGCATGATTCCGATGACCAGCCCTCAAAGATTTGAATCACGAGCTAGCTTAGTCTCACCGGCGTCGGGAGAAGTTCGGCAGGCAGGGCGGATCGTGGTGGTCCCGGCACCCTGCAGGAACGCCGCGTACCGCAGGTCCCTACTTCTCGCATACCACACCGTCGCCATCACCATCACGGGCGGACGGTACCTTAAGCACTGGGCTGGGGTCTTTAGGGAAAGGGGCTTAGGCGGCGCGACTGAGGCCGCATAGCGGCTCTGGCAGGTTGGCTTCGCCGGTATAATCGAGGCAACGCTGGGACCAGGTTTGCCAAGTGTTCATGGGGTTGGCGGAGTAGCAAGAAGCTGCCTAGCTAGCGAAAAACGCGTGCTCGGGGCTTAGCAACGACCGGCAAACACTACCTTTGCTGGCAAAAAAGCCTTGGTTAACCATGGTGGTCGGGGCGGAGGCAAAGCGAGGCCGGTAGGGTGCCATTCAGCCACAGGCAGCGGGCGCACGAACAGCGCCAGATCCGAGCGCTAGCACTCAGTTTCAAAACCGCTCAGAACACGTAGAGAGGCGCCCCGTGGCGCGCGTGTTGGCCGAACCGGCGACAAAGCGACCCATGTTCGCCTAACGTCTGTATCTCGCCCTGTGGCGCGCCAGGGGCGCACCGGGCGGCGATGTGGGCGTCGCCGGCGCCGAAGCTCTCGATGCGGATGCGGCGCGGTATAGGGCCGCTCATATGTCTCATATAGACATATAGAGAGTAATGAACAAAGACGAATGTCCCTCCCAACCGTTGCGAGCGGCGGCACGTCGCTCGGCATCCGGAAACCCAATAACTCGCCCAGCCCGCTGAACGGCTATTGCAGAAGAAGAGCGGGGGTGGTTGAGCGGAGCGTTACCCGGGCCTCCGGGGATCTGTTCTCCGCAGCGATGAGGCTGGGGAAACTGGAACTGGGAGAGACCGTGGCCGCTGTGGGGACTGGAGACGGTCGAGGGGCGAGGGATTCCGGCTCAGGCGGCGATAACGCGGGAGAGATTGTAGCCGTGACTCGCAGCGATGCCCGTGCGAGCCGCACCTCCCGGCGGGAAGCGGTAGTCGATGACGACGCGGACCTGCTTGCGGCCGCGGTCGGGGAGGGTGGTGTGGACGGTGATCCGGCGCACGAGCATTTGAACGATCTCGCGGCGCTCAGAGTCTGAGAGGTCCCCCGTGAGGCGTTGACGGATCTCCGCGAGCACATGCTCGGAGAGGCCGTCGTCAGCAACGTCATCGTCGGGTTCGAGGACAAGCCAGCCGGTCGTCGAGGGTGTTGAGCTCCCGTTCCACGTCTGCGGCCACGGCGTCGAACTCGACCTCCGAGAGCTTGCCGCGGGTATAGAGGTCGATGGCGCGGGTGCGGCGAAGCTGTGCGGCATCGCGAGCGTCGATGAGCGAGGCGCGCTCGGCTTCCGCGACGGCGCGGGACTCGATGTCATTGGACTCCGCGAGTAGCTCGTCCGTGAGTTCGTCGGGGGTCGATAAGGAAGCGGGAGACATCCGACCAGACGACATCCTCCAAATGCTCGCCCTTGATGGAGGCGCCGATGCACTTACCCGCGAACTGGCCGCGGTGGCCATGGAGCCGTTGCAGCGGTAGCGAGGCCCCCTGGTCCAGGTACCGCAGAAGGAGAGGGCCGCAGACGCCGCAGCGGATGAGCGAGCGGAGCAGGTAGGCATGGCAGAGTTGCGGGGCAAGGCGCGGTGCGCTTGAGGGTAGCGATGGCGGCGTCCCAGACGTCCTCCGAGACTAGCGGGGAAACGGAAGCGGAAATCACCTCACGACCATTGGGTCTGGAAGACCTACGTCCGTACTGGAGGACGCCCTTGTAGACGGGATTGACGACGAGGTTGCGGATGCGGCCCGAGCGCCAGAGGCCCTGGGTGCGTTTGCCCCTGACGCCGCGACCATCGCGGCGATAGGAGGTGGGGATGCCGAGCGAGTTGAACTCGGAAGCGATATGCGGACAAGTCCAGCCGTCGATGGCCAGGTGGTGATAGATGCGCCTGACAACGTCGGCGGCAGAGAGGCCGGCCCACATGATGGAGTCATCCGGGACGAGGCGGCGGGAGCCACGATCGCCTGAGACCGAGTAGCCGAGAGGGACGATGCCGCCGGTATAGCGGCCTTCTTTGGCGGCGCGGTTCATGCCCTCGGCGGAACGTTCGAGGAACTTGCGGCGCTCGTTGGCGGCGATGACGGCGTGGATATCGAAGTAGAAGGGATCGTCGATGTTCTCGTCGGTGGCGCGGAGGGAGATGCCGATCGACTCGAACACTCTCCAGATGCGGAGGAGCTCGAAGGCGTCGCGACCCAGGCGGTCGGAGCGGACCACCCAGACTTGGGAGAAGCGGCCAACACGCGCATCACGCGCAAGCGCGCGGCCACCCGGCCTATCTTCGAGAGGGACAGTGCCCGAGACGCCATCGTCCTCGTAATGCTTGAAAGACCAAAGACACCCGGCTCGGAAGAGAGACGGCGGTCGAGGGCGGCGCGCTGGTTGCGGACGGTATGGCGGTCGCGCTGCTCGTCGGAGGAGACGCGGGCGTAGGTGGCTATGGAGAGTATGGGATCGGGCAAGACGACCTCCAGCGAGAAGGGGGAGTTGAAGCGGGATGTATGAACGCTCTGAAGGCGCGTAGAGGTCAAGGCGGATCGGAAATCCCGAAGAGAGAGGAGTCAACAGCGAAAGACACCGATCCGCCCAAAAGGCGGGGCGGCAGGCAAGCACACTTGGAGGGGGAATGCGCTGACGCCCCGCCGGAACAGATACTAGACGTGTGAGGTCGAAGAAGGACCGTAGGCGGGACGAGCTAGTTCACGCCGATAGCACATGCGCGACGCCATGCCAGGCGGCATCGCGCTGACCCTCTAGTCTGCGGAGGTAGGTGGTGGTGACGGCGAGCGAGCTGTGATCGAGGAACTGGCTTACGGACTCGACCGACTCGCCGACGTCGCGGCGGAGCTTGGCGGCGGTGTGGCGTAGGACGTGAACGCCCGACAGGAGGGAGGCCGGCCAAGCTGGAGGTAGCCACGGAAGCGGTTGTAGAAGGTGGCGCTGGAGACGCCCTGGGGGCCAGCGCCCGCCTGCCAGAGCGACTCGGTGGGATGCATGGAGGCGAGGTCCTTGCCGATGTCACCAAGAGATCGAACGGATGGCGGCCAGGGCCGGACCAGGGAGCTCACGACGACCGCGCACACCGCCCTTGCCGAGTGTAGCGGTAGAAGGCGGCGGATTCGTCGAAGGACGATATCGCCGGCGGTGAGGTTGACGACTTCCGATCTGCGTCTGCCGGTGAGGACGAGAGTGAGGACGATGGCCAGGTCGCGTCTGCCCTTGACGGTATCGGGGATGACCTGGAGGAGCTGCTGCATCTTGGGAAGCGGAGAGGCCGCTTGGTGCGCTGGGGCGAGGCTTGGGGCGCTCCACAGGATCGCAGGGATTGGCTTTGAGGACATCCAGTGCGGATGAGGAACTTGAAGAAGGAAGAGATGCAGGAGAGGCGAGTCGCCGACGGTTACGGGAGAAGGTTCACGACCAGAGAGGCCGACACCATGGGCGAAGGAGAAGACGTCCTGAGGGGAGACCTGATCGGGAGCCTTTTGCAGACTGCCGAAGAAGTGGCGGAGAGTGCGGTAGTAAGAGTCCGGCGTGCGGTTGGAGCCGGAGCGGCGTTGTTTCTCGGCGAGGAAGGCGTAGAGGGAGCCTTCCCAGACGGAGCTAGAACCGGAGAAGACGGTAGGCAGAGTCTGAGCGGTGGACATCGCGGACTCCTTGATGAGGAAGAACGTCCGCATGACCTTTGCTCTGGTTTGCAGATATATCAAGCACTATGTGTGAATGGTGATGACCTTGCTACTCAAGCCACCGCTTGGCGCAGGGACCGCTGCCGTTTGTCTTGAAGCTGTGAATCGCAACCGCTCTATGAACTGGCCGCAGTAAGCAGCAGGATTGCTCCAATCCGCCGCGCAGAGTTGGCGAAATGGGCGACTTCGTCGGGGGTGAGGGGGCGGCCGAGGACGGCGCGTTCGCGGTAGGAGAGCCACTTCTTCAGCACCTGGTAGCCGCCTAGCTTGTAGTCCCAGACGGTAGCGGGGACGTTCCGCCAGTAGGCGCCGGTCGTTGAGGTGGACGTCATAGGTGATCTCGCCCAGCACACGTTGGGCTTGGCTCAGGGCCTGGCGTTCGTCGGGTGTGTAGGGGCGTTGGACGACGCGGCCCTGGCCGGGCATGACGGCCTGGCCTGATCCGAAGTGCCCCCAGCCGGCGGTCAGCTCGAAGTCGCCGCCGGACATGTTGCGGCCGTCGACGGTAGAGGGGACGGCGATGCGGGCGATCTCCGGTCGCAGTGCGCCGGTGGTGACGCCGGGGACGGGGGTTTCGGGATCGAGCAGGCGGGCGAGCTCGCGTCCGCGGGCGGCGGATTGGGCGAGCGCGGCAGCGTGTTGGGTTTGAGGCGGCCCGGTCTTTGACCCTCACCCTGCGCCTCTCACGCTTCGACCGAGAGCGGATTCGTCTGGTTCCGCCAGAAGGACTGAGGATTCCCGCTGGGATCCGACTCAGGGAGATCGGGCTCGGAAGGGGTTTCGGATGAACGGGCCGGATGGGGTCGACGGATCGCGCCAGCCGGGCAGGGGGATGCGGGGCCACTCCATGCGCAGCGCCCCGGCGTTGGCCTGGCGGTAGGCGGGATCGTGCAGGACGGCGAGCGCGTGGTGGAAGAGGTCTTCGACGCCCATGCCGAGGGTGTCGAGGTAACGCCGGGCGGCGGGCTGAGAGGTTGGGGCGGCGCCGCAGAGCCGTCTTCACCGGTTCCCAGGCCGTCGTCGCGAAGCCAGGTCGGGGAACATGCTGGCGATAACCCACTCGTTCCGAAGTGGAGCGACGCTATAGTGACGTCGTGACAGTGGCCCTTGTGAAGTCGTCGGTTGCGTCTCTCCTTAGGCGAGGAACTTTCAGACAGCCACACGTTCCCCTCGAACACGTGTGGCTCATAGTCGGGACGCGGACGATCAAGCAAGCCGCCATCCATCTCCCAATAGAGCCACCGGTTGTCGAAGGGCCTATAGGAGTAGGGAACGAAGCCGGCCTCATCCGGTCCGCCGCGTCTGAGTAGCACTTCACGCACCGCGCGGGCATCGGACGCTACGGCCCCTGACAAATTCCTCATCGCCGCCGGATAGCGCCGCGCGATCTCCTCGTGACTAAGCTCTGGGTTGAAGTAGTCGGCGACGCGCTCCCTGAGCCGGTCGAGGTCTGTGTCTATGAGAAAGGCGTCGCGGCTGGTCTTGACGCCGGGGAACGATTTCGGAAACAGGTCCGGCAGCGCGGGCCAGTCGAACCAGTCCGGGCTGACGGCCGTCCGTGCAAAGGGCAGGCCCAGCGGCAGCAGCGGCTCGAAGCTGTCGTACAGCTCATCCGGCTCAGTCTGAGCCGTATCCAGCAGTTCTTCGCGCTTGGCCTGTCCCCAGAGATTGCGAAATTCGACGTTCGCGGCGGGCGTATGATCTGCCCGGCGCACAAGCATTGTGATCGCCGTTCCGACCTGTATGCCGACAGGGTCTTCCGGCGTGGAGAAGATGCTGGGGTCGGGCGAACCGTCGGGCGCGATCTTGCCGGTTCGGTACTTGTCGCCATTGAGGTTGTCGATCCTGACCGCATCAAACGCCTCCAGATAGCGCTCGCGCATCCCCGTGAACGACAGACCGTCCAGCCACGAGTAGTTGGAGATGAAGCAGACGACGCCCTGTCCGGTCTTCTCGACTATGCGCCGCTCGGCCATGCGAAAGAAGCGGACGTACAGGTCGTTGAGTCCCTGCCCCTCGGGCCGCCGCACCCGCCGGGTGGTGCGGTAGGCCCGCGAAAGCTCGCGCTCCTCGTCCACGGCCATGCCGGCGAAGCCGTTGTAGGGCGGGTTGCCCAGGATGACGAGGACCGGCGTGTCCTGTTTCACCCGTTGGGCGCGGTCGCGCTCTTCCTCCAGCTCGGGAAACGGCAGCGGCTTTTGCACCGTCGGCTCCCAGCCGGTGAGGGCGTTGGTGAGAAATACGCCGGCGCGTTCGTCAGCGTCGTCGGCCAGCGGCGCGTCCAACTCTTGCATGGTCAACCCGACCTGAAGGTGCGCGACGACGAACGGCGCGGGCATGATCTCGAATCCGAACACCCGTTCGAGCGCCGCCTGCTTGACGCGCGCGCCGGTCAGCGCGCCAAGCCCCTGGCCCTGGAGGTTGCGGGCGATGCGGCGCAGCACCTCGCCGAGATACGCGCCGGTGCCGCAGCACGGGTCGAGCACGTATACGTTATCCGCGGCCAGCCCGTCGGCGATGCCCAGATCGTCCCTGAGCGCGCGGTCGACGCGGGCGACCATGTAGCGCACGACCTCGGTCGGCGTGTACCAGACGCCAAGCTGCTTGCGCAGCGCGGGATCGAAGGCTTGCAGGAACGGCTCGTAGAAGTAGGGGACGGCCTCCCCCTCGTCGAAGCGGTTGAAGAAGGCGGTCTGATCGACGCGATCGAGCGCGGCGGCTGTCCAGTCGAGCACCTCGACGAGGCCCAGCGGTTGCAGGCGGCCGGGGTCGGAAAGCTGCTGGAACAGCGCCCGCAAGACCGGAGCGCGCAGGTGCCAGACGGCTGTGCGCCAGTCGAACGCGCCGGTGGGCGGAGGCATCCGGCGCGCCCAGAGCACCCAGGCCGAGAAGACGCCGTAGAAGAGCGTTTGCACCAGTGTGGAGCGGAAGAAGGCCGCGCCGCGCTCACCCTCGAAACGGACGCCGAGCGCCTGCTCCAGAGCCGAACGCACCGCCGCCAGCGAGGGCGCGTCGCCCGCCGCCTCGACCCGCGCCAGACCGTCGCGCGCGTATGAGGCGAGCAGCCAGGCCAGGTCCTTAGGCTCGGCCAGGGCCGCGCGGTGCGACAAGGCCCGGCAGAGGTATTCGCCCAGACCGGCCCCGACGCGGCGGGCGAAGGCGCGCGGCTTTTGCAACAGGCGGTCGAACTCCTCGGCGTCACGGGCCAGCCGGAAGGATTCGAGCCTGGCCGGCAGGCCCTCGGCATCCTCGCCCACCAGCACGAAATCGCGGGTGTTGGTTACCAGGACCAGGCGATAGCGGCTCCGGTAGCGGCTGACCTGATCGCTGTCGGCGGTCAGCCAGGCGTCGTCATCGGCGGACTTGACCTCGATAACGCCGCGTTCGGGGATCTGCCCTTCGCGCACTCGGCCGCGCTGCACCTGCCGGGCGGCGTAGAGGCCCAGGTCGGGATGGCCCGCGCCGTGGTCGGCCAGTTCGCTGACGCAGAAGACCTTGGGCTTGAGCGTTGCGCCGACGGCGTTCAGCAGAGCGGTCAGCGGCGGATAGGTCGACCGCTCGCCGGTCGCTCCGCCCGATGCCCGCACCTGACGCAGGTCGCGGAAGTACGTCTCGACCGCCGCCATTAGTTTTGCGTTTGTCGCCGCCAAAGCTCTCTATCGGTTAGTCGGAGGACCATTTCGACTTAGCCAGTACGAGTTCATCTTACGTGGATGGTTAGTACCAAGATGTCTCGATTCCTCGACCACGTGAGCGTTTGGTCAGCTTCCCTGCCCGGATTTCGGTCTCAGGAAACACAGATTAGCCTTGGACTAGCTTGCGTGGGCAGGTCACCCTTGAAAAGAGTGTGCCTGACCAGGTGGTTGGCGAACTGCATCTGGCCTCACAGCTCTCTAGGCTAAACACCGCTGGTGTCGGAGGGCATCCGCCTGCTGAGCCCTTCCGAATGCAAGTGGGACCAACACCGTTATCGTCCATTCCTTGGTGGCAGATCGATTTGTCGGCAAGTTCATCGGGACGGTCGATGATATCCCGCCAAAGACTGACCGACCGGGCGCCCGCATGAAGCAGACTTACAAGAACCTAGCCCGAAGGTATGGGATCACATGGCAGGGGCGACGGTACGACAGAGCCAACCCCATGGCGGCTGACATTCCGAACCAGGCCATAAACCACGCGTCGGTGGCCGTGACCTCGGCGGCGGTGATTGCCGTGACCGCGGTCGGCGCCATCCCGCAGCTGGGCTTCATCCACGAGCACAGCGGCGACGCGTTCGCCCTCGATATCGCGGATCTGTTCCGGGACACGATTCTGCTCCCTGCGGCATTCAAATCGGCCCGTGCCGCCGAAAACCCGTACGCGAATATCGAACGCCAAACTCGGCGGATAACCGGCCAAATGCTCCGTACAGAAAATGTCATCCCAAAGATGATCGATCGAATCAAAGTGCTGTTCGAAGACGTAAGCCTGGTCGAAGATGATCGCTAGGCGGTGCGGGGGGCTTGGCACGGAAGGCCTGCAAGTATGACCATCGTAGTGACCGTCAATGTCGAGGCGCGCTATCGAGGATTTCTCGCGTCCACCATGCTTGAGATCGCGCCCGGTGTATACACGTCGCCGCGAATGACGAGCGGCATCCGCGAGCGGATATGGGGAGTGCTCAGCGACTGGTACCACCAGCTGTGGCAGGGGGCGATAGTGATGACTTGGCACGATCCGGCGGCCCCCGGGCAGCAGCGCATCAGGACGCTGGGCGCGGCGCCAAAGACCATAGTCGATGCCGACGGAGTGCACTTGGTAAAGTACAACTACCGGCGTTACCCGGCTCGAATTAGGCTTAGCCAAAGGTCGAGCCGCTAAGGGGTTCCCCCGTACGCGCGGGGATAGACCTGGTCGAGCGTGGCGGTTACCCTTCCCCGCGTTGGTTCCCCCGTACGCGCGGGGATAGACCCATCGTGCGCACGTTCGACTGAAGCTCGGCCTCGGTTCCCCCGTACGCGCGGGGATAGACCCCTCGTAGGCTGTGCTGACTGCGAGCCCCGAGAGGTTCCCCCGTACGCGCGGGGATAGACCCCTGTCAAGGGGTAGGCTAGAATGGAGTGTACGGGTTCCCCCGTACGCGCGGGGATAGACCCCTGGGAAAGCCGCTGCTGGCGGCGGGAGCGCTGGGGCGGCTGGTGCTGTTGCCGCTGCTGACCGACGCTGTGTTACTTATCCAGGGCGGCATCGTGGTCGTAATCGTGTACGCGGGTCTGCTGTATGCCCTTGACCGCCGAGCGCTGCGGACCGAGCTCGCGGCGTTCGGTCGCCGTCATGTCACCCGCACCTGACGGCCGCGCGTCGCTGCGCGTGGCGTTGAACGCGCGCAGCGCCAATCTGGGCATCATGGACGGCCCAGGCGAAAGCCTGCGTAACCTGTCGCGCGCGTTGATCACGACGAATCCGGGACACGCGCTCGATCTGCTCACCGATGCCCGGCTGCGTTACGACCTGCCGCCCGCTGGCCGCGTGTCGGTGCGGGTCCTGCGCCCATTCCCCATCGGGAATCGCGTGCTGCGGAGCGTCCTCGGCGCGGACCCGTGGTACCGCGCGCGCTTGCCTGACGGCCGATTGGCGCCGCTGGTCCGCCTACCTGCAGAGCGCGCACGAGCCGACGCCGGCCTTGCGCGGAACGCGCCATGTGGCGATCGTGCATGACTTGGCCTTCATGCAGCCGGCCGGGAAGCGCAATTTTGACGCCACCACCCGCCACTTTTTGGACCGCTGGACCGCCGAGAATGTGCACCGGGCGGATCGCCTGATCGCGGTGTCGGACTGGGTCCGCGATGAGATCGGGCGTGTGTACGGGATCAGCGCAGAGCGCGTCAGCGTGGCCGCCCACGGCGTGGATCGGATGCGCTTCCGGCCCGATCACGATCCGGCGACCGTGCGCGCGGTACACGAACATCACGGGATCGAGGCGCCCTACGTCGTGTTCGTTGGCACCTTGCAGCCGCGCAAGAATCTCGGAACCCTGGTAACGGCGTTCGCCCGCGCCCGTGCCCAGGGCCTGGAGCAGGGGCTGGTGCTCGTCGGACGCAAAGGCTGGCGCTATGAAGACGTGGCTGCGGTGATCGGCGATCGCGATCAGGACGCCGTTCAGCTCGTGGGCGAGATTGCGCGCGCCGAGCTGCCGTTGCTGCTGGCGGGCGCCTCGGCGTTCGTCAGCGTCGCGCTGGACGAGGGATTCGGCATGCCGGCGCTGGAGGCGCTGGCTTCCGGCGTGCCGGTCGTCGCATCAAACCAGGCGGGTCTGGCGCAGGCGGTGGGTGACGCTGGACTGCTGGTCGACCCGATGAACGTGGACGCCATTGCACACGCCCTGCTGCGGATCACGCAGGACGCGGCGCTGCGCGAAAGCCTGCGCGGACGGGGTCTCGCGCGCGCCGCCGAGTGCACCTGGGATCGCGCGGCCCGCAACGTTTGGGAGGCATTGGAGCTCGCATGCGCGTCCTCCTGATTGGACCGCACTGGGACACTGGCCGCTGGACCGACTATTGCGCGGCGGGTCTGCGGGACGCAGGCCACGAGGTCCACGTCTACGTCTACGCACGAAGCTTGGATCGCCCGGTGGGTGTGCTTGGTCGCGTGCGGCGGCGGCTGATCGGCACGGAGCGCCACCACCTCGAGCGCGTTTTCGCTGCGGCGCGGCGCGACAACCTGGGAGCGATCGAGGCCGCTCGGCGCGCGCGACCGGAGCTGAGGTTACCCCGTACGCGCGGGGATAGACCTGAAACAGTATCCGGGCTCATTTAGCGCAGTATGGTTCCCCCGTACGCGCGGGGATAGACCCTGCAAGCGCAATCGGATTCTGGTAGCTAGCCGGGTTCCTCCGTACGCGCGGGGATAGACCACTTACGATATGCGCGCGAACGACCTAGTTATGGGTTCCCCCGTACGCGCGGGGATAGACCTCGGTGCTGCTACGCTCTGTGTACGCTGTAGATGGTTCCCCCGTACGCGCGGGGATAGACCTCACGTATGCCATCTATAGCACTCTCCCGGAGAGGTTCCCCCGTACGCGCGGAGATCGACGGTCGATCCGCACGAAGCAGACATAGGGTGTCGTTATCCGGGTGCTGATCCTGCAGTACAGGCAGACCTACATCGGCATCAAGCCGCATTGAGTTGGCGCCAGCGGCGATTCTGTCTGCTGAGCCTCCCCACGACGCAGTAGGGAACCTCGCCCCGAAGACCTTCGCTCTGAAGACCCCGGCGGTTGATCGATGAACCGCGAAACTAACGTTGCGACTGGCACCAAGATGGGGGCAGGTCCAATTGGCCCAGTTTCTAACATTCATCCCGGACCCGACTTCGGGGGGCAGGTCAGCTGGTCTTCACCCCGAAAACTGGTCCAGCCGGGATGTTAGTTTTGCGGAATGTGAAAGAGAGGACACCGAACCAAGGAGCTTCACCGGCTCATCTGCCATGAACTCCGCCTAGGACAACGGCGTCCGCAGCGGTCGAGGAGTGATGAACTCGTGGATTGGGACCCGGCTGGTTTTACCTATACAGCTATGCTCTCCATAGCTGGCGGAATCATTGCAGGAATCGTTGTGATTCTCCTTGAGTGGGGCTTTAGATCCCTGTATGGACGGAATCAAAGGAGAAACGCGGTCAACGCTGTGAGAGATTTTTTCCGTAGGTGGGAAAGTGACATCAATTCGACTGATGAGTTGTTGACGAGTGACGGACGCTTCACGTTACCTCAAGGCGGTCTACAGTTTGCGAAGCATCGGGAATACCTGAGAGCGGTACGCATCCTCCTCGACAGATGGTCGAAATATCTTTCAGGAGAACAATCTGAGGACATCGCACTATTTCTCGGCAGGCATGAAGGAGCTGTTATCGGCATCATCCCGGAAGGGAGCTTTCCGAGTCAGAACTTTTACGACACCTTTTTTCGAACCGCTAAGGAAATCAAATGGTTAGAGTTCTGATATTGCGGGAATTACCGAGTTTTCGCAATCACCGCAACGCCTCCGACGACCAGCCCGCCGCACCGAACGTGACGACGACCGGCTCGCTGCGCCGGCAGGCGAGCGCCAGCCCCTCGCAGACCACGACGCCCCCGGCGCGCACCAAGTTGCCGGTGACAACGACCGCATCCGAGAGGTCGCTGTATGACCGGGCGCCGAAGCGCCGACGCTGCGGATCATCGGGATCGCGGTCGAGCGCGGACTGGCCCTCGGGGCCGATGGGTACGAGGTGAACGCCGGAAATAACGTGCGTCGGGAAGCTGGGTGTGAGCCAGATCCAAGGCTCAAGCGGGGCGGCGGCGGCGATCAGCGCGCCAGCGATCGGGTGGTCGGGATACGCGGGGGAGGCCTGCACCCAGCGTATCCAGGGAGGCAGCTCCAGAACCGGCGGCCAGAGCGACCAGCGGCGGAACCAGCGGCGGGCCGGGTGGTCCGGATCGTCGGGAACCGCGGTGCTGCGCTTCAGCAGCTGCAAACCAAGATTGAGAATAGGGCCCTGACCTGCATCGAAAACGTCGTACGACTAGAACTGGTGATCGTAGCATGTTCGGTAATGGTTCGGCAGTCGATATGGCCCTTCGAGTCGGCGGTCCGTGGCTCGGAGAGCAATTCGGGTCGATGATGGCGCGGGAGCGCTCGGCGGCCACCTATTGAGAAGTCATGCCACGCGGGCGATCAGGTCAGGGCCGTCGTTGGCGACGGAGTTGACGAGCGTCGAGACCTCGTAAGCCTCCATCGCATCGTCAGGATAGGGAGTCAGGACGCTGCGAAGCTCGGTGGTGTCTTGAATGCTCCTATCGAGCCAGAAGCCCTCCATCTCTCTGGGCAGGATGGCGGGCATGCGGTGGTGGATGAGCCTGAGCAACTCGTTTGCCGAGGTCGTGATGATTGCGCACGTCGGTATCGAGTTGTCCTCGGGATCCTTCCACATAGACCAGATACCCGCGAAGGCGAAGGGTTCTCCCGACCGCAAGGCGACGCGCATGGGGCGCTTGCCGGTGGCGGTGCGCCGCCACTCGTAGAAGCCGTCGGCGAGCACGAGGCAGCGCCTGCGTCTGAAGGCGTCACGGAACGACGGTTTGTCGACTACGGTCTCAGCCCTGGCGTTGATCATACGGCTGCCGATGGAGCGGTTCTTGGCCCAGAAAGGAATCAGCCCCCAGCGCATGAACCCGGCGCGTCGCGACTCGCCGCCTATTAGCGTGAGGACGTCCTGCGTGGGAGCGATGTTGTAGCGGCTTCCAGCGTCAGTTGAGTGGCGTCGAACTGGAACCGCTCGCCAAGCACGGTCAGGTTCAAGATCAGGTTATATCGTCCGCACATTTCGATCCATGATGAACCCGTCGGCTGCGGAGGCGCAATCCCTGCTACCGCGAAGATGTCAGAGTGGATCGAGCGAGGGTGGCATCACGATGCTCGAGAAGCATGCGCGGATCGCCGAGTTCCGGCGTCCGAACAGCCGACAGCCAGCCGAAGGAGTGGAAACCTCCCGATGCGGCTGGCCGCGACTCCTAAACGGTACCGATGGGCGGACGACTTACTACTCGTACCAGCCTGAGGCGAAGATCAGGCCGTCGTGCCGTATGGACCAGGTGTGCTTGGTTGGCTGCTCACCGGTCTCAGGATTCAGGAAAACGTAGTCAACCCAGCGGCCATTTTCGTCGGCGGCGAGCAGGTCGTCACCGTAAAAGTACCCCGTGACATCCACACGCAGGCTGGGATCACGCCCTCGAAACTGCGGGTTATGGTGGGCTATCGTGTAGCCGTCTGGGTCGATGATGAAGACGTACCACTGGCCGTCAACGCTCTCCTTGGCGTTGTAGTAGGCGACGGTCTCCTCCAGGCCTAGGGCGACGTAGAGATTCATGGCCTGCTGCACGAAGGCCTTGGTGTAGGCGGAGGCGTCGGACTTGCCGGGGCCGCGTTCGTACCAGCCGGAGCCGAACGTAATGCCGTCGTGGATCACCACCCAGGAGTGCTTGGTCTCCACAACGCCAGAGGCTGGATTGGCATAGGTGTAGTCGAACCAGGCGCCGTCCTCGTCGGCAGAGGCGGCGACGGCGGACCCGGTGGGGTAGGAGTTGGGTCCGAGAGCCTGGGAGACGTGCTTGCCAACCAGGTCGGGGTCGGCGGCGTGAGCGATGATGGTCTGGTTCTCATCGATGATGAAGACGTACCACTGGCCGTCGACGCTCTCGACCGTGTTGTAGTAGGCGACGGTCTCCTCCAGGCCTAGGGCGACGTAGAGATTCATGGCCTGCTGCACGAAGGCCTTGGTGTAGGCGGAGGCGTCGGACTTGCCGGGGCCGCGTTCGTACCAGCCGGAGCCGAAGACCAGCCCGTTGTGGCGGATGACCCAGGAGTGCTTGGTCTCCACAACGCCAGAGGCTGGATTGGCGTAGGTGTAGTCGAACCAGGCGCCGTCCTCGTCGGCGGAGGCGGCGACGGCGGACCCGCTGGGGTAGGAGTTGGGTCCGAGAGCCTGGGAGATGTGCTTGCCAACCAGGTCGGGGTCGGCGGCGTGAGCGATGATGGTCTGGTTCTCATCGATGATGAAGACGTACCACTGCCCGTCAATGCTCTGCGGGGAGTTGTAGTAGTCGAGCGTAGCCTGGAGGCCTTCGGTGTTGTAGCGGTGGATGGCGCGCTCGACGAAGGCCTGGGTGTAGGCAGTGGGATCGGACTTTGAAGGAAGCTGGTAGGGGCGGACGCCGAACTGGAAGCCGGAGTCCCGATGTTCGCTCTGACATACGGCTTCGGCCTGATCGCCATGGACGCGCTCGTAAATCCCGACGTTCTCATGGTTGCCCCGGCCGGCTTCGATGAGGTCGTTCAGTTCTACACAGTTCGTCGGCCACTGTGCGAGTGCCGTGGAGACACTCAATCCAACAAGCACGCTAACTGCGAGAAATGCCAGAGTCAGACGCTTCAAGCCAGACCTCCCAGCCGAAGAAGTGTGACTCTACTATAGGCGATTCAACCGGTGAGCTTCCTGGAACCGGCCCACATTCAGGCCTGACGTCAACGACTGCCTACGGCCTGAAACCGGGTAAGGCGTGGGGACGGATGAGCTTTTAGATCTTCCGTAGCTACGCCGGTCACCGAGTGCCTGGATCGCGTCGTGATCCTTCGGCTGAGCGAATGGCTTTGCGCGTGATCCTGCCCCCTATCAACTCATAGTGTCGATCGGTTCGTGTAACAGGCCGCCTAACAGGCCGCCCCAGGGTTCCGGGCGCCACCCTGAAACATACTTCTGGGCTAGCTCGACCGCTTGTCGATCTTCGGTAGACCCGTTCTCATACAACTGGGACTCGGCCAATCTGCCAACCGCTTCCGCGAGCCCTTCACCGACTGCATCGATCAACGAGTCCCATTCGAACTGTTTGCTGACATGACCGTTGGTAGAAACGTCGACAACGGCCAAGCGCAGTAGGGCCAAGACGAATCCATCATCACTTAGGTGCTCACGTAGTCTCGCGGTGAGTCGCCCGCGATCCTCTTCGTCAAGCCAGGACAGAGGGCGCACCAAGAGAGCAAAAAGATTCCACTCCTCTGCGAGTTGCTCCGCCGTTGCAGATTCCAATCGCTCTAAGAGCCGATCCTCCAAGGTCTTCGCTTGGTCTTCGTCAACTAGCCAGTTTGCGCCCCGCCCTCGGTGTCCAACCATCTCTACTATGCACTGCCGACCGGAGAGCGTGTCGATCTTAGCCAGAATCCCGTCCACGCTATCTGCGAGAGCATTTTGGTTCTCAATTCTCCTCAGCAGCCTAAGAATTACGCGGGATGCCTTCATCTGAGGGGAAACATGCAAGCCAGTGGAGTGCGCTTAGTCTTCGCATTCGATTCACAAGCACTGGAACCGCTATGCCCACGGCCTCGACGGGGAATTCGTGCTGATAATCTTCAAGGCGCTCAAGGGCACGCTCGAAGCGCTGATCGTCAAGTGCGTCGACGAGTTGCGGGAACTGATTTTGGTCTGTCAGCGCTCCGACCAGATCCTGGACCTCGCTTAATGCAAGTGCGCCGTCATCAAGTCCGGCATTCAGGTAGATGCGAAGCACTTCCTCGCAAGCGACTCGCCGTTGCTTCCGCCAGGTTCCGCTCCACCCCGCACCGTAGCTTTCGTTACCAACCAGTCCTTGTGTTGCTGGGAACAGAAGCTCAAGTATGGACTCCACTGCCGCCCTATCGTCCCCAGCGCGTTCGAGCATGCCCTTGAGTCGGTTCTTGATCTGCCTATGACGTTCCTCTTGAGGCAGCCACGATTGTGATACCGACGTCGGGTGAACGAGACAATCGGAGTGCGCTTTTAGTTCCTCGAACAGACGAGGTCTTAGGACGCGAAACGCTTCCATCCCAAGAAGATCAGCCAGCGCGACCTCTGGTCCGATCGTGTCGAGCGTTACCGGGAGCGAGGACAGATAGCGCTTCACGTGTCGAAGGTTGCCGAGAAGCGGTTTGATGACTTCGTAGAAGACGCGCCCCCACACGGGCTTATCCAGCTGTCCCACCTCCCGGCCTTGGAGCAACTCTTCGAGCCAGGTGAAGAACCTGTCGGGCAGGATGGCCTCGTGGACAGTTGGAAGGTCATATGTGATCTGAAGGATCTTGTCCAAGTATTGTTGGCCTTCCTCTTCATCCTCAGCTCTGCTCAAGCTCCTCGCGACACGTCGCCTATCGAACGCTAGGAGAAAGACGATGTTTGGAAGATCAGAAGTCAGGCGCACCAGCCGCATTAGCTCGCGAGTCTCGTTAGGTTCAAGCCGGTCAATGTCATCGATGAGAACTACGACTCTCGAATCGGACCTCGTCAGAGCGTCTCGCAGCCGCTCACGCTTCTCAAGCAGGCTAGGTGGTTGCGTAGCGTGCCTGGTCAGCTTGGCGAGCAGGTCTACGCGGGCGAGTTGGAGGCCGCGGGCGAGGTCGGCGTCATGCACGGTCCAGGCATCGCTGTTGACGAATGTGGTCAGAGGCTCGACCGGAACGCCGGCGAGAGCGGCCTCGGCCCCCTGGTTCTTCACCCAGTCGTTCCAGTCGGAGACGACGAAGCCGGTCTCGGTCGAGGCCTCGAGGCGGCTGCCGAGCGTGCGAGCGCGCCATCTCTGGTAGAGGGCGAACTTGACATAAGTTCGACCGCCGAAGCGTCGGCGCCCGCCGCGATAGCGCCCCACGCGCGCGCCGGCTGACTTATCGGCCTCGCGCCAGGTGGACTCGTCGATCGGGACCTGCCCGCCCCGCGCGTCGGTCGTCACGAACTCCTCCGAGGCCAGCGGATGCGCGTCCCCGGAGCCGCGCAGGCCGCGGCCCCGGTCGGCGAGGATGGCGCCGAACTCGGCGAGCTTGAGGACGGTCAGGTCGATCCAGGCGCCTTCGAGCAGCGGCGTGGAGGCGAGGAAGGGGATCGGGACGGCGGGCAGCGTCACCAGCCTGCCGGCCCTGACCACGTTCGATCCGACCAGGCCGCGAAGCTCCCGTGGACGGGCTCGCTAAAGTAGAGTTCGATTCTCGCTGCTAGTTATTGTTTGTAGCCTCGCCGAGCGAGTTAGGGCTTTACCCAAAAGGTGTGGAATTTAGTTAAAGGCGGTGTACTTTCCTGCTGAGTTTTAGGTGCCGGGCAAAGCCTGGCGCAGGAAGGAGGACACCGCCATGAGGAATGAGACCATTGGGGGCGATGCGCCGTCAAGCGCCGCCTACGAAGGGCTGGAGGCGTTCGTACGCCAGAAGGTCCAGGGCTTCATACAGGAGGTCTTGGAAGAGGAGGTGACGGCGCTACTGGGGCGCAGGCGCTGGCAACGGCGCCGAGGCGTCGACGAGGTCCCTGGCTACCGCAACGGGTACGGCAGGCTCAGGAAGCTGTCACTGACTTCGGGGACGGTTGAGGTGCGCCGGCCGCGGGTGCGGGGGCTGGAGGAGCGGTTTGAGAGCTGGATCCTGCCTTTGTTCAAGCGGCGCACGCGCGAGGTAGGAGAGCTGTTGCCGCAGCTCTATCTGCATGGGTTGGCGGAGGGTGACTTCGATCTGGCATTACGAGGTCTGCTGGGTGAAGGGGCGCCGCTGTCGGCATCGTCCATCGCGCGGCTGAAGGCGGGGTGGCTGGCCGAGTACGAGGCGTTCAAGAAGAGGTCGCTGCTGGACTCAGAGATCGTCTACCTGTGGGTTGACGGCGTCTACGTCAAGGCGGGCCTGGAGAAGGAGAAGGCGGCGTTACTGGTGGCCATAGGCGGGGTGCGCGACGGGCGCAAGCTGGTGCTTGCGGTGGAACCTGGCTACCGCGAGTCCAAGCAGAGCTGGGCCGGGATGCTGCGCGGTCTGAAGGAGAGGGGCATGAACTGCCCGTCCGTGGTCGTGGGAGACGGGCACCTGGGAATCTGGGGCGCGCTGGCAGAGGTGTTTCCGAAGGCAAAGGAGCAGCGCTGCTGGAACCACCGGATCGTAAACGTGCTGGACAAGCTGCCGAAGTCGCGGCAGGCGGAAGGCAAGCTGCTGCTGACCGCGATCCCCTACGCGCAGACCAGGGCGGAGGTAGAGCGGTTGAAGGGCAGGTTCCAGGACTGGCGCAAAGGGAAGGGGTTCGAAGGCGCCGCAGAGCTCATCGAGTACGACTGGGAACGCATGGGCACCTTTTATGACTTCCCCAAAGCCCACTGGAAACATCTGCGCACCACCAACATCATCGAGTCGCCGTTTGCCGCGGTGCGGTTGCGGACGGCCGCGGCCAAGCGTTACAAAAAGGTCGCCAATGCCACCGCGGTGATCTGGAAGACCCTGATGGTGGCGGAATCGCGATTCCGGCGCCTCGATGCGCCGCATCTGGTGGCCGAAGTCGCGGAAGGAGCCGTCTTCGTCGACGGGGAGCGTTTTTTGAAGAGCAGGAGAGAAAAGGTCGCCGCCTGAGGCTATTTACACACCTTTAGGGGGAACCCCAAACCCAAATGATGCGTTCGCTGCACGTCAAACGACTAATCTCTGCGACCCTCATCGCCGATGCTTTTTGGGCAGTGGTCGGAACGGCCGCTGCCCACGACAATTACAGCACCGACCAGTGGCCGACCACTTGCGTCCATCTGAACGACATCGTCGAGGGCCATCTCGGCAATCAGGGCAACGTCGCCATCTATCAAAACGCGTTCGGCGACCAGGCCGAGGCTGCCTGCCAGAACGATCACCGCTACGACGTGGGGTCGGTTTTCGCGTGGGCGATCGGCGGAGATGCCGCGCCAGCCCGGGGAGTTGTCGAGTTGACGGTTACTTCGGCGGAGGTCCCGGCAGACCTACCGGGATACGATCGCGACGAGTGGGTCCGCTGGAGCGATGCAGACGCCGACTGCCAGGACACTCGACAAGAGGTACTGATCGCTGAGAGCCTGGTTCCTGTGACCTATAAGACCGACCGGCAATGCAGAGTCGCATCCGGCGAGTGGTTCGGAGCGTTCACGGGCACGACGGTCCTGGAACCGGGCGCCTTGGACATCGATCACCTCGTCCCACTCGCGAACGCGCATAGGTCGGGTGCATGGGCGTGACCTGAGGAACGGAAACGCGCCTACTACAACAGCCTCGATGACGCCGACCACCTGATCGCGGTGACGGCGAGCGCAAACCGGTCCAAAGGCGCCAGGGGCCCGGAAGAATGGCGACCGACCGACGAATCCTACTGGTGCGAATACGCCCGGGACTGGATCAGGATCAAGCAAGCGTGGGGGCTGAGCGTGACTTCAGGGGAGGCGCAGGCGTTGGAAGACATGCTGGGCCGGTGCGAAGCGCCAACCCGGCTGGCGATCAGTTCGGGCTAAAGCAGGAAACGCCCGACGCCGAGCGAACTAAAGTCATGCCGCTGCAGCGGCGCCAGATGCTCAGACCGTTTCGAACTGCAGGGCAGAGAGGTTCAGGTCTGAAAAGCGCCTCGAGAGGTTGAGCGTCTCGACGCCAACGACTGCGTTCGACTTTTTGTTCTCTGGCTAGCGGTGACTTTCAGCGCCGGCTCCAAAACCGTTCCTCAGGTGCGTCGTCGACGATTTCAGCTCCGGTCTTCGCAGGCGACGCACGCTGATCAACAGTCGCTAATCATCTACCTCGGAGCCCCTGCCTACCACGAGCCTGCCGCTGGTGCGCTCTGCTTCTGTTGGATATGCTACCGGCGTCCAAGCCGCTGGTCTTTTCACTGGCACTCCACGCGAGATGTGACTTCGCGTCCTCTCGCGGTCTGCCAGGAAGTGGCGGCTTGGACACCGGTCACATCTCACATGCTGCGAGGGGACACCTATGTCGCCGTTGCCCCAGATACATCTGCGCGCAATTGAGCGGATCAGTGTGCGTGACGTATGGCCGAGTGAAAGCGTTTGCCACTCCTGCACCCGCTCCCGTCATTCCCACGAAGCATTTCACCGCGAAAGCGGGGAGCGCGAATCCACAGCCCGAAGCAACGCCCCTTGTCAATGCCCCTATGACCATTCCCCTGAAGCATGTCCCCACGCAAGCCGTCAGGCCCCGGCTGCCGGGCGCCGATGGTCGCGACCGGAGTGTTTGCGGTCTCCCCCGACGTCCCCGTTTCCCTATCCCGCCCCGGCCTCTTGCCCAGCGTTGACCTTACCCAGGAAGACCTGGGTAAGCACGTCGGACTCCCGGACCGATTGCGGAGTGCCATCGTGTACCACGCGGCCCTTGTCCAGGACGTAGGACCGGTGCACGATATCCAAAACGGCCTTGATGTTGTGCTCGACGACGAAGATAGCAGTCTTTAATCTCTCATTGATCTCCGAGACCTTCTGGAAGACTTCCTTGACCACCACGGGCGCAAGGCCAAGAGTGGGTTCGTCGAGCAGCAGCACCTCTGGATTCGCCATCAGCCCGCGCCCCAGGGCCAGCATCTGTTGCTGTCCTCCCGACATCTGGTTGGCAAAGTCCCGGCGCTTCTGATGCAGGATGGGGAAGAGGTCCATCACCGAGTCCATGCGGCGCTGCTTTTCCATCCAATCGTCAAGGTACAAACAACCCATCTCAAGGTTTTCTTCAATGGTGAGGTGGGTGAACACGCGTCTGCCTTGCGGCACGAAGGCGATGCCCTCCTTCACTATGTCGTGAGTGGCCGCCTGAAGTAGGTTCCGCCGCCAGTAGACCTCTCCGGCGACCACGGGCGCCAGGCCCATGATGGCTCTCAGGACGGTAGACTTGCCGGCCCCGTTGGGGCCCATCACCGCCACGATCTCGTTCGTCTCGACTCCCAGAGAAGCCTCATCCAGAGCTACGACCCCTCCGTAATGGACCGATATGCCGACCAGCTCGAGAAGTCTCATCGCCGGGGTGCTTGGTCCATTCCCGTCCGGAGTGACGATGCGCCGTTCCATGCTTGCTTCTCGTCGAGCGTCCATCTACAGACCGCCGCTCCGATTCGGCCGGCCCAGCTCGAGTCCGAAGCTAAGCGCCAAGATAAGCCTCGATGACGTCCGGCCTGCCCAGGACTTCATCCACGTCCCCGTGAGCGAGGAGGGTTCCGCTGTCCAGGACGAATATGCGGTCTGACAGCTCTCGGACTATGTCCATGTTGTGAGAGATGAAGATGATGGTGTGGCCCCGGTCCCTTATATCTTTCATTATTGCCTTAACCCGTTCCAGCATCTGGGGAAACAGGCCGGCAAAAGGCTCGTCGAACAGATAGATATTCACGTCCAGCGCCATAACGCGGCCAATCTCCAGCAGCTTGCGCTGCCCGTATGACAGGTCGATAGCCAGCGAGCGCTGCTTTTCCCACATACCTACGCTTTGCAGAATCTCCCTGGCTCTCTGCCTGTAAGCGGGTTTCGCTCTTTCTTTCAGCGCCGGAAACAGGCGTCTGTTCGTCAGCGCCACCATCAGGTTGTCCCACACGCTCATCTGGTCGAACAGCCGCACGTCCTGAAAGGTGCGGGTGATACCGTGATCGGGAGTCTCATGCGCCTTTACGATCTTGAGGCCGACTCCGTCGATGATCACCATCCCGCCGTCGAGGGGTAACGTCCCGCTCAACAGGTTTACCAGGGTCGACTTGCCGGAGCCGTTCGGCCCTACGATGCTGGTCATGCCTTCACGGGGGACGGAGATCGAGAGCCGGTCCACGGCCTTGACCGCGCCGAAATGCTTGGAAATCTCGTCCGTCTCCAGAACGAAGGAGCCCCCGGCTTGGGCTTCCGCGGTAGTCACAGCTTGTATCTCCCCACCAGGCCCTGCGGCCGGAAGAGCATCAGGACAACCAAAAGCAGTCCCAGCACGACTTGCCGGGCCTGGCCGATGAACTCGGTTGGTAAAAACGGCAGAAAGCGCATCCCCTCTTCCAGCAGCACGAATGCCGTCGCCCCAAGGATGGACCCCCAGATGCTGGACAGCCCTCCCATAATCACGATGGATATCAGGAGGATCGACTCCAGCAGTATGAACGAGTTGGGATCGATGAACGTGGTCCAGCTTGCGAACAGGCCGCCGGCCAGGCCGGCCATCATGGCCGAGATTACCCAGATCGCCAGCTTGTAGTGAACTACCCGGTAGCCGAAGACCGCTATCGCCTCCTCGTCCTCGCGAATGGCCGCAAGCACCCGCCCGAAAGAGGAAGTGACTATGAACCACGAGGCCAGGACCACAAGACCGAGGAACAGGATCACCAGCAACAGAAACTCGATATCGCCATCGAGCACCCACGAACCTATGGCCGGTCTGGCTATCTGGTGAATGCCGAACGCCCCCCTGGTAAGCCCTTCCCAATTCAGGAAGACGTTGAAGGCGATGACGGCGAAGCCGAACGAGACGAGAACGAAGATGTCGTCTCTGAAACGGTTGAAGACGACGCCGATGATGATGGCCACCAGGCCGGCCAAAGCCATGCAGATGGGCACGACGGCGAAGAAGGGCCACGCAAAGATGGGCAGGGCTTCAGTGCGCAACTGCTCGTAGGCGGTGTCCGACGTAAGGATCGCCATCGTATAGGCGCCGATTCCGAAGAATCCGACGTGCCCAACCGAGAGCAGGCCCGTATACCCCACCAGCAGATTCAGGCTCACCGTCAGTATGGCCCAGATCGCGACGACGGTGGCGACGGTTACGGCAAAGCCGGCGCCTCGCCACAGCATAAAGCCGGCGGCCGCGACGATGACGAACAGGTTGGCCCACAGCTCGAAGTTGCGTTTGGAGGTCCGCCAGGACGCGGGTAGGTCTCCGGCCAGCGCTCGCAGCCGGCCACGGCCGCGTGAGTGAATCAGCACGAGGTCATCGCCTGGCCAACAGTCCCTTGGGCCAAAAGGCCAGGAAGAGGATAAGAAGGACGAAGGATATGGAGTCTTTCCATTCGCCCGCCAGGTCCCAAATACCGAACTGCTCGACCAGCCCCAGCGCGAATCCGCCGACGATGGCGCCGTAGAGATTCCCTATCCCGCCGACCACCGAAGCTATCCAGCCCTTCAACAGAAGCAGTAGCCCCATCCTGGGCTGGATGGCGGTATCGTGGCCGCTCAGCACCCCGGCCAACGCGGCGTAGACCGCTCCGATGAAAAAGACCACGGCGATAACCGCGGTGGTGTTTATCCCGACAACCCTCGCCATCTCTTCGTCGTCGCCGATCGCCCTGACCGCCTTCCCGAACGAGGTCTTCTTGATTAGCAGGAGCAGAGCGGCGAATCCCAGGAGGGCTACCCCAACGGTGAAAACGTTAAACCCCTTGACGTAGGCCTTACCGATGCTCCACGGCTCGCTGCCGAAGGCTTCGGGCAGAGGACGGGGCGCGCTTCGAAAGACTATGGTCGTAAAGGCGGTTATTGCGAGCAGTATCCCTAGCGAGGCGACGAGCATGATTAAAGGCGATCTCGCCCGCTGACGCATGTACATGTAAAGGCCCCTGTACAGCGCCAGGCCCACCGCCCCGGCCATCAGGCACGAAACGGCCCAGCTCAGATAGAGGCTGGATCCGGGAGCCTCAGCCACCAGCAAGCCGCAGTATGCGCCCAATACCGCCCCGCCGGGCGCGGCGAGGATGAAAGGCGCAAAGCCGGCACTCCCCATTACGCGCCTAAAGCCTCGATATAGAACCAAGCCGACGACGATGGTGACCAGCGCGCCGACGACCGGACTAAGCAACACGTTGAGGTTCTTGGGATAGGCGAGCACAAACCCTGTGTAGACTCCCGCGCCCGCCGCGAGGAGGCTTCCCACGATCCACAGAACGGTAGGGTTGAAGCGCGTCCGGAGCCGGGAATAGAAGCCCGCGTGGAGGGCCCATGCCGCTACGCCCGCGGTCACCGCGGCGAAGATAATGCTGATGTAGAGGTTGTCGACCTGGTAGCGCCCTAGCAGGGTCTCCTGAGAACTCAGGTAGAAAACGCCGTAAGCGCCCAGCGCGGCGCCGGCGCCGTAGTACAGATCGAAGAACCAGACCGTGCTGTAGACGATGGTGAATCCCATCGCGAGCAGGGCATACACGGCGCCGACGGAGAGGCCGTTGAACGCAAACTGCAAAGCCTGATGGGGGGACTGGCCTACCTTCCAGGCGATGTAACCTACAAAGGCGACCGTGAGCGCAACGGCCAAAAGCCGCGTGCCCGGTACCCTTATCAAAATCGGCAGCCGACCCAGGCCGTCACGGTACATAGACAACCGCCCCCGCTGAACAGGCTTGACCGGAACGAGCCGCTGCGCCGTTTGAGCTAGGCGACCTTAACTTCGACGCCAAGTTTATACGCCGGGGCGTCACCGCCCTTGCGGTCGATGGCGCCCCACGGCTCACCCTCAAATCATCGCGGGGCAAGCCCACGCCCCACGGCCGTACGGTTGTGTCTATTCCGCGGGAGCGGAGCCCAGGACCTTGTATCCCTGGTTGTCTCCGGTCCTCTCCGCCGTCGGCAAGACCTGCACGACCACGTTGGTCAGACCTACAACCTCGCCTTTTTCGTCAAAGGTGTAGTTTTCTCCGATGGCGCCGCTCCAGGTGATTTCGTACAAGCAGTCCCTGAACCCGTCGGCATCCTGGTCGTCACCGGTGTTCTTGAGGCACTCGGCGGCGATGTAGACATCGTCGTAGGCCGACCCCAGGTACCAGGCCAGCGTGATGTACTCGTAGCGCTCCTTGAAGTTGGTAAGCACCTCCTGACCTTTGGCGTTGGAGGGGCTGATGTCGGCGACTATCGCCTTCATGCCTGTGGCGGCGTCGCTGGCGATCTCGAGGGCGGTCTGCCCAACAGGCACGATCTCACTGTAGATCGGCCCGTCATAGCCCAGCTCCCGCGCCTGCTTGACTATGGTGCCGCCGGCGAACTCGGCCTGGGCGGCGATGTGAAGGGCGTCGGGATTCTGGCCGAACAGTTTCGTCAGCTGAGTCCTGAAGTCCGTAACATCCGAAGCGTACCGCTCCGCACCGACCACCTCGCCGCCCCGCTTCTCGAACTGCGCGACGGTGGCCCTTCTCACTCCCTCGGCGTAGTCGGTGGCTTCCGTGATAGTGACGAGCTTGCGGACGCCGTCCGCCCAGAGCACATTGCCGGTGTCGACACCCAGTTGGGCGTCGCTCATGGACGTTCGAAAGATGTAGTCGCCGGCCTCAGCGATGTCCGGGTTGGTCGCCAGCCCTGAGAACAGAATCACTCCGTCCTTTTCAGCCAGGGGCGCGGCGCCGAGCATCGCGCCGCTGCATGAAGTCCCCAGAATGATCTTGATTCCGTCCACGTCGGTCAGCTTGTTGTAGGCCGTAATGGAGTCCTGCGCGTTGCATTTCGAGTCTTCGATGACGAGCTCGATCATGCGCCCGTTTATTCCGCCCGCGGCGTTGATCTCGTCTACGGCCATCTGCTTGGCCTGGAGAGCTACGTTGCCGTAGGTCTCACCCGGCCCCGTGAGCGATTCCATCACCCCAACCCTGAAGGGTTTGTCTTTGCCATCACCGTCGCAAGCCACGACCGTCATCGCTAGAATGACCAGCAACCCGAACGGGACTACCCATTTCCTGGACAAGAGTCGCATCTCGACGCTCCTTGTAACCTCAAACCTTCCAACACCTTGACAAATTCTATATTGAAGCACAGGGCTTTACCCAAAAGGTGTGGAATTTAGTTAAAGGCGGTGTACCTTCCTGCTGAGTTTTAGGTGCCGGGCAAAGCCTGGCGCAGGAAGGAGGACACCGCCATGAGGAATGAGACCATTGGGGGCGATGCGCCGTCAAGCGCCGCCTACGAAGGGCTGGAGGCGTTCGTACGCCAGAAGGTCCAGGGCTTCATACAGGAGGTCTTGGAAGAGGAGGTGACGGCGCTACTGGGGCGCAGGCGCTGGCAACGGCGCCGAGGCGTCGACGAGGTCCCTGGCTACCGCAACGGGTACGGCAGGCTCAGGAAGCTGTCACTGACTTCGGGGACGGTTGAGGTGCGCCGGCCGCGGGTGCGGGGGCTGGAGGAGCGGTTTGAGAGCTGGATCCTGCCTTTGTTCAAGCGGCGCACGCGCGAGGTAGGAGAGCTGTTGCCGCAGCTCTATCTGCATGGGTTGGCGGAGGGTGACTTCGATCTGGCATTACGAGGTCTGCTGGGTGAAGGGGCGCCGCTGTCGGCATCGTCCATCGCGCGGCTGAAGGCGGGGTGGCTGGCCGAGTACGAGGCGTTCAAGAAGAGGTCGCTGCTGGACTCAGAGATCGTCTACCTGTGGGTTGACGGCGTCTACGTCAAGGCGGGCCTGGAGAAGGAGAAGGCGGCGTTACTGGTGGCCATAGGCGGGGTGCGCGACGGGCGCAAGCTGGTGCTTGCGGTGGAACCTGGCTACCGCGAGTCCAAGCAGAGCTGGGCCGGGATGCTGCGCGGTCTGAAGGAGAGGGGCATGAACTGCCCGTCCGTGGTCGTGGGAGACGGGCACCTGGGAATCTGGGGCGCGCTGGCAGAGGTGTTTCCGAAGGCAAAGGAGCAGCGCTGCTGGAACCACCGGATCGTAAACGTGCTGGACAAGCTGCCGAAGTCGCGGCAGGCGGAAGGCAAGCTGCTGCTGACCGCGATCCCCTACGCGCAGACCAGGGCGGAGGTAGAGCGGTTGAAGGGCAGGTTCCAGGACTGGTGCAAAGGGAAGGGGTTCGAAGGCGCCGCAGAGCTCATCGAGTACGACTGGGAACGCATGGGCACCTTTTATGACTTCCCCAAAGCCCACTGGAAACATCTGCGCACCACCAACATCATCGAGTCGCCGTTTGCCGCGGTGCGGTTGCGGACGGCCGCGGCCAAGCGTTACAAAAAGGTCGCCAATGCCACCGCGGTGATCTGGAAGACCCTGATGGTGGCGGAATCGCGATTCCGGCGCCTCGATGCGCCGCATCTGGTGGCCGAAGTCGCGGAAGGAGCCGTCTTCGTCGACGGGGAGCGTTTTTTGAAGAGCAGGAGAGAAAAGGTCGCCGCCTGAGGCTATTTACACACCTTTAGGGGGAACCCCACTGGGGCCGTATAGCTGCTCTGGAGCGTAGGCTTCGACGGTATAATTGACGCGACGCTGGAGGCGAACCTCCCAAGTGCTCGCCGGGTTGGCGGAGTACTGAGAAGTCGTCCAGCTAGCGAAAAACGCTGGGCCGGGTACTAGCAACCATTACCAAACACTACCTTTGCTGGCAAAAAGAGTTTGGTAGTGAATGGTGGTCAGAATCGGAGGAGAATCGGGGCGGTTCGAACGCCATTCGGCCGTAGGGGGAGGCGCGCGAGCGGCGTCCGGTCCGAGCGTCAGCACTCAATTTCACAACCGTCAGGACCCGTAGAAAGGCGCCCCGGGGCGTGCGTGTCGGCCCAAGTCGTCGCAAAGCAACCCTTGCTCGCCTAACGTCTGTATCTCGCCCTGTGGCGTGACAGGGGCGAGGTGGGCGGCAACTAGGGCGTTGGCGGCGCTGGCAGAAGTCGACGCCAAGCGGAGGCGTTCTATATTTCCTTAATATATAGGAAGTTGAGTATCAGCAATATATAGGAAGTTGAGTATCAACAATGAACGCTCCTTCCGACAGCTGCGAGCGGCGGCAGTTCGCTCGGCATCCGGAAACCCAACGGCTCGGTCAGCCCGCCAAACGGGCGTCATTGCAGGAGGATAACGGGGGGCGACTGAACGGAGCCTCACCCGGGTCTTCGGGGCGTCTTCTCCGCAGCGATCAGGCTGAGCAAACTGGAACTGAAAGAGACCGGTGGCCGCTGTGGGAACTGGAGACGGGCGGGGGGCGAGAGGTTTGGGCGTCAGGCGGCGATAACGCGGCGGAGATTGTAGCCGTGACTCGCAGCGATGCGCGTGCGAGCCGCACCTCCCGGCGGGAAGCGGTAGTCGATAACGACGCGGACCTGCTTGCGGCCGCGGTCGGGGAGGGTGGTGTGGACGGTGATCCGGCGCACGAGCAGGCGGAACGATCTCCCGGCGCTCAGAGTCTGAGAGGTCGTCGTGAGCCGCTCACGGATCTCCGCGAGCACATCCTCGGAGAGGGCGTCGTCAAGAGAGTCATCGTCGGGTTCGAGGACAGCCAGCCGCTCATCGAGGGTCTTGAGTTCCCGTTCCACGTCGGCGGCGATGGCGTCGAACTCGTCGTCGGAGAGCTTGCCGCGGGTGTAGAGGTCGATGGCGCGGGTGCGGCGATCCTGGACTGCGGAGCGATTGGCGAGCAGGGAGTCGCGTTCGGCTTCTGCGATGGCGTGGTTCTCGGCGTCCGAGTCATCCGCGAGTAGCTCGTCCGTGAGTTCGTCGGGGTCGGTAAGGAAGCGGGAGACATCGGACCAGACGACATCCTCCAAATGCTCGCCCTTGATGGAGGCGCCGATGCACTTGCCAGCGAACGGGCCGCGGTGGGCCATGGAACCGTTGCAGCGATAGCGAGGCCCCCTGGTCCAGGTACCGCAGAAGGAGAGGCCGCAGACGGCGCAGCGGATGAGGGAGCGGAGCAGGTAGGAATGGCAGGAGTTGCGGGGCAAGGCGCGGTTGCGCTTGAGGGTAGCGATGGCGGCGTTCCAGACGTCATCGGAAACCAGAGGGGGAACCGAAGCAGAGATGACAGAGCGTCCATTCGGCCTGGAAGACCTGCGGCCGTACTGGAGGAGTCCCCTGTAGACGGGATTGACGACGAGGTTGCGGATGCGGCCCGAGCGCCAGAGGCCCTGGGTGCGTTTGCCCCTGACGCCGCGGCCGTCGCGCCTGTAGGACGTGGGTACACCCAGCGAGTTGAACTCGGTTGCGATGCGCACGCAGCTCCAGCCGTCTACGGCGAGATGGTCATAGATGCGCCTGACAACGTCGGCGGCGGAGAGGCCGGCCCACATGGGCGAGTCGTCGGGGACGAGGCGGCGGAAACCTCGATCACCAGAGACCGAGTAGCCGAGCGGGACGATGCCGCCGGTATAGCGGCCTTCTTTGGCGGCGCGGTTCATGCCCTCGGCGGAACGTTCGAGGAACTTGCGGCGTTCATTGGCGGCGATGACGGCGTGGATATCGAAGTAGAAGGGATCGTCGATGTTCTCGTCGGTGGCGCGGAGCGCGACGCCGATCGACTCGAACACTCTCCAGATGCGGAGCAGCTCGAATGCGTCGCGACCCAGACGGTCGGAGCGGACCACCCAGACTTGGGAGAAGCGGCGGGCACGCGCATCACGGACAAGCGGGCCGCCAGCCGGTCGCTCTTGCAGAGGGATGGTTCCCGAGACACCATCGTCCTCGTAATGCTTGAAGACCAAAACATCCGGCTCGGAACCCAGACGGCGCGACAGGGCGGCGCGTTGATTGCGGACGGTATGGCGGTCACGCTGCTCATCGGAGGAGACGCGGGCGTAGGTGGCTATGGAGCGGGGGTTGGGCAAGACGACCTCCAGGAGAAGGGGAAGTGGAGCGGGATGTATGAACGCTCTGGAGGCGCGGGAAGGTCAAGGCGGGCGAGCCACCAAGAACCGCGGATCTTCTGGGAATGACAGTGTCCCGGACGCGCCGGGAGGTCGAATCGTGAGGGGCTAGGTGACTCCGATAACGCTGGCGACGCTCTGCCAGGCTAGATCGCGCTGACCCTCTAGTCTGCGGAGGTAGGTGGTGGTGACGGCGAGCGAGCTGTGATCGAGGAACTGGCTTACGGACTCGACCGACTCGCCGACGTCGCGGCGGAGCTTGGCGGCGGTGTGGCGTAGGACGTGAACGCCCGACAGAGGGAGGCCGGCCTTCTGGAGGTAGCCACGGAAGCGGTTGTAGAAGGTGGCGCTGGAGACGCCCTGGGGGCCAGCGCCCGCCTGCCAGAGCGACTCGGAGGGATGCATGGAGGCGAGGTCCTTGCCGACGTCACCAAGAGATCGCCGGATGGCGGCGAGGGCCGGACTGGGCAGTTCACGGCGGCCGCGCACACCGCCCTTGCCGAGGTAGCGATAGAAGGCGGCGGAATCGTCGAAGGCGATATCGCCCGCGGTGAGGTTGACGACCTCCGATCTGCGTCTGCCGGTGAAGACGAGAGTGAGGACGATGGCCAGGTCGCGTCTGCCCTTGACGGTATCGGGGATGACCTGGAGGAGCTGCTGCACTTGGGAAGCGGAGAGGCTGCTTGGGGCGCCGGGACATGGCTTGGGGCGCTCGACGGGATCGCAGGGATTGGAGTTGAGTAGATCGAGTCTGATGAGGAACTTGAAGAAGGAAGAGATGCAGGAGAGGCGAGCGCCGACGGTTACGGGAGAAGGTTCACGACCAGAGAGGCCGACACCATGGGCGAAGGAGAAGACATCCTGAGGCGAGACCTGATCGGGAGACTTATGGAGGCCGCCGAAGAAGTGGCGGAGAGTGCGGTAGTAGGAGTCCGGGGTGCGGTTGGAGCCGGAGCGGCGTTGTTTCTCGGCGAGGAAGGCGTAGAGGGAGCCTCCCACGTGGAGCTAGAACCAGAGAAGACGGTAGGCAGGGTCTGAGCGGAAGACATGGCGGACTCCTTGGTTAGGAATGTCCGCATGACCTTTGCTCTGGTTCGCAGATATATCAAGCACTATGTGTGAATAGCGTGTTTTCGCGGCGCCTAGGTCCGAACGTAGTTGAGATAGCGCGATACCGACGGTCACCCGTCTGCTCATGCGACGGGCTGCGACGAAACCGCCGAGATCAGCGTAGCTTGTTCTCGTGAGCGGGGTTCATGGCCGGGGTTCCGGCCGAGCCGTCAGGTTCTGTGCGGGGGCGGCCGGCGTTCTTGGAGTTCCTCTTCCTCCTCCGGCGGCGCGCCTCTGGTTCTGCTGCGGCCACCGCCTCCGTGCCGTGCTGGTCAGCGTCTCCTCGTTGCCCGCGTCGTCGGTGAAGCTCACCCGAACCTTCACGGTCTTGCCCGCGTCGTCGGCTGTTAGTGTATAGCTTGTGTCCGTCGAGCCCTGAATGTGCGCGTCGGCGGCCAGCCACTGGTAGCTGAAGGCCGCGTTGTCTAGCCCGTCCTCGTCGGTGTGCTAGGTGATGGAGACGACCCGGACACCTCGCCGCCGGAGCATGGACTTGAAGGCGACGGCGTGCTCCCGCTTGCGGGTGAAGCGGGAGCACTTCCAGACCAGAGTCTCCTGGAAGGGGGCGTTGGGGCCGCTGGCCGCATCCAGCATCCTGCGGAACTGGGGCCGGTCGGCGACGCGGCCGCTCTCGGCCTCGTCCACGTACTCGCGGGCCACGACGGTAGCCCCGCCGTCAAGGGGCCGCTGCCAAGGCTCTAAATCTGACACTTGGGTGGGTTTAGGCTCCTGCCGAATGGTTCTCTTTGAGCGCATACCCCCATCTTCTGTTGGCCATGCTACAGGTTCCCCCGTACGCGCGGCGATAGACCGTCTTGGTGGCCGCAAGCCTGGCTCCCGTGACCTTCAAGACCGACCGCAACTGCCGAGTCGCTTCGGGCGAATGGTTTGGCGCGTTCACGGCAGCGACCGTATCGAATCCAAGCAAGCTAGATATCGATCATGTGGTCCCGCTGGCGAACTCGCACAGGCCTGGCGGCTGGGCATGGTCCGCAGAGCGTAAGCGCGCCTATCTCAACAGTCTCGAAGATCCTGACCACCCGATTACAGTGACCGCAAGCGCCAACCGCTCCAAGGGCGCTAGAGGCCCTGAGTCATGGCGGCCGGCCAACGAGTCCTACTGGTGGGAGTATGCGCGGGACTGGACCCGGATCAAGCAGACGTGGGGGCTTACTATGACGGATTCGGAAGCGCAGGCGCTCCACAAAATGCTGGCGCGCGGCTAGTATTTATGCTGTCAGCCAAATAAGTCAAGGGGCAGTATGGCATTTGACAATCTCAAGCAGCTCGAAGGTGTTGATGAGAAACTGATGGGGCGACCCGAGATCGCTCATCTGCGATCGATGTTAATCGACGGCGAACAACCAGAATGGATCATGAGGTGCGACGGTGTGTCGGTGCTTGTCGCAACCGACCGGCGTGTCATTCACATTCGACGATCCCGTTGGGGCGACTTGATCAGGGATGTTCAGACTTTTCCAGACACACACATTCGCTAGAGTGATTGGCTCGGCGAGCGTTGAACACGGGTAAATACTGCTGGCGGCTGTTGTGGCACTCTGGCGGACCTTGAAATAGTCGCGTTGCGACGGTCCTTTGCCGAATGGGCCGGCCGGGTGCTGCTGCTGGGCGCGGTGGCGTTCTGGTGGGGCGCGATCGTTTTGCCGCGACTCGTCAGCCTGGCGTTCCCCGAGCTGCTTTCACCCGACGCAGTTCCGCCGCATCTGAACCCCGACGAAGAGGAAAGCCTTGCCAACACGGTCTCGGCGATCTTCCTGCTGATAACGGCGTTGCTGGCGCTTGGGAACGCTGTGGTCAGCCGCCGCAGAGGAGCCGGACTAATCGCCGTTGGCGGCTGGACTGCGCTGGCAGTTATGACGGCTTCTGTGGCTTGGGAAGAGAAAGCTGACTTTAGAGGCGGGTTCGCGCCCGCTGCCGGGCGCTGGCTGTTCGGCGAGCTGTGGTCTAACACTTCAGGCATAGAAAGCGCATGGGTGCTGATGAGTCCGCTGATCATGACGTTCGTCGTCGCGATGTGGTTCTTGATCCATAAGGGACTGTCAACCCGGGCGGTCCGCGCGCCGCTGATCCTCGGCCTCACGGCCTGGCTACTCGCAATTGTCTACGACGGGGGTGCTGACAAGATCGCGCCCCTGGGATGGACAACTACCTTGAGCGTTTTGCTCGAAGAGACGCTGGAGTTCAGTGGGACCTTGATAATCGGCCTCGCCGCCGCCCTGAGCCTGTCGAAGGGCCGCGGGCGCGAACTCGCGCCCGGCGTCTTCGGCGATCGCCGTCTGTTGCGGCTGGCGCTCGGGTCGATGGCTGTCGTTGCCGTGCTCGGCGGCTTTGTGGTCTCTGGGGCTGTGTCGACGTATCGTGAACAACTCGTCGATACGCGCGGCCTCGTTATCTTCAACGTGAGTCTCGCCAATGAGCAATCGCTTGTCCAGGAAATCGGCGTGGTCTCCGCGCCCATGGCGCGCCTCAAGCTGCGTGTTATGAGTCGCGACTCTCAAGACCGTTCGGGGGTCATGCTATGGCGCGTGAGAGAAGCGGGAGTGGGAGGCTCGGGCCCCATACTTCGTGAGGGGCGTATGGAGGTTGCGGCGAGGATCCATCCGCGCTGGGAGAATATTGATTTCCCGCTGCTTGTGGAAGCTGAAGGCCGCCCCCTGGCTGTGCAGTTGATAGCGGAGGTCGAACCGGAGGCCCACCTGCGAATCGGCGGGACAAAGACTAATCGCCTGGAGCATTTACAGTTCTGGATTAACGGGATGAAGACATGGCCGGACCAGAACCTCGAGTTGGTGGCCTACGGTCCAGGCGAGCTGACGCGGAGCAAGTTTCAGGCGATTTGGAGCCACTTTACGTGGTCATGGCCAGTGCTGGCGGGCGCGGCCATCGTGGGGCTGTGGATCATTACTTTCATCCCGGCTCTGCTCGTAACCGTCGCCCGGCAGCGACTTTAGCCCTCGCGGCGCCCAGGGCAGGGTCCGAACCTGCTTTGCGCGTTAACCTTGTGCATACCGTCCTTAACGGCCCAGGCCTAGCAACGGCGGCAGGGTTCCCACAGCTTTAGGAATCCTGCCGCCGCCCCTATTTAAAGGCGACGAACTCCGTAAAGATTCGCCGCCCGTGGGTAGGGTTCCCCGTACGCGCGGGGATAGGCCTCATTCGTCTGCCGGCGTCGATAGGTGACGCTCGGGTTCCCCCGTACGCGCGGGGATAGACCCGCCTTGGCACCTTTGAAAACGTGCAGAACATCGTTTCCCCCGCAGGCACGGTGACAGACGCGCAGATCAGCACCAAGCAGACATAGTGCGCGGTCAGCGGCTCAATGACTGCACGATTTAGACCGAGCTAAATCCGCAGCCGGCCGCATAGCTCGCTGAGCCACAGACCGCCGGCGCCGGCGGCCTATCCCGCCGATCGTGGGACTAACCTGCCGAGTGCTGCCAAGCTCCGGGGCAGGTCAATGAAATGGCTGTTGCTTCCAAGGAGCTTCCAACGGAGCCCTGCGAGCGTTGCTATCGAAGCGACATTGCCTTGCGGACCGCATGCCAAGGCTTCTTGGTGTACCGGCGGCCAAGGCCTCGCTCGATCTCATTCCACTTCCGCTCATCCTCCACCGTGATGAACGTCACCGCCTCACCGGAGCGGCCCATGCGGCCGGTCCGTCCGACGCGGTGGGTGAACAGCTTCTCCGAGTCCGGCAGGTCATAGTTGATAACCTGGCCAATACCCTCGAAGTCCAAGCCTCTGGCGGCCACATTCGTTGCCACCAAGACCGACGCAGCGCCGGAACGGAAGTCCGTCATCACCCGTTCACGTGCGCGCTGGCTTAGATTTCCCTGGAGCGCCCCTACCGGGTAGTCCAACGAATCGAGCCGTCTTGCCAGCTTCTTGACGCCGTGCTTGGTCTTGAGAAAGACGATAACGGGCTTACCATCTCGCCCGTCCAGCAGCGTTCGCAGGGCCTCCACCTTGTCACTCTTCCGGATGGTATAGACGAGGTGCTCGACGGTGGGCGGCGCTTGCAAACCAGCGTCCACTTCCACCCTTACAGGCCGACGCAGGTGCTTCGCAGCGGTCTTGGCCACCCACTCAGGCATGGTTGCGGACAGAAGCGCTGTCTGCCGCTCGTAGGGCACGCGGCCTATGATGGATTCGACGTCAGGGGCAAACCCCCTATCCAGCATTTCATCCGCTTCGTCCAGGACAAGAAACCGCACTGAAGCCAGGTCGAGCGTTCCTTGCCGTAGATGGTCCAACATCCGGCCCGGAGTGCCGACGACGACTTGGGCCCCGTTCCTCAACGCTGCGTACTCCGGCCTCAGAGGTCGGCCACCATACAGTAGCGCCACGCGGATCTGCCGTGAAGAAGCCAGGGCTTCGACGACTCCGGCCACCTGGATGGCCAGTTCACGTGTGGGTAGCAGCACAAGCGCCTGAACCTGCCGGAGCGACGGATCGCACCGCTCAGCCAGGGGCACCGCGAAGGCCAGCGTCTTGCCGGATCCCGTACGCGCCTGGCCAATCAAGTCTCGTCCTGCCATGAGATGAGGTATAGCCTTCACCTGAATGGGTGTGGGCCTCGATATGTTCATCCGGGAAATCGCCGCCCTGGTAGCCGCCTTCAAAGGCATTCCAGAAAACACAGGACCACCCGACGGGGCGCTATCGACGGCTCGATTGCTAACGACAGACGGCTTGGTCCCGTTTCTACGGACCATCGAGGCATGTCCGTGGCGACGAGTATTGAGGCATGAGGGGCAATACACCGGCTTGCCATGTACTGGCCGGAAGGGGACGGTGGTAGATGTTCCGCAGTCGTCGCAAACGGCTCGGTGCCGGGTGCGCTTGGCTGGGTGTACGTGGGCGGGCGAAGAGCGATAAGCCATGCGAGAACGGACTTCCTAAATCTAGAGTGGTAACTGCAGTTAAATCAGCGAGGGGATGAACAAGAAGAGAAGGGCCGGAGAGGGCGGTGCGTTCTCGCGTCAAACCTTGGCGAGCTAGTCAAGTGTGTTTTGGAGTATAGCTCAACATCCAGGGATCGTTAGGTCAGGCACTCGCTGAGTGCATAGTGAACCGCCCCCAAGGCTTGTAGCGCCGGCTATGTTAATCCGACGAGCATCGAGATAGGCTCAGCAGCGGGATCGCGATGTCAAGAATCCCTACCGACGTTGCGGCCACGCCACCTCGGTGTACGCGCGCCTGGTCGCCTCCCAGCGCGGATGTCCGATGTTCGCGTGGTTCTGTGACATTTCCTTGAAGCGACGGGGGTCGGCCTCGGGGAGCGGTCCGGCAACCATTGCCACATCGCTGGCGCCCCTCACGTGCGGTAGGCGCCTATTGCCGCCGTACGCTTGCACCCGGTGGCCGAGTGCGCCCGCGGTCTCTCGCCCGGTCCGCGATCCGGAGGGAGCCAGCATGACGCTCGCGAAACGCCCCAGGGCGAACGCCGTTGCCTCCGACGACCAGCCCGCCGCACCGAACGTGACGACCACCGGGTCGCTGCGCCGGCAGGCGAGCGCCAGCCCATAGGCCAATCCCTCGCAGACCACGCCGCCGCCGCCGCGCACCAGCTCGCCGATGACGACGACCGCATCCGAGAGGTCGCCGTATGACCGCGTGCCGAAGCGTCCAAGCTGCGGATCATCGGGATCGCGGTCAAGCGCGGACTGGCCCTCGGGGCCGATGGATACGAGGTGAACCCCGGCTATGACGTGCTTCGGGAAACCGGGTGCGGGGTTGATCCAAGGCTTGAGCGGGGCGGCGGCGGCGATGAGCGCGCCCGCGACCCGGCGATCGGTATGCACCGGGGATGCCTGCACCCAGCGTATCCAGGGAGGCAGCTCCAGGACTGGCGGCCAGAGCGACCAGCGGCGGAACCAGCGGCGGGCGGGCTGGTCCGGCTCGCCGGAGACCGTGGTGCTGCGCATCAGCAGCTGCAAACCGTAATCGAGAATAGGGCCCTGACCTGCATTGAAGACGTTGTACGACTAGCCAATGATAAGCCTTTATGTTCGGTAACGGTTCGGCAGTGGGAGTGGCAGCTAGCGTCGGCGGTCCGTAGCTCAGAGGGCTATGCGGATCGATGACGCCCAGGGACGGTCACCGGCTCAAAAGAGGGGCCACCCATCGAGAAGTCACGCCACGTGGGTGATCAGCTCAGGGCCGTCGTTGGCGACGGAGTTGACGAGCGTCGAGACCTCGTAAGCCTCCATCGCATCGTCAGGATAGGGAGTCAGGACGCTGCGAAGCTCGGTGGTGTCTTGAATGCTCCTATCGAGCCAGAAGCCCTCCATCTCTCTGGGCAGGATGGCGGGCATGCGGTGGTGGATGAGCCTGAGCAACTCGTTTGCCGAGGTCGTGATGATTGCGCACGTCGGTATCGAGTTGTCCTCGGGATCCTTCCACATAGACCAGATACCCGCGAAGGCGAAGGGTTCTCCCGACCGCAAGGCGACGCGCATGGGGCGCTTGCCGGTGGCGGTGCGCCGCCACTCGTAGAAGCCGTCGGCGAGCACGAGGCAGCGCCTGCGTCTGAAGGCGTCACGGAACGACGGTTTGTCGACTACGGTCTCAGCCCTGGCGTTGATCATACGGCTGCCGATGGAGCGGTTCTTGGCCCAGAAAGGAATCAGCCCCCAGCGCATGAACCCGGCGCGTCGCGACTCGCCGCCTATTAGCGTGAGGACGTCCTGCGTGGGAGCGATGTTGTAGGCGGCTTCCAGCGTCAGTTGAGTGGCGTCGAACTGGAACCGCTCGCCAAGCACGGTCAGGTTCAAGATCAGGTTATATCGTCCGCACATTTCGATCCATGATGAACCCGTCGGCTGCGGAGGCGCAATCCCTGCTACCGCGAAGATGTCAGAGTGGATCGAGCGAGGGTGGCATCACGATGCTCGAGAAGCATGCGCGGATCGCCGAGTTCCGGCGTCCGAACAGCCGACAGCCAGCCGAAGGAGTGGAAACCTCCCGATGCGGCTGGCCGCGACTCCTAAACGGTACCGATGGGCGGACGACTTACTACTCGTACCAGCCTGAGGCGAAGATCAGGCCGTCGTGCCGTATGGACCAGGTGTGCTTGGTTGGCTGCTCACCGGTCTCAGGATTCAGGAAAACGTAGTCAACCCAGCGGCCATTTTCGTCGGCGGCGAGCAGGTCGTCACCGTAAAAGTACCCCGTGACATCCACACGCAGGCTGGGATCACGCCCTCGAAACTGCGGGTTATGGTGGGCTATCGTGTAGCCGTCTGGGTCGATGATGAAGACGTACCACTGGCCGTCGACGCTCTCCTTGGCGTTGTAGTAGGCGACGGTCTCCTCCAGGCCGAGGGCGACGTAGAGGTTCGTGGCCTGCTGCACGAAGGCCTTGGTGTAGGCGGGGGCGTCGGACTTGCCGGGGCCGCGTTCGTACCAGCCTGAGCCGAAGACCAGCCCGTTGTGGCGGATGACCCAGGAGTGCTTGGTCTCCACAACGCCAGAGGCTGGATTGGCATAGGTGTAGTCGAACCAGGCGCCGTCATCGTCGGCGGAGGCGGCGACGGCGGACCCCGTGGGGTAGGAGTTGGGTCCCAGAGCCTGGGAGACGTGCTTGCCAACCAGGTCGGGGTCGGCGGCGTGAGCGACGATGGTCTGGTTCTCATCGATGATGAAGACGTACCACTGGCCGTCGACGCTCTGTGGGGAATTGTAGTAGCCAAGCGTGGCTTGAAGGCCTTCGATGTTGTGGCGGTCGATGGCGCGCTCGACGAACGCCTGCGTGTAGGCGGCGGGGTCATCCTTGGAAGGCGTCTTGTACCGTCGGCCGCCGAAGAGAAAGCCGTCGCGCTCGTGGTCTCGCCGGCAGGCGGCTTCGGCCTGGTCGCCATGGACGCGCACGTAGATCCCGACGTTCTCATCGTTGCCCAGGCTGGCTTCGATGATGTCGTTGAACTCTACACAGCTCGTCGGCCACTGTGCGAGTGCCGTGGAGACACTCAATCCAACAAGCACGCTAACTGCGAAAAATGCCAGAGTCAGACGCTTCACACCAAACCTCCCAGCCCAAGGAGTTCGAACCTACTATAGGCGTTTCAACTGTGAGCTTCCTGGAACCGGCCCACATTCAGACCTGACGTCAACGACTGCCTACGGCCTGAAACCGGGTAAGGCGTGGGGACGGATGAGCTTTTAGATCTTCCGTCACTACGCGGTTCACCGAGTGCCTGGATCGCGTCGTGATCGTTCGGCTACGCGAATCGCTTTGCGCGTGATCCTGCCCCCTATCAACTCATAGGGTTGAGATCGTTCTCGATCATTTCGTTGAAGGCGTTTTGTCACCGATAGAATCTAGGGCCTCTAAGCGTGCTCGCCGTAGGAGGTCGTCGTCAACCTAATAGCTGGATTGAACCTTCCGTCGTTCGATTGCGCTGAATTTACCGTGCAACTCATCAGCCTGCGGGCAAGAGACGCTGACGCTGGCGACCATCGCACCTGCCGAGCCTATCCCGATGCTCGCCGAACCAACATAGCTGGTGATAAAACCCTCGAGGGCTGGTCAGGCGGATGAAAGAAGTAACAGGTCGAATCCTAGCGTGGGACGGAGATTCTCAACGAGGAACGATCGAGGGGAGCGACGGAGCCTGCTATCCGTTCACCTCCAAAGAGTGGACAGAGCAGCAGCTACCGGAAGTTGAGGGGGGAGTTCTGGTCATTTGCCAAAATGGCCGAGATGCGTCGCAGGTGGAGTACCTCGGAATCGAGCATATCCCCTTCGTGAAGATTACGACTCATTCTGAACAAGGGGAGGCTCAGACGATAGAGCACAGAAGGCTTATAGGAGGCCCATGGCGAGTACGATCTGACGCCTTAGTGTGGATGGCGGTGGCCAAGGGACTTCATAGCCAGAATTCACACGTGGCCATTGAGGACGTAAGCCAATTGCTCCAAGGGGAACATCCTCCGATCAGCCTACATGGATCAGTAATCAAATACTGTTACGGAATCTCGATTGAACTGTACTTCAAATGGATTCTCATGGAGGCGAAAACACAATATAGGAAAACCCACAAGCTGCGACAACTCATCAAAAAGCTACCCGCCCCCGTCCTCGACAAACTGACAAGCATCTACTCTGACTACCGAGATCGGTGCAAGCCGAGATTTCGAGTTATGGAAGCGCATGTACACGGCGTGACGGAATTGGACCTGGACTGGTCGACGTTCGACAAGTTCATAAAGAACCTGGACAAGCAGAAGTTCATTGCTGGGCGATATGCCGATCCAAGCGGATACAGCATATTTGAGAGTCTCTCTGCAAAGAGATCGCGTGAGATGAACTCGTACATGGCTTCGGACCACTTTTTTGTCCTAGGAGACAGGATGTTGGCGTATAAGCCTGATCCCAGCGACTATGAATGAGAGACTCGAGAGGAAGCTCTACTGCGTCAATAGAACTAATGGAGCAATTGACGTTCCGCCACGGTTTGTGTCACCAGCGTCGGGTTAGGCTCACTACGCAGTGATGCCGCCGGGGCCGGCAGCTGGTAGCCAGCGAGCTATGCGGCCGGATGCGGTTGTAGGTCTGCCGGTCCTGTCGGGGCAACACATGCGCCTCCCGCAGCGGGTTGAAGATCTCCCGGTCCAACAGCTCGTCACGCAACTTGCCGTTGAAGCTCTCGCCAGTTAGGACGGCGAGCAGACCATCGCATAAATGCAGACGAACCGCGAAGGCGCATGCGGCGAAACCCGATATCTGACCTTGATCGACCTCGACACTATGAGTTGATTGTGCGCTCGGCGTCGCGCAGCCGGATGGCCGAGAACAGGATCACTTACGGCACTTGCGGCAGCGGTCAGCTCACTTCTCCGTCTTTACCACCTTGCGCGCCGGTCTCGCCACTGCCAGTGCTACGATGCAAACGATACTTATTCGGCCACACAGGCTGTCTCTGGGAGGTGGACCGTGGCGTCTCTGCCCCGAGCGATCCGAATAACCGCCCACATCCTGCTGTTTCTGGTAGCAGTGGCCGTCTTTTACTTGGGACTGGGCATTGGACTGTCGTGGAATCCTGCGGTAGGCACGCTCCTGTGGCTGGCTGCCGCACTGATTGCGGTCGGAAACCTGTGGTGGATACTCCGACGCCGTCGCAGCGGGTGAGGCCGCTACAGGTTTCAGCAGCACACCGGCCTGGACGCGAATGAGCTCCTAGCACGCCGTAGCTCTCGTTGACCGCGGCAGTCTCAGTACGGCAGTGACCGGTCTTGCCTGCTCGCACTTCGATGTCTCCCGCCGGTCGGGGATTGCGCCTCCGCAGCCGACGGGTTCATCATGGATCGAAATGTGCGGACGATATAACCTGATCTTGAACCTGACCGTGCTTGGCGAGCGCTTCCAGTTCGACGCCACTCAACTGACGCTGGAAGCCGCTACAACATCGCTCCCACGCAGGACGTCCTCACCGTTGTCGGCGGCGAGTCGCGACGCGCCGGGTTCATGCGCTGGGGGCTCATCCCCTTCTGGGCCAAGAACCGCTCCATCGGCAGCCGTATGATCAACGCCAGGGCCGAGACGGTCGCCGACAAGCCCTCGTTCCGCGATACCTTCAGACGCAGGCGCTGCCTCGTGCTCGCCGACGGCTTCTACGAGTGGCAGCGCACGGGGTCCGGCAAGCGCCCCATGCGCGTCGCCATGCGGTCGGGAGAACCCCTTGCCTTCGCGGGTATATGGTCCATGTGGAAGGACACCGAGGGCAACTCGATACCGACGTGCGCCATCATCACGACTTCGGCGAACGAGTTGCTCAAGCCCATCCACCACCGCATGCCCGTGATCCTGCCGAGGGAGATGGAGGGCTTCTGGCTAGATAGGAGCATTCAAGGCACCACCGAGCTTCGCAGCATGCTGGCGCCCTATGCCGACGCTGCAATGGAAGCCTACGAGGTCTCGACGCTCGTCAACTCCGTCGCCAACGATGGCCCTGAACTCATTGCCCGCGTGGCATGACTTCGCAATAGGCGGCCGCCGAGCGCTCCCGCGCCATCGTCGATCCGCATAGCCCTCTGAGCTACAAGCCGCCGCCACTGGCGGTCATACCGACTGCCGAACTATTACCGAACGTAAGGGCCTATCATTGCTAGTCGTACAACGTCTCAGATGCAGGTCGGTACCCGATTCTCAACTCTGGTTTGCAACTGCTGCAGCGCAGCACCGCGGTTCCCGACGATCCGGACCATCCGGCCCGCCGCTGGTTCCGCCGCTGGTCGCTCTGGCCGCCGGTCCTGGAGCTGCCTGCCTGGATACGCTGGGTGCAGGCCTCACCCGCCTATCCCGACCACCCGATCGCGGGCGCGCTGATCGCCGCCGCCGCCCCGCTCAAGCCTTGGATCTGGCTTACACCCAGCTTTCCGACGCACGTCCTAGCCGGCGTTCACTTCGTGCCCATCGGCCCCGAGGGCCAGTCCGCCCTTGACGGCGATCCCGATGATCAGCAGCGTCGACGCTTCGGCACCCGGTCATACGGCGACCTCTCGGATGCGGTCGTTGTCATCGGCGAGCTGGCTACCGCCGGGGGCGTCGTGGTCTTGGACGCCGGGTCGGGGCGCCGGTGTCGTTCAACCGTGAGGTGAGGAGGATCGTAGACGGCCTGCGGATCCCGGACCAGTCGCTGGAGCAGTTCCTGGAGGTGATGACCGTTCGGCGCGCGGACGGACGGGAGATATCGCTGAGAGAGTTCCCCCTGGCGCAGGCGATGAGCACCGGCGAGACGGTGCGGGCCGAGTGAGATCGTGCTGCGGGTCCCCGACGGCCGGAGCGTCACCGCGCTGCTCAACGCCACGCCCATCCGCTCGGAGGACGGCGAGGTCGAGTCCTTCGTGGTGACCCTACAGGAGATGACCCCGCTGGAGGAGTTGGAGCGGCTGCGGGCCGAGTTCCTGGGCATGGTGAGCCACGAGCTGCGCACACCGCTGGCCACCATCAAGGGCTCAACCACCGCCTTGCTTAGCGCCTCGCCGGACCTGGACCCCGCCGTCACGACCCAGTTCCATCGGATCATGGACCAGCAGGTCGACCATATGCAGGACCTGATAGGAGACCTTCTGGACGTGGCTCGCATCGAGACGGGCACGCTGTCGGTCAAACCGGCGCCTGCGGGCGTAGCGGAGATGCTGGACTATGCGAGGCGCAGATTCCTGAGCGGAGGCGGCAGGGACAACCTCCACGTCGACCTCGCGCCGGACCTGCCCCCGGTCATGGCCGACAGGCGGCGCATCGTCCAGGTCGTCGGCAATCTGCTGTCCAACGCGGCCAAACACTCCTCGGAGTCCGCCGTCATCCGCATAAGCGCCGTGCGGGAGGACGTTCACGTAGCGGTCTCGGTCGCCGACGAGGGGAGGGGCATACCTTCCGAGCGACTGCCGTACCTGTTCAGGAAGTTCACCCGGCCCGACGGCGATGACCTGGGGAGCGGTGTCGCCGGGTCGGGCCTGGGCCTCGCCATCTGCAAGGGGATCGTGGAGGCGCACGGGGGCCGGATATGGGCCGAGAGCGAGGGGCCGGGCATGGGAGCGCGGTTCACCTTCACGATACCGACGGTCGAGGAGGCCGGGAGCGGCACGGCCATCGGCCTCCCGCCTCTCTCCGCTCCCCCCGCGCGGCGAGCGGGGGAACGGGTGCGCGTCCTGGCGGTGGACGACGACCCCCAGGCGCTCAGGTACGTCCGCGACGCCCTCGCCAGCGCGGGCTACACGGCGGTTGTGACCGGGGACCCGGGGGAGGCGCTCCGACTCGTGGAGGAGGAGAAGCCCGATCTGGTCCTGGTCGACCTCATGCTGCCGGGGACCGATGGGATCGAGCTGATGAAGGACATCCTGAGAGCGGGCGACGTGCCGGTCATCTTCGTGTCGGCCTACGGCCGGGACGAGCTCATCGCCAGGGTCTTTGACATGGGGGCCGTCGATTACGTCGTCAAGCCCTTCTCGCCTACGGAGTTGGCGGCGAGGATCAGGGCGGCGTTGCGCAAGCGGGCGGCGACTGAGCCGTCAGAGCCCTACGTGCTGGGCGACCTGGTAATCGACTATGCCGAACGCCGGGTGACCCTTGCCGGTCGTCCGCTCCCGCTGATAGCGATGGAGTACCGGCTGCTCGCCGAGCTTTCGGCCAACGCCGGGCGGCTGTTGACCTACGAGCATCTGTTGGAACGGGTCTGGGGCGAGAAGAGCAGCGGCGACGTGCGGCCCATGCGCACCATCGTAAGCAAGCTCCGCCGCAAGCTCGGCGATGACGCGGACAACCCCACCTACATCTTCACCGAGCCTCGCGTCGGCTACCGGATGCCGAGGGGGGAAGGGCAGGGGCGGTAACATCGCTGTGATCGGCCTTGTCTTCACAGAGGTGCAACGGCGATAATGAAGGCTGTAGGAGACCAGAGCATGACTAGCCCGTCCTCAGACCAAATACTCGTCACGCAGTCCGATGTCTTTCAGGGCGATTGCTTGCAGCTAATTCCGAATCTGCCGGACGACAGTATTGACGTAGTCGTCACAAGTCCGCCGTACTGGGGGCAACGACAATCGTTGGGTAACGGGACCGAAGAAGATCCCAGAGACTACATTACGTTCTTGCAGAAAGTCTTTGAGTCACTCCTGTCCAAGCTTAAGCCACATGGTATCGCATGGCTCAACATGGGTGACGCGTATAACACGCCAATCAATTGGGGATATAAGGACTACAAGTACAGCTCCCTAGGCATTGACCGCATGGGATTCAAGCCAGACAATGCCGCGTACACCAAGCCTCGTTTCAAGCGAAAGGCGTTTATCGATAAGACTGGTGGTTGGCTGCAATACGGCAATCTATTGATGCTTCCCCAACGTCTGCTGATAGCCCTGACGGAGTCGGGATACCTATACCGTGGTGAGGTGATTTGGGCCAAGAAGAATGCAATGCCAGAAGGACGCGCCCGACGGCCACATCGCAAGCACGAGCCTATTTATCTCTTGGCTCGTTCCGAACAGCATTTCTTTCGCAGCACACCACCAGTTCCCAGCGTCTGGAGGTTTGCCAATGAGCACATCCCTGGGCTACAGCATCGTTCGCGTTTCCCCACAGAACTTCCTCAGCGTTGCATCGAAGCCTATGGCCGAACGGGTAAGGATGTCGTTGTTTTGGATCCTTTTTCAGGTTCGGGTTCTACGGGGCTGGCTGCCATACAACTCGGATGTACCTACGTCAGGTTCGAGATTGACCCTGAGCAAGCTGTAGAGTCGAAGTCGCGATTGTTAGAGACGGACGGCAGAGAGACGAGCAGATCAACAAGGTGAACGCTGCCCTAAAGAATCCATCAGAAACTGCGAGAACTGGTCGTTTGGATTTGTGAAGTCACAGACATATATTCGAGCGGCCGCAGTCTCGTCTTCCGTCGATCTCGTGTTGTGATTGTATGAAAAGCAAGCCGAAAAATAGCCATTAGCCTCAAAGTCTCGGCGCTTGTCGCTTGCCTGATTTTCGCTGGCATCTCCGAACTCACCAAGGTTGACAGGTTGTGTGCCAGGGAAGCTCTTGGAATCCATTGTCCAAAAGACCGACAAATATCCAGACTGAAGCAAAGCCTGACTCATAGGTACGTCGTCAGTTCGTCTTTCTGCAATACTGGCCTTCACATGGACCACTCCTAGCAACCGTATTTCGCCTTTGTTACCATAAGTGAGGAGTACATCAGCCTTATTCAGGAACAATTCGCGAATCGTCGATGCCACCCAACAGCGCTGTCTTTTCCGACTTACTGGAAATCTTGGCGGATATTCCATTCTCTATCAAGAAATGTCCGTAGTGAGCTACTAAGATGCGCTCCAACGCCCACCCGCTTGTTCGTTTCCAACTCTGCTCAAGATTAAGGCGAGCGTTTGCGTCGGGATGATTAACGCGATCACAATAGGCGCGATTGATCACGAAAGTCCATAGGTCGGTTGCGTTGGCCTGAGGCCAAAGTTGAACGGCCCGGAGGAAAGCATTTGCTACTACATCTGAACGACTCGCTCCGGATGCCAGGCCAGCCTTAAGTACACCTATCACATCATTATATTGGCTCGGCGTCGCTCCTCTGAGCGGATACTCCGAATCATATTGGTCGTACTTGAACCGGATCAATAGCGCGTCACAGGTGGGAATAATCTCCATTGCGTCTGGAGTGTGCGCGTAAGGTACATTGTCACCAATGTCATCGAAGAGCGCCGCCGGAGCGACATTCAACGCCGTTGCCAAGCGCAAGATTGCGTCTAGGGCCGGATTGCGCTCCCCCCGCTCCACACCACCAATATATGATCTGTCCAACTCACAGGCTTCGGCAAGGCCCTCCTGTGTCAGCCTGAGAGACTCGCGAAGACGGCGAACGTTTCGCCCGAAGACTTGTTTGTCTGAACTGCCCATGTGAGGCATCGTATTAGGATAGGCAGAGGTCAGTCGACGGACTAATCGTACCATTCTCCCCATCAGTCAAAGGGCATCCGCCCATGCCCTTCCTTCTTAATTCTGGGGGCGAGACTAGGTACCCTCACAGCGCCCCAGCCACATCTCGAAGACGGTTCTGTCTACCGTCAAAATAGGCCCGCCATCCGGGTTAGCGCCGCGCAGGAGGTGACCCTGCCCCCAACTTACCCTCACTCATAAGTAGAATCTTTTCAGGTTATGGCCCCAATTGGGGCGGGCTGCAAACTCGTTGGGTGTGAGCCCATCCAGGCTCGTGTGCGGGCGTGTTGTGTTGTAGTCGTACCTCCATTCCGCGATGATCCGCCGCGCTTCGGCCAGGCCGGCGAAGAGATGTTCGTTGAGGCACTCGTCGCGCAGGCGGCCGTTGAAGCTCTCGACAAAGCCGTTTTGCATGGGCTTGCCCGGTGCGATGTAGTGCCAGCCAACGCCGCGTTCCTGCTGCCAGCGCAGGATAGCGTTTGAGGTGAGCTCGGTGCCGTTGTCGCTGACCAGCATGCGGGGGCGGCCCCGCAGCTCGACGATGCGGTCCAGCTCCCGAGCCACGCGGACGCCAGACAGCGATGTGTCGACGACGAGGGCGAGGCACTCGCGGCTGAAGTCGTCCACCACCGCCAGGATGCGGAACCGCCTGCCGTCGGCCAATGCATCCGCGACGAAATCGAGCGACCAGCGCTGGTTGCGGTTCCAGGGGAGCAGCAGCGGGGCACGCGTGCCGAGCGCCCGCTTGCGCCCGCCTCGCTTGCGCACCGTGAGCCGTTCCTCGCGATAGATGCGATAGAGCTTTTTATGATTGAGCCGGATGCCTTCCCTGGCCAGCAGGATGTGCAGACGGCGGTAGCCGAACCGTCGGCGCTGCTCGGCCAATTCCCGCAACCGCTTGCGGATGCCGGCGTCGTCCGGCCGCCTCGATTCATAGCGGTAAGTCTTCGGATCCATCCCGACAAGAGCGCAGGCACGGCGCTGCGAGTGACTAGTCTCCGTCATCGCCCAGGCCGCGGCCTTCCTCCGCAATCTGGGCGTTAGAAGTTTTTTGCAAGTAGCTCGCGCAGCGTCGCCACATCCAGCATCGATTCCGCCAGCAGCTTCTTCAGGCGCCGGTTCTCATCCTCCAGCCCCTTCAGCTTCCTGGCGTCTGATACCTCCATGCCGCCGTACTTGGACCGCCACTTGTAAAACGTCGCGCCGCTGACCCCGTACTTGCGGCAGAGCTCTGCGGCTGGCAACCCCGCCTGGTGCTCTTTGAGGATGCCGATGATCTGTTCCTCGCGATACCTGCTCCGTCTCATGTCCGTCTCCTCCCATTGAACGGACTCTACTCAAAATCGAGGGCATTTTCGGGGGCAAGGTCAGAGGGCGTCCACGTGGCGGTCTCCGTCGCCGACGAGGAGCGGGGAAGCGGGACAGGGGGGTCGGGCCTGGCCCTCGCCATCTGCAAGGGGATAGTGGGGACCCACGGGGGCCGGATATGGGACGAGAGCGACGGGCCGGGCCTGGGGGCGCGGTTCACCTTCACCCTTCCGGCGGTGGAGGAGGCTGCGACCCTTTCCGCTCAGCTCCCGGTGCGCTCAGGTCGGGCGACGCGGCAGCGGGCGCGCATCCTGGCGGTGGACGACGACCCGCAGGCGCTGCGGTATGTCCGGGACGCGCTATCGGAGGCGGGCTATGTGGTGGTCGCGACCGGCGACCCGGAGGAGGCGCTCGGCCTCATGGAGCAGAATAGGCCCCACCTCGCCCTGCTGGACCTGACGCTGCTCGGCACGGATGGAATCGAGCTGATGCAGGCCATCGTCGATATTGCCGACGTGCCGGTCATCTTCCTGTCCGGGTACGGCAGGGACGACACCATTGCGCGGGCCTTCGAGATGGGGGCCGACGACTACATCGTCAAGCCCTTCTCGCCGACGGAGCTTAGGGCGAGAATCCAGGCGGCCCTGCGCCGTAGGGCGGCGCCGGAACGGGTGGAGCCCGCCGAACCCTACGTGCTGGGCGATCTGACCATTGACTACGCCGAACGGCGCGTGACCGTTGCCGGAAGTCCGGTGCAGCTGACGGCCACCGAGTATGGTCTGCTCTTCGAGCTTTCGGCGAACGCCGGACGGGTGTTGACCCACGACTAGTTGCTGCGCCGGGTCTGGGGCCTGACGATCTCCGGCGATGCGCGGGTGATCCGCAGCCACCTTATGAGGCTTCGCCGGAAGCTAGGCGAGGACGCCGCCAGCCCCAAGCACATCTCCGCCGAGCCTCGCGTTGGCTACCGCATGGCGAAGGCGGAGGAGCCGGAAACAGAGACGGAGCCGTGAACGTCAAGGACTACGGTGGCAATGCCGCGTCTGTCGGATTCTCGTCTTGTGAGGAGCGCCCGGCGAAACCGTCTTTTCTCGCAAGAGCGCAGCAGCGATAATACGGGCTGTGCTGCCCTCGCGCCCGCTGTGCGGTGTCGTGCGCCGCCCACGACAGATATGGAAGAGCCTCCAACCCTGGCGGGCCGGAGGCTCGCGGAGCCTGAGCCGGGGTGTCCCGACCTGCTCCTTATAAAGGGACCTCCCAGCGGAAAGTTCGCAGTACGGTACGCTCCGGCCCACCTAAAGGGACTCGAACTGCCTCGGACAAATACCCTTCATAGCGGCGCCACTATGACGAACTCCGAAAGGATCGGCCCACGAGCAATTCTGGAATTCGGGACGGGGCGACTGCGACGAGATTGGTCGTGGCAACCAGATCAAGCCAAGAGCCTGATCAATAGCGAACGCGATTCTATGTCTGCATATTGGGGGCTGGGCCCGGTCAATCCCCGCGCGTGCGGAAGAATCTTACGCAGATCGACGTTTCGGCTACGCAGACCACCTACCGCAGCGTGGGGATGCCAGCCCAGTTTGTCCCGCCGGTCGAGCCCTAGCTCCCGCCCGTCAGCATAAATACGATCACGTTCATGATGAGCACGGGGATGAATGCGAGCAGAATCACGAACAACGCCCGCATTGTCGACGTGTAGTCCAGGCTCTGCCGCACCGCAACCACCATTGCCGCAAACGTCCACACGAATGTCGCCAGAGAGATGAGTAGTCCAGCCACCGGAATGAAGCTGATCACGTTCAGAAGCCCCGGGGTTTGGGCGAATCCCGTGCCGCGCGCCAGCTGCCCCCAATTGGCTTCGGTGTCTTCCGTCTTCAGAATCGTCGCGCCGATCAGCCAGGTGAACAGCGCCCACAGGGCCCAGCTCGCGACTCCACGGATGATGCCGACGACGAGTCCTCTCACCACGTCGACTTCCTCACCGCCCAGCACCCCGCCAACGACGCTGGCGATCGTGACCAGTATCACAACGAGCAGCGCTTGACCGGTGGCGCCGCGGTCCCTCTCGACCTCCTCGTAGGTGTCTACTCTCAACCGGGCGGCGCCCAGCATCCTGTCTATCATTGTTTTACCTCACCTCGGCATTCACGGGACTGAGCACGGTGGGCACGGCCTACCTTCATCTCGGCGACATGGCTACGGTTGCCTGCGCTAAAGGTTTGAATCGCGCACTATCTTAGTCTCAGCGGCGTCGGGAGAAGTTCGGCAGGCAGGGCGGATCGTGGTGGTCCCGGCACCCTGCAGGAACGCCGCGTACCGTAGGCCCCTACTTCTCGCATACCACACCGTCGCCATCACCATCACGGGCGCTCGGTACCTTTGCTTTCGGAAAGCCTCGCCCCGGCCCCTTACTCCCCCGCACGCGCCGCTCTCCAGCCGCCATGGCTTCGTCGCATGAGGCGTAGCTGTCGCTCACCGTAGGCGCCGGCGTGGGGTTCGCGGGCAGAGAAATGGGTCCGGCCTGCGTGACGACTAGCAGCGGCGGATCCCCGCAGGTCGCCAACATGTCCCGCAGCGCTGCCGCCTCGCCTGGCGTTACCGTAAGCTCCCATGTTTCCTTGATCCTGATCCAGTCGACAGAGTATTCGCACCAGTAGCTCCGGTTCGGCGGCTTCCACTCATCTGGCCCCTTGGCCCCTTTGGATCGGTTGGCGCCCGGTCACGGCGATCAGATGACCGGGATCATCCAGGCTGTTGGCATCCGCCGCTTGCGCTCGGCTCCGCACGTCCACCTCCGGAACGATGCGCATTCGCCAACGGCACCATGTGGATCGACGTCCAGCTCGCTTGCGTGACGGCGTATATGCCGAACCGCCCTGCTGGCGCGATCGGCATGTCCCCACGCCCGTGGCGCGTGTTCTGGCAGTCCCCGTCGGCGTCGATCCTCGCCAGGTCCCGGTCGTACGCGGGAAGACGGAACGCTGCGTAAATCGATTCGCCACCAGGCTGCGCAGACCTCGGTCGATTGTCGCCGTGGGGCGACGGTCCATCTTCGGAGCTGCTGCTCGCGCTGGAGTTACCGCGTGGATTCGCAGGCAACGGCCGCTATGAAAAGGGAATCGATGCACCAGTATATAGCCGTATAGTACCCTGCGTTCCAGCTTCGGAGTTCGCTCAACCACCGCCCTGCTGCTCCCGCTTGGCCGATCCGTTCCTGATCGCATCTTGGCGTGACCCAATCCGACTCGAGACGGCGATCAGGACTCATCGTGGCGCGAAGATCGACCGGCTGTTCTGGCAGTAACCGCCGCGGCGCGCGATCGATCCTAGTGAGGACGCTCTAGTTCTATGACCATTTGCATCAGCCGATATGTGACGGTACGCGTTATCGCTTGACCACATGATTACCGGTGGCGATGTTCAGTTTGAGCAAGCCGGATCGAAAATCACGACTTCAGCGAACGCTCCGGCGTACGTATGCGCAATCGACAGTTGGCGCAGTCGGGGATCCGACCAACTGTGGCAGGTCGACGCTGTCCAACTCGCTCGGTTGGTGGGCGACCGACCCGGAACCGCGGAGTGCTCGATGCACCGTCGTCGCTATGCGGTATCCGTGGGCGCGTCACGCCGAGGGTGTTCATTGCACATGCGTATGCTCCGACATTGGCCGCCGTTGAGGCTGCGTTTGTTGATCGACGGTAGGGCACGCGTGATCTTCGGAGCTGCGTTGCTGGAATCGGTGTGGGTACGGAGGAATGGCAGTTACCGTCGTTTCGGTTCGCTCGTCAGAGCAACGGCAGCCGCTATGAAAGTTCCGAGCCTATTTCTACGGATACGCCGACTAGAACCTGGCGCGTCTTGCGCGGCCCTATCAGTTCCTTGTAGGTCGCTGCTTGCTGTCCACCCCGCGCCATCGTCATTTGGTCGCTAGCGGCCGCTGGTTGTGGAACTTCAGTAGCGGTCAAGCGGACGCTTGTGGCTACGTGCCCAGTATCGCACGCTTCAGCATCGCGAATTCGTCCTCCGTCTACGTACTCGAGCCGAGTGCTTGCCGGGCGCAGGCGGGGCAATCGCCGTTGCGTCGGGCGTCGCGCCGGTGTCCGGCGATCACGAATCCCTGCGGCCCACGCGGCTGAGACTTTGCCAGTCGGCGGCTTTGCCGACCGTTCCCCGGCCCGCGTTCAGGCGCTTGCTGGCTGCGTTGCCTTCCTTGCCGCCGATGTATGTCGAACTTTGCGTCTACGATGTTCCACGCTTCCCGGATCCGATGAGCCAAAAACCAGGCCGACTTCTGCGTTATGCCGAGGTGCGGTGTAGCTTCATGCTCCGTCGTAGGGTATAGCGCGATAGCCCACTTGGAAAGCGGCAGCTTCGATTCGTTCCCGTGCGAACCGAGAAGTACTTGCGGCAGTCACCGGTAGCGGCATCGCTTGTGGCGCGCGCTGGATGCGGTCTAGGCTACCGCAGTGCGGGCAAGCTATACCGTCCGGCAGCGCGACGAACCATGCTTCGGCGGCTTCTTCGTTACCGGACTTCGTTTGGTGAGGCCGCGGCGCTTTTGCAGGGGCCTTGTGTTGCTCGGTCATTGCTTACTCCTACTACGCAAGTCCGTAGTCAAGTATATAATTCCCTATGAAAACGAAGCAGAACAGAGCAAGCCAGAGTCGCACCGCTTCTCTTAAAGGGAAAGCGCGGGCGGAATACAACCCAGAACGCCGCATGCGAATCCTCCTGAGCTCCTAGGCGCCGTTGCTGGGCGCGTGCTGCGTCCAGCCTTGCGGGCAGGTCAGTCCATCCCGGACCGTTATTGAGAGGGCGCCAACTCCTTGATCGTGCCCTCTCCACTGGTAACGGCGTCAAGCGTCACCCGACTATCCCAGAGGAGGGTCATGCCTAGCAAGGGGGTGCTGTCCGATTGCAGCACCAGCGCATCTCGCAGGCTTCCATGCCAAGACATGGCGGCCAAGTAGGCGTCGAAACGGAAGAGTTCTCCGTTAGCCAGCTCGAAGGTCCGTTGACCTACGAAGGGCAAATCCAGTTGTTCGATGGATTCCGACGGCAACGTCAGGTAGCCGGTGAACCCGGTGTCAAGGACAACCTCCAGGGGCTGTGGAGAGCCGCTACCGTCGATGATTTCAACGGTGACCAGCGCCTGTTGGTCCGCGCTTACCGATCCACTAATCATCCTGGCTGGATGTGCGGAAACCGCCGACGTGGCTATAGGCGGCGCGGTGGCCTACGCGAATCCCGTAGGTCACGGCATTCGGTCTTCGGTCCAGCAGTCGCCGGGTGGCGGTCGCGTCTCCGGCGCCGATCTCATAGTCACCAGTATCAACGTCGATGACTACGAAGCTGCCCTTCCGGGGTGTCTCCATGAGGGGCCGGATCTGTTCACGGTAGATGGTCTCTGCTCTGGCTGCAATTTCCCCAGGTTGGTAGTCGCATCCGCCCATGACCAACATCCTCTTCGCCTTAGTGGAGCATCTATACCAGCTTCTGGACCGCCCCGAACCTTGCACCGTTTTCTATTTTAATCCCAGAGCACGGGGATGGGTCCTTTTGGGAAAGGGGCTCAGGCGGCGTCCGGGGTCGAGTAGCCGCTCGGGGACAGTCGTTTCGACGATATAATCGAGGCAACGCTGGGGCCAGGTTTGCCAAGTGTTCATGGGGTTGGCGGAGTAGCAAGAAGCTGCCTAGCTAGCGAAAAACGCGTGCTCGGGGCTTAGCAACGACCAGCAAACACTACCTTTGCTGGCAAAAAAGGCTTGGTGGTGCGGTGGTGGTCGGGGGCCGGGTCGAAGCGAGGCCAATCGAGCGCGGTTCGGCCATAGGGGGAGACGCGCGAGCGGCGTCCGGTCCGAGGGTCAGCACTCAGTTCCACAGCCGCCAGAACATGTAGAAAGGCGCCCCGTGGCGCGCGTGTCGGCCCAAGTCGTCGCAAAGCAACCCATGTTCGCCTAACGTCTGTATCTCGCCGTGTGGCGCGACAGGGGCGACGTGGGCGGCAATCAGAACCTTGCCGGCGCTGGCGAACTCCACGCCAAGCGCAGGCGCGCTCTATATAGAAAGTAATCATCGAAAGACAGACGCCCTTCCCGGGAGTCGTGGACGGACGCGTTGGGCGAGGCTTCCGATAGGCGACCGGCTCGACCAGCCCCCTCAAACCGACTACTGAAGTGGAAGCGCGGGGGCGACTGAGCGGAGCGTTACCGGCGTCGACGAGACAGCTACTCGGCAGCTATCAAGCTCGGTGAAACGCAACTGGGGGAAGTAGGCGCTGATCCTTGGAGCCGGATGCGGTCAGTAGTGAACGGGGAATCGATCAGGCGGCGATAACGCGGGAGAGATTGTAGCCGTGACTCGCAGCGATGCCCATGCGGCTTCCTGGGTGATGCGCATCGGGCCTGCACGTGCTCGCCGTCGCAGATTACGAGGTATCACCGCCGGATATCGGGTCCTCTCCTGGACCGTATCGACGTCCACGTGGAAGTTCCGCGTGTGGAATACGAGGAGATGGCCGGCGATCCGAGCGGCGAGCCGTCGAAGGCCATCGCCGGGAGAGTTGCTGACGCCCGACAACGCGGCGTGCGGCGACTGAGCGACCGGGGAAAGCTTTCCAATGCCGAGATGAACGCGAAGGACGTGGCGGAGTTCTGCCAAACTGACGGCGAGGCCGAGGCGCTCTTGCGAAACGCGCATGACCGGCTGCAGATGACCGGCCGGGGATTTCACAGGGTACTGAAGCTCGCCCGGACCATCGCGGACCTCGACTCGGCTGAAACGATCGGGGTGGCGCACCTGGCGGAGGCGATTCAGTACCGCGCCAGGGCCGCGATATGACTTGCGGCAGGGATGCGATGGGAGCCTGCACGGGTGGCTGATGCGCATTACGCCGGATCGTCATCTTGACGGCCTCCACGGCACGGCCGAACGACGAAAAGTATTGGGCGGCGCTGGCCGCGCTGAAGGATATGGGCCCGTCCGCGTTGCTGCGGCTTCACGATCGATTCAACGACATGTCGCTTGCATGGCGCGCCACGTCGGCGGACCTTGTTCAGGCCGGATTCGACCGGGATCTTGCGGCGCAGGCGGCCAGGGAAATGCAGGGCATCGATCCCGACGTCGAAATGGAAAAAGTAGAGGACGCCGGGGCTCGGATCATCACGTTTGCTTCCGATTTGTTTCCGCCGCTACTCCGGGAAATACCTTCGCAGCCAGCCATTCTTTTCGTCAGGGGCGAGCTTGAAGGGCCGGATTTTTCGCGCACCGTCGGCATCGTCGGAACCCGCCGCATTTCCGCCTACGGGCGCCAGGTCACGCAAATGCTGGCTTACGAACTGGCGGCGGCCGGCCTCACAGTCGTCAGCGGGCTGGCGCTTGGGGCGGACAGCGTAGCCCATCGGGCGGCGCTCGAGGCCGGCGGGCGAACCATCGCCGTACTGGGGAACGGAATCGACACCGTGTATCCCGCGAAACATGTCCGTCTCGCGCAAGACATCGCCCAATCCGGCGCCGTCTTGACGGAATACCCTCCGGGTACTGCACCCGCTGCAGAGCATTTCCCCCAGCGGAACCGAATCATCAGCGGCTTGAGCATGGCGATCATCGTCACCGAAGCCCCAGCGCGAAACGGGGCATTCCTCACGGCCTCGTTCGCCAACCACCAGGGCCGTGACGTGCTGGCCGTGCCCGGCGACGTTTTCTCGGTCCTGAGCGCAGGCTGTAACGCGCTGATCAGGGACGGGGCCGTCATGGTTCGGAATTCGGAGGATGTTCTGGAAGCCATAAATCTGGCTGCGCGGGCGATTCAACTCCCGTTCGAAATGGAGCCTGCCCCGGCGCTGGCCGGCGACGAGCTAGCTGTCGCGACGCTGCTTTCGCCAAAGCCCCTCCATCGCGACGAAATAACCCGAAATAGTCAGTTGACGGCGCAGAAGGTGGCCGCGTTGCTCACAATCATGGAGATGAAGGGCCTGGCCAAGGATGTCGGCGGCGGACATTATGTTCAAGGCCGCGTGCACTCAGTAAGAAGCAAGTAGGTTTCTGGAGGACCGAACCATGCGATACGGCAGCGGGGATTATGTCTACGAGCTTGAAGAAGGTTGGGCAAAGCATCCCGAAGATTGGGACATGAAGTGGATCGGTGGGGTTGGGGTGGATTCCCAGGATCGCGTTTACGTATTCAATCGCGGCAACCATCCCCTGATCGTCTTCGACCGGGATGGGAATGTCCTGTCATCGTGGGGAGAGGACAGGTTGAACCACGCGCATGGGGTCTATATCGATTCCGACGACAACGTCTGGCTGACCGATCGCTACGCTCAGGTTGTGTGGAAGTTCACGACATCTGGTGAGCTCCTCCACACACTCGGCAATCCGGATGAGCCTGGGAGCGACGGGGACCCGTTCCACGATCCGACCCAGGCCATGGTGGCCGCAAACGGGGACATCTATGTCTCGGACGGATACGTCAACAGCCGAACGCATCGATTCTCGGCGTCTGGCGACCTGCTGCACTCATGGGGTGAGGCGGGAGACGCGCCGGGCCAGTTTGTCCTGCCACACGCTGTATGGGTAGACCCGCGGGACAGAGTGTGGGTCGCCGACCGGGAGAACAATCGAATCCAGTTCTTCAAGACCGATGGCGTTTACCTCTACGAGTGGGGCGGCTATCTCCGGCCCGCGGACTTCCACATGGACGGGGACGATGTGATGTACGTGGCCGAGCTTGACGCTGGGGTGGCGGTTGTCGATATGGGCGGAAAGATTCTCAGCCGGTTTGGCGAACACGGCGATGGACCCGGCCAATTCATGGCTCCCCACGGCATAGCGTGCGATTCGCGCGGCGACATATACGTGTGCGAGGTTCAGCGCGACAACTTCATCAGGAAGCTCCGCAGAGTCTGAGGCCGGCGGTCCGTATTCGGGCCGTTGGAGATCGATTTGCCTATTCGCTCAGCCCCAAGGCTCCGAGGATTCCGCGTACCTTGTGGACGGTTTCGTCGTACTCTGAATCCGGGTCCGAATCGGCGACTATTCCTCCACCCGCGTGCAGGTGAAGCGACCCGTCGGTGATCTGAACCGTTCTAATCGCTACGCTGCTCGTAAAGTCGCCGTCGAATCCTGCGGCGAAAATCGTCCCGCAATACACTCCGCGCGGATCAGGCTCGATCTCGCGAATGATCTCCGTTGCCCGAATCTTCGGCGCACCCGTCACCGACGCGGGCGGCAGACAGGCCGACAGCAGGTCGGTGGCGGTGATTCCGTCGTTGAGCGTTCCGCTGATCTCCGAAACCATCTGCCACACGCTGGGATGAGCTTCCACGGTCCACAGACGTGGCACGTTCACGGTGCCGGGAACACAAACGCGTCCCAGATCGTTTCTCACCACATCGACGATCATCACGTTTTCGGCGCGATCTTTGGCGCTCGATCGCAGTTCGACGGCGCCGTTGTAGTCGCTTGGTCGTCCGGGATGCCGCGGCCTCGTTCCCTTGATCGGCCGGGACACCACGCCCTCTCCGGATTTGTGAAGAAACAATTCCGGGGACAGGCTCACCACTTCGATACCGTCCGCGCACAGATAAGCGGAAAACGGAGCGGGATGACGCCGAGAGAGAAGGCTGAACAGGTCCAGCCCCGAACCGTCGAGTTGCGCGGAGATGCGGCGAGCGATGTTCGCCTGGTAGCAGTCGCCGGCGGCAATGTAGTCCTTTACCCGCCTAACCCACGCGGCGTACTCAGGGCGGGAAGCATTTGACCGCACGGCCCGTACATCGGGAATTGATTGCGGCGGGATGGGGTGCAGCAGCCGCGCTTCGATCGCGGCGATCAGAGGCTCGGGATCGCGCCCCAAACGGTTTGTGGCGAACGCCCAGGTGCGTCCCGTCCCGCCGTCCCGGGCCAGGACCCAGTCGTAAATTCCAGCCCACAGGTATCCCGCCGGAGCCGATTCGGTGTCGTGGACGGCGTTCCGGTGCAGTCGATCGCCTGCCTCGTAGGAGAAATACCCCAACGCACCGCCCCGAAACGGCGCGCCGTCCGACGGAAACGGGCTCGCGTCGCCAAGTGCCGCGCGGAGATCCGCCATGAGATCCAGCGAGCCCGCCGAGTTCGAGCGCGAGGGGCGCACAGCGATCTTGCGAACCGGGTCCGCCGCAAGGTAAGACCACCGCCCGTAGCCCTCGATCTGCGATCTTCCTTCCAGCACGGCCAAGTGCGGAAGATCGGAAAACGCCGGGGCGACGACGCTCAGCGGCGGCCGAACGCCCAAATCGAGGGCGACGGTCGAGCTCTCGGACTCGACGTCGCCCCCCGCGATCTCGGTTCGGACCGTCAATTACGCGACGTCCGTTCTCTACGGTTTTCCGAGATCGTGGCGGAGCCGAGCACCGTGGAGCAAAGCTTCCATGGGACCTGGCGCGCTGGCGCGCCAGGTCGCTTGTAGGCCCCTGTAGGTCCCGCCATCAATGCGTCAGCGCAGGTACTCGCCCGGATCGCGGCCACCGTATTCCTGCTGCGGATGGTCCCCGGCAATTCCCTCATATGCCGTGCCCAGGGATACTTCCGGGAGCGGGTCCTCCGTCTCGATCAGCACTTCCGCCAGCAAGTGCGTCATCTCGGCGCGTTTTGACGCGTATTCGGGGCGTTCGTAAAGATTCTGGAGCTCCAGGTGGTCCGCCTCCAGGTCGAAGAGTTCCCCGTATTTGCGACCGGCGTAATGGATCAGCTTCCATCGGTGAGTGCGCACCATGCGTACTCCGCCGGCCTCCGAGTAAGCCCAGTCACGCCACGCCACCGTTTCCTTTCGCAGCAGCCGTCGCATGCTGCGGCCTTGAATACCCGCCGGGTCATCCACTCCCGCGTAGTCGAGTATCGTCGGCATCACGTCAGTGGCCTGAACGAGGTCCGAGACGATCTGCCCTCCTCGGATTTCCGCGGGATAACGCAGGATGAACGGCACGCGAACAACGTGGTCGTAGAGCATCCGCCCTTTCCAGAGCCGGCCGCGGTGGCCAAGCATCTCTCCGTGGTCCGCCAGGAAGATGATCACGGTATCGTCGAGCACTCCGCGGGATTCGAGCGCGTCGAGGACGCCTCCGATCTCGCGGTCGACAAGGCTGACGCACCCGTAGTAGTTGGCGATGACGCGCCGTAGTTTCTCTTCCGTCAACTTCCCGAAATCCCTCTGACCCGAGCTCGTGCGGAACTCGGGGATGCGTGAATCCTGTCGCATCGGAAAGTCCGAAGGCACGTCCACATCGGAGGTCGGATACATGCTGTCAAAGGGCTCCGGCGGATCGAACGGCATGTGCGGGTTGCAGAATGAGACCCAATAAAAGAACGGCGTTCGGTCGTCCGCCGAGATTATGCGGGCGGTTTCGCGGCCGATGAACGTATCGATGTAATTATCGTCGCCGAGTGGAAACGTCGAGGCCCCGAAGTTCTCTTCATTGCCCCATCTTTCGACGTGTTCGAAATACTGTTTATCGAGACCCTTGGTGCGGAGCATTGAGCGATATTCGTCGTAGTCCGAGAACATCTTGCCCTCGACGAATAGCCGTTCCGAGAATCCGTGCAACTCGTCACTGGGCGTGAAATGCATTTTCCCGAAGGCGTGGGTGTGGTATCCGGCGGAACCTAGGACTTGTGCGAGGGTGGTCTCCTGCCTTGGCAGGTTGAACCAGTTCCACCTTACGCCGTGAGCTTTCGGGTACCGGCCAGTGAACATCGTCGCCCGGCTCGGCTGGCAGACGGGACTCTGGACGAAAAAGTGCTCGCAACGGACGCCCTCGCGCGCCAGCCGGTCGATGTTGGGCGTTTGAACGACCGAGTTGTTGAAGCAGCCGAGGGCGTCCCAGCGGAGCTGGTCCATGGAGATGATGACTATGTTTGGCCTGTCAGGCATGATCGCGGGATTTTAGACGGCGAGGCCCTAGCGCCTCAATTCCGCTGGGCTTCACAAGGTCTGACGGTGGTCCGACCCGACAGGGAGACGTTCGAACCACAGCATGGCGACCCGCGGGTTCCGACGCTGAAGAATTCCCGCGATTCGGAGGCAATGTGATTTCTCGAGGCAAGTTCTCGAATCGTACGCCGGGAGATTAAGAGGCTCTGCGAGGAATAACGTGGCGCAGGTCGTGTCCATGAGAAACTGGGATTCAAGGAATGCGGGCGGATTGCCCGCGATCCGGCACAGGGGCGAGTACGTGGATGCCGTCACGATGTATGTCGTTCTCGACCGGGCCCGATGCCGTTCCGGACCTGAAGATCTCGTTTCCAACGGCGGTGGTCAGGACGGAAGCGCCGCCGTGGATGGTGGGAGCTCCGAAGCCACGGAGCGGCGGCGGGTGGTTTGGCGCGAGCGGATCGGTGCGGAAATTGATTGAATCGGGTGCCGCGAAGCGCCGCATCGGCGCAAGCGATCTGGAGGTCGCAGCCATCGGAGTCGGCACCTGGCAGTGGGGCGACCGCCGGTACTGGGGGTATGGGCAGGACTACGGGGAAGCGGATCTCGCGGAAGCGTTCCAGGTGGCTGTGGGGAATAATCTGACCTTCTTTGACACCGCTGAGATCTACGCGGGCGGGGAGTCGGCGCGGCACCTGGGGCGGCAGATCGGTTTGACCGGGGAAGATGTCGTCGTCGCCACGAAGTTCATGCCATTTCCGAACCGGCTCACCGGTTCCGCCGTCGAGCGCGCTCTCGACGCCTCTCTACGCAGGCTCGGCGTGGATCGGATCGACCTGTATCAGGTCCACTGGCCGTTCGGGCTTCTGCGGCAGAGACCGCTTATGCGGGCGCTGGCGGACTGCGTGGCGGAGGGGAAAATTCGCTGGATCGGCGTGAGCAACTACGGTGAAAAGCGTTTGCGTAAGGCCGCCGCGATACTGGCCGAATTCGGGATACCGCTCGTCTCGAACCAGATTCGTTACAGCCTTCTGCGCCGGGCCGCCGAGATCAACGGCATATTGGACACGTGCGAAGAGCTTGACATAACGGTCATAGCCTACAGCCCGCTGGCTCAAGGACTACTCTCGGGAAAATACACGCCGGATTCGAAGGTCAAGGGCGTCCGGCGCTACTCGGGCGAGTTCTCGAAATCGCGGCGACGAACCGTCGGGCCGTTGCTTGCGGAGTTGGGCGCGATCGGCGAGAACCACGGCAAAACGCGCGCGCAAGTTGCGCTCAACTGGCTTATTCGGAGGCCGGGAGTCATCGCCATCCCCGGTGTGAAAAACGCCGAACAGGCCCGCCTCAACGCAGGCGCGATAGGTTGGAGCATGACGGACGACGAGGCCCTGCGGCTGAGCCTTGCGAGTCTGGCTTGGCGGAGGCCCTCGCTAATCGACCGTTTGATCTGACCTGTGGCGGCGTGGCCCGACGTGGCAACACGTCGGGAGAATCCCCTTCCTCGCCCTCGGGGAGAGGATTGAGGTGAGGGGGATATTGACGACAAGCTCGGGTCGGAATCGCGTGCCGATCGCCTGCCAGATCCCTATCGCCGCCACACCTCCACGAGCCCATCCGAAGGGATCATTCGCAGCCAGTCGCCGGTTTGGATCGTCTCGTGCGCCGCGGGGCTGAGTCCCCGCATGATCGGCAGATTCGCCAATACGGCGCCCTGAACCATGACGGGATTCGTGGTGTGAAAGATCAGTCCGTTGGGCGCAAGGTTCCGGGAAGCCATGTCGCGCAGCATCCACGACGTTGCTATTCCCCCTTTTGAAACCGGCACCACGAGGATCGCGCCGACAACGCTTTCGCCGAACAGGTCGTGGGACTCACGCGAGAACTTGCCGGCCTCCCGGTCGAGGTCGTAGCGGGCGCTGAACCCCTGCCCAGATACCAGGGCCGGACCTTCGACCGTGTCTCCGAATCCCGGGCTCCCGTGCAGCGTGACGTCCGGCTCACCGCGGCGCACACCTACCACGGTATCTCTCCCGAGATGGCGGCCTCGACGCAGATTTCGGTGGGCCGGAAGATTGGGTTGTATCCGTAGCCGGCGATGATGTTGGCGAGCTTGGCGGAGTCGGTTACGAGGGTGCGATATCCGAACCGGTCGATGAGCTCGTGCGGGGCCATGAGGTAGAAGCAGACTCCGGTCAGGACAACGGCTCCCGCGTTTTCGATCGCCCGCAGGTACCCGAGCCGCTCCGCCTCGCCTCGGATCGTTGAACTCGTCGTCAGGTAAACGCGGGTGTCGGTGTGAACCGACCGGCCGTCGAAATGCGATGCCAGTTCGCTCATCTCGTAAAGCGAGAGTTGCGGCGCGGAAAAGACCACCAGGTCCGCCTTTGAGCTTTCTGGCTCAAAGCCTCGGTACACGGACTCGATATCGCCGGGGCGGACGGATATGCGGCCGGCAGGCTCCTGGTCACCGAACGCCATGAGGTAGAAGCAGACTCCGGTCAGGACAACGGCTCCCGCGTTTTCGATCGCCCGCAGGTACCCGAGCCGCTCCGCCTCGCCTCGGATCGTTGAACTCGTCGTCAGGTAAACGCGGGTGTCGGTGTGAACCGACCGGCCGTCGAAATGCGATGCCAGTTCGCTCATCTCGTAAAGCGAGAGTTGCGGCGCGGAAAAGACCACCAGGTCCGCCTTTGAGCTTTCTGGCTCAAAGCCTCGGTACACGGACTCGATATCGCCGGGGCGGACGGATATGCGGCCGGCAGGCTCCTGGTCACCGAACGCGGCAGCTTCAGTTGGAGCCTCGGGCGTCACGCCCACCATGTGGAACATGGCCACGGACCCATAGCTGGCCATCGCCGACCCGAGTTGCTTTAGCTTGTCCGGGGACGGCCTCAGGCCATCGCCCAGGAGAGCGGGGACCTTCCAATAGTCGTTGATCTGCCGTCCTATGAGGCATCCAAGCGCACCCCAGTCGGACCGCCGGACGGGGAGATCGTCGATCTCGACCCGAACGGTCGCCCGGCGTTGCGTCGGGAGATGGAATCCGTAACGCGGTACTCGGCCCGTGATCGAGGCGGCGACCGCGGCGGGTCCGGCTTCGAAATTGGATCGCGCCCCGGCGACCGAGTTGGCGTAGATGACCGTTCCCGTGTCTCCCCACGCCAGATGCTCACCGAATATTGGTTGATCGACCGTCTGGTAATTGATGCAGGTATCGCATCTGTGTGCGCCGAGGCCGTCAAAGACGTCGATTATCCGCCGCTCACGCTGCGACCAGATCGGATTCTGGCCGACGTCGTCCACGTGATTGAAATCGACCGTACGAGGATTTGTGGTGGTGCGAATAACACATTTGCCCCCCACCGCGCAGATGTGCTCCAGGAATTCGATCCCCTCGTCCCGGAGCGCTTCGGCGTCGGCCGCGACGTGGGCCGAGCGAACCTTGACGAAGTCCTCCGCCGCGAAGAATTCGCCAACCTCGATCTGGAATTCCATTGCCCAGCGCGCGGCTTCACCCTCCGCGCCCGCGAGCAGAGACTCCTCAAACGGTGTGAGTCTAATGGGTGACCGCTCCCCTCGGCGCCGGCGTCGAGCGCTCTTTCGATCGTGATCGGAAGTGATCGCGTCGGTTGCAGGGAATCTTAGGATGGTGCACGGTAGAGGTGAAATGACACCCGAAAATGGCTCGCGTCCCCGCGACATTCGGCGCGACGCCCTGCTCAACAGGCCGTACGTCACGTTGGTCGTGCTGTTTGGTTTTGGCGTTGCCGGTTGGATGCCCACATTGAGCTTCCTGTCCGTGTTCGTGCGGGACGAACTCGGCGGAAGCATCCTGTCGGCCGCGTTCGTGCTCCTGGCTATGCACGTGGTGGCCTCAACGCTGGGCCTGTCAAGCGGGCTGTGGATACGCCGGTTCGGCAGCAAATCCACTTACGCGCTGGGGCTGACGGGCATGATGGTGTTCGTGGCCGCGCTGGCCGTGGCGCCGAATATTGGATGGATCATTGCAGTCGGACCGGTCGCCGGTCTCTTTCTGGCCTACCACTGGACGGGCCTGCAGGCCTACATCATTGAATCGAGTTCGGAGCGTACACGGGGGATGGCCAGCGGCTTGGTCAGCTTCGTAATGGTTCTTGCCCCTGGGATAACCGGTCCCATGTTCGGCGCGCTGGCCGATCGCGCCGGCTTCAGGGCCCTCGGTTTAGCTGCGTTCGGAATGATCGGGGCGACGCTGTTGCTGGCGGTGGTGCTTCTGCCCAATCTGCACGCTCGGGGCGCGGCGAGGGCGCTGAAGGGCCTGGGGTTGAGGGCGTACGGGGGTCTGTTCCGCCATCGCCCGGTCGCGTGGTCCTTGCTTATTCGGGCGTCGACGAGCATGTCATTTGGCGCATTCACGCTGCTTGCCGGTCCGAAGCTCGTCGACCTCGGGGGTGGACTGCAATCCGTGGGCTGGTTTGTGGCGGTGGGCGCCGTCGGGGGTGGCATAGCTCAGATCCTGGTGGGCAGGCTCTCCGACGCTATTGGCCGACGGATGCTCATGGTCATCGCCGCCGTGTTGGGCGTCGTCTCGGCGGTGGTGTTCGGAGTTGCCGATGACCTTGCGATCTTGCTTCTCGCGTCCAGTGTCCAGTGGTTCTCGCAGAGTGCGTTCCAGACGCTGCTGGTCGCCGTAGCGGGCGATATCGCACCGTCGGGCGAGATGGGACGCGTGATGGCTCTCCAGACAAGCTCCTTCTCGTGGGGGATGCTCGTCGGCGTACTGGCGGCGGGATTGACCGTATCGATCGATCCCGCGCTGCCGTTCTACATCACCGCGGTCGTCATGCTGCTTGCGATCGTCGGCGCGCTCAAGCTGCCGCGTCGAACGGCCGGCCGAACCAAGGAGGGCCATGCGGCGGACGAGCCCACGCCCGCGGCCGCCGCGGGAAGCTAAGCGCGGTCGAAGGCGGCCCACAGTTTTTCACTGGGCACGGCGAAGGGGCTTGGGCGCGGATTGAGCTCGAGCGGAGATCAATCGGAACCGAAAATGTTCACCCGCACCGCGGCGGGCGCCTGGCGATGGATGCGGATCGACGTTCCCGTCCGTATCGTCCCTCTGGTGGGCGTCCCGATCGTCTGGGCCGTCGTCTGGGGCGGCGGACTCGGCGCGATCGGACTGCGGATTCCGTTCGCCCCCTCGGGCTGGCTTTGGATCGGGCTGATTTCCCTGGCTGTCATTAGCGCATGCGTCGTCTTCGTCGCCGGAGCGCTTAATTGGTCGGCCAAGGCGACTCGGGGCGCGCTGGCCCTCGAGATCCCGTTTTTTCTGTTGCTCAACCCGTTCGCCGAAGAGCTGCTTTTCCGCGGGTTGTTCCAACCGCGACTGGAGGCGCTGATCGGATTTCCGGCCGCTCTGACCGTCGTCTCGCTGATATTCGGATTCCACCATGCCTTCGCCGGCTTCAACCTACGTTTTCTGTTGTGGGCCAGTCTGGGGGGCTTTCTGTTCGGCGCCGTTGCCGCGCAATACTCCTCCGTGGTGCCGGCGATGCTGCTGCACAGTGCGGCGGATCTTGGGATTTTTCTTTTCGGCCCCTGGGTGTCGGCGCGGCGACAGGCCCGGATTTCACTTACGCCTCGGGCCAGTGGACGATAGAATCACGGTGGCTTCGCGCCGCAGAATGTGCCCGTAGCTCAGCTGGATAGAGCGTATGGTTGCGGACCATAAGGTCGGAGGTTCGAGTCCTCTCGGGCATGCCGGAAACGTGGCCGGTCATTCGACTGGCCATGGGTCGCCTTATTTGTATGAGGCCGCCTGCATGTTGAACAAGGCCGCGTAGCGGCCGTCCAGCTTCACTAACTCTTCGTGAGTCCCGCGCTCTATGACCTGCCCGTCGTCGATCACGATGATCGTGCCCGCCATGCGCACGGTGGTGAACCGGTGGGAGATGAGGATCGACATCTTGTCTTCGGTCAACTCCCGAAAGCTCTGGAAAATCTCGTTTTCGCTTTGGACGTCCAACGACGAGGTCGGTTCGTCGAGGATCAGTAACTGCGCGTCGCGCATGAATCCCCTGGCCAAGGCTATCTTCTGCCACTGCCCGATCGAGAGGTTGACCCCATCTTTGAACCACCGGCCGAGTTGGGATTCATAGCCGTCGGGAAGATCCTCGATAACATCGTGGGCGCCACTTTTGCGAGACGCGCTGAGAACGCGGGTCTCGTCCTCCATGTTTTCGATTGAGCCGTAGCCCACGTTCGTGTACGCGGTCTCTTGGTAGCGCCCGTAGTCCTGGAATATCACGCCAATCTGGCGACGGAGACTCGCCGTGTCAAAGTCGCGGAGATCGATGCCGTCGATCTTGATGGTCCCGGAATCCGGCTCGTAGAACCTGCAGAGTAGCTTCACGATCGTCGTCTTCCCGGCTCCGTTCGCGCCCACGAACGCGGCGGTCTCGCCGGGCCTGATCTTGAAGCTCACGCCTCGGAGCACGGGGCTGTCGGTACCGGGATACGTGAAGTGCACGTCGTCGAACTCGACCCCCTCTTTGATCGGCGTCGGCACCTCGGTACCCCTCGCCGACGCGGGAATCAAGGGCTCGAACTCGAGGAACTCGAAGAAGTTGTTCACGAACAAGCCGCGTTCATAGATGGCCGTTATGCCCTGGAGCAGCTGCGTGGTTGAGTTGACGGTTTGCTGATAGACTTGGAAGTACAGCGCCAGGTCGCCAAGGCTGAGGCGGCGCATCATCGTCAGAAACACGATGTAGCCAAACGTGGCGGCGCTACCAATCGCGCCGAGCGCTTGCAGGGCGAATCCCGCCGTATTGCTGCGAACGGTAAGGTCGCTGTTCTCCCGAAAGAAACGATCGAACGTTCGTCGATAGCGGTCGATCAGGTACTTGCCGAGATTGAAGATTCGCAATTCCTTGATGTAGTCGTCGTTGGTGATCAGCCAGCGGAAGTAGGCGAGCCGGCGCACGGTGGGCGATCGCCAGGTCTGGAGACGAAAGCGCTCGCGGCTATAGCGGACTTCCACGAGCAATGCCGGGAGGGTCGTGATCAATACGACGATGAAGACCCACCACTGGAATCGGAGCAGCAGCGCGATCATCGATATGAGCGTGATGGAGTTCTGCACGATTCCGAACGATTCGGACACGATCTGCATTGGGCCGTCGCGGGCCTCCCGCTGCGCGTTTTCGAGCCGGTCGTAAAACGCCGCGTTCTCGAAGTACGAGATGTCGAGCATCTCGGACTTCTCGAGGATCATGAGATTGGTCCGATTGGTGAACAAATCGCCCAGAATCGACCGGGTGGCGCCGAGCGCGTAACGCAGTAAGAAGCCTGCCAGCGAAATCGCCAGAAAAACCGCGATCAAGGCGACGATCGGCGCTATCTCCACCGTGTCCGATTCCCCCACCACCGCGATGCCGACGTCGTCGAAGATCAGCTTGGTGATCCATGCCGTGGCCGCCGGGATAAGTGCGCTGGCGATCGTCAGCGACGTCATCAGCACGGTTAGTTTGGGGCTTGTTTCCCAAACGAGTTTAAAAACACGGGCCGCGTTGGTGAAGGCCTCGCCAAGCTTTGCGACCCGGAACTCCGGATGGTCCATTCGTCTGTTCATGTATTGGCCCATTGGTATGTCCAATCTTAGGTCAGCGGGCGGCCGAAGTCCGACGCGCGTTTCGCAGTGCCCGGCGCCCTGCAATATTCTGACGGCCGCACCGTTGCTGCATACCGAACGGGATGTGTCTTGTGGCCGCGCGAATAAAGTCCATCGAATTTAGGACCCTAAGGGTGCCCATGCGCGAGAGGGCCGAAATCAACATGTCCAGGGGCCAGCCCGATTGGTGCATCAGCGAGATCTGCGTTGTGTCGGACGATTCGGGTCACGCCGGCTACGGCGAGACACTCCCTCACTACACATGGGGCAGGCCAGACAGGGAGCGGGCAAAATCGCTCTTGGGATCCAACCCGTTCGACCATCTCTGGGACGATTCGCTCGGGTCCGGCCTCCAGATGGCACTGTGGGATCTCGCTGGAAAGCTGGCGGACGCGCCGTGTCACCGGCTGCTCGGGCAGAGCGTCCGGGACGAAGTCCCCATCGCCTGGTGGTGCATGGATATGCCTGCCGAGCAATGGGCGGCGGAAGCCGAGCAAGCTGTCAAATCGGGCTACACGGCCATGAAAATCAAGGCGCGTCCTTGGTTCGATCTTGACGCTCAGCTCACCGCGATAGCGGACGTCACGCCGTCACATTTCAAGATCGACGCCGATTTCAACAACCATCTCAACGATGTCGGCAGCGCCGTACGCGTCCTCAGGTCGATGGAAGCAAATCACGAGCGCATGGCGATCTGGGAGACCCCGATCCCACAGGCGGATGTGGAGGGCAATCGCCAGTTGCGGGCGCGGATCGGCCTACCGATAGCCATGCATTTTGGGGTGCCGCCGTACCCGACGGCCGTGGCCGAGCAAGTCTGCGACGGGTTCGTGGTGGGCGGCGGGGCGGCGACGGTGGCGCGCCATGCCGCACTCGCCGCGGAGGCGAACAAACCGCTCTGGCTTCAGCTCGTGGGCACGGGCATCACGACGGCATGGGTGGTTCAACTTGGCGCCGTGCTGTCGCATGCGCGGTGGCCGGCGGTTACCTGCATGAACGTTTACGAGGATGATCTGATCGCGGAGTCGATCGCCGTTTCCGGCGGCTTCATCCGCGTCCCCGACGGACCCGGCCTGGGTATCACGCCCGACCTCGACGCGATCGAGAGGCTCGGGGTGACCGACGGGACCACGGCCGAATGGCCGCGGCGCGTCTATACAGTGACCTGGCCCGGCGGGCGGTCGGTGCGGTACGGGGACTACCAGCAGTACGTGGACGATTTTCTCATGGGGAATCAACCGATCTTCGAGCGCGGCGTGGAGCTATCCATGCTCGATGACGACGGCTCCGCTGCGTTCGATTCACTGCACGAGCGCGTCAGCGCCGGTCCGCTTACGGGCAACCAATAGGCCGGCATCTCCGGTCCTATGGCCGCGGCCTGCTCGGTCGAGCCTTGCGGGATCGAGTTTCGGCCTAGATGGCCTCCGACGCCGCCCCGTCCACGGCCACGATGGCCCCGGAGACGTACGAAGCGCGCTTCGATACGAGGAAGGCCACGACAGCGGCGACTTCCTCGGCCTCACCGTAGCGCGTCAGCGGCAGGTTCGCGCCGGCCTCGGCGTAGAACTCCGGGAGCGAACGGCGACCGCCTTCCGCTTCCCACCGGCGCTGTGATTGCATGCTCTTGATCGAACCCACCATGATCGTGTTCACCAGAACGTTGTGCTGGGCACAGTCCTTTGCCATGGCCTTGGTGAGCGCGATGCCGGCCGCGCGGCTTACGGACGTCGGCAAGGATGAAGGGCCGGGCTGTTTTCCGCCCGTGTGGGTGATGTTGATGATTCGGCCCCAGCCTGCTTTTCGCATGTGCGGAAGAGCGGCCCGCGAACACCGAACGGCCCCGAGGACTTTCAGATTGATGTCCTCCTGCCAAGCGGCGTCGCTTACGTGCTCGAAAAGACCGGCCGCCGATCTGCCGGCATTGTTCACGAGAATATTCAATTCGCCGAAATGAGCGGCGGCCTTCTCGATGAATTCGGCGGCCTGCTCGGGGGATGTCACATCTGCCGGAACGGCCAGGATCTCCCCGCCGGTCTCCTCACTCAGATCAGCGGCCGCTTGGGCAAGGACATCTTCGCGGCGGGCGCATATCGCGACCCTGCATCCTTCCGCCGCCAGGGCCTTCGCGACGGCCCATCCGATCCCCTCGCTTCCGCCCGTCACCGCGGCCACAGCACCGTTTAGTCCAAGGTCCATAGATCACCCGCCGCCCGCTAGAAAACTTGCGTGGGTCCTATCGTTGCAAATCCCACTGCCTACGCCAAGGACGAATGCAGCGCAATGCGTCTGGACGGCAAGCCGGACCGTATGGATCGCATTCCGAACGCGATCGATTGGATAGCAGAACGAAGATCGTCGTGCGAGACTTGATCGTCTGATCCCCTAGCCGATTGGCCTCTGGAGGGTCCCATGGAAACAGTCCGCTATGGATCCACCGACCTGTTCGTATCTCGCCTTTGCTACGGAACCGGGCAGATCGGCGGAATTATCAACGACCTGTCCGACGCCGAAGGCGCGCGACTCCTGAAATACGCGTTCGATCGCGGCGTCACGTTCTGGGACGCCGCCGAAATGTACGACAGCTACAGGCACGTCCGCCTGGCGCTGCAGGACATCGAGCGTGCGTCGGTGGTTATCAATACGAAGACGGAAGCCAAGACCTCCGCCGACGGTGAGGCTTCGGTCCAACGGGCGCTGGATGAGATGGGAACGGACTACGTCGACTCGATCATGCTTCACGGCGTCCACGATCCCGATGATTTCGAAAGCCGCGCAGGATGCCTTGAGGCCCTTTTGGCGGCAAAGGCGGATGGACGCGTAAGACACGTCGGCGCATCGAGTCACATTTATACGGGACCGGTGCTGGAATTGCTGGCCGACGCCGACGAGATCGAGATCGTGCTATGCCACCTGAACATCAAAGGGCACGGGCTTGTAGGCGGCGAACTCGAGGCTCACAAGCGACTGATCGAGAGGGTCCACGAATCGGGAAAGGCGGTCCAGATAATGAAGGTGCTCAACGCTGGCAAAGTGGGCGGCGCGGATGCCGAGGAGTGGATAACCTGGGCGTTCGAGTATCCGTTCGCTCACAGCGTGAACCTCGGGATGTGGAAGGATCGTGAGATCGATATGGCGGTCAGGATCGCTAACCGCGTCGGTCCCAGATCCCCCGCGGGCGTGGGAGTTTAGGTCCGTGACAATCCAATCGTTCGCCGCGACCGTGAGGGCTCCGGACTTTCCCCCAGGGCTTGACTGGATCAACACCGACCGGCCGCTCAAACTCGATGACCTGCGCGGCCGGATCGTCATCCTGGATTTCTGGACGTTCTGCTGAATTAACTGCATCCACGTACTTCCGCAGTTGCGGAAGCTGGAGCGGAAATACGGCGACGAACTCGCGGTGGTCGGGGTTCACTCGGCCAAGTTCGATGCGGAGCGCGCGACTGAAAGCGTCCAGAACGCGGTACGCCGCTACAGGATCGAGCATCCCGTCATTAACGATTCGGGATTCGCCGTCTGGCAGAGCTTCGCCGTAAGGGCCTGGCCGACCCTGATGTTCCTCGACCCACGGGGAAGGGTTATCGGCAAGCACGAGGGCGAATTCGATCTGGACGCGTTGGACGGAGTGATCGGTCAAATGATCGACGAGTTCCGATCGAACGGATTGCTAGACCCGGCGCCGCTGCCCGAAATTCGCGAGAGCGAGGCCGCGGGGCCCCTTCGCTATCCCGGGAAGATCCTGGCCGACGAGCCGTCCGGGAGGCTGTTCGTTTCGGATTCCAACAACGATCGCGTCCTGGTCTTGGACCTTGACGGCGGTCCGATCGCCGAAATCGGTGAATCGGCAACAGGCTTCGAAGATGGCGCGGCGAGGGCGGCCCGCTTCAATCAACCCCAGGGACTTGAATTGCTCGGAAACGATCTGTTCGTGGCTGACACGGGGAACCATGCGCTTCGCCGCGTGGACCTTGACTCGCTCGACGTGCGCACCGTAGTCGGCTCGGACGGCGGTCTGCGATCGCCCTGGGACCTTACTTTACATAACAACAGTATTTACATAGCAATGGCGGGCGCACACCAGATCTGGCGGCTTGACCTCGAGTCGTCATCGGCCGTTCCGTTCGCCGGCAACGGGGGCGAGTCGCTACGCGACGGAGCCACCGCGAACTCCATGCTCGCTCAGCCAAGTGGAGTTGCGTTTTTTGACGATCGGCTCTATTTCGTGGACAGTGAGACGAGCGCCGTTCGCTACGTTGACGGAGACCGTGTTGAAACCCTGGTCGGAATCGGCCTTTTCGAATTCGGCGATATCGATGGGACCGGGGACGATGTGAGGCTTCAGCATCCGATTGGGATAGCGGCCGGTCCGGCGGGACTTTTCATCGCCGACACTTACAACAACAAGATCAAGACAGTCGATCCGGCGTCGCGGGGCGTCGCGACGGTCGCGGGCGATGGCGAGACCGGTCTCGTTGACGGCCCATTCGGAAAGGCGAGGTTTTCAGAGCCGTCGGGCCTGAGCGTCGGCTCAGACAGAATTTGGGTCGCAGACACCAACAACCATGTAATCCGAATCCTCGATCTCACGAATCATTCGGTAGCCACGCTGGAATTGGCCGGGCCTTAGAATCGGCCTGATGTCGGCTTAGCGGCTCGACGGCTAGACTTCCCTTGGTCTCGACCGGCTCCATTTTTGAGCCCCCAGAGCGCGGTGACGCGAAGATCGAAAGGTGAACGCCATGCAAGGAAGTCCGATTCGCGAAAAACTCTATCGAGGTGAAGTTTCGATCGGCAGCTGGCTCAATCTTGCGTCTCCCGGCGCCGCGGAGGTACTCGCCAGCGTCGGATTTGATTGGCTGGTCGTCGACGCCGAGCATTCCCAGTGGGATCTTGATCTCATTGCGCACGCGTTCAGAGCTATCGAGGCTCAGGGGGCGGTGCCAATGGCGCGAACGTGGTCCGACGATCCCACCGCTTTGGGTCGTCTGCTTGACGCCGGGGCCAGGGGGATCGTAATTCCCCACGTCAGCACGCCCGAGCAGGCCGAGGCCATAGCCCGGTCTATGCGATATCCGCCGCGCGGAGATCGTTCGGCCGGATCAGGACGAGCGGTCCTTACCGCAGACGACTATCGCTCCGTTATCGACGACGAGGTGCTGGTGATCCCGCAGATCGAGAACATGGAAGGAGTCCGCAATATTGACGGAATCATGGCCGTGGAAGGTGTGGACGTCGCGTTCTTGGGGCCTAACGACCTCGGGCTATCGATGGGTCTGTCCCCGGCTGAGTTCGGCAAGGATTCGAGACACCTCGACGCCATTGCCGCCGTGCTCGAAGGCGCGAAGAGGGCCGGAAAACCGGCCGGTCTGCCCGCAGCGAACCCTGACGACGCAAAGCGGTTAATCGAGCAAGGATTCCTGATGATCGACCTATCGAACGATCTTCGAATGCTCCAGGGAACGGCGACAGCGTGGCTGGAGGAACTCAAGAGTTAGCGATCTGCCCCCTCGGATAGCCGCCGCCGGAGGAGGCTCGTCCGCGGCTAGCTCCGAGCCCCGGATCTCATGATCGCGGTCGCGCCGATGTCGGCGCCTACGAGGTCGGCGGCCGATCCGCCGGGGGCCGCGAATTCGACGTAGCCGGAGCTACCGGCCACGGCGATCAGACCGTCGGAGGACTGAAAGTTGGTTTTCAACCCGGCCACGACGGTATCTCCGATCGAGAATTTCACTTTGCGCGCATCCAGCCCCGGATGGGACACAGGGAGGTTGGTCAGCAGGTTTCCGAACCGGTCTATGTGCATCACGCTGAGCTTCAGCGAACCGTCATCCAGGGTTTCCGGCTGGGATAGCTCGAGTCGGGTCAGATCCTGGATCGGCCTACCCATGTCGGACGGGTCCGCGCCGGATGCCAGGTGCGCGGCGACGGGCGCGAAAATATCCCGCCCGTGGAACGTGTTGCTCACCTCGTCGAGCCAGTAGCGCGGGTTCTCGAGGCTCAGTACCGCATCGGCGGCGGTGGGCGATCTCGATGCCCACGTTGGGTAAAGAATCCCGTTGTCCGGCCCCACGTACCAGCGAGCGTCTGCGTGCAGAGCGACGGCGCGACGATCGGTCCCCACACCGGGATCGACCACACATACGAATACCGTTCCTCGAGGAAAGTACTCACTGCTAATCCGAAGTAGGAACGCCCCATGGGCGATGTTCTGTGGTTGTACGGCGTGACTTACGTCGATGACTCGCGCCTCCGGGCATATGTTTGCCACAACGGCCTTCATCATGCCCACGAAGTGATCGTCGGTGCCGAAATCCGTTAGTAGAGCTACCGTGGGATGGCGATCTCCGACCATCAGCGCGGCGGTGCCCCGCAAGCCGCGGGGATCCCCTGGGCGGGTTCGGCCACCGCCGCGCCGCGACGGATCGCGGCGGCCACCGCTTCGGCCGCCATGTGTCCAACTTTGCTGATATCGGCCCGCGCGGGATCGGTTGCCGTGCTGAGGCAAAACAGCGTGTCGCCGTCGAACATGGTGTGGGCCGGGGACACGGCGCGGGCGATGCCGTCATGGGCCATTTGGGCAACCTTTGTGGCCCCGGCCTTGTCCAACCGGACGTTCGTGGCAACGACCCCGATGACCGTGTGCTCGCCGATACCGGAAGAATCTTCTTGCCGATCGGATCGTTGGCCTGTTCCGGTCAGATCGCTAATCGCCTTACCGGTCTCATCGATTATCGTCCCGACGGGATTGGGCACGACGATCGCCCCAACCCGTACAACGCCGTCCCGGATCACGATGGTCGCAATCCCGGTTTTGAATCTGCCCGAATCTCGTGTTCCGGCCGTCGTGCCCGCGCCGGCGCCGACATTTCCCTCGAGGAGGTCGTCGAAGGAGGCGGACGCGTAGGCTTCCGCGCCGGACCGCTCATCCGGCCAGACATCCGAGTTGCCAACGCCGAGATCAAACACGACCGCCGCGGGCACGATGGGTATCGGACCTTGCTGCGTTTCATAGCCCTTACCGTCTGCTCTCAACGATGACGCGACGCCCGAGGCGCTGGCGAGACCGAGTGCGCTGCCTCCGGTGAGCACGATCGCGTCCACGCCGTCCACGGCGCAAACAGGATCCAGCAGGGCAAGCTCGCGCGTTCCGGGTGCTCCCCCGCGTACGTCCACGCCGCACACGGCCCTTGGCTCGCAGACGATGACCGTGCAGCCGGTGCCGGCCTCGGCATCGGTCCAATGCCCGACCGCGACGCCGCCGACGTCGAGGATACTGCCGGCTTTGTCACGCATCGGCAGGGTTCTCCCCAGCTTCGATCGCACGGGTTACGCGCTGACGAAAGCGTCGGTTCTCCGATGCGAGGGCCAGCTCCGGATCGAGGTCCAGGGCATCAGCCGCTCGCACGAGCCCAAGCAGAAAAACTCCGAGGGCGGCTTCGCGCTCCGCTCCATTGGCCAGCTTCAAGCTGTTCTCGAGAGAGGAGAGCACGTCGTCGGCCCACTGCGGCGTATCAGATTCGAATTTCAGGCGGCCTGCCCTCGCCAGCGCTTCTCGGGCGTACAACAATGACGGCAGGGTACTTGGGACGCCAGCCAGGAAATCTCCGTCGCCGCGTTCCGCCGCCTTGATGCGCTCCCAATTCGTCAGCACCTCATCGACGCCGTCCACGGTTATATCTCCGAACACGTGCGGATGCCGCCGTATCAACTTCCCGGTTATCGACGCCACGACGTCCGAAAAATCGAACTCTCCGGATTCGGCGGCTATCTGAGAATGCAGCGCCACCTGCACCAACACGTCTCCGAGTTCATCGGCCAGTTCGCCACGTCCGTCGTCGATTGCCTCAACCGCCTCGTACGCCTCCTCGATCATGTATCGACGGAGCGACTCATGGGTCTGCTCTCGATCCCAGGGGCAGCCATCCGGCGCGCGGAGTTGCGCGACAATCTCCAAGAGGGAGCGAATCGAACCCCGATCGTTCATGGCCTCGACGGCCGGGATGTGCATGGCACACGGGTGGATCGCTGACAGCAGGCGCGTCGATACATCGTCCGCGTCCGTGGCCGCCTCGACGGGATCGGCGCCCCATGCGCTGACGGTGAGTCGCAAGTTCGGGGACCGCGCGCGGGCGGCGATCTGTACCCTGCGAACGTCGGCCCTGCCTACGAGGCCGGTGACCAGCGAGGGCTGCGCGAGATCGGCCACGCCAACATCATCCGGGCCGATCACCGAGTACGATCCCGATAGGGGCCGGATCGCCCACCATAGCGGAGCGGCTTCGATCAATTCGAATTCGACTGAGGATTCACGGCACATCCGCGCGAGCGCCGTGGCCACCGGGTCGTCTCCAAGTGGCGCCCCGGGCCCCAAATAGGCGACATCGGAGCGGGCCGCCGCATCCAGAACCGCGCTCACCGCGGCCGTGATGTACTCAGGCCCAACGGGCGCCGGGAGTCGCGATCCTCCGTCAAGGTACGGAATCCATGTGAAAGATTCTTCCCCGCCGCGGGGAGCGTTGGGCATCCGGGCCGCCGATGCTCCTAAACCGATAATCCTTAGCAGGCGCGTAGCCTCCTATAGGGGTTTCCTGAGACCTACGGCACGATAGTAATATCTGGCACCGTCCGGCGCTCTGGCCGATCCAGGAGAAAAGCTTGTCCGCGCTGCTCAAGACCCCGCTTTATCACGCACACGTCGAGGTGGGCGCCCGCATGGCCGAGTTCGCTGGATGGGACATGCCGGTGCAGTACGCGGGGCTCATGGAAGAGCACCACGCGGTGCGAAATTCCGTGGCCGTATTCGACGTATCCCACATGGGCGAAATCGCCGTGACCGGTAAGGATGCGGTCCCGTTCCTCCAAAACGTGGTGACCACAAACGTTGGTCGCCTGCGGCAGGGCCGGTCTCAGTACACACTGATCTGCAACGAGCGCGGCGGTGTGATCGAAGATGCGATCCTCTACCACCACGACGGCTATCTTCTGGTCGTCAACGCCGGCAATAAGCAGGCCGTGTGGGAATGGCTTTCAGGCGTCGCGGCTCGGTTTGAAGTCGATCTGCTCGACCGGTCGGACGAGTATGCGCTGCTGGCGGTTCAGGGACCCGAGGCCGAAAGATCGCTCCAACCGTTATGCGACCTTGATCTTCAGCGCCTGCGGCGATCGAGAGTGCGGCCGGCGGTGCTCGCCGGGCGCGGAGTGCTCGTCGCTCGCACGGGGTACACGGGCGAGGATGGCTTCGAGATCTTCATGGCGGCCTACGACGCCCCGCGAATCTGGGACGGTCTGATGGACGCGAACATACCGCCGGCCGGACTCGGAGCGCGTAACACGCTGCGACTAGAGGCCGGCATGGCTCTGCACGGCAATGAACTGTCGCCGGAGATCAACCCGTTCGAGGCAAGTCTCGAAAGGTTCGTCGACATGGAGAAGGGCGAATTCGTTGGGCGAGAGTCGCTGGTGGACGTGGCCGCGGACGGCCCGGATCGCCTTTTGTACGGTTTCAGGATGCGCGGACGCGCCATTCCGCGCGACGGTTACGGGATCAAGGCAGCGAGCGGCCAGGGCATGGTTACGAGCGGTTCGTACTCTCCGACACTGCAGGTCGGGATTGCGATGGGTTTCCTGCCGGGTTCCCTGCGTAGAGGAGACGATGTCATGATTGAAATTCGAGGCCGGGACCACGAGGCCGAGATCGTCGACCTGCCGTTCTACCGTCGCGAAAATGAACGGCGCCCGGGCGCTCGGTAAAATCACGCTGCGCCAGATGCCGCACGTCCAGGGAGGATGAATGTTTCCGGATGACCTGCGTTACACCCGCGAGCATGAGTGGGTGCGGATCGAGGACGATCAGGCCACCGTCGGCATCACCGAATACGCGCAGGACGAACTGGGCGACATCGTATACGTGGAACTTCCGAAGGCCGGCGAAAAGTTTGCCCAGATGGAAACATTTGCGGTCATCGAATCGGTGAAGGCGGTCTCGGACCTCTATTGCCCCCTGTCCGGCGAGATTCTGGCCGCAAACGATGAATTGGTGGCCAGTCCGGAACTCGCCAACGAATCTCCCTACGCGGACGGCTGGATGATTCGCATCCGTCCCGCGTCCCTCGAAGAGGTCGAGAACCTCATGACCGCCGCCGAGTACGAAGCTCTGGTTAGTGGCCTACGTACCTAATACTCCCGCCGATAAGGAGCGCATGCTCGCGGAGATCGGCATCGATTCAGCTGATGAACTCTTCCATGACATCCCGCGTTCGGTCCGCGATCCCAAGCTGGCCGTTCCGCCTCCGATGTCCGAGATGGAGGTCATCGGCCACCTGCGCGATCTTTCCGAACGGAACAGCGATCTGGAACACCAGACGTCGTTTCTGGGCGCCGGATGGTATGACCACTACATTCCGGCATTCGTGGATCAGCTTCTCCTCAGGAGCGAGTTCTACACGGCCTACACCCCGTATCAACCGGAGATAAGCCAAGGTACGCTCCAGTCGATCTACGAGTTCCAGAGCATGATCTGCGACCTGACCGGATTGGAAGTGGCAAACGCGTCCTTGTATGACGGTGGCTCGGCGGTCGCCGAGGCGATAGGCCTCGCGCTCAATGCGACGGGACGAACGAACGTCGTCGTCGCCGACACCGTGGACCCCGTGTACCGGAATATCGCGGCGACCTACATGGAGCCGCTTGACATAAATCTATCAGTCGTAAAGAACTGGGGTCTGGATTCAGATGGAACTCTCCGGGAAACCCAACACTCGCTTATAGACGCCATCGACGGCGAGACGGCGGCCGTGGTCTTACAGCGACCCAATTTCTTCGGCTGGATCGAAGAGACTAACGACGTCATCAAGGCGGCCAAGTCTGCCGGGGCGCTGGTGATAATGGCCTGCGAACCGGTCGCGTTGGGCGTATTAACGCCGCCCGGCGAACTTGGCGCCGATGTGGCGGTGGGTGAACTGCGGCATCTCGCCGGACCGCCGGCCTTCGGAGGTCCGGGCGCGGGTTACTTTGCCGCCACGAAATCCCAGATGAGACGGGTGCCGGGCCGCATCGTGGGACGAACGACGGATGTGGACGGTCGCCGGGGATTCGTCCTCACGTTACAAGCCCGAGAGCAGCACATCCGCCGCGCTAAGGCGTCCTCGAACATATGTACCAACGAGGCGCTCGTCGCCCTGGGCGCCACGATCCACCTGGCGGCGCTGGGGCGGAATGGGTTGAAAAGGCTGGCCGAGCTTTGTATCGGCAATGCGCACGCCTGCGCACGGCGCGCCTGGCCGCGCGGATATGCGGTCGCCGTCGAGCGTCCATTCGTGCGGGAATTTCCGCTCAAGTGTCCGCGTCCCGCGGCCGAGATCAACGCCGCGCTCCGCGAAATGGGCGTACTTGGCGGCTTTGAACTGGGACGGTATTGGGACGAACTGACCGACTACCTTCTCGTTGCGTTCACGGAAAGGAACGGCCCGATTCAACAGGAAAGGCTCATCGAATCTTTGCAGGAGGCGGTTTGAAGGACAGTCGTGTAATCCATGAGCTTTCTTCGCCAGGCCGAACGGGAGTATCGCTGCCGGACCGCGACCCCGAGGCGCCGGTCTCCGCTGACGTGATACCCCAATCAGAGCTTCGATCGGACCTGCCGCTGCCCGAAGTGTCGGAGGTGGACGTCGTCAGGCACTACGTGGGCCTGTCGCAAAAGAACTTCTGCATCGACACCGACATGTATCCGCTCGGCTCGTGCACCATGAAGTACAACCCGAAGGTCAACGAGGTCGCGGCGAGGCTGACGGGATTGGCGTCGATCCACCCGTTGCAGGACGACGGCCAGGTGCAGGGCGCGCTGGAGTTGCTGCATGCGCTCGAGCGTTTGATCTCCGGTATCAGCGGATTCGAGGCCATTTCACTACAGCCCGCGGCCGGGGCGCAGGGCGAGCTGACCGGGATGATGATCATCCGTGCGCACCATCTCCGCGCTGGTGAACGGCGCGGCAGGGTGTTGATTCCGAACTCGGCCCACGGAACCAATCCGGCCACGGCATCGATGTGCGGTTTCGAGGCCGAGGAGATTTCCACGGGCTCGGATGGCGAACTTGACATAAGTTCGCTCGACGCGGCGCTGGACGATGACGTGGCGGGAATCATGATGACGGTGCCGAACACCCTGGGAATCTTCGAGAGCCGGATCCAGGAGATTTGCGACCTGACGCACGCGGCCGGAGGTCTCGTCTACTGCGATGGGGCCAACATGAACGCGATGCTAGGCCAAGTTCTTCCCGCGGCGCTCGGGATCGACGTGATGCACCTAAATCTGCACAAGACGTTCAGCACGCCCCACGGCGGCGGTGGCCCCGGCGCGGGCGCGCTGTGTGTGACGGCTGAACTCGAGGACTATTTGCCCGTGCCACGGGTTGTGCGCAACGAGGACGGGTCGTACGAGCGTTCGAGCCGGTTTCCCCACAGCATCGGTCGGGTGCAGGGCGGCATGGGCAACTTCGGGAACCTCGTCAGGGCGTACACGTACATACGCAGCCTGGGCGCTTCGGGACTCAAGGAAGCCGGCGAGTGGGCCGTATTGAATGCGAACTATCTCCGAGCCAAGCTCTCCGACGTCTACGATCTCGCCTACGACCGGCCTTGCATGCACGAAGTGGTGTTCGCCGGTCTTCGAAACCACGCCGCCGGAGTCCGCACGTTGGACGTGGCCAAGCGGTTGATCGATCTAGGTTTCCACCCGCCGACGATCTACTTTCCGCTGATCGTGCACGAGGCGCTGATGATCGAGCCGACCGAAACCGAGTCGCTGGAGACCCTGGACAGGTTCATCTCCGCCATGCGCCAGATCGCCTACGAGGCTGAGCATGCTCCGAAAAAACTCGCGGATGCGCCGACCTCAACTCCGGTCCGGCGTCTCGATGAGGCTACGGCCGCGCGTCATCCGGATTTGCGCTGGGCTCCCAAACCTCAAGACTAGGCTCCCCGGATGCCACCGGGCCGCTGAAAGTGATGTCCAAGGCTTGCTGGAAATCCACGACCCACAAGCTGAAATCGTCAGCGTGGCGGTAGGCTGCTCGCCCGCCTTCGGGGGATAGAATCCATTCAAAATTCGAGATTCGGATCCCATCGCTCGTCGATTCGGTTAGAAGGACGCTCTCGCCTCCGACGATATCGACCCACCAGATTCCATGATCGCCGTCCCCGCGCGGACGCGGTGGGATCACAAGCAGACCGCGGCTGGACGGATGCCAGCGATAGCTGCCCGCGGGCTCAATCCGCCGGCGCATCGAGGTCGCCGTGTCGTAAACCCAGAGTCCCGATTGCGATGGGTCTCTGTCCAGCGTGCGGAAGAACGCAATGAAGCGCCCATCGGGGGATACGGTCGTTCCGCGAAGAAAGTCCGCCGAGAACAGCTTGCGCAGAGCGTCTGACTTGAGATCGTAGATCCAGACCGCGGTCTGATCGCCGGGCGACTGTCGCCCGCTCAACAGAAGCCGATCTCCGCCTGGAAGCCAGGCTATCGGACCACCGATCATCTGCGTCAGGAATCGCCGGTCGGTTCCTTCAAGGCCGCTTACGTAAATCGAGGCGGGCCGGGCATAGCGCGGCAAGGCTCCGGGCTGGCGCACCCCGAACGCCACGCGGTCCTCATCCCGCGAGAAGAGCAGTGATCTTCCACTTCGATCGAACACCCACGATCGGTCCAGCAGCGTATCGGTGATCTGTATCGATCCGTCGGTGGATCGGCGCTCGAGCACGTATCGACCTGACGGAGATGTCAGCTTTGGCGACCGCGACTCAAGCCGCTTTCGGCCGGTGGCGGGGTTCAGGCCCCAGAGAACGCCAATACCGCTTGGATCGCGGTCGAAATAGGTCACCGATTCCCCGTCACGCGACCACGAGAAGCCACTGCAGCAGCCCGGATCGGTGATCCTCCAGTTTGCCACCAACGTCGACGGCAATAGGGCCGCGACAGCGGGCTTTGGAGACGCGCCCGCAAGCGCGGAAAACCCAACACCCACGGCGATCAATGCCGCCAAGCCGGCCCTTCGCCGCTGAATGAATCGTCCGGTTCGGCCAAAGCGACCCACTATTCGGGAGGCCATGGTTCCGCGTAAGCGTTTATCAGAGGTCCACCGAATCTGATGTCGGGTTGATCGTAGAGCGACTGCCACCGGCGCGGATCTTCGAGATCGATCTCAAACGCCGGATTCGAGAATCTGATTCCGAGACTGGCGTCTTCCCATGGCCCTTCGATGAGCGGAATCGGGTTTACGGCGGATCGCATCGCGTCGGTTCGGATTTCAAGGTGAAGATGAGGCGAGCGATTGCAGGCGACCCAATCGATCCAGTCACCCGTCAATCCAATTTGATCACCCGCCTTGACCCGCTGACCCACGTATAGATGGTTCGACCGGACTCGTAGGTGCCCGTAGAGCGAATAGAAACCGTTGTCGTGCTGCACGACGACGCTGTGCGGCAATGAGCCCCACGGCCCATCGATCGAATGGACGGTGCCGTCCCCAATAGCGAGCACGGGCGTATCACATCTTGCGATCAGGTCGATTCCGAAGTGAATCCCCTGACCCTGGTTGTACGTCCGACTGCGTGCCCTAAAGGCCCCGACGGTGTTCCCGTAAGGCTGGCCCAGGTACCAGGTGTTGAGGCTTGGTTCTGCGGCAAACGGGAGCCTGAATACGGGCGCGATCGACCTATCCGAGGGGTTGTCGGCGGCGACGGAACCCATCGTGACCAGCAGCGCCATAACCAATATCGGCGACCATCGCCGGCGAGATGGCATTAATGAGGGGATCTTCATTGTCCTCTCTGAGAAACGGGCGTCTCGGCCCGGGCTCTTACGACCATCAACGGGCGGTATGCGCGCAGGCTCCCGCTTCGGATCCGATCGTAAGCCGTCCGTCGACAGCTCCAGCGTAGCCTCCCAGGACACTCTGTGGACAAACTGTGGACCGCTCCCCGGGCGTTAAGTTGACAATCGGTGGATGGTTTACGGTGCATACCATATGGCGATGGCCAATTACTTTACATAATCGGCGAATCGAGCCATTGGGCGAGAGATGTTGGGCGAAAAGCGTGACCTGCGTATCGGAACGCAAACACCGTTGCGGACTCCGTGCCCGTACATGTCATGCGCCTCGACGGTGGAGGGGAAATCACGATTTTGTCCCACTTCGGCGATCGGTTACGCGGACCCGAGTCGGTCGGGGCGGCGCGGTCTGACGGTATCCCGCCTAACGGAGCCATAAACTGCACGGGTAGTTTTCATTCCGTCGACGAGGGCGGGTGAAATAGCCCGGTTCGCTCGATGGAGAACCGCCCATTGAGCGCGAGAAAAATGCGGGAGGCAGGCGCTGCGTACCATGCGAGCCGTCGTGCTTATTCTCGCCTTGTTTGCGTTCTCATTGCCTGCGCCGGAGGCAGGCGCGTCCGAGCAGTCAGTCGATTCCAGCGACCGTCCCGTTCTGATCGAGATCGACTACGGCGAGGCCCGCCTGATGCTGCTCGGATCGGATATCTGGACCGGGCTTGGGTCAGGCGAGGTCGCGCTGCCGGGAGACGAAATCGCCACGGGGCCCGACACCCGAGCCACGCTCGTGTTCTTCGATGGCTCCCTACTTCAGATTGAGCACAACACGCATGTGACGATACTGTCATCGGCCGTTTCCAGTTCTGGATCAACGACGGTGGCGTTTTTTCAGGCGTCCGGGAACACGTGGAGCCGCGTCGCCAGACTGATCGACTCAGAATCCAGCTATGCGGTGGTTACGCCATCCGGCGTCGGTCTTGTGAGAGGAACCGAGTTTAAAACCACGGTCCATCCCGACGGCGGAATGGATGTCAGAACCGTGGAAGGAGTCGTCGAAGTGTCCAAGGCGGTCGACCGACCCGTGGTCTCGGTACGAGCCGGCGAGGTGACAAGGGTGGGACCCGACGATGACGACGAGCCCTCCGAACCGGAAGAATTTGAGCTCAATGATCCCGAAAAGGAAAAGATCGAGTTTCTCGAGGAATCAAGAGACCGGCGCGGAAAACGGGGAGGGTCCAAGGACGAATGTGATCCTGATGACGACGAACGCGACGAAGACCGCGAGTGCGATCCGACCGAAGACGGCGACGATGAAAAATCTGGTCGAGAATCCGGCGAGGATGATGACGACGGCGACGATGAGAGTTCCGGTCGAGGTTCCAGCGGCGACGACGATGCCGACGATGAGACGTCCGGTGGGGATTCCGGCGGGGATGACGATGGTGACGATGAGACGTCCGGTGGGGATTCCGGCGGGGATGACGATGGTGACGATGAGACGTCCGGTGGGGATTCCGGCGGGGATGACGATGGTGACGATGAGACGTCCGGTGGGGATTCCGGCGGGGATGACGATGGTGACGATGAGACGTCCGGTGGGGATTCCGGCGGGGATGACGATGGTGACGATGAGACGTCCGGTGGGGATTCCGGCGGGGATGACGATGGTGACGATGAGACATCCGGTGGGGATTCCGGCGGGAATGACGACGGAGACGACGAGTCGTCCGTTCGAGGTTCCAGCGGCGACGACGGCGAAAGCTCGGGATCAGCTGGATCTGGCGATGACGATGATTCAGCGGACGACGAATCCGGCTCGAACGACGACGATGACTCAGACTCCGAATCGTCCGAGTCGGGAGGCTCGGATTCCGACGATGACTCCGAACCTGATGACTAACCGGAGCAGGATCGATCGGGCTCCAACAGCGACGAGTCTTAGCGTGGTAGCAAACGAGGTGAAGGACGCCGTGTTGCCGCGTCCCAAGCCAGGAGATTCGACGATATCTCGTTTGAATTGGGAAATGTCGGTCTAATCAGTGTCGGGCGGCGGAATCGGCGTGAGAGGCGAGAGATCATGGCGGAGAAAGTTGATTCAGGACAGATCATCATCCTGAACGGCGTCCCTCGATCAGGTAAGTCGAGCATCGTAGCGGTCATCCAAGAAACATTTGACGGCCCATGGATGAACCTGGGCGTCGATACGTTTAAGGAGCACATAACCCCGGAGCGTTACAGCCCCGGAATCGGTCTGCGTCCCGGAGGAGAGCGTCAGGACATCGAACCTCTCGTACCCATCCTTTACGCAGCCATGTATGAATCCATCGCCGCCCATAGCCGATTGGGCCTGAACGTCGCAGTCGATGTCGGACACCATGACGCCTATGCGGTCCCCCGCGGCATCCTCGCCGATAGCGCGGGACGTCTGAATGGACTGCCGGTCCTGTTCGTGGGAGTTCGCTGCTCCATCGAGGTCATCATGCAACGGCGGCGAAACACGGGGTGGAGCAAGGGAAGTTCAGCAGACTCAGCTGTGCCGGATGCCGTTCACCGGTGGCAGCGCGAAGTCCACGTTCCTGGCATCTATGACCTCGAAGTGGACACTTCGGTGCTGAGTCCCGAAGAGTGTGCCCAGGCGATAAGACGGCGCCTCGACGACGGCCCCGAACCATCGGCGTTCCAGCGACTTGCGGCGAATTCGATGAGGAACGACTGAGTGGAACGCAGTGACTCCGGCCCGTCGAGCCGGCCACCTGCGATCGCCGGACGGACGCGTGGCCGCTGGGCGGGGGGCGCCGGTTCCAGCGTTCAGTTGCCCAAATTGCGAGATGCCACGGGGTTAGGGGGTTGCGCCTGGCGCTCCCGGGGGCCGTAAAGAATGAGTTACTAGATATAATGGATATTATATCTAGTAGATAATGCTCTATCCGGACCCCGATGTGGATCGAATCCGTCCAAGCGGCCCTCAGGTAGGATTGATTGGGCCCCGTTCGCAGCGGGGCGGTTTCTCTCCTGATTCGTGGCTTTTGAATGCCCCTGCTGATCTTCTATCTCGCTACCGTGGCCTTGACCACGTGGGCGCAGTCCAAAGTAACCCGGGCGACCGCCCAGTACTCGGCTATCCCGTCCCGGGCCAGCCTGGCAGGTCATGAGGCTGCGCGGCGAATGCTCGACTCGGTTGGCCTGTTTCAGATACGGGTCGCTCCGTCGCCGGGTATGTTGCCGGACCATTACGATCCCCGAAACCGGGAACTCCGCCTCTCGGGAAACGTGTATGGGGAAAGCTCCATCTACTCACTGGCCGTGGCCGCTCACGAGACGGGCCATGCCGTTCAGCACGCTATCCGGCACCCGTTCTTGATATTCCGTACAGCGATGATCCCCGTGTCCAGATACGGTCCCGGAATCGGGTACGTGCTGATGCTCGTCGGCGGCGGCATGTTGATTGCGGGCATCGGATCGCTTGGGCTCCGTATCACGCTCGCCGGCGCGCTGGTATACGCCCTCACCATCGCACTGACATTTGCCAGTCTTCCCATCGAATTCAACGCCAGCGGCAGGGCGATAACGCTTCTGGACGCCAATAAGCTGGTTTCATCGGAAGAACGAGACGGGATCAAGAAGGTCCTGAATGCGGCGGCGCTCACCTATGTCGCCGCCGCGGCCACTTCGCTGTTTAACGTCCTCCGGCTATTTAGACCGATTCGGTAGGCCGCGGATTCCGCGGATCGGCGTTTTATGTAAAGTCATTTCATGGCTTCGCGCATCGGATGATGGGAGCGGCCGGTCGCTCAGGGCGACGCGAAGCCGTCGGCGGTCGCTTCGGTTTTTAGGGGTCGACCGAGATCCTTATCCGGTGGTATCCGCCCGCGCCGTCCGGATGGGTAGCCGTGTCGGCGGATTCTTGCGGGCTTCCGCCACCATCGAATGCTCGCACCGTCAGATTGTGGCGTCCCGGCGCCAGGACGAATTTGAAACTCCAGCGTCTCCAGGTTCGTGCGGCGAGGCTCCGTTCAAGATCGGCGGGCACCCACAGACCGTTACCGTCCGCCTCGACTTCGACCGCGCTTATGCCCCTGGAAGCGGCGTACGCGATGCCGCCGATCGAGTTCGGACCTGTCGGATAGCGTGCCCTCGACCTAGGCGGATCAAATGCTGATGTCGTTTTTACAATGGCAATATCCGACCAACCACGCTGCTGCCAGTAGCCCTGGTGGTCAACGTCCTCCACTTTGACCTCGGTAAGCCACTTGACGTTTTTCATTCCGTAGATATTCGGGATGTATGCCCGCAACGGAAACCCATGCGCCGCCGAAAGCGATACGCCGTTCATGGAATATGCGAGGAGAGTTTCAGGTTCGAGGGCCTTGGAGATGGGGATCGAGTCGTTGTATCCGCCTTCCGCTACCAGAGTTACATCGACTGCGTCCGGCAGGGGTCGAGCAAGACTCAGAACGTGTCCGAGAGACAGTCCCTTCCAGAGGGTCGTGCCGATCAAGTTTCCGCCTACTTCGTTCGAGATGCACTGCAGCGTTCCGTAGATCTCAAGAGGCTGCATCTCCAGGATTTCCGAGTAGCTCAGCCTGAGTTCGTTTTCAACGCGGCCGTGCACGCGGAGCCGCCAGAGATCGGGGTCGATTTCGGGGGTCCGCGTATTTATGTCAACTCGGTAGAAGTCTCGATTGCTGGTGATGAGCGGCCGGATCCCCGACGGCAGCGGGAACCCCGGGTCGAAACCAGGCAGAATGAGGTCCTGGTTCTCGTTTGCGTTGGTACTGACGCGCGTTCCCTTCAAGGAACGCACTCCCACCCATCCAGCCATGGATGCGGCCGATCCGGCGACGGCCCATGCCGACACCGCCGAAATCGCTGCGCGGCGCGAAATGCGTTCGCGGTTCGAGCGCAAACGGCGCCTGGCCAACGATCCGCGACTCCTGAACAGACGCAATCCTTGAGGAATCCGGTGGCTCGCGTATCCCCAGACCATCGACGTCAGGAGGACGATGAGGACTCCGAAAAACCCTCCTTCGAGCGCGCCGGCTTCGATCTCGATCACCAGCGCCGCGAATGCGTGAATCAGGCCCGAGGCGACCCATCCAAGTCTGGAGTCGGAGTCCGGGCCGGCGATCCGCGTGCCAAGTCCGGCGATCACCCCTCCCGCCAGCATCCAGATGGCAACTCCGCCCGCGGTCAGCAGGACCTTGCCCGAGTGCCCAAAGATCTCGATGGCCCACGTCGCCAGAGCCCCGGGAGAGATATCGATAAGGAAATCGACCAGGTCAAACGTTGGATTCGGAGCGATACGGAGTTCCAGAAGGGGAAAGTAGAGGGCTGTCAAGACGCCCGAGAAGATAAATCCGGCCAGCGTGACGAGCGCGGTCGCGGGACCGATCCGCGCCGCAATCTTCGCAACCACGCCGCCCTGGACCGGAACGGCATCCATGGGTTCTTCGCTCACGTAACCTGCCTTCGTTATTTCATATCTACGAAATGCGGGTCTTGGTTCTCAAACGGCTGGTTTTATGTAAAGATGATCGCCGGAGCAGCGAAGCTCGGACCGAGAGTCGACCATCACGTACCCTTCCCTCATACGCGCCATCGAAGACGTCAGATTGAGCTTCCGGGCCAAATCGCGGAATACGCGCGTCACGTACGCGATGGGCCTCCGTTCGTTCCGCTCTTTTCTCGAGGACGCCGGAATAGATATAGCCGAGGTGACCACCGATCTTCTGCCGTCGGACAGCCTGGAGCAGTTCTACCTGTGGCTGGCCGATCGTCACGGCCGGGAAAAGTCGGCGACGATCAACACGTACATGTCCGCCGCGAGATCCATCCTGCGATATCTGGCGCGCCACGATCTTGCCCCCCAAATCTCGCTGGAGAAATCCACGGAGCAGGTGCGGGCTGTCGCATCTAAGGCTGTCTATCAGGCTCCGCGGGTCGATTCCAATCTGGCGCTCATCGTCGATTTTGCCAACAACATGCCGCTGCCAGAGCTGGGATCGACTCACGACGATCTTCGTCTGAGGATTCTCCGTGACCGAGCTCTCCTAAACACGGCGTTTTGCACTGGGATGCGGAGGGAGGAGATCGTAACCCTGAGCCGCCGCGACGTTGACGAAGGCAGAGCGGCGGAGGCTCTGATCAGAGGCAAGGGGGGACGCGAGCGCATCGTGTTCTTCGACGACGAAACGCTCGGGCGCATAACGCATTATTTGGTCGAACGTCGGGACGCCTTCGTCCCACTGTTCATCAAGCACCGCGGCGTGCCGAAGGATCCCGGTCGCGGCGGCGAGAATACGCGAATCTCCGCGCAGACGCTTTGGTCCACCGTAAGGCGCTACGCGGCGGCCGCGGGCGTTGACGCTTCGACCCACGATTTTCGGCACCACAAAGCGACCTCGCTGCTGAATCGCGGAGCCAGTCTCTCCGAGGTTCAAGACATCCTGGGTCATGCGTCGCCGGCCACGACAAAACTCATCTACGCGCATTATGAGATTGCGAAACTCCGGCAATCGTTCCACAAATACAGCGTGCCCGTCAGCCAAGAAGTTGAACGAATCGGAGGCTCTTCAGGCTAAGTAGCCGTTCCCCCGCCCGCCTTGCGGTTGCCGCGGTCTCGTTCAAAGGGGCGGAACTGCGCGGCAAATCGCTCAGGGATGGTTCCGGACAACAGCGTTCCGTCCGCCGTGTATTCCTCGGTTTCCACCGTCCCACGCCGATGAAAAAGGTCCACCAACCGGCCTTCGCTGAAGGGGATCGCCACCGACACCTGGTAATCATCCGCGAATACAATTGCGGCGATCTCTTCACGTAGGTCGTCGAGTCCTTCCCCGGTTTCGGCGGAGACGACGACCGCTCCCGGCACAACCGCCTCACCGGGATCGTCCACCAGGTCGACTTTGTTGAGCACTGTGATCATCGGTTTCGACAGCACATCGAGTTCGCGCAGCGTCTCTTCGACGGAACGCATCTGGCCGAATATGTTCGTCGCGCTCAGATCGACCACATGAATGAGGAGATCCGCCTCCTGAACCTCCTCGAGGGTTGCCCGGAAGGCGGCGATAAGCCGGGTTGGCAGGCGCTGCATGAATCCGACTGTGTCGGTCAGCAGAACCGCCCGCGTATCGGTCAGATCCACCCGGCGCGTCAGCGGATCGAGGGTTGCGAAGGGTTTGTCCTCCACATATGCGCCACCCTCGCTCAACGCGTTGAGCAAACTGGACTTGCCGGCGTTGGTATAGCCGACCAGTGCCGCCGTCGGCACGCCGCGGCTACTCCGGGCCTGACGGGTGAGCGCCCGACGACTGCGAACCCTTTCCAGACGCTTATCGATTACCGAGAGTCGCGCCCGAAGCTGCTGCCGATCTACTTCGATCTGGGTTTCGCCGGGGCCCCGGGTCCCTATTCCTCCGCCCGTTCGGGAGAACTGGACCCAAAGATCGGACAGCCTCGGGAGAAGATACTCGATCTGTGCCCGCTCGACCTGCAGCTTACCCTCGGCCGTAGTTGCCCGACTCGCGAAAACATCGAGTATCAACGTCGTTCGATCGACGATCTTCAGTTCGATGGAGCGCTCTAGATTTCGTTGCTGGCGAGGCTTCAGGTCAGTGTCGAACACAACGGTGGTGCAGCCGAGTTCCTCGGCGCGGGCGGCGACCTCCTCGGCCTGGCCGCTCCCGATCAGAGTGGCGGGGGCGATTCGCCGTACGCGAAAAATGCGTGTTTCGCGCGATTCGGCCCCCACCGTTTCCAGCAAACTGATCAGCTCGGCAATCGACTCATCGGGTGGCCAGGCGGGGTCCTTTTCGCTGAAATCGATGCCGACCACGAACGTGGGTTCGCGCTCCGACCGAGCCTGAGCGGTAGACCAACGGCGGTCGGGTTCCAAGGGGTGACCGGGACTTCGCCGGCTAGAGTCGAAGCCTTGCGAGTCTCTCTAGCCCTTCCCCGAGGCGTTCGTCGGGCGTGGTCAAGGAAATTCGGAAATGCGAGTCGCCGCTGGGACCGAAACCCAATCCCGGGGTGACGATCACACCGGCTTCGTCGATCACTTTGGCGGCGAACGCGCTCGAATCGTACCCCGACGGCACTGGAGTCCATACGTACAGGCTCGCCGATGGCACCTCTGGCTCCAGGCCGATCTCCCGCAGCGCCTTCACCACGAGATCGCGACGGCCTTGATATACGGCGTTGCGGTCGTCGATCCACGACTGCGGCAGCTCGAGTGCCTCGACCGCAGCCTCCTGAACGGCCCCGAAAATGCCTGAATCCATGTTGCTCTTGACCCGATTCAGCGCCTCGATGACGCGTGCATTGCCGACTGCCCAGCCGATTCGCCATCCGGTCATGTTGTAGGTCTTCGATAGGGAGTGGAACTCCACGACGCATTCTTCGGCGCCCGCAACCTCGAGTATGCTTCGAGTGCGATAACTGTCGAAAGTCACTTCCGAATAGGCGGCGTCCTGACACACGACCAGGTCGTGCCGGAGCGCAAACTCGACGACGTGCTCGTAGAAATCCAGATCGGCCACCGCCGACGTCGGGTTGTTCGGGTAGCACAACCAGAGGGCCTTGGCTTTTCCGAGGACATCGCTTGAAATTGACTCGAGGTCGGGCAGCCAGGCATTTTCGGCGGAAAGACTCATGAAGTGGACCATACCCCCGACCAGTTCGGTACCGATGCCGTACACGGGGTATCCCGGGTCTGGCACGAGGACGTAATCGCCCGGATCGATCAAAGCGAGCGGCAAGTGGGCGATGCCCTCTTTGGAGCCGATCAGCGGCACGATCTGTTTGGCGGGATCGACCGTAACGTCAAAGCGTCGTGCATACCAGTCGGCGATCGCGTGACGGTACACGTCCAACCCATCCTCGCAGTACTGATGATGCGCGGGATTCTGGGCGGCTGAAAAGAGTCGATCAATTACGGCTTTCGGAGTCGGCAGGTCCGGGTCGCCCTTGGCCAGCGTTATGACGTCGACGCCGACCGCCGTCTTCTCATCGCGAAGTTTGTCCAATCGCGCAAAGAGATAGGGCGGCAGCGCCTCTATGCGGTCGGCGAGCTTCAGATCAAGCGATGCGGCCATGTCTCCTTCCTGAGAAACGACGTTTTTCAGCGGGCGGCGCCGGCCACCGCTGCACGCGCCCATTCGCCGTCGAAAACGTTTGCGGCGGGACCGGTCAATATCACCTCGTGTCCCTCGCCGTTCCACGTCATCTGAAGGAGGCCGCCGGTAACGAGCAGGTCCATGGAACCCGGTTCGACCCGACCGGTTATGACCGCGGCGGCGGCGGCGGCGGATGCTCCCGATCCGCAGGCCAGCGTGATCCCCGCCCCGCGCTCCCAGACGCGCATGCGAAGCCTGTTCGGCCCCAACACCTGACAGATTTCGAAATTCACCCTTTCCGGGAACGCCGGGTGATGCTCGACCATCGGGCCGATGCGAGCCAGATCGAAGCTCTCGACGTCGTCCACGAAGGCGACCGCGTGGGGATTGCCCATGGACACGGCCGTAATCGAGATGTCTTCGCCGTCCACGGTAAGCCCGCGGTCGATAACCCGGTCCCCGGGCAGGGCCACCGGTATTTCCCGGGGGTCAAACTCGGGGGCTCCCATTCCCACCGTTACTCGATACGGATCGCCGGCGTCCACGACGTGAATCCAGCGCGGACCGGCCCCGGTCAGCACCTCCACCTTTTCACCGTCGATCTCGCCGCGCTCATGCAGGAATCGGGCAAAGCATCGGATACCGTTTCCGCACATTTGGCCGTTCGAGCCATCCGGGTTGAACATCGTCATCTCATACCCGCGTTCCGAACCGCCGTCGACAAGGATGAGTCCGTCGGCTCCGACTCCGAAGTGTCGGTCGCACATCTCGACCGCGAGCGCGCTCCAGTCGGCGACGGATTCCACGCGCAAGTCAATTAGGACGAAATCGTTTCCGGCGCCTTGCATTTTCGTAAATCTCAAATTGGTCGTCCGGGATGCCTTCCGAAATTGGTGGACAAAGAGTCAATCACGCGACCCTCGCTCGTCTGAAATCAACTATACGGCACCGGGTCGCGCTCTCCTGATGCAGGTCGGATCGGCCGTCATCGATGTCCGCGCAGATCGGGGTATTTGACGGTGGTAGAGCCGGTACTATCGCTGGCTTGGATGTTGCTCCAAAAACCCGTCGATCCGCAAGAGGATGTCCTGCGTCATCGCCGCGCCCGGGTGGTACCACTCAACTGACTCGCGGTTTCGGAACCACGTCATCTGTCGGCGGGCGTATTGTCCGGTCGCCTTCGTGGTTGCGTCTTTGGCCTCGCGGAGGGAACGGAGGCCCGCGAGATACGCGAATGCATCCCGATATCCGATCGTGGCGGATGCGACCGAGTCACGCGCATGGCCGGACCCCCAGAACCGCCGGGCTTCGTCGAGTAATCCCGCTCCGTACATCCATTCTGTCCGCCGGGCGATGCGATGCAGCAACTCCGGCCTGGGAACGTCCAGTCCGATCACGAGCGTCTGGCGGGCGCTTTGACCGGGACGTTCCAGCTCCCGAATCGATCGCCCCTCGGCGAGTTGGATTTCGAGTGCCCGCACAACCCGTCGAGGATTCCTGAGGTCGGTCGTGCCGGCCGCCGCCGGGTCGAGTTCGCGCAATCTCCGTGCCATGCTCTCGAGTCCATCTCGACGAAGGTCTTCCTCGAGTCGCGCTCTCATTTCCGCGTCGGACGGGGCCGGATCGATGCCACGCGTAAACGCCTCCACGTATTGGCCGGTCCCTCCCACGAGAAACGGTACGCGCCCCCTCGCTTCTATCGACTCGATGGCGGCCATCGCCTCCCGGAAATATCGAACCACGGAGTACCGATCGAGCACGCCGGCCACGTCGATCATGTGATGCGGCACGAGCTTCCGCTGCTGCTGCGACGGTTTGGCGGTGCCGATATCCATACCGCGGTAGATCTGTCGGGAGTCCGCGGCCACGATCTCACCGCCGACGCTCGCGGCCAATTGAAGCGCGAGGTCGGTCTTGCCGGAAGCTGTGGGCCCCACCACGCAGATCAGCGGCAGATCGACCATCGGTCCGCGGTCGACTATGGGCATGGCGTTCCAAGCGGGGTGGTTCGGCGCGACTTTGACGCTGGTAGAATTGCCGCCGTTTGCATGTAGATTGATGCTACCGCGCCATCACTCCGTTTTGAGTCCGTGGCACTCCCGGATAAACATTAGACCGTGCGTTTTTTGATGCTAGTAGAGGCCACAATGACGAATTGCGATCCCGAGTCGCCACTGCATGGATAGAGCGAATCTTGACTGAGTTCGGCGCAGCGACGATTGAAGATTTCGTCGGACGCCTCGCGTCAAACACCTCGACACCGGGCGGCGGAGCGGCGGCGGGTCTCGCTGCTGCCCTCGGGGCGGCGATGATCGAAATGGCGTGCGGCTTCGCGATCGGGAAAAAGCGCTACGCGTCCGCCGAGGAAGAACTCCGAGCAGCTTCTGACCGCTGCACGGAGATCCGGAAACGAGCCCCGGAGCTGGCGGAGCTCGATGCAGTCGTGTACCAACGCTTGGCAGAGGCCTTCAAACGGCCCAGGCACTCGGATTTAGAACGCGAGTCACGCACCGCGGCGATATCGGATGCCGCGAAGGCTGCGGCGGCGGTCCCGCTTGAACTGGCTGACCTGTGCCGCGAGCTGATCGATCTCGGCACCGTGGTTGCGGCAAAGGGCGACCCCAATCTGATTGGTGACTCGGCCGGGGGAGTTGGGCTGGCGAGCGGAGCCCTTCGCGTTTGCCGGCTGAATATCAAGTCCAACGTGAGTCTCATCGACGACGATGATTTCGTCGCATCGGCCGAGAGGCGATCGGAGAAGGCCGCTCGGATCTTAGAGGCCGCCGACCGCGCGATCGAAGGCTACCTTTGACCCTGCGCCGTCGCGGAGCGTCCATGACTCGCGACCCAATATTGATGCTCGGCCAGTCCCCGGCCAGGAATCTGACCCAAAAACTGGCTCGCGGATTCAAGGAGGTCACTTCGAGTCGCGGACCCGTGACGCTGCGGACGTTGCAGTGCGGGAACGATCCGGCGGCCGAGGGCTACCTGAAGGCCATACGGCGTGCCTTCGAGCGTGTGGGCGTCTCCGTGGAGTCGACCGTCTTGCCGCACGACCCGGCGGCCGCGACTATTGCCGGCGAGATCGAACAGCTCAATTCAGATCCAGGAATTGACGGGGTGCTGTTGCTGGAGCCTCTTCCCATCGATGTCGATCACGGCGAGTTGAAGAGCCTCCTCGTCCCCTCCAAAGACGTCGATTGCGTCACACCGGCGAGGATGGGAGCACTGTTCGCCGGAGAATCTTCCATCGCGCCCGCGACGGCCGCCGCAGTCGTCCAGATGCTCGACGAATACGACATTCCGATCGAAGGCAAGCGTGCGGTCGTCGTGGGTCGGAGCAACACCGCCGGCAAACCCACGGCGCTCCTGCTTATGTCGAGGCATGCCACGATAACGGTGTGCCATTCTCGAACCGAATCCCTTTCCGAGGAACTCAGACGCGCCGAAATCATCGTTGCCGCCGTGGGGTCTCCGCGCCTTATCCGCGGCGAGGACGTGACCGACGGGGTGGCGGTCGTGGATGTTGGGACCAACTACCTGGATGATGGTCTGGTGGGAGACGTCGACTTCGATTCGGTGGCCCCAAAGGCGGCGGCGATCACACCGGTTCCAAAAGGCATCGGTCCGCTTACAAACGTGATGCTTGCGGCAAATCTTCTCAAGCTGGTCACCTCGGGAGGCAAAGTGTGATCCCTGAGCATTCCGATTTCGCGACCGAAAGTCAGGGCGATTGAAACCGATAGCTGAGATCGCCGAGGGTGCGGGGATTCTTCCCGACGAGATCGATCTCTATGGTCGCTACAAGGCGAAAATTCACCTCGCCGTGCTGGATCGATTGGCCGACAAACCAGACGGCAATCTCATTCTTGTCACCGGCATCACACCAACCACCAAGGGAGAGGGGAAGACAACCATCTCGATCGGCCTCGCCCAGGCGCTGAGACGCGCCGGGCATTCCGCGATCGCCTGTCTCCGGGAGCCGTCGCTGGGTCCCGTATTCGGAATGAAGGGGGGAGCGACGGGTGGCGGCAAAGCTCGGATTGTTCCCCACATCGACATCAATCTGCACTTCACAGGTGACTTCCATGCCGTCACCGCCGCCCACAATCTTCTCTCGGCGGTCGTCGACAACCATCTGCATCACGGCAACCAGCTTGGCCTGGATCCGCGCCGCGTAACTTGGCGGCGAGCCATAGATATGAATGACCGGGCGCTCATCAGCGTGATCGTTGGGTTGGGCGGGTCCCGCCGGGGGGTTCCGCGGGAGAGCGGCTTCGATATCACTCCCGCCTCCGAAGTCATGGCCGTGTTGTGTTTATCCACGGGGCTGGACGATCTGAAGCAAAGACTCGGTCGGATAGTGGTTGGACGAACCTTTGGGGGCGACTCCGTCACCGTTTTGGACCTCAAGTGCCAGGATGCGATGACGCTGCTGATGCGTGAGGCGTTGATGCCCAATCTCGTCCAAGACCTCGAGATCGGCCCGACGATCGTTCATGGGGGACCATTCGCCAACATCGCTCACGGCTGTAGTTCCATCCTCGGGACTCGAATGGGCCTGAAACTGGCCGACTACGTCGTCACCGAGGCAGGCTTCGGCGCCGATCTGGGGGCGGAAAAGTTTTTCGATATCAAGTGCCGGTCGGGGTCTCTCTCCCCAAAGGTGGTCGTGATGATCGCCACCGTGCGCGCGCTCAAGCGCCACGGCGGGGTAAAGGCGGCGAAACTGGATCAGGAGGATGTAGAAGCCGTCAAGCGTGGGCTGCCGAATCTCCGCAAGCACGTCGAGAATATGGGGAAGTTCGGAATGAAGACCGTCATTGCGATGAACCGGTTCCCTTCAGACTCCGACGCGGAAGTGGCGGCGGTATTGGAGGAGTGTGAGAGCGAGGGCCTCGCTGGCGCGGTCACAGACGTTTTCGAGCAAGGATCGGCGGGCGGAACGGATCTGGCCAAGGCGGTGACGGACTCGGTGAAGTCCGGTGAGTCGGATTTCCATCCGCTGTATCCGTTGGATCTTCCGGTTCGCGAGAAGATCGAGACGATAGCCGCCGAAGTGTACGGCGCAGATACGGTCAATTTCACAGCGGCGGCGCGGCGGACACTCCGCAGACTCGAGAAAGAGGGTTACGGGGAGCTGCCGGTGTGCATAGCCAAAACCCAATACTCGCTGTCGGATAAACCCCGGGTTGTAGGTAGGCCCGAGGGCTTTTCGATATCCGTCCGGGAAATCCGCCTTTCGGCGGGAGCCGGGTTCGTCGTCGCCCTCACCGGCGAGACCCTGACCATGCCCGGGCTGCCTCCCCATCCGGCGAGTGAAGGGATGACCATATCAGCCGATGGGACGGTCAGCGGATTGGTCTGAGCGGGCTTTCCAGATCGTGTCCACCCGAGGCGGTTCGATCTAACCTACCTCTACGCTCTGCCCGCTGCGCCCCGACTCGTAGGCGGCCATCACGACTTTAATGTTTTGGTAGCCCTCCGAGAATGGAACTGGAGCTTCGCCTCCGGATTCAATGGCATCGGCATATGCCGCGAAGAGTCCGTCGTAGCCCCAGAAATCGGATTCGAGCACCTCAGGGAATTCCCATTCATCGGCCCTGAGGACGCCCAGTGGGTGACCGTCACGGTCGAGCGCTATCGATCCTTCAGTGCCGTGTATCTCCTCGTACTCTTGAGCGCCCGCGGCGCTCCATCCGACCTCGATGCTCGACACGCCGTTTCCGCCGTGCCCCAGCGTGACGAGGACCGTGTCCTCCACTTCAATGTCGTGGACGAATGTTCCCGTTCGCGCGTACACGTTCGTGACCGGCGAGCCCATGAAGGACGCTGCCAGATAGAGGTAGTGGTAGGCGTTATCGATAAGCGCCCCACCTCCAGCCTTGGCGGCCTTCGTGCGCCAATCGGGGTCGTACGCGGACACGCCGGGCCAGTGACCCGACATGAATTGGCTGCAACGGTAGAGGAACGGTTTTCCGATCGCGCCCTCCGATATGAGTTTTAGCGCCGCGGCGTGAGCGCTCCGATACAGGTAGTTGTGGACGATGCAGGAGGGAGCATCCGATCCGGCGACCGCCGCCATGATGGCGCTCGCCTCGTCCTGGCTCGTGGCCATCGGTTTCTCCATCAGAATCGCTTTGCCGGATTTCGCCGCCGCCACGCACGACTCAAGATGTAGGAAATGAGGCAATGCCATATCGATCAGCGAAACGTCGTCGAGCGCCATGAGATCGTTCCAGTCCGCGAGCCTCCGTCCGTCGGGTACGTTCAGAATCTGGCCTATGAGATCACGACGCTCGCGGCTGGGATCGGCAACGGCGACAATGCGAAAGCGATCCTTGAGCTTTGAGAACGCGGGCGCATGCCCCTCCTCGATTATCCGTCCGCACCCGACTATGCCGACGTTGATCATCGCCTAACCTCGTCCTGGACCCGGGTGGGCTTTCTGGGCCGGTACTAGTGGTTCTCGCCGGTGATATCGAAGCCCAGAACGCCCTTCAGATAGGCCGTATTCACTTCAAGGCTCTCTCGCGGCGTGGTCTGTGATTCGTCGAGTTCGACGGTCAGCCAGCCGTCGTAGCCGGCGCCCCTCAGCACGTCAATTATGGCTGGCAGATCGATGATTCCATGCCCGAGCTCGCTGAAAAACGCGAGGCTCGGCGTGTAGCCACCGACCATGATATTCGCCTCCGGTGTATCGAGATCGGGAGAATAGTCCTTGATGTGCATATAGCTGATGATGTCTCTGTACGTTTCGCAGACCTCGAGCGGATCGTAGCCCGCCTTGGCCATATGCGAAGGATCGGGCGCCATCTTCACGATGCTCGTATCCACCAAATCGAAAATCCGTGAGATGTCGTCCCGCTCCTGTATGAGGGTCTCCCAATGTGGATGAATTCCCACCGCCACATCGATTTCGAGGCAGGCCGCCGCCACCTCGTCCACGTTTCGGACCATCGTCTTGAAATGGACGTATTGGACCGGATCCGGCCGCGGCCTTCCGGGGCCGAATACGAGTTGACCGGCGCCCATTTTCTGCAGGAAACGCCCGATCTCCAGATTGCGCTCAACAGTTTCCGTGGCCTGAGACGGCTCGTACATGTTGTCGTCGCTGTACAGGGCGGTGAGCGTGAGTCCGCGCGCGTCGAGCATTTCCCGCAGATCCGACTCTCGTCCGGCGAAGTCCTCGATTACATAGGCGAACGTCTCCGTTCCGCGGTACCCCATGCCGCCGATGTCATCGAGCGCCTGCTCCAAGCCTTCGCGGCCCCAGGTGATCTGATGAACCGCGCATCGAAAGGTCGCCATCAAGACATCTCCCACATCGGCCGGCATTTCCCCGTCCCGGTGATACTGACACTCCTCTTCGATGGTTATCAAGGATCGGCCTGAGTGATCGACCCAAACTCTATTCTGACGCCGACCGTGGGGCCACATCATCAATAGTGTCCCACCCGACTTCAGGCACGACGAACGCGCGTCCGGGAACCGCCCGTTCGGCCCCGCTTCGACGTCTGTCTAGGTCCGTCCGAACTGCCGGTCGAGCATTTCGCGGCTGAGTTTCAGCGTGGTGGGGCGTCCGTGGGGGCAGGTCCGGCCCAGGTCACACTTCAGCAGGCGCTCGATCAGTTCCTGCATTTCGGGGACAGAGAGCGAATCGCCCGAGCGCACCGCGCTCTTGCAGGCAACTGACCATCTCGTACGTTCCCGTGGATCGGTTCGGCTGCCGGCCTCGGCAGAGAGGTCCCTCACCACCTCTTCCAGGAATGTAGCGGCGGGCTGACCCGACGCTATGTGGGGGACGGATCGGATAAGCCAGGACGTCCCGCCGAAGTTCTCGACCTCGATACCAAAATCAGCGAGAAGCTCGATGTGCTCCTCTATCCAGGCGGAGTCGGAGGCGCCGAGGTCGGTGGACTGTCCGCCCAAGAGTTGTTGACGATCCTGAACGCCGTTTGTTTCGAGCAGATCCTCGTACAACACCCGCTCGTGGGCGGTGTGCTGGTCGATTAGATATAGGCCGTCCGGCCCGGCGGCGACGATGTATGTTTGGTCTATCTGACCCAAGGCCCGCATGTGCGGCGAGGTTATCTGGCCGTTGCCTGGGGTCGGAGCGCCTTCATCGGCCGGCGCCGTCGAGGTGGTTGAACGTTGGCCGCCATCCGCGGGCCAGGACGGATTGACAGGACTCTTGGTTGGAATGAAGAACGAGTCCACGATCGGGCGGCCGGCGTCGATCGACATTGGGACGAATTCGCTCCGCTCGACGAGGGTCCGGCGAATCGCCGCCGAGAGCCGGGAGAAGATCCGCCCGGAATCGCGGAACCGCACCTCGGCCTTGGCCGGATGGACGTTCACATCGATGTCTTCAGGCGGGATTTCCAGGTGCAGATAGGCGGCGGGATGGCGCCCCGCTGGAAGCAGCCCCCGATAAGCTTCGGTAAGCGCCGCCGACAGGGTCGAGTTGTTCACCCACCGCCCGTTGACGAAGAACGAGATGTGATTCCGATTGGCCCAGTCGCGTCCGGGCTTAGCCACGAATCCCTGGATTCCCAGCCGGTCACCGGGCTCCATCTCGACCATGCCGTCGAGCAGGCGATTTCCGTACAGGGACAGAAGTGCATCCCCAAGGGATCCGGTCCCGGGTGTTTGAAAGGATCGCTTTTCATCGACCGTCAGGCTGAATCGCGCTGACGGCCGGGCAAGAGCCAGGTTCTGGGCCACGTTGAGGATATGGAACGATTCCGTCCGGTCGGACTTGAGGAACTCCAGCCTCACCGGGAAGTTCTGGAACAGCCGCGACACCGTGACTTCGGTGCCGGGCGCACCCCCGTGGGGCTCGTCGACGATGACGCGATCGCCGTGGACGACGATCCGCCGTCCCGTCGCCACATCCTGGGGCCTCGATGCGATGCTCAATTCGGCCACGGCCGCGATGCTGCAGAGGGCCTCCCCTCGAAATCCGAGAGTGCGAACGCGCAGTAGGTCAGCTTCGGTGCGCAACTTGCTTGTGGCGTGGCGCTCCACGGCCGTCATCAACTCATCAGGCGCGATCCCGCCGCCGTCATCGACGACGCGTATCTTCGTTCGACCACCCGCTTCAACGTCGATATCGATGGTTTCGGCGAGGGCGTCCATCCCGTTCTCCGCCAGTTCCTTCACCACCGAGGCCGGACGCTCGATGACCTCCCCTGCCGCGATTTTCCCGGTTACCTCGGGCGGCAGTAGCCGGATGGTCATGTCTTGTCCAACTCGCTGCGCCATTCGTACAGTTTGTTCAACGCTTCGAGCGGAGAGATGTCCTCCAAGTCGAGCGCCTCGATCTGCTCCAGGACCGGATGGCGGTCCGGCGGCAGAAGCGACATCTGGGATGGAAGTTGCCGTCCGTTTTCCGCTTCCAGCTGGGAAAGGATCTCCTCGGCTCTGCGGGTGACCGCGTCGGGCAATCCGGCGAGTCGAGCCACATGGATGCCGTAGCTTCGATCGGATGCGCCCGGCACGATCTTGTGCAGGAAAATGACCTTTCCGCCCTGTTCCGCCACCGACACGTTGTAGTTGGCCACCCGCGGCAGCCGCTCCGCCAGCGTGGTTAGTTCGTGATAGTGGGTGGCGAAAATGGTCTTGGCCCGAATGCGGGGGTGGTTGTGCAGGAACTCGACCACGGATTTGGCGATGGATACGCCGTCGTAAGTGCTCGTCCCCCGCCCGATCTCGTCCAAAACGATCAGACTGTCGGGGGTGGCGCGGCTCAGGATCGACGACAGCTCGGTCATCTCCACGAGAAATGTGCTCCGCCCGGACGCCAGATCGTCCCGGGCCCCAACTCGTGTGAAAATGCGGTCGATGATCGGTAGCCGTGCCGAAGCGGCTGGAACGTAGCTGCCCGCCTGGGCCATCAGAGCGATCAGCGCCACCTGGCGGAGAAAGGTGGACTTGCCGGCCATATTGGGACCGGTGAGGATCATGATGTGCGGGTCCCCCGCGGCCATTCGGGCGTCGTTGGGTACAAATCGTTCTGGCTGCGTGGCTTCGACCACCGGATGGCGACCGTCTCTTATGTCAAGTTCACCGTCAGTTGTGAATTCAGGACGGACGTAACTCCGGTCCGCTGCCAGCTCAGAGAATGCGGCGGCCGCGTCCAGCCGCGCAGCCGTGGCGGCCGTCGCGCTCAGTCGCTCCGAGTTACCCGCCAGTTTTTGCACCAATTCCGCAAAGAGTCGTGCCTCCCGTTCATCGGCCCGTTCGTTCGCCGTCAGGACCTTCGATTCGTATTCCTTGAGTTGAGGAGTTACATAGCGCAGCGAGTTTGTAAGGGTTTGCCTGGGTTCAAAATCATCCGGAACGCTCGAAGCGCTCGATTTTCCAACCTCGATGTAATAGCCGAACACCCTGTTGTAGCCAACCTTCAGCGCTTTGATGCCCGTTTGGGTTCGCAGCCGCGCCTGAAGGTCGGCGATCCAATCCTTCGCCGCGCCCGACGCCGCGCGGGCCTCGTCGAGATCGCGGTCGTAGCCGAGACGGATGATCGTCTCTCCATCGGGATCGAGCGCGCGTTGGAGGAGATCACTGATTTCCGCGCACGGATCAAGGACTCCCATCGGAGCCTCGGCGCCGTCGAGGGCGCCATCCACCGCGCGCGCAATGGCCTCGATCCGGGAGAGCGACCGGGCGAGGCGCAGCAATTCATCGGGCCGCGCGTTCCCACGACGGATCCGGGCGACGGTACGTTCGAGATCGCCGACCTTGCCGAGTCCCTCCCTGACGGTCGATCTGAGTCGCGCATCTCCGGCCAGCCACGCGATCGAATCGAGGCGGCGCTCGATCGCGGCGCGGTCGACCAGCGGGCTTTGCAGCCGGCGTCTGATTAGGCGCGCTCCCATGGGGGTTTTCGACCGGTCCATCAGTCCGAGCAGACTGCCATCCTTGCCGCCGTCGAATGAGGACCGATCGACTTCGAGATTCCGACGTGTGAACTCGTCCAGCTCAAGCTGATCCCCAATCGCGGCGGCATGAATGGTCGTGAAGACGTGGAGCGCCTCCGCGTGATTGGTCTCCAGATAATTGAGCAGCGTGGCGGCCGCGCATATCGCACGATCGCCGAGCCCAGCGGCGGTCACCGATGGACCGACCACGCGCTTGACGGCTTCGTGGGCGTCGTCGGATGCTGGAATTGGCCGGTCGGCCGTGCTGACGTGGACTCCATCGGGCGGGCGAATCTGCGATCCCTCGCCCAGAAGCACCTCGGTTGGGCCTATGCGCGTCAGCTCGCGCTGGACTCGCTCCACCACTGAAGCGCCGGTGAAATCCAGGGCGGCAAGTTCCCCGGTGGTCACGTCCGCAAAGGCAAGCCCGCAGCCCCCATCGATTTCCACGATCGCGGCGAGGTAATTGTTGCGGTCGGGCATCAACATGCTGTCGTCAATCACCGTCCCGGGGGTGATGACGCGGGTCACCTGCCGATCGACCAAGCCAGATCCCGGCGTGCCGATCTGATCGCACACGGCCACCTTGTGTCCCGCGTCGAGGAGGCGCGGGATGTAGTTCTCGGCCGCATGGAACGGAACTCCGCACATTGGAATCCGAACGCCTTTGCCCAACTCGCGTGAGGTTAGGACGATCTGCAGTACCTCGGACGCGGTGCGCGCGTCGTCATTAAACATCTCGTAGAAATCGCCGAGACGGAATAACAGGATCGCGTCGGGATGCAGTCGCTTTATGTCAAGATACTGGCGCCGCAGCGGTGAGGCGTTGGTCATGTCCGGGCTGGATTGACGCGGAGAGGCGATTTCGGCGCCCCCTCTACCATCGAGTCAGCTTTCGACGGTTTCCTCGGACCTTGCAGCCTCACGCTCCCCGATCAGACGGTCGATCCCTGCCTTGAGATGCGGCAGGAAGTCTTTCTCATCCAGCGTTTCCAGTATCTCACCCTTCGCGAAGATGACGCCCCGTCCTTTACCACCGGCGAGCCCGATGTCGGCGTCCTTCGATTCTCCGGGACCGTTGACCACGCAGCCCATTACAGCCACTTTGAGCGGCTCGTCGAATTGCGCCAAGTACTCTTCCACTTGGCCCACCAGCGGGAAAAGGTCTATCTCGCAGCGACCGCACGATGGACACGATACGAGAACCGAGCCCTTCTGGCGCATTTCGAGGGACTTCAAGATCTCGTAGGCAGCGAACACCTCTTCCACGGGATCGGCGGTCAGCGAAACCCGCATGGTGTCGCCGATTCCGTCGTAGAGCAGTATGCCAAGGCCGATGGAAGAGCGAATGCTGCCCGTCTTCGATGTTCCCGACTCGGTGACGCCCAAGTGCAGAGGATACGGCATCATCTCGGCGATCTTCCGGTTCGCGCGTACCGTCGCGTCAACGTCAAACGCCTTCAGCGAGACTTTGATCTGCTCGAAATTCTCCCGCTCGAGAATATGAATGTGGTGCATCGCATGGTCGACCATCGCGTCGGCCAGCTCCTCGGACGATTCGGGACGGCCATCCTTGGTGCGTGTCTCATCGATGGAGCCCGCGTTTACACCGATCCGAATCGGAATGCCTGCGGCTTTGCAGGCGTCGACCACCTGTCGAATCCGGCTCTTGTCGCCGATGTTGCCAGGGTTGATGCGCAGGGCGTGGATTCCCGCCCGGGCCGCCGCGAGCGCCAGCCTATGGTCGAAATGGATGTCCGCGATGAGCGGCACTGGCGATCGGCGCAGCAATTCCGGGAGAGCGTCGGCGGCGGCGGTGTCGGGAACCGCCAACCTCACGATCTCACATCCCGCGTCGGCCAATTCCGACACTTGGCGCGAGGTTGCTTCGATGTCGGCGGTATTGGTCGTGGTCATCGATTGGACCACCACGTCGCCCCCGCCACCGATGCGCACATCTCCCACGTATACCGGTATGGAAGTTCTGCGCCTAAGGATTCCGGTCATTCACACGCCGTCCAGGTGGTCAATCCAACGTAAGCTTAATCAAGCCGTAGAGCGCCAGCAAAGGCTTCTTCGTTAGCCCCCGGCGATGCGGCGGACATCGCCGACAGTAACCAGAACGACCAGTACGAGCAGCAGGACAATGCCCGCGAAATTGATAGCTTCTTCCAGGCTCGCGGGCAGCTTGCGCCCTCTCACGGCTTCCACTCCGAGCAGCAGAAGCCTGCCGCCGTCCAATCCGGGCCATGGCAGGAGGTTAATGAGGCCTAGCTGTGCCGTGATCAGCCCGGCGAGAATCAAGACCACCTCGGGCCCGAGTTGAGCGGCCCTCCCGACGGCATCGACGATGCCGACGGGTCCTGAAACCTCGAAAGGCGTTGCGCCCGAGCGCACTGCGCCTGCGAACCTCGGCAAGAGGGTTATGGCATCCCATCCCCTGGTGAGACCTCGAACCACTGCCTTGGGAAGAGGCGCCGGCGCCATGAATGGCCGGATCCCAACTCCCATGGGGCCCTCGTCCGCGGGGTGAGTCACCCTCGGGACGAGATTGATTATCCGCACACCGGTGTCCCGGTGGATCTCGAGCCGGACAGCCACCCCTCTGCGGTCGGCCACGAGGCTTCCGACGTCGGACATCAGTTCGACTCGCTCACCGTCCACGCTGACGATCCGATCGCCTATCAGAAGCCCGGCCGCGGCCGCCGGGCTGCCCGACGCCACACTGGTGATCTCGACGCTCTCGAAGTCGTTTATCAGCGATGCCGCCCCGAAAAGCAGCGGCGCCAGAAGGAAGTTCATGGCCGAACCGGCCACCAAAATAAAAACTCGAGAGCGTTTCGGCTGTGCGGAAAAACTTTCCGGACTGTCGGGACGTTCGTTTTCTCCCAGCATGCGCACGAACGCGCCCACGGGAAGGATGTTGAGGGAGAACCGGGTTCCCCGCCATTCGCGACTCCAAATCCGAGGCGGCCAGCCCACACCGAATTCCAGCACGCGCACCCCTGAGATCTTGGCCGCGAAAAAATGGCCCAGTTCGTGCAAAACGACCATCACCAATAGGATCAGGATCGAAAGCGGGATCGCCAGCGCGAGACCCCCGGGAAGGTCGGAGAACTGCGGGCTCATTTACCGATCGTTCGAGCAGTTCGCATGGCCGCCTCGAATCCCGCTCGATGGAAATCTCGGACCGCTTCCACGTTGCGTAGCGGTTCGTGGACCACGGCATCCAGCGCCCCAAGTACGAGATCGGCGATCGCCGGAAATGCGATCTCGCCGCGCAGAAAAAGATCGACCGCCGCATCGTCGGCCCCGCACAGTACGGCGGGAGCGTTTCCCCCCGATTTCCCTGCCTGAATCGCGGCATTCAAAAGCGGGAATCTCGATTGATCGGGCTCTTGAAAATGAAGCGTCCCGAGCTTTGCGAAATCCACGGCCTTGGCGACAGCCTTCAGCCGATCTGGATACGCAAGCGCATGCGCGATAGGAACTCGCATGTCGGGATTTCCGAGTTGAGCCTTAATGGAGCCGTCCACGAATTCCACCATCGAGTGAATGACGCTCTCTGGGTGGATGACAACATCTATCGAATCGAATGGGACGTTGAACAGCCATCTCGCTTCGATAACCTCCAAACCTTTATTCATAAGTGTGGAGCAGTCGATGGTGATCTTCGATCCCATGACCCAGGTTGGATGGCAGAGAGCGTCCTCGGGACCTACGAATGCCAGGTCCTGAGCCGACGTCGTTCTGAACGGCCCGCCGGACGCGGTCAGGATGAGTCTCGAAACGCTTTCGCCGTCCTCACCGCGCAGGCATTGCCAAACGGCGCTATGTTCGCTGTCGATCGGCAGAAAGCTCGAGCCTGACTCCTTGGCCAGTTCCGTTATCAGGAAACCGGCCATGACCAGCATTTCTTTGCTGGCCAAAGCTATGTCCTTGCCTTCCTTGACCGCCGCCACGGTTGGCGCGAACCCGGCGTCGCCCACAGTGGCGATGACGACGACATCGGCGTCGGTGCCGGCCGCCACTTCGCACAGACCTTCCGTTCCGCGCAGCACGGTGGTGCCGTTGGGGCTCGCGGGCACCCCAGCGCTCTCATCGCCGATGCATACGTAGTTGACCTGAAATTCGCCGGCCTGGGCGAACAGGCGTTCGGCGTCGGTACCGCATGCCAGCCCGACCACCTCAAAACGGTCGGGGGCAGCCTTGATGACATCGAGCACCTGGGTGCCAATGGAACCGGTACTGCCGAGAATTGCTACTTTGGTCTTGCTCATTCAGAAACTCAGGATATAGGCCCTGGATCGATCACCAACGAGGCGTACAAATACACGGCCAGCCCAGTCAGCAGCAGACTGTCTACTCGGTCAAGAATACCACCGTGACCTGGGATCAGAACGCCTGAATCTTTGACGCCGGCCTGGCGTTTCATCGCCGATTCGACCAGATCTCCCAATTGGGCAGCGGCTGCAAACGCCAGCGCGACAACCGGAATCAACCATGCCTCAACGGGGAGGATATTCGAGAAAGCGAAAACGCATACGACGACGGCGGCGAGTCCGAACACCACGCCCTCCCAGGTTTTGCGTGGAGAAATGCGCCCGCCAAACTGGTGTCTGCCGAGGAACCGTCCGCCCAAATACGCTCCGATGTCATATGACCAAGTCGCAGCGAACGCCAGCAGCAGCCACCGAAATCCGTCCGGAAGTGCTCGAAGGTATACGAAGAACGAGCCCAGCCCGCCCAGATACGCCGCGCCTGCGATTCCGGCGATCCACGCTGTTAGATTCTTCCGCCGGGCGGGGACGACCGTCCGCATCAAGAGCGTTACGGCCATCAAAAGTATCGCGGCCAGTTGCAGGTTAAAACCGTCGGCGTCCGAAAGTTGAGGTCGCAGGACGAGGGTGATACCCAAGACCAGCGCGGGCACGAACGCGAAGCCCCAGCCCGCCGAAATCGCCAGCTTGCGCAATTCCAGAATTCCAATGGCCGTGATCAGCGCGACGCCAATCGCCAGATAAATGCCGCCAAACCATGCCAGCGCGATGGCCGCCGGGATTAGAACCGCGGCAGACGCCGTGCGAGTTGCCAGATCGCGGCTAGTCGTCGCCAATCGTTTCGACCACGCCAGAGTTGGCGATCCTGCCGCCGAATCTGCGTTGGCGCCCGGCATAGACGTCGAACGCCCGCTGCAACTCCTGAGCGTCGAAATCTGGCCAGAGAACGGACGTCGTGTAGAACTCGGCATAGGCCGATTGCCATAACAAGAAGTTGCTCAGCCGCATCTCCCCGGCGGTTCGGATGATCAGGTCTGGATCGGGGACGTCGGCGGTGTACAGATAGCGCTCGAACAGATCTTCGGTTATGTCTTCTGGATCGATACCTTGCTGCATGATGGCCTTCGTGGCGCGGACGATCTCGGAACGTCCTCCATAGTTGAACGCGATGTTCAGCGTCAGGCGGTCAAAATTGGCCGTCGCGCGTTCCATGCCCCGGACCGCCAGCCTGAGCGCCGGCGGAAGCGGGTTCATCGACCCTAGGACCTTGATCCGAATTCTGTTTCCGAAGATGGCCTTTCGTTCGGCCTGAAGCCGTTCGCCGAGCAGGCTGAGCAGGACGTCGATCTCGGAGCGCGGCCTCGACCAATTCTCGGTGGAGAGCGCGTAGACGGTCAGGTGGCGTACGCCGGCGTCAATGCAGGCTTCGGCGATTGGGCGGACGCGAAGCGTACCTTCGCGGTGGCCCTCCGACCGGGGAAGTTGGCGCCCCTCGGCCCAGCGTCCGTTGCCGTCCATGATGATCGCCACATGATTCGGCAGCTCGTCGGCCAAGGGGTCGCGCCCGTCGCTCAACCGATCACTCATGGGTGGTGGGACGGCCTTGGCTAGACTTCAAGAACGTTGGCCTCCTTCTCCTTGCCGGCGGCGGAAATCTTCTCCACGATCGCATCCGTGATTTTCTGAAGATCCTCGCTTGCCTTTCGGGCCTCGTCTTGCGAGCACAATTTCTCCCTCTCCACTTCGCGCAGATCGTCCATTGCAACGCGGCGGATGTTTCGCACGGCAATCTTCGAATCCTCCACTTTCTGGCGCACAACTTTTACGAGATCCCGGCGGCGCTCTTCGGTCAACGGAGGGAACGGAAGCCGGACGACCGTTCCGTCGTTCGAAGGAGTGATTCCCAGGTCCGACTTGACGATTGCGCGTTCGACATCTTGGATAATGTTCTTGTCGTAGGGTTGAACGACCAACATACGAGCATCTGGAACGTTCAAGCTGGCGAGGCTGATCAACGAGGAGGTGGCCCCGTAAGCCTCCACGGGCAGGTTTTCCACAAACGACACGTGCGCCCGCCCGGTTCTAATGGCCTGTAGTTCACGCACTAGAACGTCGAGTGACTTTTCCATGTGACGGCCTACGTCGCCAAGGATGTCGTCGATCACGATTCCGCACCGACCAGAGTGCCCAACTTCTCGCCACAGAGTATGCGAATGAGGCTGTCTTCGTCTTCGAGCCTAAACACGATTATTGGCATTCCATGCTCCATGCAGAGACTGAATGCGGTGGCATCCATGATTTTGAGGTTGCGGTTCAAGGCTTCGATATAGGAGATCTTGTCGAATTTCACCGCGTCGGGATCGGTTCGGGGATCGCGATCGTAGGCTCCGTCAACCTGAGTTGCCTTGAGCACGGCTTCGGCGCCGATCTCAGTGGCGCGCAGCGCCGCGGCCGTGTCCGTGGTAAAGAACGGGTTTCCCGTTCCGGCGGCAAAAATGACTATTCGGCCCGAATCGAGATGGGCCATCGCCCGCCGACGAATGTAAGGCTCGGCCACCTCCCGCATTTCAATAGCGCTCTGGACCCTGGTCGGCACGTCGAAATCTTCGATCGCATTTTGAAGCGCAAGGGCGTTCATCACCGTTGCCAACATCCCCATGTAATCGGCGGTCGCGCGGTCCATTCCGGCTTCTTCGGACCCCTCCCCGCGCCATATGTTTCCGGCGCCTATCACGATGCCGAGTTGAACGCCGAGATCATGGGCTTCGACGATTCGTCTGGCCACGGAATCGACCTTGGTCGGATCGATTCCAATTTGGCTCGGACCGGCCATGGATACGCCGCTGAGCTTGAGCAGAACCCGGCGGAAGCTAGGTGTTTTCAATCTTCCGCGTCATCCATGCTGATGGGCTAGGAACCGAGCTCGTACCTGCTAAACCTCAAGACTTGAATGTTTTCGCCAGTCCTGGCGATAACGTCGCTGATGACGTCGCTGACTTTTCGTGATCCATCCCGGAAATAGGGCTGGTCCAGCAGGGCGTCCCCATCACCTTCGTCGTCAGGTGTTACGCGGGAGGGGTTCATGGCGGCGATGTGCATGGCCAGATCCTTGGCGAGGGTCTTGAACTCGTCCGTACGGGCGACGAAGTCCGATTCACACCCCAATGCCAGCATCGCTCCAAGGGGACGCGACGCATGGATGTAGGATTCCACCAAGCCTTCCCGTGTCTCGCGATCGCGCCTGCCCTCCGCGAGGGCCAAGCCTTCGATCCGGAGCACGTCCTTGGCCTTTTCCATGTCGCCCTGCGTCTTCTCGAGAGCTTGCTTGCTTGCCATGATTCCCGCGCCGGTGGCGGCGCGTAACTCTTTGATCGCGGCCACCGAAGGCTTTCCCGCCAATTCGTCAGTCCGCTTTCGCGGCGGGCTTCGATTGCGCCGCCTTGGCGGTTGCCTTGGCTTTTCCCGTTTTCGATCCCGTACCCGATTTGCCCGAGGCACTCGGCTTTGCGGATACTTTGGCGGCGGCTTTCGCCTTAACTCCGCCCTTGGCCGTCGCTTTTGATTTGGCCGCGTCGGCAGCTGGTTTCGCCTTGGCGGCCGCCTGCTCCGCCGCCGGAGCCTTCGCCGCGGCTTTCGGAGTGGCCTCTACGGGCCTTTTCGTTGCACGTAATTCGGCCGCCTTGCCGGCTGCGTCCCTCTCCGATTCCGCAGCGCCCTGTCGCTTGATGGCCATCTCGCGACGGACTCGCTCAAGGCGCTCACGCTCGGCGCGTTCGATGTCCTCGCGCTCGGCGCGATGCGACTCGTAACTCTCAAAAGCCTCCTGCACCGTGTCGGAGATGAGCCCGAGTATCAGCCTGATGGATCTGATGGAGTCGTCGTTGCCCGGTATCACAATTTCGACATCGTCGGGGTCGCAGTTGCTGTCGGTGAGAGCCACCACCGGTATGCCAAGGATCTGGGCTTCCCGGACCGCTATGTACTCCCTGCGCGGATCAACGACGACGAGCGCCTCAGGGCGCGCCGTCATGTTGGCGATTCCGCCCATTTTCCGCTCCAGGCGCGCCATTTCAATATTCAGAAGGTGGGCATCACGCTTCGACAGGGCGTCGAATTCGCCCGCTTCGGCGCGGGATCGCAGCTCGCGGAGTCGTTGCAGCCGTTGCTTGATCGTTTCAAAGTTGGTTAGCGTTCCACCAAGCCATCGCTCGGTAACGTAGTACTGCCCGCTATCGCTGGCGCAGGCCCTTATTGTGTCCTTGGCTTGCCGCTTGGTCCCGACGTAAATGATTCGTCCGCCGGAAGAGACCGTATCCGTCAGGAATGCGGTGGCGTTTTCCATGGCACGGACCGTGTGCTGAAGATCGAAGATATGGATTTCGTTTCGAACACCGAATATGTACGGACGCATTTTTGGATTCCACCGCTGGGTCTTGTGACCGAAGTGGACGCCCGCATCCAGTAGTTCGTTCATCGTGACTACTGCCAAGGAAGATTCGCCCTTTCAAACTTCCCACGCCTTCGTCCCGAACGGGGACCGATGCTCAGATCGGCAGGGCCCGTCGGTCCGGCGAGGTGACGATTTTGGCCGGAATCCGGCCTACGAATATCAGATAATACCGCAGGCGGCCCTAGGCGGCGGCTTTTCTGAATCCGCAATCGTCGCAGACGAGCCTGCCCCGGCCGGCCGCGTAAAGAACGTTTTCACACGTCGGGCATTTTTCTGTAGTAGGTCGCTTCCAGCTTGCGTAGTCGCAATCCGGATAGCGGCTGCAGCCGTAGAAAGTTCGGCGGCGCTTCGTCTGGCGTTCCACGACCAAGCCCTCGCCGCACTTTGGACAGTCAACGCCAATCCCGATCGCTCGCGTATAGCGGCACTCCGGAAATCCCGAGCAGCCCACGAACTTGCCGCTACGACCCCGGCGGACGACGAGCTCCTTTCCGCATTCGGGGCATTCCTCCCCGAGCGGCTCCACGGGCGCGCGCACCGTCTTCATGTTTTGCTTGGCATCGGCGAGGGTTGGCGCAAATCGTTTCCAGAACTCGCCGAGTAGATCCACGCGTCCGAGATCGCCGGCGGCGACTTGATCCAATTCCGATTCCATTCGGCTCGTGAATGCGGAATCGACGATCTCCGGGAAGTGCTCGATCATGGCGTCCGTAACGGACTCGCCTAACTCTGTCGGAACCAGGGCTCGCTTCTCGATCTCGGCGTACTGTCGATTCCGGAGCGTATCGATGGTCGGAGCGTATGTGCTGGGCCGGCCTATCCCGGCCTCCTCCAATTCCCGAATGAGGCTTGCCTCGGTGTAGCGCGGCGGCGGCTCGGTGAAATGCCGAACTCCTGCGATCTCGCCGGCGAACACCTTGTCGTCTTGATTCAGGGAGAGCAGTACCGCCCGTGCGATTTCCTCATCTTCCCGGGTCCTTTCGCCTGCACGCGAGACCGCGAAGTGACCTTGAAAAACCGTCTCGCTGGTCGTGGCCCGGAACCGATACGGGCTTTGCTCGCCGTCGCTCGCGGCGCTCAAAAGGACCGTCACCGTTCGGACCTGAGCGGCCTTCATCTGACTGGCCACGAAGCGGCGCCAGATGAGTTCATACAATCGCAATTGGCGCTTGTCAAGATGCGGAGCGAGGCTGTCCGGCGTACGGAACACAGAGGTCGGGCGAATTGCTTCGTGCGCCTCCTGCGCGCTCCGGCTCTTGGTCTTGTAGACGGGCGGCCTTGCCGGCACAAAGTCGTCGCCGAACTCCTTGGCCACGAACTCCCTGGCCTGGTCCTGCGCGCTCCTGGCGACCTGAGTAGAGTCGGTTCGCATATACGTGATAAGCCCGACCTGCCCCTCCTCGGCGCCCGCATCCATTCCCTCATAAAGCTGCTGCGCCGCGCGCATGGTCGCCGATGGGGACATGCTCAAACTGCTTGAGGCCGCGCGCTGCATCGTGGCCGTGGTGAACGGAGCCGCCGGCCGGTGGGACGAGAATCTCTCGCGGATATCGGCAACGCCGAAACTGGCATTCCTAAGGGACGCGACGATCCTGTCGGCCTCGGTCTCGTCGTCGATCTCGAGCTTTCCATCCACGAGCTCGAGTTCAGCGCCGAACGTTTTCTCATCGCCCTGAGCCGGCGCGAATCGACCCTCCACCGTCCACCACTCCCGGGGCACAAAGGCCCGGATTTCGCGTTCCCGCTCCACCAGAAATCGAAGGGCGACGCTTTGGACCCGTCCCGCGCTTCGCGCGCCGCGAATTCGCCTCGCCAGGAGCGGGCTTATCTCAAAGCCCACCAACCGGTCGAGAATCCTTCGCGCCTGTTGCGACTCGACCAGGCGCATGTCGATATCGCCCGGGTTCTCGACGGCGCTCTCAATGGCGTCTTTCGTAATCTCGTGAAATGTCACTCGGCCAACCCGGCTGCGGTCAAGATTCGCCGCATCCAGAAGGTGCCAGGCAATCGACTCGCCCTCGCGGTCCGGATCGGTTGCGATCAGCACCTTAGACGCGCGGGCCGCAGCCTGGCCGATGCCTTCGACGATCTTCCGCTTTTCCCTCGGCACTACGTAAAGCGGCTCGAAATCGTTATCCACACGGACGCCGATGGAGTCCTTGGGCAGATCGCGGACGTGACCGATGGACGCCAGCACGTTGTAGTCGTCTCCGAGAAAGCGTTGCAGCGTAGTGGCCTTGGCCTTTGACTCGACGATCACCAGCACCTCGCCATTGGCTGCGGAACTTGCGGCTTTTGACTTCGCGCGCGGTTTTCTAGGCGGCACCGGCCGGCTCCTCGCTATCGAGTGATTGGTGGTTCATTGCTTGCGGCGCAGTCGTTTAGGACGGCGCGCCAACGGGCTCCAGCTGGATGTGCTCAGCCAGAACGTCCAGAAGCCTCATCAGTTTGTCCTGCCAATCGTCGTCCCTTTCAAATTCATGCCATGTCATGCCAACGCGGCTGAAACGCAAATCCGTACCGATCTCGGTATCTACGGCATCCCTATCGATCGCGAATTCTTTCGGAAGCCGCAGCAGAAGGTCGCCTCCGTACGAGGTGACGGACTTCAGGCCAAGTTCCGACGCCTTTGCCTTGACGAGGATCACATAGCCGAGATTCACGACCGGCTCCGGAAATTCGCCAAATCTATCTCGAATGCTGGCCATCGCGTCTTGCGCTTCTTCCAACGTTACCAGTCGTGACAAGCGCTGATACTCGCGGATTTTTGTTTCGTACCCACCCATGTAATTATCGGGCAGGTAGGCATCCAGGGGCAGATCGACGTTGGCGGTGGTCCGGGTAACTTCGGGCGGCTCCTCGCCCCTGGCGCTTTTTACCGCGTCCCCGATCATGCGCGAATAGAGGTCGAAACCGACTGCGTTCGCGAAACCGTGCTGGTCCGCCCCGAGAAGATCGCCCGCCCCCCGGATTTCCAGATCGCGCAGCGCGAGCCGAAATCCGGCTCCGAGGTCCGATGCCTCCAAAATCGCCCGCAGCCGCTCCTGGGCCTCTTCCGTCAGCCGGTGCTCCGACCCGTACAGGAAGTACGCGTACGCTTGGCTGGCCGATCTCCCGACCCGCCCCCGAAGCTGATAGAGCTGAGCAAGGCCGAACATCCAGCATTCGTTGATGATCATCGTGTTGACGTTGGGCATATCCATGCCGTTTTCGATGATCGCGCTGGAGACGAGCACGTCGTAGACCCCCGACGCGAATTCCACCATGACGTTTTCGAGCTGAATCGACGGCATCTGACCGTGGGCGACGACGAACCTCGCTTCCGGGACCAGTTCGCGCAGCCGGGCCGCCACCGACTCGATGGTCCGAACCCGATTGTGCACGAAGTAGACCTGGCCTCGGCGTTCGATCTCGCTGAGGATCGCCCGCCGCACGATTTCATCGTCATACCCCGCCACGTACGTCTTGACGGCGAGGCGGCCCTCCGGCGGCGACTCCATGATGCTGATGTCTCGGACTCCGATGAGTCCCATATGGAGCGTTCGCGGAATCGGAGTGGCGGTGAGAGTGAGGACATCGACCTCTTTCCGCAGTTGCTTGAGGCGTTCCTTGGCGGCCACCCCGAATCGCTGCTCTTCGTCGATGATCACCAAGCCCAGGTTCTTGAACTCGACGTCGTCCTGCACCAGCCGGTGCGTGCCGATGGCTATGTCGACAGACCCGTCCGCCAGCCCGGCGACGACGCGTCGCTGGTCCTGGGGCGACCTGAATCTGCTGAGCATCTCGATACGGATGGGATAGGAGCCCATTCGATCGACGAATGTGTCGTAATGCTGCTGGGCGAGGATGGTTGTCGGGACCAACATGGCCACCTGGACGCCTTCGGTGGCGGCCTTGAAAGCGGCGCGGACGGCGATCTCCGTCTTGCCGAAGCCCACGTCGCCGCACACCAGCCGATCCATTGGCTTGGATCTCTCCATATCGGCCTTTACATGGCTTATCGCCTGCGCTTGGTCGGGCGTCTCCATGAACGGGAAAGCATCTTCCATTTCGCGCTGCCAAACGGTGTCGGACCCGAAGGATCGCCCTTGGGCCACTTCGCGTGCCGCGTAGATCTCTATAAGATCGGCGGCGATGTCGCGCGCGGAGCTTCGGGCCTTGGCTTTTGCCCGCTCCCATTCGCCGGTGCCGAGGCGGCTGAGCTTGGGCGTGCGGTCACCCATACCCACGTACCGCTCCACGCGGCCGAGCTGATCGACCGGAACGTAGAGGCGGCTTTCCTTGGCATATTCAAGCAGGAGATATTCGCGCTCCCCGCCCACCTCGGCCAGGCGAACGATGCCCTCGAATCGGCCGATGCCGTGCTCCACGTGCACCACGAAGTCGCCGGGCTGGAGATCGGAAAGGAACGTCCGCTCGACCGTTCGTTTGAAGCGCCTGACCCGCTGCGACCGGGAACGGCCAAAGACCTCGGCGTCCGAAAGGATCTGCAATCGTGCGCCGTCATGCTTCCACCCCTCGGAAAGCGTCCCGCGAAGGACGCCCACGGACCCTGGCGGAAGAGTTCCCTTGAGATCGTCCAGCATTACCGCGCCCAGGCCCTGATCGTTGAGAAGCTGACCGAGTCTCTTGCCCTGGTAACTGACGATGATCGTCCGGTAGCCATCCTCGGCGATCGCCCCAAGTTCGGAAACGAGATGTTGGAGCCGGCCCGAATAACTCGGCGTGCTCTTGAATCCTTCCACGGTCACCGGCACCCCAGAATCGGTTGCCACCGCTGGCCTGCTGGTCAGGCGCAAATCGGCGCCATCGATGAGCGAAGCAATGTCCTCTACCTCGAACAGAGGGCTTCCGAACCCCTCCGGGAGCTCCCCGGACCGGAGCAGCCGGGTCCTCGTCTCGTTGGAGTGGAACGCGTACTCGGTCGCCGTCTCGGCGACGATTTCGGCCTCGTCCACGATCAGCATCGCATCGGGCGAGTAGTCCAGCAGGTTGGCCGCCGCGCCCAGAGTGCTCATCGTGTAGAACGCGGCGGTGTCGAAGTACCGGCCATGCTCGAGGTCATCGACATGACGCAGCCACACGTCGCGGTCCTCAACCCGGAGGCCCCGCAGGTCCAGCTTTCGAAGCGACCCGGATATCTCCGGGCCCAACCAGATAGGAACCTCGCTCGCCGAACTCAGCAAGAATCCGGGACAGTCCTCCATGGACCGCTGGGTCTCGGGATCGAAAAACCGAATGGATTCGATTTCGTCCCCGAAGAAATCTATTCGAACGGGTTTGTCGATCTGGGGTGGGTAGACATCGACGATCCCTCCCCGTGCGGCGAATTCGCCCGATGCCTCCACAAGCGGGTTTCGGCGGTACCCAAGGGTCACCAGGCGGATCGTGAGATCCTCGGGACGCACGATCTGGCCCACCTCGAGCGAAAGAAAGTGATGCTTGAACTCTTCGACCGGCGTAAGCCGCCGCATCAGCGCGCTGATCGATGTAACGATTACCGGGCCCGGTGATTTGCTGCCCGGGGCCGCCGATTCGTGCCGAATCAGCTCGGCGAGGACGCCCGCCCGTTCGCTCAGGATGCCCTGACTGATCGACATTGACGAATACGCGGGCTGATCGGGATCGGAGAATATGAGTACGCTCCGGCCCGGCGTCCACGTTTCTATGTCCCGCGCATATTCACGGGCGCGTGCTTCGTCGGAGACGACCAACACGAAGGTCCGCTCAACTCGCCGCGCTAGTGTTGCCAGAAAGGCTGGTTTGAACCCGTCACGCAACTCGATCGCGGCGGTCGAATCGGGCGCAGCCGCGATCGTCAGCGCGGATCCGACCGACGGCGTATCCGCGATCTCGTCGAGGATCGCTCCCAGATTCAATCGGATACCGTCCTTCGGTTGTACTCGTTCATCACCGTCTCGGCCGGTTCTCTCAACAGCCTGTTGAGCGCGGCGGCGGCGGATCCCACCATATCGTCGACAAACGGCCACTCGTCAGGTTCGAAATCGCTGAGCAGAAAGGCGACTGGATCGACGCCCGCCGGAGGACGCCCAACACCCAGTTTCAGGCGGAGGAACTCGGGGCTTTCAAGCTTATTGATTATGGATTCCACGCCCAGGTGGCCCCCAGACGATCCGCCCCGGCGCAAACGCATCAAACCGAAATCGAGGTCCATGTCGTCACAGGTCACGACCACGTTCTCGACGTTTACTTGAAAGTGATTCAGAGCCTTCGCGGCGGCGACCCCGGAGTCGTTCATGAAGGTCGAGGGAAGAAGGATCCCGATCTGCCCCCGCTCGATGTCGCCCGACCAGAATCGGCCTTTGAACCGGGGATGCAGAGACGCGCCGGGGTCGCTTTGCGCCAGAAAACGCTCGCCAACCATGAATCCCAGATTGTGGCGGGTCCGCGAATACTCGTTACCTGGATTCCCGAGGAAGATCAGGAGTCGGTCAAGACGATCGGGATCATCCCGGCGCGTCGGCCGGGGACTGAGCAGCCTGCCCAAATATCCCTTCAGCAAGAGCAACCTCCGCAAGGTTTCGCCATAGGCTCAGCGGTATTTCCTGGGGTCGAAGTCCGGGATCGATTCCGGCCGCCGTGCAAAGATCGGCCGCTTCTGCCGGTGAGAGCCGCAGTCCGGCCGCGATCGAGTTTTGCATCTTCTTCCTGCGTCCGGCAAAAGCGTGGCGCGCTAGATGGATGGAAGTATTCGTGACGATGTCGTCCCGGCTCACTGAGTTCGTGGTGAGCCGAATTACCCCGGAACGCACCTTCGGCTTCGGCTTGAACGATTCCGGCGCCACCTCGAACGCGAATCGCGGCTCGGAAAAACTTTGCGCGATCACGCTCAGAACGCTCATGTCTCCGGGCTCGGCGCAGATTCGCCGCGCGACCTCAAGCTGCAGCATGATCGTGAGCGTTTGCGGCCGGTAATCACTTTGCAGCAGGTCAATGGTAAGAGGTGTGCCGACGCTGTACGGCAGATTGCTTACAACGTGATACTTCGCTCCGTCCAGAAGGTCTCGGATGTTGATCTTGCGCGCATCGGCGCGAATTACGTTCACATTGGTAAGGCGCGACATCGAGATTCTGAGACGTTGCGCCAGCGAGTACTCGATTTCCACCGCCACGACCGTACGGGCCACGGCGGCGAGCTCGCGCGTGAGCATTCCGGTGCCCGCGCCGATCTCCAACACGGTGGCGTCCGGTGGCAGCGCGGCGGCCTCCACCACTCTGCGGGCCACGTTGGAATCTATGAGGAGATTCTGACCTCGGGCGCGCGCCGGGCGGCTGCGGGGTGGTGCTCGATTCGTCATATCAAGTGAGAAGCGCGCCTCCATCCACGTAGATGGACGATCCTGCGACGTACTCCGCGTCGCCGGAGGCGAGGAATACGCAGACGGCCGCCACCTCCTCCGGTTCGCCGACCCGCCCCCATGGGATCGACCCCGCCGCGCGCTCAATCTCCCCGGGTGAACCCAGGCGCTCCGCGGTCGCGTCGGTGGGGATCAACCCCGGGCCTACGGCGTTGACGGCGATCTCGTGCTCCGCGAGTTCTTGAGCGATCGCCCCGGTCATCGTCCGCAGCGCCCCCATCGAGGTGACGTAGGCGGCCATGCCCGCCACCGGCCTCTCCGCCAGTGTCGACGTGACGTTTATCACCCTTCCCCGAATTCCCCGATCGATCATTCTCCCACCCACGAGCTTGGTGAGAAGCAGCGGCGCCCGGACGTTTACGGCGAGCACGTGTTCCAGCTCGTCGTCGGTAGTCTCGATTAACGACCGTCGGAGGTCCGCCTGCGCATTGTTTACGAGCACGTGGATGTCGCCGAGGGCCTCGAACGCTTGCTCGGCGGCGCGTTCGATCGCTTCGAGCGACTCCAGATCGGCCTGGAGCGGTACACACCGCGCCCCCTGCTTTTCTATTTCATAGGCCAACCGTTCCAGACCAGGACTATCGATGTCGAGGGCCGCCACGTCCGCCCCTTCCGACGCAAATGCCAAAGCCACGGCCTTCCCGACACCACGGGCGGCGCCGGTCACGAGTGTCGACAGGCCCGAGAGCCTTCGTTGGTTCGTTGTCGTCATCCGGTCAGATGGCCTCCATCGACGAACAACGTGATGCCGGTTATGAAGCGCGATTCGGCGGAAGCCAGAAACGCGGCGGAGGCGGCTACTTCATCCGGTTCCGCGAGCCTGCCCCAGGGCACGCTGTCGACGACCCTGCGCAGGGTCGCCTCATCTTCGAGAAGTCCTTTGGTCAGATTGGTCTCGACGTATCCGGGCCCGATGGCGTTGACGTTTATTCGGTGCGGCGCCAGTTCCAGGGCCGCCGCCCGGGTGAGCATGCGAACTCCGCCCTTGGAAGCGCCGTAGGCGATGTTTCCGAAACCAGCCACTTCCTCGCGGATGGACGAAATGTTGATGATCTTGCCGCCACCTCTGGAGTCGATCATGGCCTTCGCCGCGGCGCGAGTGCCGAAGAACACACCCCTGAGGTTGACGTCGATGACGTTCCGCCACTCGTTCATGACGATTTCACGCAGCGAGTTGCGCAGGTTGATGCCAGCGTTGTTGACCATTATGTCAAGTCTACCGCCCCAGGTCAAGGCGTGGTCGACGAGGGCGTCGACCACGGCCGAATCGGTGACGTCGGTGTGCTTGTAGGACGCCGCCTCGCCATCTCGATGAATCATGGCGACCGTTTCGTTCCCCCAGTCGTCGCGGATATCGGCGACGACTACCCGAGCGCCCTCGCTGGCAAAGCGAAGCGCCATCGCGCGCCCATTTCCGGATCCGGCGCCGGTCACGACCGCCGTGCGCCCCGAAAGTCTTCTCATCCGGCTTACCTGCTCATGGGTTTCCCCCCTGCTTGGGGTCCGCCGTCAGCGACTTCCCGGTGAGGAACACGGTCGGGATCGCGGCGGCGATGCAAAGGATAGCCCCGACGAGAAACAGGTCATTGAACATGGACACGGTGGAGTTCGTAATGGCCTCCGAGTACTCCTGTACGAGGCGATCGAGTTCACTGGGACTCTCGCCCCCGGTTCCGATGGGCAGCGGCAAAGAACTCACCGACTCATTGAACCTCGCAAGCGCCCACGGCGTAAATGCGGCGAGCGTCAGCATCATCCCGATTACCCGGGACATGGTCACCAGCGCCGCGGCCACGCCGGCGTTGTCCCGTCCGGCGATCCGCACCGCGGCGCCGGTGAGAGGGGCGATCAGCAGGCCGAAACCGAAACCGGCGATCGCCAGATCGCGCATCATTCGCAAATCCGTGCTGTCCGTCGACCATCCGGCGGCCAAGAGCAATCCGGCGGCGGCAACGAGTGCCCCAAGCCAAATAGTGCGGCGCTCGCCAACCTTCGTGGCGATCAACCCGCCGGCGATGGCGCCGATCGGGATCATCACGGTCATCCTCAGGAGGAGCAGTCCTCCCGCAAGCGTGTCCCTTTCCAGCACCGTAGCCGCGTAGAGCGGCGTGTTGACCATTGGCACGATCAATCCGCCCCCAAGGAGCGCCGCCGCCACGTTGACCGACAAGAAAGCCCGTCGGGCGAAGAGGGCGATGTCGACCAGCGGATTCGTCCTGCGCCTTTGACCCAGCACGAAAGCGACCAAGCTGACCAGTCCTGCCAGCAACAAGGAGACGGCGAGCCATCCGGGCATAGCCTGGTCGCGGGCGAGCCCTGTCACCAAGAGCGCTAGCCCGACGGTGGCGAGAAGCGCACCCCGCCTGTCGAGCATGGATCCGTCCCCTGCTGGTTGATGATCCAGCCGCCAGACGAAAACCGCGATCACCCCGCTGAGCGGGAGGTTGAGATAGAAGATCCAGCGCCAAGACAGCAGATGCGTGACGGCGGCGCCCCACAGAGGACCGACGACGCCACCCGCCTCCGCCGCCGCCACGATGATTGCGATGGGAACCAGGGCGGGCGTCCGGCGACCGCGTCCGGCCGACGCGAAGGCGATGGAAACGGGGATCAGGGCTCCGCCGCCCGCGGCCTGCACAAATCGGGCGGCGATCAGTGTCCAAAGATTGGGCGAGACGGCCGCGATGACGGATGCCCCCGCGAACACGGCCAACCCCCAGAGATACACGCGTCGAAAGGAGTACATGTCGGCCAGCCGTCCCGCGAGCGGCAACACGGCCGCGTACCCAACCAGGAAGGCGGTAACGATCCACGCGGCCCGGTCGATGTTGGCAAAGTCGATACCGAGGTCCGGAATGATCTCTGGGATGGCGGTCACAACCACGGTTTGGTCCAGCGCCGTGACGAAGACACCGACGGTTACGACAGCCAGACCGGCCGCGCCACGGCCCGCCAATCTAGAAGGGGGCAACGATGCTTATGGACGAATTGAAGCGCGACAGTTCGAGCGTTCTCAGGGTGTCCGGCGGATCCCCTTTCAGGCTGGGACCGTGGAGCACGATTTTCCGGACCAGCGAGTCATCGGCGCCGATCCAGATCTCAACTCTTGTGCTCCCGCCGGCCGAAGGCGAATCAAGGAAACCGGCGACCGTGCTGCTCGTCGCGAAGCCCGTTATTCGAAAGGAGTCCGCTCCCCCGATCGAATCAATTCCCTGAAGCTCCAGATCCGTGAGTTCGGCGAGTATCGCCATTACCCCAACCCCAGGGTCGAGCAGGGATTCGGCGATCGCGGCGCCCGGCAGCGCTTGCCAGCTTTGGCGGTCCAGGGGATTGGTGACGTAGTGGGAATCGCCAATGGCCCGGTATTCGACCTTCAATGGGATTCCACCCACGACGACCTGGATGGTGGCCTGCATCCGGTCCGGGCGGACGGCGTCACCTTCCATTTTCGTCGCGGTCATTCCCGGAATGAATTCGACTCCGGCGTCGCCCATGTCCAGCCTGAAATGCAATGAGGTCACGCCGGCCATCGCCGCGGCGGCGGAGTCGATGATCTCGTTCGCGTCGCCCTCGGTCTGCCCGCCACATGAGAAGAGAATGGTGACGGCGACCAAGAAACCCAGTATCAGGGTTGATTTCCTGTGGGAACGTGCCACGTTGCTCTCCTCCAACGCCATGCCGCCGTCAGTGCGGCCCGTGGACGCGTTCCGTCAACGTCTACAGAACGCCGTCCGGATTTCCCGCGGCGACCGAGCGCAGCTCATTCACAAGCCGCTTGATAGTTTCCGCCGCGGCAGCAAGATCTTCAACCAGGTCGACGTCGTCCGGCCCCGGGTAATCGCTGTTCCCAAGAATTTCCGCCGCTATGGAAGCGACCATCAATTGGTTATTGATCGAATGCCCGATCTTCCGCACCTGCAGCAGCCGTTCGACTGTTTCGGGATCGTAGTCCGCTTCGGCCATGGCATCGAGTTCCCAACCGACGCGCCAACCAATGACCGTCCAGAGATTGAGATCCGCCGACGTAAAGGTGGCCTGCCCGGTTCTATACGCACACCAAGTGGCAGCCGGTCGCCCTGATTGCCGCCCTCTCAGCGGCATGCCCATGAACGATCTGAAGCGATAATCGGAATCAGCCGCGGCGTCGGTTTCCTTCCCAATATCGGACGCGGTCAGGATGACGGGCCGGTTTTCTCTGACCAGCCGGTTGGAAAACTCATTTCGGATTGAGTCGGGGACCTCCGTTCCTGCTGGGCTCTCATCGTTCGGGCTCGTGGCGAACGTGACCGGGTCGTTCGCATCGACGAACCGCAGTTCGACCAGGTCAGCGCCTGATACGGCCCCGCCAATCTGCGCGAGCGACTGAATTTCCGGCGGCGGCTGCGCCGGCAGACGCTCGACCGCCTGAATCAGGGCAGCCAGCATGGATTTTTGGGAGTGCCGGCTGGATTCGATTTCGGTTGGGCGTTTGTATCGTACGGGTTGCATTTGATTGACGGTGTTTTGACCGGGAAATCGCTCGGGAATCTTGTTAGGAAGATATGACTCGCCAAGAAGCGGTTATGTAGCGGTCATGACAGGGGAGGGATCGCCCTACTCGATCAGCGCGCGGAGATACTCCAGAAGATCGCCCGACGCGAGCGCTCGGTGGCTGATCCTGTTCTTGATCTCATCGCCCGACTCACCAAATGTCTGGGTGTGGCCCTCCGGCACGAATACGGGATCGTAACCAAAGCCGTGGCATCCTCGGGGCGCCGCCCCGATCCTGCCTTCGCAAGCCCGTTCCGTCTCGAAGGTGACTTCCCCTTCGTAAACGACCGTTATCGCGCAACGAAATCGGGCGGCGCGACTCGAATCGGGCGATTCGCTCATCAGCGTCAACAAGTGGTCCGTTCGCGCCGCGTCGGTGCGTTTGTATCCAAAGCGGTGCGAATGCACTCCCGGTTGGCCGCCAAGGGCGTCAACCTCGAGACCTGAATCGTCGCCGATCACCCGGTAGCCCGTGTCCGGCCCCAGCGCCAGCGCCTTTATGCGAGCGTTTTCAATGAACGTTTCGCCGTCTTCGGAGGCCGTCAGCGAGAGGCCGAGATCAGAGGGCGAATGAACGTGTACGTCGAATTCCCCCAGAATCTGCCGATACTCCTTCAGCTTCCCCGGGTTGTTGGTGGCGAGAACGAGTTCATTGCGCGGCGGAGTCACTTTTCGACCCGATCAACCGACGCCCCTGAGTTCGATTGATCGCGGACATCCGCGTGGCTGGCATACGGGCGAACCGGGCGGGCCGCCATCACCCAAGTCCCGCGCTGCGCGCGTTTTCACCGAGGAGCGCCGTTAGATCCCGCTTCGAAAGGCCGGCGTTCTCGATCTGCTTCAGCATCCTGGACTGCGTAACGAGCGGGAAGTCGGAGCCAAACAGCACCCGCCCGGGCGCGAGCCTGCTCATTATCGAATAGACGCGATCGTCATAGAGCAGATGCGACGCGGCGGTGTCGTAGAAGCAGTTCGCCGCGACCTCGGCGACCTCTGGCATCAGCTCGTAGAACCCGAATCCGCCTCCCCAGTGAGACAGCAGAAGCTTCAGGTCGGCCGGGGCCGACGACAGAAATTGCCAAACCCGCCGGGTATCGGATGCATCTTTACCTGGATAGTCGTGACCCACCGGCTCCGAAATATGAACGCAAAGCGTCAGGTCCCGCTCGCTGCAAGCCTCCGCGACCGCCGAGACCGTCTCGTAGCTGCCGAGGTCAAAACCTTGACCGTCCGCGTAGAGTTCGCCAACGCCCGCCACGCCGTCGGAGGCCCACCGCTCGATCTCGCGCACGGCGTCCTCCGGATCGGACGGATTGGCCGAAATGAACGGGATGAGGCGACCGGGGTGCCGCGATGCACTCTCCATCAGGTCGTCATTCCCGGCCGTACACAGCTCCGAGCTCTGCCAGCCGAATGACATTACGACCGATTTGTCGATACCAGCGGCATCCATCGACCTGAGAAGGTCGTCGGTGGTGGCCATCTTCGCGCCCGAGCCGTACAGGCGGTCGAACCAGGCCTCGGACCGGCCATGGAGGTCCCGGCTTTCGATAATCTTTGGTGCGAAGACGTGCGTGTGGCTGTCAATCTTCAGCATGGCGTTCGCGGCGCAGGTTGCGGAGTCACACGTGAGATTAGCGCCTACGGTGAAGGGTCTGCATGGATGGACCGATCGAAGTCTCGGAGATTTTCGAGGTGACGGCCCCCGAACCATCATCCCGAAGTCTCGTGGCGCGAGGGGTGCGAGGGGTGCGAGCCTAGAGTATGGCGATCGACTATCACCTGCTGAAAGACCGGGCAGCACTTGCGGCCCCCTCCTTGCCCGCATATGTCCACATCCCTTTCTGCAGCAAGCACTGCTGGTACTGCGATTTCAACGTCTACGAGCGCTTGGGCCGTCTGATACGTCCATACACCGCCGCCCTGACCCGCGAAATCGACCAGGTGGGAGAAGTTCTCGACGGCCGTGCGCAACTGAGCGCGGTCTACTTCGGAGGCGGAACACCCTCGCTCATTGGGGCGAATCTCCTTGGAAAGATCCTGGAGACACTCACCGCGCGTTTTGGTCGCGAAGGGCCAATTGAGGTGACGGTCGAGGCCAATCCGTCAAACGTCTCCGCCCGGGTTCTGGCGGCGCTCGTCGAGCACGGCTACAACCGGGTCAGCATCGGTGTGCAGTCGCTGACCAAGGCGCGTCTTTCGGGGCTGGACAGGCTGCACTCCGCTCGGGACGCACTGGAAACGCTGACTGACGCCAAGACGGCCGGATTCGAATCGGTCAGCGCGGATTTGCTGTACGGAGTCCCAGGCCAAACTCTGTCCGAATTCCAGGACGGACTCATGCGCGTGGTCGATCGCGGTGTTGACCACGTATCCACATACGCGCTGACCCTGTACGACGACCACGCCAAGAATGTCGCGTCCACCATGGGCGACCCTGCTCCTGACGACGCGATGGCAAGTTTTTACGGCAGCGCGGTCGAGATTCTCACCGCCGCCGGATTCGAACACTACGAGGTGTCCAATTTCGCGCGTCCGGGGCATCGATGCCGCTACAACGAGTCCGTGTGGCGTGGCAACGAATATCTCGCCTTCGGATGCGGCGCCCACGGGTACTTTGGGGGACGGCGCTACTCACTCATGAAACACCCAGGCGCTTACATCGAAGCCGTTGAGGGCGGGCAGCCCACGGTGGAGAGTATCGAAGCAATCGGCCCCACCGAGCGTCTCGTCGAGCACATCGCCTTTCGGTTGAGGACGAGCGAAGGGATCGATCTCAAGTCGCTCCTCGGCGACTTTGGAGTTGATCTTCTGGTCCAGAACCGTGGAGAAATAGATGAACTTGTGGGCCACGGGTTGGCCATTCTCTCGGGTGACCGCCTGCGCCTGACCGACTCCGGGATGATCGTCGCCGATGCAGTCGCCGCACGGCTCATCCCAGAAAACTCAAACGCTGAGGGCGAACCCTATACTCCGCCCGTGAGACTATTCATCGCCGTAAACCTGCCACCCGACGTCGTCGAGGGCCTGGGCAAGGAGCAGCGGAAGCTGGCGGAGTTCGGGGAGATGCTGAGGCTCGTCGATGAATCCGGATTGCACCTGACTTTGTGTTTCATCGGGGACGTTCCGGGGCAGGAGTCAGAGGTAATCGAACAAGGTGTTCGGACATCCATTTCCAGTGAAGACCCGTTCGTGCTTGCGTTGGGAGAGGGTGGGAGCTTTCCCGGTCCTGAAGAAGCGCGGGTCGTGTGGATGGGCGTCGAAGGGGAGCTGCGCAGACTCTCTTCTCTGCAGAAGATCGTCTCAGAGGAGCTCCGGAATCTCGGGTACCGCATCGATCGCCGGCCATTCAGTCCACACATAACCCTGGCCCGGGTATCCAGGCGCGCGTCGCAGCGTGATCGCCAGGACATCGCCGCGGCGGCGAGGAAACTTTCCTGTTTCGGCCTCGGCAGTTTCGACGTTCGCGGAGTCGAGTTGATGGAGAGCTTCCTCAGCACCGATGGCGCGACTTACGCAATCGTGGCCCGGATACCATTGATTTCGCGAAACTGATTTCGGATCGGGCCTCGATTTCAAATGTCGAAGACCGCGACCATCCCCTTTGGTGGGCCGCATCTTCTCTCTGCCATTCGAAGCGACCGGCGATTCCGCGTATCGATCTCCATCGTGATTGGAAACGCGTCCAGTCGCGCCAGTTCGAGCCCCACTGTCTTGGCGGCCGACGCCATTATGCGAGTACGCCGATAGGATGGCAGCAATCCGGCGAAGCCAAACCGGGCTCCACGTTTCCGTGAGTCTCGGGCGATACAAAACATGCCAATGGGTTTCTTCGTGTAGAAAAGTGCGCGGGTCTCATACCCTGACACGCCCTCAACGGCGCTCCCCTCCCATATCAAGCGGGCCACGCGATCCACATCGACCGGCCGCGGCAAGCCAAGATCGTCCGGGACGAACACGGCGTTAAAGAGATCGAGGAAACGGCCTGATCCGAGTTCTTCGATCCGCCGTGATTCCAGCAGTTCGATCGATTCGTCGAATGTTGGGCGCTGCGCGCACACATGAACCAAGCGCACCGCCCCCGGTCCCTCCGGCGCCGGAATAAGGCTGCCAAGATACGTCGTTGGAAGCCGGACCCGGATCTGGCGTGCTCCAGCGCAGATCGCCGTAGCCCTAAAGCCCTCGACCGCGTCAGCGATAGTGTGCATTGGCAGAATTTCTTCTTGAATCGCCAGGGCCGCGCTGAGATCGACCTCAAGTGTTTCGCCCAGCCGCCACGCCAGTCCGCGCCAGGTTCGACCGTTTCCGGTCAGTTCGAAGTCGGCGAGTTTGGCGCCCGACGGCTCATCCCAACCGCGAAAAAACGTGAGTTTCAGGCCTGGGCTTTTCCCCAACCTCCACCGCCCGGTGTGCTTATCGAGATTACATCGCCGGCGTCCACGGCGACCGTCCCCTTGCTGGGTATGTCTTTCCAGCGGCCGTTTTTGGCAATCCGATTCCGGCCCCGCCGGCCGGGACGCCCGCCCGCGAGGCCGTACGGACTGAGCTTGCGCCGATCCGTGAGTAACGTGACCTGAGCCGGCGTCAGCAACCGCATATCGCGACGAACGCCAAGGCCGCCTCGATGCGCGCCGCGGCCGCCGGATCCGCTACGCAGCTCGTAGCGCTCGATCATTACCGGCAGAGCGAATTCCATGGCCTCAATGGGAGTGTTCCACGTGTTGGTCATGGCAACCTGAATCCCGGAGGCCCCGTCGCCAATGGGTCCGGCTCCGCTTCCCCCGCCGATCGTCTCGTAGTAGGCGAACGGCTTCTGGCGAAATGGATCGTGCCCGCCGAGCGTCACATTATTCATCGTTCCCTGGCTTGCCGCTGGAGCCAGGTGCGGTATCGCCTGAGCAAGGGCGCCCCACACGGCGTCCACCACCCGCTGCGACGTCTCCACGTTTCCCCCCGCCACGGCGTGCGGACGCCGCGGGTTCAGGACCGAGCCTTCGGGTATGCGTATCTCAACCGGGTCGAAGGTCCCTGCGTTGCCGGGAACTTCATCACCGATCAGGCAGCGGACAACGTAGTAGACGGCCGAATGCGTAACGGCCGCGGGCGCGTTTACCGAGCCTCGGACGGCAGAGGCGGTTCCATCGAAGTCGACGGCCAGCCTTCCGTCGTTGGCCGTGACGGCAACTCTGATTTCTATCGTTCCGGGGTCGAATCCGTCATCGTCCAGGTGATCCACGAAGGTGTAGGTGCCGTTGGGAATCTCGCGAAGTTTGGAACGGGTGAGGCGGGCGGAGTACTCCAGCAATTCGCCGGCCATGCTCCGTAGGTGATCGAGGCCGTAGCGGCCGGCAAGTTCGTCCACGCGGCGCTCGCCCACTCGATGGGCCGCAAGCTGCGAAGCCAGATCGCCGCGGCGTTCGTCTGGAGTGCGAACGTTGCGACAGATCAATTCGATGAGAGGATCGTCGACCACCCCCGCATTCACCAATTTTATCGGTGGAATGATCAGACCTTCTTGGTAGCACTCCGTGGCGAGCGGCATCGAGCCGGGCGTGATTCCGCCGACGTCGGCATGATGGGCCCTGGTGGCCACGAAACCGAAGTGCTCCTCCTTGCGGTCAGCGTCAACGAATACTGGTGAAACGGTCGTAATGTCGGGCAGGTGCGTGCCACCGAGATATGGATCGTTGAGGATGACTACGTCCCCGCGCGTCAGAGGACCGCGCTCGAAGACATCCATCGCCGCGCGAACGGCCAGCGGCATCGCTCCAAGGTGCACGGGTATGTGCGCCGCCTGGGCGACCATTTTCCCGTCCATATCGAACACGGCGCAGGAGAAGTCGCGACGTTCCTTGATGTTCGGCGAGAAGGCCGTGCGCTGCATGGTGGCGCCCATCTCTTCAGCCACCGAGGAGAACATATGGCGGAAGACTTGAAGCGAGAAAGCAAGTGGAGAACGCTGCTGCAAAAGTCCCTTTCGAAGGACGCGAATGATGTGGCGGCGAAGTCGGCCAATGATATACTCGAACTCGCCCTATATTTGTCGCGGCCGTGCGTTAGCAGCACCCGTCTGGAGGCGGTTTTTGCCTAAGGGCTGGGAAGAGGAAGTTCGAGAGATCCTGGATAAAGCCGGGGATCTCGAGAAGCAGTCTTCGCGATCCGGCGGCCGCGGATCCCTCGGGCCTGCCAGGAAAATCGGGAATCCTGTACGCGCTCTGGGCGACCAAGTTTACAGACGCCTTGCGACGCCGAAAGATATGGCGGTTTCGGGGGCCTTGGTCATCGCCGCCGCTCTCGCTCTGAGCATTACACCCCTTAGATCGGTCGTCAGCCCGGTTCTGGCGATTGTCGGCGGAATATTGCTGGTCGGCGCCTACGTTCGGACTCTCATGGGACGGCACTCTTCGAGCAAGCCTGGAACGAAGATGTGGAGAGGGCGCGTCATCGATATCGAGGGACCGCGAAAGCGGGGCTTTTTCGATCGCATTCGCGGCTGGCGCGACCGACACAGGTAGCTTCGCAGGCGGGTTGGTCGCCTACCGAAGTCGACTCAATACGGAAACTTGAGCTTCGCCGCCCTCAGTTCATGCGCCCCGTCCGGTCGCGCCATTTCGTAGTACAAAAACAGAGACCCGGACCCCGCTTCAGCCGCCACGTATCGAACCGAACCCGTGGCATGGGGCGAGGTGAACAGGGGGCCCGAAGTCGCGAGCGGCGTGAAGCCGCGAAGATCGGGGGACCAGGCCAACGAACTTCGCTCCTCGTAGTTCTCGGACACGTCGGCGCTACCGTCGTAGAAGGCCAAATATCCGACTCCCGCCGGAATGATACCCGTGATCCTGGCGCAAAAGGAATCCCAGCCGCCGGGTCGCGGCGAAAGGATGTCGCCCTCCCAGGTCCAGTTCCGTCCATCCGTGCTCAGCGCGAGCCCTGAATTCGACGTCCCGCGTCCGGTCGCGATCGTATCGGCCAGACTCGTCAGGTCGGGTGCATCACGATCCGATCCGGTGACCTTGTGGTAGCTGACGAGCATGTGATCCTCGCCGCCAACTCGAATCACCACCGGGTCCTTCACACCCGCCACGTCGGATTCGGCCGGCGCCAGCGCGATTTGGTGGGAACCGGCATCGAATTCGGGTGGCGATTCGCCGGTCATGATGCCGATCTTCCAGCGATCGTCGAGTGCGTCGACGAATCCGTAGCACACGGCCCATTCGCCTGAAGGCAGCCGGTAGACGGATCCGCCCTCGATGGACACGGCGCCGATATCTTCTTTCAGACATACGAATTACGTCATCAAAATCAAGGCCGTTACGTCATCAAAATCAAGGCCGTCCGGGCTCGAAGCGATCCGGAATTCCCGCCCTCTTCCCTGATCAAGCGGATATCGAAGGCGGAAATAGAGGTAGAAACGCCTGGAATCGGAATCGAAGTAGGACCCGGGCGCCCCGCACCAAAAGCCCGGTCCGTCGCCGGGAGGCTTTCGCACGAGGTGGCCGCGCTCCGGGCGAAAACGCTCGACGGCCGGCAGGATCTTGGAAGTCGATCGACCGTCTTGCCGCATCGAATCTCCTCCCTAACTCAATCGATCGGGAAGCGCTAGGATTACTCGGCTTGCCGCGCGGACTTTAGCGCCGGCAGAAGTCTGCAGTCGAGCATAGGCGGACCATCAATGAAGGTATCCGAGATTCAGGCGGGTAAGGGGGTGGAGGGGCGGTTCCTCGCCGCGCAGGTTGAGCGTAGGACGGCCAGCAACGGACGAGACTACTTAAGGACGGTCCTCAGGGATAAAGGCGGAGATTCGATCGTGGCGCTCCAGTTCGATGCGCCAGACTCTGTTTTTGATGCCGTTACGCCCGGCACGACTGTCGAGGTCCGCGGTGAGGCCGAGGAATATCGAGGATCCACCAACCTGAAAATCGCCAGCATTGAGCCAGCCGCGGAGCAATGGGACGCGTCTGAGCTTCTACCGAAATCGGTGAAATCCGAAGCCGACATGACCGCGACCCTCCATGAATACGTCGGCCGGATAGAGGACCCCGCCATTCGCACAGTGGTTGAGCGTGTGCTTTCCTACCCTGACGTTGGAGACCGGCTCGGTCGCTGGCCGGCCGCGATGCGGCGTCACCACGCTCAGATCGGCGGCCTGCTCGAGCACATACTCGAGTTACTTTTGATCACCGACGCCGTGGTCGAGTTGTACCCGTCGGTCAGCAAGGATCTTGTTTATGCCGGATGCATACTGCACGACATCGGCAAGGTGGCCGAACTCGGAATCGAGGGTCAGATCGACTACACCCCGGTGGGATTGATGGTCGGGCACGTGGTTTTGGGAGCCGAAATGGTCTCCAGGGCCTGCGCGGAAACGGAATGCCCGGACGATACGACGCTCAGGCTCCGCAATATCGTCCTGTCGCATCACGGGACGCTCGAATGGGGTTCTCCTGTGCTGCCGAAGACCCCGGAAGCAGTGGCCGTGCACAATATCGACATGCTCTCTTCGCAGTTGAGGCAGGCCGTGGACGCCACGGAGAAATCCTCGCCGCGCGCACCCGGCGATCCTATGGGCCAATGGAACCGCTCTTGGGGTCGAAACTGGTTTTTGGGTTCGGACGGTAACGACGCCGTTCCATCCGATGGCGAATCGGAGTCTTAGCCGAGAATTACCCGAGGACCGATCGAGCGCGGCCTAAAGGGAGTCCAAGCGCTCCCGAATCGCGGCGAGCTCCCCGGCGGCCTGTTCCCTGCGGTCGCGCCGCTTCTGAACCACGTCCGCGGGCGCCCGGCTCAGGAACTTCTCGTTGGATAGCGATTCCCCGGCTCTAACCACTTCAGCTTCAAGTTCCCGCGTCTGACCTAACAAACGATCTCGCTCCGCCTCAAGGTCGACCATGCCCTCGAGGGGGAGGTAAATCTCCATTCCTCCCGCCACGATGGCGACCGCGTTCTTGGGGGGGGCCTCGTCAGACCCGGCCAGCCTGAGAGGATCAACCCGAGCAAGCCGTTTTACGAAGTCCGATTCCGCTTCGAGGATGTCCGCCCGCGGGCCGGGCCGGATCACGGCCTCGATCCACTTGCCTGGCTCCACGTTTGCCTCCCGCCGGGCGTTTCTGATGGCGCGCACGGCCTCCGCCAGAGCGCTGATCTCCTCCACCGCCGGGTGCGATCCCCGGCCTTTGTCCTGTGGCCACGGGGCAACGATTATGTGATCGGACTCCAGTCCCGACACAGCGCCCAGCAAGTGGCTCCAGATCTCCTCGGTCAGGAAGGGCATGTACGGGTGAAGCAGTCGCAGCGACGTGGACAAAACATCCGCCAGCGTTGCCGCGGCGCGAGCGGCGGCGGCAGGCTCGTCGCCGTGCAATCGGATTTTCGACGACTCAATGAACCAGTCGCAAAAATCGTTCCAGATGAAGTCTTGAATTCCCCGGCCCGCCTCGCCGAAGTTGAACGATTCCAGTCGCGCGGTCGTTTCCGCGACCGTGCGATCCAGACGGCCGAGGATCCAGCGGTCCACATCGGTGGGCGGCGCCGGCTCCAGCGACCGGGCCGCTTGGGCCTCCACGGTGAACCGGGCGGCGTTCCAGAGCTTGTTCATGAAGTTGCGCGAGGCCTCGAGCTTCTGCCACACAAGCTTCATGTCGCTGCCCGGAGTTCCGGCCGTGGCGATCATGTAGCGCAAGGCGTCTGCCCCAAACCGCTCGAGGACTTCCTCGGGATCGTCGCCCGGTCGCGGGTCCGATTTACTCACCTTGGACCCGTCCTCGCGGCGCATAAGACCGCTGAGGTAAACGTGCCGGAAGGGGACCTCCCCGGTGAGTTCGATACCCAGCATCACCATGCGGGCAACCCAGAAAAAGATGATGTCGTAGCCGGTCTGCATGACCGTGGTCGGGTAAAACCGACGCATGTCGTCCGTGTCGTCTGGCCATCCCAGAGTCGAAAACGGCCAAAGCCCCGAGCTGAACCACGTATCGAGAACATCGGGGTCTTGCTCGAGATCTCCGCCGCATTCGCCGCACGAAGCGGGCGCTTCGGCGCTGACGATCGTTTCGCCGCATGACCGGCAGTACCAGACGGGCAATCGATGCCCGACCCATATCTGGCGCGAAATGCACCAGTCGTGGATGTTGTCCATCCACCGCAGGAACTCATCGGCGAATCGTTCGGGATAAAACCGGATGCGCCCGTCCCGAACCGCGTTGGCCGCCGCGGCCGCCAGCGGCTTGGTCTTCACGAACCACTGTTCGGAAAGCATGGGCTCGATAATCGACCCCGATCGCTCAGCGTGTCCGACGGAGTGTTCGTGGTCCACGATATTCTCGATGAGGTCTCGATCTTGCAGCCACTTGACCATTTCGTTCCGGGCGTCGAACCGATCCAGCCCGGCAAACCGTCCGGCGTTCTCGTTAAGAGTGCCGTCCTCGTTGAGGATGTTGATCATGTCCAGGTCGTGACGCATACCCATCTGATAGTCGTTCGGATCGTGTCCCGGGGTGACCTTGACGGCGCCGCTGCCGAATTCCCGGTCGACCGCGGGGTCCGTTATGAACGGGATCCGCCGGTCAACCACGGGCACAACGGCCTGTCCGTTCAGAAGGTTGGAGTATCTCTCGTCCTCTGGATGGACGGCTATGGCGGTGTCGCCGAGTATGGTTTCAGGCCGCGTCGTGGCGACAACAATGTGTCCGCCGTCGGCCAGGGGATAGCGGACGTACCAAAGGCTACCGACAACGGTCTCGTGTTCAACTTCCAGAGCGGACACAGCGGTTTGATCCTGAGGGTCCCAGTTGACAAGATACGATCCCTTGTAAATCAAGCCCTTTTCGTGAAGACGCACAAAGGCTTCGTTAACGGCCCGAGACAGTCCCTCATCCATCGTGAACCGCTCTCGGGTCCAGTCGCAGCTAGCTCCCAGCCGCCGAATCTGCGTTCTGATCGTGCCTCCGCTCTTGCCAATCCAATCCCAGAAGAGCTGCTCGAACCCGTCGCGTCCGAGGTCATCTCGCGTCCGGCCCTGTTGCGCCAATTGGTTCATCAGAACAGTATTGGTGCCGATGGCGGCGTGGTCGGTGCCGGGGAGCCACAGGGTGGGGCGGCCCTGCATTCGGCGCCAGCGGATCATGATGTCTTCGTAGGTCACGATCACGGCGTGGCCGTAGTGAAGCGCGCCGGTAAGGTTCGGCGGCGGCATCGAGATGACGAACGGTTCTTGGCCGTCATTGGGGGCGGGCGACATGAATCCAGCCTCCTCCCAAACCCGATACCAGCGCTGCTCAACGCCGCTGGGGTCGTATGGGCGTTTTAGGACATCTGGCGTCGCCGCGGGACGGCCGTCCACCTTCCTGGCCAAAGTAGGTGTTCTCCCTGACGTCTATTGCAATGAAACCCGAGTAATTGTAGGGCGTTCTCCGAGTGGTTTGGAGGACCATGTCGTCACCACGGGTAATTCAAGGACGGGAAGACGAAGAGCGCCCGGCATTTCGCCGGGCGCTCCCGTTCTCAGATTCGAAAGGCTGTGGATCAGTCGTTGCTGATGAAGCCGACCACCATATCGGCCTGAGCGCGCAGCACCTTGACGATCGCGGCCAGGGCGAACGCGATGCCAGTGAGTATCGTGGCCAAACCCAAAAACTTGAGCGGAGCGAGCCAAGCCGCCTCGGCATTGATCGTGCCAAGTTGGGACAGTAGCGCCGAGCCCGCCAGCGCAGGATCGAGCTCAGTTGCGATTGAGTGGTTCCAATACTCGCCAGCCTGCTGGGATACGACGATGGCGACGATGAATGTGCCGATCAGCACCATCAGTCCCATCATCATGAGCATGGGGAACACTCGCGCCTCGCCCGGCGGCGTCGGGATCATGACGTCCCTTCCGAGCGCGGTCTGGACCCTGTAGCCCAGGTGACGGAGCGTGCCCAGGATCGTAGCCACCAAAAAAGTGATTCCAGACAGGATCAATCCCATTCCCAGGAACTTGAACCCGGGCAGCCAGGCCCTGATTCCTTCGATGGTCACCCTGTTGTCTACGAGGCTGCTCCCCGCCGTGGCGGCTTCGCGTGTGGCCTTGTCGGCCGCGAAGTAGTCGGCCGCCGTCCCGGAGTTGACGATTCCGATGATGAATGCGATCGCCACCATCATGAATCCCATCAAGAGCATTGGGCCCCACATCACTCGCGCCATCTTTTGCATGCCGGTCATCCCGGATGTCACCGCAACCTCTGTCGGAGCCGTGCGGGTTTCTACCGCTATTGCCATGTCGTTCATGTCTCCTTCGATGTCGAAAAAACTTGCTTGCAGATCGCCCGCCGTCCTATTTGCCGGACGCGAGCTTTGGGATCACCTGCGCGAACACGCTCGCCCGAACGGCGAGGGTTCGAGCAATACCCCAGAGAATCACGCCGATCCCGACGAGGATCGTCGAAAGACCGACGAATTTGAGCGGCGCGAGCCAAGCTTGCACGGCGGCGATCGTGCCCTGGTTGGCAAGGACATCGGACCCGGCCGCCGCGGCATCGCGCACGTCTTTAGGGTTCTCGTAGTACCCGGCGACGATGCCGGCCACGACGATTCCCACGATAACGACGGCCATCACCACCATCAGTCCCGCGAGTGCCAGGCGCTTGCCGGCGGTCAGCTGCCAGGGCGTGAACCGCGCTTCCTGGACAAGGTTTCTTTGCGTTGCCATCGAGGCGGGATCCTCCTTCGGATTTCACGAGACCTTCATCGATCCCGTAAACGTAGTCATCCCTGGAAAACTAGTCCGATTAAGGTCTTGACTCTGTGAAAAACCTCACGTTGGTGTCGTCAGTGAACTATTAATTTCGTAACGGTAACTGTTGAATCTATCTACATCGACCTCGGAAAGGACGGACCAATCGATCGGAAGACAAGTGCCCGGAAACCGGCCGGTCCCGGAGGGATCGCCCGAAAGTTGCTGACGGCCGCTCCGCAGATTCGAAGCATGGTTCCGCGATTCTTGCGCGATAACCAAGAATCTCTGGACGTCACGATTCAGGAATTCGACCTGCTCCGTTTTGCCGAGGGCAATGAGGTTCGGATGGTCGATCTGGCTAACCGGATGTCCGTGACCCCACCGGCGGTGACCAAGATTGTCGACGGTCTGGCGCGAAGAAGACTTGTGGCCCGCCGTCAGGACCGCAACGACCGCAGGGTGACCCGGCTCAGTCTCACGGCGAGTGGGCAGACTCGCCTGGATAGCGTGCGTGATGCGGCATCGGAGTTCCTGAGCGGGCTGATCACCGAGCTTGACGATGATCAGCGTCGACAGCTCGACGGTGGGTTATCAGCACTTATTTCAGCAGTCGAACGCCTTAATTCGCCGCCTGAACGTTAGCGATACGCCGCCAGTCGTCAAATTGGCGAACTTACGATAGCCGTATTTGTTAGGAGCGGACCCGGCGGGGCATCAGCCGACCATCTGGCCCAGAATTAGATTCCGGGACGGCGGAGCGGAATCGTCGACCGACATTCCACGAAGCACGATTCTTTTCGCCGCTTCGGCGGATTCGGCGTCGCGGGCTCCAATCCAACCCCACTCCTCCCCGGCCGCCACCACATCGCCGAGTTTCTTCGTTATGTAAAGTCCGACGTCGCGATCGAGTTCGCCATTCTTCGTTCGGCGCGCCCCGCCGAGCTCCCGGAGAGCGCTGGCGACGGCCCCTGCGTCGATCTGCGTCACATAGCCAGCCCGATCGGACTCTATGGACCGCTTCACCGGCATTTGTTTATGCGGCAGGTCACGTTCGAAGGATTCGAGATCGCCACCCTGGGCAGCGACGATTTCGCGGAATTTGCTCTCCGCGGCGCCCGACGCCAGGGCCCGTTCCGCTCGCTGCCGCGCCGCACGCGGAGCCGGCCGCAGACCAGAGTCGCGAATAAGCGCCGCAACGATCGTCACCGCCAATTCGACCAGGTCGGGCGGCCCGTTGCCTTTGAGGACACGCAGCGCCTCCTCCACCTCCACGGCATGGCCTACCGCGTAGCCGAGAGGCTGATCCATCCCTGTGAGCAGCACCCGCACGTTGCGGCCGGCCGCTTTGCCGATCTCGATGAGCATTTCGGCGAATTGCGCGGCGGATTCATGGTCTTTGATGAATGCGCCGGACCCCACCTTCACGTCGATCAGGAGCGTCCCGGCGCCGGCGGCCAGTTTCTTGCTCATGATGCTCGCCGCGATCAAGCCCGGCGCATCGACGGTTCCGGTGGCGTCTCGGAGTTCATAAATGCGGCGGTCCGCGGGGACGAGATCGGCGGATTGCGATACGATCGCCGCGCCGACGCCGCGAACCTGGCGCTCGAACTCAATCGCGTCAAGCTCCACGCGCATTGCTGGAATCGCCTCGAGCTTGTCTACGGTTCCGCCCGTGAAGGAAAGTCCGCGACCGGAGATCTTAGGTACCGCAAGGCCGCAGGCCGCGGCCAACGGAACGACGACCAATGATGTCTTGTCGCCCACGCCGCCGGTGCTGTGTTTGTCTACCACGGGACTCCCGAGGCCGTCCCATTTGAATGACCGGCCGCTTCTGACGAAGGACTCTGTTAGGGCGGCGATTTCAGTTTCGTTCAACCCGTTGAGCCGCACGGCCATCAGCCAGTCGGCCATCTGGTGGTCAGGTACCTCATCGGTGAGATACGCCCGGACGAGATCCGCTATCTCGGCGGCGGTGTTCGTGCGCGACGCCTTTTTCGCCTCGATCAGTTCTAGAACGTTCGGCATGTTGGGCTCTCGACTCACCCGGGTACCCTCCACCGCGGACAGTTGAAGGCCTCCAGAGAAAACGTGTCAATTACGCGACCGTGCGCTCGGCACGTCGCTTGACTCGCGCCGCGAGTCCCGCCGCTGGATACATCCGAAGTCAACATGGATACGGGGGCGCCCGGCATTTGTAATTCAACTATCAATCGGTGGGGGAAATCCCGACTATCATTTTGGAAGCTAGTAAGTCCTCCTGATTGGCGGATAACCATGACAGGTTACGGCGCAGTGCAGCGCAGCCGGCAGCAGGCCGGTTCCGACGATGTCGCACGATCGGCCGCCCCCACCGAGGGCTCGGCGAAAATTTTTGCCGGACTGTCCAGCGACTCACGATGGAGTCTAGTTAACGAGATCAAGCTCAGATTCAGAACGTATCACCCTGAGGGCATGCACCGGATTGACGGACACCTGATCATCGCCTCGGTGCGTTCCCTGCCTGGCGATCTCGGCGAGGGCGAAGCGACTCACCCTCCGAATCGGCCCAGCAGCCGCGGTGAAGGCTGGATCTTCAAGGCTGATCTCGACGGCAACCTCGTGGCGAGCCGGCGAATCGACCAGGGGCGAATGTTTCATCCCGGGGGCATCGATTATGACGGGACATGGGTCTGGGTCCCCGTGGCAGAGTACAGACCTGGCGGGCAATCGATCATCGTTCGTGTTAATCCCGCAACTCTGGACGCCGAGACGATTTGTCGGGTTGACGATCACGTTGGCGATCTGGCGTACAACGGGAAGACGAATACGCTGCACGGGTTCAGCTGGGGATCCATCAGGCACTACCGATGGCAGCTCAAGGAGGGCAACATCGTCTCCTGCCTGGTCCCGGCAAGTGCCATAGATAGAAGCCATGCCGAGGCGTTTGTTGAATACCAGGACTGCAAATTCGTTGAATCTTCGTACGCCGTTTGCAGCAGTTCCACGCTGATACAGCAGGATTACCTCGGCGCGCTCGACTTGGTGGACCTGGAGAGCGAAGAGGTCATCCACCAGATCCTGGTTAATTTCAAGTCGCGCAAAAGTGATCGCCTCGTCACGAATAATCCGATGTTTCTCGAGCGGGATGGTGCGCGGCTGCGCTTTTATTTCGCTCCCGATGATGACGACACGACCGTGTTCGTGTACGAGGCGGCGGAATCGGATTTTGACACCCCGGCTGAATAGCCGATCGCCGCGGCAAGGATACGGGCGGGCGGGCGCGCTCGAGGTGAAGCGGTCGGAAATGCCATCACGCTCGGCTGCGTTCTGGGGCGGCGCCCTGGACCTATTGATCCGACGTCGGCTCGTTGCGTGCCCGATCTAACTGATTCGACCGGAAGTGCCGATAATAGAACCAGAGGGTCTACGCCACTTGGGGCACGGGGATGACGGACTTCAGCACAATCAACAAGATCGCACCGGACCCTATCCGCATTCACAACTCGATGGAGACGCGCCGCGACAAAAGTGGCGAAAAACAGCAGGATGCCGATCAATTCCGTGACCGCTTGGAGAAGACGCTGAGCGAAGCGGAAGAGACCGACGATCGGGTGGAGACTGCCGCGGATCGACCGAACGACACGATCCCGGGGTCCGACGATAACGACGCCGATACAGGCGAGACGACTCCTCGAAAAGTGGCGAATCCGGCAGGACTCGGCGCCACCACCGACCTGTCCGCGTAATCGCCCGCTCGGATTCAAATCTTCGCCACTCCCGGGGAATGTGACTGGCCGCACCCCAAATCCCGATAGACGCGAGCGGGAGAGCAAGACGCCTTTTTCCAGCGTCCATCCGCGTTGAATTGATATCCTGGGTCCCCTTCATACGCCAGTTTTCCGAGTGCCGGTGCGCTCCGAGTCGCTCGTGACGAGAGGAGCAGATCCCACACCATGATCAATGTGGCTCTATTCGGCGCGGGACGGATCGGCGCGGTGCACGGCCGTACGATCGCGGATTCGACCCAAGCGCGGCTCGTCTACGTATCCGATCCAATTGCAGAAGCCGCGGGGGCGCTCGGCAAAAGCTTCGGGGCTGAAACGGCGACGGCGGATGCAGTTCTATCGGATGCGGAAATCGAGGCAGTCATAATCGCGTCATCGACCGACACGCACGCGGACCTAATCGAGGCGGCGGCGCGGGCCGGAAAGGCCGTATTCTGCGAGAAGCCAATTCATTTGGACGCCGCTCGCGCCCGCGAGTCGGTGAAAATCGTGGAAGCGGCGGGCGTCCCACTGGCCATCGGGTTCAATAGGAGATTCGACCCGCACTTCGCCGCCTTCAAGCAGCGGCTCGAGGCCGGGGCCATAGGCGAGCTGGAATTGCTTTCTATAACCAGCCGCGATCCCAAACCTCCACCGCTGTCCTACATCCGAGTCTCCGGAGGACTTTTCCGCGACATGATGATTCACGACTTCGACCTGGCCCGGTGGTTTCTCGGCGAGGAGCCGGTGGAAGTCTTTGCCTATGGAAGCTGTCTCTTCGATCCGTCCGCGAAGGACGCCGGCGACGTGGACACCGCCATCGTCAACCTGCGGACCGAATCGGGGCGGCTCTGCCAAATAAGCAACTCGCGCCGGGCTGTATACGGGTACGACCAACGGCTGGAGGCTCACGGCTCGCGGGGTATGTTGCGCGCTGAAAACCCTCGGCCGACCGTGCTCGAACGGAGCGGCGAAGATGGAGTCGTTACCGATCGCATGATGGACTTCTTCTTGGTGCGATACGCGGATTCCTACCGGATCGAATTGGAACACTTCTTCGAGGGAATCGCGGGCGGCGAAGTCAGAAACCCTACCGGCGACGACGGGCTGCGGGCTCTGCTTTTAGCCGACGCGGCCACTGAATCGCGCGAGTCCGGCCGTGCCGTGGCCGTAACCGCGCCGTAGCGAGAGATTATCCAAATCGAACCTCCGCCGATTCAGTGGTTAAGATTCCTCCGAATTCCGACTGCTGGCCGGAGCTGAGGCACCGAGTCGGGGGTCCAATCGATCCGAGCGGGAGAGCGGAGCGATCATGTCCAATGATCTGAAAGAGTTCCGGGTCTCAAATGACGCCTTGAACGACCCATTCGAGCTCCGAAGGCGAATCGCCGAAGATGGGTACGTATTCATTCGCGGATTGCACGATGCAGACCGTCTTTGGGGGCTCCGGCTGGAGATGCTCGAAGTGATCCGCGATGGGGGGTGGATTCGACCGGGGACCGAGTTGAACGATGGCATAGCCGATGTTTCACGCCGGTGCACTGAGGGCGATCTCGAGTACGTGGATGTGTATCACGATCTCTACAGGCTGGAGTCGTTCCATCGCGCCGGCCACTGGCCCGAAGTCATTTCCATTTTGAAAGCACTCGCCGACGGGGATGTACTGCCCCATCCCAACAAGATCGCCCGGATCTGGTTTCCCCAATATGTCGATCACACGACGCCGGCGCATCAAGACTTCGTCCACTTCCAGGGCTCATACGAGACGTATACCTGCTGGTCGCCCGTGGGTGATTGCCCGGTGGAACTTGGTGGGCTCGCGATCATTCCCGGCTCGCATAAGAGCAACGTCGTATTTGATCATCACTTTTCTTTGGGCGCCGGGAGTCTCGCCGTCGACGTAGATCAACAGTCCGGGACCTGGCACACCACCGATTACGAGATCGGCGACGCGTTGATTTTTCACAGCCTCACGATTCATCAGGCGTTGCCCAACACAACCGGCGACCGCCTCCGTATTTCCCTGGACAACCGCTATCAAAACAGATCCCTGCCGATCGCCGAGCAGATGCTGGAACCCCATCTCAGCAACTACAGCCCGCTCTCTTGGGAGCAGGTCTACCGAGATTGGGAGCGGGAGGACCTGCAGTTCTACTGGAAACAGAATGGACTCGACGTAGTGCCCAGAGACGCCAGCTACTCGGACAAGGGATTTGAAGACGCCCTCGCTCTCGCCAGAAAAGGAGATCAGACGGCGCGGCTGCACCTGGAGCGCGCAGTCAAGGTGGACCCTGACTCGGACAGAGGCAAGGCCGCGGCTGAGGCACTGCGGGATCTGACGTAGACCAGAGCATCCGGAATCGACGCGGAGTCAGGTCGATTGCGATCTGGATGTGGAGTCGGTCCGGCCCGGTTCTAGCAGGCTTGGTTCAGGCCCTCAACGCCGCCAAATGGAAGCGACTCGACATCGGCTTGAAGCTCCGGCTTCAGCGGCGATCTTCAAATAACCCGCAAACCGAGCGGCGGCTTCTCCGGGATTCCAGCTGAGAACTTCCGCGGCGCGGTAAATCGTACCCGCCAGGCCCGTTTTGCGCCCGTCAAAGAATCGATCGAGTTTTCCAGAAACGCCGACGTCATGACCTTCCTTCTCGCTATCGAGCCATTTCGCGGTCTGAAACTCAAGGTATTGCTGAGCCGGGGTGAGCGCTGTGGATTCACGCGGCCGGCCCTTCATGTAGAAGTTCACGACCACCCGCGAATAGACGCGCTGGTGCCAGTCGAGCGCGGCGGAACGGATCCCGACATTGCGCCCGGCCCGCTCGCTCATGAGCCATTTGTGTTCCTCGATCTCGTCCAGTATCCACTGGTACGAACCGGGCTCGCTAAGTTCGATGTCGTGTAACCCGGTGGTGATTTCGAAACGCGCGCGCTCCAGTGACAACCATTTCGCGGGTGAATCGTCGAACGGTATGAAGACTTCTACGTCGGCATCGATGTCAACCCCGCCCGTTTCCAGCGCGGCGGCCACCCGGTGATGACCGTCCACCACAAAATACTCGCCCAGCACTTCGTATAGGTGGACCGGCGGCATCGGCACACCGTCTTTATAAGCGCGAACTATCTGGCGATAGCGCCAGCTCTTGCGCAGGCCGCGTGGCATGAACTTCGAGGTGAAATTCGTGTGACGTCCGACCGATCCGACGACCTTCGCCAGCGGAACCGACCGCAGGCCCACTTTGATGTGGCCCGACGAATCGATCTGCACGGGAATATCGTCAAAACTCTTGAGGTCCGCGGTCTTGCCGAACAAAGGTGGCTCTGTCTCCTTCGCACCCGATTGTCACTTCGCCTTCAATTATGACAACGATGAGCCAATCCGTCCGTTATGAAGCGAACTTTTGTGGATCCTCTTTGGTTCCGGCAGGCCGGTTGGTGGCTGGTCGGCACTTCTTTTGTGCGTTGCCGGGGCACGATCTTCGCCGCTCGTCGGTGTCATCTCAGATCTGGCGCGGCGCGGACCGGCGCTTCGAAGTCAAGCGCGGTCGATCCGGTTCCGCGGTCGCCATACGGATCGGCCTCACCGAAACGACGTTTCGCTTGTATGTACGGACACTTGAGTGAGTATCATTGATGGGTACAGGGATCGACGTTATTTGAAACTGCAGGGTGCCACCGCGGACTGAAGCAGAACAAAGGGGAGCTGGGTAATGCCCGGCTGAGATGGTGGTCTGATAACCACCGACCCTTAGAACCTGAACTGGGTAATGCCAGCGGAGGGAATCATCCGAAGCTGACTGCCGCAGGTTTAGGAACGGGCCTGCGGTTTTTTGTTTGGGAGGATTGGATGGCCACGGCAACGCTTGCGATTCAGGTTCTACCGCTGCAATCGGAAGATGTGCTTGCGGCGGTCGATGCGGCTATCGCGGCCATCAAGCGGGCGGGAGTCCGTCACGAGGTCGGCCCGATGGAAACCACCCTGGAGGGGGACGATCTCAATGCGTTGGTCGAAGTCGCGCTCGGCGCCCATCGCGCGGCGCTGGAATCGTCGGGCTCGGTGCAGTCGAACATCCGAATTCTTTCGCGACCTTCCGGCCTGATGAGCATGGAGGAAAAGGTCGCCCCGCATCGAAGCTCGCCCCAACCATGAAGCGACAGCTTTCGGGACTCCTCAGGACCACTGGGGTGCCGATATTTCTCAGGAGTCGGCACGAGCTTTCGACTGAGGACGTTAAGTCGTCCGCTTCCTACTTGGTTGGGCGCCGGGAGTCGGCCGGACGCAGGCTAATCCTGCCGGCCCTATTCCTGGGTTCGCTCGTCGTCATTTGGCAGATCGTTGTTGTCTGGCGGCAGACGCCCCGGTGGCTGATGCCATCTCCGTCGGACATCGTCAAGGCTTTTTTCGAGTCGGCCGATCTCATCCGTCACCATGCCGGGATCACGGTGCTCGAGATCGCGATGGGCTTCACCATCGCACTGATTCTCGGCATAGCGGTGGCCGTGACGAGTCATCTATTCACGGTGGTCCGGCGGACGGTTTATCCACTTTTGGTTATCTCGCAGTCTGTTCCGGTAATCGTCATGGCTCCACTGCTCGTGATCTGGTTCGGATTCGGACTCACTCCAAAGATCGCTCTCATCGTTCTCGTTTGCTTCTTTCCTATCTGCATTTCGTTCCTCGACGGGCTGCGGGCGGCGGACAGCGAAGTACTGAGTCTTCTGAAGGCTATGGGCGCCAATCGCTGGCAGCTTTTTCGAATCGGCCGTCTGCCGTCAGCGTTACCGTCGCTGGCCGCGGGCGCGAAGATCGCCGCCGCTTACAGCGTGATCGGGGCCGTGATCGTCGAATGGCTCGGCGCGAGCCGCGGCCTGGGAGTGTTCCTCATCAGATCACAGAACTCGTTCCGCGCGGACCGTGCGTTCGTGGTGATTGTGCTGGTTTCGCTGCTGGCGATCGGCCTGTTTGTGTTGGTTGACGTGATCGCGAGATGGTCGATGCCCTGGTGTTACACCCAGCAAAGGAGAGATGGATGACAAGGCGAAGATTTCTTAAGGTGCTCGGATCGGGAGTGGCGATGGCGACCCTGGCGGCCTGCGGCGATTCGGGCACATCGGGGGCCAAGGTCGAACGCACATCCGCGAGACTCGTCCTGGACTGGGTTCCAAATACGAATCACACCGGGCTGTACGTTGCACGTGAAAACGGCTATTTCGAGGAGGAGAACCTCGATTTCGAAATCATCGAGCCGGCCGAGGGTGGCGGGGAGCAGGTGGTCGGAGCAGGCCAGGTCGAATTCGGCATCGGTTTCCAGGAGTTCATGACTCCGGCTCGTGTCGCCGGTGTGCCGGTGGTCTCCGTGGCGGCCATTATTCAGCACAATACCTCGGGATTCGCGAGTATCGCCGCGAAAGGGATCACGAGCCCCAGAGATTTCGCGGGCAAGGTGTACGGCGGATTCGGCTCGCCGCTTGAATTGGCATTTCTAAAGACGATGATGCAGGCCGATGGCGCCGATCCCGACGACCTGAAGGTCGTGGACGCGGGCGCCGCCGATTTCCTGACGATAATCCAGCGCGACGTTGATCTCTATTGGATCTTTTTCGGCTGGCAGGGCGTCAAGGCGGGTCTTGAAGGGATTGAGATAAACACCGTATTTCTCAAGGACTGGGGAGTACCCGACTACTACACACCGCTGATCATGACCAACGAGGCGCTGATCGCTGACAATCCGGATCTCGTACGCCGGTCATTGGCGGCAATATCGCGCGGGTATGAATACGCGATTGAAAATCCCGCGGAGGCGGCGGAGATCCTCGTAAAGGCTGCCCCTGAAACGGACGTAGCACTCGTTGCCCCATCTCAAGAGTGGCTGAGCCCGCAATATCAGGCGGACGCCGCCAGTTGGGGGGTCCAGGACCCCGACATATGGCAGCGAATGTCCGAGTGGATGGCGGAGAATCAGCTTGTCGACGATCTGATTGACTGGGAGGCCGCATTCACGAATGACTATCTCCCGGACCGCTAGCCGCGCACCCAGCGGAAGTGGGTCAACGCTATCGGCCGATGGATTCGCCGTGGAAGTGCGGGGGCTGTGGAAGACATTCGGTGCAGGCCCCACCTCGGTCGCGGCCGTGGAAAATGCCACTCTGACCGCCAAGGTCGGTGAGTTCGTGAGCATCATTGGTCCGAGTGGCTGCGGCAAGAGCACTCTTTTCAACGTCATCTCCGGACTCGAGCCCGCCGATCGAGGCGAGGTTTTGCTTCATGGGGTGCGCATGGCGGGCCAGACCGGTGTGGTCGGCTACATGCCCCAGCGCGACTTGCTGCTTCCTTGGCGAAGCATTCTCAACAACGTGATCCTGGGCGTCGAACTGCGGCGGGGCGACAAGGAGGCCGCAAAATCGGAAGCGCGCGATCTCTTTCCGCTTTTTGGATTGGAGGGCTTCGAGGATCGCTATCCGTCTGAACTGTCCGGCGGCATGCGACAGCGCGCCGCTCTCCTGCGTACCGTCCTCACCGGTCACGACGTCCTGCTACTTGATGAGCCCTTCGGCGCCTTGGACGCGCTAACCCGATCAGCCATGCATGAATGGTTATTGAAGGTCTGGCGGCAGTTCGGAATGACCGTGCTCTTCATTACCCACGACGTGGACGAGGCGGTGTTTCTCTCCGATCGGTCATACGTGATGACGCGTAGGCCGGGCACGATGAAGCTCGAGGTCGAAATTTCATTGCCGAGGCCGCGAAACCGCCGGATCACGGTCGATCGGGATTTCGTCCGCGCGAAGCAGACGCTGCTGGAGGCCTTGCTAGAGGAAACAACGGAACCGATCCCGGACGAGTTCGACTCAAGCCACCAGGGCGAGCGCCCGAGTACATAGCCTATTGTCGGCCGGCTCAGGTCTGTTATTGGAGCGCGGGGTCGGGCTGCTTATTCGTCATGCCGATCGATTGCCGTGCACTGATTTGCCCAGGTAGCCTATAAGCGCCGTAACCGGCTGACGCACTGTCTCGCGGATCGCGAAGCATCGGCGCCGGCCAGGATTTTCTTAGGGGGTTCCGTGGCCACGAAAGATGTCGCAACTCGCAGGCTCGCCGTCGAAGGGGGCACTCCCGTACGCGGTCCCGACGATCCTCTGACGAAAAACAGTCCCCGGATCCTGGAGCCCAAGGCAAGAGATCTCGTCCTGGAGGTCCTTGACAGCGGCTTCACGTCGGACATGGTTGCAAGGTTTGAGAGCGCATTCGCCGAGGCCAGCGGAGTCAAGCACGCGCTGGGCGTGTCGAACTGCACCACCGCACTCCACGCCGTGATGACGGCGCTCGGGATCGGACCCGGCGATGACGTGATCGTCACGGCGATATCGGACTACGGGTCGGTGGCTGGAATCCTCTACGTGGGCGCGAATCCGATTTTTGCCGATGTCGACGAGCACACCGGGCTGATCACAGCCGAAGAGGTCGAGAAGGTTATCACTCCGCGGACCCGCGCCATCGTCGCCGTCCATTTCTACGGTCATATGTGCGATCTGGACCCGCTGATCGAGCTTGCAGCCAAGCACAAGGTGACGCTTATCGAAGATGTTGCGCAGGCGACCCTCGGCAATTACAAGGGCCGCACGGCCGGCAGCGTGACCGACATGGCCGTCTTCTCGTTCAACTCCAGCAAGTTGCTGCCCACCGACAACGGCGGCGCGGTGACGTCGAACGACGGGGATTTCATCGACCGCCTACATCAGATCGCCGTCGATCGGGGAGCAATCTACCTCGATGAAGGCGCGGGCCGTCACCATCCGGTACCCGGTTTCAACTATAGATTCGGCCAGCTCGAGGCTGCCGTGGGCATCGCGCAGCTCGGGGCGCTTCCCGAGCAAAATCGCCGTCGCGTCGAGTTGGGCGAGGCTCTCTCGGCCAAGCTCCAGGCGATCGACGGCGTGGTGCCCCCACGCGTGGACGTGCCGGGCTCACACCTCTACTGGCTTTACCACATGCAGTTCGAGCCGGAGAAGTTCAGCGTGGGCATGGACCAGATCGAGCAAGCGCTGGTGGCTGAGGGACTGACCGGACGCCTGGCCATGTACTACCTGCTCCCGCATAGCGTCGAGTTCATCGAGAATCGCGATCAGGATTTGAAGCGGCTCGTCAATGCCAAGTCCCATCTCTCTCGAACCATTCGCTGGTCCTGGACATACAGGGCCACGGACCGGGATATCGACGACACCGTCGAAATGGTGGCCAAGGTGGCGGACGCCTATCGAGCGTAGACCGGGTCAGATCTAATCCGGCTGGGCGCGGATCGTCGAGCATCCGTTGGTGCGCTGACGATCGACCCGTTGTCCCGCGTTAGGATGGTCTCGTTCCTGGCATAGACCCTGGCCAGATGGAAGTTTGAGGAGGTTTCGTATGGCGACTTTTCTGGTTCTCTGGAAGTTCACCGGACCCGCGGGCACCGATGCCGAGCCCATAAAGGACGCGATTTCCGGCGGCGCGCCTTCCAGTCACGAATTGGCGGAGCAACATGGCGGAAAGCTGGTGGAGGTCTACCTCACGATGGGTCAGTACGATGGCGCCGCCATCGTTGAATTCCCCGACGAGATCGCATGCTGTCAGGCGATGATGGCATGGCGGGATTTCGGTGTTTCCACCGAGACCCTTCGAGCTTTTCCCGAAAGCGAATGGAGTTCGCTGGCGGCTGGCATCTAACCGATCGGCCAATCTTTATGGGGCGGCAACGTCGCACGGACTAGGCGTCCCCGCCCGGTTTCGGATCGAAGTCGCGGCGCCCCGGGGGACATCAGCGCCATGAGCGAAAAGCCCAACATCGTATTCATACTGACCGACGATCAGGCCATCTGGGCCGCCGGCTGCTATGGCAATCCCGAAATCCGCACGCCCAACATCGACGCCCTGGCTGCCCGAGGCACTCGAATCGAGAACTTCTTCGTCGCCTCGCCGGTGTGCTCCCCGAGTCGCGCGACGTACCTTACCGGGAAGATCAACTCACAGCACGGAGTTCACGACTGGATCCGGCGCAAATCCGACGGAACCATGCCCGCGCGGCTTCTCGAGGGCGAAGTGACCTACACCGACGTTCTCAGCGCCAATGGGTGGACTTGCGGAATCTCCGGCAAGTGGCACCTGGGCCTCGAGGAGCTGGGGGAACACGGATTCTCGCATTCGTTCATCCACCGCTTCGGCGGAGGGAATTACAAAGACCCGCCGATGATCCGGAACGGCGTCAGTGAGAACGCGACCGGCTACGTCACCGATCTCATCACCGACGAGGCTCTGAGTTTCATCGACACGGGGTCACAGCGCGAGGAGCCGTTTTACCTGAGCGTCCATTACACCGCTCCCCATTCACCTTGGTACGGACACCCGCAGGACATCATGGATTCCTATGACGACTGCCCGTTCGAATCGTGCCCGCAAGAACCTCCCCATCCCTGGATGGCCGGGTCTCCCACGGAATTCAAGGGCGGCCGCGAGCTGTTGAAGGGTTACTTTGCCGCCACTACGGCGATGGATGCCAACGTGGGTCGGATCGTTGCCCGGCTAATAGCGCTCGGGATCGAAAAGAATACCCTGGTCATCTTCGTCAGCGACAACGGGTTCAACTTCGGCCACCACGGAATCTGGGGCAAGGGGAACGGCACGTATCCGTTCAATATGTTCGAGACTTCGGTCAGAGTCCCGGCGATCTTCTGCATGCCCGGATCGATCCGCGAGGACGCGGTTCTTTCCGGTCTGTACAGCGCCTACGACATCCTTCCGACTTTGCTCGATTTCGTCGATCTGCCGGTTCCGCCCGATGCGGACCTCCCCGGCCAGAGCTTCGCGCCCGCGCTTCGCGGCGCGGACGAGTCTCAGCGTAACAGCGTTATGGTTTTCGATGAATTCGGCGGGACTCGCATGATCCGGACCCCTGAGTGGAAGTACGTACATCGATACGATGCCGGCTACAACGAGCTTTACGACATGGTCAACGATCCCGGCGAGCGCCGTAACCTGATCTCGGAGCCGCAGCAGTCGGCTCGCATCGCCGCCATGCGCATTTCGCTGGAGCAATGGTTCGATCGTTACGCCGATCCGTCTCGGGACGGTAAGGATTTGGGGATCACCGGTTTCGGTCAGATCGATCGCCTGACCGGAACCCGGGAGATCGACCGCCGAAGCTTCGCTCAATCCTGGTGGGACAACGCCGCCGGACCCGCCGGAAGCGCACCTTCCGCGGAGGGCGGCGAGCGGTGATCCTGCGAGCCGGCCTGGGGCCGCGAAGGTTCGGCCGCCGATGATGTGGACCGACCGGCGCGTGGCCGTAGTAACCGGTTCCGGCGATGAGATCGACATGAGACTTTGTCGCGCGCTTGCCGAGAGCGACCACCGCGTACTTCTGGCCACCGCCGACGAAGCTCGTGGCGCCACGGTCATTGAGCGGCTCGAATCGAGCGGTCTGCGGATCTTCTACCATCAGTTCGACGCGGGCTTCGAGCCCAGCATAGATCGATTGGCCGGCTACGTGAGTGAGGCCTTCGCCAGGGCCGACGTTCTAATAGTGGGTGCGCCGGATTCGGATGGTGACGCTCGAGATCCGAGCGCGGTTGGGGCGAATAGCCTCAGTCCGTCGATGGATGCGCTCCAAATCGCCATCGAATCACGCGCGGCCGGCGCATATCTGCTTGGCGATCGGTTCATTCCGATGATGCGATCCGGTGGATACGGACGTATCGTAAACATCTCGTCCGGGGTTCCCGCTTCGAGCCCGGATCGCGCCATAACCGACGCCGCTTTGAACGCCGTTACCTCCACGCTCGCGGCGGGCGTTGGAGACGTCGACATCAAGGTCAACCAGCTCAGTGTGTATGAGGAGTTTGACGGTGACTCCGACGATTCGATGGACGAGCTCGTGGCTACGGCAGTGTGGCTGGCGAGCCTGCCCGACGAGGGCCCAAATGGCGGCGTCTTCGTCGGGCCGAACCAGGCTTTCCCCGACCCGGCCCCTTAGCCGGGGCGGGCTCGCCGCTCCGATGCGCTGAGTCAGATTGGTCCAGCCAGCGCGGGGTTAATTCTAGGTCCGCATTGATGAATGCG